>NZ_AYKH01000009.1 GCF_003788635.1 Salinisphaera orenii subsp. orenii MK-B5
CCGTAGCTCAGCCCGCCCGAGCGCCGATATACCGGGCAGGTGTTCATGCAGGCGCCACAACGAATGCATTTGAGCGACGACCAGAAGCGCTCCTGTCCCAGCCGTTTGGAGCGGCCGTTGTCGACCAGCACGATATGCATTTCGCCGCCTTGCTTGGGCGCACGGAAATGCGAGGTGTACTGGGTGATCGGCGAGCCGAGCGCGGATCTAGAAAGCAGGCGGATGAATACGCCCATGTCCTCGACCCGCGGCACGAGCTTTTCGATGCCGATCGAGGCTACGTGCAGGTTCGGCACGTTGGCGGATAGATCCGCATTGCCTTCGTTGGTACAGACCACGAAGCCGCCGGTTTCGGCGACCGCGAAGTTCGCACCCGTCATGCCCGCATCGGCGTCCAGAATGAGCGGGCGGGTGGCATCGCGCTGTGCGCCGGCCAGATAGTGGGCGTCGTCGTTGTCGGGATCGGAGCCGAGCTGTTCGGCGAACAGGCGGGCGACGTCCGAGCGCATCTTGTGTACGGGCGGGACCACGATATGGCTCGGGTCCTCGCCGTCGAGCTGCTGGATACGCTCGCCGAGATCGGTTTCCACGATGTCGATGCCGATGCTGTCCATGTAATGGCGAAAGCCGCACTCTTCCATGAGCATGGACTTGGCCTTGATCACGCTCTTGACGCCGTGCTCTTTGAAGATCTCGTGGACGATACGGTTGTGCTCGGCGCCGTCGGCGGCCCAGTGCACGTGGATGCCGTTGGCCTTGGCGTTGGCCTCGAACTGCTCCAGATAGGTGTCGAGGTTGGTAAGCGTGTGTGTCTTGATCTGGCTGGCCAGCTCGCGCAGTTCCTCCCATTCCTCGATCGTATGGGCCTGCTTGTCGCGCTTGGTGCGCATGGCCCAGACGCGTGTGTCGTGGGACTTGGCATGCTCCGGTGCATTCAAAAACTGCTTGGCCGAACGGGCGTGATCCACACGCTTGCCGTCGGCGGCCTTGGCCGGGCGTGGTTGGGCTTCGCGGGTGGCGGTTTTGCTCTGGATGGTCGCGGCTGGATCGGGCTGGTTCGTGCTCATTGGCTCGCCCCGTTGAGAATCTCGGCGATGTGCTTGAACTGGATCGGCGCGCCGATGCGCGCGGCACAGCCGGACTGGTGCATCAGGCACGACGAATCGGCGGAGACGATGTATTCGGCGCCGTTGCGGCCATGATCGGCGATCTTGTCCTGTCCCATCTGTGTAGACACTTCAGGCTCGGTCACGGAAAACGTGCCACCGAAACCGCAGCATTCATCCGGCCGGTCGATCGCTACCAGCTCGATACCGGCGACTTTCTCCAGCAGCGCGCGCGGCTTGGAGAAGTATTCGCCGTGCAGCTCGCTCGGCTTGCCGTGGCCGAGGTTGCGCAGCGTGTTGCAGGAATCGTGATAGCCCACGCGGTGCGGAAAGTTCGCCCAGGGAAAAGCCTCGACCTGGAGCTCATCGTGCAGGAACTCGACCAGTTCCAGCGTGTTCTCGCGTACATGCTTGACCTCCGCCGTTTGTTCGATGGCGGTTAGGTTGTCGCGTACCTGGTGCACGCAGGAGCCCGACGGCGCCACGATGCGATCGTATTTCGCGAAGTTCTTCACGAACAGTGCTTCGGTTGCGCGCGCTTCGTCATGACAACCGGAATTGACCATCGGCTGGCCACAACAGGTCTGGTCGAAGGGGTAGTCCACGTCGCAGCCGAAGCGCTCGAGCAGTTCCAGCGTGGCGATGCCCACGTCGGGATAGAAGGCGTCGATGAAACAGGGCACGAACAGTCCGATTCGCATGGGGTCTCCGGCGATCCGTCACGGGGCCGCAACGCGCGTCGCGGCGGCGTTCTGGCCGCCAGTGTAACGCGCGCATGACCGTGCCACGGCCCGCACGGCGCGGCCGGGCCTGAAAGAATCGCCATGGGGCCCGGTCGACGGGCGACGTCGCCCGTATGGCCTGTCGCCTGCTCGAGGGCGCGAGACGACGCGCCGGCAGCGCGCAGCGCCGGCCTGCACGCCATGCCGGCCGGCGGGACGATCCGCTGTCGGCCCGGTGGCCCTAGTCGGGCTTCGGCCCGAGAATCTCCTCGCGCAGCTCGCCGCGGGGTACCCCCTGCTTGACCTGCACCTCGCCCGCGCTGTCGTGGTAGAAGATGCCCGGCGTGCCCCGCACGCCCACGCGCGACATCAGCTGATTGTTGGCGGCGACCTGTTCGCGGCGCTCCTCCGGGATATCTTCCATGGGCTCGATGCCGCCGCTGCGATAGTTGTTTTCGTGCGCGCGCATCGCCTCTTCCGGATCGTCCGCGGCGAGCAGCGCGGCGGCCTTGCCTTCGCTGGTGGGCTTGAGGATGCCCACCGGGATGTGGCGCAGCTGCACCGCGCCGGCCTCCACCCAGGGCCGGGCCGCCTCGTAGAACTTGTGGCAGTAGGGGCAGTTGGGGTCGGTGAAGACATACAGCGTGCGCGGGGCGTCGTCGTCGCCGTCGCCGATCCAGTGCGCCTGTTCCAGCTCGGCCCAGGCGTCGGCACGGCTCGGCGTCTTCACCAGTGCGTCCAGTTTCGGCTTGGAGACGTTCTCGCCGTCGGCGTCGAGCATGGTGCCGACGATCACGTGCTCGCCGTCCGGTGTCAGGTAGAGCGCCACCGGCCGGTCGCCGGCACGGGCGGCGAAGCCCTGCATGCCGCCGGGCGCGTCGAACTGCCCGACGATGGTCACGCCCTTGTCCTCGATGCTGCGGATCGGCGCCGGCCAGGGCTGGGCCTGCGCCAATGCGCCGAACGCGCCAAGGGCGAGGCCCAGCAGGCAGGCGGTGGCGATGCGGACGGTGCGCGACATGGAGGGCTCCTGAATGCGATGGCCGGCTGAGCGGTCGAGGCGCCAGTCTAAAACACGCGCCCGGCCCGGGTCGTTCCACGGCGCTCGGCCGATGCCGGCACCGGGGCGCGGCGTTGTGGCACGATTCGTTGCGAGGAGACACCACCACCGCCGAAGCCGCCATGACCGCCGACAATCCGTTCGAGAGCCTGCCCCGCAACGCCGCCAATCACGCGGCCCTGTCGCCGACGAGCTTTCTGGCCTGGTCGGGCGGCGTCTACCCCGACCGCGTCGCATTGGTGCACGGCACGCTGCGCCGGACCTGGGGCGAGACCTATCGCCGCTGCCGCCAGCTGGCCGACGCGCTGACCCGTCGCGGCATCGGCAAGAGCGACGTGGTCGCGATCATGGCGCCCAATATTCCCGCCACCTACGAGATGCATTTCGCCCCCGCGATGGCCGGCGCGGTGCTCAACGCGCTGAATGTGCGCCTGGACGCGGACACGCTCGCCTTCATGCTCGATTTCGGCGGCGCGAAGATGGTGATGGTCGACCGCCAGTTCGCGCCCGTGATGGCCGAGGCGATCGCCAAGCTCGATACGCCGCCCGTGGTGGTGGATATCGACGACCCGGAATACGACGGCGACGAGGCGCCGATCGGCGAGATCGAATACGAGGCGCTGGTGGCCGAGGGCGATCCGGCCTTCGACTGGCAGCTGCCCGAGGACGAGTGGAACGCGATCTCGCTGAACTTCACCTCCGGCACCACCGGCAACCCCAAGGGCGTGGTCTATCACCACCGCGGCGCTTATCTGAACGCCATGACCAACGCCATGGCCTGGGACATGCCCACCCACGCGGTGTATCTGTGGACGCTGCCGATGTTCCACTGCAACGGCTGGTGCTTTCCCTGGACGATCGCGGCCAAGGCCGGCACCAACGTCTGTCTGCGCCAGGTCGCCGCGGAACCCATCATCGACGCCATGGCGCGTCACCGCGTGAGCCATTACTGCGGCGCGCCCATCGTGCATTCCATGCTCGTCAATGCCGACGCGGACCAGCTCGCGCGCATCGAGCAGACCGTCCACGGCCTGGTCGCCGGGGCCGCGCCGCCGGCGGCCATGATCGAGGGCATGGAGGGCATCGGCTTCTCGCTGACCCACGTTTACGGCCTGACCGAGACCTACGGCCCGGCCGCGCTCTGCGCCAAGCACGACGACTGGGCGACGCTGTCGCTGGAAGCGCGGGTGGAGAAGAACGCCCGCCAGGGCGTGCGCTACCCGACCCAGGCCGCGCTCACGGTCGTCGACCGCGAGACCGGCGCCGAAGTCCCGCACGACGGCGAGACGCTGGGCGAGCTGGTGTTCGCCGGCAACATCGTCATGAAGGGCTATCTGAAGAACCCGGAGGCCACCGCCGAAGCCTTCGAGGGCGGCTGGTATCACACCGGCGATCTGGGCGTGGTCGAGGCCGACGGCTATATCCGCATCGCCGACCGGGCCAAGGACGTGATCATCTCCGGCGGCGAGAACATCTCCTCGCTGGAGGTGGAGAGCGTGCTCTCCCGCCACCCCGCGATCGCCGCCTCCGCGGTCGTCGCCCGGCCCGACGACAAATGGGGCGAGACGCCCTGCGCCTTCATCCAGCTGCGCGAGGGCGAGACCGCGACCGAGGACGAGATCATCGCCTACTGCCGCGAGCGCATGGCCCATTTCAAGTGCCCGCGGACCGTCGTCTTCGGGCCGCTGCCGACGACCTCCACCGGCAAGGTCCAGAAGTACGAGCTGCGCACGAGCGCCGCCGAACTGGGCGCCTGATCCGGGCCGGACGGCCCGACGGCGGGGTGTACGCCGATCCCGTCGCGGGCGTTCGCCCGGCCTCGGGCCGTGACCCGGACCGGGCGGCCGGGCGCGCCAATCGGCGCTGCGCGGCCCGGCCCGAAGACCGCCCTCGCGACGGCCGAAGCGGGCAGCCCCTGCCGGCAGCGCAAGCTCTCGGGCAGCCCCTGCCGGCAGCGCAAGCTCTCGGGCGGCCGGTGCCCGCTGCGTCGGCGGCCGCGATTCCCGGCCGTTGCCCCGCTCCCGCCGCTGCGGGGCCAAGCGCCGGCGCAGCAGGAACGGTTTCAGACGCCGCCGTCGACGTCCAGGAAGGCGCCCGTGGTGAACTGGGCCTCGGTGAGATACAGGATCGCTTCGGCGATGTCCTCGGGCTGGCCGACGCGGCCGAGCGGAATGGCCGCTTTCGCCTGTTCGGGCTTGTCCGGCAGGCCGCCGCTGGCGTGGATCTCGGTGTCCACGACGCCGGGGCGCACGGCGTTCACGCGGATGCCCTGGCCGGCCGTTTCCTGGGCCAGGCCTTCGGTGAGGGTGTCGATCGCGCCCTTGGAAGCGCCGTAGTCGACGTAGGTGCCCGCGCCGCCGCCGCCCCCGGCGTGGCTGGCCGCCGAGGAGACGTTGACGATGGCGCCGCCGGCACCGCCGCGCTCGTTGCTCATGCGCCGCACGGCCTCGCGGGCGCAGACGAAGGGGCCGACCACGTTCACGCTCATCATGCGGGCGATGCGATCGGCGCTCATGTCGGCGACCTGGGACGGCTGATCGACGATGCCGGCGTTGTTCACCAGCGCGGTGACGCGCCCGAGCCGATCGTCGACCGTCTCGAAAAGCTGGACCACCTCGGATTCGACGGCCATGTCCGCCTGCACCGCGATGGCCGTGCCGCCGTCGGCCTCGATCGCCGAGACCACGCCCTCGGCGGCCTCGCGATTGCCGCGATAGTTCACGGCCACCGCGTAGCCGTGCTTGGCCGCCATCAGGCAGGTCGCGGCGCCGATGCCGCGGCTGCCGCCGGTCACGATCATGATCTTGTCCATGGAGGACTCCTTCGCTCGAATTTGAAACCGCCCCAAGCCTAGACAATCGGACCGCCTGCGCGCCAGCGCGGCGGTTGTTGGGCGGGCCGGCGGCTCGCGACGCGATACCGAGTACAGGCGCTGGGCTCCGCTCGGCCGTCGACGAGCGGCTTTCGTCGTTGACGAGACGGCGGCGGTCATACCCGGGCCGGCCGTGGTGCGTCGCGTCGTATCGCCAGGTGTCGCCGCGCCGCGCGTCGGCGTGCCACTGGCGGGCGTTGTGGCGAGTCGCGTCCACGGGCGCCGCCGCGGCGCCTGCCTCGTCGGGTGCAAGCCCGCCGCCCACGCTTCGATCGGGCTTCGTTCGGTCAGCCTCGGCGCCGCGGCGGTGGTCGCCCCTGCTTTGTCGACCAGGGCGTTTGCCTGGAGTGGGCGCACGCCTGGATCGTCGCCGAAAAGCGTGTCGGGCGCGGGTGCGAGGTGCCGATCGTGGCGCTGTCTCCTGGTACGGCGCCGTCCGGCGTGGTGCTGATGTTCGGTTTCGGCGGGCCCGGCGCCCTCCGTTTTTGCGAGCGCGCCTTGCGGTGTGTTGGTGCCGGTCCGGGGGCGGGATCGTCTGCGGTCCGACCCGTGGCGTCGGCCGGTGTCGGTGTCTAGACGCGCAGGAACATCAGCGCCGTCATCGCCAGCCCGATCACCACGATGCCGGCGCGGTGCCAGGCCGGGGCGATGCGATAGCCGAAGGAGGCCCCCAGCCAGCCGCCGATCATGGCGCCGGCGGCCATGAGCAGGGCGAGCGACCAGTGGATCAGGCCGAAGGCGGCGTAGGTGGCCACTGAGATGGTGGTCAGCGTGCCGGACATGACCGCCTTCATCGCCACCGACGTCAGCAGGCGATTCTGGCCGAGCAGGGCCAACAGCGCGATCACGATGATGCCGACGCCGCCGTTGAAGTAGCCGCCGTAGCTGCAGGCCAGATACAGCGCGATCGCAGCCACCGGCGTGCTCGCCTCGCGCTGCTGCAGGGCGGTCTTGATCGAGGGGCCGGCGGCGAATATCAGGGTGGCGACCAGCATCAGCCACGGCACCAGGGCTTCGAAGGCCGCATCGCCGGTCGCGAGCAACAGCAGCGCGCCGCTGACCCCGCCGGCCGCGGCGATCGCCACCATCGCCGGCAGGCTGAGCGCCGCCGGCGGGGCGATGTCGCGCCGGAAGCGCGCCACGGTGGTCAGATAGCCCGGCAGCACCGCCGCGGCGCTGGTGGCGTTGGCCGCCGTCGGCGGCAGGCCGTGGAACAGCAGCGCCGGCAGCGTGATGAAGCTGCCGCCCCCGGCCAGCGCGTTGATGGCGCCGGCGGCCAGTGCGGCGATGAACAACAGGACCAGTTCCAAGGCGGGCGAGGCGTCGAAGGCAGGCAGGCGACTGATGATACCCGCTCGGGCCGGCGGCGGGCGGCGCGCAGAATGCAGCGCGCCATACCTGCCCACCGGGCACGATCTCCTCACGGCCGCACGGCGCGGCGAGGGCGCGTGGCCGACGGCGCGCGGGAAGAGCGGCCCCGCTCGGCCGTGGTCCGGCGCGTTGCGGTCACGCCGGTCGCCCCGGTCCGCGTGTGTTCCGGCCCGGTTCGCCGGGCGCTGGTTCGCCCGGCGCCGGATCGGCTCGGTGTCAGCCTATGGGGCAGCGCAGATAAGCGGACGACGAAACGGGCGATCAGCCATGGGTTCGGGTGACGGTATGACCCCGCCTGCGAGCCCGGCCTGCTCGGCCCGCCTTCGCCTGCCCCGGCCGTCGCCGAGCGGTTATCTCAGCTCGCTGCCCTTGGTCATGCGCGCGATCAGCGGCTCCTTCCAGGCATAGGTGTGCACGAACGCCATCGCGATATGCCCGGCGATGAGCGCGAACAGCGTCCAGCCGAGAAAGCCGTGCCATTCGCCGCCGAGGTTGGTCATCCACTCGATCTCGGTCTCC
Source organism: Salinisphaera orenii subsp. orenii MK-B5 (assembly GCF_003788635.1). Classification (GTDB taxonomy): domain Bacteria; phylum Pseudomonadota; class Gammaproteobacteria; order Nevskiales; family Salinisphaeraceae; genus Salinisphaera; species Salinisphaera orenii. Next base: position 7,651 of record NZ_AYKH01000009.1, read on the forward strand.
ATGCCGGAAAAGATCTGCACGCCGAGTGCGGAGAACGGACGGGTGGAACCGTAGGCGCGGATGATCGCGATCACCGGCACGGCGATCAGCAGCAGATACATCGCCACGTGGCCTAGCGCGGCGATCCGGTGCAGCCCGCCGGCGTGCGACGGCCGGCGCGACAGGTTGATCAGGCCCCAGACGCCGCGCAGTGCGGTGAGAGACAGCACCAGTACGCCGATCGAATAGTGGAAACCGAAGAAGAAATCGGTGATGGCCGCCTCGTCCAGCAGATAGTGCAGCGCGGCGGAGGTCACCTGCCAGAGCAGCAGGGCGAACATGGCCCAGTGGAAGAATCGGCTGACGAGCCCGTAGCCGTATTCGTGGTCCATCAAGCGCGTATCCATTGGTTTTCCTTCCTTGCGGGCCGGACCGCACGCCGAAGGGCGCGCACCCGGCAGCCGTTATCCCGTGCCGCTTCGAACCGTGGCCCGGATCGGGTGCGCCACGCAAGTGCGGCGTGTGCAACGTCGCGTCGCGAAATCAGCAACATGTCGGCGACCAGTCTAGCCGCTGTCGCGTGCTTGCGTGGGCGTGAAACGGCTGACCTCCAGACCGCTGCCCACCGGTAGCAGTACGCTCGTGACGCCGGCCCGAGCGCGCACGGCCTCGCCGTAGCGCTGCACGCTGTCGCCGCCGGGGCGCAGCATGTTGTCGGCAACGATGATCGCCCCCGGCGCGAGCTTCGGGTGGAACGCCTCGAGACAGGGCACATAGAGGTCCTTCCAGAGATCCAGCAGCACGAAGTCGATCGGCTCGGCCAGCGCGCCGATCATTTCGACCGCGTCGCCCACGTGGAAGTCGATGTACCCGTTCAGTCCGGCCTTCGTTGCCATATCCCGCGCATGGGCGGCCTTGTGGGCGTGCACCTCCATGGTGGTGACGTGCCCGCCGGCCGCACGTGCCGCCTCGCCGAGCCAGATCGTCGAATAACCGTAGGCGGTGCCCAGTTCGAGAATATGCGGCGCCGTGAGACTGCGCGCGAGCACGTTGATCAGGCGGCCGGTCTCCGGCCCGACGGCGAGCAGGCGGCGGTCGCGGTCGGTGTGTCGGTTGCGGGCCGCCGCGGGGTCGTCGCGCTGCGCGCGCTCTGCGTCCCGCAGTGTGTCGTAGTGTGCGAGTACGTTGTCGATGCGTTCGTCCATGCAGTCTCCGGTGGGAATGAAATGAGATGCGGCGCCCGGCATTCCGGTGTGCGTTGTGTGGCGGATCAGGTGTCGGCCGACGCGGACTTGGGCGCCCGCGCGCGGCGTACGTTGGTGAGCATCGGTGCGCCGGTGCCGGGGTCGGTGAGCAGCGTGCAGTCGACGCCGTAGAGCTCGTGCACCAGCGCGCGCGTCACGACCTCGCTCGGCGCGCCGGCGGCGACGATCTCGCCGGCGCGCATCGCCACCAGATAATCGGCATAGCGGCAGGCGTTGCCCAGATCGTGCAGCACCATGACGATTGTCTTGCCGGCGGCCGCGAGATCGCGCACGAGCTCGAAGACTTCGATGGCGTGCCCCAGATCGAGGGCGGTCGTGGGCTCGTCTAGCAAAAGCAACGACGTCTGCTGGGCGATGGCCATGGCGATCCAGGCGCGCTGGCGCTGGCCGCCGGACATGGCGTCGAGGGGCCGGTCGGACAGTGCTTCGAGATCGGCGGCGGCGAGCGCGGCCTTGACCACGCGGGCATCCTCGGCGGACCACTGGCGCAGCCAGCCCTGATGCGGCTGGCGGCCGAAGCGGATCAGCTCGGCGGCCGTCAGGCCCTCCGGTGCGGTCACGCTCTGCGGCAGCAGGGCGAGCGCGCGGGCCAGTTCGCGTGCGCCGAAATCGCGGATGTCCCGGTCGTCGAGCGTCACGCGGCCGGCCTCGGGAGCGTGCAGGCGTGCCAGCCCGGCCAGCAGCGTCGACTTGCCGCAACCGTTCGGGCCGACAATGGCCGTCACCCGGCCGCGCGGCAGGGCCAGGTCCAGATCGCGGATGACGGGTACGCGGCCGTGGGCCAGCGTGAGGCCGTGGGCGCGGAGTGGGCTGGGCGTGTCGGCCGGCGGGCCGTAGGCCAGGTGGTTCATGCGCCGATCCTGTGGCCAGGGCGCAGCAGTATCCAGAGCAGAAACGGCGCGCCGACCACGCTGGTGATCAGGCCGGCGGGGATCTCGATCGGCGCCAGCACGCGGCGGCCGACGAGATCGGCGACCACCATGATCAGCGCGCCGGCGAGCGCGGCGCCGAACAGCGGCACGCCGAGGCGCGACGACAGATGGCGCGCGATCTCCGGGCCCATGAGGGCGATCAGGCCGACCGGCCCGGCCACCGCCACCGCGAGCGCGCTGAGCAGCACGGCAAGCGCGAGCGCATGCAGGCGGCACCGGCCGACGCGAATGCCCAGCCCGCGGGCTACGGCGTCCGAGAAACGCACGGCGGCGAGCGCGCGCCAGCAGGCCCGCGCCGACCAGTGCCGCCGGCAGGCCCACGGCGAGCAGTTCGACCGCGAGCGGGTTGGCGGCGTTCAGGCTGCCGACGGTCCAGGGGTAGGCCGTGTTGGCGTTGTCGATGGGCGCGCGGGCCAGCATCAGCTGGGTGCCGGCGCCAAAGGCCGCGCCGACGCCGATGCCCGCCACGATAAAGCGATAGCCGCGGGTGCCCACGCCGCCGGCCAGGCCGAAGGTGATCGCTGTGGCCGTGGCCGCCCCGGCCAGCGCCATGGCCGGCGGCGCGAGGCCGAACCCCGTGCCGACGACCGAGGCCACCGCGAACGCCGTGGCGCCGTTGTCGATGCCGATGATGCCGGGTGTGGCGAGCCGATTGCGGGCCAGTGTCTGCATCAGACAGCCGGCGAGGGCGAAGGCGGCACCCGAGAGCAGGCCGGCGGCCAGCCGGGTCAGGCGCAGTTCCCGAATCACGAACACGGTCATGGCGTCGCCGTGACCGAACAGGCCGCGCAGCGCGGCCGTCGCGCCGATCGAGGCGCTGCCCAGACACAGCGACGCCAGGCTGGCGGCCAGCAGCAGTCCGGTCAGCACCAGATTGGCCGCGGTGGCGCGCTTGTCGACCAGGATCGACCAGCGTCCGTCGTGCCCGCGCGCGGCGATACGCCACATCGCTGGCGGCGGCGCCACGGGCGACGCGGCGGCGCGGGCCCGCGTGGTCGTCTCGAGCGCGCTCACAGGCCGGGCAGCCGTCGCAGCCGGACCACGGCCACCAGCACCGGCGCGCCGACGAGTGCGGTCAGTACGCCGAGCGGCAGCTCCGAGGGCCGCACCAGCAGCCGCGAGGCGATATCCGCGCCCACCGTCAGCAGGGCGCCGATCGGCAGACACAGCCCCAGCGTGCGGCGGATGTCCGGGCCGGCGAGCAGGCGCGCGGCGAACGGCGCCACCAGGCCGACGAAGGCGATGGGCCCCGCGATGGCGGTCGCCGAGCCCACCAGAAGCGCGACCGCGACGATCACGAGCAGGCGCACGGTCCGCGGCCGGTGACCGAGCCCGGTCGCCACCCGCTCGCCGAGCGCGAGTGCGGCCAGCGGCCGGGCGATCACGACCACGATCGCCAGTGCCACGCCCAGGCCGGGGAGCAGCGCCATGATGTCGGCGGGCCGGCGCCCGGCGAGGCTGCCCACGACCCAGAACCGGATCTCGTCGGCGGTGCGCTCGTCGAAGAGCAGGATCATCGAGGTCAGCGATCCCAGCAGCCCCGAGAGTACCGCACCGGCGAGCACGAGGCGGACCGGATCATCGCCGACCCCGCGCACGCGCGAGGCCGCGAGCACGGCGACGCAGCCGGCCAGGGCGCCGAGCTGGGCCACCGGCACGCGCAGGGTCGCGGCACTCGCGCCCAGGGCGATGGCGATCGCCACCGCCAGCGCGCTGCCGGCGCTCACGCCCAGCAGGCCCGGCTCGGCCAGCGGATTGCGCGTGACCGCCTGCAACAGCGCGCCGGCCGCGCCGAGCGCGGCGCCCACGAGCACGCCGATGAGCGTGCGCGGCGCGCGCAGCGACTCGACCACGAAACGGGCCCGGGCGTCGTCGGGCCCGGCGTCGAGCCCGGCGATCCAGGCCAGCAGGCCGCGCAGCGACGCCCCGGGGCCTGTCGATCCGGCGCCGAACAGCAGGCTCGCCACGCAGGCGGCGGCCAGCCCGGCAGACAGCAGCGCCAACCACAGGCGTGGCCGGTTCCGGGGCACCGATACGAGCGGCAGGCCGGTCAAGGCTGACGATCGAGATCCAGCGCCGCGGCGATGTCGTCGAGAATCGCGTTGGCGGCGATCGGGCCGGAGGCGCTGGTCCAGAGCTGGCCGTCCACGGCCACCACGCGATCACGCTGGACCACGTCCAGACGCTCGAAGCCGGGCGAGGACCGGGCCTGGGCCAGTGCGTTCTCGCCGTCGGCGTTGAGCGTGGCGAGGAACAGCCAGTCGCTGTCGATGCGATCCAGGTTCTCGAGGCTCAGCGGGTCGCTGTGCGGGCGCCCCTCGGCGACGACGCCGGCGTCGTTGACGGTGAAGCCCGCAGCCGCGAGCACGCGGCTGGCGAAGATGATGTCGGCCATGACCAGCGGCCCCTGAGGCATCCAGCGCGCTAGCGTCGCTTCGGCGGCCTCCGGCACCTGCGTGGCGATTGCCGCGGTGCGCGTGTCGAAGTTGTTGATCAGCGCTTCGGCGCGATCGGTTGCGTTCAGGGCGCGAGCGTAGAGGCGGGTGTGCGCCTGCCAGGCGTCGGGGGCGAAGTTCGAGCCCTTCGGTACCACCGTGGGCGCGATGTTCGACAGCAGTCGATACTGGGACTCGGGCAGCGTCGCGGCGGCGAGGATGACGTCGGGCCGTTGCGCGACCACCGCCTCGATATGGGTCTCGCGCGCGGTGCCGACGATGGCGATGTCGTCCACGCGACCGTCCATGTAGCGGGCCACGCCGTCGCCGCCCCGGGTGGCGACGGCGGCGACCGGTGTCGTGCCGAGCGCGACCGCGGCATCGAGTGCGCCTTCGTGGAGTGTGACCACGCGCTCGGGGGTGCCGTCGATCTCGATCGTGCCGTAGCGGGTGTCCAGCATGCGCGCGGCGCCCGGCAGGCTGACGGCGAGCAGAGCCGTCAGCGCCAGGCAGAGGCCGGTCTTGCGAATGGTGATGAGCATGCGTTCGGGTCTTCCGGTAAGCGGCGCGGGCGTCTCGCGCCCGCGCAGAATTGATGAAGGGCCGCCACGCTACGGCGGCGGCTGTGTCGCGGCGCTAGAACTCCAGGTTCATACCGACCCAGTAGCGGCGGCCGTCCTCGACGTAGCCGTATTCGTCGTAGGTGATGTCCTCGTCGAACAGGTTGTAGACGCCCAGGTTGACGGTGGTGGCCTCGGACAGCTGGTATCCGAAGCCGGTGTCGACGAAGGCGTAGGAGGGGGCCACAAGCGCGCTCTGCGAGGGGCCGGTTGTGGGCTGGCTCTCCTCGCCGCGATAGGTCAGCCGCGCCCAGGGCGACAGCCGCTCCGTCGGCTGCCAGTTCAGTGAGGCGGTGGCCAGATGCTTGGGCAGCTGGGTCAGCGGTTCGCCCTCGTATTCGCCGGTCTTCTGTTCGGAATCGGTGTAGGTATAGCTGGCGCTGGCCTCGAGCGTGTTGGTCAGCGGGGTCGAAAGGCTGACTTCGACGCCCTGGGTGACCGCCTCGTCGACGTTGATGCGGTAGGTCGGATCGGCGCCGAACTGGTTCGGCCCGTCCGTGCAGATGTCGATCGGGCAGGCCACGCGCGTGATCTTGTCGTCGAAGTCGTTGTGAAAGACCGTCACGCCCGCGCTCGCGCCCCAGTCGGCGCTGTAGAGCACGGCGAACTCCTTGTTGAGCGAGGTCTCGGGCTCGAGATCCGGGTTGCCGTAGACGTCGCCGCCGCGGCTGACCTGGCCGAAGTCCGGAGTGATCTCGCGCAGATCCGGGGCCCGGAACCCGGAGGACACGCCGCCCTTGAGGGTCCAGTTGCGGGTCGGGTTCCAGACGCCGTAGAGACGCGGGCTGACTTCGCTATCGAAATTCTCATCGTGGTCCAGGCGCACGCCGCCGGTCAGCGCGAAGGTCTCGGTGAGCATCCACTCGTCCTCGGCAAACAGAGCCCAGTTGTCCTTCTCGATGTCGGTGCGGTCGGAGATCTGGTTGGTCGTGCCGTCGGACAGCTCCTGGCGCTCGACCGTGCCGCCGAAGGTGAGCACGTGCATGCCCAGGGGCACGACGACGCTGGATTTGGCCACCGTATTGGTGATCTCGATCTCGCGGCGCTTGTTTTCGGAGGTTTCGCGCTGGATGTGGGAATCGGTGGTGCCGAAGCCCCAGCGGCCCTCGTGCGACAGGGCATAGTGCTCGCGCGTGTAGCGACCGAACACATCGGTGCAGCCACCGCGGCAGCCGGTAACCTGCCCGGAGCGGCCGACGTTCTGCTCGCGCGTCTGTTCCTCGGCGCCGGCCTCCAGGGTGATGTCCTGGTTCTCGGTCGGGGTGAAGGCGAGCTTGGCCGTGAGGTTGCGCAGATCCTTGCCCTCATAGCCGTTGATGATCTCGTCCTCCTCGCGCCGGCTCACTTCGCCGTAGAGCTGTAGACCGACTAGATCCTCGACCAGCGGACCGGCGGTGTAGAAGTTCGCCTGCTGGCGATCGCCCGAGTCGCCGTCCTCCTGAATGAAGGTGTCGAACTGGACGGCGCCGCCCCACTTCGAGGGCACCTTGCGGGTGATGACGTTGATCACGCCGCCGATGGCGTCCGAGCCGTAGAGCGTGGACATTGGCCCGCGGATGACCTCGATGCGCTCGATCGCCTGCAGCGGCGGCAGAAAATCCTGCTCGAAGCCGGCGCTGCCGTTCGGACGCGTCTCGCGCGTGTTCTGACGCTTGCCGTCGACGAGAATGAGCGTGTATGAAGAGGGCATGCCGCGGATGCTGATATCGCGGCCGTTGTCCCCGGCGCCGCCGCCGGTCACGATCACGCCGGGGACCTCGCGCAGGGCGTCGGTGACGTTGCGGTAGTAGCGATCCTCGAGGTCCTCGCGATCGAGTACGCTGATCGAGGCAGGGGCTTCCTTGACGTCCTGCTCGTGGCCGGAGGCGGTGACCACCACCTCGCCGAGTGCCATGCTCTCCTGGGCCTCGGCGCCGAAGCCCCAGCACAGGGCGGCGGCCGCCGCCATCGAGATGCCCGTGCGTTGCGTCATACGCATGTGTCCCCCTTTTGCGTTTATTAAATACGAATCAATATCATTTGTATTGTGGTATAAATGCCGTTGCGCCGGCGGCAACGTGTCATCCCGATTGCTGCAACATCAGGGGCGCCGGAGGCAGTGCCGAGCGAGGGAGAAGGCGAGCGATGCATCATCTGGACGATCTCGCGGTGTTCGTGGCCGTGGTCGAAAACGCCAGTCTCACGGCCAGCGCCCGCGATATGGCGCTGTCGAAATCCACGCTCAGCCGGCGGCTGGGCCGTCTGGAAACACAGGTGGGCCAGCCGCTGCTCGAACGCCGCTCCAACCGTCTGGTACCGACCGAGGCGGGCGAGACCTTCGCCGGCTACTGCCGGCACATGCTCGATCTCAGTCGCGAGAGCCGGCACGCGCTGGACAATCTGCGCGAACGGGTCAGCGGCCAGCTGACCGTCCACGCGCATCCGCTGTTCATGCGTGGCTGGTTCACGCATCGGGTCGAGGCGTTTCTGGAGCGCTTTCCCGAAATGGAGCTGACGCTGGCGACGCTCACCCAGCCGCCCACGGCCGAGTCGGACATCGCCATCTGTCTCTGGCCGGGCGCGCTCGAGGACTGCGGGCTGCGCACCGAAACCGTGGGCCGGCTCACCCGCGGCATCTACGCGCATCCCGATTATCTGGCCGAGCGCGGTACCCCGTTGCACCCGCGCGATCTGGCCGCACATGATTGGGTGGACATGCTGGGGGCCCTGCGTGACGGGCTGACGCTGCGGCGTGCGGACGGCTCGGCCCATCGGCTGGCGCCGCTGCGCTCGCGCTCGCGCGCCGACCAGGATGTGCTCCAGGCCGATGCCATCGTGCGCGGGCGCGGGCTGGGCGTTCTTCCGGACTGGATGGTCGCCCGGCGCCTGCGCGCGCATCCCGGTACGCTCGTGTCCTGTCTTCAGGACTGGACGTTGCCCGCCGTGCCGATCACGCTGGCCTGCCCGCACGGTCGTCTGCCGCGCAAGACGCTGTGTCTGCTCGATCATCTGCGCGCGGCCATCCCGCCGGACTGGCGTCGGGCCGGTGACGCGCCGCCCCGACCGACCTGAAACATCCGCCGGCCCCTTGATTCGGCGTGTTTCCGCGGTCAGGTAGAAGATATTGCTCAACGCCTGGACGATCGATCATGCCCAGTCTCTTCGATGGCGCCGGCGCGCGTATCAGCGCCGCGCTCGAACACGTCGACATCTCCGAGGACACCGCCCAGCGTCTGGCCCAGCCGGACACCGCGCTCAAGGTGTCGGTGCCGCTGCGCCGCGACGACGGCACGCTGACGCTATACCCCGGCTACCGCGTGCGCTATGACGACACCCTCGGCCCGGCCAAGGGCGGCATCCGCTTTCATCCGGACGTGGGTGCGGACGAGGTCGCCACGCTCGCGTTCTGGATGACCATCAAGTGCGCGGTGCTTGGCCTGCCCTTCGGGGGCGGCAAGGGTGGCGTCGCGGTCGACCCGAAGGGGCTCTCGCCCGCCGAGCTCGAGCGCCTGTCGCGGGCCTGGGTGGACAAGGTCGCCGACTTCATCGGCCCGAACACGGACATCCCGGCCCCGGACGTGAACACGAATCCGCGGGTCATGGGCTGGATGATGGATCAGTACCGGATCATCAACCGCGGCGAGGTGCGCGAGGTCATCACCGGCAAGCCGGTCGAGATGGGCGGCTCGGCCGGCCGCGCGACCGCCACCGGCGACGGGGCCTTCCATACGCTCACCACGATGATGCAGCGCTGGGACCGGCAGGCCGAGGGCACGACGGTCGCCGTGCAGGGCTTCGGCAACGCCGGCGCGCGTTTCGCCCGGCGCTGTGCCGAGGCCGGTTACACCGTGGTTGCGGTCAGCGATTCCAGCGGCGCCATCCACGATCCGAACGGCCTCGACATCGACGCCGTGATCGCGCATAAGGAGGCGCACCGGTCGGTCGCCTCCGGCTACAGCGAAGGCGATGTCGGCGGCGCCGGCCGCGGCGAGACCCTCGGCAACGACGAGCTGATCGAGCTGGATGTGGATATCCTCGCCCCGGCCGCGCTGGAGAACGTCGTCACCGCCGACAACGCGGACCGCGTGCGCGCCGGCACGATCGTCGAGATCGCCAACGGCCCGGTCGCCAGCGAGGCCGACGCGACCCTCGCGGCCAACGGCGTGGCCGTGCTGCCCGACATCCTGGCCAACGCCGGCGGCGTGACCGTGAGCTATTTCGAGTGGGTCCAGAACCGCCAGGCCTGGTACTGGGACGCGTCGACCGTGGCCGAGCGGCTCGAGCAGCGCATGGTCGATGCCACGAAACGCGTTGCCGACCGCGCCGAGTCGCTGGAGATAGACCACCGCACCGCGGCCTACGTCATCGCCCTCGAAAAGCTCGACGCCGCCGCCCGCGCCCGCGGTACGAGCAGCTTCTTCCGCGACGGCGGCTGAACACAGGTTCCGATCGCGGGTTCGCGAAGCGGCGCCGCGGCCCGCGTTGCTGCGGCAGGCTCGATGCGTCTGGGCCGTAAGCAGCGGGCGCCGCCCGTTTGTCGGCGCACGATTGGCGCGCGCCTGGCCTGCCGCGCGACGGTTGTTGCTTCGGTGTGTCCGGCACGGGGTGATCGCGCGATCGTGGTGCAGTAACGGCATCCCAAATTACGCGGGGCGCCCCGGCGGCTGATCGAGGGCTTTTCGGTGCCATTCCGTCAAACGACTGACGAATCGAATAAAAAATGGCGTGCTCTCAGGCTTGAGACCACTCGGGTTCGCGTCGTGCTCGTGGCCGCTCGCGTCCGCGCACTTGACTTGTGCAGTGCGACGGTGGATTACTCGATGCTGTCGGTGAAATCGTGTTTCGTTTTACGCCGACCGGGAGCGGATACCAACCGAAAATAATCGCGCCGGAGCGAGACGGTCGCCACGAGGCCGCGGCAACGGTGCGCAGGAGGGGAAGGATGATCGATCTACGCTGGACTCAGGTCCTGGCGCTCGCCTGTGCGAGTGCGCTGGTGGCGGGGTGCTCGAGCGACGACGGCGATGACGTGGCCGTCGACGACACGGACAACGCCGAAACCGTCAGGCTGCAGGACGACCGCAGTTTTTCCGTCGATGAGTCGACGCTACCGTTCGAGGCGCTGGACGGCGTCGAGACCGACCGCTGGTGGGGTGTTCTGGACGGCGCGGGCTACCGTGTCGAGGTGCCCGCCGAGGGCAACTGGAACGGCATGCTCGTCATGTATGCGCATGGTTATCGCGGCGAGGGCGAACAGCTCACGGTGGGTAATGCGCCGCTGCGCAGCTACTACATCAGTCAGGGCTATGCTTGGGCCGCCTCGAGCTACAGCAAGAACTACTACGACGTGCGTGTCGGCGTGGAGGATACGAACGCCTTGGCCAACGCGATCACCGATATCGCCGCCGAGAACGGGCGTACGCTCATGGCGCCGAGCAAGATCTATATCACCGGCGATTCGATGGGCGGCCACGTCACCGCCGCCGCCATCGAAGCCGAGACCCTGGCCAACGCCAACCACAAGACGAGCTATGCCGGCGCCGTGCCGCGCTGTGGCGTGGTCGGAGGTACCGCCGAGTTCGATTACCTGGGCAACGTCACCTTTGCGGCCCAGCATGCCGCGGATCTCGGACCGAACAGCTATCCGGCCGAGTTCGACCAGTCGGCGATCGATGCGGTGCTCTGGGAGACACCTCCGAGCTTCGAACAGCAGGGCGTGCCCACCGAGGCCGGCCTGCGGTTGGAGAACATCGTCCGCACGCTCAGCGGGGGCGACCGGCCGGCGTTCGAGCAGGGTTTCCGAGGCGGCTACTACAACGTCGTGATGGGTACCGGGGGGCGTGACGGCACGGTCAACGGCATCCTGGCGCGCAACAGCTTCGGCAACCCGGAGGTGCACTACAACTACGACGGCGACCCCGACGCGGTCAGCGATGACGAGAGCCTGTTCAATCAGAGCATGCTGCGGGTGAACGCGAACCCGGATGCCAATCCCCCGCAGCCCGACGGTCTGCGCTGGATTCCGAAGATCAACGGCGAGTTCAGCGTGCCGGTGGTGACGCTGCACAACACCGGCGATCTGTACGTGCCCTTCCTGCACGAACAGCTCTACCGGGAGCGCGCCCAGGCCAACGGCAACGAGGATCTGCTGGTTCAGCGCGCGATACGGGCCTCGCCGCACTGCGACTGGGAGCCGGCGGAACTCGTCGAGGCCTTCAACGCCATGATCGCCTGGGAGCAGAACGGCCAGAAGCCGGCCGGCGACTCGGTCTCACGTGACGCGATCGACGACGAGAACTACGGCTGCCAGTTCACCCGTGAGCAGCGGGCCGGCATCCCCGCCTGTCCGGCGTCCTGATCGGGGCCGGCGCCCGTCGAGGGCTGGGGCATGCGCTCCAGCCCTTTTTCATGCCCGCAGGCGGTAGCAGTTGCGCCGGGTATCACCGCGCCCGCCTTCCGAGTCCCGTGCAGGCGCCGCAATGCCGGAGTGCGTCTCCGCGCTTGGGCCATGGACGCGGGCCTCGGGGGTCAGTGGCCGTTCTTGCGGTCCGCGCGCGCTGACTGGATCAGACTGGCGACGGTGGTGACCACCAGAATGCCGATGATGACCGACAGCGAGAACCAGATCGGGATCTCCGGTACCGCGTGCACCGGCTCGCCGCCGTTGATGAAGGGCAGTTCGTTGCCGTGCAGCGCCTCCACGATGAGCTTCGCGCCGATGAAGCCGAGCACCAGCGCCAGACCCTTGCTGAGATAGATCAGCCGGTCGAGCAGGCCGCCGAGCAGAAAGTAGAGCTGGATCAGGCCGAGCAGGGCGAAGGCGTTGGCCGTGAACACGATATAGGGCTCCTTGGTGAGCCCGTAGATCGCCGGGATCGAGTCCAGCGCGAACAGGATGTCGGTGGCGCCGATGGCGATCATCACGATCAGCATGGGCGTGATCATGCGCTTTCCATTTTCGACGACGGTCATCTTCGCGCCGTTGTATTCGTCGGTCGCCGGCAGATACTTCTGCGCCAGCCGCACCATGATGTTGGGCTCGAATGCTTCGTCCTCGTCGTGGCTGGACGTCGCCAGGCTGTAGGCGGTGTAGAGCAGGAACAGGCCGAAGATGTAGAACACCCAGGAGAAATGCTCGATGGCGGCCGCGCCGAGGGCGATGAAGATGGTGCGCAGGATGAGCGCGATCACCACGCCGATCAGCAGCACCTTCTGCTGGTAGGCCTTGGGCACGGCGAAGGCCGACATGATGATGACGAACACGAACAGATTGTCGACCGACAGGCTCTTCTCGGTGACATAGCCGGCCAAATACTCGACCCCGTGCTGCTGGCCCCAGACGTACCAGAGCCCGGCGCCGAACAGCAGCGCGAGCACCACGTAGAACACCGACCAGCCGCCGGCCTCCCGCAGGCTCGGCTCGTGCGGCTTGCGCACGTGGGCGACGAAATCGAAGATCAGCAGGGCGATGATGCCCGCAATGGTGGTAGCCCAGACCCAGACCGGCACATGCATGTGGATTCTCGCTTTGATGATCGCGTTCGGGCCGCGGCGCGGCCGGCGCGAGCTTAACGCCGTTCGCCTCAACGCGCTGTTAAGACCGCGGCGCCTGTACTCGGTTCGGTGGCCACGCCTGCTTCGCTCACGCGGCCGGCGCGAGTTAGTCGCCGACCAGAAATCGCGAACAGTTGCGTGTTCGGCTCCCGGGTCAATAATCTTGCGGCCTGTTCAGCGACCGTAACGCAAGCATATGACGCACTGGGGAGATCGCACCCGCGGCGAAGCGCCGTACTGGGGCATGGGGCCGTTCAAGCTGCGCCTGCCGTTCCTTCACTACCGCTTCGAGTGGCCCGATTATCTGCAGGGGCTGCTCATGTGTGCGGTGGATCTGGCCGCGATCCCGCTGATGACGGACCTGCTGGGCATGCCCTTCGAGGCCGCACTGGCGGTGGTCATGCTCAACGGTCTGCTCTATCTCACCCATCATCTGCTTGGCGATCCGGTGGTTCCCGGCTGGATCACGCCCGCGATCCCGCTGCTGATCGCCTATTGCGAGGGCTTTCCCGAGGGCACGGATCGGGTGCACGCGCTGATCGCCTTTCAGTTCATGCTCGGCGCGCTGTCCATTGGGCTGGGCGTGACCGGGCTCGCCCGACAGGTGGTGCGTTTCGTGCCGCCGGCGCTCAAGGCCGGCATCATCATGGGCGCGGGCCTGGCGGCGGTGGACACCGTGTTCGCCGACGACGGCCGGTTCTGGACCTTTCCGTTCACCATCTCGATCGCGGTCGGGCTGGCCTTTTTGCTGATCTTCTCGCAGGGGTTCAACGCTCTGAAGCAGCGCAGCGTCGTGTTCGGCCTGATCGGCAAGCTCGGGATATTCCCCATCATCGCCCTGGCGATCGTGCTCGCGCCGCTGTTCGGCGAGGCGCCGTGGCCGGATGTGGAATGGGGCTTCTCCAAGCCCGATTTCGTCACCCTCTGGCGCGAGTACACGGTCTTCGGTGTGGGTCTGCCGCCGCTATGGTTCTTCATCCAGGCCCTGCCGATGGTGGCCGCAACCTATATCGTGCTCTTCGGCGACGTGCTCCAGTCCAAGGCGCTGCTGGACGAGGCCGAGGGGTCGCGTCCGGACGAGTCCATCGACTACAGCCCGGACCGGGCGCACATGATCTTCGGCAGCCGCAACGCCGCGATGAGCGTGTTCGGCCCGGACGTGGCCATGTGCGGCCCGCTGTGGGCGGCGATGCACGTGGTCATCACCGAACGCTACAAGGAAGGCCGAAAGGCGATGGATTCGATCTTCGGCGGCGCGGGCTCGTTCCGCTGGGGCACCAACACCGGTCTGCTGCTGCTGCCGATCGTCTCGGTCATTCAGCCGATTCTCGGCGTGGCTCTGGCGCTGACGCTGCTCATTCAGGGCTATGTCAGCGTGCGCATCGGCATCATGGAGGCGCGCAGCCAGCGCGATCTGGGCATCGCGGGCGTGACTGCCGGGGTGCTGGTGACCCAGGGCGCGGCCTGGGCGTTCGGGGTCGGCATCGGCCTGTGCCTGCTGATCTACGGTCGGCGGTTCTTCCGGGGCGAGACCGATGAAACCTTCGTCAAGGACCGCGACGATGCGCGCTGACCGTCGCCGGCGGCGGGCCGGGGCCGGTATGCTGTTGACATGAGTCAGGCGCCCGCGCGTATCCAATCGGTCTGTGTCTACTGCGGCTCGCGCGACGGTGGGCGGCGGATCTACCGCGAGGCTGCGGCCGGACTCGGCTGCGCGCTGGCGGCGGCGGGGCTGCGGCTGGTCTACGGCGGCGCCCGGATCGGCCTGATGGGGGCGATGGCCGACGCCGCGCGCGCGGCCGGCGGCGAGGTGCTGGGCGTGATCCCGCAGTCGCTGCTCGACCGCGAGCTGGCCCATGACGGGCTCACCGATCTGCGCATCGTCCACAGCATGCACGAGCGCAAGCGCCTGATGATCGACAACGCCGACGCCTTCATCGCCCTGCCCGGCGGCTTCGGCACGCTCGAGGAGCTGTTCGAGGTGCTCACCTGGCATCAGCTCGGCCACCACGACAAACCCTGCGGCCTGCTCGACATCGACGGCTTCTATGCGCCGCTGCGCGACTGCCTCGCGCACATGTGCGCCGAAGGCTTCGTCGCCGCCGCCCAGGTCGAGCGCGTGCGGGTCGCCGCCGAGCCGACGACCCTGCTCGCGCGTCTCGGTGCCGCCGAGGCCGCGCCCACCACGACCGATGAGGCCATCCGCCCATGAGTTCCAGCCAGGAAAGCGTCAGCGCGA
The DNA here is from genome assembly GCF_003788635.1 of Salinisphaera orenii subsp. orenii MK-B5. Lineage (GTDB taxonomy): Bacteria > Pseudomonadota > Gammaproteobacteria > Nevskiales > Salinisphaeraceae > Salinisphaera > Salinisphaera orenii. The sequence continues at coordinate 22,654 of NZ_AYKH01000009.1, forward strand.
ACCAGCAGAATGCCCATGCCGCCAGCCGCGCCGGACGCATCGGCCTGGCGCTGGGGCCGTTGTTCCTGATCGCGACACTGCTGCTGCCGGCGCCCACCGGTATGGACGCGCCGGCCTGGCACTGCGCCGGGCTGGCGCTGTTCATGGCCACCTGGTGGGCCACTGAGGCGATCCCGATACCGGCCACCTCGCTGCTGCCGCTCGCGCTCGGCCCGGCGATCGGCATGGGCGATTTCCAGGAGCTGGCCCACGGCTACGCCGACGACATCATCTTCCTGTTTCTCGGCGGCTTTCTGATCGGGCTGGCGATGCAGCGTTGGAACCTGCACCGGCGCATCGCCCTGACCACGCTGCTGGCCGTCGGCACCCAGCCGAAGCGCCAGATCGCCGGCTTCATGATCGCCACCGGCTTCATCAGCATGTGGGTGTCCAACACTGCGACCTCGATCATGATGCTGCCGATCGGCATGTCGGTGGTCAGCCTGATGGCCGACGATCCCCAGGGCGAGCAGGCGCCCGCGGTCGAGCGCTACGCTACGCGCCTGCTGCTGGCGATCGCCTATTCCGCCTCCATCGGCGGTGTCGCCACCCTCATCGGCACGCCGCCCAACGCGCTGCTGGCCGGCTATCTCTCCTCGGAGCAGGGCATCGACATCGGCTTCGCCCAGTGGATGATGGTGGGGCTGCCGGTTTCCGTGCTCATGATGGCGGCGGCCTGGGCGTGGCTGGTGCGCGGCGGTTTCGAGCTGGACACCGGCAAGGCCGGCCGCGACATGCTCAAGGGCGAGCTGGACGAGCTCGGGCCGATGTCGAGTGCGGAAAAGCGCGTCGGCGGCATGTTCCTGCTCGCCGCCGCCCTGTGGATCAGCCGGCCGCTGCTCAACGACTACGGCCTCGACTGGCTGTCCGACGCACTCATCGCCATGGCCATCGGCGTGTCCCTGTTCGTCATTCCGGCCGGCGACGGCAAGGGCGCGCGCCTGATGAGCTGGGAGAACGAGGCGAACGTGCCCTGGGGCGTGCTGCTGCTGTTCGGCGGCGGTCTGGCACTGGCCGGCGCGATCAAGCAGACGGGGCTGGCGGAATGGATCGCCACCCAGATGGAGATCTTCGGCACGCTGCCGGCCGTCCTGCTGATCGGCGCCGTGGTGCTGGTAATCATCTCGCTGACCGAGGTCAGTTCGAACACCGCGACCGCGGCCGTGTTCATGCCGCTGCTCGGGGCTCTGGCCGGATCGGTCGGCGTCGACGTGCTGCTGCTGACGGTGCCGGCCGCGCTCGCGGCCAGCTGTGCGTTCATGATGCCGGTGGCCACGCCGCCCAACGCCATCGTGTTCGCTACCGGTCGCATGCGCATCCAGTCGATGATCCGCGCCGGCTTCGTGCTCAACGTCATCTGCGTGATCATCGCCACGCTGGTGCCCTATCTGCTGATCGGCTGGCTGTGGTAGCCGCCACGCGCGGCGGCGGCTGAGCGTGGCACGGCCCATCGGGCGCGCCGCGCCGGCGCCGGATTTCATCGCCGTCGACGTCGAGACCGCCAACGCCGATCCGGGCAGCATCTGCCAGATCGGTCTGGCGAGTTTCGCCGGCGGCGCGCTGGTCGACTGTGCGGTGTGGCGGGTCAATCCGCGCGCCCATTTCTCGCCGCACAATATCGCCATCCACGGGCTGCATGCGGCCGATGTGCGCGACGCGCCGGACTGGCCGGCGCTGCGGCCGACGATCGCGGCGCGCCTGGCCGGCCGGATCGCGGTCTCGCACACGGCCTTCGACGTCACCGCGCTGGCCCGCGCCTGTGCGGCCGATGATCTCGCGCCGATCGCCGCCCGCTGGCTGGACTCGGCCCGGGTCGCGCGGCGTGCGTTTCCGCAGTTCGCCCGCCGCGGCTGGGGGCTGGCCGGTCTGGCCGAACATCTGGGCATCGTGTTCGCGCATCACGACGCCGGCGAGGATGCGCGCGCCGCCGGCGAGGTGCTGCTGGCGGCGATCGCGGCCAGCGGTCGCGGCGTGGAGGACTGGCTGCTGGCCGCGCACCGGCCGCTGCGGGAATTCGTGGACGCCGCGCGCTGACGCATCCGCGTACCGCCGCCGCCGGTATTGTCTCGACACGCCCGCTATCCTGAGCCCATGTCCCGACTCGATCGCCTGTCCCGCCGCCTGCCGGGCCCCGACGCACTGCTGACCCCGGTGTACACGCGCCTGCGCGAGGCCATCGTCGGCGTGGTGGCCACGACCGAGGACTTCGGCATCGACTACGACGCGCCCGCGGGCGATCCGGGTCTGTTCGGGCCGGGGTCGGTGACCTGGAAGATCCACGCCGATTTTCCGGGGATGATGGCCGGCGGCATCGCCGCGCTCATGCTGCAGACGCTGCATCCGCGCGCGCTGGCCGGCGTGGTCGACCACTCCAACTTCCGCGACGACGCGCTCGGGCGCCTGCGCCGCACGACCATGTTCGTGGCTGCGACCACCTATGCGCCGACCGCGGACGCCCGTCGCATCATCGAGATGGTCGATCGCATCCACGACCGCGTGCGCGGCACCACCGATGCCGGCGAACCGTACTCCGCCCACGATCCGGACCTGCTCACCTGGGTGCACTGCACCGAGATGGCCAGTTTTCTGGCCGGCTACCGGCGGTATCGCCGGCCGGATCTGAGGCGCGCGGCCCAGGACGCCTACTTCGACGAGACGCGGCGCATCGCCGAGGCGCTGGGTGCGACCGACGTGCCGGCATCGAAGGCGCAGATGGACGAGTACTTCGCGGCGATGCAGCCGGCGTTGCGCTTCGACCATCGCTCGCGCGAGACCCTGGCCGTGCTCGAATCCATGGCGCTGCCGATCCCGGTGGCCGGCGTCTCCCGCCGCATGTTCCTCGGCGCGGGGGCGGCGCTGCTGCCGCCCTGGGCGCGGACCCTGATCCAACGCACCTCGCGCCAGCGTCTGGTCGATCGTGCCTCGGCGGAAAGCCTGCACCGCATCGGCCCGCTCATCCGCGCGGCGATGTCGGAGGGCGTGGCCGTGCGCTCGGCCCGGCGCGCCGGGGCCGAGCGAGACTGTCTGCGCTTCGAGTGATGGGCGGGGCGGCAACCCGTGCGCGCGACGCGCGCTGTGGGCTCGGGCCGCCGGTACGCATGCGCTGATTCTCGCCCGATAGGCCCAGGGCGCGCGGGTCCGGCCCGGCCACCGCCTGCCGTCGAGGCGGTATGCCGGGCCGACTCGAACGCCGCGCCGGCCCTGGGCGCCGGTTACTGTGCCGGTAGCCGCGGCGGCGGCCCGAGAAAGGGCGCCGGATCGACCGGGCCGCCGCTCAGATAGATGCCGAAGTGCAGGTGCGGCGGGGTGGTGCGGGCGTTGCCGGTGTTGCCCACGGTGCCGAGCACGTCGCCTGCGGCGACCGAGTCGCCGGACTCGACCTCGAATGCATCGAGGTGGGCGTAGTAGTAGCGGGCGCCGCCGATACCGAGCATGCCCGACGACAGCCAGACGTGATTGCCGCCGATGCCTTCGGTGCCGGTGCGCACCCGGCCGTCGGCCACCGCGCGCACCGGCGTGCCCCGGGCGGCGAAGATGTCCACGCCGTGATGGTCGCGGGTGCCGCCGTCGCGGGGCGCGTCGAAGCCGCTGCCGATGTCCGGCTCGGCCGCGCCTTCCACCGGAAACGCCAGCGAGCCGCCGGTGGCCGCGGCCAGCGTGAACGCCACGTCGGCCGCCAGTTCCGGCTGCAGCACGACACGGTAGTCGCCGTCGACCTCGGCCATGATCCGGCGACGCGTGCCGTCGGTCGGCACCGAGGCCACGGTCGACCAGTCCGCGTCGCCGTCGCTGCGGTGTTCGACGCTGGCATAGAGCCGGTCGCGGCCGTCGTCGGTGCGGGTCACGCGGAGCGCGAGCTGCCGGCCGCGTTCCAGCGTGGTCCGGAAGACGCGCGCCTCGATGGTGTCGGGGGCGAAGCGGTGCGTGTCGCGGTAGCGCTCGCCCAGCACGATCGGGTCCGCGCCGGCGCGCTCGACCGCTGATGTCCAGCGCCGTCCCAGCGCGCTGTCGTCCAGCCCGGCGAGCCACAGCCGCCAGGCGTAGATCCGGCGCGGGGCGATGTTCAGCCCGTCGAACACGGCCGAGCGGCCGCTGGCCGCGGCGTCCCGGCGCAGCTCAGGCCGGCTGGCCAGCAGCGCGATCAGGGCGGCGAGCAGCAGTAACAGCAGCCACGGCCGCAGGGGCGACCTCGAACGGTCGCGGTCATCGGCCCGGAACCGGGTCCGGGCCGGGGTGTCTGTGTCCTTGGATGCGTTCATGGTCGCGCCCGCGAATGATACCCGCATTACGCCGCGGTCCCCGACCTGGATGTGGGCCGTGCGGGGCGCTCGTCGTTGGGTAGTTTTCCGGATTGGTCGACGGCGACGGCCCGGTTAGCCTCCGCACGCCGAACACCGATGCCGAACGAACAAGGGGACTCATGAGCGGCAACGATACGGATCTTGGAACCCTGGACGCCGGCCGGCTTGCGGAACTGTTCCGCAGCGGCGACGCCTCGCCGCTGGAGGCGACCCGCGCCGCGCTCGATCGCATCGAGCGCTTCAACGACAAGGTCAACGCCTACGTCTACGTCGACCGCGAGGGGGCGGAGGACGCCGCCCGCGCCTCGGCCCGCCGCTGGGGCCAGGGCCAGCCGCTGTCGCCGATCGACGGCGTGCCGGTGTCGATGAAGGATCTCACCGAGGTGGCGGGCATGCCCGCGCGCGAGGGCTCCCTGACCACGTCGGAGGCGCTGTGCGACGCCGACGCGCCGCCAGCGGCCAGGCTGCGCGAAGCCGGCGCGGTGATGCTGGGCAAGACCAACACGCCCGAGTTCGGCTGGAAGGCGGTCACCGACAACCGTGTGTTCGGTGCGACCTGCAATCCCTGGGACACGCGGCTGACGCCCGGCGGCTCCTCCGGCGGCGCCGCCGCGGCGGCCGCGCTCAACATGGGAGTGCTCCACCAGGGCGGTGACTCCGGCGGCTCGATCCGCATCCCCGCCGGCTTCACCGGCGTGTTCGGCTTCAAGCCGACCTTCGGCTGGACGCCGCAGTGGCCGCCGGCCAAGATGCCCACGCTGTCGCACATCGGCCCGCTCACGCGCAGCGTTCCCGACGCGGCGCGAATGCTCAACGTCATCGGCCGCTACGACTATCGCGATCCCTACGCCACGCGCGGTCAGCCCGACGACTGGGGCGTCGACCTGGAGTGCGATCTGCGGGGCCTGCGCATCGCCTATTCCCCGGATCTCGGCTATGCCGATGTCGATGAACAGATCGCCGCCCGCGTGCGCGAGGCGGCGGACAAGCTCGAGGAACTGGGCGCGGAGATCGTCGAGATCCATCCCGGCTTCGAGACCCCGATCGATATCTTTCGGCGGCTGTGGTTCACGGCCTCGCTCGAGGTCTGGTCGCAGTGCGACCAGACCGGGCGCCAGGAGCTGGACCCGGGGCTGGTGGCCAACGCCCGCCACGCCGAGAACTGGTCGGCCCTGGATCTGTTCCGCGGCTATGCCGATCGCGCCCGCCTGACCCAGCGTCTCGAGCACTTCAATCAGGACTATCATCTGCTGATGACGCCCACGGTTCCGCTCGAGCCGTTCGAGGTCAATCACGAGGTGCCGCCGGGCAGCGATATGCGCGACTGGGAGGAATGGGCCCCGTTCTCCTATCCGTTCAATCTCAGCCAGCAGCCCGCGGCATCCGTGCCCTGCGGATTCACCGACCAGGGACTGCCGGTCGGCTTTCAGCTCGCCGGCGGCAAGTTCGACGACGTCCGGGTGCTGCGGGCCTGTCATGCCTACATGTCGGCGCATCCGCCGCGTTTCCCGGCGGTCCCGGATCCGGCCGAGTACGGCTGAATTGATCGGGGCCATATCGTCGTCTTTCGATCTGCGTACGCCATGTCGATGAGGCGTTCGTCGGACCGGCCGCCCGTCGCGCGTATGCGCCGCCGCCGCGATACGGGGCAGGACCCGGTCGCGGCGACCCGCTTCGGGGGAGCGCTCGCTTGAGACAGAAACCGGGCATACCGTCCGACGATGCGGCGAATGCCATGAACCGCGCGATCGCCGGGCTGGCCGCGGGCGGCGCCCCGGACGATGACGAGCCCGGCCAGCGAATGCGCCGCGAGGCGACGGGCCGGATCGCGAGCTATGACCCGGTGGACGGCTGCGGCGAGATCGTCGACGCCTCGGGCCGCTACGATTCCTTTGGGCCGCTCGCCTGGCGCGATCGCGAATCACCCCGCGTGGGCGCCGAGGTGCGTTTTCGCCGGCTGGGCGGTGTGGTGACCGACGTCTCCAGTTCGCGCGCGGCCGGCCCCGCGCCGGTCGAATCCCCAAGGCGCGGACGTGTCTCCAGCGGCCGCCCGCGCAACGGCTACGGTTTCGCCGCGGCCGTGTCGCTGGGCGCTTCGATCGTGCTGGCGAATCTGGGCACTGCGGGCATGCGTTTCGACCTCCCGGAAGCCGGCGTGCTGCTGCTGGCGGCCCTGAGCGCGGTCCTGTTCCATCGCGGCGCGCGGCGGGGCTATGTGCGCGCGGCCTGCATCGGTCTGGGCCTCCTGCTGATCGGCACTTACGTGGAGATCTTCGCCAGCCTGCGGGCACTGGCGATGCAGCCCATGGCGGGCCCGGTCGGGCCGCCGGACTGGGCGCTGCTGCTGCCGCCGATCGCCGGCGTGGTGCTGGCGCATGCGGCGTTCCGGCGCCGCTGACGTCGGTCGTGCCGCCGCTGCTCCCGGCGCTGGAACGGCTCCGAGTCTGTTCTTCCGGCTCCGGCGCCGGCGCGGATCGCGGACGCTCGCCCGCAGGCCCTGCGCCGGCGGTGTGTTCGGCGGCATGCGGGGCGGTCGCCCGGTGCCCGACTGTCGCGGCGTGGCCTCTCGTGGCAAGCTGTCGCTGTCATGTGCAGCAGTACCCGCGTAATCGTCCGGCGCCCACGGCGCCTGCCCGGCGGGCCGGCGACCGCTGGCGGGCGTCGTAATCGCGTATGATGCGGCGCGTCATGTTCCGGATCTATGCGGTGGACAGGCGATGATGCGAATGCGTGCGGGGTTGCTCTTCCTGTGGCTGGTGCTGTGCGCCCCCGCAGCGCTGGCGCAGGCCCAGGCCGAAGGCGGCGCTGCCGCCGGCTATCCCATCACCGACGGTCTGGCTGCCACGGTCGTCGGTACCCCGGCCGATCTCAAAGCCGAGCTGCCCGCCGATCTGGATTTCGCGGTGCGTACGCTCGAGCCGCTGGTCGAGCGTGAGACGCCGGCATCGCTGCGCTATGCGCGGCCGCTGCAGTATCTGCTGGTCACGCAGGACGAGCCGGCGCCGCTGGCGTTCGTGATCGCCGGTACCGGCGCGAGCGCGCTGTCCAGCAAGTGCGTGCTGCTCTCGCGCGCATTGCACGAGGTGGGCTACAGCGTCGCCTGCCTGCCATCGCCCACCAGCGTTCCGTTCATGCTCGGGGCCGCGGAGCACCCGGTGCCCGGCCGCATGTCGGCGGACGTCGAGGAGCTTTACCGGCTGATGGGCGCGGTGCGCGACGATCTGCCGGAGACGACCGAGGTCACCGGCTATGCCTTGACGGGCTGGAGCCTGGGCGCGACCGAGGCCGCCTTCGTGGCGGCGCACGACGCCAAGGTCGGCACCTTCGATTTCTCGCGTGTGCTGCTGCTCAATCCGGCGGTCAGCGTCTGGGATTCGGTCCGGCGCATGGATGCGCTGCTGGAACGCAATCTGGACGGCGGCATCGACGGCATCCCCGCGTTCGTGGCGCGCGGTCTCGGCGGGCTCAGGCGGATCTATTCCAGCGGCGACAGCCTGCGCTTCAATGAGGACTTCCTCTATCGCGCCTATACCAGCCAGTCGCCCGACCGGGCCGACATCGCCGCGATCGTGGGCCTGGCCTTCCGGCTGGCGCTGGCGAACATGTCGTTCGCCGCCGACGTGCTCACCCAGTCCGACGTGATCGTGCCGCGCAACGTCGAGCTCGGCCCCTACGACTCGATGGATCCCTATATCAAGCGTTCGTTCCGGATGTCGTTCACCGACTACATCGACGAGCTGCTGCTGCCGTACTGGAACCGCGACGGCCGCGATCTCTCGCGGCGCCGGCTGATCGCCGAGGCCGACCTGCGCCATATCGAGGATTTTCTCGCGCGGCACGAGGACATCGCCGTGTTCGCCAACGCCGACGATCCGATTCTGGGCGACGGCGACGTGTCGTTCCTGCGCTCGACCTTCGGTTCGCGCGCGCGGATCCGGCCGCACGGCGGTCATCTGGGCAATCTCGGCTATCGCGACACCATCGCCGCCCTACAGGACTTCTTCTCGCCATGAACGGCCCTGCACGCCCCATCCGCCGATTTGCCGCCCAGCAGCGACTGCTGTGGGCGACGCTCGTCTGCCTGACCCTGGGCGCCTGTGCGAGCACGCCACCGCCGCGGACCATTGACGCGGACACGCCGGACCGGGTGCCGGTGGTCGAGACCACCGCCAACCCGCTGGCGATCTCGGACCCCTTCGAGGGCTTCAACCGGCGCGTGTATCGCTTCAACGCGCTCGCCGACCGCTATGTCCTGATGCCGGCGGTCCAGGTCTATCGCACGATCACGCCGGGCTTCGCGCGCACGGGGGTGCAGAACTTCTTCTCCAATCTGGGCGAGATCAACACCTTCGCCAACAGTGTCCTGCAGGCCAAGCCCGAAAGCTCCGCGGTGACGCTGTCGCGGTTCGTGATCAACTCGACGGTCGGCCTGGGCGGGCTGTTCGACCCGGCCGGCGCCATCGGCCTGGAACAGCGCGACGAGGATCTGGGCCAGACGCTGGGCTATTACGGCGTGGGCGCCGGGCCGTACCTGGTGCTGCCGTTCTTCGGGCCGTCGTCGCTGCGTGACAGCATCGGCCTGGCCGGCGATCAGGGGCTGTTCTACGCCATCGACCCGCTACAGCTCGACGAGCATCCGTGGGCGCGCCTGCCGTATTGGACCCTGTACGTGATCAATACGCGCGACACCGTCAATTTCCGCTACTACCAGACCGGATCGCCGTTCGAGTACACCCTCGTGCGGCTGGTCTACATGAACTATCGCGCCCTGCAGGTGGAACAGTGAGTCGGGCGTCGCGCGCCGCGGCCGGGGCCTGCTAACGCTTCTTGCGAGCGCCGCATTGGAGATCGCAGATCGTGTGCGGCAAGACGCGAGTCGCCGATCGGGGCGCGCCACGGACCAGGCCGGCAACGCCGCAGTGGCCCATGGTCGTTTGTTCATGGGCGGTCCGGCCTTCGGGCCAGGCGCTGTCGTGCGGCAACCCGGCGTCCTGGCACGCTTGCGAGGACGACCGCACGACGCCTCGTCTCGCCGCAAGACAGCGCTTGGCGCGGACTGGGCGCCTAGAGCCAGTTCTTGTACTTGAAGTAGGCGTAGGGCGCGATGCCGGCCAGCACCATCGCCACCAGCGCGATCGGATAGCCGTAGGTGAGCGCCAGTTCCGGCATGTGCTGGAAGTTCATGCCGTAGATGCTGGCGATCAGCGTCGGCGGCAGAAACACCACGGCCGCGATCGAGAAGATCTTGATGATCTGGTTCTGTTCGATGTTGATGAAGCCCTGGGTGGAATCCATCAGGAAGTTGATCTTGTCGAACAGGAACGCGATGTGGCTCATCAGCGTGTCCAGGTCGTGCAGGATCTCGCGGGCGGTGTCGCGCACCGGCGAACGGGCCGGCAGATGCCGTAGCAGAAACGAGATCGAGCGCTGCGTGTCCATCAGGCACAGGCGGATCTTGCCGTTGGAGTCCTCCAGCTTGGCGAGCCGATCGATCGCGTCCTCGAGGTCCGCCTCTTCGTCCTCGAGCACCAGGTGACTGACCTGCTCGAGCTTGAAGTGGATGTCCTCGACCGTATCGGCGAGATTCTCCACCTTCTGCTCGAAGATCGTGGCCAGCAGGGCGGCGGGCGAGTCGGCCTCGACCTGGTGACGCCGGGCGCGCATGCGCAGCAGCCGGAAGTCGGCGAGATCGCCCTCGCGGAAGGTGATCAGGCGTTCGGGCTGCAGGATGAAGGCCACGGTGTCGGTGTCGTGGCGGCCTTCGCTCTGGGACAGGAACAGCGAGTGCACGTGGATGCCGTCGACGTCCACGAAAAACCGGGCGGAGGCCTCGATCTCCTCGACGACATGGCTTTCCGGCAGTTCGTCGGCCAGGAACCGGCCGAGACTCTCGCGTTCCTCGGCGGTCGGGTCCTGGGCGTCGATCCAGCTCGCCGCGGCGAGGTCCGCGCCCCGGTCGTCGGGCGCGGGGGCGCTGCGTTCGACGATGGTCTGGCCGACGATTTCAAAGGTGCGAAGCATGGGTCTCGATGGTGATGGAATGCCCGTGGCGTGCCCGTGCGCTGCGCCTCAGCCGCGGGCGCGCAGCCGGTCGATATCGTGGCCGATCTGGGCGGCGACCGTGCGTATCCAGTACAGGGGGTCGGCGAGTGCCGCCTCGGTCGAGCCGGCCCGCTCGACCAGCGTGTAACAGCCGGCGAAGGCGCCTTCGAGTGCGTCTCGGGCGTCGTCCGCAATGGCGCCGGACAGGAGCGCGGTCGGCACTGGCGCGGCCGCGCGCGCGATCGCCAGCGGCAGTTTGCCGGACAGAGTCTGGGCATCCGAGCGGCCTTCGCCGGTGATCACGAGATCGGCGGCGGCCATCTGTCGCTTCAGCCCGGTCAGCTCGATCAGGGTGTCGGCGCCGGGCTCGAGTGTGGCGCCGAGCGCGGCCAGAGCGAAGCCCAGGCCACCGGCCGCACCGCTGCCGGGCGCATCGACATCGGCGCGTGCTCCTGTGGCCCAGGCCAGCCGGGCGAAAGCCTGCTCGACCGCGTCGATCTCGGCCGCGGTCAGGCCCTTCTGCGGGCCATAGACCCGGCTCGCCCCGGTCGCACCGAGCAGCGGATTGTCGACGTCGCAGAGCACGCGCAGCCGGGTATCGGCCAGCCGCGGATCGATGTCGTCGAGTGACAGCGTATCGAGGGCGAGCAGGCCGGCCAGGGTCGGCGCGACGTCACGGCCGCCGGCGTCGCGCGCCCGGGCGCCGAGGGCGAGCAGCAGGCCCAGGCCGGCATCATTGCAGGCGCTGCCGCCCAGGCCGACGGCGATCTCGCGCACGCCGGCGTCCAGCGCCGCACGGATCAGCCGGCCGAGCGCGCCGCTGCCGCGGTCGACCAGTCCCGGGGCGCGGTCACTGCGCTCGATCAGGGGCAGTCCGAGCACGCGGGCGGATTCGATCGCGCCCAGCCCGGTTTCGGTCCGGTACCAGGGCGCCGTCACGCGTTCGCCGTGGATGGCCTCGACGGAGGCGTGCTGCCAGCGTCCGGGGCGCGCGGCGGCGATGCAGGCCAGCGTGCCCTCGCCGCCGTCGGCCATGGGCGCTTCGGCGATCGTCGCGTCAGGGCAGCTGTGGGTCAGGCCCGCGGCCAGCGCCGCTGCGACGTCGGCCGCCTCGGCGCTGCCCTTGTAGCTGTCCGGCGCGATGATCACGGTCGGCGATCTCATGGGCGGCGCGGTCCGTGGATTTTTTCGATGCGGTGTCTGTAGGTCATGTCGAGGTCGGCCGATACAGCTTTACAGGATAACGGTACGCGCGCAGACACAGGTGGCAAGCAGCCCATGGCGGCAACGGCTTCGGATCATACCGCCTCGGTGCTCGTGGTGGCCTCGGATCGTGAGGCGATCGAGTCGCTGCTGGATCATCTCGACGCCTGCGGGGTCGCCTGCGGCTTCGCGCGCCCCGGGGATCTGGCGCACGATCCGCCGTATCGGCTGACGCCCTACGATCTCGCGGTGTTCGTGGATTTCGGCAGCGAGTCCTCGATTCATAAAGGCGTCCTCGCGCTGACCTCTGAAATCCGCTGTCTCCTCGTCTCTGATACGCCGCCGGACCGGCTGGATGCGCAGGTGACCGTGCTCCATACCGACACCTCGCCGGAGACGCTGCATCGCCGGGTCCGGGCCGAGCTCGCGGCCGGCGCCCGGGCAACGGGGCTGGTGGGCGAAACCCCGACCATGCGGACCGTCAACGAGATGATCGCCCGGATCGCGGGCACAGGCTCGACTGTGCTGCTGGTCGGCGAGTCCGGAACGGGCAAGACGCGGGCGGCCCGGGAGATACACCGCCGATCCGGGCGCTCGGGGGCGTTCGTGACGCTGGGCTGCGGCGCGATTGTGCACGCACGCCTCGAATCCGAGCTGTTCGGTGGCGACGATGACGGCGCTAAGTCTGCGTCGGGGCCCCGCGCCGGCTGTCTGGCACGGGCGGCGGGCGGCACCCTGTTTCTCGACGGCATCGACGACATGAGCCTCGATCTGCAGGTGCGGATGCTGCGCCTGCTCGAGGATCGATGTTTCCAGGCCGGCGGCAGCGCGGGCGACCGCGCCGTCGATGTGCGCATCGTCGCGGCGGCGCAGCGGGATCTGACGCAGGCGATCGAGCGAGGCGATTTTCGTGCCGACCTGTATCACCGGCTGGCGGTGTTTCCGATCCGGCTGGCTCCGCTGCGCGAGCGCCGGGCCGATATCCCGGCTCTGATGGAGGCGCTGGCGGCCCGGCTCGACGGGCCGACCGCGCGTTTTGATGCGACCGCCACCGCGCGGCTCAAGCGCCACGACTGGCCCGGTAACGTGCGCGAACTCGCCAACGTCGTCGAACGTCTGGCAATCCTGTATCCCGGCGAGCCGATCGATGCCGCGCATCTCGACGGTCATCTGGCGTCATCGCCAGCGTGCGATCCGGCCACGGAGCAGGCTGCGACCGTGCGCCCGCCGAGCCTGCGCCTGCCCGACGAAGACCTCGATCTGCGCCTGTTCGTCGAGGACGTCGAGAGGCAGCTGATACGACAGGCCCTGGACAGTCAGAACGGCGTCGTGGCGCAGGCGGCGCGGCGGCTGGGGCTGCGCCGTACCACCCTGATCGAAAAGCTTCGCCGCTACGGCATCGCGGTCGACTGACGCGGCGCGACACCCCGGCGCCGTGCCGGGCATCACTTGCACCCGCATCGGATGTGACATATAACGTCATCAAATGACGTTTTAGGTCACTTTTGCGCCGTGCTGGCGTGCCGCTTTGGATTATTCTTTTTCAATTATTTGAAAACGAATGATTTTATTTTCAGGCACGGCGTTTGCGAAAGCGATTGGGAAAATGTGCGCAGCGGGCGTCAGAACAGGACTTCCAATCCGCGCTTCGCATGGCACATGGCGTCGATCATGCCCCGGCAGGTCGACATCCACGATACGGGGGATCAGTCATGCAAAACGCTGCGGTGATGTATGCCGGGGTGGGGAATGTGGCACCGCTGCTCGACGACCACGCCGAGCTGGTCAAGCGGATCGCCTGGCGGTTGCACCGTCGTCTGCCGACCTGCGTTCAGATCGAGGACCTCATCCAGGCCGGGATGATCGGCCTGCTTGAGGCGGTCGAGCGTTTCCAGTCCGACGAGGAAGCCAGCTTCGCGACCTTTGCCGGTATCCGGATTCGCGGCGCCATGCTCGACGAGATACGGCGCGGGGACTGGGCGCCGCGGTCGCTGCATCGGGCCGCGCGCGCGCTCAAGCGGGCCCGCAGCGACATCGAGCGGCGCGACGGCCGCAGCGCGACGAGCGCCGCCATGGCCACGGAGCTGGGCATGACGAGCGAAGAGTACCGGCGCCTCTGCGACGACATCACGCTCACGCACCTGACCAGTCTGGACGCGACGCTGGCCGATCAGCCGGCGCTCGAAGTCTCGGCCGATGCGGCGGCGATCCCGGAGCGCCTGGTCGAGCGCCAGGACCTGTGCGAGGCCATCGTGCGCGCGGCACAGGATCTGCCGGAGCGCGAGCAGTGGCTGCTCGAGCTCTACTACGAGCAGGGCTACAATCTGCGCCAGATCTCGGAACGGCTCGGCGTGTCCGAGTCCCGCGCCTGCCAGCTGCACGGGCGGGCCATCCGCAAGGTGCGCGAGCAACTCGGGGAATTCGCTTAGGCCTGTCAATACGCCATGCGAGCCCGTGCCAAGCGCTTCCTGAAAATTGACTATGGTCGGCAAGGCAAGGCGCAGTGCGCGCCGCGCAGTTACTCTGGTCGTTACATAGGGCGCTTGGCACTACGGGTTGGGCCGCCCATGAAACAACCATGGGCGCGCTGCGGCGTTGCACGTCTGGATCGTGGTGCGCCACGATCCAGACTCGTGCTTGACCGCACACGATTTGCGGTCTTCAACGCGACGTTTGCATGAAGTGTTGGCGGGCCGTACGAACACCGCTGTACCGGCTTCTCCGATTGGACCGCCTTCGGGCGGTCTTTCTTTGTCTGCGGTACGCTCCGGTGTTTTGACGCTTCAGATCGCGATGTACTACTTCGCCTACGGCTCCAACATGCTGACTGCGCGGCTGGCCGCGCGCGTGCCCACGGTCCGTCCGGCCGGGCGCGGCTGGCTTACCGGCCACCGGCTGCATTTTCACCTGAGCGGCAGCGACGAATCCGGCAAGTGCAACGTGCTGCACACCGGCGACGGCGCCGATATCGTCCACGGGGCGCTCTACGAGCTGGACGCCGACCGGCTCGAGCGGCTGCATGCCGCCGAGGGCCCGCCCTACGCCTTTCTCGAACTCGAGATCGGTACGCCCGCCGGCGCGGTGCGTGCCGCCACCTATCGCGGCCGCCCGGAGTTTCTCGATGACACGCTGGTGCCCTTCGACTGGTACTGCGACTTCGTCGTCCACGGCGCCCGCGAGCACGGCCTGCCGGCGGATTACGTCGCGATGCTGGCCGCCGTCCCGAATCGGGCGGATCCCGACCCCGAACGCGCCGCACACAACCGCGAGATCCTGCACCGACGCGCGACCAACGTACGGCCGATGGCCGGCGGGTAGCGGCCCGGCGCACGGAGGGCCCGCGCCGCGATCGGGTGACCGGCCCTGCCCGGCGGCGCTGAAAGACGCCCGTCGTATCGCTGACGTCGATCCAGCCCGATGCCTCGCCGGCTATGACCGTCGTTGGCACGCGTCCCGGTGGACGATCCGGGCCGCATGGCAGCAGCGGACTGCCAGGCGACGGCGGCGACCGGAAGGAAAGGGAATGGCGCCGCCCGTGCCGGCGCGGCGCCTGAGGGCGAGCGCGCCCGCATTGATGTGCTATTGCATGCCGGCGGCACCCGGCGCGGCGCCGGCAGCCGGAGCGGCATCGGTGTTGCTCGGCACGCGTTCCCGTGCGAGCCCGCGGCCCGCGCAGGGCATCTGCGTGAGCTCCAGGCAATCGATCCGTAGTTCGAGGTCCCGGATCACCGCGGCCTGTGCGGCATCCGGTTCCGGATAGGTCACGGTCTTCGAGGCGCGGTTTTCCAGATAGCGGTTGTAATCCGCGATCGCCTCCTCCTGGGCGAGGCTGGCGCCGGCGAAGCCGAGCAGGCCCGTCAGCATTGCCCCGCAGAGGGCATTGTCGAGCGCATGGTGAGGTGCGTGCATCACAAGTCTCCAGTAGTCGGACAGACTCCGAAGCTTGGACCGCGCCGGGCCGCACCCATCGCATCGTTTTCGACGCTTTTCGGGTGCGGCACCGCAAGTGCCGGGGGACGCGGGACATTCTCCTGGCACGCCGGACGAACGGCGGTACCGGAGTGGCCGCGGCTCAGTAGGCGCCGGTCAGTCGCGCGAGCGGCCCCGGCGCGGGGCGCGGCGCGGCCGTCAGCTCGCGTATATGGCGCTGTAGCGCCGTGATCGCGGGCGCGAGCCCGTCGCTGCGATGGCGCGCGGTGGCACGGGCGTAGGCCGGCACGTTGTCCAGAAAACCGCCGAGCCGGTTCAGCGGCAGCCGGTGCAGCGACGCGCTTTCGCCGACGCCCATCGTCACCAGCGCGCGGGCGTTGAGGCGTTGCTCGACGGCGTCCTCGGGCAGGGCGAGTACCGGTTTGCCGAGATGGATCGCCTCCGAGAGCAGCTGGTTGCCGGCGGTCGAGACCACCGCGCGCGCGGCGGCCAGATCGTCGATGAAGCCCTGCTGCGACGGCGCTTTGAAGTGGAGATTGGCGCTGCGGCCGCGATGGGCCGTGCCGTAGACGATCACCGGTTCGCCGCAGGCGCGCAGGGCGGTGTCGAGCGCCGCGGTGTACTGGTGCGCGCCCTTGTTGAGATAGACGATCAGCGCATCGCCGGTCTCCGGCCGGGCCGTGCGTACCGGCGTGCGGAGGATCGGACCCACCACCTGCACGTTCGCGCGCCGCGGCGGCGCCGGGTAGAAGCTGGACACGATCACCCGGTCCGGATCACCCATGAAGACACGGTAGCCGAGGCCGTCGCGGCGCCCTGCGATGGCGTCGCCCGGCGCGAAGTCGCAGTGGCAATAGGCCATGATGCCGACATGATCGAAGCCGATGCGCGGGATACCGTGGTGGCGCGCGAAGCGGTGGCCGTAGGTTTCCGAATCCGAGATCACCAGATTCGGTTCGAAGTCCGCCATCTGCTGCCAGACCGTGCGCGTGCGCGGGCCCGCCGCGAGCAGGTCCGCCACCCGCGGCGCGTTGCGCCAGAGCGTGCGGCGCGCGCAGATGCGCCCGTTGACGCCGTACTGATAGCCGATGACCGGGATCTCGATGCTGTCGTGGGCGCCGCGCAGCATTTCGTGGGCATCGCGGCCGGCGAACACGCGCACGGTGTGCTGGCGCTCCAGAGCGGGCAGCACGGCAGCGCTGCGCATGGCGTGGCCGCGGCCGTAGCCCATGACGGTGTAGGCGATTCGCATGGCACGGCCTCCGCGTCGGGTCTGTCGACGAGGCTAGGCGCCGGTGATGACGCGACCGTGACCGGCGTGTGTCAGTCCAGCGTCATCTGGGCCTCGAACTCGACCAGCAGGTCGTCCCGGCACAGCGGCGCGTGCAGCAGCACGCGCGGGATCGCCGGCAGCCGGGCGTCGAGCACCGCGATCACCGTTTCGGCATCGGCCGGGTCGCGCAGATAGGCCTTCACGCACTGCAGATCGCCGGGCTTCATGCGCCGCCCGATGGCCGGCTCCGCGGCCTCGATCACCGCGGCGACATTGTCCAGTGCCTCGCCGGCCTGGGCTTCGACGTCGCCGGCGTGCCGGGTGGCGTGGCCGACGATGCTCGCGGTGCCGGAGATCAGCAGAAAACGGGCCCCGGCCAGATTCGCGACGCCGGCGCGGGCGAAGGCCGGGGCCCGGATGCCGTAGTCCCGCGGATAGCGATAGGCGCTGACCTGGCGCGGGTTCTCGATCGGCCGGACGCTGTCGCGCCCGAGCAGCGCGTGCATGCGCAGGCCGTGGCGGTGGCCGGCGACCAGCGTGGCCGGGGGCAGCGGCTCGATCGCGCCCCCGGGGGCGTCGAGCGCCTCGGCGCGTCCCCGGCAGAAGCGCTGGTAGCGCTGGTCGTCGCCCGCGCCGGCGGTGGGCTCGGACAGCCAGTGCCAGATGCGCTGCACGCGGGGCAGATCGAGCGCGCGCTGGAGTGCGATCAGCTCCCGGTAGGCGGTCTCGCCGGCCCGCTGTATCGCCGCCGGATCGGCGGCATCGTCGTCGATGTGGCAGGCGGCGAAGGCGATGTCGGGGCCGCGTCGATACGACCAGCCCGCCATCGTGCCGGTCTCGACCGGGCCGTCATCCGGGCACTGCCAGCGTTCGGTCTCGAAATCGCCCGCGATCACCGGCAGCGGGCAGCAGAACACGTCGGCGTCGGGCGCGAAGGCCACGCGGGCGAGCGTCGCGTCGTCAGCGTCGGCGTCGGCGCGCCAGCGCAGGCCGGTCGGAGCGTCGGGCATGCGGGTCAAACGGGCGGATGGCGACGAGCAGTCTAGCCGGCACGCGCGCACCGGGCCAGCGCCGGCCGCCTCAAGCCACGCCCGATGCCTGCTCCGCGGCCAGCACCCGGGCGGCGGCACGCGCGGCCTCGGCGCCGGTGAACGTCTCGCCGGCGACGCTGGTGCAGCCCTGACCGAGGGGCGCGTAGGCTTCGGGACGGGTCGCCCGGAACAGCCCGACGACCGGTACGCCGGCGGCCGCGGCCAGGTGCATGGGGCCGCTGTCGGCGGCCGTGAAGACCGACAGTCGGGACAGCAGCGCGGCGAGCACGTCCAGCTCGGCCACGGCCACGCTGGCGGTGTCGGCGGTCGGCTCCGCCCCGGGCGGGCGGATTTCGAGCAGGGTGGCCGCGGGCGCGAGGTGATGCATCTGCTCGCACCAGTCCCGCCACCAGGCCGCGGGCAGCGCCTTGCGACCGGTCGCCCGGGTGAAGAACCCGATCACCGGGCCGCGGGTCGGACCCGGTCCGAGTGCCTCGACCCAGTGGGCGCGGGCGGCCGTCTGCGCGCGATTGTCGGGAAACACCGCCAGCGTGTCGAAGGTCTTGAAATCCAGCTCGTCGACGCTGTCGGTCAGCAGCGCGACCGCCTGCTCGGCCTGATGTCGGCTGTTCGCCCGGCCGGCGGCGTGGGTCAGGCGCAGCCACTGGCTGTTCGAGGCGAAGCCCATGCGCTGGCGGGCCCCGGACAGGGCCACGGCGGTGCGGTTGCTCGAGGAGTTGCCGGTGGGGTCGATGGCGAGGTCGTAGCGTTCCCGGCGCAGGCGCCGGATCAGACCGATCAGCGCGCCGAGGCCGCGCGGCTGCACCCACACGCGGCCGATGCCGGGCAGGCTTTCGAGCAGCGGTTTCTGGCGCGGATCGCGGATCAGGACGTCAATCGAGGCCGTGGGCAGGCTGGCGGCCAGTGTGCGCAGCATCGGCGTCAGGAACAGGATGTTGCCGAGGCGCTTGTTCAGGCGCACCACCAGCACGCGCCGGGTGTCGGCGGCCAGCGGCGCGCGCACCGGCCGGGCCGTGCCCATGAATCGGGTGAGCCAGCGGTTGAGGCGCTCGCGATTGGCGCGGCGCAGGCGCTTGACCAGCGCGCGCCAGCCGTGGGCGTTGACGGCGGAATGCGAATCCTGGGCCACGAAGGAATGCAGGTCGAAATCTCTGCGGCGAGCGTGGCGTACAACGGCTGCGGCGCGCATGAGTGACGCGTAAAGAACGCGTTAAGGGCCGGCCAGCCGGAGCTCGATTCGGGTGCCTTCCTCGGGGCGGCTGGCCAGGCGGATGCGCCAGCCGTAGCGGTCGGCGACGCGCTTGACCAGATACAGCCCCAGCCCGAGGCCCGCGCTCGGCCCCGCGCGATAGCCCCGTTCGAAGGCGCGCCGGATCTGTTCAGTCTGCATTCCCTCGCCGTCGTCGGCCACGGTCAGCAGGCCGTGGGCCAGGGTGATGCGAATGGTGCCGCCGCCGTGGCGCAGCGCATTGCGCAGCAGATTGCCCACCACGATCACCAGCGCGATGCGCGGCGCGCTGACGGTGCAGGGATCCAGGGCGGGTACCGAGACGCCGGCGGGCCCCAGCATCGGCCGGTAGGCGTCGATGACCTCGCGAACGACGTGGTCGGCGCGGCAGGTGGTTTGTGCACCGTCGGCTTCCTGCGGCTCGTCGCGCGCGAGAAACAGCAGCGCCTCGATCAGTTCGGCCATCTGCCGGGCGGCCCGGTCGATGCGCGTCAGCGGCGGGCTGCCGGCCACGCGCTCGTCCTGCTGGAGGACTTCGATCGCACCCTGGATCACGGCCAGCGGCGTGCGCAGTTCGTGGCTGGCGTCCGCGGTGAAGCTGCGCTCGCGCTCGACGAAACCGTCCAGCCGGTTCATGAAGCGGTCGAAGGCGTGGGCGATCAGGCCGACCTCGTAGCCGTCGAAGCGCCGGGCCAGCGGCTCGGTGCCGGTGCCCGGCTCGAGGTCGCCGAGGTGGTCGGCCAGTGCGTTGATGGGCTTGAGGCTGATCCGGGCGATCCAGATGCCCAGCGGCACCGCCAGCGCCAGCACGATGAGCGCGAAGGCGATCAGCACGATCTTGAACAGCCGCTGGCGATCCTCGATCGCGGTGATGTCGTAGGCCAGAAACGCGCGCTTGCCTTCGACGACCGTGGTGGCCACGCGATAGGTGCGATCGGAGAACGTCAGGTTGAGCCCGCGCTGATGCGCCGGCAGTCCGCGCAGCGGCCGGGGCAGAGTGTCGCGCGCATCGGGCTCGACCACGAAGGCGCGAATGGTCGCCGAGTTCGGCAGCGCGGCCTCGCCCTCGCGCGGGTACTCGGCCTCGAGCTCGTCGAGTTCGTGCGAGACGATGCCGTTGAGCAGGTCGGTCTCCAGCCGCTCGTTGATCGCGAACAGGGCCACCGCCATGAGCGTCGACACCACCGCGACGAACAGGGCGAGCGCGGCGGTGACGCGGAACTGAAGGCTGCCCCCGAGACGCCTCAGCCGGGAGTCAGGCCGCATCCGGATCGACGAGTCGATAGCCCATGGTCGGCACCGTGTGGAGCAGCGCGCTGGCGAAGGGCTTGTCGATGGCCGCGCGCAGGGCGTGGATGTGCGTGCGCAGCGCCTCGGAGTCCGGCGGGTGGTCGCCCCAGATCGCGGCTTCCAGTTCGGCGCGGCGCACGAGCTTGGGCGAGGCGCGCATCAGGGTCTCCAGCAGCCGCAGTGCGGTGGGCGTCAGGCCGATGTGCTGGCCGGCGCGCTCGGCCTGCCAGGTGTCCAGATCCAGCGTGAGGTCGCCCACCTGCAGCAAATGCTGGCTGCGCCGCGGGCCGCGGTTGCCCAGCGCAGTCAGGCGGGCCTCGAGTTCCAGCAGGGAGAAGGGCTTGATCAGGTAGTCGTCGGCGCCGGAGGAAAATCCTGCCAGCTTGTCCTCGAGCGTGTCGCGGGCGGTGAGCATCAGGATTGGCGTCTGTTTGTCGGCCTCCTCGCGCAGGCGCGCGCACAGCGCGAAGCCGTCGATGCCCGGCAGCATCAGGTCGAGCACGATGGCGTCGAATTCGTGGACCACCGCCAGATGCAGCCCGGTGACGCCGTCGGTGGCGCTGTCCATGACGTGCCCGCGTGCCGACAGGAACTCCATGATGTTGGCGGCGAGATCCTCGTTGTCCTCGATGACGAGTATGCGCATTGCAGCGGGCGGCGAGCGGGTGCTGGCGCCATCTTAATCAATTCGCGTGCGGCACGTGACCGGCGCGGGCGCCGCTGGTCTACACTGCGGTCATGACCCGACACGGCACGCGCGGCGCACCGATGACGCAGGCGACCCCGCGCGGGGTGGTGTTCACCGACCTCGACGCCACGCTGCTCGACCACCACGACTACGGCTGGGCGCCCGCCGCCCCCGCGCTGGCGGCGCTGGCGGCACGTGCGGTGCCCGTGTGCCTGGTCACGAGCAAGACCCGGGCCGAGGTCGCGGCCCTGCGCCGGGCCCTGGACAACGCGCATCCCTTCGCGGTCGAGAACGGCGGTGCGGTGGCCGTGCCCCGCGGCTACTTCGAGGGCGCGCCCGTGGACGCCGACACCCCCTGCGACTGCATCACTCTCGGGGCGCCCTACGCCGAACTGCGGGCGCTGGCGGTCGCGCTGCGCGCCGAGCGCGGCTATCGCTTCACCGGGTTCGGCGACATGGACACCGGCGAGGTCGTCGCGGCGACCGGGCTGGACGAGGCCGCGGCCGCCGCCGCGCGCCAGCGGGAGGCCTCGGAGCCGCTGCTCTGGCGCGACAGCGAGGCCGCACTGGCCGATTTCACCACCCGCGTGGCCGCCGCGGGTTTCACCACTCGCACCGGTGGCCGCTTCGTGCATATGCTCGGTCGGGCCGGCAAGGGCGACGCGCTGGCCTGGCTGCGGGCGCGCTTTGCCGCCCGGCAGGGCCCGATTCTTGCTATCGCACTGGGCGACAGTGCCAATGATGCCGACATGCTCGCCGCGGCCGATATCGGCTATTGGGTCGCGCGGCCGGACGGCAGCTATCACGCCCCGGCCGGCGGCGCCATCCGGCACGCGCCGGGGGTTGGTCCGGACGGCTGGGCCGCGGCGATCCGCGCGCTGATCGACAACGACGAACTCCAGGAGCGCTGACATGGCCGATTTTCACCAGAACGGCATCATCACCACGCTGCACCGGCTCGGCGAGCGCCCCATCGACGCGCTCGAGGCCGAACTGCGGCGCTTCGGCCGGCGTCGGCCCATGTCGCTGGTGCTGCCGTGTCTGTATTCCGAGCTGGAGGGCGACGCGCTGCCGGCGATCGTCGATCAGCTGTCCCGCGTCGACTATCTGGCCGAGATCATCATCGGCCTGGACGCCGCCGACGCCGACCAGTTCGCCCACGCCCACGCCTTCTTCCAGCGCCTCGGCCAGCCGCACCGCGTACTCTGGAACGACGGCCCGCGCCTGAGCGCGCTCTACGACCGGCTCGACGCCGAGTCGCTGGCGCCGGAGCGCCCGGGCAAGGGCGCCAACGTCTGGAACTGCATGGGCTATTTCCTGGCCTCGGGCACCGGGCGCGTGCTGGCCATGCACGACTGCGACATCCGCACCTACGACCGCGATCTGCTCGCGCGCCTGTTCTATCCGATGGTGCATCCGAACTTCACCTACAAGTTCGCCAAGGGCTATTACGCGCGGGTCGCCGGCGGCGAGATCAACGGCCGCGTCGTGCGGCTGTTCACCACGCCGCTGCTGCGGGCGCTGATGACGGTGGTCGGCGACCTGGATTATCTGCGCTACATGGACAGTTTCCGCTACCCGCTGTCGGGCGAGTGCGCGATGACCGCCTCGGTGGCCGAATCCATCCGCATTCCCAGCGACTGGGGGCTGGAGGTGGGGATCCTGGCGGAAGTGCACCGCAACTACACGCCCAACGCCATCTGCCAGGTCGACATCGCCGACGCCTACGACCACAAGCACCAGCCGGTCTCGGACCACGAGGCCGACAACGGCCTGGCCAAGATGAGCACCGACATCGCCAAGGCGCTGTATCGCAAGCTGGCCACCTACGGTGTGGTCCTCACGCCCGAGACCATCCGCACGATCAAGGCCGTCTATCTGCGCAACGCGCTGGACAGCGTCGAGCGGTTCTATTTCGATGCCCAGATCAACGGCCTGGACTACGACCGCCACAAGGAGGAGAAGACCGTGGAGGTCTTCGTCGAGGCGATCATCCGGGCCGGCGAACAGTATCTGGCCAATCCGATGGAAGTGCCGTTCATGCCGACATGGAACCGCGTGCGCGCCGCGCTGCCGGAGTTTCTGAGCGACTTTCACGAAGCGGTCGAGGCCGACCACGCCGATGCGGTCCGGGCCGCGCGCTAGGGTCTGCCGACACGTCGTACGCACGCCGCGCCGGCCGCCGCATATCGGCTCCTGGAGGGCGCGGCCCGCCGATCTCGGCGCGCCACGATCGAGACGCGCCACGCCGCAGGCCGCCGACGATGCGTCGTTCGCGGCCGGCCCGTCGGGTCAAGCGTTCCCTTGCATCAACAGGATGCGACAATCGCGCCCCGTCGCACGCGGGCGCAGCATGGCCGCGTGGTTCGCGCGCCGCCTCGTCTTGCCGCAGAACGGCGCTCGGCGCGGGCTCGCACGACGTGACGACAGAGCCGACTCCATTCCCGCCGAAGAAGACGATGCCATGAACCGCACTCGATTGATCCGCGCCGCCGCGCTGCTGGCGCTTGTGTCGACGGCCGCCGGCGCCACGGCGGCCGAGGGTGACGAGTCACTCTATCCGAGCGAACTCAGACAGCAGCGGCCGGCGGTCGCCGCGCAGTATCAGGCGATGATCGAGCCGGTCGCGGACGAGCACGGCTGGGTCGAGGACGGCGGTACCGAGACGCCGATCAGCCGAATCACGCTCGACGGCAGCGAATACGTGGTCCTGTCGGGCTGCAAGCCGCACGATTGCTCTGCCGAAAGTCTCGTCACCCTCCTGCGGCCGGGCGGCGACGCGGCCGTCGGCGCGCTGGCCGTCAATCGGGGTGACGCCGGCTTCGGCCCGAAACGCTCGACGCTGACCTGGCTCGGCGAGCCCGACCGGGCAGAGCGGCGCTTCATTGCGGCCTATCTGTTCCGCTAGCGGATGCCGGCGGCGCGGGGCGCATGCGGCCTCTGATCGCGGGCGTCAGTCGCTGATCCAGGCCACCTCGTAGGGATCGAGGCGGATCGCGCGGCTGGAGCCGCTGATCTCGGTGGCCGCGGTGACGTTGCGGCGCACCCGCGCCTCCGGCAGGACGTGGACCGGTAGCTGGACCGGACGGTCGGTGACGTTGTGCACCGCCAGCAGGGTCTGGTCGCCGCGCCGGCGCTGGAGCGCGAACAGCGACGGGCCCAGGTCGACGACCTGCTGCGCGGCTTCGGGATGAAAGGCCGGCTGGCGCGCGCGGATGGCCAGCAGTCGCTTGAGCCGCGCGAACACCCGGGCGTGCGCGCCGTCGGCGCCGAGCTTGTACTCCAGCTCGCCCATGTCCCAGCGGCGTCGGTTGATCGAACGGTAGCGCCCGCTGTGCTCCACGCCGGCGCGGTCGTTGTGGGTGGCGGTCAGGCTGTGGAAATACAGCGCCGGGATGCCGGCCAGCGCCATCGAGATCGCCTGGCTGCAGATGAAGCGGTCCATATGTGCGTTGCTGTCGTGTTCCTCCGGCGCCGCGAGCAGGTCGTAGTAGGCGATGTTGAGCTCGTAGGGCTGGTGCGAGCCGTCGGCGACCGCGCGCGTGGAGACGAAGCCGCCGCGTTCGCGGGTCGCGTCGACGAGCGTGGTGATGGCCTCGGCGTCGAGGATGCCTTCCACCGCGCGCAGGCCCACGCCGTCGTGGCTGGCGGTGAAGTTCAGGAAATGACAGCCCTCGGGCAGCGCTGGCAGCGTCTTCGCCCACGCCGTGAGCGCGCTCGCTTCGCCGGTGAGCAGGGCGTGCGAGGCCAGCGGCGGCAGCGCGAACTGATAGGCCACATGCGCCTCGTCGCCGTCGACGAGATAGGAGATGTTCTCCGCATGCGGGACGTTGGTCTCGGTGATCAGCTGCACGCCCGGCGCGTAGTGGTCGAGCAGGGCGCGCAGGAACTTGACCAGGCGATGCGTCTGCGGCAGGTGGATGCAGGGCGTGCCGAGTTCCTTCCAGAGAAAGGCCACCGCATCCAGGCGCAGCAGCCGGGCGCCCCGGGCCACGTACTCGAAGATGATGTCGATGAATTCGTCGAGCACCCTCGGGTTGGAGAAATTCAGGTCGATCTGATCCTCCGAGAAGGTCGCCCAGAGATGCCGCGTGCCGCGGGCGGTGGCGACTTCGGCCAGCAGCGGCGTGCTGCGCGGGCGCACCACCGCGCGCAGGTCGGTCTTCGGATCCACCTCGATGAAATAGTCGCGGCCGGGATCGGTGTCGCCCAGGTAGTTGGCGAACCACTGGCCCTTGCGGGAGGCGTGGTTGAGCACCAGATCGAACATCAGCGGGTGATCCGCGGCCAGGGCGCTGACGTCGTCCCAGTCGCCGAGTTCGGGATGGACGGCGCGATAGTCCATGACCGAGAAGCCGTCGTCCGAACTCTCGGGAAAGAACGGCAGGATGTGGATCGCCGAGATTGCGTCGGCCAGATGCGCGGCCATGAACGCGCGCAGCGTGGCCAGCGGCGATTCCCCCGGACGCTGCACGATGTCGGCATAGGTGATGAGCACGTTGAAGGCGGCGTCGATCGACGTCTCGCTGGCGATCGGCAGGCCGTGACGCACCGCGGCGGCGGCCGCGGCATCGACGCATTCGGCCGCCGCGCGCTCGCCGTAGAGCGGGCTCAGCCAGTCCTGGAGGTCGTCGCGGCTCGGCGCCGCGGTTTCATTCGCATCGAGCATGCGCCATGTGATCCAAGAGTTGTGCCAGCAGCCATTATGACGGCCGTCGTGCGGCCTCACGACCGTGGGCGCAGGTCTGCGGCCGCACGTCGCCGCTCCGGGCCCTTGACGGTGCATCGCGGATGCACCGTTCGCGCGCACGCCGGCTGACAGGCGCGCCCGGCCGGGGCCGTTAGGGTCGCCGCGGGCTGGGCGTTATACTGTGCGGTCGACTCCAGCCATCGCGCCGGTCGCGGACCGCGGCCCGGCAGGACGACAACGCCCGCATGAGCAGCCAGACCCATTTCGACGTCATCGTCGTCGGCGGCGGCCACGCCGGCACCGAGGCCGCGACCGCGGCCGCCCGGGCCGGCGCGCGCACGCTGCTGCTGACCGACAACATCGAGACCATCGGCCAGATGTCCTGCAACCCGGCCATCGGCGGCATCGGCAAGGGCCATCTCGTGCGCGAGATCGACGCCCTCGGCGGCGTCATGGGTCGTGCGGCCGATCGCGGCGGGATCCAGTTTCGCCGGCTCAACGCGCGCAAGGGCCCGGCCGTGCGCGCCACCCGCGCCCAGGCCGACCGCGCGCTCTACAAGGCGGCGGTGCGGTCGATGGTCGAGAACCAGCCGAACCTGCATCTGTTCCAGCAGTCGGTGGCCGATCTGGTCGTCGACGATCATCGCGTGACCGGCGTGCAGACCGCCATGGGCCTCACGTTCCACGCGCCCGCCGTGGTGCTCACGGTCGGTACCTTCCTTGGCGGCACCATCCATGTCGGCCACAAGCGCTTCGGCGGCGGTCGCGCCGGGGATGCGCCCTCGAACGCGCTCGCCGAGCGCCTGCGCGCGCTCGATCTGCCGGTGGGCCGGCTCAAGACCGGCACGCCGCCGCGCATCGACGCCAAGACCATCGACTATGCGCAGCTCGCCGAACAGCCGGGTGACGACCCGGCGCCGGTGTTCTCGTTCATGGGCCGGCGCGCCGAGCATCCGCGCCAGGTGAGCTGTCATATCACCTACACCAACGCGCGTACCCACGCGATCATCCGCGACAACATCGGCGAGTCGGCGATGTACTCGGGCCGGATCGACTCGGTCGGGCCGCGCTACTGCCCGTCGATCGAGGACAAGGTGGTGCGCTTCGCCGACAAGGATTCGCACCAGATCTTCATCGAGCCGGAAGGCCTGGAGGCGGCCGAGGTCTATCCGAACGGGATTTCCACCAGCCTGTCGTTCGAGACCCAGCTCGCCGTGGTGCGCTCGATCGCCGGCTTCGAGAACGCGCATATCACCCGCCCCGGCTATGCGATCGAGTACGACTATTTCGACCCGCGCGCGCTGCGGCCCACGCTGGAAACCAAGGCGCTGGCCGGGCTGTACTTCGCCGGCCAGATCAACGGCACCACCGGCTACGAGGAAGCCGCGGCCCAGGGCCTGCTGGCCGGCATCAACGCCGCGCGTGCCGTCGCCGGCAAGAATGGCTGGTCGCCGGCGCGTCACGAGGCCTATCTCGGCGTGCTGGTCGACGATCTGGTCACGCGCGGCACGCTCGAGCCCTATCGCATGTTCACATCCCGGGCCGAACACCGTCTGCTGCTGCGCGAGGACAACGCCGACGCGCGCCTCACGCCGATCGGGCGCGAACTGGGGCTGGTCGATGACGCCCGCTGGGCGGCCTTCGAGGCCGGGCGTGACGCCGTGGCGGCCGAGCAGGCGCGCCTGGCCGCGATCACGGTCAAGCCGGCGGATCTGGGCGCCGACGGCGGCGCGGCGTGGCTGGGCGGCGCGCTCAAGCAGGCCACGGCCGCCGCCGATCTGCTCAAGCGCCCGGGCGTGGATCATGCCCACGTGGCTGCGATCGCGTCGGTGGGCGCGCCGGTGCTCGATCATCTCGACGCCGAAGCGGCCGAGGCCGTGTGCGAACAGGTCGAGATCCAGGCCAGGTACGCGGGTTACATCGATCGCCAGAACGCGGAGATCGACAAGACCCGCGCGCACGAGGCGACGGAGTTGCCCGCCGATCTTGACTACGCGGCCGTGTCCGGGCTGTCGAACGAGTTGCAGGGCAAGCTCGAGGCCGTGCGCCCGGCCACGCTCGGCCAGGCGGCGCGTATTCCGGGCATGACCCCGGCGGCGGTCTCGCTGCTGCTGGTGCATCTGAAAAAGACCGGCGCGGCCCTGGCCAAGAGCGCCTAGCGGCAGAGCGCGCGCGGCATGTCGTGTAGTCTGGCCGCTGGCCTGCAACCCCGTTTGGATCGCCCGATGCGCGCTGTTCCGCTTTTCTGCTGGCTGGTGGTGACGTCCCTGCTCCTGGCTGCCTGCGGCGGCGGCGGGGAGGACGAACGGTCGAGTTTCCCGGTGGAGATCAGTCCCGAGGTCCGCGATGACGGCACCACGGTCTTCCGGCGCGGCAACGGCGCCGAGCCGGGGACGCTGGACCCGCATCAGGCGCGCGGCGTGCCGGCGGCCAACATCCTGCGTGATCTCTACGAAGGGCTGGTCTCGATCTCGCCGACGGGCGAGGTGGAGCCGGGCAACGCCGCCGACTGGACGATCAGCGACGACAAGCTGACCTACATCTTCGAGCTGCGGGCCGACGCCCGCTGGTCCAACGGCGAGCCGGTCACCGCGCAGGACTATGTCTACGGGTTGCGCCGGGCGGTGGATCCGGCCACGGCCTCGCCCTACGCCCAGCTGCACACGCCGATCGAGCACGCCGCGGCGATAATCGACGGTGACCGGCCGCCGGACAGCCTCGGCGTGCGTGCCGTCGACGACCATCGGCTGGAGATCACGCTCGCCGAGCCCACGCCGTACTTCCTTGGCACGCTGGCCCATCCGAGCAGCTTTCCGGTCTATGCCCCGGCGGTGGAGGCGCACGGCGACGCCTTCACCCAGCCGGGCAACGCGGTGACCAACGGCGCCTACACCATGGACGCGTGGCGGGTGAACTCGCGGATCAGCCTGGTCCGCAACGACGCCTACTGGGACGACGCCGACACCGCGATCGATCGCGTCGAGTACTACCCGATCGTGGACGCCAATTCCGAGCTGTCGCGCTATCAGGCCGGCGAGCTCGACTGGGCGTCGATGATCCCGCCGTCGCGGCTGGACGCCGCCCGGGAGCACATACCCGACCAGTTGCAGATCGAGCCCACTCTGGGCGTGTACTACTACGGGCTGAACGTGCGGCGGGCGCCCTTCAAGGACGCGCCCGAGTTGCGCCAGGCCCTGTCGATGGCCATCGACCGCGAGGTCATCGTCGACAAGATCACCCGTGGCGGCGAGATCCCGGCCTACGGCTGGATCCCGCCGGCGGTCGACGGCTACGAAGGCGCGCGCTTCGAATGGGCCGATCTGCCGGCGGACGAACGCGAGGCGCGGGCCCGGGCACTCTACCGCGAGGCCGGCTATTCCGAGGACGAGCCGCTGCAGGTGGAGATCCGCTACAACAGCAACGAAGCCAACAAAAAGATCGCCTCGGTGATTCAGGCGATGTGGCGGAGCGTGCTCGGCGCGGAAGTCGAACTGCGCAACGAGGAATGGAAGGTGTTTCTGGACGCGGTCCGCAGCGGCCGCGACACCGAGGCCTACCGGCTGGCCTGGATCGGCGACTACGACGACCCCAACACCTTTTTCGAACTGATGAATTCCGATTTCGGCCTGAACGGCACCGGCTACGCCAGCGATGCCTACGATCGGCTGCAGGAGAAACAGGCGCACATGCCCGACGGCGCCGAGCGCGACGAGGTCATGCATGCCGCCGAGGCGCGGCTGCTCGCCGACAGCCCGGTGATCCCGATCTATTTCTATACCAGCAAGTATCTGGTCAAGCCCTATGTGACCGGCTTCGAGGGCAATCCGCTGGATATCTACTACAGCAAGGATCTGGCGATCGAACCGTGATGCGGCAGGGACTGCGCTGATGCTCGGCTATACGCTGCGCCGGCTCGCCGGCGCCGTGCCCACCCTGTTCATCCTGCTCACGCTGGCGTTCGTGATGATGCGCGCCGCGCCCGGCGGGCCGTTCGACGGCGATCGTGAGCTGCCGCCGCAGGTGCGCGCGAATCTGGAGGCGAAGTACCATCTCGACGAGTCGTTGTATGTCCAGTACGGGCGCTATCTCTGGGACGTCGCCCGCTTCGATTTCGGCCCCTCGTTCCAGTATCGCGACGTCAGCGTGAACGATCTGATCGCCTCCGGGTTCCCGGTTTCGGCCACCCTCGGGGCGGCGTCGCTGGCCTTCGCGCTGATCCTCGGCGTGCCCCTGGGCATGGCCGCGGCCCTGCGCCAGAACGGCGCGGTCGACTACACCGCGATGACCGCGGCGATGCTCGGCATCTCCATCCCCAACTTCGTGCTCGCGCCGCTGATGATCCTCGTGTTCGCGGTCTACAACGACTGGCTGCCGGCCGGCGGGCTCGGCGGCTGGCAGCACTACGTCATGCCGGTGATCGCACTGGGCACGGCGATGATGGCCTATGTGGCCCGGCTCGCGCGGGCATCGATGATCGAGGTCATGCGCTCGAACCACGTGCGCACCGCCCGCGCCAAGGGGCTGTCGGCGGCGCGGGTGGTCTGGGTGCACGCGCTGCCGGCCGCCCTGACGCCGATCGTGTCGTTCCTCGGCCCGGCCGCGGCCGGCATCATCACCGGTTCCGTGGTCATTGAGACGATCTTCGGCATTCCGGGGCTGGGGCAGTTCTTCGTCTCCGGGGCGCTCAACCGCGACTACACGCTGGTGATGGGCGTGGTGCTGTTCTACGGCATCCTCATCGTCGGCTTCAATCTGCTGGTCGATCTGCTCTACGGCTGGCTCGACCCGCGGGTCGCCTACCGATGAACGCCCGCGCCGAGACGCTCGAGCGGGCCGTGCGCGGGCGCAGTCTCTGGCGCGA
The DNA here is from genome assembly GCF_003788635.1 of Salinisphaera orenii subsp. orenii MK-B5. Lineage (GTDB taxonomy): Bacteria > Pseudomonadota > Gammaproteobacteria > Nevskiales > Salinisphaeraceae > Salinisphaera > Salinisphaera orenii. The sequence continues at coordinate 53,251 of NZ_AYKH01000009.1, forward strand.
TGCGCTGGTGCGGCTGCGGGCCAATCGCGCTGCGATCGCCTCGCTGGCGGTGCTGGGCGTGATCGTGGCCGCCTGCGTGGCCGGGCCGTGGTTCTCGCCGCACGACCATTTCACCCAGGACTACGGCGCGATCTGGGTCGAGCCCGGCCTGACCGACGCCCACTGGTTCGGCACCGATAGCCTGGGCCGCGATCTGTTCGTGCGCGCGCTCGAGGGCGGGCGCATGTCCTTGCTGATCGGGCTGGTGGCGACGCTGGTGAGTCTGGTCATCGGCGTGGTCTACGGCGCCACTGCCGGCTATCTCGGCGGCCGGGTGGACGGGGTGATGATGCGCATCGTCGACATCCTCTACGCCATGCCGTTCCTGTTCTTCGTGATCCTGCTGATGGTGTTCTTCGGCCGCAACATCCTGCTCATCTTCGTTGCGATCGGCGCGATCAACTGGCTGGACATGGCGCGCATCGTCCGCGGCCAGACGCTGGCGCTCAAGGGCCAGCCCTTCATCGAGGCCGCGCGCATGGCCGGGGCGCCGGCGCCCGCGATCATCGCCCGCCACATCGTGCCCAACCTGCTCGGCGTGGTGGCGGTCTACATCACCCTCACGATCCCGCAGGTGATCCTGTTCGAGTCGTTTTTGAGCTTTCTGGGCCTGGGCGTGGCCGAGCCGGCCACCTCCTGGGGCGCGCTGATCAAGGACGGCGCCGACGAGATGGGCCGGGCGCCGTGGCTGCTGGTGGTGCCGGCGGTGCTGCTGGCGGCGACGCTGTTCTGCTTCAACTTCATCGGCGACGGGCTGCGCGACGCGCTCGATCCGAAAGACCGCTGAGCCGCGGTTAGACTGGCGCCATGCTGCTCGACGTCCGCGATCTGCAGGTGCGCTTCGACACGCCCGACGGTGTGGTCGAGGCCGTGCGCGGGCTGGATTTCGAACTCGCCGGCGGCGAGTCGTTGGGCATCGTCGGCGAGTCGGGGTCGGGCAAGAGCCAGAGCGTGCTGGCGCTGCTCGGCCTGCTGGCCGCCAACGCCCGGGTCAGCGGCAGCGCGCGTCTGGCCGGCGGTGACGGCGGCATCGAGCTGATCGGCGCGCGGCGCCGGGTGCTGGAGCGGGTGCGCGGCGCGCGTATCGCCATGATCTTCCAGGATCCGATGACCGCGCTCAATCCGCATCTGCGGATCGTCACCCAGATCGCCGAGGTGCTGGTGCGCCACCGCGGCCTGCGCGGGCGGGCGGCCCGGGCACGCGCCATCGAGATGCTGGAAGCGGTGCGGATCCCCGATGCGGCCCGGCGCGCGCGCTACTTCCCGCACCAGTTCTCCGGCGGCATGCGCCAGCGCGTGATGATCGCGATGGCGCTGGCCTGCGAGCCGGAGATCCTGGTCGCCGACGAGCCCACCACCGCGCTGGACGTGACCGTCCAGGCCGAGATCCTGGACCTGTTGGCCGAGGCGCGCGCCCGCACCGGCGCCGCGCTGGTGCTGATCACCCACGATCTGGGCGTGGTCGCCGGCCAGTGCGAGCGGATGCTGGTCATGCGCGAGGGCGAGGTCGTCGAGCGCGGCGGCATCGAAGGCATCTTCGCCGCGCCGGAGCACGACTACACGCGGGCCCTGCTGGCGGCGGTGCCACGGCTCGATCCGCCCGGCGGGGGCGGCTCGTGACCGGGATCTCGGCCGAGTTCGTCGACGCCCTGCAGTTCTGGGCCACGGTCATCATCGTGGTCGGCAGCGCCCTGGCGGCGGCGATCCACGCCCTGCTCACCCGCGAGACGCCCAGCGGCGCCTTCGGCTGGATCGGCGTCTCGCTACTGTTTCCGCCGGTCGGGCCGCTGCTCTACTACATGTTCGGCATCAACCGCGTGCGCATCCGGGCGCGGCGGCTGGATCGCGCCTCGCGGCACGGTCTCGGCGCGCACCAGCCGGGCGCCAACGCGCCGCTGCGCGACTACAGCGCCTTTCTGGACCCGCGTCGCTACGGCCTGGCCGCGGCCGGCGACCGGCTTTCGGCCTGGCCGATCGTGCCCGGCAACGACGTCGCCGTGCTGCACAACGGCGAGGCCGCCTATCCGCCCATGCTCGAGGCCATCGAACGGGCGACGCGCTTCGTCTACATGACCACCTACATCCTCGAGACCAACACCGTGGGCCGGCGTTTCATCACGGCGCTGGGACGGGCCGCGGCCCGCGGCGTGGATGTGCGGGTGCTCATCGACGGCGTCGGCGAATACTACGCCTGGCCCGGCCGTCGCGCGGTGGCCCTGCTGCGCCGCGAAGGCGTGCAGGCCGCGCGTTTCCTGCCGCCGCGCCTGATCCCGCCGTCGCTGCAGCTCAACCTGCGCAACCACCGCAAGATTCTGGTCACCGACGCCGGCTTGGCGTTCACCGGCGGCATGAACATCGGCGACCGGCACATGGTCACCGAGACCGGCGGCACCGCCGACCTGCAGTTCCGGCTGGCCGGCCCGGTCGTGCGCCAGATCGAGGCCGTGTTCCTCTCCGACTGGGCGTTCGCCACCGGGCGCCAGAGCGGGGTGAGCCGGCGCCGCATCGCCGCCAACGGGAGCGCCGCCTGCCGTACGGTCGAGAACGGGCCGACGCGCGACACCGAGCGTCTGGCCACGCTGCTGGCCACCGCGGTGACCAGCGCCCGCGAGCGGGTGCTGATCATGACGCCGTACTTCCTGCCCGGCCCGGCGCTGATCGGCGCCCTGCAGGCCGCGGCCCTGCGCGGCCTGGACGTGTCGATCGTGCTGCCCGAGCGCAACAACCTGCCGTTCGTGGCCTGGGCCGCGCGCCACGGGCTCGGCGAGCTGCTAGCCCGCGGCGTGCGCATCTATCATCGGCCGCCGCCGTTCGCGCACACCAAGCTGTTCGTGGTCGACGACGACTACGCGCTGGTCGGCTCGCCCAATCTCGATCCGCGCAGCCTGCGCCTGAACTTCGAGCTGGCGGTCGAGATCTTCGATACGGCCGCGGTGGCGCGGCTGGCCGAACACCTGCGCGACACGCGCGCGGACAGCCGTCGCTATACCCTGGCCGATCTGAGACGCCGTCGCTGGCCGGCCCGGCTGCGCGACTCCTTCTTCTGGCTGTTCTCGCCCTATCTCTAGGGGCTGTCAACACTTCATGTGAGCCGGCGCCAAGCGCTTCCTGAAGATCGACTATAGGCGGCAGGACGAGGCGCCGTGCGCGCCGCGGAGTCACTCGGCGCCGGCGTGCGACAGCGCTGGATTGCCGTATCCCGGTCGTTTCATGGGGCGCTCGTCTTCGGGGTCGGCCGCCCGTGAAACAACCATGCGTGCGCTGCGGCGTTGTCAGTCTGGATCGTGGCGCGCCACGATCGGCGACCCGCGCACGAGATGCGGTCTCAAACGCGGCGCTCTTATGAAGCGCTGACAGGCCTTAGCCGGCCGGGCGGTCGGCCGCTGGCGCCGGCCGCGCCGCGCCCGGGAACGCCGCAGCCAGCCGCGGCGGCAGGGCGATGCGCATGTGCACCGGCCGGTGGTCCGAGAGCACGGCGTCGATCACGCCGGCGTCCACGACCTCGAGGCCGGGCGAGGTCAGGATATGGTCGATGCCCCGGCGCGGCCGCCAGCTCGGGAATGTCGGCAGGTTCGCCTCGTGGACGCGCAGGCCGCTGCGCGCCAGGACCGGATCGGCGATCAGGGCCGCGGCGCTGCAGTTGGTGTCGCCCATGACCAGGACCGGGTCGTGGCCGTCCACCAGCTCGCAGATTGCCGCCAGCTGCTGGGCCCGGCTGCCGGCGCCCAGGGCCAGATGGGTGATGACCACGGTCAGCGCATTGCCCGGCTCGCCGAAGCGCGCGAGCAGGGCGCCGCGCCCCGGCAGCCGCCCCGGCAGCTTGTGTTCGCTGACCTCGAAGGGCTGGAAGCGGCTGATCAGCCCGAGACCGTGCTGGGCGACGCGGCCGAGGTCGCGATTGACCTGCACCCGCCAGTAGCCGAAGCCGGCCTGCTCGGCGAGCTGCTCGATCTGATTGCGATAGCCGCTGCGGCGGCTGCCGGCGTCGATCTCCTGCAGGCCGATGATGTCGTGGCCGACGAGCAGCTCGCCGATACGCTCGAGATTGTCGCGCACCTGCTGGCTGGGCAGCACATGCCGCCAGCCGCGGGTCACGTATTCGCGATAGCGCCGGGTGCCCACGCCGACCTGCATGTTGAAACTGAGAACGGACAGACGGCTCGGAGCGTCAGCGGGCGGCATCGCGCGGGGCGGCATCGTTGGGCGAATCCACGACCGCAGCGTACCATCGGGTTCGGTTTCACGCCCCGGGGTATGGGCCAGGCATGAACGATCCGCTGCTGCGCGTCCGCGATCTCAAGGTGCATTTCCCGCTCGCGCCCGCCTGGCCCTGGCAGACCGCCGGGGCCCTGCGTGCGGTCGACGGCGTCGACCTCGATCTCGACAGTGGCCGCACCCTCGGCCTGGTGGGCGAGTCCGGCTGCGGCAAATCCACGCTGGCGCGCGCGCTGACCGGGCTGGCGCCGGTCAGCGCGGGGCGCATCGAACTCGACGGCCGTGCGCTCGGCGGCGAGCGCGCGGCCGCCGCGCGCCGGCTGCGCCGCGACGTGCAGATGATCTTCCAGGATCCGCTGGCCAGCCTCGATCCGCGCATGACCGTGGGCCAGATCGTGGCCGAGCCGCTGCGCCATCTTCGGCGCGAGTGGTCCCGCGCCGAGCGCGGCCGCCGGGTGCGAGCCATGCTCGAGGAGGTCGGCCTGTCCGCGCATCACATCAACCGCTATCCGCACGAATTCTCCGGCGGCCAGTGCCAGCGCATCGGCATCGCCCGGGCGCTGGTGGTGGAGCCGCGGGTGCTGATCTGCGACGAGCCGGTCTCGGCGCTGGACGTGTCCATCCAGGCGCGGATCCTGGAGCTGCTCGCGCGGCTGCGCGATCGCTTCGGCATCGCGCTGCTGTTCATCGCCCACGACCTGGCGGTGGTGCGTCAGATCAGCGATGCGGTGGCGGTGATGTATCTCGGCCGGCTGGTCGAGCGGGGGCCGGCGGCCACGCTGTTCGACGCCCCGGCGCACCCTTACACGCGGGCGCTGGCCTCCGCGGTCCCGCGCCCCGATCCGGCGGGCGAGCGCAGCCGGCGGCGCATCCGGCTGCACGGGGAATTGCCCTCGCCCGCCGATCCGCCCTCGGGCTGCGTGTTCCGCACCCGCTGTCCCTGGGCCCAGGCCGACTGCGCCAGCCAGGTGCCGCGGCTGCGCGAGCACGGCCCGGATCGCCGGGTGGCCTGTCATCACGCCGAGGCGATCGCCGCCGGCGAGATCGTCGCGGCCTGACCGGCCATGCGCGCATTCGCTCTGCGGCTGCTGGTGCTGGCCGTCGTGCTCGCCGGGCTGGCGGCGCTGGCGGTCACGCTCTGGCACGGCGCGCTCGATCGCTACGCCGGAGCCTGGCGCCACGCCCCGGAGGACGCGGCCTGGGTGTTGTCGGATCGGGCGCGGTCGCTGGTGGACGCCGCCTTCGCCGACGCCGACGGCCGTCCGGTGCGCGATGGGCGGGCGGCCGCCGGCATCGGCTTCGCCGCGCGCGAGGCGGACGCGCTGGGCGGCGGCCGGCATCCGCTGGCCTGGCTGTCCGACCGGGTCCGGGCCCATGCGGCAGGCGTGGACGGCGACGCCGACGCGCCGCAGGCCGAGTATGCGGCCCGTCTGATGCGTCAGATCGCGGCCATGCCGGGCGATTATCGCGCCCGGGTCTTCGCCCGCGACGCGGTGTTCGCCGCCGACGGCCGCGCCGAGCCCGAACGCAGCCTCAACGTGATCGCCAACACCCGGGCCCGGGATCTGGCCGCGCAGGCGCCGGCGCAGCTGGGCGCCGCGGTGTCGGTACACCCCTATCGTGCGGACGCGGTCGACGCGATCGTCGGCTGGGCCGAAGCGGGGATCACGCATCTCGGCTGGTGGCCGGTCGCCCAGGGCATCGATCTGGACGATCCGCGCGTGGCCGAGGCCTATGCGGCGATGGCCGAGCACGGCATGACCCTGCACCTGCCGGTGGGCGCGCGGACGGCCGAAAACGGGGCCAGCGGCTGGGTCGACCCGTCGGCGCTGCGCGCGCCGCTGGAAGCCGGGGTGCGGGTCGTGGCCACGCTCGGCGGCGCCCACGGCGAGGACGGCCAGCGCCTCATGCCGGGCCTATTCGCGCTGCTGCGCGAGCCCGCCGGGCGGGACGCGCTCGCCGTCGACCTGGCCGGCGTGCTGTCCGCCGATCGGCTCGACGATGTCCTGCGCCCGCTGCTGCAACACCCCCAGTTCTTCGGGCGACTTCGCTACGCCAGTGATTATCCGCAGTCGGCGATCGCCGCGACCATCCGGCTGTCGGCGCTGGTGGACGGCGGTTTTCTCGATCCCGCGCTCGTCGCGCCGCTGCGCGAGCTATACGACGTCAATCCGCTGCTGTTCGTGTTCGTCACCCTGCGCCAGGTTCGGTTGCCCGCCACCGAACTGCGGCTGCCGGAGGGCGTGTTCTTCGGTGAGCCGGTCTCGTGAGGGCCGACCGCTCGGGATAGGCGGATGCACCGCGGCGCAGCGGCCGGCAACACGAACGGACGACGCGTCGGGCTGGCGTGATGCCGGCGACGGGTAGCCGCCACGCGCCGGCCCGGCCACGAGCACGGTACTGCGGCTCGGGCGGCGTGCCGCGAGCGCCGCGGCGTCTCGGTGGCGGCGCGTTGCACCGGGATGGCTCGGCCGGGCGGGACATCGTGTCCTGGAAGCGATCGACGCTTCCGGGCCGGGATCGGCTGACCGAGTGCGGCGCCCCGGACACAAAAAAGCCGCCCCGGAGGACGGCTTCTCTGCACGAGCCGTGCGGCGCTCTAGAAGCGGCGCGGGCCGCGCGGACGATCGTCACGCGGGCGCGCTTCGTTCACGCGCAGGGTGCGACCGCCGAGGTCCTTGTCGTTCATCCCCTCGATCGCCTGCTTGGCGGCGTTGTCATCGGGCATTTCCACGAAGCCGAAACCGCGCGAGCGGCCGGTTTCGCGATCCATGATCACCTTGGCGGAGGAGACCTCACCGAAGGCTTCGAACGCGCTGCGGAGTTCGTCGTCGTCGGTGGCCCAGGCCAGGTTGCCTACGTAAATATTCATCTCAACTTGATCCTAGCGATGCCGTGTCATTGCTGTTTCAGAACCGTCCGGACTCGTCAATGACACCAAACTAAGACCAACGGAGAACGGCCGCGCCGTACGCTTTCGCAGTTTACATAAGTTTGTGCGGCCGACAAGAGCGCGCCGATGAATTTAGTTTGAAATTATCGGCCCCGAAATGTGCTAGCCGCAGTCGGGGTGATTCGGCGCCTGTCGGTAGAGTTGCATGGCCTCGTCCATATGGCTCGACAGGTTGTTGATCCGGCTGTCGTTGGAGGGATGGGTGGACAGGAATTCGGCCTGACCGCCACCGCCGCTGGCCTCGGCCATGTTCTGCCACAGGTCCACCGACTGGCGCGGGTCGAAGCCGGCACGCGCCATGAGCTCCAGGCCCACGGTGTCGGCTTCGCTCTCCTGGGTGCGCGAGAACGGCAGCAGAATGCCGACCTGGGCGCCGAGGCCGAGGGCCGACATGATCGCCTGGCTGCCGGCACCACCGGAGCCGCCGAGAAACGCCGAGACCACCTGCAGCCCGCCTTGGGTGGCGAACTGTTGGGAGACGCGTTCGTTGCCGTGATCGGCTATCACGTGCGCGACCTCGTGCCCGATCACGGCGGCGAGCTGGTCGTCGGTCTCGGCGACATCGAGCAGGCCGGAATAGACGCCGATCTTGCCGCCGGGCAGGGCGAAGGCGTTGACCTGGTCGTCCTCGAAGACCGTGACCTCCCACTGGCCCTCGGGATTGCTGGCCGAGATGATGGCGTCGGCCACGCATTTCACGTAGCGGTTCTCGGCCGTGCTGGTCTCGATCGGCTCCTCCTGCTTCATCTGCTGGTAGCTCTGGATGCCCATCTGGGCGATCTCGTCGCCGGAAAACAGCTTGAGCTGGCGCCGTCCGGTCGGCGAGGTCGCGCAGGCCACGAGCAGGGACAGCAGGACGGACACGATGATGATGCGGCGCATGATGTTGTCTCTCGAACGCGTTTGAAAGGCCGGCGATGCCGGCGTTCGGTCGTCGGGCGGCTCGCGCGGAACCATTCATCGATGGTAACGCGCCCGGCTTGCGCGTGAATGAACACGAACGCGCCGCCGGCCTTTGTTTACAATCGCGGCCATGGACGACGTATCTACGATTCTGGACCCGCTCAACGAAGCCCAGCGCGAGGCGGTCGGCGCGCCGCCGGGCCACATGCGTGTGCTGGCCGGTGCCGGCTCCGGCAAGACGCGCGTGCTCATTCATCGTATCGCCTGGCTGATCGCGGTGGAAGGCGTCTCGCCGCAGTCGATCCTGGCGGTGACCTTCACCAACAAGGCCGCCGGCGAAATGCGGGCGCGCCTGGAACCGATGATCCGGGTGCCGGCGCGGGCGATGTGGGTGGGGACCTTCCACGGCATCGCCCATCGTCTGCTGCGGCTGCACTATCGCGAGGCGAAGCTGCCGCAGGCCTTCCAGATCATCGACGCGGACGACCAGCAGCGTCTGGTCCGGCGCACGCTCAAGAGCCTGGAGATGGACGAGCAGCGCTGGCCGGTCCGCCAGATGGCCGGGTTCATCAACAGCTGCAAGGAGGCCGCCGAGCGCCCGCGCGATCTGGCCGACACCGGCGATTACGCCCGCGCCCAGATGATCCGGCTCTACCAGGCCTACGAGAACGCGCGCGAAGCCGCCGGGCTGGTCGATTTCCCCGAGCTGCTGCTGCGTGCCTACGAGACCTGCCGCGACGACGCCGCACTGCTGGCGCATTACCGTCGGCGCTTCTCGCACGTGCTGGTCGACGAGTTCCAGGACACCAACGCCCTGCAGTACGCCTGGATCCGACTGCTGGCCGGGGACGCCGGGCGCGTGTTCATCGTCGGCGACGACGACCAGTCGATCTATTCCTGGCGCGGCGCGCGGGTGGACAACATCCTGCGCTTCGAGACCGATTTCAAGGACACGCACACGGTCCGCCTGGAGCAGAACTATCGCTCCACGGGCAGCATTCTGTCGGCCGCCAACGGCTTGATCCGCAACAACCTCTCGCGGCTCGGCAAGGATCTGTGGACCGCGGGCGTCGACGGCGAGCCGATCGACGTCTACGCCGCCTTCAACGAATACGACGAAGCCCAGCACGTGATCACCCGCATCCAGAACTGGCTGGCGGATGGCGGCACGCGCTCGGACATCGCGATCCTGTATCGCTCCAACGCCCAGTCGCGGGTGCTCGAGGAGCGCCTGATCGCCGCCGAGGTGCCGTATCGCATCTACGGCGGGCAGAAGTTCTTCGAGCGCGCCGAGATCAAGGATGCGCTGGCCTACATGCGCCTGCTGCAGTCCAGGGCCGACGACGCGGCCTTCGAGCGCGTGGTCAACACGCCCACGCGTGGCATCGGCGCGACCACGCTGGACCGCATCCGCGGCCATGCCCGCGCCGGGGCGATGAGTCTCTGGCAGGCGGCGGCCGACCTGGCCGAGAACGGGCTGTCGGCGCGCGCCGCCAAGTCGGTCAACGCTTTCATCGCGCTGATCGACGAACTCGACGCCGAGGCCGAGGGCATGAGCCTGCACGAGCTCGCCGAGAAGGTGATCGCGGCGACCGATCTCAAGGCGCATCACGGCAAGGGCGGCGACGAGAAGGCCGAAGGCCGCAAGGAGAACCTCGACGAGCTGATCTCGGCGGCGCGCGCCTACACGCCGGACGACGACGAGACCATGGACGAGATCACCCAGTTTCTGGCCTATGCCTCGCTGGAGGCCGGCGAGGCCCAGGCCGGGGCGTGGGACGACTCGGTGCAGCTGATGACGATGCACGCGGCCAAGGGGCTGGAGTTTCCGCTGGTGTTCATGGTCGGTCTGGAGGAGGGGCTGTTCCCGCACCAGCGCTCGATCGAGGACGAGGCCGGGCTCGAGGAGGAGCGCCGCCTGGCCTATGTCGGCATGACCCGGGCCATGGAGCGGCTGCATCTGTCGCACGCCGAGGTGCGGCGGCTGCACGGCAGCGAGAACCTGTGCGCGCCCTCGCGTTTTCTGCGCGAGATCCCGGCGGAATATCTGCGCGAGGTCCGGCCCCGCACCGGCGTGAGCCAGCCGGTGTTCCGGCCCGGCGCCCTCGGCCGCGCCGAGCAGAGTGCGGCCGGCCTGTCGCTCGGCCAGCGGGTGGGTCATCGCAAGTTCGGCGAGGGCACGGTGCTCGCCTTCGAGGGCGATGGCGCGCGGGCGCGCATCCAGGTCAACTTCGACGAGGCCGGCAGCAAGTGGCTGATCGCCGGCTACGCCAAGCTCGATCCGCTGTAGTCACCCGCGGCGGCGGGCGGGGCCGGTCTGTGGTTGAATGATCGGAAGCCGGCGGCGGTCGGCGTATCGGTCAAGGGGGAGACATGGCAGGCGTATCGATCGCGCCGCGACTGCTGCTAGTCGGCGCGGTGCTGGGCTGGCTCGGCCCGGTCGGGGCCCGCGAGGCGGAGACTGCGCCGCGACCGCTGCCGATCGCGGATCAGTCGCCGACGGCGGCAGTCCACGGCCTGCCGCGTGCCACCGGCTACACAGTGGTTGCATCCGGCGAATGGCGTGCCGGACTGCGTCTCGACTACACCAGCCACTACACCGAACAGTCCGCACCGGCCGAGACCCTGCTGTTCGACGGCGAGACCACGCGCGCTGCGCTCGTGTTCAGGCGCGGCTTCGCCGACCGCTGGCAGGCGACGATCGAGATACCGTTCGTGGCGCACAGCGGGGGCTTCGCCGACAGCTTCATCGACGATTTCCACGACACCTTCGGTTTCGCGGACGGCGGTCGCGCCCGCGCGCCCCGGGATCGCCAGCGTTTTCGCTATGCGCGCGACGGCCGGCTTGCGCTCGATGTCGACGATTCGCCCTCGGGTGTCGGCGATCTGCGTCTCGGTCTCAAGCGCCGGCTCGCGGGTGTCGGCGACTGGGGCGCGGCGATCGCCGGCGAGCTCAAGCTGCCGACCGGCGACGCGGAGCGCCTGACCGGCAGCGGCGGGACCGATCTCGCCGTCTGGGCCACGATCGGCAACAACCAGCACGGCACCTCGCGCTGGCGGCTGCTCGCCGGCGCCGGCGGCCTCCATACCGGCCGCGGCGACGTACTCGATGACCAGCGGGTCGACAACGTCGCCTTCGGCTGGGCGTCGGTCGGCTACGCGCTGTCGCCGGCATGGGTCGCCCAGGCGCAGGTCAATCTGCACGGCGCGCTCTACGAGGACACCGGCCTCGAGGCGCTGGACGGCACCGCGGTGCAGGGCGCACTGGGTCTCGACTGGCAGGTCACCGCGGCCTCGCGGCTGACCCTCGGCCTCGTCGAGGATCTGAACACCGGCGCCTCGCCCGATGTGAGTCTCTCGCTCGGGCTGGAACACGCATTCTGAACACATCAGGGGACGCGGCATGAAACGACCGAAGTGGGCCCGCGGGCTGGGCTTGTTCATCGCCTGCGCGATCGGGCTCTGCGCCGGCCCGGTCGCCGCACAGTCGGCGGACGACGGGCGGGCGATGCCGTCGGATGAGCAGAATATTCGCCTCGATGTGGGTACCCGCGCGGCGCCGCCGTTCGTCTTCACGGCCGAGGACGGCAGCTTCTCGGGCATCAGTATCACGCTCTGGGAGGTCGTGGCGGAAAGCCTCGGCGTGGACTACGACTACAGGCCCCGTGAACTGCGCGAGCTGTTCTCGGGTCTGGAGGACGGCACGCTGGACATCTCGGTGGCTGCGCTGACGGTCACCGCCGAGCGCGAGCGCCGGGTGGATTTCAGCTATCCCTTCTATTCGACCGGCCTCGCGATCGCGGTGCCGGCGCAGGGCGGCCGGGTCTGGTCCACGCTCGAACGCTTCGTCTCCTGGCCGTTCCTGACCGCGCTCGCCGCCCTCGCGCTGGTGCTGCTTGGCGTCGGCGTGGCGGTCTGGCTGTTCGAGCGCCGCGCCAACCCCGAGGAGTTCGGCGGCGGCCCGGTCAGCGGTCTCGGCAGCGGCTTCTGGTGGGCCGCGGTGACGATGACCACGGTCGGCTACGGCGACAAGTCCCCGCGCACCCTCGGTGGCCGCCTCGTCGGGCTGGTCTGGATGTTCGCCGGCATCATCATCATCTCCAGCTTCACCGCGGCGATCGCGACGTCGCTGACCGTCGACCAGCTGGCCTCGCGCATCAACGGCGTGCAGGATCTGGACGGCGCGCGCGTGGCCACCATCCGCGATTCCGCGGCGGCCGAGGCCCTGGCGGCGCGCGGGATCGGCTTCGACGAAATCGACACCGTGGACGCCGCGCTCGCCGCCCTGGCCGATGACCGGGTCGATGCCGTGGTCTACGACGCGCCGCTGCTGCGCTATCGGGTGGGTGAGGGCTGGCCACAGGCGCTGCAGGTGTTGTCGAACACCTTCGAGCGACAGGACTACGCCTTTGCGCTGCCGGAGGGCAGCGAACTGCGCGAGCCGATCAACCGCGCGATACTCGACTACCTGTCGCGCGCCGACTGGCAGGCCATGCGCCGGCGCTATCTCGGCGGCGAGGGTTGAAACAGCGCTCCCGGCTTGCGACCCGCTGGCCCGGCCGGGCCATGCCTGACGACAGCGCCATGCGGCTTCAAGGCCGACGGCGCGACCGCCATTGGCCTGGGCCTGTGAACACTTCCTACGAGCGCCGTGTTGGCGACCGCACATCGTGTTCTGCAAGGCGCGAGTCGCCGATCGTGGCGAGCCACGATCAGATTGGCAACGCCGCAGCGTACCCATGGTTGTTTCATGCGCGGCCCAACCGGAGCGCCAGGCGCCCCCATGAAACAACCAGGGTGCGGCAATCCAGCGTGGTCGCACGCTGGCGGAGCGTGACTGCGCGGCGCGCACGACGCCTAGTTTTGCCGCCCAACGTCACTTCTCAGGAAGCGCTTGGCGCGGACTCGCATGAAGTGCTAACAGACCCTAGTTCTTGGCCCGCATGACCAGCGTGTCGATCCGGTTCTCGCGCAGACGCTTGAGCAGCTCGTTGAGTTTGTCGCTGGAGCGGATCGTGTTGCTCTGGACGCGATAGACGGTCTTGCCGGACGACAGGTCGACACTGACCACGTTGGCGGGTATGCCCAGCAGGGCGAGCTCGGCCTTGCGCCGGTCCGCGTCGGCGTCGCGCGAGAACGACCCGGCCTGGATCACGTAGTTGCCCGGCTCTTCAACGCGCGGCGTGGTCGGCTGCGTCGAATCGGGCGGGGGCGGCGGCTCGCCTGCGGGGGTGTCCTGGGCCGCGCTCGCCGCGGTGTCCGGTTCCTCCTCCGGATACTCTTCCTCCGGAATCACCACTTCGTAGTTCGGAAGCATCTTGTAGAAGGAGAAGCGCGGCTCCGACTCCGCGTTCTGGTCCTGATCCGCGGCGGCCGTTTCATCCGGCGCATCGTCCGTGTCCTTTGCCGTGTCCTCGTCCTGCGGGGCGGCGATCTCCACGGACTGGGGCGCATTGCTGCCGGCCGGGCGGGCGAAGACATAGAAACCGGCCGCGATGACGAGACCGATGCACAATCCGCAGACCAGCCAAACCCAGCCCGGCGGGCCGCCGCTCGGCGCGGATTTGGCCCGCGCCGGCCGCGCCGCGGGTTTGCGGCCCCCGGACGGGCGCTTGCTCTTGGCACTGCTGTTGCCGTTGCGGCGCGACGAATAATCGCGGGCCATCAGTTCACCTCGATTCCTTTGATGCCTGCCTCGCGCGCCGGGCCGAGCCGGCGGCGCTCCATGGTAGGAGAAAGCCGGCGGACGTGTCGGGCGTCGTCGCCGCCACGCCGGCGTGTGCGCCCTGCCGCGCGCCTACATCGATGTCGGTGCGCTCAGACCGAGCAGGGCGAGGCCGTTGGCCAGCACCTGTCGCGTGGCGCGGACCAGCGCCAGCCGCGCGTTGCGCAGACCGGCGTCGTCGACCAGAAACTGTTGCGCGTTGTAGTAGCTGTGGAAGGCATCCGCCAGATCGCGCAGATAATGGGCCACGCTCTGGACGGCGTAGTCGGCCGCTGCCGCCTCGACCATCTCGGGAAAGCGCGCGAGCGTGGCGATCAGGCGCTGCTCGTGCGGCGTGTCCAGGCGCGCCAGTTCCGCGGCGTCGCGATCGAACGTCCAGCCGCGACCGGCGAGCTGGCCGTCGACGCTGCAGATGCGCGCGTGCGCGTACTGGATGTAGTAGACCGGGTTGTCCTCGGTCTGGCTGCGGGCCAGATCGATGTCGAAGGTCAGCTGCGAGTCCGACTTGCGTGCCACGAGGAAATAGCGCGTGGCGTCGCGCCCGACCTCGTCGATGAGATCGCGCAGCGTGACGTAGGCGCCGGCGCGCTTGGACAGCTTGACCTCCTCGCCGCCGCGCATGACCGTGACCATCTGGTGCAGGACGTAGTCCGGCCAGCCCTCGGGAATGCCGATATCCAGCGCCTGCAGGCCGGCGCGGACCCGGGCGATGGTGCCGTGGTGGTCGGCGCCCTGCTCGTTGACCGCCTGGGCGAAGCCGCGCTCCCACTTGGCGCCGTGATAGGCCACGTCCGGCACGAAATAGGTGTAGTCGCCGTCGACCTTGCGCATCACCCGGTCCTTGTCGTCGCCGAAGTCCGTGGTCTTGAGCCACAGGGCGCCGTCGGCCTCGAAGGTGTGGCCGGCGGCGACCAGCGCGTTCACCGTGGCCTCGACCCGGCCGTCGGCATAGAGCGCGGATTCCAAGGAGTAGACGTCGAAGGCCACGCCGAAGGCGCGCAGGTCGGCGTCCTGTTCCCGGCGCAGATAGGCGACCGCGAATTCGCGGATGGCGTCGATGTCGTCGGCGTCGGCCGCACCGCTGACGTCGCGGTCGTCGGCGTGCACGGTCTCGCCGGCCATGTAGGCGGCGGCGACGTCGGCGATGTAATCGCCGCGATAGCCGGCCTCGGGCCAGGCCGCGTCACTCGGGTCGATGCCATGGCAGCGCGCCTGCACGGACACGGCCAGATTGGCGATCTGGGCGCCGGCATCGTTGTAGTAGAACTCACGGGTGACCGGATGGCCGGCGGCCTCGAGCAGCCGCGCGATGCAGTCGCCCACCGCGGCCCCGCGCCCGTGGCCGACGTGCAGGGGGCCGGTCGGGTTGGCGGAGACGAACTCGATGAGCACCGGATTGGCGCTGTCCGGCGCACGCCGGCCGTAGTCCGCGCCCGCGGCGAGCACATCGTCGATGACCGCGCGAAAGGCCGCCGGCGCGAGGAAGAAGTTGATGAACCCCGGCCCGGCGATCTCGACCCGGTCGATGCGTGCGTCCGCGGGGAGGGCGTCCACGATCGCCTGGGCGATGTCGCGCGGCTTGCGGCGCGCGGCCTTGGTCAGCGTCATTGCCACGTTGCTGGCGAAGTCGCCGTGGGCGGCGTCGCGGGTCCGCTCGACGTGCGGGTCGGCGGGCGTGTCGATGTCGGGCCAGGCGCGGGCGGCGGCGTCGGCGAGCAGGTCTTGGACGAGACGTTTCACGAGAAGAGCAGCATGCGGTCGCGAATGACCGCGCAGTCTACCGCGGGCCGCGGCGAGCGGCTATACGTCGGCGGCCACCAACACGAAGGCGCGATGCCGCGGCAGCGGTGCGTCGGCCGCGCCCTCGAGTTCGTCCTCGGTCAGCACGCGGGCGCGCGAGAAGCCGCATTCGCGCAGCAGCGAGGTGGCCTGGTCGACGCTGTCGAACAGCTGCTCCGAGAGGTCGCGGCCGGTGATGCGCCGCAGTGTCGCCAGCAGCATGCGCGCGGTGGGGCCGAAGGTCTCGAGGCGCTGGCGCGGATGGATTTCCAGCAGATAGCGCCCGCCGCCGAGCCGTTCGAGCAGTGCCGCGACCGAGCGCCAGGCACGCCGCTTCTCCGACATCGCCAGATAGTCGGTCACGCCTTCGGTGAGCACGATGGTGCGGCCGGACTCGGGCGCCGTCAGGGCGTCGCCCAGGCCGTCGGCGAGCAGGTCGCCGCGATCCAGCGTGTAGTTCTCGGGCAGCCGCTCGTCGGCGAGGCGCGCGTTGCGTGCCTCGACTACGTTCGGCAGGTCGTAGTCGACCCACTGGCAGTCGCTGTGGTGGCGCGAATGCGAGATGCCGCGCGTGGTCAGACCGCTGCCGATCTCCACGGCCAGCCCGGGCGACTGGGCCTCGGTCCATTTGGAGAACCAGTGATGGCGCCAGTACAGGGTCTCGGTGAACGCGCCCGCGCCCGGCGAAAACGGACGGATGGCGTTGCAGGCGGAATGCAACGGCCAGAACAGCGCCCGACCACGACGGGTGTCGAACCATTCCGCATCCTCGAAGCCGTAGTGTGCCCAGGCGCTGGCCGTGGCATAGCCGGTCAGCGAGATACGGTCGTTACCACGTTGCGCGTTTTGCGTTGCAGCAGACATGAAAAATCCGGCTGAAGTATGCAACCACTATGCCTGACGACGCGCGGGTCGTTTAACCCCGGCGCGGGGCGACGGTATCCGGACTCGTGGCGCCGGGCGCGGCGCAGCCAACGCGGTGCGGCGGCCAAAAAAAGGCGTGCGCCGCAGCGCACGCCCGTTTCGGCTCTATGGTATAGCGCTACGTGTTCAGTACACGTACCAGAGCACGGCATCGTCGTCGAATTCGCCGACGTTGATGCTGTCGTCATCATTGGCATCGGCCTGGTTGAACAGGCTGGTGCAGAAGTCCTCCGGCTCGATGAACAGCGTGTTGTTGGCGTCCCAGTCCGAGTAAGAGGACGTCTTGCCCAGGCCGGTGTCGAACTCACGATATTCGAGGAACCCGTCCTCGTCGGAATCCCAGGCGCTGAACTGGATATCGTATTCTTCGAACCAGTTCTCGTTGGCCTTGAGCCACTCGCTTTCCTCGAGCACGCCGTTGTCGTTCGCGTCCCAGTGGCGGAACAGGCCGGTGGCGTACTCGTCGTCGTCGATCAGGCCGTCGTTGTCGGTGTCCCAGTTGTCGAACAGGTCGCTCTGGGTGCACTGGTTGCCCCATTCGCTCTGACTGATGGAGCCGTTGCCGTCACTGTCCCAGTCGGAGATCTGATTCGGCGTTGCGGCGCTCGCGCCCAATGCCGCGATGCTCAGACCGGTTGCGATGAGCCATTTGCTCTGCATATGCCCTCCGGGCGTTGTGTGAATGCCCGGCAGACGTTATCGGGGGCGGCTTAAAGTCGTCTTAGGCGGGCGAAGTCGCATGCGGCAGATGCACGCGCACCCGCGTGCCGCCGGCGGCCGGCCGGTCGACGGCGGCGCTGCCGCCGTGGGCTTCGGCGATCGCTCGTACCAGCGGCAGGCCGAGACCGCTACCGGGTCCGCGGCGCCCGTCGGCGCGATAGAACGGCTCGAATACTTCGGCTCGATCGGCTTCGGGAATTCCCGGCCCGGCGTCGATCACCGACAGGCAGAGCCCGGTTGAGGTATCGCCGATCTCGATATCGATCCACTCGCTGTCGGGGGCATGCGTCTCTGCGTTGTCGACGAGGTTCTCCAGCAGAGCCGCGAGCAGTTCCTCGTCGCCGGCGACCCGCGTATCGCCGGCGTCGATCCGCAAGCGCACATGGGGCCGCCGATCGGCGAGGCGCCGCGCGAGCGTACCGAGTTCGACCCCGGCGCCGGTGGCCGTGTCGAGGCGGCGTGCGCGCAGCCGGGCGAGTTTGAGCAGACGGGCGGTGAGCGCATCCATGCGCGCGGCCGCCTCGTCGATATGAGCCAGTGCCTGATCCTTCCGGGCGGCGTCGTCGGCGCGTCGCGCGACCTCGATCTGGGTACGCAGTCCGGCGAGCGGGGTGCGCAGTTCGTGTCCGGCGGCGCTGGCGAACACCTGCTGCGCATGGAAGGCGCCGCGCAGACGCTTGAACAGGCCGTTGAGCGTGGTCACGAGCGTTGCGATCTCGACTACGGTCCCGCGCGGCGACGTCGCCACCGGGCGCAGATCGCCGGCATCGCGGTTGTCCAGTTCGCGGCTGAGCGTGCGCAACGGCCGCAGACCGTAGGTGAGCGCCAGCCAGCCCAGAAACGCCGAGACGGGCAGCGTGAACATGAGCGCTCGTTCGACCGGCATGTCGAGCGTATCCTGGCGCTGCTGCCGGTCGCTTTCGTTCAGGGCGACCTCGCTGATCAGGCCGCGTTCGGTATCGACGAAGGTCAGAAGGCGCCAGGTCACGCCGTCGACCTCGTGATTGCTGAAGCCGGGCGCCGGCCGCCGCTCGGTCACGGCATTCGGGAAGCCGGGCGAATGCACGATCACCTCGCGTTCGAGCGTGGACAGCCGGAACTCCGGTGTGGGCCCCGGCGCCCGCGAGGCGACGCGGTTGTCGGCGGCAACGCCGTGCAGCGGCTGGCTGATCAGCAGGGTGCGCGCGGTCAGCCGCAGCGTGGCATCGACCTCGGCGGCCGCGCTGCGCCGGGACTCGTAGTCCGCGATCTGCCAGAGCAGCAGCGCGCCGGCCGCGAGCACGCCACCCAGCAGGATCAGCAGGCGATAGCGAAGGCTGCGGTTCACTCAGACGCTCCGGCCATGCGATAGCCCAGGCCGCGTACGGTCTGGATCGCCTCGCGGCCGATCTTGCGGCGCAGGTTGTGTACGTGCACTTCGATGCTGTTGCTCTCGGGAGCCTCGTCCCAGCCGTAGAGTCGGCTGCCGAGCTGTTCGCGCGTCACCGTCTGGCCCGGTCGTTCCAGCAGGGCCGTCAGCAGTGCCTGCTCGTGGCGTGACAGCACCAGCGGTCGGTCGCGCTGGGTTATCATGCCGCGCGCGCGGTCGAAGACGATATCGCCCCAGCGCAGGGTGTTGTCGCTGTGGCCGTTGCGCCGCCGCACCAGCGCACGCAGGCGGGCGTCCAGTTCGGTCAGAGCCACCGGTTTGACGACATAGTCGTCCGCGCCCTCGTCGAGCCCGGTCACGCGGTCGTCGACCGCCTCGTAGGCCGTCAGTACCAGGACCGGGAGCGCGTGACCGGCAGCGCGCCAGTGGCGCAACACGTCCAGGCCGTCGCGCGACGGCAGCGCGAGATCGAGTATCGCGACGTCGAAATCGTCGTGATCGAGCGCATCGAGCGCCAGCCGGCCGTCGGTCAGCCAGTCGACGGCATGGCCGTCCTGCCCCAGCCCGGTTCGCAGGCCGTCGCCCAGGGTCTCGTCATCCTCGATGAGCAGCACGCGCATCCGAAAGATGCTCGCGTGTACGCCCGGCGCGGTCAACGGCCGCGACGGCGGCGCTGCTCAGAGCAGGTCCTGCGGGTCCACGTCGATCGACCAGCGCACGCGCCGGGCTTCCGGCAGCTGCGGCAGAGCCGCCTGCCAGTGGTCCAGCGCCGGATGCAGGGCGCCGCGGCGTTCGGCGTGGAGCATGAGATGGGCGCGATGACGGCCGGCCCGGCGCGCCATGGGGGCCGGTACGGGGCCCCAGCAGGCGAGCTCTGCGGAGGTTCGGATTGTGGCGGCCGCGGCGGCCAGAAACGCGCTCGGCGCATCGGCGTCGGTGGCTTCGGCCCGCAGCAGGGCGAGGTGGCCGAAAGGCGGCAGGCCGGCCTCGCGGCGTTCGGCGAGGCCGGCTTCGGCGAAGCCGGCGTAGCCCCGCGTCAGCAGCCGCTCCAGCAGCGGATGCTCCGGATGGCGCGTCTGCAGCCAGACCTCGCCGGGGTGGGCGGCGCGTCCGGCGCGTCCGGCGACCTGGGTGACGAGCTGGGCCATGTGTTCGGCGGCACGGAAGTCGGCCGAGAACAGGCCGCCGTCGACGTCGAGCACGCCGACGCAGGTCAGGCGGGCGAAATCATGGCCCTTGGCCAGCATCTGGGTGCCGACCAGCAGCTGCGTGTCGCCGCGGGCGGCATCGGCGAGCTGATCCTCGAGGCGGCCGCGCCGGGCCATGCTGTCGCGGTCGAAGCGGGCGATCGCGACGTCCGGAAAACGGCTGCGCAGGGTACCGGTCACGCGTTCCGTGCCGGCGCCCAGCGCGATCAACTGACCGCCGCCGCAGGCGGGACAGACGCTCGGGGCGGGCTCGAGCGCGCCGCAGTGGTGACACTGCAGGCGCCGGCCGCCGCCGTGCAGGGTCAGGGGCGCGTCGCAGCGGGCACAGGGGGCGATCCAGCCGCAGTCGTGGCAGCACTGCGCGGGCGCGTAGCCGCGGCGATTGATGAAGATCATCACCTGGTTGCCGGCGGCCAGATGGGGTTCGATGCGGGCGATCAGCGGTTCGGACAGGCCGCCGTCGAGCGGCCGCGAACGGACGTCGATCACCCGGATCGGCGGCATTGCGGCGCCGGTGGCGCGCCGGGGCAGCTGCAGATGCGCGAAGCGCCGCTGGTGGGCGTTGTGCAGGGTCTCCAGCGCCGGGGTCGCGCTGCCGAGCAGGACCGGCACGTCGGCGAGCTGGGCGCGCTTCAGGGCGACGTCGCGGGCGTGATAGCGAAAGCCGTCCTGCTGCTTGTAGGAGCCGTCGTGTTCCTCGTCGACCACGATCAGCCCGAGACGCGGCATGGGCGTGAACACCGCGGAGCGGGTGCCGATGACGATATCGGCGTCGCCGGCGCCGGCGGCGCGCCAGACGTCGGCCCGCTCGCCGTCGCTTCGCTGCGAGTGCAGGACCCCGAAGGCGGCGTCGAAGCGCGCGCGCACGCGCTCGATCAGCTGCGGGGTCAGACCGATCTCGGGGGCCAGGAAGAGCACCTGGCGGCCCGCCTCGAGCGCGGCCGCGATGCGCCGGAAATAGACCTCGGTCTTGCCGCTGCCGGTCACGCCCTCCACCAGCGCCGGGGCGAAGCCGGTGCCCCCGGCGCGCAGCGCTTCGACGACGCTCGACTGGCCGTCGGTCAGCTCCGGCGCCGCGGTCGGGCTGCCGCGTTCCAGGCCGCCCGGCAGTGTCACCGCCTCGATCAGGCCGCGATCGGCGAGCGCCTTCAGCGGTCCCGCTGCGCTCGCAAGCCAGGCCAGCAGCGAGGCGTGCGCGGTCGGATTGGGATTCGCGCGGATGCGATCGAGCAGCTCGCGCTGGCGCGGCGCGCGCGCCAGTTCGGTCGCCACGTCCCGCTCGACCGCCACGGCCTGCCAGCCGCGATGACGATTGGCCGCGCTCGCCGTACCCGCGCGCCGCAGGGCCACGGGCAGGGCCGTGGCCAGCACCTCGCCGAGCGGGTGATGGTAGTAGCGCGCGGCCCAGCGCAGCAGCGCGAGCAGGTCGGCATCGAAGACCGGCGCCGCGTCGAGCGCGCGCACGAAGGGCCGCAGGCGCTCGGCCGGCACGTCGCTGGTGACGTCGGTCTCGATGACGATGGCCACGAGGTGGCGGCGTCCGAAGGGCACCAGCACGCGGGCGCCGGGAGCCGGCGTGTCGGTGCCCGGCGGCATGCGGTAGTCGAAGGCGCCGTGCAGCGGCACGGGTACGGCGACGCGCACGATCGGCGCCTCGGTCGCGGGCTCCATCAATCGTGCACGCGTTGTGGATAAGTTAGTGGATGGTTTTGTCGCACTGCGATCATAGCCTCGATCTAATGAACCGCAGTGAAAATGAAGTCAACATAAATAAATTTTCAAATCAAGCCATTGCGCTGGTTTTTTTTGCAGTGCAGCGCTGCGTTTCGAGTCCACACAGGCGGCGCCTCTGCGTTCGTCGTGTGGATAACCGGCCGCAGGTTGTTGAAAAACCGACCCTCTCGTCGCGTAGGGCTCGGCGTGCCCGTCAGCGCCGCGGCGTTCACCGGCCGAGGGCGACGAGTTCGTCGAGGATCGCGAGCGTCAGCCCCCAGAGCCGACGTCCCTCGCCGCAGTCGTGGCAGAGCATCCGGACGGTGAGGCCACCGATCCGCCAGTGCAGGATATCGCGGTGGCCGTTCTCGTCGAGCCGGGCGAGCGGCAGCCAGTGGGTCCCCGCGATCTCGTGGTTCGCGCGGATGCCCGTATCGGCCGGCGCGCGGTAGACGAAGGGCGAGACGATCATCGGTGCCCGCCGCCGGTGATCCAGCGTCAGACGGTCCGACAGACGGCCGATGCCGCTTCGGCGCGTGAGCCGCAGGCCGGTTTCCTCTTCGGTCTCGCGACAGGCCGCGCGCGATGCGCTGGCCGCGTCGACGCCGTCGATCCGGCCGCCGGGCAGCGCCATGTCGCCCGACCACGGGTCGCCGCGGCGGCGGGCACGCTGCACCAGCAGCACTTCCACGCCCTGGCCGGTCTCGCGCAGGATGGCGGCGACTGCCGCGCGCTTGAGCCGGCGGCGCAGTCGCCGCCGCCTCGGGCGATGGCCGGCGAGGGCCGTGATCAGGGGTTCGATCTCGTGCATGCGCGGGCGGCAGCGGACAGAAAAAAGCCGCCCGGAGGCGGCTCTTTTCCGTCGCTCGGCCGGGGCCGGGTCAGATCTGCTTGAGCCCGTTGGCCAGATCCGTGCAGACCTGCTTGGCGTCGCCGAACACCATGCGGGTGTTGTCGCCAAAGAACAGGGCGTTCTGCACGCCGGAGAAGCCCGTGCCCTTGCCGCGCTTGACCACGTAGCACTCGCGGGCCTTGTCGACGTCCAGAATCGGCATGCCGTAGATCGGGCTGGATTCGTCGGTGCGCGCGGCCGGGTTGACCACGTCGTTGGCGCCGATCACGAGTGCGGCGTCGGCGTTGGGGAACTCGGCGTTGATCTCTTCCAGGTCGAAGATCAGGTCGTAGGGCACCCCGGCCTCGGCCAGCAGCACGTTCATGTGCCCCGGCATGCGGCCCGCCACCGGATGGATGGCGAACTTGACGTCCACATCGTGCTCCTTCTGGAGCATCTGCACGAACTCCCAGAGCTTGTGCTGGGCCTGGGCCACGGCCAGACCGTAGCCCGGCACGATGATCAGGCTGTCCGAATAGGCGAACGAGGCGGCCGCGTCGAAGGCCTCGACCGACTTCATCTCGCCTTCCGGTCCCTCGGCCTCGGCGCCGTCGTCGACGCCGAAGCCGGCGAAGAGCACGTTCGAGATCGAGCGGTTCATGCCGTTGGCCATGAGCAGCGTCAGCAGCGTGCCGGCCGCGCCGACCACGGTGCCGGCGATGATCATCGCCGCGTTGCCGAGCACGAAGCCCTCGAAGGCCACGGCCAGGCCGGTGAAGGCGTTGTACATGGAGATGACCACCGGCATGTCGGCGCCGCCGATCGGGTTGGTCAGCAGCACGCCGAAGGCCAGCGACAGCAGGAAGAAGATCGTCACGAGCACGGGCGCACTGCCGCTCGAGGCGATGATCCAGATGCCCAGGATCACGGTGAGCAGGGCCACGCCGCCGTTGATCATCTGCTGGCCGGGCAGGCGGATGGTCTTTTTCATCTTGCCTTCGAGCTTGGCCCAGGCAATCAGCGAACCCGAGAACGACACGCCGCCGATCAGGGCGCCCACCACCGCGAGGGTGAGCACTGTGGCGCCGTGATGGAAGGCGGAGCCGGAGTACATCTCCACCAGCGCGATGGCCGCGGCGGCGCCGCCGCCCATGCCGTTGTACAGCGCGACCATCTGCGGCATGGCCGTCATTTCGACCTTCTTGCCCGTGTACCAGGCGCCCGCGCCGCCGATGCCGATGGCCAGCAGCATCAGGACGTAGCGGAAGAAGCCGGCCTCCATGGCCGGGTGCCAGAGCGTGACGACGGTGGCCAGGACCATGCCGATGCCGGCCCACTTGATGCCGCTCTTGGCGGTTCTCGGCGAGCCCATGCGCTTGAGGCCCACAATGAACAGGACGGCCGCGATGAAATAGCTCGCGTCGACTGTGAATTCCCAGAAACTCATATTCGGTAACCCTTTCGTGTTATCGGTTCAGCGTGCGGGTGGCGCGGATCAGTCCTTGGAGGACTTGAACATGTCGAGCATGCGCTCGGTCACGACATAGCCCCCGACCGCGTTGCCCGCAGCGAGGATCACGCCGATGAAGCCGATCAGCGTCTCCCAGAAGCCGTCGGCATGGCCGAGCGCGACCATGGCGCCGACCAGCACGATCCCGTGCACGAAGTTGGATCCCGACATGAGCGGGGTATGCAGAATGGCCGGTACGCGGCCGATGATCTCGTAGCCGGTGAAGGCCGCGAGCATGAAGATATAGAGTGCGACAAAACCTGTGATCACAGCGTGTCTCCCGATGGTTCCCGTATGGCGTGGCGCAGCGGCTAGGCGCTGCCTTCCAGGGCCTGCTTGGCGGCGTCGTTGACGATCTGGCCGTCGTGCGTCAGCGCCGACTTCGCCAGCACTTCGTCATCCCAGTCGATCTCGAGCTTGTGGGTCTTGTCCGCCGGCTTGGCGTCCTCCTGACCCGCTTCCGGCACCACGATCAGCTGCAGGAAGTTGAACAGGTTCTGGGCATACATCTCGCTGGCGTGCTCGGCCAGCAGCGCCGGTACGTTCGACGGACCGTGGATGGTGACGCTGCCGTGGGTGACGACCTCGTCCGGCTTGGTGAGCTCGCAGTTGCCGCCTCCGGAGGCGCCGAGGTCGATGAGCACCGAGCCGGGTTTCATCGAGTCGACCATGGCCTCGGAGATGATCTTCGGCGCCGGCTTGCCGGGCACCGCCGCGGTGGTGATCACGGCGTCCGCATCGGCCATGTTCTTTTCGAGCATGTCCTGCTGCTTCTTCTTCTCCTCGTCGGTGAGCTCGCGCGCGTAGCCGCCCTCGGCCTCGGCCTTGACGCCCTCGGCCATGAGGAAGTCGGCGCCGAGCGACTCGACCTGTTCCTTGGTGTCGGTGCGCACGTCGTAGGCGAAGACCTTGGCGCCGAGGCGCTTGGCCGTCGCGATCGCCTGCAGGCCGGCCACGCCGGCACCGATGACCAGCACCTTGGCCGGGCGGATGGTGCCGGCGGCGGTGGTGAGCATCGGCAGGAACCGCTCCAGCGCGTTGGCGGCCATGAGCGCGGCCTTGTAGCCGGCCGCCGAGGCCTGCGAGGACAGCGCGTCCATCGACTGGGCGCGGGTGATGCGCGGCACCAGCTCCATGGCGAAGCAGGTCACGCCGGCGTCGTTGAGGGCCTTCACCGTTTCCGGGTTGTTATGGGCCTGCACGAAGCTGATCAGCACCGACCCTTTCTTCATCTCGCCGATCTGCTTGGGTTCCGGCGCGTTGACGCCCAGCACGATGTCGGCGCCGAAGATGTCGGCGGCCTGATCGCTGATCTGGACCGGGTCGTCGTAGGCATCGTCCGGGATGCGGCTGCCTTCGCCGGCGCCTTTGGCCACCCGGATGTCGACGTTCATCTTGGCCAGCTTGGCGGCCACCTTCGGCACCATGGCGACACGTGTCTCGCCGTCGGCCGTCTCCTTCGGGACTGCGATCTTTACGCTCATGTCTTCCCTTGTTCTATGTCTGATGAATCATCGGCGCGACAGCCAGACGAGCGCGGGGTCGCGCCTGTCCCCCTGATGCCGCTAACCGCATGCAAGCCGAATCGAGTCTAACTGAAACGCGGAAGCATTCGTAGCGACCGCCGCGGCCGCGGATGGCGCCGGCCCGGGCTCAGCGCCCGGGTTGCGCCGGCGTCTGTTCGATGTAGTCGTCGGGGATCGAGAAGCGACCATCGCCGAGTGGCTCGTGGCTGATGCTCGAGAGTACGCGGCGCTCGCCGGTACCGGCGTCCCGGAAGCGCACGGGCATGCCGTCGAGGTCGAGATAGGGCAACCCCACGGTCTCGAGTCCGGTGCCCGCGAGCATCGTTTTCATCAGCGCGAACATCGACTTGATCGTCGCGAAGGTGTCGTCGTCCACGCCCAGCGCATCGGCGCTGGCCAGGCACAGCGTTTCGCCCGGCTGACCGTCGCGCACGATCTGGACGATCTCGCATTCGACCCCGGCCACGGTTTCGGTCTGGCCGGTGTGATCGAGGCCGACGTCGCTCTGCTGCGAGGGCTCGAGCCCCGGGATCTGGTCGACCAGCGCCGCGCGCGCGGCCGCGCGCTGGCCCTCGGGCAGCTGCTGGACACGAGTCTCGACCTCGGCGCGCAGCGTGTCCATGCGCTGTCGGATGGTGTCGGCCACGTCGCGGTCGAGCCGGGTGTAGGTGCGCTCATCCGGGCGGACCGAGAATATGGCCTCGCTGTCGCGCCGATAGAGTTGCCACTGTTCGCTGGCGTCGTCGATGCGCACCGCGCCCGGGCGCATGTCGACGGTGAAACTGCCCTCGGCGCTGCGATAGGTCAGCGTGGTATCGGCGGCAGCCGTCTGGGCGAGGCCGGCCACGAGTGCGGCAGCCGCCAGGACGGCGCGGATGCGAATTCGCTTGCTCATCATCGATGGATCCTGCTTCGGAAACGGGTCACGCGTGCCTCGGCCGGTTCACCGCGCGGACGCGGCGCACCGTTCGGTACACTAAGCGCATGCTGCTCGTCGACGCCAGTGTATATATCTTCCGGGCCTTTCATTCGCTGCCGTCGAGCCTCACCGGCGCCGGGGGGCAGCCGATCAACGCCGTCCACGGCTATGCGACCTTCGTGGCCGGTCTGCTCGGCGGCATCGACGACCGCGAGGCCGCGGCCGCCTTCGACGAGTCGCTGACGCGTTCGTTTCGCAATCAGCTGTTCGCCGACTACAAGGCCAATCGGGAGACGCCGCCGCAGGCACTGGTCGATCAGATCGCGGCCTGCCGCGAGATCACCGAGGCCCTGGGCATGGCCACGCTGTCCAGCCCCGTCTACGAGGCCGACGATCTCATCGGCACCCTCGCAGCCGGCGCCGACACACCGGTCACGATCGTGACCTCCGACAAGGATCTGGCGCAGCTGCTCGGCCCGACTGACACGCTCTGGGACTATGCCCGCGAGACCCGCTATGACGCGGCCGCGATCGAGGCGAAGTTCGGCGTCCCGCCGGCGGCCATCGCCGATTATCTGGCCCTGGTCGGCGACCCGGTCGACAACATTCCGGGCGTGCCCGGCATCGGCGCCAAGAGCGCGGCCGCGCTGCTGGGCCGGTTCGGCGATCTCGATACGCTGCTGGCCGATCACCGCGCGGTGGCGGCCAGCGGGCTGCGCGGCGCCGCCTCGATGGCCACCCGGCTGGCCGAGCACGCCGATAGCGCGCGGCTGTCGCGACGGCTGGCGACCATCGTCACCGACCTCGATCTCGACGCCGGACAGCGCGATATCCGTCGGCGGCCCGCCGACCACGAGCGCCTGGACGCGATCTGCCGCCGGGTCGGTCTCGGCGACCGGCTGCGATCGCGGCTGGGGCTGGCCGCGGCATGACCGACTGGCGCGCGATCGATGCGGCCATCGCCAAAGCCACCGGCACGCGTTTCGAGGCCGAAACGCGCGCCCGCGCCGGCGGTGGCTCGATCAGCGCGGCCTATCGGCTGAGCGGCGCGGGCGAAGGCTACTTCGTCAAGCTCAATCGCGCGGATCGGGCGGAGATGTTCGCCGCCGAGGCCGCGGGCCTGACCGAGCTCGGCCAGGCGGTGGGCCTGCGCGTACCGCAGCCGATCACCCACGGCGTGGCCGGCGAGCAGGCATTCATCGCGCTCGAACACATCGAGCTGCAGCGTGCCACCCCGGCCGCGTTCGCCCGGCTGGGCGAAGCGCTGGCCGACATGCACGGCATCGTGGCGGCGCGCTACGGCTGGGACCGCGACAACACCATCGGCACCTCGCCGCAGGCGAACGCGCCGCACCCGGAATGGCGCGAATTCTGGCGCGAGAACCGGCTGGCCGCGATGCTCGATGCGCTGGCGCCAACCCACCCGGAGCTCGCCCGCGAGGGCGACGCGCTGCTGGCGGTGCTGGACCGGCTGCTCGCCGGCCACACGCCCGAGGCCTCGCTGGTGCACGGCGATCTGTGGGGCGGCAACGTCGCCATGGACGCGAACGCCACGCCGGTGATCTTCGACCCGGCCGTCTATTACGGCGACCGCGAGACCGACCTCGCAATGACCGAGCTGTTCGGCGGCTTTCCGCCGGTGTTCTTCGAGGCCTACTGGGGCGCATGGCCGATGACTGCGGGCTATCGCCACCTGCGCCGGCCGCTCTATCAGCTCTATCATCTGCTCAACCACGCGCGGCTGTTCGGCGGCCACTATGTCAACGAGAGCCGGCGGCTGATGCGGGCACTCTGCGCCGAGGCATGAGCCCGGCGGTGCCGACGGCGCTTCGGCGCGGCCGGACGCGG
This sequence comes from Salinisphaera orenii subsp. orenii MK-B5, assembly GCF_003788635.1. Taxonomy (GTDB): domain Bacteria; phylum Pseudomonadota; class Gammaproteobacteria; order Nevskiales; family Salinisphaeraceae; genus Salinisphaera; species Salinisphaera orenii. The sequence continues at coordinate 81,434 of NZ_AYKH01000009.1, forward strand.
CGGTTACAATGACGTTCCGTGCCCGTTTGATTTCCCGATGCGACCCGCGTCGCCCGAGTCCCGCATGAGCAGCATCCCGGTCCTCGACACCCGCCCCCCGGACGGTCTGACCCCCGGTTCGGTCGCAGCCAACAAGCTGGCCAAGCGCCTGAAACGGCTGACCGGCCAGGCTGTGACCGACTACGGCATGATCCGCGACGGCGAGCGCATCATGGTGTGTCTGTCCGGCGGCAAGGACAGCTACACCATGCTGGAGATGCTGCTGTATCTGCAGTCCGTGGCGCCGGTGACGTTCTCGATCACCGCGGTCAATCTCGACCAGAAGCAGCCGGGCTTTCCCGAGCACGTGCTGCCCGAGTATCTGGATGGCCTCGGCGTGGACTACCGGATTCTCGAGCGCGACACCTACAGCGTCGTCACCGAGAAGGTGCCGTCGGGCGCGACCATGTGCGGCCTGTGCTCGCGTCTGCGTCGCGGCATACTCTACAGCCACGCGCGCGAGCACGGCTTCACCCGCATCGCGCTGGGCCATCACCGCGACGACATCGTCGAGACGATGTTCCTGAACATGTTCCACGGTGCGCGCATGGCGGCGATGCCGCCGAAGCTCAGAAGCGACGACGGCGACAACGTCGTCATCCGGCCGCTGGCCTACTGCAGCGAGCGCGATATCGACAAGTACGCCCGTCTGCAGCAGTATCCGATCATTCCCTGCAATCTCTGCGGTTCGCAGGACAATCTGCAGCGTCAGAACATCAAGGGGATGCTGGCCGACTGGGAAGCGCAGGACCCCGGCCGCACGGAGCGCATATTCCGTTCGATGACGCGTGTCGCGCCGTCGCAGATGCCCGACCGCGACCTGTTCGACTTCGCCGCGCTGGATTGAACGCCGCGGCCCGTGCGGGGTCCGAGTGGCAGGGCGCGAAGCCCGGCGGCGCGGTGGAGCCGGGCCGGAGTATCGTTTCCACTCCCGCGTTCTTGAAAACCATTCTCACCTGACGCATACTCGGATTTGCTGTGTACAGTTGTGCACTGCACGCATCGAACTCCGACCCGGCACCGGGTCCAGACAGCCAACGAGCCGAGAGAGGCCATGAGCCAAGACAGGAAATATCCCGCGAACCCGGACATGGATGACCGGTTCAACTGGGTCGAATTCATTCCGTTCGCGCTGCTGCACGTCGCGCTGATCGGCATCTGGTGGACGGGTTTCACGGCCACCTCGATCGCGATCTGCGTCGGGCTCTACGTGGCGCGGGTGTTCGCCATCACCGGCGGCTACCACCGCTACTTCTCGCATCGCGGCTACAAGACCAGCCGCGGCTTCCAGTTCGTGCTGGCCTTCGTCGGCGCCGCGGCGTTCCAGAAGGGCCCGCTCTGGTGGGCCGCCAAGCACCGCGAACACCATCGCGATTCCGACATGCCGGCCGATTCGCATTCGCCGCGCCAGTACGGCGTGTTCGACGCACACGTGGGCTGGGTCTATCGCGAGGCGCGTTCCAATCCGGACATGGACCTGATCAAGGATTTCTCCAAGTATCCGGAGATCCGCTGGATCGAGCGCCACCAGTTCGTGCCAGGCCTGATCGTGGCGGCGCTGTGCTTCCTGGTCGGCGGCTGGGCCGGGCTGTTCTCGGGCTTTCTGCTGTCGACCGTGCTGGTCTATCACGCGACCTTCACCGTCAATTCGCTGAACCACATGATCGGCCGTCAGCGCTATCTGACCGGCGACGATTCGCGCAACAACTGGTTCCTGGCGATCCTGACCATGGGCGAGGGCTGGCACAACAACCATCACTACTATCCGGCGACGGCCCGCAATGGCTTCTTCTGGTGGGAGATCGACACCACCTATTACCTGTTGCTGGGGCTCGAGAAGCTGGGTCTCGTCTGGGACCTGCGGCAGCCGCCCAAGACCATTCTCGCCAACGAGAAGGCGCCGACGCAGAAGATCATCGACAAGTGCGCGGTCTATATCGCGGAAGGCTTCTCGGCCGATCGCATCAGCGCCAACATCCGTCAGCGCTGGGAAGGTAGCCATCGGCTCGACGACCTGCGGGCGCATGCGCGCACGAAGTGGAGCGCGGCGGAGGCCTATCTGGCCGAGATCGATCTGCCGGAGTTTCCGAGCGTGGATGAGCTCAAGGCGCGCGCGCACCGCAAGTTCAAGATCCAGCACGAAGGACTGGATCGGGCCATCGAACGGGCGCACGAGATGCTGCGCAACTCGGTCGCCCACCGTCTGATCGAGGACGCACGCGCGGATAGCGCCCGCGCCTGATCGCGCCTGATCGCGCCCGCCGGCGTCCGCAGCGACGCCTTGAAGCACCAGGCCCGCCGAGTGTCTCGGCGGGCCTTTTTCGTGGCCGCTCTATCCGCCGCCGCGGGGGCTCAATCGAGCTTATCGCGCGAGGCGGCCTGCTCCTCGTCCGCCGGCGGGTCCTCCTCGGGGTCTTCGGCGGTCAGGTCGCCGCCGCAGAACTTGCAGTAGGTGGCGTCGATCTCGTGGCCGCTGCGCTCGCAGTGCGGGCACTGGCGGCGCTGGCGTTCGTTGCGGATCTCGTTGGTCAGCTCCGCGGTGATGACACCGCTGGTGATCGCCAGCAGCGCATAGCCGACCAGGATCGCGACCCCGGCGATCGCCTGGCCCAGCGGCGTGCTCGGCGAGATGTCGCCGTAGCCCACGGTCGTGATCGTCACGATCGCCCAGTAGATGCTGCGCGGGATGCTGGTGAAGCCGTGCACCGGGCCTTCCACCACGTACATCACCGCGCCGAGCACGGTCACGATCAGCGCGAGCATGCCGAGAAAGATCTGGATCTTGCGCTGGGCGTGCATGAGCGAACGCGATAGCACGCGCGCGTCGTTGGCATAGCGCACCAGCTTGAACACCCGGAAGATGCGCATGATGCGGAGCACGCGCACGGCGACCAGATAATGCGTGTCTGGCAGTATCAGTCCCAGATACAGCGGCAGGATCGAGACCAGATCGATGAGGCCGTAGAAGCTGCGGATATAGGCCCAGCGGCGCCGCGCGGCGTAGATTCGTGCCGCGTACTCGATGCTGAAGACGAGGGTGAACAGCCACTCGAGGCCGTGCAGCAGACCGCCGATTCGTGCCTCGATCGCCGAGACCGAGACCAGCATCAGATTGGCGACGCTGGCGAGGATGAGCGCCATCAGCACGATGTCGAAGACGCGGCCGGCCGGCGTGTCGGTGCCGAAGATCACGCGCCACAGGCGGGTTCGCGTATCGTCGGCCGTCGGATCGGCGGCGCCGTGTTCGGACGTGCTCATCCGGGGTGAGTCGGCATACGGCGGGTCGCGGCGCGGGCGCGACGGCACCCGGCCGCCGCGCGGCGGGTTGTGACGGGCGGGCGCATCAGTTGTGCGCGGTCGTGATCCGTCGCGACTGCCAGTAGTGGCGACGCCAGTAGATGTTGTCCAGGCGGGACAGCGTCACGCCTCGGCTGGTGGAGGCGTGCATGAAGCGCCCGTCGCCGATATAGATGCCGACATGCCGGTTGCCGCCGCCGGTTCGGAAGAACACCAGATCGCCCGGCGAGAGATCGCCGCGGCCGATCGCCTCGCCGCGCTGCGCCTGGGCGGCGGTGGTGCGGGGCAGATCGATCGATTCGACCGCATCGAGGGTACGCCGCACGAAGCTGGAACAGTCGATGCCGCTGCGGTCGCGGCCACCGTAGCGGTAGGGCACGCCCGCCCAGTCCCGGTAGTGCGATTGCAGCGCCGCGACGATCGCGGCGTCGCCGCCCGGGTCGTTCTGCGCGCCGGCTCGGGCCGCGCCCCAGCTGAAATCCTCGGCGCCGTGATGATGGCCGCGGGCGGCCGGGCGCGTGTCGTGACCGGCACAGCCGGCGAGCGCGAGCACGACCACCAGCGCGACCAGGATCGGCGCGGAGCCGTGGCGGGCGACGGTCGTGCGTATGTCACACGAGTGTGCGACACACGTTTCCGGCCTGTAGCTCAAAATCCTTCGCCCTCGCGCCCGACAACGGTAGTCCCTAAGATAGCCGCATGAGTTCACGCTTGGAAAGCCCCGCCGACGAGGCCGCGCCGCAGACGGTCGCCGCCGTCGACCTGGGGTCGAACAGTTTTCACATGATCGTGGTGCGCGCCGAGGGCGAGACCCACCACGTCGTCGACCGTCTCAAGGAGCCGGTCCGGCTGGCGGCGGGGCTGACCCCCGACGGGGGGCTGTCCGAGGCGGCCTGCGAGTCGGCGCTGGCCTGTCTCGCCCGTTTCGGTCAGCGCCTGGCGGGGCTGCCCGGCGACCATGTGCGTGTCGTCGGTACCAACACGCTGCGGCGTGCGCGCAATGCCGATGACTTCATCGATCGCGCCGGTCGCGTGCTCGGGCATCCGGTGGAGATCATCTACGGCGCCGAGGAGGCGCGTCTGATCTACGGCGGCGTGGTCCGGGACCTGGGCCGCGAACGGCCGCGCCGTCTGGTCGTGGACATCGGCGGCGGCTCCACCGAACTGATCATCGGCGAAGGCGGCGAGCCCGAACTCGTCGAGAGCATCTCGCTGGGCGCGGTCGTGCAGATGCAGCGTTTCTTTCCGGACGGCCGCGTCACCCGCAAGAGCTGGCGTGCGGCTGTCCTCGATGCCAGGCTGACGCTGGAGCCGATCGCCCGGGCCTACCGCGAGGCCGGGTGGGACATGGCGATCGGCTCCTCCGGCAGCATCAAGTCGATCCTGCGGGCCGCCGGCGACGACGCCGACGGCGGCGAGATCACGCCCGCACATCTGCGCTCGCTGGCGCGCCGGGTGATCAAGGCCGGGCGCGTGGACGCGCTGTCGCTGCCCGGCGTCTCCGAGGCCCGGTCCGCCATCTTTCCCGGCGGCCTCGCGGTGCTCACGGCGGTCTTCGAAAGCCTGGGCGTGAAGGCCATGTCGGTCTCCGACAAGGCGCTGCGCGAGGGCGTGGTCGCCGACCTGCTGGGTCGGCTGCACGATCGCGACATCCGCGAGCAGGGCGTGCGGTCGGCAATGGCGCGCTATCACGTCGACGCCGCCCACGGCGAACGCGTGGCCGCCACCGCGCTCGGTCTGTTCGGCGACTCGGCGCCGCCGGGGTTCGAGCGCTTCGCCGGGCGCATGCTGCGCTGGGCCGCGCTGCTGCACGAGATCGGCCTGCTGATCGCGCACAAGGGCTATCAGAAGCACGGCGAGTACATTCTCGGCCATGCCGACCTGCAGGGTTTCTCGCGCAACGATCAGCGCCTGCTGGCCGCGCTGGTGCGACTGCATCGCGGGCGTTTCCGCGAAGACCGCATCGCCGCCCTGCCGACGGAATGGCAGGCGCTGGCCCGGCGTCTGGCGGTGGTGCTGCGTCTGGCGGTGATACTGCATCGCGGCCGTGACCCGGCGGCCGCGCCGCCGGTACGGCTCGGCGCCGGTGAGACCGGCGTGCAGCTGTTCTGTGCCGCCGACTGGCTGAACCGACGGCCGCTGACGCGCGCGGATCTGGCGCGCGAGGCCGAGCAGCTGGGGCGTGTCGGCATCGGCCTGCAGACCGCGGCCGACTGAGCGGCGTTCAACCGGCGTTGAATTCGCGGGTCGCCGCGAAGGTGATCTCCGGCCAGCGTTCCTCGGTCAGCTGCAGCTTGACCCGCGACGGTGCGAGATAGACCAGCGCGCCGCCGTGATCCTCGGCCACGCCCGTGTCCATGCGGTCGCGAAAGCGCCGGATCTCGCGTGCATCGCCGTAGATCCAGCGCGCGGTATGGACCTGGACCGCCTCGAATCCGGCGTTGACGTTGTATTCGGACTTCAACCGCTGGGCGACCACGTCGAACTGCAGCGTGCCGACCGCGCCCAGGATGACGTCGTTGTTGTGCAGCGGCCGGAAGACCTGGGTCGCGCCCTCCTCGCAGAGCTGGTCGAGCCCCTTGTGCAGGGCTTTGGCCTTGAGCGGATCCCGCAGGACCACGCGCTGGAACAACTCCGGCGCGAAGTTCGGAATGCCCGTGAAGGCCAGTTCCTCGCCCTCGGAGAAGCAGTCGCCGATGGCGATGGTGCCGTGGTTGTGAATGCCGATGATGTCACCGGGCCAGGCGGTCTCGGCCGCCTCGCGGCGATTGGCCATGAAGGTGAGCGCATCGTTGATGCGGATGTCCTTGCCGGCGCGCAGATGGCGCATCTTCATGCCCTTGGCGTAGTGGCCGGAGCACACGCGCATGAACGCGATCCGATCGCGATGCTGAGGGTCCATGTTCGCCTGGATCTTGAACACGAAGCCCGACAGCGCGTCCTCGGACGGCGCCACGTCGCGGGCCCGGGTCTCGCGCGGACGCGGCGCGGGCGCCCACTCGACGAAGGCGTCGAGCAGCGGCCGGATACCGAAGTTGTTGACCGCGGAACCGAAGAACACCGGGGTGACCTCGCCGGCGAGATACATCTCCAGGTCGAAGCCGTCGCCGGCCTCGCGCACGAGCTCGATCTCCTCGAGCAGATCGTCGTAATAATGCCCGGCAATCTCGGCCAGGCGCGGATCGTCGAGGCCGTCGAGGGTGACCGTGCGGCCGCCGCCCTCGTTGTCCGAGCCCTCGTAGAGATAGACCTTGTCCTCGAGCAGGTGATACACGCCCTTGAACTGGCTGCCCATGCCGATCGGCCAGGTGATGGGCGCACAGGTGATGCCCAGCACGTCCTCGATCTCGTCGAGCACCTCCAGGGGCGGGCGGCCCTCGCGGTCCATCTTGTTGATGAAGGTGAAGATCGGCGTGGTGCGCAGGCGACAGACCTCCATCAGCTTGATGGTGCGCGGCTCCACGCCGCGGGCGATGTCGATGACCATGAGCGCGCTGTCCACCGCGGTCAGCGTGCGGTAGGTGTCCTCGGAGAAGTCCTCGTGGCCCGGAGTGTCGAGCAGGTTGACGATGCGTTCGTTATAGGGAAACTGCATCACCGACGTGGTTACGGAAATGCCGCGCGACTGCTCCATCGCCATCCAGTCGGAGGTGGCGTGGCGCGAGGCCTTGCGCCCCTTCACGGTCCCCGCGAGCTGGATCGCGCCGCCGAACAGCAGCAGCTTTTCGGTGAGTGTGGTCTTGCCCGCGTCGGGATGGGAGATGATCGCGAAGGTGCGTCGCTTGGCCGCTTCCTGCGCAGTCGGCGTGTTCGCTGTTGCGGCGGGTTGAGTCATCGGGCGCTCCGGGCAGATCACCACGGGGTCATAGGTTACTGTCTGTGCTGGCAATAATCGCTGTATAGTACAGCGCTATCCATAGGCAATAGAAACTCAATTGGCAGAGTCGATACGGTACGCCTATAGTTCACATCACGCAGCGGGGTCACCCCGCTGTCGCAGAGACGGTGTCTCCCCCTCACCGATCTGCAATACGCAGCGCGCATCCTACCCGAGTCATGCCGCTGCGTGGATCAGGGCGTCGTTCTCCCCCTGGCGACGTCCGCCCCCTGGCCCGGATCGGTTGCCCTCCCGATCCGGGCTTCTTTTTGGGCGCTCGTCGAAAGAGCCGGCGACGCGTCCGTCGGTCGCGGATCAGTGCGGCGACGGGGCCGCCGCGCCGGCACGGCGCATGCGCACGAGCACGCCGGCGATGTACATCGCCAGAAAGACCGCGAACATCAATTCCTTGACTTCCCCGGCCTCGATCTCGAGCGGCGCGGGCACCGTGCCGGCGACGGCCTTGAGAATCTTTTCGGGAATGGAGGCCAGCGGGGCGATGAAGCCGATCGCCACGCATTCGAAGCCGGGCATGATCAGCCCCCGGAATGAGTGCAGCGAGTGGCGAAGGCCCCGTGCGCGCCGCACGAGCGGCAGGATGGCGCCGCCGACCAGCATGGCGATCGCGAGCAGGTTGCGGGGCAGCTGATCGAGCAGCGTTCCGGCGATTCCGCTGGTGTTGTGCAGGTTGGTCTCGGCCTGGTCGTTGACCTCGGCCCACTCCTCGGGCGCCGACCAGCCGGCCATGTGCTGGCCCCAGCTGGCTTCCTCGCCGCCGAAATACACACAGCCGAGGCAAAAGACCAGAAAGAAGGCGACGAGCTTGCGGTCGCCCTGGCGCCAGGCCCAGCGTGTCGCCAGGAGGCCGCCGACCAGTGCCAGCGCCAGCATCACCAGGGTGGCTTTTTCGGTGATCCCCGATTCGTGCAGGACCCAGCGGTCGTAGACCGCGAAGTCCAGCAGCGCGCGTGCCAGATAATGGCTGAAGTAGATGACCAGCGGCAGCCCGAGCCAGGCCCAGCCGGGCAGCGCGGTATCGGGGCGTTCATTCATATCGGGGCGTTCATTCATGACGAGTGATGCGCCGGACGGGCGCGACGGTTGATGTAGTGCGCATATTCTATGCGCTACGGTCAGCGCACCGCGAACGGTTGCGGCAGATCGTCGTCGGAATCCGCCGGGGCGACCTCGACGTGATCCACCCGGGCCATCGACGGGCCGACGGCCAGCCAGTCACCGAGGCGATCGAGCGCGGCGTCGTCGCCGGCGGCCACCAGTTCGACGCCGCCGTCACGGCGGTTCTGCACCCAGCCGGCCAGGTCCAGCTCGCGCGCGCTCCGTTCGGTCGCGGCCCGAAAGCCCACGCCTTGAACGCGTCCGGTGACGATATAGCGACGTGCATTGCGCATGATCATGTCCTGCTCGAGTATAGTGGCTACACGCTATTGAACGGGCGGAGTCGGTCGATGTTCAACCTGATCCGCACACGGCTGCGCGCGCGAGCCGGCCGGCATGGGGATGCGCCGAGAAACCGCGATGCGCGCCTGCAGCTGCGCCTGCCCAACCCCTACGGCGGCCGGCCGTGGCTGAGCGCGACCGTCGCGTTCTCCGCTGCGCCGCACGCCCGGGGCGAGACGCTGCGCCTGCGCGCCCATGTCGACAGCTGTCTGCGCCTGACGGATGCCGAAGGCTCGCCGTCTCTTGGCCACGGGCCGGTGGCGCGCCGTTCGCTGGCCGACAGCGGCCGTCACGCGGCGGCGTCACTGGTCCGCGGCGTGCTTTCGCGTCTGCCGGCCGAACGGCTGGCACCGATCACTGCGCGTCGTCGCCGCAGCTGGATCGACGTTCAGTTCAGTACGGCGCCGTTGGATGTCGGCGCGGACGCCTTGACGCCGGAGCCGCTGCGACGCGTCTACGGCGGCGGTCTGCCGCGCCTGGCCGCCGGCGAGCCGCGGGTCGGGGTGTGGTCGGGCCCGGCGGGCGGGCCCGCCGGGGGGCTGGCGCGGCTCGTACTGCTGCAGTTCGACGAACGTGATCTCGGCGCGGCCTCGGGGTTCAACCTCAACGCCAGCGCCGCTCGGCTGGTCGAGCCGGCCAGCGCCGCCGATGCGGAGGCCGCCGAGACCGGCGTGAATTGACTCGGCGGGCGATTTACAAGAGCATAACGCTGCGCCGGGGCTCCGTGGCGCACGCTGTTACCGGGAGAGCATATGATTCAAAGCTGGCGTAAATGCCTGATGGTGTTCGTGTGTGGCATGGTTTTGGCCGCGCCGGCATGGGCTCAGTCCGACGAGGGCGGCGACCCGGTCGCCGGCAAGGAACGCTTCTATACCTGTGCGGGCTGTCACGGCATCGACGGGTATGCCAACGCCTATCCCACGTACCACGTGCCCAAGATCGGCGGCCAGCACGCGGACTACATCGTATCGGCGCTCGAAGCCTATCGCAGCGGCGCGCGCGAGCACTCGACGATGCACGCCCAGGCCTCCAGCCTGAGCGACGAGGACATCCAGAACATCGCGGCCTTTCTGTCGCAGCAGAAGTCGGATTGAGCACGGGAAGCAGACGAATGATCCACGCATTTTCTCGCATCGCCCTCGTGGCCGCGCTGTCGCTGGCCGCGGGCCCGCTCATGGCGCAGTCCGAATCCGGTCAGGACAAGGCCGCCGACAGCGACTGGGTGTCGCAGACCACGCAGACCTGTGCCAGCTGCCACGGCAAGAACGGCGTGGCGCAGACGCCCAACTTCCCGATCATCGCCGGTCAGTACCAGGACTATCTCCTGCATTCGCTCAAGGCTTACCGCGACGGTGAACGCGAGAACGCGGTCATGGCCGGCCAGGTCCAGAACATGAGCAACGATCAGCTCGAGGCGCTGGCGCGCTACTACAGCCGTCAGACCGACACGCCGCTGCATACCCCCTATCTGGACGATTGACGGCCGCCGGGCCGCGCGCCGTGTCGAACTTCGCCCTATACATGCTCGGTGTGGTCGTCGTGGCCGGGGCGCTCGCCTGCGGCGCCTATATGCTGAGCGTGCCGCCGGGGTGGATCGGCGTGGGTGCGGCGGTGATCGTCGGCTTCGGTCTGATGGGCGCGGTGGGCCGGACCCGTCCGCCCCGGGATCGTCGCTGACGCCTCAGCCGTCGCCGGTGTAGCCGAGACGGGCAAGCAGGCCGTCGAACTCGTCCAGGTCATGGAAGGTGATGCGCAGTTCGCCGCGGCGCCGGTCGGGATCGTAATCGATGCGCACGGCGTTGCCGACGTGTTCGGCCAGGCGCGTTTCCAGTTCCGCCATGTCGCTGCCACCGGCCGGGGCCGTCGGTGCCGGCGTGTCCGCCGCGCGCGCGGCCCGCTCCAGGCTGCGCACGCTCAGCGAGCGGGCCGCCGCGGTGCGCGCCAGTTCGATCTGACGCGGCGGCTCGAGCCCGGCCAGGATCTTGGCGTGACCGAGATTGAGACGGCCGGCATCGAGTAGCGCCTGGACCGGTTCGGCCAGCTGTCGCAGGCGCAGGAAATTGGTGACATAAACGCGCGACTTGCCGATGCGGCCGGCGATGGCTTCGTGCGTCAGGCCGTGTTCGGCGGCCAGCCGCGCCAGGCCGTGAGCGGTGTCCATCACCCCCAGCGATTCGCGCTGGAGATTCTCGATCAGGCCCAGCACGGCGGCCTCGCCGGCGCCGAGATCGTTGCGTACGATCGCCGGGATCTCGGCCAGCCCGGCCCGCTGGGCGGCCCGCCAGCGGCGTTCGCCGGCCAGCAGCCGGTAGCCTGCGGTCGGCGAGCCGCTCACCACCACGGGCTGGATGACGCCCGAGGCCTCGATCGAGGCGGCCAGCTCGGCGAGCGCATCGTCGTCGAAACGGCTGCGCGCCTGGCTGTCGCCCGGTGCGATCCGTTCGATCGGCAGGGTGTGGATCCGGTCGCGCCCGGCGCGATCGGTGGCGCCGGATTCGGGCGGCGGCGGGTCTGCGGATGACGGCATCGTGCGTGCTAAGCTCAAGGGACAGGGCGGAGTGTAAAACCATAGACGGGCCGCCGCGTGCGCGCGCCCGTGTGCGAGGAGTCAGATGCGCACCCGGCAGTTTCTAAAACCCCGGACGGTGAGCCGGGAGGTCGACGAAATCGTCGATGCGCTGCCCAAGCACAATATCGGCAGTCAGGGCTACGACCCCTGGGGACTGAACCCGGATACCGCCAAGATCACCTTCACGGCGGTGCGCTGGCTCTACGAGCACTATTTTCGGGTCCGCGCGCACGGCCTCGAGAACGTCGCCGGATCCGGGCGCCTGCTGATCGTGGGCAATCATTCGGGCCAGCTGCCGATGGACGGCGTCATGGTCAGCTTCGCCGTCGCCAACAAGGCCGAGGACGCGCGCCTGCCGCGTTCGATGATCGAGCGCTGGTTTCCCTCCGTGCCGTTTCTGGGCAACTGGATGAATTCGGTCGGCGGCGTCATCGGTGATCCGAAGAACTGCGCCAAGATGCTCGAGCGCGAGGAGGCCATCGTGGTCTTCCCCGAAGGGATCCGCGGCTCGGGCAAGCCGTATCGGCTGCGCTACCAGCTGCAGCGCTTCGGCCACGGCTTCATGCATCTGGCCATGGAGCACGGCACGCCCATCGTGCCGGTGGGTGTCGTCGGCTGCGAGGAGACCATGCCCTCGCTGGTCGACATCAAGCCGCTGGCGCGCATGCTCGGCATGCCCTATTTCCCGCTCGCGCCGCTCGTGCCGCTGCCGGCGCGGGTGTTTCTGAACTTCGGCCGGCCCATGCATTTCGCCAACGACGCGCGCAACGAGCAGGACGTCGAATGGCGCGTGGAGGAGGTCAAGGACGCCATCCGCGACCTCATCGACACCGGCATCGCCCAGCGCAAGAGCATCTTCTGATGAGCGACGGCAAGCGCAAGCAGCCGGCGCGGCGCGGGGCGTCCGCGGCCGCGTCGTCGGAGACCGTACGCCGCAAGACGCCCGCACGCCGGCGCACCGAAGCCGAGGCCCAGGCCCGTCCGGCGGGCAACGGCATCGGCAGCGAGACCCGCGGCAAGGTGCTGGTCACCGGCGCGGCCGGGGCGCTGGCCCAGCACGTCATCGCGCTGCTGCGCGAGCACTACGACGTCGTCGGGGTCGAGTTTCGCGGCGTGCAGGCCGAGTATCCGGACACCGTCGACTATGTGGTGGATTTCAACACCCGCCCCTTCGAGGACGTCTTCCGCGAACACGGCTTCATGGCCATCATCCATCTGGGCCGCATCCGTTTCACCCAGTCCACCCGCAACCGGCGCTATTCGGCCAACGTGGTGGGTACCGCGCGACTGCTGCGCCTCGCGCTGAAGTACGGGGTCGAGCAGGTGATAGCGCTGTCGACGTACCACGTCTACGGCGCGGATGCGCGCAACCCCTCGCTCATCGACGAGGAGTACCCCATGCGCGCGGCCAACCTGATGCGCGAGGTGGTCGATGCGGTCGAGCTCGAGAACCTGTTCAACATCCATCTCTACAAGCATCCCGAGCTCAACATCAGCATTCTGCGCCCGTGCAACATCGCGGGCCCGGGCATCAACAACGAGATCAGCCGCATGCTCTCGCAGCCGGTCGCGCCCTGTCTGTTCGGCTTCTCGCCGCTGATGCAGTTCATTCACGTGGAGGACATGGCCCGCGCCGTGGTGCGCTCGTTCGAGCGCAACCATCCGGGCGTATACAATGTCGCGCCTGACGACTATGTGGCGTATCAGGATGCCCTTCAGCAGGCCGGCTGCCGGCGGCTGTTTCTGCCCTCGGTGCCGCCGGCGCTGGCCCGGCGAGCGGTTCGGGCGCTCGGGCGCTATGCGCCGCCGGACTATCTGATCGACTTCTTCAAGTATGCGGTCATCATCGACGGCAGCCTGTTCGCCCGGACCTTCGACTTCGAACCCGAACATTCACTGACCGAACTGCTCAGCCACTACCGCGGCCTCAAGTAGGCCGCATCGCCACGAGACACGCCATGCCCCAGACCCTGCCGCATCGTCTGCTCACGCTCCTCGGCCCGCTCGCGCTGCTCGCGCTGGGCGGCTGCGTGCACAGCCCGCCGTCGGATCCCTGGGATCCGATCGAGCCGGTCAACCGCGCGGTCTATCAGTTCAACGACAAGGCCGATCAGTACGTGCTGCAGCCCGCGGCCCGCGGCTACGACACGGTCACCCCGGATCGGGTGCAGACCAGCGTCGGTAATTTCTTCGACAACGCGCGCATGCCGATCACCATCGTCAACAGTGCGCTGCAGTTGAAGTTCGACTCGTTCAACGTCGCCCTCGGGCGCTTCATGATCAACTCCACGGCCGGTGTCGCCGGCCTGTTCGATGTCGCCAGTGCGCTGGAGATCGACGAGCCCGAGGAGGATTTCGGCCAGACCTTCGGCTACTGGGGGCTCGGCCAGGGCCCGTATCTGGTGCTGCCTTTCCTGGGGCCGAGCACCGGGCGCGACTTCGTGGGCGATCTCGGTGATCAGTTCCTCTATCCGATCGACTACCTCGACGATATCGACGACGACTACCAGTACATCATCTGGGGTCTGCGCGGTCTCGAACTGCTCAACTATCGCGCGAGCCTGCTCGGCTTCGAGGACACGCTGGAACAGCAGTTCGACCCCTACGCCTTCCTGCGCGGCTACTACCTCGAGAACCGACTGAAGGACGTGTACGACGGCGATGTGCCGCCGGAGCGCATGTACGGCGACGACGCCGCCGACGGCGAGTAGCGCCGGCGTCGTGACGCAGAACAACGCGGACATGCGTGCGCTGGCGCGGCTGTCGCGCAGCGAACTCCACGCCCATGCCCGCCACTACTTCAAGACTGGCGGCCGGACCGAACCGGAGGGGGCGCTGGGGGGCTA
>NZ_AYKH01000010.1 GCF_003788635.1 Salinisphaera orenii subsp. orenii MK-B5
CGCGGCTGAGCGTTCCGTAGGTCCATAGCTCCGTAGGTCGGATTAGCCGACGGCGTCATACGACGGGCCGAAGCCGCGACCATCCGGGCATCTGCAGATCGCATCGAGCCTGGCGGGCGTTTCCGTCGGCTTACGGCCTGTGGCCTAAGCCGACCTATGCGGCTGTGTGGCTCCGCTCGCCGCTGATCGCGTCAGTCGATAGCTCGGCGCTTAATCGGCCGCAGGCATGTCGCTCAGACCGGCCGCCGACCGGAAAACGCCTGACTGAGGGTGCCGGCGTCGACATACTCCAGCTCGCCGCCCACCGGCACGCCGTGGGCGATCCGCGATATGCGGGCGCCGTTCTGACGCGCCAGGTCGCCGACGTATTGGGCGGTGGCCTCGCCCTCGACCGTCGCGCCCATGGCGAGAATCAGTTCCTCGACCGTGCCCGCCGCCAGGCGCTCGCGCAGAATGCCGAGGCCGAGCTCCTCCGGGCCCACGCCGTCCAGCGGCGACAGTTTGCCCATGAGCACGAAATAGCGACCGCGATAGTCGGTGTTCTGCTCGATGGCCATGACGTCGGCCGGGCTCTCCACGACACAGACGAGCGCGGGATCGCGGCGTTCGTTGGCGCAGATCTCGCAGCGTTCGCCTTCGGTGAACATGCGGCATTCGCTGCAGTGGCGCACGGTGGCGATGGCGTGTTCCAGCGTCGTCGCCAGATGCCGCCCGCCCTGGCGCTCCCGCTGCAGCAGATGAAACGCCATGCGTTGGGCGCTCTTGGCGCCCACGCCGGGCAGGACCCGCAGGGCGTCTATGAGCTGGGTCAGGGCCGGTGAAAAGGCCACGGTCAGCCAGACCCCATCGGCCGCGCGGCGCCTGTGTCCAGATACCGAAGGGTGCGTGCCATCGCGCTCAGAACGGCAGGTTCATGCCCGGCGGCAGATCCATGCCGCCCGTGAGCTCCGACATCTTCTCCTTGCTGGCGGCATCCACGCGCTGGACGGCGTCGTTGATCGCCGCCGCCATTAGATCCTCCGCGAATTCGCGATCCTCCTCGAAGACGCTCGGGTCGATGATCACGTTCTTGACCTCGTGCTTGCCGGTCATGACGACCTTGACCAGGCCGGCGCCGGACTCGCCCGTGATCTCCATCTTGGCGAGCTCTTCCTGCGCCTCCTGCATCTTGCCCTGCATCGCCTGGGCCTGCTGCATGATCTTGCCTATGGAACCTTTCATCGCTCTTCTCGCTGTTGCGCCGCCGCGCTGCGGCGGTTGGGCTTGATGGTATCGGCGCGCAGCTGCGCGCCCAGCCGATCGCGCAGCCGATGCACGAACGGATCGTTCTCGATCGAGGCGATCGCGTCCCGCTGCCTCGCCTCGGCGTCCTGTTCCTGCCGCTGGGCGGGCGTGTCCCGGGCCTCGTCCACGAATTCGACCGACAGTTTCGGTGCCGGCTGCGGCGCCCAGTACGCGGCCAGTGCCGCCTCCAGCTTTCGCTTTGCGCCGGCTGTCGCGAGGAACTCGTTGCTGCGCGCCAGCTCGAGCACCACCTGTTTCTCATCGAGATGGCGACAGACCCCGTTGTTTGCAAGCTGCGCACCGAATCCCGACACCTCCAGCCGCGGGACCAGCGCGTGCCAGTCCTCGGGGTGATCGCGGCCCGCGGCGTCGTCCCCGGTCGACGGTTGCTCGACGTCGCTGCCGGCGGGCTCGGCCGGTGTCGCTTCAGTGGCCGGGTCGGGCTCGGCCGCTGGTGTCGTTTCGGGGTCCGGAGTCGGCTCCGGCTCCGGCTCGGCAGCGGGCATCGCTTCGGTCGGCGTCGATGCTGTGGCCGCATCCGGTTTCGACTCGGTTCGCGGTGCCGGCGCACCCGGCTCGCTGTTCTCTGCCGACGGTTCACTGGCAGCGGCCGGGGTCAGCGTCTCCCGTGCCGGCGGCTCAGACGGCGCGGGCTCGGCGGCGGACGGCGGCGATGTCTCCTGAGTAGACGATTGCCGCGCCACGGGCTGCCCGTTCGGTTCGCCCGCCTGTCCCTTCACCACCGGCTGTTCAGCCGTGGCCTGCGGCGCCGCGGGCGCGGCGGCTTGATGTGAGCTGGTCGCGGTCGAACGCCCCAGCTGCTCGCGCAGCGCGGCGGGGCCGCTGCGGGCGGGCTCGGCGCTAGGCTTTGCCGGGCGCTCCGATCCGCCGGGTGCGTTCGAATGACCGGTGGCCGCGCCGGCCGGCACGAAGGCCAGCATCCGCAGTACCGTCATCTTGACGCCCACCAGCGGATCCGGCGCGTGCGCGAGATCGCGCACACCGGCCAGCGTGATGTCGTACAGCACCTGAACCGTCGCCGCGTCCGCCCGGGCCGCGGTTTCGCGCCAGGGCTCGGCCTCCTCGTCGACCACGTCACCGACGATCTGAATCGTGGCGATGTGCTGCCAGGCGGTGGCCAGCGCATCCAGCAGATAGCGCATGTCGATCCCCTGGGCGTAGAGCGCGGCGAGTGCTTCAAGTGCCGTCGCGGCATCCGCGTCCACGATCGCCGTGACCAGTTCGGCGACGCGGGCCTGGCCGAGCGTGCCCAGCATCTCGCGCACGGCTTCGGACTCGAGCCGGCCGCCGCCGAAGGCGATCGCCTGGTCCAGCAGCGACAGTCCGTCGCGCATGCTGCCGTCGGCCGCGCGGGCGATTTCGGTCAGTGCGCCCTCTTCCACGCTCAGCGATTCGGCGTCGACGACGGTCTGCAGCTGGGCGCTGATCTCGGCGACGGGCAGCCGCTTGAGCGGGAACTGCAGACAGCGGGACAGGATGGTGACCGGGATCTTTTCCGGTTCCGTCGTGGCGAGCAGGAACTGCACGCGCGGCGGCGGCTCCTCGAGCGTCTTCAGCAACGCGTTGAAGGAATGTTTGGACAGCATGTGCACCTCGTCGATGAGATACACCTTGCTGCGGCCGCGCGTGGGCGCGTACTGGACGTTGTCCATGAGGTCGCGGGTGTCGTCGACACCGGTACGCGAGGCGGCGTCGACCTCGATCAGGTCGACGAAGCGCCCTTCGTCGATCTCACGGCAGGTGCCGCAGGCGTCGTCGCCCCGACACGGATGCGCGGTGACACCGTGCTCGCAGTTCAGGCACTTGGCGATGATGCGCGCCAGCGTGGTCTTGCCGACGCCGCGCGTGCCCGAAAACAGCAGCGCGTGGTGGAGCTGGTCCTGTTCGAGCGCGTGGGTGAGCGCACGCACCACATGCGTCTGCCCCACGAGCTCGTCGAAGCGCCGCGGGCGCCAGGTTCGGGCGAGCGCCTGGAAACTCATGCGGCGGGGCCGGAGCGTGCCGTGTCGGCCGCGAGGATATGCACCATGATCTGCCTGATGGCCGGGCGGTCGATTGATCCGCGAACACACACTATCGCGGCCCGCCGGTGGAGTTTCAAGCCGCCCGATCGCCCATCCCGTTTCGCGGGATGGCCCGGCCCGCGCGGACCGAAGGCCGCGCCGCGTGAGACAAGGGTGGCGGCCCGCACCAGCGACACCCCGGCGCCCGAGTCCGCCGCTACCGCTGCTCCCTTCCGGGCCTGACGGGATTTGCGGCATGTCGTCGCGGGGGCACCGACACGGGCCACCATTGATTGGTCGGCGCGCGGCTAAGGCCGCCGCGCCATGTCTGGCGGAGAGGGAGGGATTCGAACCCTCGGTACGGGGTTACCGCACACACGCTTTCCAGGCGTGCTCCTTCGACCGCTCGGACACCTCTCCTAAAAAACGGCTGCAGATTGTAACTTATGCGTCGCCCTCGCGGGCGACCGGAGAGGTCGGGATTGCGAAAATCGCTTTTGGCGATTTTCGTCCTTCGGACTCACATGCTCGGCATGTTCGCGCCAGCCGCAGTGCGGCTGGTCAACCCTCGGTACGGGGTTACCGCACACACGCTTTCCAGGCGTGCTCCTTCGACCGCTCGGACACCTCTCCGTAGAGCGCGGCATTGTAACGCATGTGATCGGCCTCCGGGGATGATCCGTCCTACGGGGTAACGGCAAGGCTACAACGGACAGACACGGAAGACTGGCGAGCGCAACATTTGAGTTGCGCGCTTGTACGTTACCAGCGCCTGCCTTGGTCTGATCGCGCACGCGGCGCTACCGCGATACACCGGCCCCAAAATGCGCGCCAGCGCAGCGTCACCGACCCTATGCCGTGTCGGGCTATATTTCCCGTATGTCAGCCGACCGTATATCACACCATCGATATGCTTCGGATCGCTGTGCACAACCCCGCAAATCGTGTGCAGGCCGTTGAGATCGAGCTGCGGCCAACGTCTGAAGCCGCTGCCAGCTACAACGCTCTGCCAGGTCTAGCTGCTCATCGCCGGCGGTGAGGTTAGACAACGGGCTCTCGGGTCACTGCTGACCGAGTGAGCCGGTGCCTCATCGTATTTACCTACGGGGCCGCGTTCGACTTCCGGGATTTGCATCGCCGAGTCCGGCTCGGGAACATCGAGACCCGGCGGACTCTCAAGCGGCGGAAACGATTTCGCGTCCATGTAAGCCTGATTCTCAAGGCAGTCCGGGGTACCGGCACAGGCCGTCAGGCCCGTGGCGACGATACCCAGCATAAAGAGGAGAGTTGCCTTCACTGATACTCCCGTAACCATTCATTAAGTATGAGATGTGGCGTCCGCTATACGTATTGCGCCTGGATACCGGCGACGAACCCTATCACTGGGGCGGCCGAACAGCATAAGACAAGACACCGTCACGGACCGTAAGCCACCACGTCTGCCTCCCATTCGGTCACTGGAAGTCTTCCCAGTAATTGCCGAGATTCCTCAGAGACGTAAGGCCGTAAAGCGAGTAGCGACGTGACAACCGCGCGCCACCATCTCGTGTCAGCGGCCGCCAAGCAATACCGGCGCGTTGTGAACTCGACTCCGTGAAAAACAAGTCCAGGGGCATGCTGAGATATATCCCCTTGTCGAAGCTGCCTTCACCATACGCGTCGCCTGCGTCAGTGAACGTCGCATAGGCTCCTAATCGGACGCCATTGTCGAACAGGCGCGAGAAATCGAGGGTCGCCCCGATGTCTTTCGCTAGATAGCGCCCTACGCTGAGCTGAGCCAGCACATCCTTGATGCCCGTGTCGACATACGCTGTCGCGTGCCCCGTCCAGGTCGAATAATCGCGCAGGCCGAACTGGGTATCGAATTCGCGTTGACGCACCCAGTTGGCATTGAAGCCAAACGCGATATCGCTGTTGAACGGGCGATACAGAACTTCGCCACCCGCCCCGGCGTACATCTGCTCTAGATAACCGCCATACGCCATGCCGAACCAGTTATCGGACAAACGCGCCGTACGCGTATATTGCAAGTTATATATGCCGACTTCGGTTTCATCCAGATACCGAGTTACGAAGGTCCGCACGCGCGGCAAGTCGGAAGGTGCGATGTAATCGGCGTTGTCCAGGTTGTCGAACAGCGTATAGCCGAGGCTGCCGGAGAACCACCCATGTTCGTCTGTACGGAACTGCGCACCGAGTTTAGCCAGAACTTGATAAAGATAACCGTCCGGGCCACCGTAGTTCTGATTCACGTCCGGCCACAAGCTCCAGGAAAAGCGATCGCCGAACGATTCGTAGAGCGCTTGTTCCTGAGACGACGACGCAGGCTCGCCAACCGTGTTCACTGCGGCGACACCACGCCGATAGTCGAGATCCGCAAAGGCGCTGCCGGGCTCGACCAATATCGGTGCATGCGGCAGCGGATCACGCGGCATGACGTCCTCGCGCAGATGGAACCCATTACTGATCCAACGATAGCGAAACGTATCAATATCGGGGCCGGCCGCGTTGTGCAGAATACGATTCGCCCGCATCTCGGCTTCTGGCATTCGACGGTACTTTGCCGCCACACCCTCTACGACGAGGGCGTTCCCATCCCGAGTGATACGGCTGGCGCGGATACCGGCGTTGTCAGCCAAGGCATCAGCGACTTCGGACCAATCATTCGTATTGTGATCCCGACCCGGTTTGGGAGGCACCGGAGCCGGATCATTCTTGGGTTGCGACAGTCCGGCAAGGTTCGCGCTGAGCGTCATACCGAACATTGCGGTGTTGCCCCGTTCCCATGCGGCCGAAAGCGTCACGTTGTCGTGGACGCGCAGCCGCGCACCCACATTGATCGGTGAATCCTGCTCCTGTGGATTATCGAGCGGCTCGCTCGAATAGTCATTGCCATCGTATTCGAGCTGCAACGTCAATGGTTCGAACGGAGTCTGATACTGGATCCCGCCGAATAAAGCCGCTTTGCCCGTAAACAATTCATTGAGATTGAAGTCACCGCCGCCATCAGCACTGCGCCCGGTGCGCTCCTCGAACCGCTCGCCGGCTACACGCAACGGATTCTCCAAATCCGCCCGCGAGCCGAGATAGCCCCACGCCAGCCCCAGGCTAAAATCGAAGTTATACCAACGCTTGTTTGCTACAACGTACTCGCTGCCAAACAAGCCAGTCCCGCCGAAATCGCGAAACCCCAACGCGACCTCAGGCACATACCGGCTCTCATCGATGAGCGATAGCTTTAAATCCACTCCTTTGTCGAGATATTCCAACTCCCGTTGCCCCGAAGCCGGGTACAGTCGGTCGGATATCTGAGTATAGCGAAAGCCGGCTTCCAACCACTCGAAAGGTTGCAGGCTGAATGCGTAATGCGTGTAAGGATCCACTTGGTCGTACGTGAACGACATCTGTGCGGTCGGCTTCATGCGGGCTGTCGGCGTCTGCATGAGCCCGACGCCACCAAAATCGCTCTGAAACAGGTTCAGCGAATAATCGCTACTGGCGGCCAACGCACGCCCCGACAGACAGGGCACTACAACCAAACCACTGATTACAGCGGCTCGCGCAACGCCCAAGGCGCAACCATAGATCCGGGTCTTACTCATGGCGGGCCGAATCCTGGCGGAATTCCGACTCTCGGCACTCGGTCCCCGTCGGGGTGCGCGCCGTTAGACGGGCGATCGCATCCCGTATCCACGGAAACGCATCCCCCTTAAACGGCAACGCTACGATCACCCTGGAGCCTGGCATCAAATCCATGTCTGTGTAATTCCAGGCTTGAATCCCCCGGTGTACTACATGGCCCATCGGTGTAACCACAGCGACTTGGCCATCGCCCGTCGCCGAAATTACATCGTCGTCGACAAGATCACCGAGCGAGCGCGCCGAAGGCCAATCCAGACGGCGAATGCCCTGAACATCCCAGACTTCCACCCAGTTCGGCGGCTGACAGCTTCCGATCGCTGAAATACGCGAAAGCGGGACATTGTGCTCAGGTTGAGCCAAAAGTTGCGCGGCACCCCAGTCGCCAGGCAATCGAAATGCCTGTAGCGATTCGATTCGTCTACGCCATGCGGCAACGGTCTCGACCGGCCTGACGTATCCCATTTCCTCAAGACGCCAGGACAGGTTATCCAGCTCCCCCAGCAGGTCACGTTTTATTCGCCGCGCTGTCTCTGCCGCATCGATCTCGCGTATGTAGGCGTAAGGCCAATCAACTGACGCCAGATCGGGGTATGCCAGCCATGCTTGCAACAGTCGTGGCCCGTCTGTTCTCGACGTCGCCGCTGCGGAGGTAAAGAAGACGCCACCGACTATGGCAATGAGCAAACCAGCCGAAGCCGCACGCAGACATCCGAAGAGAGACGACATCAAGCTCCCAGTAATCGCATGAATGCCGTTTACCGGCGCTGAAACAAACACTACCACCAGGGTCTGGCCACGCGCCAAGCAATAACAGGCCCGCCCGGCCACGGTACGACTTCTGCCGCCCAAATATGACGATCCCCGGGAGAACGCCAGATCACGGAGGCAGTCTGTTTGCCATTGGACCAGGAAACGACCTCGCGACAACGCTCAAGCCGTATCGCGGCCAGGGGCAGGTCAAGCTTCTCGCGCTCCGGGCCGCAAGTGAGGGTTGCGTTACCCTGCCCGGCTTTTTCGCGACCCTCGCTGTCTCGCCAGGATCTTTCAACCTTATAAGACACGGGATCACCCACCGCGCCGTGCCATGGCGGCGACGATTCCCCTACAACTCGTGCAGAAAGCAGATCTCGACTCAACCCCCTTGTGGCTTCAAGATACTCGTTAGCGAGAACAACAGTCTCGCCGGTACTTGTTTGCCAGAAGGTTACCCGATCGCTTTTCTCTGCGAGCACCAGCAGCCCGCCATGACCGGCGACTGATAACGCGATCGAAGCATAGGGGATTGATTCAGCCTGACGAGAATAATCGCCCTCGCCCGGAATGAATGTCGCGACCGTGGACGAAAACGGACCACCGTTACCACCGGCGCATGCGCTCAGCGCAATACCGACCCAAAAAAACCACCCACAAAGAAAGGCCGCCCGAAGGCGGCCTTTCGATTTGTTCGCGATATCTGGCAGCTGCATTAGACTGCGAACGTTACTGGGTCAGTTCGTGCCAACCGTCCCAGTCGTGCCTGTCGTACCCGTCGTACCCGTCGTACCAGTTGTACCCGTAGTTCCGGTGGTGCCACCCAAGTTCACGTCTTCATCACCACTGTCCGCCAGCGCGAGCGCGCCGCCGATGAGTGCAGCCGCACCACCGGCCGCCAGCGCGCCGTGCGCAACCGTCTGAGCATTGTCAGAACCCGCCGCGCCGCCAGAGGCAACCGGCTGCTCGTCACTGCTGTCTGCGTCGGAGCTGTTCTGTGCCATGGCGACTGGCGCCATCAGCAGCATGGCGATACTGGTTGCAGCCAGAATATTTTTCATCGTTCTGTCTCCCAAGAAGGGCATAAGTTTTTGCGCAGCTTGAAAACTACAACAGCCTGGGCTGAAACGCAAACCGCTGTACAAGACACTACGCCAAGGACAGGAGTCTTGCTCACAATTACTCCGAACGCAAGCGATCACGAACCGGTCAACAGCCTCAACTGGCGCAATGCCTCCCGCACCGGCTCGTGGAAATGCTCGGCCAGCGGCGTCATCGGCAGGCGGATGCCGGGCCCGATATAGCCCATCTCACCGAGCGCCCACTTGACCGCGATCGGATTGGGTTCGAGAAACAGTGCGTTGTGCAGCGGCAGCAGCTCGGCGTCGAGTGCCTCCGCCCGCTCGCGATCGCCGGCGACCGCGGCCTCACACATGTCGTGCATCAGGCGCGGCGCGACGTTGGCGGTGACCGAGATGTCGCCCTTGCCGCCGACGAGCATGGTCTCCATGGCCGTGCCGTCGTCGCCGGAGAAGATGCGGATGTTGTCGCCGACCTCCTCGATCAGCGCATGGATCCGTTCGATGGAGCCCTTGGCCTCCTTGAGCGCGACGATGTTGTCGATCTCGGCCAGGCGCCCGACCGTCTCGGGCAGCATGTCCACGCCCGTGCGGCTCGGCACGTTGTAGAGCACCTGTGGAATGTCGACGGCCATGGCGATGGCATGGAAGTGCCGGTACAGGCCTTCCTGCGTGGGCTTGTTGTAGTACGGACAGACGAGCAGACAGGCATCGGCACCCACGCGCTTGGCGTGGCGCGTCAGGCGGATGGCTTCGTCGGTGGCGTTGCCGCCCGTGCCGGCAATCACCGGTACGCGCCTGTCCACGATCTCGACCGCGCGCTCGATGACCTCATCGTGCTCGCGAAAGCCGAGCGTCGAGGATTCGCCGGTGGTACCGACCGCGACGATGCCGTCGGTGCCCTCGCTGATGTGCCAGTCGATGAGCCGTTCGAAACTCTCCCAGTCGACGCTGCCGTCGGCGTGCATGGGCGTGACGATGGCGACCATGCTGCCGCCCAGTTCCTGATTGCCTTTTACCACGTTGTCTCCTGTCGTACCCGTGCACGGGCGACGGATTGTAACCGCGTGTGCGCGTGCCTTGTAGTGCTAACATAGCCGGCTTTTCCAGTCGCCGACGTTCTTCGAGCCGAGCTCTGCCCATGCCGGAAATCAAGAAGTATCTTTCGATCGTGGCAGTAGGCGCGAGTCGCGACAAGCTCGCGCGCGATCTCGTCGATGCCGTCGTGCAGCGCGGCTGCGAGATTTCGGAATGCCGCATCACCCCGCTGGGGGATCAATTCTCGGCCGCGCTGCTGCTGTCGGGCAACTGGAGCGCCATGGGCAAGATGGAAAGTGCCCTGCCCGGGCTGGCCGAACAGCTCGGTCTGGCGATCCAGTCCCGACACAGCCGGCCGGCGGAACCGGAGACCGCGTATCGCCCCTATGCCGCCGAGGTCGTCGCGCCGCAGCAGACACGGCTGCTCGGCGAGTTGCTGGATTTCTTCGCCGAGCAGGAGACCCGCGTGGTCGAGATCAGCGCCCAGGCCTACGAATCCGGGCTGACCGGCGCGCCGATGTGCACGCTGCATATCGCGCTGCAGGTGCCGCTGAACCATCATCCGCAGACGCTGCGCGATGCCTTCATGGATATCTGCGACGACCTGCATGCCGACGGCCTGCTCGACCCGGTCAAGACCTGACGGCCCAATCGCGACAGCCACCATCGCGACATCCAGAGGAGACCCGCCGATGACCGCCGAAACCGGGGCGCAAGCGCCCGATTTCTCCGCTCCCGCGACGGGCGACAAGACACTGTCGCTGTCGGAGTTCGCCGGCCGCACCCTGGTGCTGTATTTCTATCCGCGCGACAACACGCCCGGCTGCACCCAGGAAGGCGAAGCGTTTCGCGATGCCTACGACGACTTTCGCGCCGCGGGTGCCGATATCGTGGGCGTCTCCCGCGACTCGCTGCGCAAGCACGAGAATTTCCGCCGCAAGTATGGCTTTCCCTTCGATCTCGTCAGCGACCCGGACGAAAAGCTCTGCCGCGCCTACGATGTCCTCAAGGAGAAGAACATGTACGGGCGCCGACATATCGGCATCGAGCGCAGCACCTTCGTGATTGACGGTGACGGCGTCATTCGCCACGTCTGGCGCGGGGTCAAGGTCGCCGACCACGCGCAGGAAGTGCTCGACGCGGTGCGCGCCCTGGCCGCTTAGCGGCACGGGTCGCCGCTCTGTCGCGACAAAGGCGGCATCGGTCGACGCCGTCTTCCGATAACACGGCCCGGCCGCGCCCGGGCTCCACTCGTCCGACCGGATCGCTCCATGTCCAAACGAGTCTTCGTTCTCGACACCAACGTGCTCATGCACGACCCGACGGCGCTGTTCCGCTTCCAGGAGCACGACATCTTCATCCCGATGGTCGTGCTCGAAGAGCTCGACGCCGGCAAGAAGGGCGTGTCCGAGGTCGCGCGCAACGTGCGCCAGGTCAGCCGTTTTCTCGACACGCTGATGGCGCGCCACACGCACGCCGAGATCGACGCCGGCCTGGCGCTCGACCAGGGCGTCGAATTCGCGGCCAGCGCCGACGAGGACGCCCCGCGCGCCAGCGGCCGGCTGTACTTCGAGACCCGCCCGGCCGAGGGCAGCCTGCCGACCATGCTGCCGGGCAACAAGGCCGACAACTCGATCCTGCTGTCGGCGCTGTCGCTGCGCGGCGTGTTCACCGGCGCCGAGGTCGTGCTGGTGTCCAAGGACATCAACCTGCGGATCAAGGCGTCGGTGATCGGCATCGAGGCCGAGGATTACATCAACGACAAGGTGCTCGAGGACCTCGACCTGCTCTACACCGGCTACGCCGAGCTGCCGGGCGATTTCTGGAGCACGCACGGCCAGAACATGGATTCCTGGCAGGAGGCCGGGCGGACCTTCTACCAGCTCAGCGGCCCGGAAGTCACCGACTGGCATCTCAACGAGCTGCTCTATTTCGGCCGCGAGAACGACATCGAGCTCATCACCCGCGAGCTCGACGGCGACACCGCCACCCTCGAACTCGCCGACGACTACCGCCCCGGCAAGGGCTCGGTCTGGGGGGTGAACGCGCGCAACCGCGAACAGAACTTCGCCCTCAACCTGCTCATGGACCCGGAGATCGATTTCGTCACCCTGCTCGGCGCGGCCGGCACCGGCAAGACGCTGCTCACGCTCGCCGCAGCGCTGGCGCAGACGCTGGACGAATCGCGCTATCGCGAGATCATCATGACCCGCGTGACCGTGCCGGTCGGCGACGACATCGGCTTTCTGCCCGGCACCGAGGAAGAGAAGATGACGCCCTGGATGGGCGCGCTCATGGACAACCTCGAGGTGCTCACCGGCAACGGCGGCGGCTCCGACTGGGAGCGCGCGGCCACCAACGAGCTGCTGTCCAAGCGCATCAAGATCCGTTCGGTCAACTTCATGCGCGGTCGCACCTTCCTCGAGCGCTTCATCATCCTGGACGAGGCCCAGAATCTGACCCCCAAGCAGATGAAGACGCTGATCACCCGCGCCGGGCCGGGCACCAAGTTCGTCTGTCTGGGCAATCTGGCCCAGATCGACACGCCCTATCTCACCGAGACCACCTCCGGGCTGACCAACGTGGTGGACCGGTTCCGGAACTGGCGCCATGCCGGCCACGTGACGCTCGCACGCGGCGAACGCTCGCGTCTGGCCGACTACGCCTCTGATAAACTCTGAATCGAATCAGGCTTCAAGAACCGCCTGCAACGCTCACAGCGCGCGCAGGCGCCAGGAGTTTCCATGGCCCATGCCGATCTTGCCGCGTCGACCGAGCAGGCGCTCGGTGGCGCGCCCCGGAAACAGCAGCTCATCGAGCGGCTCACGGCGGAGCTGCCCGCCGATATCGTGCTGCACGCGGACGAGGATCTGCGCCCGTTCGAATGCGACGGCCTGTCGGCCTATCGCCAGGTGCCGATGATCGTGGTGCTGCCGTCGACCATCGCCCAGGTCCAGACGACCATGCGCATCTGCCACGACAACGACGTGCCGGTGGTCGCCCGCGGCGCCGGCACCGGCCTGTCGGGCGGCGCGCTGCCGCTGGACGACGGCGTGCTGCTGTCGCTGGCCAAGTTCAACCGCATTCTGGACATCGACACCGACAACCGGCGGGCCACGGTCCAGCCCGGCGTGCGCAACCTCGCGATCTCCGAGGCGGTATCGCATCTCGGGCTCTACTATGCGCCCGACCCGTCCTCCCAGATCGCCTGTTCGATCGGCGGCAACGTCGCGGAGAACTCCGGCGGCGTTCACTGTCTGAAATACGGCCTGACCACCCACAACATCGTCCAGATCGAGATCGTGACCGTGGAGGGCGAGCGCCTGACGATCGGCAGCAGCGCCCTGGACAGCCCCGGTTTCGACCTGCTCGCGCTGATGACCGGCTCCGAGGGCCTGCTCGGCGTGATCGTCGAGGTCACGGTCAAGCTGCTGGCCAAGCCGGAGCTGGCGCGGGTCGCGCTGGTGGCCTTCGACGACGTCCGCAAGGCCGGCGACGCCGTGGCCGCAATCATCCAGGCCGGGATCGTGCCCGCGGGCCTGGAGATGCTGGACAACCCGGCGATCGTGGCCACCGAGGAATTCGTGCACGCGGGTTATCCCAAGGACGCCGCCGCCATCCTGCTCTGCGAGGTCGACGGCACCGAGGCCGAGGTGGAGGAGGATATCGAACGCGTGCGCGAGGTCGTCGAGCGCGAGGGCGCGACCGAGGTCCGCATCTCGCGCGACGACGGCGAGCGCGCCCTGTTCTGGGCCGGGCGCAAGGCCGCCTTCCCGGCCATGGGGCGTATCTCGCCGGACTACTACTGCATGGACGGCACGATCCCGCGCAAGGCGCTCGCCGAGGTGCTGATCGGCATCGGCGAGCTGTCGGAAGAATACGGCCAGCGCGTGGCCAACGTCTTTCACGCCGGCGACGGCAACCTGCATCCGCTGATTCTCTACGATGCCAATCAGGAAGGCGAGCTGGAACGCACCGAAGCCTTCGGCGGCGCGATCTGCCGGCTGTGCCTGGAGCACGGCGGCTCGATCACCGGCGAGCACGGTGTCGGCGTGGAGAAGATCGATCAGATGTGCGTCCAGTTTCCGTCGGCCGAGCTGACCCAGTTCCACGCGGTCAAGGAAGCCTTCGATCCGAAGGGCCTGCTCAATCCGGGCAAGGCCGTGCCCACGCTGCACCGCTGCGCCGAATTCGGTGCCATGCATGTCCACAACGGCGAACTGCCCCACCCCGAACTGGAGCGACTGTGAGCGAGCACGCCGATCTGAGCCGGGAGCTGAGCGAACGCGTCGCCGACGCCGCGGCCCGCGAGGCGCCGCTGGCGATCCGCGGCGGCGGCACCAAGGCGTTTCTGGGCGAGCGCAGCGAGGGCGAAGCGCTGGACGTGACCGGCCACCGCGGCATCGTGTCCTACGAGCCGGGCGAGCTGGTGCTCACCGCACGCGCCGGCACGCCGCTGACCGAGATCGAGGCCGCGCTCGCCGACGCCGGTCAGATGCTGCCCTTCGAACCGCCGCACCACGGCGCCAACGCGACCCTCGGCGGCACCATCGCCGCCGGCGTCTCCGGGCCCGGCCGGCCGTTCTTCGGTGCCGCCCGCGATCTCGTGCTGGGCACGCGCATCGTCAACGGCCGGGGCGAGGATCTGCGCTTCGGCGGCGAGGTCATGAAAAACGTCGCGGGCTACGATCTGTCGCGGCTGATGGCCGGCGCCCACGGCACGCTCGGCATGCTGCTGGAGATCAGCCTCAAGGTACTGCCGGCCCCACGCGCCCGCGCCACGCGGGTGTTCGAGCACGACGCCGCCACGGCCATCGAGCAGATCAACGCCTGGCAGCGCAAGCCGTGGCCGATCACCGCGGCCTACTGGGAGGACGGCCGGACCTATCTACGGCTGGCCGGCGCACAGTCCTCAGTGGACTCGGCCATCCGGGCCCTGGGGGGCGAGGCGCTGACCGACGACGGCACCTTCTGGCAGAGCGTGCGCGAGCAGACGCGCAAATTCTTCGAAGGCGACGACCCGCTGTGGCGCTTGTCCGTGGCCCCGGCCACACCCATGATGGATCTTGAGGGGCCGACGGCGCTCGACTGGGCCGGCGCCCAGCGCTGGCTGCGATCGGCCGCACCCGCGGAGACGGTCCGCGCGGCGGTATCGAGCCACGGCGGCCACGCCAGCATTTATCGCGGTGACGCGTCGCCGCGTTTTCATCCATTGCCCAAGGCGCTGATGGCGCTGCATCGGCGCGTCAAGCAATCCGTCGATCCGGCCGGTATTCTCAACCGCGGCCGGCTCTACCCGGACTTCTGATATGCAGACATCGATCATCCCGCAACTGCGCGACACCGCCGACGGCCAGGAGGCCGACCGCATCCTGCGCGCCTGCACCCACTGCGGCTTCTGTACCGCCACCTGCCCGACCTACCAGCTGGTAGGCGACGAGCGGGACGGCCCGCGCGGGCGCATCTACATGATCAAGCAGGTGCTGGAAGGCGAAGAGCCGACCGAGAAGACCCAGCGTCATCTCGACCGCTGCCTGACCTGCCGCGCCTGCGAGACCACCTGCCCGTCGGGCGTGGAGTACGCCAAGCTCGCCGACATCGGCCGCGAACTGGTCGATCAGAAGGTGCAGCGGCCGCTGCCGCAGCGGGTCGTGCGCTGGCTGCTGCGTCATATCGTGGCCTACCGGAACCGTTTCGGTTTCGTCTTCGCGCTCGGCCATTTCTTCAAGCCGCTGCTGGTGGGGCCGCTGGCGCCGCTGCGCCAGAAGATGCCACCGAAACAGGAGCGCATCGACTGGCCGCAGGCGGACAACACCCAACGCACCATGCTCGTCCATGACGGCTGCGTGCAGCCGGTGGCCGCGCCCAACACCAACGCCCACGCCGCGCGCATTCTCTCGAAACTCGGCGTGCGCCTGATCGCGCCGAAGGCCAGCGGCTGCTGCGGCGCGCTGTCCCAGCATCTGAGCCACCGCGAGGAGGCGCTGGATTTCGCGCGCGCCAACATCGATGCCTGGTGGCCGCATATCGAGGCCGGCGCCGAGGCGATCGTGATCACCGCCAGCGGCTGCGGCGCCTCGGTGGCCGAGTACGGCTACATGCTGCGCAACGACCCGGTGTACGCGGACAAGGCCGCGCGGGTCTCGGAACTCACGCGCGATCTAAGCGACGTGCTGGCGCAGGAGGACCTGACCTCGCTCGGCGACATCGGCGACGGCCGCAAGGTCGCCTATCATCCGCCGTGCACGCTGCAGAACGCCCCCGGCCTGCACGACAACGTCGCCGAGATCCTGACCCAGGCAGGCTATCAGCTCACCCACGTGCAGGATCCGCATCTGTGCTGCGGCTCCGCGGGGACCTATTCGATCCTGCAGCCGACCATGGCCAACGAGCTGCGCGACAACAAGCTCGCCTCGCTCAATGCCGGTGCCCCGGACGTGATCGTCACCGCCAACATCGGCTGCCAGCTGCATCTGGAAGCCGCCGCCGGCATCCCGGTGCGGCAC
This sequence comes from Salinisphaera orenii subsp. orenii MK-B5, assembly GCF_003788635.1. Classification (GTDB taxonomy): domain Bacteria; phylum Pseudomonadota; class Gammaproteobacteria; order Nevskiales; family Salinisphaeraceae; genus Salinisphaera; species Salinisphaera orenii. The sequence continues at coordinate 16,324 of NZ_AYKH01000010.1, forward strand.
TGGATCGAGCTGCTGGAACCGCGGATGGCCCAGCCCGCGGCGGCCTGAGACTCCGGGGGGCCTGAGGGCCCCTGGCGCCGCCGCGGCTCAGCCGGCCCCCAGGCCGCGCGTGTCACCCTCGAGCGGCGCGTGTGTTCGCGGCCAGGCCTTGATCACGGCGTGGACGACGGTCGCCAGGGGTATCGCGAAGAACACGCCCCAGAAGCCCCAAACGCCGCCGAAGAAGAGCACGGCCGTGATGATGGCCACCGGATGCAGGTCCACCGCCTCCGAGAAGAGCACCGGCACCAGTATGTTGCCGTCGATCATCTGCAATACGATATAGGCGACGAGCACGTACAGCGTCTGGGCCTCCATGCCCCACTGCGCGTAGGCGACCAGCATCACCGGCACGGTCATGCCGAAGGCGCCGATATAGGGCACGAGCACCGAGAACCCGACCAGGGCGGACAGCAGCATCGCGTACTTGAGCCCGAGCAGCGTGAACGTCGCGTAAGCGGCGACCCAGACGATGGCGATCTCCACCGCCTTGCCGCGGACGTAGTTGCTCAGCTGGGCGTTGACGTCGGTCCAGACCGACTGCACCAGCCCCCGGTTACGTGGCACGAAACCTGCGACCCACGTCAGAATCAGGTGCTTGTCGCGCAGCATGAAGAACACCATCAGCGGCACGAGCAGGATATAGACACCCAGATACAGCAGGCCCATGCCCACCACCAGCGACCGCGTGACCAGCGACTGGCGCCAGGAGGCGACGTCGATCGTGGTGGTGTTCAGCAGCGCATCGATCTGCTCGCCCGTGATCAGCGCCGGATAACGTGAGGGCAGCGACGCGATCCATGTCTGGATGCGATCGATCAACGCCGGCAGTTCCTGCACGATCTGGCCGGCCTGCCGGGTGAGCAGCGGCAGCAGCGCGAAGCTCACCCAGACCACGCTCAGCAGCAGGGCGGTCGAGAGCAGCGCGGCCGCCACCCAGCGCGGCACCCGCAGCCGCTCGAGCCGACAGACCGGGCCATCGAGCAGATAGGCGACCACCACAGAGGCCAGCACGGGCGTGAGCAGCGTGCCGAAGAGCATGAGCAGGACAAGGCCGCTGAGCAGAATCAGCGCCAGCGCGACCACCTGCGGATCGGAGAAATGCCGGGCGAACCAGGAGCGGATGATGTTCATGCCGCGAGCCCGTCGACCCGGCGCGCTCCGCCGGAGGCACCCCGCGGATGATGCCTGTTGCGCTGTTGACCCAACTCTGTCTCCTTGTCTCGCATCGGTGCAGACGCTTGGCGGGCAGTTTAATGGAATGAACGAATCACGCTAACCTGAGTCTCACTGGGACCGATGTCGGAAAGGCTCTTCGTGCGCGCGACCCCCACCCTCGTCCGCTGGCTCGCGGGCTGCCTGGCGTGTTTCATCGTCATGGCGACCGCCGGCGCGGCCCGCGACTATCAACTGCCGACCATCGGTCAGCCCGCCGACGCGTATATGTCGCCGGCCAAGGAGGACAAGCTGGGTCGGCAGGTCGTCTCCGAACTGCTCGGCCGCGGCATGATCATCGAGGACGCGCTGCTGTCCGAATACGTCAACCAGGTCGGGAACCGGCTGGTCCGTCACACCTCGGGCAACGCCGGCAACTTCCGGTTCTACGTCATCGACAGCGCGCAAGTGAACGCCTTCGCCCTGCCGGGCGGTTATGTGGGCATCAATGCCGGCTTGCTCACCGAGACCGATAACGAGAGCGAACTCGCCGGCGTCATGAGCCACGAGATCGCGCACGTCACCCAGCGCCACATCGCCCGCCAGATCGAGGCGACGTCGGGGATGGGCTGGGCGACCGCCGCAGCGGTTCTGCTCGCGGCCGTCGCCGGCGGCGGCGACCCCGATGCCATCTCGGCGGCCGTGGCCGCCGGCGTGTCCAACCTCGGCCAGCAGCAGACGAACTACACCCGCTCGCACGAATACGAAGCCGATCGCCTCGGCATCCGTACGCTGGCCGCGGCCGACTACGATCCCGACGCCATGTCGAGCTTCTTCGCGAAGATGCAGCGCCGCGCCCGGCTTTACGGGACCCAACTGCCACAGATCCTACTCTCGCATCCGGTGAGCACCACGCGCATGGCCGAGGCCGAATCGCGAGCCGCCGACTACGGCGCGATCGACGTTCGCGAGTCGCCCCAATACGCCCTGATGAAGGAGCGCGCCCGCGTGCTGGCCGGCCGCCAGCTGAGCGATCTTGCGCGTTATTACGAGAACCGGCGCGCCGACGGGCGCCCGGCGCCCGCGCTGGACTACGGCTACGCCCTGGTGCTGAATCGACTCGGCCGCAACCAGGAGGCGGCCGATCTGCTGCGGCCATTGGCGCGGGCCCATCCCGACATGCTCGCCTATCGACTGGCGCTGGCGCACACCTATTCGCGCGCCGGGCAGCTCGCCACGGCGCGGCGCCAGCTCGACGCCATCCGGGCGGATTTTCCCGACAGCGCAGCCGCCAAGCTCGACTACGCGCGCACGCTCATCGAAGCCGGCGAGCCCGGCGCCGCGCGCGACTACCTGCTCGGCGAGACCCAACTGCTGGCCAGCGCGTCCGAAGCACAGGAGATGCTCGCCCGCGCCGCCAGCCAGCAGGGCCGCCTGGGCGAGGCCTACTATCGCCAGGCCCGGTTCCACGAGATGCGCGGCGCCTACGCGCCGGCCATCAATCAATTGCGCGCCGCGCTGCAGACCGCCGACCTGAACGCCTTCGACGAAAGCCGCCTGCGCGCGCAGCTCGACCAGATCGTCCGCGCCTGCCATGACGCCTGGTCCGAGCGCGAATGTCGCGAGCGCGTCAACGAGGACGCACGACCCGCTTCGACGCGCCCCGGTTCCGCACGATGACTCAGCACGCAGTGCCCGGCGGGCACTTAAAGGCCTGTTAATACTTCATGCGAACGCCGCGTTGGAGACCGCACATCGTGTGCGGCAAGGCACGAGTCGCCGATCGCGGCGAGCCACGATCAAGACTGGCAATGCCGCCGAGTGCCCATGGTCGTTTCATGCGCGGTCCAGCCCCTGGGGCCAGGCGCTGTTGTACAGCAACCCAGCGTTTTCGCATGCTCGCGCAGACCGACTGCGCGGCGCGTACTGCGCCTTGCCTTGTCGCACGACAGCGCTTGACGCGGCTCATAATGTTGACACGCCCTAGAGCAGGCGCGCACTCCGGGTCGGCGCTGTCTCACCGGGACGCACATCCCGCACGGGCGTGACCGTGTTCCATTGCCGGCAGCTCGGGCACTGCCAATGCAGATAGCGCCCCGCGAACCCACACTGCCCGCAGTGATAGAGGGACTGACGTTCGATGATGCGGCCCAGCGACTGCCGCAGACTGTCGAGCGGACCGGTGAGATTGCTGCGCGTCTGCGACCAGGTCAGGTCGAGCAGATGATAGAAACCGATCCAGTTCGGTTCGGATTGCAGATACTGCGAGATGTGCGCGATCGCTTCGTCCACCCGCCCCTGGCGCTGCAGCAGGCGCGCATAGGCCACATGCGGGTGAGCGCCGTCGCATAGCGGCATCAGCTCCCGCAGGAACTGGGCGTAGCCGCGCTCGTCATGCAGTGCCGCGTGACAGCGCCGCATTGGTTCGACGATTTCGGAGATGAACGCGGCGTCCTGGCGCAGGATCTGGCGGTAGGCGCGAATCGCGGCCCGGTGTTCGCCGCCCTGTTCCGCGACCGCGCCCGCGATCAGGCTCGCCCGGGCACAGTCCCGAAAGGAATGGCGCGCGGCCTTGAGATGGCGTTGCAGCGCCTCGTGCGCGCCTTCACTGCGCGCCTGTTCCGCCAGCTCGCAGAAATATTGCGCGATCACCGGGCGTAGCGAGGTCCCGCGTACCGTCTCGAGACGACGCGTCGTCTCGATGGCCTGTGACCAGTCCCGCTCCTGCTCGTAGATCGCGATCAGGCCGGTCAGGGACCGGTCCAGAAACAGGTTCTGGTCGGCGAGCTCGCGGAACAGATTCTCCGCCCGGTCGAGCACGCCGGCCCGCAGATAATCCTGGGCCAGTTCGTAACGTGCCTGATTGCGATGCGCCGCTTTCAGATTCGGACGCGCCACCAGGTTCTGGTGAACACGCAGGGCCCGGTCGACTTCACCCTGGCGACGAAAGAGATTGCCGAGCGCGATATGAGTCTCGGCGGTATCGTTATCGACGTCGAGCAGACGCACGAAGGCGGCAATCGCGCGATCCGCATCGTCGTTGACGAGATGACTGATGCCGCGCAGATAGTCGGCGTTGACCGGTGCAGCCGACTCGTCCGGATCCCGGCTTCGACCCCGTGCATACCACCCGGACGCCGCCGCGACGGGCAGCAGGAGCAGCACGACCCAGATGCCGTCAAGCATCGTGGATAGGCAGGCTCCGCAGGTTGGATATCTCGGACCGGGCGTCCTTCAGCTTGCGCTGGGCGCTCGACAGCTGACTCCGCAACCGTGCGATACGCACGCCGCAGACGAGCAGCGTGATGAGAAAACCGATCACGAACGCCACGGCCAGCAGCACGACGAGCGGCGCCTCCGTCGTCGTCCAGAGCAGATCGACGCTGACCAGGTCATAGTTGAAAAAGCCGAATGCGACGCCGAGCACCAGAGCGACAATCACAACCAGGTTACGTATCAGGCGCAGCATTGAGACACCGTATTATTGCCATGGTCGAGCGGCGTCTGAGAGGCGCGCCACCGCTCGGCTATGAGTGGTTCGTATTGACGCGCTCGCGCAGTTCCTTGCCGGGCTTGAAGTGCGGCACGTACTTTTCCGGAATGTCCACGGACTCCCCAGTCTTCGGGTTGCGCCCCCGCCGTGCCGGCCGATGGTGTACGGAAAAGCTGCCGAACCCGCGGATCTCGACCCGGCCGCCGTCGGCCAGTTCTCCGATCACGTTGTCCAGCAACAGCTTGACGGCCAGTTCCACGTCCCGGTGCGACATATGCGCCTGACGTTGGACCAACCGCTCGATCAACTCCGATTTAGTCATGCAGCGCTCTCCCTCGAAACGCCGACCCCCGATCATGCGCCGCAATGACGCACCCCTAGCGAGAGGCTATTTAAAACGCGGGGCGCGCGCAAGCGCCCCGCGTCGCCGCACCGGGCGAACCCCGACTAATCGGTGCGATCGTTGGCGTCGATCTGCTCCTTGAGCAGCTCGCCCAGGCTGGTCGTGCCGGTCGACGCGTCGGTATCCGCGTATTCGCGCATCGCCTGCTGCTCGTCCTTCTCTTCCTTGGCACGAATCGACAGGCTGATGGTGCGGTTGCGGCGATCGACGCCGACGAAGCGGGCCTCGACCTGCTCGCCCTCGGAGAGCACCGAACGCGCATCCTCGACGCGGTCGCGCGCGATGTCCGACGCGCGGATGTAGCCGGAGACGTCGTTGCCGAGGTCGACCACCGCCCCGCGCGCGTCCACGCTCGAGATGGTCCCGGTGACGATGCTGCCCTTGGGATGATCGGCGACGAAGCTGCCGAGCGGATCCTGCGCCAGCTGCTTGATGCCCAGCGAGATGCGCTCGCGATCGGCGTCGATCGACAGCACCACGGCCTCGACCTCTTCACCCTTCGAGTAGTTGCGCACCACTTCCTCGCCGGCCTCGTTCCAGGACAGGTCGGACAGGTGCACGAGACCGTCGATGTTGCCCGGCAGGCCGACGAAGATGCCGAAATCCGTGATCGACTTGATCTGGCCGGAGACCTGATCGCCACGCTGGTGGTTGGCAGCGAAGTCCTCCCACGGGTTCGACTGGCACTGCTTCATGCCCAGCGAGATGCGGCGGCGCTCCTCGTCGATCTCCAGCACCATGACCTCGACCTCGTCGCCCACCGACACGAGCTGGCCGGGATTGACGTTCTTGTTGGTCCAGTCCATCTCGGAGACGTGCACCAGGCCTTCGACACCCGATTCGATCTCGACGAAGGCGCCGTAGTCGGTGATATTGGTCACGTTGCCGAACAGGCGCGTGTTCTCCGGATAGCGGCGCGCGATGTTGACCCACGGATCGTCGCCGAGCTGCTTCAGGCCGAGCGAGACGCGGGTGCGCTCACGATCGAACTTGAGCACCTTGACCTCGATCTCCTCGCCGACGTTGACGACATCGGTCGGGTCCTTGATGCGCTTCCAGGACATGTCCGTGATGTGCAGCAGGCCGTCGATGCCGCCGAGGTCCACGAAGGCGCCGTAGTCGACCAGGTTCTTGACGATGCCCTTGAGCACGATGCCTTCCTGGAGCGTGTCGAGCAGCTGCTTGCGCTCTTCGCTGTACTCTTCCTTGAGCACATCGCGACGCGACACGACCACGTTGTTGCGCAGACGGTCGAGCTTGATGACACGGAATTCGAGCGGCTTGCCTTCCAGATACGTGGTGTCGCGCACCGGGCGCACGTCGACCAGCGAACCCGGCAGGAAGGCGCGGATGTTGCCGACATCGACGGTGTAGCCGCCCTTGACCTTGCCCGAGATGTGTCCGACCACGGATTCGCTGTTCTCGTAGGCGCTGGTGAGGAAGTCCCAGGTGCGGATCCGCTGGGCCTTTTCCTTCGACAGCCGGGTGGCGCCGAAACCGTCCTCGACGGCCTCCAGCGCGACTTCGACCTTGTCGCCCTCCGAGACCGACAGTTCGCCGTTCTCGTCGTAGAATTCATCGACCGGGATCACGCCTTCGGACTTGAGGCCCGCGTCGACGATCACGACGTCGTTCTTGACTTCCAGCACCTCGGCGTTGATGAGGGAACCGGGCTGCATGGTGCGACCCTGCAGACTTTGCTCGAATAGTTCGGCGAAACTTTCAGACATGGGTGGGACTTGATCCTGCGGCGCACGAGAAAGGCGCCATCGGTGGTTGAAAAAACAATCCGTGAAACGGCCTTGCGCCGCCTCCGGCCCTGAGTTTGCGCGACTGGACCCTATAGATTAAAGCCAGCCCTTTTCGCGCACAAGACCGCGGACGCGCTCGATCGAGGCGGCCACGGTCTCGCCGGTGGTGTCGATGACGTGGGCATCGACCGCCGGCTTGAGAGGCGCAACGGCACGCGATGCATCGCGCGCGTCCCGCTCCACAATCTCCTGATATATTCGGTCAAGGTTAGCATCGGCGTGCAACTCGGACAACTGCGCGTATCGCCGCGCCGCGCGTTCGGCGGCCGAGGCGGTCACGAACAGCTTCAGGTCGGCCTCGGGAAAGATCACGGTCCCCATGTCACGGCCGTCGGCGATCAGGCCCGGCGGAACCGCAAATGCGCGCTGACGCTGCAGCAGCGCGTCGCGCACGGCGGCCTGCACCGCCCACTGCGATGCTGCCTCCGAGACGAGATCGCTGCGGATCGCCTCGGTGACGTCCTCGCCGGCCAGATGGACGCGCTGCCCGTCGCCACTGTCGGGCTCGAAATACAGCTCGAGATGCCGCGCCGCCTCGGCGCCCCGTTCGCGATCCGTCTCGGCTGCCGGGTCCAGGCCGCGGCGCAGGGCCGTCAGCCCCACCAGACGATACAGCGCCCCGCTGTCCAGCAGATACCAGCCCAGCTCCCGCGCCAGGGCCGAGGCCAGCGTCCCCTTGCCGGCGCCGCCGGGCCCGTCGAGCGTCATCACCGGCGAGGAATTCACGACGCCGCCCGCTCGCTACGGATCGCCAGCCCGGCCGCGGCGGCCACCGACACGAAGCCGGGAAACGAGGTGTCGACGTAGTCGCAGTCATCGATCGTGATCGCGGCGTCCGCACGCAGCGCGGCGATCGCGAACGCCATGGCGATGCGATGATCGGCATGGCTGGCGACATGCCCTCCGCCGAAGCTCGGCGCCTGCGGCCGGCCGACGATCGTGAGCCCGTCCTCGGCCACGGTCACGTCGACACCCAGCGTGGCCAGGCCGTCGGCCATGACCGCGATCCGATCCGATTCCTTGACCCGCAACTCGGCGGCGCCGGTCAGGCGCGTGGTGCCCTCGGCGCAGGCCGCGGCGATGAAGATCGCCGGGAACTCGTCGATCGCCAGCTCGACCTGATCGCCGCCGATGGCGATGCCTTTAAGGGGCGCGCTGCGCACCCGGATGTCGGCCACCGGTTCGCCGGCCTGCTCGCGCTCGTTGCCGAGGACGATGTCCGCCCCCATCGCCAGCAGGATGTCGATCACCCCGCGGCGGGTCGGATTGATGCCCACCCCCGGCAGCCGCAGCTCGCTGTCCGGGGCGATGCTGGCCGCCACCATGAAGAAGGCCGCCGACGACAGGTCGGCGGGCACGGCGACATCGGCGGCGCGCAGCCGCTCGACCGGCTGCAGCGCCACCCGGCGATCGCCGCGTCGCAGCGGCACGCCGAAGGCGGCGAGCATGCGTTCGGTATGGTCGCGACTGACGCCGGGCTCCTCGATGCGCGTCTCACCGTCGGCGTAGAGACCGGCCAGCAGCACGCAGGACTTGATCTGGGCACTGGCCACGGGCGGACGGTAGGTGATGCCGCGCAGGGGCCGACCGCCCCGGATGTGCAGCGGCGCGCGGCCGGCCGCGTCGCCGCGGATATCGGCCCCCATCCGGGTCAGCGGCTCGATGACCCGCGCCATCGGGCGCCGCGACAGACTGGCATCGCCGGTGAGCACGCTGTCGAACGCCTGCCCGGCCATCAGGCCGGACAGCAGTCGCATGGAGGTACCCGCGTTGCCGAGATCCAACGGTGCATCGGGCGCCTGAAGCCCGTGCAGGCCGACGCCGTCGATGACCAGGGCATTGCCCTCGCGTCGATGTGCCACGCCCATCGCGGCGAAGGCCGCCAGGGTCGCCAGGCAGTCCGCACTCTCCAGGAAGCCGGTCACGCGGGTCGTGCCCGAGGCGAGCGCCGCGAACATCACCGCCCGGTGGGAGACGGACTTGTCGCCGGGCACCTGCACCTCACCCTGCAGATGGCCGCCGGGCTCGATCCGGAAACGACGCACGACTCAGCCGCCCCGCGCGGCGGTGAAGCGGTCCCGCGCCTGCTTGGCGCGGCCGAAACAATCCATCAACGGCGCCCGCTCGCCCTGTTCGATGGCCGCCCGCAGGGTCTCCAGATCGCCGATGTAGCGCGAGAGCACCGGCAGGATCGCGTCCCGGTTGGCCCCGACGATATCGCTCCACAGCGTGGGATCGCTGGAGGCGATGCGGGTGAAGTCGGCGAAGCCGCCGGCCGCGTAGTCGAAGATCTCGGTGCGCTCGGCCATGCGCGCGAGACTGTCGACCAGCGCGAAGGCCAGCACGTGCGGCAGATGGCTGGTGGCCGCCAGCACCTCGTCGTGGTGGGCCGCGCCCATCTCGGTGACACGGGCGCCGAGGCCGTGCCACAGCCCGGTCACCGTCGCCAGCGCGTCGGCGTCGGTCTCCGCCGTCGGCGTGAGAATCACGCGGCGACCCGCGTAGAGTTCCGCAAAGCCGGCCTCCAGCCCGCTGTGCTCGGTGCCGGCGATCGGATGACCCGGCACGAAACGGGCAAAGCGCTCGCCGAGCCCGGCGCGGGCCTCGGCGATCACGCTCAGCTTGGTGCTGCCGACATCGGTGACCGCGGCCGCCGGCGCCAGGGCCGGCGCGATCGTCGCGAGCGTATCCGCCATCGCCCCGATCGGCACCGCCACGACCACCAGATCCGCCCCGGCCACGGCGACGGCGGCGTCGGTTCCGGCTTCGTCGACCAGCCCCAGCGCCAGCGCCCGATCGGCGTCAGCGGGCGTGCGCACGCAGCCGACCAGCACGCCCTCGTGACCGCGGGCGCGCAGACCGCGCGCGACCGATCCGCCGATCAGGCCGAGGCCGATGATGGCGATGCGCTCGGGCAATGCCGGCGCAGGCTCAGCCACGGTCCCGCACCACATCGAGCGCGGCCAGAAAACGCGCGTTGTCCTCGGCCGCACCGACGGTCACCCGCAGATGTTCGGGCATGTCGTAACTGGCCAGCGGGCGCACGATCACGCCCTCGCGCAGCATCGCCTGGAACAGCGGCGTCGAAGCCTCGCCGCAGTCGAAGGTGATGAAGTTGGCCTGCGACGGCAGGCAGGACAGCCCGCGCGCCTGCAGCTCCGCGGCGAGCGCGGCCCGTTGCACGGTGTTGGTCCCGATCGACCGGTCGATGAACGCCTTGTCGTCGAGGGCGGCCTCGGCGCAGTGCAGGCCGATGGTGCTGACATTGAAGGGCTGACGCACCCGGTTGATGTAGTCCGCGACCTCGGGCGACGACAGTCCGTAGCCAACCCGAAGCCCGGCCATGCCGTAGATCTTGGAAAAGGTCCGCGTGACGATCAGGTTGGGATAGCGTTCCAGCCAGGCGCGGCTGTCCGGCCGCTGGTCGCGGTCCTGGTACTCGAGATAGGCCTCGTCGAGCACGACCACAACATGGGCGGGCAGCGCGTCCAGAAAGGCTTCGATCGCCGCCGGCGCGAGCCAGGTCCCGGTCGGGTTGTTCGGGCTGGCGATGAACACCACGCCGGTGTTGTCGTCGACGTGATCCATAAAGGCGTCGAGATCGTGTCCACGCGGCATCTCGGCGCTCGCGCCGAGCGCCGGCACCACGCGGGTCTCGGCGTTGACCGCGCGGGCCACGATCGGATAGACGGCGAAGGCGTACTCGGAGAACACGGCGTTCTTGCCCGGCCCGAGAAACACGCGGGCGGTGAGCTCGAGCACGTCGTTGGAACCGTTGCCGAGGGTGATCCGGCCGGGCTCGATGGCGTGCCGCGCGGCCAGCTTCTGCTTCAGCGCGAAGCCGTTGCCGTCCGGGTAGCGATGCAGCTCACCGGCGAACTCGGCCAGCGCCCGCGTCGCCGCCGGGGCGGTGCCGAGCGGATTCTCGTTCGACGCCAGCTTGATGATCGAGGACAGGCCGAGCTCTCGCTTGAGGTCCTCGATCGGCTTGCCGGGCTCGTAGGCGTGCAGGCTGCGAATCCCGGCATGCGCCTGATCGGTCAGCGTAAGACTCATGGCATCAACCGCTTGCGTTTCGTATTCAAAGTCGTTTCGAGATTGCGTCAGGGGCTGCCGGCGCCGAAACCGACCGAACGCGGATAGGAGCCCAGAACCTTGAGGAAAGCCGCCTCGGATTCGATTGCATCCAGCACCTGGCGTACGCGCGGCTCGTCCACGTGGCCCTCGATGTCGATGAAGAAATTGTAATCCCAGGCCTGGCGCCGCGACGGCCGCGACTCGATGCGGGCCAGGTCGACGCCCGCCTCGGCCGCCGGTGTGAGCAGCCGATGCAGCATGCCCGGCCGGTTGCGGATGGCCACGAGTATGGACGTCATGTCGGCCCCGGTGGCGGGCACCGACTGCCGGCCCAGGACCAGAAAGCGCGTGGTGTTGTTGGGCTCGTCCTCGATGTTGGAGGCGAGCATCGGCAGCGAGTAGAACTCGGAGGCCGCGCGCCCGGCGATCGCCGCCGCACTGTCCTCGCGCGCGACCATGCGCGCCGCCTCGCCGTTGCTGGACACGCCTTCCCGAACGACGCCGGGCAGATGCGCATCCAGCCACTTGCGGCACTGTGCCAGCGACTGCGCATGGGCGACCACGCGGCGCACGCCGTCCAGGGTTCCGGCGTTGGACAGCAGATGGTGATGCACCGCGAGCGCGACCTCGCCGCAGATCGACAGCGAACTGCCCACGAGCTGGTCCAGCGTATGGCTGACCACGCCCTCGGTGGAGTTCTCCACCGGCACGACGCCGAAATCGGCGTTGCCGGCCTCCACCTCGCGGAAGATCTCGTCGATGGCCGCCCGCGGCAGTGCATCCACGGCGTGCCCGAAGTGGCGATACACCGCCGCCTGGGTATAGGTGCCCTCCGGACCGAGGTAGGCGACCTTCAGCGGCGATTCGAGCGCCAGACAGGCCGACATCACCTCGCGCATGAGGCGGGTGAGCGTGGCGTCGTCCAGCGGGCCGGCGTTGCGCTCGGCCACCCGGCGGAGCACTTCGGCCTCGCGCTCGGGGCGATAGAAATCCGAACGCCCCTGCGCCTGCTTGATGCGGGCGACCTCGAGCGCGATCTCCGCCCGCTCGCCGATCAGCGCCTGGATGCGCGCATCCAGCGCGTCGATACGCTCGCGCGCGCCGGCCAGGGCGTCGCTGTCCGATGAATTGCTCATGCCGATCCTGTCCTCACGCTCGCCGCCATGCGCCGGCCGGGCCGCCGGTCAGGCGGCCTCGCTGCCGACGGCCCCGAGATAGCGCACGCACAGCACGCCGTCGATGCCCTCGATCTCGGCCACCGCATCCTCGGCGATGGGCGCATCGACGTCCACCAGCGTGTAGGCGACGTCGCCCTTGGACTTGTTGAGCAGGTCGGCGATGTTGTGGCCGTGGCGCGCCAGCGCCGAGGAGATCTGCCCGACCATGTTCGGCACGTTGTTGTTGACCACCGCCATGCGGTGCGCCCGGGCTGTGGGCGGCATGATCGCTTCCGGGAAGTTCACCGAATTGCGGATGTTGCCCACTTCCAGATAGTCGCGCAGCTGATCGGCGACCATGACCGCGCTGTTGTCCTCGGCCTCGTCGGTGGACGCGCCCAGATGCGGCAGCGTGACCACGCGCGCGTGGCCGCGCAGTTTCTCGGAGGGGAAATCGCAGATGTAATAGCTCAGCTTGCCGGCATCCAACGCCGCCAGCACCGCGTCCTCGTCCACGATCTCGGCGCGCGAGAAGTTCAGCAGCACGGCGTTCTTGCGCATGAGCTTGAGCCGCTTGGCGTCGATCAGCCCGCGGGTGTCCTCGACCAGCGGCACGTGCAGGGTGACGAAGTCGGAACGCGAGAGCAGCTCGTCGATCGACAGCGCCTCGGAGACCCCCGCGTGCAGCCGCCAGGCGTTGTTGACGGTGATGCCCGGGTCGAAGCCGAGCACGCTCATGCCCAGCGACTGCGCGGCGTTGGCCACGTTGACGCCGATCGCCCCCAGGCCGGCGATGCCGAGCGTGCGCCCGGGCAGCTCGATGCCCTTGAAGCGTTTCTTGCCGGCTTCGACCTCTTTCTTGAGATCCTCGCCGCTGCTGGTCAACTCCTCGACGTAGCGCCAGGCGCCCATCAGATTGCGCGATGAGAGCAGCAGACCGGAGAGCACCAGCTCCTTGACCGCGTTGGCGTTGGCGCCGGGCGCGTTGAACACGGGCACGCCGCGCTTGCTCATGTCCGCGACCGGGATGTTGTTCACGCCGGCGCCGGCGCGGCCGATCGCGCGCACCGAAGCGGGAATCTCCATCTCGTGCATGTTGGCCGAACGCAGGATGATCGCGTCGGGGCGCGACAGTTCGGAGGCGATCTCGTAGAGCTCGCGCGGGAGGCGATCCAGGCCCTTGCTGGAGATGTTGTTGAGCGTCTGTACCTTGTACGTCATCGAAAACCTTTATCGATCAAACCGATTGAAAATGCATCCGGGTGCGCGCGGCCGCCGGGCCGAGGCGACGGCGTCGCCCGCCCGCAGCGGCGGCGCGCGGCCGAGCATGCACCGGCCGTCGTGTCATCGTGGCGACAGCCGATGCCGCTCGCGGCGGCGTCCCCGTCAGCCGTTGTCCTTCTCGAAGCCGCGCATGAAGTCGATCAGCGCGTCCACGCCCGCTTCGGGCATCGCGTTGTAGATCGATGCGCGCATGCCGCCGACCGAGCGGTGACCCTTGAGCGTCGACAGGCCGGCTTCCTCGGCCTGTGCCAGGAAGGTCTTGTCGAGGCTGTCGTCGGCGAGCAGAAACGGCACGTTCATGCGCGAGCGCGCCTCGGGCGCCACCGGGTTGCGGTAGAAGTCCGAGCCGTCGATGAAGTCGTAGAGCTTGCGCGCCTTGCGCGCGTTGCGCTCGGCCATGCCCTCGACGCCGCCGTTGGCTAGGATCCACTCGAAGGTCAGCCCGCACATGTACCAGGCGAAGCACGGCGGCGTGTTGAGCATGGAATCGGCGTCGGCCTGCTGCTTGTAGTCCAGCACCATGGGCGTCTGCGCGTTCGCGCGGCCCATCAGCTCGTCGCGCACGATGACCATGGTCACGCCCGCCGGCCCGGCGTTCTTCTGCGCACCGGCATAGATGACGCCGAACTTCGACACGTCCACCGGCTGCGACAGGAACGACGAGGACATGTCCGCCACCAGCGGCGTATCGCCGACGTCGGGCACCTCGGGGAACTCGACGCCCTGAATGGTTTCGTTGGGCGTGTAATGGACATAGGCGGCGTCATCGCGCAGCTGCCAGTCGGCGCGCGGCGGGATACGCGTGAAGGCGTCGGCCTCGCCGGTCGCCGCCACCTGCGCGTCGCCGTACTTGCCGGCCTCCTTGACCGCCTTCTTGCCCCAGTTGCCGGTGACGATGTAGTCGGCGCGACCGGCATCGCCCATCAGGTTGAGCGGCACGCCGGCGAACTGGCCGGCCGCCCCACCCTGCAGGAACAGGACGCTGTAGCCCTCCGGCACGTCGAGCAGCTTGCGCAGGTCCGCCGTGGCCTTCTCCGCGATCGAGACGAAGGCATCGCCGCGGTGGCTCATCTCCATCACCGACATGCCCGTGCCGTGCCAGTCCAGTAGATCGGCCTGGGCGGTTTCGAGCACTTCGACCGGCAGCGTTCCCGGTCCGGCGCTGAAGTTGTAGACACGTGCCATATAGCTCTATCTCCGGTTCAAGAAATCGTTGAAGGCGGCGCGCGCGGACCGGTTCAGTCGATCGCGTCGTCGTCCGCAGCCTCCGGATCATCCGCGGCGTCGTCGGCATCGTCGGTGGCGATGCGATCCACGCCGACCAGGCGCTGATCGTCGGCGACGCGGATGATGCGCACGCCCTGGGTGTTGCGTCCCAGCACCGAGACTTCGGCGACCGCCGTGCGGATGAGCGTGCCCATGTTGGATATCAGCATGATCTCGTCGTCGCCCAGCACCTGGGTCGCGCCGACGACGGCGCCGGTCTTGTCCGACTGCTTGAGGGCGAGCACGCCCTGCCCGCCGCGGCCGCGCAGCGGATAGTCGGTCGCCGGCGTGCGCTTGCCGTAGCCGTGTTCGGTCACGGTCAGGATCTCGCCCTCGCGCACGACGATCAGCGCGATCACCGCCGCGTTCTCGCCCTCCGGCAGGCGGATGCCGCGTACGCCGGCGGCGTTGCGGCCCATCAGGCGCACGTCGGCCTCGGCGAAGCGGATCACCTTGCCGCTGGAAGCGAACAGCATCACCTGATCGTTTCCGGCGGTGCGGTCGACGCCCACCAGAGCGTCGTCCTCGCGCAGATCGATGGCGATGATGCCGTTGGAACGCGGCCGCGAGAACTGTTCCAGCGCGGTCTTCTTGACCGTGCCGTTGCGGGTGGCGAAGAACACGTTCTCGTCGGTGTTGAAGTCCTTGACCGGCAGCACCTGCGAGATGCGCTCGTCGGACTCCAGCGGGAGCAGGTTGACGATCGGCTTGCCTCGGGCCCCGCGGCCCGCGCTGGGCAGCTCGTAGACCTTGAGCCAGTACGCCTTGCCCGCGGACGAGAAGCACAGCAGCGTGTCGTGGGTGTGGGTCACCCACAGCTTGTCGATGAAGTCGGCGTCCTTGGTGGCCGTGGCCGACTTGCCGCGGCCGCCGCGGCGCTGGGCGCGATAGGCGTCCAGCGGCTGCGACTTCACATAGCCCTCGTGGGTGAGCGTGACCACCACGTCCT
The DNA here is from genome assembly GCF_003788635.1 of Salinisphaera orenii subsp. orenii MK-B5. Lineage (GTDB taxonomy): Bacteria > Pseudomonadota > Gammaproteobacteria > Nevskiales > Salinisphaeraceae > Salinisphaera > Salinisphaera orenii. The sequence continues at coordinate 31,958 of NZ_AYKH01000010.1, forward strand.
CGGGCGTGATCAGATCGGCGGTGGTCAGATCCAGATGGTCGCCGATGATCTCGGTCGCACGCGCATCGCCGTACTCGCGCTTGATCGCCTCGAGCTCCTCGCGGATCACCTCGAACAGCCGATCCATGCTCGACAGAATCTCGATGTAGTCGGCGATCCGGTCGAGCAGCTGCTCGAACTCCTCGATGATCTTGTCCTGCTCGAGCCCGGTGAGCCGGTGCAGGCGCAGATCGAGAATCGCCTGGGCCTGGGTCTCGGTCAGCCGATAGACGCCGCTGTCCTGCAGGCCGTAGGCGCGCGACAGATCGGCCGGGCGCGAGGCCTCGGCGCCGGCCCGCTCGAGCATGTCCACCACCTGCCCCGGCGGCCACTCGCGGCCGATCAGCGCCTCGCGCGCCTCCGACGGCCCGCTGGAGGCCTTGATCAGTGCGATCACCTCGTCGATGTTGGCCAGCGCGATGGTCAGGCCTTCCAGCACGTGCGCCCGGGCGCGGGCCTTGGCGAGATCGTACTGGGTGCGCCGGGTGACGACCTCGCGCCGGTGGCGGATGAACGCCTCCAGCATCTGCTTGAGATCGAGGGTGCGCGGCTGGCCGTCGTCGAGCGCGACCATGTTGATACCGAACACGGTCTGCATCTGCGAGTGGCGATACAGGTTGTTCAGCACCACCTCGGGGGTCTCCCCGCGGCGCAGCTCGATCACCATGCGCATGCCGTCCTTGTCGGATTCGTCGCGCAGTTCGGTGATGCCCTCGATGCGCTTGTCCTTGACCAGTTCGGCGATCTTTTCCAGCAGGCGGGCCTTGTTGACCTGGTACGGCAGCTCGGTGACCACGATCGCCTGCTTGCCGCGCTCGTCCACGTCCTCGAAATGCGCCCGCGCCCGGATATAGATGCGCCCGCGACCGGTCTCGTAGGCCTCGCGGATGCCGTCGGCGCCATTGATCACGCCGGCCGTGGGAAAATCCGGGCCCGGCACGTAGGCCATGAGATCGGCGACGGTAACGGTCTCGTCGTCGATGACCGCCAGACAGGCGTCGATGATCTCGCCGATGTTGTGCGGCGGGATGTTGGTCGCCATGCCCACCGCGATGCCGGTGCCGCCGTTGACCAGCAGGTTCGGCAGCTTCGTCGGCAGCACGGCCGGCTCGGATTCCGACTCGTCGTAGTTCGGAATGAAGTCGACCGTGTCCTTGCCGATGTCGGCCAGCATCTCGTGGGCCAGCTTGGCCATGCGCACTTCGGTGTAGCGCATAGCCGCCGGCGCGTCGCCGTCAATGGAGCCGAAATTGCCCTGGCCGTCGACCAGCACATAGCGCATGGAGAAGTCCTGCGCCATGCGGACGATGGTGTCGTAGACTGCCGAGTCGCCGTGCGGGTGGTACTTACCGATGACGTCGCCGACCACGCGCGCCGATTTCTTGTACGGCCGGTTCCAGTCGTTGGACAGCTCGTGCATGGCGTAGAGCACGCGCCGGTGCACGGGCTTGAGCCCGTCCCGCACGTCGGGCAGCGCACGGCCGACGATCACGCTCATCGCATAGTCGAGATACGACTGGCGCATCTCGTCCTCGAGGTTGATCGACAGAATCTCTTTTGCGACGTCGGCCATAGGCGTTATCTGGTGGTGCGCTTTCCGGCCCCGACCACGGTCTTCGACTGCAGCGGAGCGTCAGCACACGGGCTGGCATCCGACCGCCGCGGCACCGGCTGAAACCGGCGCGGGGGCCGTCGCGTAAAGCATGCGATGTTACCACAGCCGGTGTGCCAAAACGCCCCGACTACGCTAGAGTGGCCGCCGTCATCGCCCCGCGCAGTCAACCGTTTCATGACCCCGATCGACACACTCATCCTCGCCCGCCGGGTCGTGCCCGTGGCCGGGCCGACGCGGGTTCTGGAGGACCACGCCGTGGCCGTGCGCCACGGCCACATCGAGGCCGTGCTGCCGGCGGCCGAGGCCCGCGAACGCTTCGAGGCCGTCGAAGTCGTCGAGCTCGACGATCACGTGCTGCTGCCGGGCTTCATCAACGCCCACACCCATGCGGCGATGAACCTGATGCGCGGCATCGCCAATGACATGCCGCTCATGCCGTGGCTGACCGAACACATCTGGCCCATCGAGAGCGCGTTCATGTCGCCGGGCTTCGTCGCCGAGGGCACCGACCTGGCGATGGCCGAGATGCTGCGCAGCGGCACGACCTGCTTCAACGACATGTACTTCTTCCCCGACGTCGTCGCCGAACGCGTCGACGCCGCCGGCATGCGCGCCGCCGTGGGCATGATCGTGATCGATTTCCCCACCGTCTGGGCCGCCAACGCCGCGGAGTATCTCGACAAGGGGCTGGCCGTGCGCGACGCCTGGCGCGGCCACGAACGCATCACGCCGGTGTTCGCCCCGCACGCGCCCTACACCGTCTCCGACGAACCGCTGGAAAAGATCCGGACCTACGCCGACGAGATGGATCTGCGCGTGCACATGCACGTCCACGAGACCGCCTTCGAGGTGAACGACGCGCTCGAAAAGACCGGCGAGCGCCCGCTGGCGCGGCTCGACCGCCTGGGCCTGCTCACCCCGAATTTCCTCGCCGTGCACATGACCCAGCTGACCGACGACGAGATCGATCACTGCGCCCGTACCGGGGTGCATGTGCTGCACTCGCCGGAGTCCAACCTCAAGCTCGCCAGCGGGCTGTGCCCGGTGCAGCGGCTCATCGACGCCGGCGTCAACGTGGCGCTCGGCACCGACGGCGCGGCCTCCAACAACGACCTCGACATGATCGGCGAGATGCGCACCGCCGCCTTCAGCGGCAAGCTCGCCGGCGCGCAGCCGGATGCGGCCGCGGTCTCCGCCGATACCGCACTGGAAATGGCCACACTCGGTGGCGCCCGCGCGCTGGGCCTCGACGAGATCACCGGCTCGATCGAACCCGGCAAGGCCGCGGACCTGTGCGCCGTCGACCTGTCCGCCATCGAGACGGCACCGATGTTCGATCCGGTCGCGGCCGTGGTCTACAACGCCTCGCGCGAGCGCGTGACCGACACCTGGGTGGCCGGCCGCCGCCTGCTCGCCGACCGCCGGCTGACCACCCTCGACGAGGCGCAGCTGCTCGACACCGCCGCGCGCTGGCGCGACACCCTCGCCGGACACGCCCGGCAGCCCGCCGCACGGAGATCCTCCGAATGAGTCCGACCGACCAGAACGCCGAACTCGCCAAGTTCGCCCGCCTGGCCGAGCGCTGGTGGGATCCCGACGGCGAGATGCGGCCGCTGCACGACATCAACGGCCTGCGGACCGACTACATCGACCAACGCGCGCCGCTGTCCGGAAAGCGCGTGCTCGACGTCGGCTGCGGCGCCGGCCTGCTCGCCGAGGCCATGGCCGCGCGCGGCGCCGAGGTCACCGGGCTGGATCTGTCCCCCGAGCTGATCGAGGCCGCGCGCGCCCACGCGGCCGAGTCCGGCCTGGCGATCGACTACCGCTGCGTGGCCACGCGCGAGCTGGCCGCCGACATGGCCGGGGCCTTCGATATCGTGGTCGCCTACGAAATGCTGGAGCACGTCGACACGCCGGCCTACGTGGTCGACGACTGCGCGCTGCTCACGCGCCCCGGCGGCGACCTGTTCTTCTCGACCATCAACCGCAGCCCCAAGGCCTGGGCGCTGGCCATCGGCGGCGCGGAATACGTCCTCGGCCTGCTGCCGCGCGGCACGCACGACTACACCAAGCTCATCCGCCCGGGCGAGCTCGCGCGCTGGTGCCGCGACGCCGGCCTGACCGTGGCCGACGTCGACGGCATGCACTACAACCCGCTGACGCGGCGTGGGCGGCTGGCCGCACGTCCGGACGTGAACTACTTCCTGCACGCGACGCGCCCGGACAGCGACCGATGAGCGCACGCCCCGATCGCGCGGTGCTGTTCGACCTGGACGGCACCCTGCTGCACACGGCGCCGGATCTGGCCGGCGCGGTCAACGACATGCGCGTCGAACGCGGCCTGGAGCCGCTGCCGCTGTCCGAGCTCGAGCCGCTGTGCTCCTACGGCGGGCGCGGCATGCTCGGCCGCGGCCTGGACCTGACCCCGGACGACGCCGAGTACGCGGCCACGTTCGATGCCTTCATCGAGCGCTATCGCGCCCGCATGACCCGGGATACACACCCGTACGAAGGCATCCGCGAGCTGGTGCGCGCCATCGTCGGCGACGGCTGCGCCTGGGGCGTGGTCACCAACAAGATCGAATCCCTGGCGACGCCGCTGATGGATCACATGGCCTTCGACCCCGCGCCCGGCTGCGTGGTCGGCGGCGACTCCGCCGGGGTCCCCAAACCGGATCCGGCGCCGCTCTATCTGGCCTGCGAGCGCATCGGCGTGGCGCCCGCGCGTTGCATCTACATCGGCGATTCGGATCGCGACATCGACGCCGGCCGGGCCGCGGGCATGGCCACCATCGGCGTCGCCTACGGCTATATCCCGCCCGGCGATGACATCCACGGCTGGCAGGCGGACCGCGTCGGCGCCCGCGTGGCCGACCTCGCCGGCCTCATCCGCGAACTCAAGGACCACGGAAGCGCATGACCGGAACGAGCACCGACACCACCACGCCCGGCCCCCTGGCCGGACGCGTGATCCTGATCACGGGGGCCGGCGGCGCCATCGGCGCGGCGGTCGCACGCGCCGCGGCTGCGGCCGGCGCCGAGTGCATTCTGCTCGGGCGTCGCGAACGCACCCTGACCCCGGTATTCGACGCCATCCGGGCCGACGGCGGCCCGGAGCCGGCGCTGTTCCCGATGGACGTGACCAAGGCCGGGGAGGACGACTATCAGCGCCTGGTGGACGGCATCGCCGCGGACTGCGGCCGTCTCGACGGCGTGGTGCATACCGCGGCCCGCTTCGACGGCCTGATGCCGCTGGCCACGCACCCGATCGACGGCTGGCAGCGGATCATGCACGTCAATCTCACCGCGGCCTTCGCGCTGACCCAGGCCTGCCTGCCCCTGCTGCAGGCCGCCGAGGATGCCTCCGTCGTGTTCACGCTGGACGAGACCGCGGCCGCACCGAAGGCGTTCTGGGGCGCCTACGCCGTGAGCAAGGCGGCGCTGGAATCGATGCTGCGGCTGTTCGCGGTCGAACACGAACAGAGCGACGCGCTGCGTTTCAACGGCGTCGATCCGGGCGCGCGGGCCACCGGACTGCGCCGCAAGGCCTTTCCCGCCGACGATCCGGCCGCCGCCCCGGCCGAGGACATCGCCGGGCAGTACATCCATCTGCTCTCGCGCGCCGCGCGCGGCACCACCGGCACCGTTCAGCGCTGAAGCGTCGCCCGCCCGTGGTCGCAGCGATCGCGGAGCGCGCAGTGGGCGCAGTCGGGGCGACGCTTGTGGCAGCGCCCTCGGGCGTGCGCCACGATCAGCGCGTGCAGCTCGTCGTAGAACGCGGCCGTCGCCGGGCCGACGGACTCGACCGCCTGCCGCAGCTGCTCGTAACGGCGCGGGCCAAACCACCAGCCGTAGCGCTCGAACAGACGAAACGCATAGGCATCGGCCACGAACTGCGGCCGACCGAAGGCATAGAGCAGGATCGCGTCAGCGGTCTCGGGACCCACGCCGCGCACCGTGAGCAGATCGCGCCGCAGCGCCGGCGTCCGCCAGGCATCGAGGACCTCGAGGCCACCGTGGGCGAGCAGCCACCGGCACAGCGCGCGCAGCCGTTCGGCCTTGACGTGATGCGGCCCGGCGCGTCGGATCAGGGTGGGCAGATCCGCATGCGCCAGCAGCGCATCCGGCGTGAGCGGCCCGGCCGCGCGCAGGCTCGCGATCGCGCGCTCGACGTTGGTCCAGGCCGTGTGCTGGGTCAGCACGGCGCCGACGAGCACCTCGAACCGCGGCTGTTCGGCGTCCTGGGTCGGCCACCAATGCTGGGGCCCGTAAGCACGCAGCAGGGTATCGTGAAAATATCGCAGCCCGCGCGCAGTGGGCGCGCCCCGACCGTCCACGTCAGCGCTTGAGATCGACCGTCGCGGCCAGTTCGCGGATCTGCTTGCGATCGAGCTCCCGATAGCCGCCGGCCTTGACGCCGCCGGGCAGCGCCACCGGACCGAAGCCGGTGCGCATCAGCCGGGATACGGTCACGCCCTGCGAGGCCCAGAGTCGGCGGACCACGCGATTGCGGCCCTGACGGACCGTCACCTCGAACCAGCGGTTGGCACGCTGGGCATCGTCGCTCACGCGGATCGAATCGAAGCGGGCCACGCCGTCGTCGAGCATCACGCCGTCCATCAGCCGTTCCAGCATGGCGTCGTCCACCGCGCCACGAACCCGCACCGCGTAGGTCCGCACGATCTCGTAGCTGGGATGCTCCAGCCGGCGCTTGAGCTCGCCGTCGGTGGTCATCAGCAGCAGACCGGAGGTGTTGACGTCCAGACGGCCGACCGCCAGCCAGCGGCCGGCCTTCATGCGCGGCAGGCCCTTGAACACCGTGGGCCGGCCGTCCGGATCGCGGCGGCTCACGACCTGGTCGACGTGCTTCTTGTAGGCCAGCACGCGACACGGCGCCTTGAGGCGCTCGCCGAGATTCAGCCGCTTGCCGTCCATGCGGATCTCGTCGCGCGGGTCGGCCTTGTCGCCGAGCGTGGCCACCCGGTTGTTCACGCGGATCCGCCCGGCCTCGATGACCTGCTCGAGCTGTCGCCGCGAACCGTAACCGGCGCGGGCGAGCAGTTTCTGGAGACGTTCAGACATGGTCGCTTCCGGACGGTGGGCGGGGACGGCGCTACTTGGCCACGAAGGCGCGCTCGATGACGTAGTCGCCGGGCGCGCCGATATGCGGCGAGACCTCGAAGCCGCGCGCGTCCAGCAACGCCGCGGTGTCGTCGAGCATGGCCGGGCTGCCGCAGATCATGGCCCGGTCGTGTTCCGGGTCCATCGGCGGCAGATCGAGGTCCGAGAACAGCCGACCGCTGTCGATGGCGTCGGTCAGGCGGCCCTCGTTGCGGAACGGCTCCCGGCTCACGATCGGGTAATAGAACAGCCGATCGGCGATCAATTCGCCGAGCAGATCGTCGTTGGGCAGGTTCTCGGTGAGCAGCGCGTCGTAGGCCAGATCGTCGACGTAGCGCACACCGTGGACCACGATCACGCGCTCGAAGCGCTCGTAGGTCTCCGGATCGCGCGCGATCGACAGGAACGGCGCCAGACCGGTGCCGGTGGACAGCAGATACAGATTGCGGCCCGGATGCACGTCGCTGATCAGCAGCGTGCCCGTCGGCTTGGTGCTGACCAGCACCTCGTCGCCCTCCTTCAGATGCTGCAGCCGCGAAGTGAGCGGGCCGTCCGGCACCTTGATGGAGAAGAATTCGAGATATTCCTCGTAGTTCGCCGAGACGATGCTGTACGCCCGCATCAGCGGCTTGCCGCCATTATCGCCGGGCAGGCCGATCATCACGAACTGGCCGTTGTCGAAACGCAGGGCGCGGTCGCGCGTGGTGGTGAACGAAAAGAGCGAATCGTTCCAGTGGTGCACGCTGAGCACGCGCTCGGTATTCAAAGCTGCCATGGTCTCCGTCGAAATTCGGCGCGGGCCGGCGCCTGCGAGGGCGCGCCCGCGGATGAATCAGGATGACGCAAGGCTACATGGGTTCGCGGGCAATGCAATCCAAGGCCCGCCGCCCGGCGCCCGTCTCAGCGCGACGGCGAGACGCTGTCGGACGGCCCCGCGTCGCCGTCGGCGGCCCGGTCCGGCCCGGTCGCAGTGGGCGTGTCCGGCGTGTCCGGCGTGTCCGGCGTGTCCGGCGTGTCCGGCGCGTCGGGCGACGGCTGCACCGCGGCGTCGTCGGCATCCGGGCTCGCGGCGGGATCCTCGGCGTCAGGGGTTGAAGCCTCCTCGTCCGTCGGCGCCGCCGCGTCGCCGCCCTGCAGCCGGGCCACGGCCGCATCCAGCGCATCGAGATCCTGCAGCTCCGGCAGGCTCGGCAGATCCGACAGTCGCCGGACGCCGAAGTCGTCGAGAAACGCCGGTGTGGTGCCGAACAGCGCCGGGCGGCCCGGCACCTCGCGATGGCCGACGACCTTGATCCAGTCGAACTCCTGAAGCGTCTTGATGATGTTGGACGACACCGACACGCCGCGCACGGCCTCGATGTCCGAGCGTGCGATCGGCTGGCGGTAACAGATCAGCGCCAGCGTCTCCAGCATCGCCCGCGAAAGCCGGGGTGGCCGCCCCTCCCAGAGTCGGGAGACCAGTCCGGCGTAATCGGGCCCGACCTGGAACCGCCAGCCGCCGGCCACCTCCACGAGATTCACCGCCGCGTCGGCATAGCGGGCGGCGAGCGCGTCCAGGGCCAGGCGCACGTCCTTGCGCTCGACCGCCTGCGTCGTCTCCAGAAGCTGCACCAGGCGATCGGCCGACAGCGGCCCGTCCGCGGCCATGAGCAGCGCCTCGACGCAGCGCAGCAGCGCCTCGGCCACCAACGGCTCGTCGGCTTCACCTCCAGCGGCCACCCGGTCGTCCGGCTCGTGTTCCTGTTCGCTCACCCCGGCCTCCGTCAGTTGTCGCCGGACCCGGCCGCCAGCCGCAGCGCGACCGGCGCGCGCGGATCGGTCTGTTCGATCACGATCAGCGCCTCGCGCGCCAGTTCCAGAATCGCGAGAAACGAGACCACCACGCCCAGCCGCCCCTCACCGGTATCCACGAGCGCCACGAAGGCCGTCGCTGCGCCGCCGCCCAGCCGCTCCAGGATGCGGCTCATGTGTTCGCGCACGGACAGCGGCTCCCGCTCGATGCGATGTTCGGAGAACAGCTCGGCGCGGGAGAACACGTCGCGCAGCGCGGCCAGCAGCGCGCGCAGATCGGCCTCGGGCTCGGGGCGGACGATATCCAGCCGGGCCGGCGGATGCTGGACGGGCACGAGATCGCGCCCGGCCCGCGGCCAGGCATCGAGGTGCTCGGCCGCCGCCTTGAAGCGTTCGTATTCCTGCAGCCGGCGCACGAGTTCGGCGCGCGGGTCCTCGCCCTCCTCGGCCTCGTCCGCCGCCGGGCTGGGCAGGAGCATGCGCGACTTGATCTCGGCCAGCATCGCGGCCATGAGCAGATATTCGCCGGCCAGTTCGATGGCCATGTCCTCCATGAGTTCGATGTAGGCCATGTACTGCTGGGTGATCGTGAACACCGGGATGTCGAGAATGTCGAGATTCTGGCGCCGGATGAGATAGAGCAGCAGGTCGAGCGGCCCCTCGAAGGCCTCGAGGAACACGCGCATGGCGTCCGGCGGGATGTAGAGGTCGTCCGGGAGCGCTTCGAGCGGTTCGCCCGCCACGCGTATCGACTGCGCCTGCGGCTCACCGCCCTCGGCCGGCTCGGCCGCCGCGGCGCTCATGCACGCGCCCCCGGACGGCCGCGGCGGGCGGCTGCAGCCTTCATGCCGAGGGCAGGAAGCCAGTCAGTGCGAACGCGCGCTCAAGCGTCGGTTCGGCGCGCTGGCGCGCCGCCGCGGCCCCGCGCGCGAGGATCGCGTCGAGGCCTTCGGGATCGGCACGAAAATCCGCGTAGCGGGCCTGCAGCGGCTCCAGAAAGGCCACCACGGCATCGGCCAGATCACCCTTGAGAGCGCCGTAGCCCTGGCCGGCGTAGCGCGACTCCAGGGTCGCGATGGACTCGTCGGTGACCGCCGAATAGATCGACAACAGATTGGCCACGCCGGGCTTGTTCTCCTCGTCGAAGCGGATCTCGGCGTCGGAATCGGTCACCGCCCGCTTGATCTTCTTGGCCACCTTCTTCGGCTCGTCGAGCAGTTTGATGACGTTGGCCTCGACGTCGTCCGACTTGGACATCTTCGCGGTCGGATCGCCCAGGCTCATGATGCGCGCGCCGACCTCCGGAATGAACGGTTCGGGCACGGTGAACAGGTCTTCGCCAACGCGCGCGTTGAAACGCTCGGCCAGATTGCGGGCCAGCTCCAGATGCTGTTTCTGGTCGTGGCCGACGGGCACCGCGTCGGCCTGGTAGAGCAGGATGTCGGCGGCCATGAGCACCGGATAGTCGAACAGGCCGGCATTGATGTTGTCTTCGTTCTTCGCCGACTTGTCCTTGAACTGGGTCATCCGGTTCAGCTCGCCCATGGAGGTGTGGCAGTTGAGCAGCCACGCCAGCTGGGCGTGCGCGGGCACGTGCGACTGCACGAACAGGGTCGCCCGCTCCGGGTCGATGCCGGCGGCGAGATACAGGCACAGGAACTCGTGGCAGCGCTCGCGCAGCGCGGCCGGGTCCTGGCGAACGGTGATCGCGTGCATGTCCACCAGCGCGAACAGGCAGTCGTGGCTGGCCTGCATGGACACCCAGTGCTTGAGCGCGCCGATGTAATTGCCGAGCGTCAGCGCGCCCGACGGCTGGATGCCGGACAGGACGACGGGTTTCGCGATCTCCGAACTCACGCGGTGCAGCCCCTGGTCAACGGATGTTCAAGCGCGACAGTATACGCAAGCGCCTGCCGGGCGTGGCCACAGGCCGCTACGCCTCGGCGGGGTCCAGTCCCAGCGCTTCGGCGCTGCCCTTGCCGGCTCGCAGGATCTTCGGCACCGCATCGGTGAGATCGACCACCGTGGTCGGCTCGACGCCGGTCGCACCCGCGTCGACGATGTAGTCCAGCTGGCGATCGAAGGCGTCGCGCACGTCCAGCGCCTCGGACAGCGGCATATCCTCGCCCGGGGCCTGGGCGGTCACCGACATCATCGGCGCGTCGAGCGCCTCGGCGATCGCGCGCGCCACCGGATGCCCGGGCACGCGGATGCCGATGGTCTTGCGCTTGGGATGCGCGAGCCAGGCCGGCACCTCCTTGGTCGCCGGCAGCACGAAGGTGTAGGCGCCGGGGGTCGCGGCCTTGAGCAGCCTGAAGCTCGTGTTCTCGACTCGGGCGTAGGTCGAGATCTCCGACAGGTCGCGACAGACCAGGGTGAAGAAATGATCATGCCCGAGGCCGCGCATCGCGCAGATCCGCTCGATCGCGTCCTTGTCGCCCATGGCGCAGGCCAGGCCGTAGGAGGAGTCGGTCGGATAGGCGATCACCTTGCCCGCGCGCAGCGCCTCGGCGATCTGGGTGATGCGCCGCGGCTGCGGCGTCTCGGCGTGTACGTGGATTATGTCTGCCATGCTTCGATTATGAATCGCCTGGAGCGCGCAGGCAAAGCGCCGGCGGCGCTGTGGCCGCGGTCCGGCCGGATACGGCACACTGACGGGCACTGAACGAACGTCGATTCACCAGCCAGGACGCAACGCCCATGGACTATTTCGCAATCGTTTCCTTCGACGTGGCCGAGAGCGCGGAAGCCCGTGCCAAGGCGGTCGAGGAGCATCGCGCCCGCCTGACCGAGCTCGACGCGGAGGGCCGCCTGCTCACGGCCGGTCCGCTGCCGCGCACCGACGCCTACGGCCGCGTCACCGAAGGCTTTCAGGGCAGCATCATCATCGCCCAGTTCGAAAGCCTCGAGCAGGCGCGGGCCTGGGCCCAGGTCGACCCGTACAACGCCCAGGGCGTGTACATGGAAACCAATGTCTATCCCTACAAGAAGGTGTTCGGATGAGTGACCGGGTCCTGCGCATCCGCGAAGCCCTGGCCGAAGGGCTCGACACCGACGACATCGCCATCCGCGACGACAGTCACCTGCACCGCGGTCACGAAGGCGCCAAGACCGGCCTGGGCCATTTCCACGTGACCATCCGCTCGCCGCGCTTCACCGGCACGTCGCCGATCGAGCGCCATCGGCTGGTCTACGAAGCCCTGGGCAGCCTCATGCAGACCGACGTCCACGCGGTCCAGATCCGCGCGCTCGCACCCGAGGAATAGCGCGGCCCGCGCGCGGCACTGGGCGCGCGCAACCGATACAGGCCGGCCCGGGCGTCGCGTCCGGGCCGGCCGCAGAACGACAACGATACGGCGCCGCGACCGGCGCACCGCGAGGGGGACAATCGAGATGAACCGAATCCACGTACTGCGCTGCGCGGCCGTCAGCGGACTGCTGGCGTCGAACCCCGCCTGGGCTCAGGCGGACACGGCGGCGGGTAGCGAGACGCTCGCGCCGATCGAGGTCGAGAGCGTGCGTCTGAACACCGAGGTGCTCGAGACCCCGGCCGCCGTCGACGTGATCGAGGGCGAGGACGTGACCCGCGGCCGCCGCAAGACCCAGCTCGACGACGCCCTCAACCGCACGCCGGGCGTCTACGCCAACAACGGCTCCAATTTCGCCCAGAACCTGCGCGTGTCGATCCGCGGCTTCGGCGCGCGCTCGGCCTTCGGCGTGCGCGGCGTGCGGGTGCGCGTCGACGGCATCCCCGAAACCCTGCCCGACGGCCAGGCCCAGACCGACAGCATCGACCTCGGCGCCATCGAGCGCCTGGAGGTGGTACGCGGGCCGTTCTCCGCCCTCTACGGCAACGCCACCGGCGGCATCATCGATATCACCACGACCGCACCCTCGGACGGGCCGCTCGACCGCGGTGAACTCGCCGCCGGCAGCAACGGCTATCGTCGCGCCAGCGTGTCCTCCGCCCGCCAGCTCGACGACTGGGGCTATGCCATCACCGCCTCACGCCTGGACCTGGACGGCTACCGGGAGCACAGCGAGGTCGAGAAGAACCAGCTCACCGGCAAGTTCGAACGCGCGGTGGGCGACACCGGCACCCTGCGCCTGATCACGCGTGTGCTGGATGCCCCGGACACGCTCGACCCCGGCGGCGTGACGCGCGCCACGGCCCTGGCGGACCGCCGCGCCGCCCGCGACGCCAATCTGGACTTCGATGCCCGCCAGTCGGCTTCGCAGCAGACCGTCGGCGCGGTCTACGAGGATCAGCTCGGCGACAGTCAGAGCTACCAGGCCAACCTGTTCTACACCAACCGCGACTTCATTCAGTTCCTGCCGTTTGAGGACGGCGGCGTGGTCACCTACGACCGGGACTTCTTCGGCGGCGGCCTGCAGACCACCCGCTTCGACACCCTGTTCGGGCACGAGAACCAGCTGGTCGCCGGCGTCGACGTGAACGTCCAGCAGGATGATCGCCAGCGCTATGACAACCTCGGCGGCGACCGCGGCGTGCTCGGCCTCGACGAGGACCAGCATGCGACCAGCGTGGGCGTGTTCGCACAGAACGTGTTCTCGATCACCGACGACCTCGAGCTCACCACGGGCCTGCGCTACGACTGGCTCGACTTCGATATCGACGACGCATTCGTGACCGCGAACGATCCCGACGATTCCGGCAGCCGCACCTATCGGGAACTGTCCGCCAACGCCGGCCTGAGCTACGCCTGGGCCGAGCGCCAGCGCGTGTACGCCAACGTCGCCAACGCCTTCGAGTCGCCCACGTTCACCGAGTTCGCCGATCCGGCCGGCAACGGCGGCTTCAACAGCGAACTCGAACCGCAGAAGGCGACCCAGTACGAGATCGGCGCCAAGGGCGAGATCGCGGCGCGCGGGCGCTATCAGCTCAGCGCCTTCTGGATCGACGTCCGCGACGAACTCGTGGTATTCAACGACGACGGCCGGCGCGATTTCTACGAGAACTCCGGCGAGTCCCGCCGCCGCGGCCTCGAAGCCAAGCTGGCCTGGCAGTTCACCGACCGGCTGTCGGCCACCGGCAGCTACACCCTGGCCGAATACGAGTACCGCGAATTCGTCGACCAGAGCGGCAACGACTACGCCGGCAACCGGCTCCCCGGGCTGCCCGAGGAGACACTGTTCGGGGAACTGGCCTGGCGCGACCCGGACATCGGCTACGCGAGCCTCAACGCCCGCTGGATCGGCTCGATCTACGCCGACAACGCCAACGACAGCCGCATCGGCAGCTATGCCGTGGTCGACGGCCGTATCGGCAAGACGATCCCGGCCGGGCGCGAATCGCTGACCGTCTATCTCGGCATCGACAACCTGCTCGATAAGGAGTACTACGACAACATCCGCATCAACGCCTTCGGCGGGCGCTATTTCGAGCCGGCACCCGACCGGACCTTCTACGCAGGGCTGGTGTACGAACTCTAGGAATAGGTCGCCCCATCCGCGCCGTCACGCCCGGCGCCGTGCCCAGAGTCGGCGGTGTCGCGAGACGCTATCGACCACGGCCCGGCGTGCCGGCGGCTACGCCGGGCGCTCGCGCAGGTCATGACACGGCCTCGGGAGAAACACGGCGGGTACACGGCCGTCCCGCCGGCGGGCAAGGTCGGGCATGCGGGCAGCAGCGATCGTCATCCCGCGGTGCGGCAGCGACGGGCGGACATGCGCCGGCGCCCTCAGGCGTCCTTGAGAAACGCCTCCACGGTGTCGGCGTCGAGCGCGTCCAGCCCGACGGTGCGCGAATGCGGCAGCGCGCCGGCCCCGGGGGCCTTGCGACGGAGCACCACGAGCGGCTGATAGGCATCGAATTCGGCGACGAAGAAGGCCACGCGCGGATCGCGAGTCGCGTCACCTGGGCCGTAGATCCCACAGCGGGCGACCGACCATTCGGTCTCGACATCCTCGCGATACGTCCAGTCGCCGCGCTCGGCCGCGGCCCGGAACGCCGGTTCCACGCACTCGGTCAGCACCGCCCGGGCGCGCTCGGCGATCGTGCCGCGCCGTTCGGCCAGGCGCTCGCGAGCGCCCTGCTTGGACTGCACTTCATCGGTGGTGACTTCGAGCCAGCTGCGCGCCACGTATCTGTCCTGCCTGCGGGTTGCGGTCGGCGGCCAAGCGTAAGCGCTGGCGCGCCGCCGCACAAGCGCATCGGGCGCTGCCGCGGCTCGGCGTTCAGCCCGGCTTGGGGCGGCGCGCCCGTTCCATACCCGGGCTGTCGGGCGTACGGCCGTCACCGCAGCTCGCCCGTGCACGCCGGGCGAGATCGACCATCCGATCCAGCGTCGGCTGGCGCCCGGCATCGGTGACGCCGCCCTCCAGCTCGGCCCGGGCGTGGGCCGCGCTATCCTGTACCGCGGTCAGATCGTGCGCGCAGCGGCGATCGCTGGCGCCGACGAACAGCGTGCTGCAGCCGGTGACGAGCGCGGCCAACGCCGCCAGACAAAGGATGCGTGCCGCATCTCGCTTGGATCGATTCATGATTGCGTGTCCTCGGTGTCGGCCGGGGGCCCGGTCGGCGCCTCCAGCAGGGCCGTGAAAGCGGCCTCGTCGAGCAGTGTGACCCCCAGCTTCCGGGCCTTGTCGCGCTTGCTTCCGGGGGCGTCGCCGACGACCACGTAGTCGGTCTTTTTCGACACGCTCGACGTGACCCGGCCGCCCAGCGCCTCGATGCGTTCGCTCGCCGCCTCGCGGCTCAGCTCCGCCATGCTGCCCGTGAGCACGAAGGTCCGCCCCGCCAGCGGCCGGGGGGCGTCGTCGACCGCGATCGTCTCCCAGGTCACGCCGGCCGCGATCAGCGCGTCGATGACCTCGCGGTTGCGCGGCTCCGCGAAGAAGTCGGCGATGCAGCCGGCCACCCGGGCGCCCACGCCGGGTACGGCCTGCAAGCCCTCCGCGGTCATGATGCGATCGCGGGCGGCGCGATTGTCGGGTTCGCTGTGGGCCGCGCGCGCCAGCCGCTGCCGATAGGCGGTGGCCTCGTCCTGCAGGGCTTTCAGACTGCCGAAATGACGCGCGAGATCGCGTGCCATCGTCTCCCCGACCTCGCGGATGCCCAGCGCGAAGATGAAGCGCTCGAGCGTGGTCTGCTTGCTGGCCTCGATGGAGGCCAGCAGATTGGCCACGGACTTCTCGCCGTAGCCCTCGCGCGCGACCAGGTCCTCGCGATGCTCGCTCAGCCGGAAGATGTCCGCTGGCGAGGCCAGCAGCCCCTCGGCGACGAACTGCTCGATCTGGCGCTCGCCGAGGCCGTCGATGTCCAGCGCACGCCGGGAGGCGAAATGCTTGAGCGCCTCGCGGCGCTGCGCGGCACAGACCAGGCCGCCGCTGCAGCGCGCGATCGCCTCGCCCTCGACGCGCTCGATGCCGGAGCCGCAGACCGGACAGGCCTCGGGCAGCGTGATGGGCTGAGCGTCCGCCGGGCGTCTGTCGACCAGCACTCGGGGGATCTCGGGGATGACATCGCCGGCGCGCCGCACCACCACCGTGTCGCCCACGCGCACATCCTTGCGCGCGATCTCGTCCATGTTGTGCAGGCTGGCGTTCGACACCGTCACCCCGCCGACGAACACCGGCTCGAGCTTGGCCACCGGCGTCAGCGCGCCGGTGCGGCCGACCTGGAATTCCACCGCGTTGAGCCGGGTGGTGGCTTCCTCGGCCGGGAACTTGCGCGCGATCGCCCAGCGCGGCGCGCGGGCGACGAAGCCCAGTTCGGCGCGCACGTCGGCGGCGTCGACCTTGAACACGCAGCCGTCGATCTCGATGTCGAGGCCGGCGCGGCGCTCGGCCATCGCCGCGTAGTAGGCCTTGCAGCCGTCCAGTCCCTCGACCCGCTCGACGTGCTCGCTGACGGTGAATCCCCAGGCGGCGAGCCGATCGATCTGGGCATACAGGCTGCCCGGAAGACGGGCGCCGTCGATGCGGCCGATGCCGTAGGCCATGAACGCCAGCGGCCGGGTCGCGGTCACCCGGGAGTCGAGCTGGCGCAGGCTGCCGGCGGCCGCGTTGCGCGGATTCACGAACGGCTTCTGTCCGTCCTCGCTCAGGCGTGCGTTGAGGGCCTCGAAGCGCGAGCGGGCGAGCACGACCTCGCCGCGCACCTCGACGAATTCCGGCGGCGCGTCCCCGGCCAGCCGCAACGGCAGATTGCGGATGGTGCGGGCGTTCGCGGTGATGTCCTCGCCGGTGACGCCGTCGCCGCGGGTCGCCGCCAGCTGCAGCACGCCCGCCTCGTAGCGCAGGTTCAGCGCCGTGCCGTCGAACTTCGGCTCGGCGCAGTAGGTCAGCGCCTCGGCGTTCACGCCCTCTCGTGCGCGCCGGTCGAACTCGGCCAGTTCGTCGTCGTCGAAGCAGTTGGCCAGCGACAGCATCGGCGTCGCGTGATCCACGGCGTCGAACTTCTCCGACGGCGGTGCCCCGACCCGCTGGGTGGGCGAATCGGTGCCCACGAGGTCGGGATGCTCGGCCTCCAGCGCCTGCAGCTCGCGGAACAGCCGGTCGTATTCGGCGTCCGAGACCGCCGGGTCGTCGTCCTGATAGTAGGCACGATTGTGCGCGCGCAGCATGCGTGCCAGTTCGTCGGCCCGCGCGCGCGCCTGCCGGTCCGCGGCCACTAGGGAACCTCCGATTGAATCGTCGCGATCGCGCCGGCGTGCTTTGCGCGCGGCTGGCAAGGAATCGCGAGCGTGGCGTGCTCATTGCACGGTAGCGAGTGATGACGCCGTCCAGACGCGCGCAAAGCCCCGGCCCCGACGGGGTTCGGCCTCAAATGCACTGCGACGGCGTTGCCAAGCTTGACCTGGCAATGAGCCAGGCGCGGCGCTTGGGCGCCTTGTCGCAACGCATTTGAGGACACGAACACGAGCCGCGAGAATTCAAACGGAGGTTCCCTAGCGGCGCTGGGCGATACGCGCGCGGCGGTCCAGATCCGCGATCTGGTCGAGCATGTACTGCGCGGTCTGGGCCTTGAGCAGCGCCCGCTTGTCGTCGAGCACGTCGCCGCCGAGCGCCTTGGCGAGGCCGTTGGCCGTCTCCATCATGTCGCGCATGGCCTGCACGCCCTCGACCGGCCCCGGCAGGACGAGAAACAGCGTCAGGCCCGGCGTGGCGAGCTGATCGCGCTCCGCCGGGTCGAGGGTGCCCGGCTTGAGCATGTTGGCGACCGCGAACACGGACTCGGGCACGCCGTTGGCCTCGGTCACGCGGTGATAGATGTCGTTGAGCCCGAACTTGAGATCCTGCGCCTTGAGCGCGGCGTGTATCGCCGGCCCCTCGAAGGCGCGGCCGTCGGGGCTGGCGACATGCAGCTGGAAGATCTGCTGTTCGCCGTCCGGTGCCCGCTGCGGGCGCATGTTCTCGACCCGCTCGCTGTCCGGCGGCGCCGGAGCCGCCGGCGCCGGCTCGGGCGCCGCGCTCGCTTCCGTGGCCGACGGCTCGCCGGCATCGGCATCCAGCCCGGACTCGCTGTCGGCCGGGGCCTCGGGCGGCGCGCTCTTGTAGGCCTGCCAGGACGCCTCCGCAGTCTCCTCGGGCAGCTCGGGCTCGGGCGCCGACTCGGACGCCGAACGCCCCTGCCCGTTCGCGGCCTTGCGACTGGCCGGGGTGCTCGAGGAAAGCGTGCGCACGCCGACGATGTAGGAGTCGCCGCCAAGCGCCTCACCGCGCGCCTCGGCGCCCTCCTGGTCGGCGGTTTCGTCGTCCATGCCCTGCCAGGGATCGCTCTCGGACTGACGGCGCAGGTACCAGTAGGCACCGGCCACCACCGCGATCACCAGAATCAGGAGAAGCCATTGCACGATAGACATAGGCGGATTGCGTGATGAAAGTGGACCGAACCGGGCCTAGCCGGCCATGTCGAGGGCTTGATCGATATCCACACTGACAAGCCGGGAGACGCCGGGTTCAGCCATCGTCACGCCGTGCAGCTGCTCGGCGAGCGACATCGTCAGCTTGTTGTGCGTGATCACGATGAATTGGACCTGTGTCGACATCCGGCGCACGAGCTCGCAGAAGCGCGACACGTTGGCATCGTCGAGCGGCGCGTCGATCTCGTCAAGCATACAGAACGGCGCCGGATTGAGCTCGAACAACGCGAACAGCAGCGCCACGGCCGTGAGCGCCTTCTCGCCGCCGGACAGCATCTGGATGGAGGCGTTGCGCTTGCCCGGCGGCCGCGCCATGACGCGGATGCCGGTGACCAGCCAGTCGTCTTCGGTCAGCTCCAGCGCGGCCTCGCCGCCGCCGAACAGGTCGGGGAACATGGCCGCGAAGCGGCCGTTGACCTGCTCGTAGGTGGCACGGAAGCGCTGTCGCGTCTCGCGGTCGATCTTGGCGATGGCCTGCTCGAGCGTCTCCAGCGCCTCGCTCAGGTCGGCGTGCTGCTCCCCGAGATAGGCCTCGCGCTCGGCCTCGGCGTCGTATTCCTCGATCGCGGCGAGGTTGATCGCGCCGAGACCCTGGATACGGCGCTCGACCGCCTCGATCTCGCTGCTCCAGGCGTCGGCCGTGGCGTCGGCGGGCAGCTGTTCGACCAACGACGCCGGTGACTCGCCCAGCTCCTCCAGCTGTTCGACCACGCCGGCGCGCCGCACACCCGCGGTCTCGACCGCGATCTGGGCCTGCTGCAGCGCCTCGCGCGCGCTCTCCATGCCCTGGTCGGCCTGCATGGCCGTCTCGGACTGGGTCTCGAGGCGCTTCTCGCAGTCGGCCAGCCGCTCGCGGGCGCCGCGCAGCTCGCGCTCGGCGGCCTCGCGCGCCGCCACCGCCCGTTCATGGGCGTCGCTGTCGTCGGCCTCGTCGCCGTCCGGCGCGGCCTCGGCATCGAACGCCGCCAGGCGCTCGGCCACGTCCGCCCGGGCGGCGGCCGTGTCGCGCCGGCGGGCATCGAGACTCTCCACCCGCCCGGCCAGCGCCGTCTGCTGCGCCTCGACGTCGCGCAGGCGCTGCTCGGCTTCGCCGTGGCGCTTGCGGGCGGTCTCGCGGGCGGCGCGCGCTTCGCCCAGCTCGGCCTGAGCCTGACGCCGACGCGCCTGGAAATCCTCGGCCGCTTCGGCGAGCCGCTCCAGGCCCGCCTCGCGCGCGGCGGCCTCGTCCTTCGCGGTCTCGATCTGCTCGTTCAGGTCGGCGAGCTCGGTGTCGATCTCGGCGCGGCGCTCGCGGCGCTGGCGCGCGCGTTCCCGTTCGCCCTGATGCCGCGCACGCCGGGATTCCAGTTCGCTTTCGGCCGCGGCGATCGACTGATCGAGCGCCCGGCGACTGTCGCGGGCGGTCTTCAAGGCCTGCCGCTGCTCGTCCAGCGCCGCTACTCGGGCCTCGAGATCGGCCTCGGCCTGGGCCACGGTCGCCGTGAGGGTCTCGATCCTCGCTTCGCGCTCCAGCACCCCGCGTTCGGCGGCCTCGCCGGCCGGCGTGACCAGCATCCCCCGGCCCACCCGGGCACCGTCCAGGGTCACCAGCCACTGATCGGCGGCGAGTTCATCGCGCCGGGCCAGCGCCTGGCCGATGTCATCGACCACGTAGATTTGGCGAGCCAGTGACCGGATGGCGGCCGGCGCGTCGAGACCGTCGGCCAGGCAGGCCAGCCCTGCCGGCCCGGCCGCGGGCGCTTCCGGCCCGTCGGCCGGCTCGGCGTCCGCCTCGGTTTCGACGAGGGTGAGCGGCTCGGCCGGCCACTCGCCTTCGACTGTCGGCAGGCGCGCGACCGCGAAGCCCTGGAGCCAGGGGCCCAGGGCCGACTCGACCGCGGTCTGCCAGCCCTCGCGGACCTTGATCCGGCGGGCGATGCCGGGCGCTTCGGCGCGCTCGTGCGCGGCCAGCCAGTCGCGCACGCCGGCATCGTCCTCGCGCAACACGGACTGCTGGAGCTGGCGTTCGGAGGCCAGCCGCGCGCGACTCTCGCCGAGCTCGGTGCGCAGGCGCTCCACGGTCTGCTCCGACTCGGCCACACGCTGCTCGAGCGTTTCGACTTCCTCGGCGTGCCCGCGGGCGGCGCGCCGGTCGGCCTCGATCGCCGCCGAGCGCGTCTCGAGATCCTGTTCGGCGGCCGCCAGAGCTTCATCATCCTCGCCGCCGAGACCTTCGCGCTCGCCGGTGCGGGCGTCGCGCCGCTGAATGAGCTCGTCGCAGCGCTCGCGGGCATAGCGTGCGCGGGTGCGCTCGGCCTCCAGCCGCTGGGCGGGGTTGTCGTCGCTGGCGTTGTGCTCGTCCCAGACGCGCTCGGCGTCGACCGCGGCCTGTTCGGCCGCATCCAGCGCCCGGCGGGCCTCGGAGCGTTCCGCCTCGGCCTGCGCCCGCGCGCGTTCGGCCGCGTCCCGCTCGGCGGCGAGATCCTCGGCCTGCCGGTGGTCCTCGGCCTCGCGCGCATCCAGCGTCTCGAGGCGCTCGACCAGTTCCGCGCGCTCGCGTTCGCGCAGCTCGCGCATTTCGCGGGCGTGGGCCCGCCGCTGCTCGATGCGTGCGGCTTCGCTCTGGGCGTCGTAGAACGCCGCCTGAGCCTGCTGGACCGCGGTCATCGCCGCCTGCTGGTCGGCGGCCAGCGCCTCGCGGGCCTCGCGGGCCTCGCGCTGGCCGGAGATCGCGCGGCGCAGCGCGTCCTCGCATTCGCGCTGCCGGGCCTCCGCGCCCTCGACCTGTTCGCTCTGGGCGGCCCAGCGCAGTGCCAGCAGCTCCGCGCGCAGACGGCGTTCGTCGGCCTTGAGCCTCTTGTATTTCTCGGCGTTGGCCGCCTGGCGCTTGAGCACGCCCAGGCGCTGGGTCACCTCGCCGATGAGATCGTTCAGGCGCTCGAGATTCTCGCGGGTGTGGCGGATGCGGTTCTCGGTCTCGCGCCGGCGCTCCTTGTACTTGGAAATGCCGGCGGCCTCCTCCAGCACCTGCCGCATTTCCTCCGGGCGGGCCTCGATCAGGCGGTTGACCGCGCCCTGCTCGATCACGGCGTAGTTGCTGCGCCCGCCGAGACCGGTCCCCAGGAACAGATCGATGACGTCCCGGCGCCGCGACTTCGCGCCGTTGATGAAATAGCGCGAGCCGCCGTCGCGGGCCAGTTCGCGCTTGATCGAGATTTCGCTGAATGCCCCGTACTCGCCGCCGAGCGTGCCTTCGCTGTTGTCGAACTTGAGTTCGACCGAAGCGCGGCCGACCGGCTTGCGCGCGCGCGAGCCGTTGAAGATGACGTCCTCGAGCGCCTCGCCGCGCAGCTGGCGCGCGCTGGATTCCCCGGTCACCCAGCGGACTGCGTCGATGACGTTGGACTTGCCGCAGCCGTTGGGCCCGACGACGGCCGACAGGTTGGAATCCAGCACGATCGTGGTCGGATCGACGAAGGACTTGAAGCCGGCGAGACGGATCGAACTCAGACGCATGAGGGGCGCTCGATCGCGGGCCGCCCGGGGCCGCGGCGGCTGGTCGCATTGTGGCTGGCCCGGATCACATCGGCCTCCGCAGGCGGCATCGAGTCGGTGCGGCGCTTGGACGCGCGCCGAGCCGGCTAGTGTACCCTAGCGATTCACACGCGTTACAAAGCCGCCGACATCGACCATGCCGAGCCAGCCCAGCCGCGACCTGCAGACCTTCGACAATCCGACCCCGGAACGCGACTACACGATCCGCATGCGAATCCCGGAATTCACCTGCCTGTGTCCGGTCACCGGGCAGCCGGACTTCGCCACGATCCATCTCGAGTACGTGCCGGAAGCCCGGTGCGTGGAGCTGAAGTCGCTCAAGCTCTACATCTGGTCCTATCGCGACGAGGGCGCGTTTCACGAGGCCGTCACCAACCAGATCCTGGCGGATCTGGTGGCGGCGACGGACCCGCGATTCATGCGCGTTAGAGCCGAGTTCTGGATGCGCGGCGGCATCGATACGAGCGTGATCGCCGAGCACCGCGCCGACAACTGGCACCCCGGCACGCCGGTCGCTCTGCCGTAAGCGGCAGGCCGGCCGCCTGCACGGCCGGCATCAGCGCATCAGCACCAGGTTGTTGCCCTGCACACGCACCCGCGTTCCGGTGTCGATGGTATCGGCGGTGGCGACATCGACCCGGCGACTGCCACCGGCATCCATGGCCACTTCGACCTGGTAGTAGGTCTCCTTGCGGATGCGCTTCTCGACCTCGTTGCCGGCGAAGGCGCCGCCCAGCGTGCCGGCGATCTGCGCGATCGTCTTGCCGGAGCCGCTGCCGATCTGACTGCCCACGACGGCGCCGGCCACGCCACCGGCCACCGCGCCCACGCCGGAACCGCTCTGGGCGTTGCGGGTCACTGGCGTGATCGATTGCACCGTGCCGCAGTCACCGCATACCGGCTCCTGCTCGCGCGCCGCGGCCTCACCGGTATCGCCGGTCTCGGCCTGCGCCTGCCCGGTATCGGCGTCGGAGTCATCGCGGGCCTCGGCCTGGCGCTGTTCGGCCTCGCGCTTGTCGGCGGCCGCCGCCTCGATCTCTTCGCGGGCCTCGGCTTCGGCCTTGGCCTGCTCGGCGTCCTCGAGACGCTGTCGGGCCTCGGCCAGCTCGGCGTCGGCCTGCTCGATATCGGTGCGGGCGTCTTCGGCGCCGCTGTCGGAACAGCCCGCGAGCATGGTGAGCGCCAGCATCAGCGCGAAGCATACGGCGGGCATACGAATCGTTGTCATGACGTGCTTCCCCTTGAATCTTCTACACTGTCGCGGCCATTGACGGTGTCTCGACCGGGCCGGTCGAGTCGCCGCCCTTGCGCCATCATCAGAGTCTATTCGCGCCAACCGAACGCAGCATGAATCCGATCGCCGAATTCTCGTCGGGCCCGACGTATCTGCTCCGCGGCTTCGCGCTCCTGCGCGAACGCTCGCTGCGGCGCTACGTCGTCATCCCCATCGTCATCAACATCCTGCTGATCGCGGCCATGGTATCGCTGCTCGGCTGGGGGCTGGATCGCTGGCTGGACGCCTGGCTCGCCGGGCTGCCGGACTGGCTCGCCTGGCTGGAGGGCGTGCTCTGGTGGGTCGGTATCGTGCTGTCGACGCTCGCCTTCTGCTACGTGTTCACACTGCTCGCCAATCTCATCGCGAGCCCCTTCAACGGCCTGCTCTCCGGGCGCGTCGAGGAGCTCGTGACCGGCCGGGCCCCGGATTCGGGCATGAGTCTCACGCGCGAGATGGCCGACGGCGTGTTCGGCGAACTGCGGCGGTTGCGCTGGTACGCCGGCAAGGCATTGTCGCTGGGACTGGTCAGCCTGGTGCTGCTGTTCCTGCCGCTGGTCAATCTGGCGATCGCACCGCTGTGGTTCGCCTTCGGCGCCTTCATGCTCGCCTTCGAATATCTAGACCAGCCGATGGGCAATCGCGGCATGGCCTTCGACGCCAAGATCGCGCGTCTGCGGGCCCACCGCTGGCGTCACCTCGGTTTCGGCAGTCTGGTGACGCTGGCCACGGCCGTGCCCCTGGCCAATCTCGTCGTGATGCCGGCCGCCGTGGTGGGGGCGACGCTGCTCTATCTGGAGACCGATACGAGCGAAGATGCGGTCAACCGCGCCGCGACGAGCGCTCCTGCCAGGCGTCGCTGACCGCGCGCACGAGTGCCAGCGTGACATGATCGAAATCGTAGTCGGTCGCCGTCCGCAGTCGCTCCGCGGGGCGGCCCGGCTCACCCAGCGAGTCCAGCACGAGCACGGCATCGTCGAAACGCTGGCGCCGCGTATCGTCGTTGACGGTCACGATCGACGCCACCCCGGCGCCCGTGGCTGCGGTCACGCCGACCGCGGAATCCTCAACAGTGACGCAGCGCTCGGGGGCGCAATTTAGCCGGCGGCAGGCCTCGCGATAGAGATCGGGCGCGGGTTTCTTGTGCTCGACCTCGTCGCCGCAGACACAGAGCGCGATGTGGCGCACGAGAGCCGGGCCCAGTGCATGGGCCAGAAACGGCTCCAGGGTCGGCCGGCTGGCGTTGGTGACGATGGCCACCGGCACGCCGGCATCGCCCGCCTCCGCGATCAGGCGGGCCACGCCGGGCCGCAGCGGGATCTCGCCCCGCTCGAGGCGACTGCGGAAATGATGCGTCTTGCGCTGATGCAGTTCACGCACCCAGCCAGCCGCGTCGTCGTCGATCGCCGCGTCGTGATGGCCGAGCGACGGATCGAACTGCTCGATGTAGTGATGGATACGCTCACGCCCGCCGGAGACGCGCAGCAACCGGCGATAGAGTTCCGGCGTCCACCGCCAATCGAGACCGAAGTCCTCGAAAGCGCGATTGTAGGCGGGCAGATGGCCCTGGGGTTCGGTGTCGGCAAGCGTGCCGTCCACATCGAAGAGGAGCGCACCGAGGCTCATGTTGGCGTTGCGGACTCGTGGGTGGGGTCGGAAGCGGCGCAGTGTGCCAGAGCCCGATGCCGGCTGCACGGCCGCAACGAACGATTGCGCAGGCGCTGTTTTTTTGCTAAACGTACGCGCTGTTTTACGACTCGAGCGCATCATGGCGGTTAAAAGCAGCACCTCCAAACTCGACGCACCTCAAGAGTTTACGCCCTACACCCCGAAAGAGGGTGAGGAGTACATGAATGAGGCGCAGCGCGAACACTTCCGCAACATCCTCGTGAACTGGAAGCGCGAGCTGATGGAGGAAGTCGACCGCACGATGCATCACATGAAGGACGAGGCCGCGAACTTTCCCGACCCGACGGATCGCGCCAGTCAGGAGTCGGAATTCAGCTTGGAGCTGCGCACGCGCGATCGCGAGCGCAAGCTGATCCGCAAGATCGACCAGGGCATCGCCCGCGTCGACCGTGACGAATACGGTTTCTGCGATACCTGCGGCACGGAGATCGGCATACGCCGCCTCGAGGCCCGCCCCACGGCCACCCTCTGCGTCGACTGCAAGAGCCTGGACGAGATCCGCGAGCGCCAGCTCGGACGCTGACCGCGGGGCAACCGCACGCCGACAATGCCCGCCACCGCGCGGGCATTTTTAATGTACTGCGCAGCGATCTGGGTTCGCCACGCCGAATCTGGCACAATCATCATGTCGCAACGCAGCATGACTGCGTCCTTCAGCCGGGGCACCGAGGATGACCGAAAACACACGCATCATTAAGAAATATCCGAACCGGCGGCTCTACGATACCGAGGTGAGTCGTTACATCACGCTGGAGAACATTCGTCAGCTCGTGATTCGCGGCGAGGATTTTCAGGTGATCGACAAGCGCAGCGGCGAGAACATCACGCGCACTATCCTGCTGCAGGTCATCAGCGAGCAGGAGGAAGGCGGCGACCCCATCTTCCGGACCGAGGTCCTGCGCAACATCATCCGTTTCTACGGCGATTCGATGCAGAGCACCTTCAGCTCCTATCTCGAGCTCTCGCTGGAGTTCTTCAGTGAACAGCAGCATCAGTTCAAGGAACGCATGCGGCGCCTGCTCGGCGCCAACAATCCGCTCACGGCGCTGCGCGAACTGTCGCAATATCAGCTGCCGATCTGGCGCAGTGTCCGTCGCGAGTTTCTGTCCAACCTGACCCGCCGCGAGAAGGAAGAGGCCACACAGAAGTCGCTGTCGGAGAGTGAAAGCCGGAAGGCGTCGCCGGACAGCGACGAGCGATCCGACGATCGTTAGAAACTATCGACGCCATCAAAACGCAGTTTCGTTTTTCGGGCTCACGATGTTTGACTAAAGTCGTAGACGCAACTATACTGCAACGCAACATCGGCAGACACGCCGAACCACCGAATCTCCTCCGAAAGGCCTAACGGCCTTTCTCGCACCTTGCCCCCTTTCCTAGGGGGCTTTTTTATGGGTGTCGTAGAAATCCGACCGCCCGAGCGATCAGGCCCTCTCGCCACGCAGCCACAAAAAAGGGCCCCGAAGGGCCCTTCTTTCATCCCGCCCGAATCGTCACAGCGATCCGGTCATGCCCGTTGCAGGCATCGGGAAATCGTCATCCCGGCTCAGGCATTCTCTTCGGCCGCCAGCTCCTTCATGGACAGGCGCACGCGCCCCTGGCGATCGACCTCGAGCACCTTGACCCGCACCGTCTGGCCTTCCTCCAGCTCGTCGCTGACCTTCTCCACACGGTGATCGGCGATCTGGGAGATGTGCACCAGCCCGTCGCGCCCCGGAACCAGGTTGACGAAGGCGCCGAAGTCGACGATGCGCACGACCTTGCCCTCATAGACCTGGCCGGCCTCGATGTCGCGGGTGATGTCCTCGACCCGCTTGATGGCCATGTCCGCAGCGGTCTTGTCCACAGCGGCGATATGGATCGTGCCGTCGTCCTCGATGTCGATGCTCGCGCCCGTCTCTTCAGTGATCGAGCGGATCGTGGCGCCGCCCTTGCCGATGACGTCGCGGATCTTCTCGGAGTCGATCTTGATGGTGAAGATGCGCGGCGCCCACTCGGAGACTTCCTGGCGCGGCTGCTCGATCGCCTCGCCCATGACACCGAGGATGTGCAGCCGACCCTCGCGCGCCTGCTCGAGCGCGGCCTCCATGATCTCGCGGGTGATGCCGCCGATCTTGATGTCCATCTGCAGCGCGGTGACGCCGTCGGTGGAGCCGGCGACCTTGAAGTCCATGTCGCCGAGATGATCCTCGTCGCCGAGGATATCGGTGAGCACGGCGAACTTGTCGCCCTCCTTGATCAGGCCCATGGCCACGCCGGCCACCGGCGCCTTGATCGGCACGCCGGCGTCCATCAGTGCGAGGCTGGTGCCGCAGACCGAGGCCATCGACGAAGAGCCGTTCGACTCGGTGACCTCGGAGACCACCCGCATGACGTAGGGGAACTCTTTCTCCAGATCCGGCAGTACGCCCACGATCGCGCGCTTGGCCAGCTTGCCGTGGCCGATCTCGCGGCGCTTGGGGCTGCCCATGAAGCCGGTCTCGCCCACGCAGTACGGCGGGAAGTTGTAATGCAGCATGAAGGGCTCTTCATGCTTGCCCTCGACTGCGTCGATGATCTGGGCGTCGCGGCCGGTGCCCAGCGTCGACACCACCAGCGCCTGGGTCTCGCCGCGCGTGAACAGCGCGGAACCGTGCGTACGCGGCAGCACGCCGGTGCGGATGTCCAGCGGCCGTACCGTGCGCGTGTCGCGGCCATCGATACGCGGCTGACCCTCGAGGATGCGCGAGCGCACCGTCTTCTTCTCGAGCGCGCCGAGAGCGTCCTTGACGTCGTCGGCCGCGTGGCCGCTGTCGCCGTCCGCGGCAGCCAGTTCCTCGACCACGCGCTTCTTGATCTCCGACAGCCGCGCCTGGCGCTCCTGCTTGTCGGCGATCTGATAGGCCTCGGTGACATCGTCCCCGGCGACCCGGGCCACGGCCTCGGCCAGCGACTCGTCGGCGGCCGGCGGCTGCCAGTCCCAGGCCGGCTTGCCGGCTTCGGCCACCAGCGCATCGATCGCCTGCACGGCGACCTGGAGCTGTTCGTGACCGAACAGCACCGCGCCCAGCATCACCTCTTCGGAGAGCTGCTTGGCCTCGGACTCGACCATGAGCACGGCCTCGTTCGTGCCGGCCACGACCAGGTTCAGGTCGCTGGCCTTGATCTGCGTCGCACTCGGGTTGAGTATGTACTCGCCGTCGGCATAACCCACGCGGCAGCCGCCGATCGGGCCTGCGAACGGCATGCCCGAGAGTGCCAGCGCCGCGGAGGCGCCGATCATGGCGGGAATGTCGGAATCGATTTCCGGATCCACCGACATCACAGTCGCGATGACCTGGACCTCATTGTAGAAGCCCTTGGGGAACAGCGGCCGAATGGGGCGGTCGATCAGGCGGCAGGTCAGCGTCTCCTTCTCGCGGGGGGCGCCCTCGCGCTTGAAGAAGCCGCCCGGGATCTTGCCACCGGCGTAGGTGCGTTCCTGATAGTTGACGGTCAGCGGGAAGAAGGCCGCGTCGGGCTTGGCTTCCTTGCGACCGACCGCGGTCACCAGCACCACCGTGTCGCCCATGCTGACCATGACGGCGCCGTCAGCCTGACGCGCGATTTCACCCGTCTCGAGGGTGACGGTCTGCTCGCCGAACTTGAAGGTCTGTTTGCTGGTTATGTTTGCGTTGCTCACGAATTCATCCTGTCCTGCGTTCAAAAACAAAAAGCGCCCGTCCCGGCATCACCGGGGGGCGCTTTTGCGATAGGCCGGCACGTCGCGCGGATCGATCAGCGGCGAAGACCCAGTTCGCTGATAATCGCCTTGTAGCGCGAGGCGTCTTGGCCCTTGAGATAGTCGAGCAGCTTGCGGCGCTGGTTGACCATCTTCAGCAGACCGCGGCGCGAGTGATGATCGGCCTTGTGAACGTTGAAGTGATCGCCGAGCTGGCTGATGCGGGTCGTGAGCAGCGCCACCTGCACCTCCGGCGAACCGGTATCGCTGCTGTCGCGGCCGTGTTTGTTGATGACGTCCGCCTTTTCCTGGGTCGAAAGCGACATGTTGACTCCTGGTGAATAGACATGTGCCGCGACACCCGACTCGATCGAGCAAGCCGGCTTTTTCCAAATCGCGAATCGGGGAACGGTGGCCATTCGGCCCGTTTCCCCTGCGGCGCGTTTTGGAAAAAGCCCCTGCGCTCGACGCAATGCCGGGCGGCCGCAGCCTTGGCAAGGCGCGTATTCTAGCGGCTCACGGGTGGCGAGCACAACAACAATCGTGTCTTCAACGCTGCGGTCGCGCGAACAACCGCTTCGGTGCGATCTCACCGGCGTCCGTGACGACGCCGAAGCCGTACAGATCGCCGTTTTCGCCGACCAGACACACCAGCGATTCGCCCGCGGGGACATGGCCCGGACCGAGGACACGGCGCCCCTGTCCGATCGCGGTCGCCTGCGCGCCGTCCAGCGTCAATCGCGGCCAGTCTTCCAGCACCGTCGACACCGGTTGAAGAAAGTGGTCCAGCGACCGAACGTCGCCGGCCTGCGCCTCGATGTCGTCGAGCGTGACCATCGCGTGTTCACTGCCAAGCCGGCCCACGCCCAGACGACGCAGCGCGCCCACGTGGGCGCAGCCGCCCCAGGCGCGGGCGATATCCTCGACGAGCGTGCGGATGTAGGTGCCCGCGGAGACGCTGACGTCCAGCGTGAAACGTTCGGCCGAGCGCGCCACGCATTCGATGGCGTACACCTCGATGGCACGCGAATCGCGCTCGATCTCACGCCCGGCGCGGGCATGCTCGTAGAGCCGCTTGCCGTCCTTCTTGAGGGCCGAATACATCGGTGGTATCTGCTGCTGCGGGCCGAGAAAACGCGCGAGAATGGCGTCGAATTCGGCCGCTTCCGGCGTCGCCGCCTGGCTTTCTCGTGTGATGCCGCCCTCACGGTCGCCGGTGGCGGTTTCCGACCCGACTTCGGCCGTCACCCGATAACGCTTGTTCGCATGCAGCAGATAGCCGGACGCCTTGGTCGCCTCGCCGAGGCAGACCGGCAGCAGCCCCGTGGCCAGCGGATCCAGACTCCCGGTGTGGCCGGCCTTGCGGGCATCGAAGGCGCGACGCACGCGTTGGAGCGCAGCGTTGGAACTGCAGCCCAGCGGCTTGTCGAGCAGGACGACGCCGTCGACGTCGCGCCCGCGTCTACGCCGAGCCATCGCGCGGAGGTGCGTCCTCGTCCACGTCGTGCCGGGTGTCCTCGGCCACGGCGTCGTCGATGATGCGCGTGAGCCGCTGCGCCTCGCGCTCGGTGGCATCCTCGTAAAAACGCAGATCGGGCATCGTCCGGAGCCGCAGGCGCTTGCCCAGTTCCCGTTTGAGAAACCCCCGCGCAGCCCGCAGCCCGGCGAGCACCTCCGAGGCGGGCTCGCTGCTGGCAGTGACGTCGAAGGCGCCGACAAAGACCTTGGCGTGCTTGAGATCGGGCGAGAGATCGACGTCCGTGATCGTAGCCAGGCGGACCCGCGGATCCTTGACCTGAGTGGTGATCAGGACGCCGAGCTCACGCTTGATCTCCTCGGCTACACGATGCTTGCGTGCGAATTCGCGGGGCATGGCGTTCGCGCGCGCCTAGGCCGTTTCCGCGGTGTCGACGGTCCGCTGGACCTCTGTGCGCTCGTAGACCTCGATCTGGTCGCCCGGCTTGATGTCGTTGTAGTTCTTGACACCGATGCCGCACTCCGTACCCGCGGGCACGCGATTGACGTCGTCCTTGTGCCGGCGCAGCGATTCCAGTTCGCCCTCGTAGACGACCACGTTGTCGCGCAGCACGCGGATCGGCTGACCACGCACGACGTTGCCGTCGGCCACGAGACAGCCGGCGATCGCGCCCAGCTTGGAGGAGCGGAACACGTCGCGCACCTCGGCGAGACCGATGATCTCCTCGCGCAGTTCCGTGCCGAGCAGCCCGCTGACGGCGTCCGTCACATCCTGAATCGCCTCGTAGATGACGCTGTAATAGCGCACATCGACACCCGACTCCTGGATCGTCTTCCGGGCCTTGGCGTCCGCACGCACGTTGAAGCCGAGAATGATCGCCTGCGAGGCCATCGCCAGTTCGACGTCCGACTCGCTGATGCCGCCGACGCCGCTGGAGATGATGCGGATCTTGACCTCTTCCGAGGGGATCTTGCCCAGCGACTCGACCAATGCCTCGACGCTGCCCTGCACGTCGCCCTTGACGAGCAGGTTGAGGTCCTTGCTCTCGGCCGGGCCGTTCTCGCCGATCGCGGAGAACACTTCCTCCAGGCGCGCGGCCTGCTGCTGCGCGAGCTTGTTCTCGCGCTGGTGCTCCTCGCGCTGTTCCGCGATCTCGCGCGCGCGCTTCTCGTTGGCCACGACGAAGGCGTCGTCACCCGCCTCCGGCGTACCCGAAAGCCCGAGCACCTCGACGGGAATCGACGGGCCGGCGGATTTCACCTGCTCGCCGAGCTCGTTGAACATGGCCCGGACGCGGCCGAAATGCGGCCCCGCCAGGATGCTGTCGCCGCGCTTGAGCGTGCCGGCCTTGACCAGGATCGTGGCCACCGGACCGCGCCCCTTCTCCAGGCTCGATTCGATGACCGTGCCGCGCGCGGGCACGTCGACCGGAGCCGAGAACTCGCTGACCTCGGCCTGCAGCAGCACCGCATCCAGCAGATTGTCGATCCCCTCGCCCGTCTGGGAGGACACCGGCACGACCTGGACGTCACCGCCCCAATCCTCGGGAATGATGTTCTCGGCCGACAGGCCCGCCTTGACCTTCTCGATGTCGGCGCTGGGAATATCCATCTTGGTCACGGCCACCACGATCGGCACGCCGGCGGCCCGCGCGTGCTGGATCGATTCCTTGGTCTGCGGCATGACGCCGTCGTCGGCGGCCACGATCAGGATCGCGATATCCGTGATCTCGGCGCCGCGGGCCCGCATGCGGGTGAACGCGGCGTGACCCGGCGTATCGATGAACGTGATCGCGCCCTTGTCGTGGGTGACGTGATAGGCGCCGATATGCTGGGTGATACCCCCGGCCTCGCCGGCCTGCACCTTGGTGCGGCGAATGTAGTCCAGCAGCGAGGTCTTGCCGTGGTCGACGTGGCCCATGATCGTGACCACCGGCGCCCGCGGCACGCCCTCGACCTGCTCCTCTTCGTTGCGGACTTCCTCGACCAGCGCCTCCTCGGCGCTGGCGGTCTTCACCAGCTTCGGGTTGTGGCCCATCTCCTCGACCAGGATCGTCGCCGTTTCCTGGTCGACGGTCTGGTTGATGGTCGCCATGACGCCGAGTTTCATCATCCGCTTGAGCAGGTCGCCGCCCTTGACCGCCATGCGCTGGGCGAGATCGGCGACCGTGATCGTCTCGGGGATCTCGACGTCGCGCACCACCGGTGCGGTCGGACGTTCGAAACTGTGTTCCGTCGCCACGCTGACCTGACGGCCGCGACCGCCGCGCTTCTTCTTGCCCTTGCGACGGCCCTGCTTGCCTTCGGCAACGTGAAGCTCCTTGCGCCGGCCCTGCTCACGATCCTGTTCGCGCTTCTCGTCCTCCTCGGTGCGACCGTGGCTCTCGGCGGCCCGGCGGAGGTTTTCCTGCGCCCGCGAGCGCGCGTCGTCTACGTGCACGCCGCGTTTGGCGCGCTCCTTGTCCATGGCCTCGCGATCGGCCTGCTCCTGGGCCGCGCGCTGGGCGTCGATCTCCGCCTGGCGGCGGGCACGCTCTTCCGCGGCGGCCTGTTCGGCCTCCTCGCGCTTGCGCTTTTCCTCGGCCTCGAGGCGCTCGGCCTCTTCGCGGCGCGCACGCTCGGCAGCGTCGGCCTCGGCCTGCGCGGCCGCGCGGGCCTGATCCTCGGCGGTATCGTGCTCGACCTCGGGCTCGGGCGCCGGCTGCGCCTCTTCCTCGCCGGACTGCGACCGGTTCGCGTACGTCCGGCGCTTGCGCACCTCGACGCTGACCGTGCGCCCGGACGAGCCACCACGGCCGGTGTCGACCTTGAGTTCCGAGGTCGAGCGCCGGCGCAACGATACATTGCTGCGCCGCGCGCCGAGCTTGCCACCGGATTTGCCACCGTCACCGCCGCGCAGATGGCGCAGCAGCTTGAGCTTGTCTTCATCGCCGATCGAATCGTCTTCGCTCGACGCGGACACGCCGGCTTCCGCCAACCGCGACAGCAGTCGTTCCACCGGAATTCCGACTTCCGATGCCAACTGTTTGACCGTCGTTTGCGCCATACTTCTGATTACTCCGTGGGGCCCGCACCGGTTACCTGCCGCGGCGGGCGCGCCTCTGTTCGAGCCAATTACTGCGCGCCGGCCTGCTCGTCGGCAAACCAGTGCGCACGCGCGGCCATGATCAAATCGCCGGCGGCGTCCTCGTCGATGTCGATCAACTCGACAAGCTCGTCCGCGCCCAGCTCCGCCAGGTCGTCGCGCGACAGGATACCTTTTTCCGCCAGGGTGCCCGCGAGTTCTTCGTCCACGCCCTCGACCTCGAAGAGGTCGTCGGCGGGCTGCTCGTCGCCGCCCTCGACACTGGAGATCGCGCGGGAAAGCAGATAATCGCGGGCGCGGTTGCGCAGCTCCTCGATGACCTCCTCGTCGAACTCCTCGATGTCGGCGAGTTCGCTCGCCGGCACGTAGGCGAGCTCCTCGGCGGTCGTGAAGCCCTCCTGCACCAGGATGGCCGCGACCTCGTCATCCACATCCAGCTGCTCGCGGAACATGGTGGTCAGCTGCTCGATCTCGGCCTCGCTCTTGGCATCGGCATCCTCGAGCGTCATCACGTTGAGATGCCAGCCGGTGAGTTCGGAGGCCAGACGGATGTTCTGCCCGCCGCGGCCGATGGCCTTGGCCAGGACGTCCTCGGCCACGGCCAGATCCATGCTGCTCGAGTCTTCGTCGAGCACGATGGACTCGACCTCGGCCGGCGCCATCGCGTTGATCACGAACTGGGCCGGGTTCTCGTTCCACATGATGATATCGATGCGCTCGCCGGCCAGCTCGTTCGACACGCTCTGTACGCGCGAACCGCGCATGCCGACGCAGGCACCGACCGGGTCGATGCGGCGGTCCTTCGCCAGCACCGAGATCTTGGCACGCAGCCCCGGATCGCGGGCCGCTCCGCGCAGTTCGATCAAGCCCTGACCGACCTCCGGGACCTCGAGCTTGAACAGTTCGATGAGGAATTCCGGCCTCGTGCGCGAGACGAACAGCTGCGGGCCCCGCTGCTCGGGCCGCACGTCGTAGAGATAGCCGCGCACGCGGTCGCCCGGGCGCATCGGCTCGCGCGGGATCATCTGGTCGCGCGGAATGATCGCCTCGGCGTTACCGCCGAGATCGAGGATCACCGCGCCGCGCTCCATGCGCTTGACCAGACCCGTGATGAGTTCGCCGACGCGGTCTTCATAGGCCTCGACGATCTGGGCGCGCTCGGCCTCCCGTACCTTCTGCACGATGACCTGCTTGGCGGCCTGCGCCGAGATGCGGCCGAACTCGACCGACTCCATCGACTCCTCGATGAAATCGCCCGGCTGGACGTCCGGATCGTTCTCGCGCGCGGTCTCCAGCGACACCTCGCGGTCGGGGGCCTCGATGAAACGCGGCTCGCCGTCGGCGTCCTCGGCGCCGGGCTCGACCACCTCCCAGCGGCGGAAGGTTTCATAGTCGCCGGTGGCACGGTCGATGCTGACCCGCACCGCAATGTCGCCACCGTGCTTCTTGCGCGTCGCCGACGCGAGCGCGGCCTCGATCGCCTCGAAGATGATGTCCTTGCCGACACCCTTTTCGTTGGAAACCGCTTCGGCGACCAAAAGGACATTCTTGTTCATCACTGTCACCCGAAATCGTTCGTGTTGCGTTCGACCGGACCGTGCCTCTCGTGCCTGGCGGTTCTAGTCGTCAAATACCGGCTCCAGTCGGGCCTTCGCCATGTCCGCTATCGGAAGACTGTATGTCTGGTCATCACAGCCCAGATCAACCGTATCGCCTTCCACCGCCAGTATGACGCCGCGGAACTTCCGCTGTCCGGCCACCGGCGCGAACATGTTGACGCGCGCCCGTTCGCCGATGAAGCGACGGAAGTGCGCCTTGTTGGCGAGCGGCCGATCGAGCCCCGGCGAGGACACTTCGAGCTGGTAGTTCGAGTTGCCGGCGTCCTCGACGTCGAGCACCGCGCTGACCTCGTGACTGACCGTCTCGCAGTCCTCGAGCGCGATACCCGCCGGTGAGTCGATGTACAGACGGAGGACACCGCTTTTCGCCGCACCGGTCGATTCTAGGTGCCAGAGCTCGTACCCCAGGTCGTTCACGACCGGCTCGAGCAGCTGCTGTAACCGTTGCGACATACGTTCTGCCAACAAAAAAGCCCCGCATCGGGGGCTTTTTCTAAACCAAGATTTGGTAGCGGGGGCAGGATTCGAACCTGCGACCTTCGGGTTATGAGCCCGACGAGCTGCCAGACTGCTCCACCCCGCACCCGATGGCGCGAAACTATAATGACTTCACCGGACTATTGCAAGCCCCTTTCGGCGAGTCATCGTCATCGATCGCGGCTTGCCCCAGAGGGCCAACTCGCTAGCGATGACGCTCGAACGATCGCAACACGTCGCGCCGTGTCAACATGCCTGCCAGCCGATTGTCGACCATGACCGGCAGCGTCTTGTAAGGCGCGTCGTGAAATATCCGAGCTGCAGAAATAATACTATCTTCGGCGTCGACTGTCACGACCTTTTTCGACATGAAGCGTTCGACGGTGCCGGCGGCGTCCTCGTAGTAGCTCGCGTCCAGGGCGATCGCCATCGCGTCGCGCTCCGAGAGGAAACCCACGATGTTGCCGAGCCGGTCGACCACCGGCGCGCCGGACACACCCTTTTCGAGCAGGAGATGGATCGCGCGCAGCACGTCCATGTCGCGCGTGAAGGTGACAAGCACCTCGCGCATGTGATGCCGGATCAGGAGCGGCGGCGCGCCCATGTCAGCGGCCGCTCGCGGCTTCGGGCGCTTCGCAGCGCTCGCCCTTGCTGCAGGCACAGTCGCCACCGCCGACGCCGCCGCAGCTGCCCTTGATCTCGCGTCCGGTGAACATCACGCCGACCGCCATAGCGGCGACCACCAGCGCCATGACGCCGAACACGACCAGGATGAGTGTCAGAAACTGTGTCATTGCGACTCCTTGTCCTGCAGATACGGCTCGAAGGCCTGCGAGTTGGACTCAGTATACCGGGCCTCGTTCCCGCCGCTGACGAATAGCGCCGCGATATCGTGCGCGTCCGCGTAGCGCAGGCCGTTATCGGGGCCCATGACGAGCAGCGCCGTGGCCATCGCATCAGCCGTGATCGCATCCTCGGCGATCACCGTGACGGCGCGCAGATCGTGTGCCACCGGCCGCCCCGTGCGCGGGTCGATGGTGTGCGAAAAGCGGCGGCCGTCGATCTCGAAGAAGTCCCGATAATCGCCGGACGTCGTCATCCCCGCGTCGGCGAGCTCGACCACGCGCTCAACGGCCCGTACGCCGGCCTGCGGCTTCTCGACCCCGATGCGCCACGCATCGTCTTCGCTCTTGCGCCCGCGCGCGAACAGTTCGCCTCCGAGCTCCACGAGATAGCGCTTCGCGCCCAGTTCGTCCAGCCGTTCGGCCATGCGATCCACCGTGTACCCCTGAGCGAGCCCGGCGAGATCGAGCCGGGTGCCGGCGCGCTTCTTGCGCAATGCGGGCGGCTCCATGCGCACATCGACCAGGCCGATGCCGGTGTCCTCGCGCGCCGCGTCGAGCTCGTCGCGACTCGGCAATCGCTCCGGACGGTCGGCGCCGGCGCCGAAACCCCATATCTGCAGGACCGGGGCAATCGTCACGTCGAAGGCACCCTCGGTCTCGCGACCGATCCGCAGCGCGTGCCGCACCAGACCCGCGAGCTGCGGCGACACCGACACCCATTCGTTCGCGGGCCCGGCGTTGAAACGCGAAACCTCGGAATCGTCGCGCCAGGTCGACATCCGGCGATCAACGGCATCGATCACGTCCCGCATCGCCGCGCGCGCGCGGTCGGCGTCCAATTCGGCCGGCGGCTCGGTGATGGTCACACGATAGCTCGTGCCCTGGGCGGGCCCGGAGAGCACGATCGGCTCGCGATCGGCCTCGCAGCCGATGCCGAAAACGGCCGCGAGCGCGCCCACGATCACCACAAATGCGCGGAACGCGGAGTGCGGCCCCGTCGAGGGGCTGATCACGGCTCGCATCATGCGATCGCCATCCGTTCGCCCACGACCGCAGCACGCCCCGCGCCGGCGCGGTGTCCGGCTTCGGCGATCAACCGCCGAAATCGTCGAGCATGATGTTTTCCGGCTCGACGCCCAGATCCTCGAGCATGTTGATCACCGAGGCGTTCATGATCGGCGGGCCGCAGAGATAGTACTCGCAGTCCTCCGGCGCGGGATGATCCTTCAGATAACGTTCGTACAGAACGTTGTGTATGAAGCCGGTCTCGCCCTGCCAGTTGTCTTCTTCCTTGGCATCGGAGAGCGCCACGGTCCAGTTGAAGTTGTCGTGCTCGGCCTCGAGGCGATCGAAGTCGTCGACATAGAACATCTCGCGCTTCGAACGCGCGCCGTACCAGAACGTCATCTTGCGGTCGGTGCCGATACGGCCGAGCTGGTCGAAGATATGGGACCGCATCGGCGCCATGCCGGCGCCGCCGCCGACGAAGACCATCTCGGCGTCGGTTTCCTTGGCGAAGAATTCGCCGAACGGACCGGAAATCGTGACCTCGTCGTCCGGCTTGAGGCTGAAGATATAGGAGCTCATCTCGCCCGGCTTGACGTCGGGATTGCTCGGCGGCGGCGTCGCGACCCGGACGTTGAGCATGATGATGCCCCGCTCCTCCGGATAGTTGGCCATCGAGTAGGCACGCGTGACGGTATCGTCGACGCGGGAGACGTAACGCCAGAGATTGTGCGTGTCCCAGTCCTCGTGAAAGCGCTCGTCGATCTCGAAATCCTTGTAGGCGACCTCGTGCGGCGGGCAGCTGATCTGGATGTAGCCGCCGGCGCGGAAATCCACGGACTCGCCCTCGGGAAGTTCGAGCACGAGTTCCTTGATGAAGGTCGCGACGTTGTCATTGGAGCGCACGCGGCAGCGCCACTGCTTCACGCCGAAGACTTCCTCCGGCACGCGGATTTTCATGTCCTGCTTGACGGTGACCTGGCAGGACAGCCGATCGCCCTCGCGGGCCTCACGCTTGTTGATGTGCGTCTCTTCGGTCGGGAGGATCACGCCCCCGCCTTCGAGCACGCGGACCCGGCACTGGGCACAGGTGCCGCCGCCGCCGCAGGCCGAGGATACGTACAGCTTCGAGTCGGCAAGCGCACCGAGCAGCTTGCTGCCGACCGGCGCCTTGATCGTCTTTTCACCGTTGATCTCGATGTCGACGTTCCCCGTGGCGACGAGCCGCGACTTCGCGAGCAGGATCACCGCCACCAGAAACAGGACCACGCCGGTGAATACACTGACGCCGAGGCTGATTTGCGCTACTTCACCCATGGATACTCACGTGATGACAAACCGGTCGAGCTGCTCACCTAGAGCTGAATGCCCGAAAACGCCATGAAGCCGAGCGACATTAGCCCGACCGTGATGAACGTGATGCCCAGCCCCTGTAGGCCATCAGGCACGTCCGAATACTTGAGCTTCTCACGCACACCGGCCAGAGCCGCGATCGCGAGCGCCCAGCCGATCCCGCTGCCGAGACCGTACGTCACGCTCTCGCCGAAACCGTAGTCGCGCTCCACCATGAACAGCGAACCGCCCATGATGGCGCAGTTCACGGTGATCAGCGGAAGAAAGACGCCGAGCGCGCTGTAAAGCGCGGGCATGAAGCGATCCAGGAACATCTCCAGGATCTGGACCATGGCGGCGATGACGCCGATATAGCTGATCAGCCCGAGAAAGCTCAGATCCACTTCGGGCAAGCCGGCCCAGGCCAGCGCCCCTTCCTTGAGCAGGTGCTGATAGATGAGATTGTTGACCGGCACCGTCAGGCCCTGCACCACGATGACCGCGATGCCGAGACCGATGGCCGTCGAGATCTTCTTCGACAGCGCCAGAAAGGTGCACATCCCGAGAAAGAAGGCGAGCGCCAGATTCTCGATGAAGACCGCTTTGATCAGGATGCTCAGATAATCCTGCACGTTATTCTCCCGTCGTCAGCGACACCGTCAAACCACTTCGGTGCGGTGCACCTGGTGGATCTGATACTCGGCCTCCTCGACCTGATCCGGCTTCCAGCTGCGCACACCCCAGATCAGAAAGCCGATGATGAAGAACGCACTCGGCGGCAGCAGCATCAGGCCGATCGGGGTGTACCAGCCACCCGCGCTCGCCAGCGGCAGCAGCTGGTATCCCAGCAGCGAACCGGAACCGAACAGCTCGCGGATCGCGCCGACCAGCACGAGAATCAGGCTGTAGCCCAGGCCGTTGCCAATGCCGTCGAGGAACGCCAGGCCCGGCGGCTCCTTCATCGCGAAGGCTTCGGCACGGCCCATCACGATGCAGTTGGTGATGATCAGGCCGACGAACACCGACATCTGCTTCGCGAGGTCATAGGCGAAGGCTTTGAGCAGCTGATCGACCACGATCACCAGCGAAGCGATGATGGTCATCTGCACGATGATGCGGATGCTCGAGGGAATATGGTTGCGTATCAGGCTGATCGAGAAGTTCGAGCAGGCCGTGACGGCCGTCAGGGCCGCGCTCATCAAAAGCGCGGTGGCGACCTGGTTGGTCACGGCCAGCGCGCTGCAGATACCCAGGATCTGCAGTGCGATCGGGTTGTTGTTGACCAACGGCTCGGTCAACACCTTCATTGCTTGACTCTGTGCCATGTCCTCTATCCCTGCGCGGCGAGGTCGCCGTCACGAAGCTTCTTCAGAAAAGGCTTGAATCCGTTCTCGCCCAGCCAGTAGTGGATCGTGTTGGACACGCCCCGACTGGTGAGCGTCGCGCCCGAAAGCCCGTCGACCTTGTACTCGGCATTCGGTGTATTGCCGCCGACGCTGCCCTTGATCACGCTCAACTGAACCTCGCCCGACGCGCCGTAGACCTTCTTGCCGTCCCACTTGGCGCGCCAGCGCGGATTCTCGACCTCGCCCCCGAGGCCCGGTGTCTCGCCCTGCTCATAATACTTGATGCCCTTCACGGTATTGGCATCCGGCGCGAGTGCGAGAAAGCCGTACATCGTCGACCAGAGGCCGTAGCCGTGGACGGGCAGCACGATCGTTTCCAACTCGCCGTTTTCGTCCTTCACCAGATACACTTCGGCGTTCTTGGCCCGACGCTTGATGTCCGCCACGTCGCGCGCCGGCGGGATCTTGACGCTCTGATCCGGATCGCTCGCGGCCGCGCGCTGATCGAAGTTCTTCGCCTCCCGTGCTTCAACGAGTTCGCCGCTCGACAGATCCACCACGCGCGCGTCGATGCGCTCACGAAAAACCTCGTTGACATCGACACCCGGACCGGCCGGCAGACCCGCGACTTCCAGAATATTGCTGCGGCGATCAGCCTTCGCGTTGACGGTCTGCATGGGCTTGAGGAACGTCGCGGCCGAGGCGACCAGCACCGAGCAGACCAGGCACACCGCCAGCGCAACGACCACGACATAGCCGACACCGTCGCGCGAGAAACTGATGATTCCGGGCATGAGTTACTCCGCTGCCACCGTGTCCGTCGTGGTCGCCCCCTCGGGCGACGAGCGATCGCGCGCCTGGGCCAGCCGGCGCTGGCGCCGGCGGATGTTGGCCTGGATCACGAAATAGTCGATCAGCGGCGCGAAGATGTTGGCGAACAGGATCGCCAGCATGATGCCCTCCGGAAAGGCCGGATTGACCACGCGAACCAAACCGGTCATGACGCCGATCAATGCGCCGTAGACCAGCCGCCCGGTGTTGGTCATGGCTGCGCTGACCGGATCGGTGGCCATGAACACGGCGCCGAAGGCGAACCCGCCGATCACGAGATGCCAGTACCAGGGCATCACGAACATCTCGTTGCTGTCGCTGCCGATGAGATTGAACAGCATCGTGGTGGCCACCAGGCCACCCACGCAGCCGGCCATGATCCGCCAGGAGGCCACGCGCGTGTAGAGCAGAAACGCCGCGCCGAGCAGGATCGCCAGTGTCGAGGTCGAACCCAGCGAGCCCTGGATGTCGCCCGCGAAGGCATCCCACCACGTCATCTGGCTGGTCAAGGCGGCGATGCCGTCGTTGGCACCCACGCCGAGGGGCGTCGCCGCCGACCAGCCGTCGACCGCGGTCCACACCGCGTCGCCCGACATATAGGCCGGAAAGGCGAAGAACAGGAACGCACGGCCGGTCAGGGCCGGATTGAGGAAGTTCTTGCCCGTGCCGCCGAAGACCTCCTTGCCCACCACGATGCCGAAGCTGATGCCGAGCGCGGCCTGCCAGAGCGGGATCGCCGGCGGCAGCGTCAGGGTATAGAGGATCGAGGTCGCGAAGAAGCCCTCGTTGATCTCGTGGTTGCGCACCGCGGCGAAGAGCAACTCCCAGAGCCCGCCCACGACGAAGGTGACGAAATAGACCGGGGCGAAGTACCAGAACCCGAGCACGAAGTTGTCCCAGAAGCTCTGCGGATCATGCGACACACCCAGCAGATGCAGCGGCACTTCGCGCCAGTTGTCGACAGTGTCCACGCCCATCTGCCCCATCGCCAGATTGGCCTGAAAACCGGTATTCCAGCAGGCCATGAAGATGCAGGGGAAGGTGGCGAGCCAGACATAGATCATGACCCGCTTGAGATCGATGCCGTCGCGTACGTGCGGCGCGGTGCGGGTGGTATCGCCCGGCGAATACAGGAACGTGTCCACCATCTCGTAGAGGGCGTAGAAGCGCTCCAGCCGGCCGCCCTTCGAGAACAGCGGATGGATCCGGTCCAGATAATTTCGCAAACCCGACATATCAGCCTTCGCGTTCGATGATTTCGAGATTCGCGCGCAGATGCGGCCCGAAGTCGTACTTGCCCACGTCGACGAACGACAGCAGCGCCAGATCCTCTTCGTCCAGTTCCACCGCGCCCAGCGCCTGGGCCGATTCGGTGTCCCGCACGAGCAGTGCGCGCAGCAGCTGCGTCGGCAGGATGTCGAGCGGCATCACCTCTTCATAATTGCCGATCGGCACCATCGCGCGCGGACTGCCGTTCTGCGAGGTGTTGAAACGGTACCGTTGCGGCTTGAGCAGACTGGACAGGAAGACGTTGATCTTGGAAAACCGATCGCGGCCGGGCATCAGCCAACCCATGAACGGCCGCTCGCGGCTCTCCGGCAGGAGCGTCAGCTGAGTGTCGTAACGCCCGAGATAGGACCCCCATTCCGCCGCGCGCCGCCCAGAAAGCACCGATCCGGATATCGCTCGCACCTGGTCGCCGGTGATCTCGTCGTCGAGCAGCTCGTCGGTACTTGCCCCCATGCGGGTTCGCAGCAACCTGGGGTCGGCTGCCGCCGGGCCGCCCAGCGCGATCACCCGTTCGACGTCGATACGACCTGTGGTGAACAGCGACCCGATCGCGATGACGTCCTGATAATTCAGATGCCACACGCGGGATTCGGAATCGACCGGGTCGAGATGATGCACGTGGGTACCGACCAGGCCGGCCGGGTGCTTGCCGCCGAACTCCGCGGTCACGAATCGATCGCCGGCGGCCTCGGGCACATCGGCGCCGGGCGCCTTGCACACGAACACCGAGCCGGCTGTCAGCTGCGCCACCACCTGCAGGCCGTTGACGAAATCCTCGCGGCGCGCACCGATAACCACCGTCGGATCGGCAGCCAGCGGGTTGGTATCGATCGCGGTGACGAAGATCGAGCGCGGCCGCGTGCCGGGCGCGGGCACCTTGGAGAACGGACGGGTGCGAAAAGCCACCCACTGCCCGGAATCGATCAGCGTACGCTCAACGCGCTCCGCGGACAGCGACTCCAGGGTCTCGACCGGATGTGCCTCGAAGGTGATCTCGTGATCCGGATCGGCCTCGTCCGGATCACGCGGCGGACCGGACAGGCGAATCACGACGGATCGCAGAACGCGCTTGGCGCCGCGGTTGATCGCCACGACCTCGCCGGCGCCGGGTGCGGTATAGATCACACCCGGCGTTTTCTTGTCCTCGAACAGCGGCTGCCCGAGCTTGACGAAATCGCCTTCAGCGACGTGCATCGTCGGCTTCATGCCGTGATAATCGAGACCGATCACCGCCACCCGACTCACCGCCGACGCCGCTTCGACGGTCTGACGGGGTGCACCTTCGATGGGCAGGTCAAGCCCTTTCTTGATCGTGACTTGCATGTCGCCGCGGGCGCGCCTCTCACGTCCTGAAAACAGATTGTGTGGTGCCGACGGCCGGACTCGAACCGGCACAGCTCTCGCTACTGCCCCCTCAAGACAGCGTGTCTACCAATTCCACCACGTCGGCAAAACTCGTTGTCGATACCCTATTCGGGTATTTCGGCGCTGGTGTCCGCGCCATCCGCGCCACCGGACCTTCCGGCGTCGCTTTGGTCATCAGTGCGCTCGGCTCCGTCGCCGGACTGGGCAGGCGCGGAACTGCCGGCGCCCGCCGACGCACCGTCGTCGGTCAGCGCGCCCTCCCCGGGCACGCCATTGTTGTTCTCGTCGGACAGCAGCGACGACTCCGGCGTCTGCTGCTGAACCTGATCCGTGACGCTGCCCGTCGGCGCGCTCGCACCGTTGACCAGATAGGCCAGCGTCAGACTGATCGCGAAGAACACCGTCGCGAGCGCCGCGGTGGCGCGCGTCATGAAGTTCGCCGCGCCCTGGGCGCCGAATACAGTCCCGGACGCCCCGCTGCCGAAGGCGGCTCCGGCGTCCGCTCCCTTGCCGTGCTGCATCAGGATCAGCCCCACGAGGGACAGTGCCACGACGACCTGCACGATCAGCAGTATTGTATAAACCATACCGAAAGCCCGAAACCCTTCGCGTGCCTACGGCGCCGCGCGGGCGATGTCCAAAAATGAATCGGCCTTGAGCGACGCGCCGCCGACCAGCGCACCGTCGACGTCCGCGCCGGCAAAAAGCGCCGCAGCATTGTCCGGCTTAACGCTGCCGCCGTAAAGCAGCTGCATCGAGTTCGCTAGTGTAGCATCCTGTTGGGCGATGCGCCCGCGCAGAAAGGCGTGAATCGCCTGAGCCTGTTCCGGCGACGCCGAACGCCCGGTACCGATCGCCCAGACCGGCTCGTAGGCCAGCACCATGCGGGCCAGGGATTCGGGCCGGCACTGCTCGAACAGGGCATCGACCTGCGCGGAGAGCACCGCCTCGGCGCGATCGGCCTCGCGCTCGGCCAGGGTCTCGCCGACACAGACCACGGGCACGAGCCCGGCCGCGACCGCCGCTTCGAGCTTCGCGGCCACGACGCTATCGGTCTCGCCGTACATCGCACGCCGTTCAGAATGCCCCACGATCACGTGAGTGCACCCACTCTCCCGCAGCATCGCGCCGTTGACCTCGCCGGTGTAGGCACCCGGCTCGCCCACGTCCGCCAGATTCTGCGCGCCCAGGGCCACGCCAGTACCCGCCAGCCCACGCGCCATGCGCTCGATGTAAACGAACGGCACGCAGACGAGCAGGTCCGCATCCGTCGAGCCCGCGTCGGCGGCGATGGCGCTGGCGAAGGCGTCGACCGCCGCCGCGCTGCCGTTCATCTTCCAGTTGCCTGCGATCAATGTCCTGCGGCTCATGGTTCTGCGCTCCTCGTTATATGTCGTTGTCACTGCCGGCGCCGCGCGCTCAGGCGTTAGCGGCGGTGCCCGCCGCCTCGCTGACCACATCGGCGAGCGCATGCGCGTGATTCTCGACGGCGCCGCCATCGAGACCCTCGACCATGACCCGAAGCAGCGGTTCGGTGCCCGAGGGCCGCAGCAGGACGCGCCCCTCGCCGCCGAGCGCGGCTTCGGCCT
This sequence comes from Salinisphaera orenii subsp. orenii MK-B5, assembly GCF_003788635.1. Classification (GTDB taxonomy): domain Bacteria; phylum Pseudomonadota; class Gammaproteobacteria; order Nevskiales; family Salinisphaeraceae; genus Salinisphaera; species Salinisphaera orenii. The sequence goes on from NZ_AYKH01000010.1 coordinate 76,867, forward strand.
TGCCCACCGCTGTAGTCACGCGCTCGTCGCGCATTAGGGCATCCGCGGAACCGCGCGCGATCGGCACGTTGACCAGCTTCTGCGGGCATTTCTCGACCGGGGCGACGAGCGCCTGCAGGCTTTCGTCGCGCGTGGCCATTGCCGCCATGACCTGCAGCGCGGAGACGATGCCGTCACCGGTCGTCGCGCGATCGAGACACAGAATATGGCCGGACGACTCGCCGCCGATGGTGCCGTTGAGGTGCCGAAGACGCTCGAACACGTAGCGATCACCGACCCGGGCGCGTTCGAAGGCGACGCCGTCGTGCTTGAGCGCCAGCTCGAGCCCGAGATTGCTCATCAGAGTGCCGACCACCGGCCCCTGCAGCTCTCCCACGCGGCGGCGCGCGGTCGCGATGACGTACAGCAGCTGATCGCCGTCGACGACGTCGCCGTCGTGATCGACCATGATGCAGCGATCGCCGTCGCCGTCCAGGGCGACCCCGACATCCGCGTCCTGGCTGCGCACGGCCTCGGACAGCGCCTCCGGATGCGTCGATCCGCAGTCGCGGTTGATGTTGAGTCCGTCCGGGGCGGCGCCGAGCACGTCGACCTGGGCGCCGAGTTCACGAAACACGTCCGGCGCGACGTGATAGGTCGCGCCGTGGGCGCAGTCGAGCACCACGCGCATGCCGGACAGGCCGCCGTTGTCGAGTCGGACCGTGGACTTACAGAACTCGATGTAGCGACCCGGCGCGCTCTCCACGCGGCGCGCCCGGCCCAGCTGGTCGGATGCCACGCAGGTCAGCGCCGCATCGAGTTCGGTCTCGATCTCCTGCTCGACCGCGTCGTCCAGCTTCTGACCGTAGTGGGAGAAGAACTTGACGCCGTTGTCGTCGTAGGGATTGTGCGAGGCGCTGATGACCACACCGGCCCCGGCCCGGAACGTCCGCGCGAGATAGGCGATCGCCGGCGTCGGCAGCGGCCCGACCAGCAGCACGTCGACGCCCGCGGCCGCGAAACCGGCCTCCAGGGCAGACTCGAACATATAGCCCGACAGGCGGGTATCCTTGCCGATGAGCACCTGCGGTCGCTCACGGCCGTTGGCGGGCATGCCGGCCTCGCCGAGCCGCCGCACCATGACGCGTCCGGCCGCCCAGCCGAGCTTGAGTGCGAAATCCGGCGTCATCGGCCACTCGCCGACGCGCCCCCGTATCCCGTCCGTTCCGAAATAGCGTTGCGCCAAAACGACTCCTGTCAGCCGGCCTGCGGCATCGGCCGGTCGGCGCCCAGGGCCCCGGCCAGCGTGAGAACCTGGTGCGTCTCCCGCACATCGTGGGTGCGAATGATACGCGCACCCTGCGTCGCCGCCCAGAACGCGGCCGCCACACTGCCGTTGATGCGCGCGGCCATGTCGTCGCAGCCCAGCAGCCGCGCGAACATCGATTTCCGCGACACGCCGATCAGAAGCGGCGTGTCCTCGGGCGCGAGGCACGCCAGCGCGCGCATGAGCGCGAGATTGTGCTCCAGTGTCTTGCCGAAACCGAACCCCGGGTCGACGCACAGCCGCGCGCGCGGCACGCCAGCGTCGACGCACGCCGCCACGCGTGCGTGGAGGAAGGCCGAAACCTCGGCGACGACATCGTCGTAACGCGGCGCCCGCTGCATCGTCCGCGGCTCGCCCTGCATGTGCATGAGACAGGCGGCCGTCCCGGTGTCGCGCAAGGCCTCGACCGCGCCTTCAGCCCGCAGCCCCATCACGTCGTTGATCAGATCCGCACCCGCTTCGCAGGCCGCACGCATGACCTCCGGCTTGATCGTATCGATCGAGATGAAGACCTCACTGTGCGCGCGAATACCCTCGATAACGGGCAGCACGCGCGCCAGCTCGTCCCGGATCTCAACGGGCGCGGCCCCCGGGCGCGTCGACTCGCCGCCGACATCGACGATGCGCGCCCCCTCCTCGACCATCGCGAGCGCACGCTCGACGGCCGCCGACGTATCGGTATAGCGGCCGCCGTCCGAGAACGAATCCGGGGTCACGTTGAGGATGCCCATCACCGCGGGCGACCGCAGATCGAGCGACCGCTCGGCCGATTCAAGCCGCATCGCGTCGCTTCGGGAGGCTGTCGCTTCCACTGCCTAGAGTCCGTCTGCTGTTACGCCGTAAACAAAAGAGCCGGCGACGCGAACGCCGCCGGCCCGCTGCGCGCCGCTGCTACGACTGACGGTTGTGCGCCGGGCTGGGCACGCCCTTGTCGTCGCCACGACCGCCGCCGGAGGCCGGTGCGTCCGCGGGATCGTCGGCGGTGCCGGGCGCGTTGCCGCCGCCCGAACTCGGCGTGTCGGAGTCGTCCTCCCAGCTCTGGGGCGGACCCGGCTCGCGGCCGGCCATGATCTCGTCGATCTGCTTGCGGTCGATGGTCTCGTACTTCATGAGCGCTTCGGACATGAGATGGAGCTTGTCCATGTTGTCCTCGAGAATCTGCTTGGAGCGCTCATAGCAGCCGTCGATGATCGAACGAATCTCTTCGTCGATCGAGTGTGCGGTCTCGTCCGAGATCCCGCCGGACTGACCCATCGACTTGCCCAGGAACGGTTCGCCGTCATCCGAGCCGTATGTGATCGGCCCCATGCGATCCGACAGACCCCATTTGGTGACCATGTTGCGGGCGATTTCCGTGACGCGTTCGATATCGTTGGACGCACCGGTGGTCACGTACTCTTTACCGAAGATGATTTCCTCGGCCAGCCGGCCGCCGAACAGCGAACAGATCTGGCTGATCAGCCGCTGCTTGGAGTAGCTGTAGCGATCCTCCTCGGGCAGGAACATGGTCACGCCGAGCGCGCGTCCGCGGGGCACGATGGTGACCTTGTGCACCGGGTCGTGCTGGGGCACGGACAGGCCGATGATGGCGTGCCCGGACTCGTGATAGGCGGTGAGCTTCTTCTCGTCCTCGGTCATGACCATGGACTTGCGCTCGGCGCCCATCATGATCTTGTCCTTGGCGCGCTCGAAGTCGTCGTGCGTGACGAGCTTCTTGTTGGCGCGCGCGGCAAACAGCGCCGCCTCGTTGACCAGATTGGCGAGGTCCGCACCCGAGAATCCGGGGCAGCCGCGCGCCAGGATCGACGGCTTGACGTTCTCGTGCACCGGCACGTTCTTCATGTGCACCTTGAGAATCTGCTCGCGCCCGCGTACGTCCGGCAGCGGGACCACCACCTGACGGTCGAAACGGCCCGGGCGCAGCAGCGCCGGGTCGAGCACGTCGGGCCGGTTGGTCGCGGCGATCACGATCACGCCCTCGCTGCCCTCGAAGCCGTCCATCTCGACCAGGAGCTGGTTCAGCGTCTGCTCGCGCTCGTCATGGCCGCCACCCATGCCGGCACCGCGCTGGCGCCCGACTGCGTCGATCTCGTCGATGAAGATGATGCAGGGCGCCTGCTTCTTGGCCTGTTCGAACATGTCGCGAACGCGGGAGGCGCCCACGCCCACGAACATCTCGACGAAGTCGGAGCCGGAGATCGAGAAGAACGGCACCCCCGCCTCACCGGCGATCGCCTTGGCCAGCAGCGTCTTGCCGGTACCGGGGGAACCGACCATGAGCACGCCGCGCGGAATCTGGCCGCCGACGCGCTGGAACTTGGCCGGTTCGGCGAGAAACTCGACGAGCTCCTGCACCTCGCCCTTGGCCTCTTCGACGCCGGCCACGTCGGCGAAGGTGATCTTGACCTGGTCGGCCTGCATCATCTTCGCCTTCGACTTGCCGAAGGACATGGCGCCGCGGCCGCCGCCACCGCCCTGCATCTGGCGCATGAAATAGATCCACACGCCGATAAGGAGCAGGAACGGGAACCACGAGATGAGAATCTGCTTGAGGAACGACCCCTGATCCGGCGGCTCGCCGGTAATCTGCACGTCGTGCTCCATCAGCGTGCCGATCATGGCCTTGTTGTCGGACTCCGGGCTGAAGGTGGTGAAGCTCTGACCCGACTGCAGCTGGCCGCGGATGCGCTGATCCTCGATGTGGACCTGGGACACGCTGCCGTCCTTGACCTGGGTCAGGAACTGCGAGTAGGCGATTTCGTTGGCACTGGAAGTCGATGGCGCGAAGCTGGAGAACACGCTCATCAGCACCAGCGCTATGACCACCCACAACAGCAGATTCTTTGCTAGCTCGTTCAAGATCGTCGTCCTCGACCGCCCGTATCGCGGTCGTGATAAAAGGCCGTGTCCGTTATCGGCCTACAGTATAAACAATCGCGGGCTTGCGGCCCGCGCGCTCATCGCATTGTTCATGTACGCCAGCCCCGCCCGACCAGATACATCTCGCGGCTGGCATCGCGCGATGCCTTGGGCTTGCGCACCGCGACGCGATCGAAGCGCGCGCGCATATCGGCGAGCAGCGCATCGAAACCCTCGCCCTGAAAGACCTTGATCAGCAGATCGCCGCCGCGCTCGAGCACCTGACCGCAAAGATCGAGCGCCAGTTCCGCGAGCTGCATGACGCCGGCCTGATCCGATACCTTGATGCCGGATAAGTTGGGGGCCATGTCGGAGAGTACAAGATCGACCCCCTGCCCATCGAGCGCGGCGAGCAGCGCATCCAGGCCCGGCTGCTCCGCGAAGTCGGCCTCGAGGAACTCGACGCCCTCGATGGCCGCCATGGACAGGCGATCCAGGGCGAGCACCCGCGCGCTCGGGCGCACACGCCGGCAGTACTGGCTCCAGCCGCCCGGCGCGGCGCCGAGATCCACGATGCAGCGCTTGCCGGCGAGCAGGCCGTCGCGCTCGTCGACCTCGGCGAGCTTGTACACCGCGCGCGAGCGATAGTTGTCCGCCTGCGCGGCGCGCACATAGGGGTCGTTGCGATGCCGGTCCAGCCAGCGGCGCGTGTCGCTGCGCTTGCTCATGGCCCGTATACTGCGCGCTCATCGCCCATCGCCACGATCCTCTCCCGAATGCCCCTGACGCTGGATTCCGACACGCGCCGCGCGCTCAAGAAACAGGCCCACCACCTCAAGCCGATCGTGCAGACCGGCGCCGCGGGCCTGAGCGAACCGGTGCTCGCCGAGATCGATCGCGCACTCACCGACCACGAACTGGTCAAGATCAAGCTCGCGGTCGACGGCCGGGACGCGCGCCGCGCGGAGATCGACACGGTGTGCACGAACCTCGAAGCGGCCTGTGTGCAGCAGATCGGGCGTACCGCCACGATCTATCGCCCCCGGCCCGACGACGGCTGACGCGGACCGGGCTCAGGCGTAGCGCACCTTGACGATCTCGAGCGTGCGCTGGCCGCTGGGCACCTCGACCTCGACGACATCGCCTTCGGTCTTACCGATCAGCGCCCGCGCGATCGGCGAGGCGAACGACAGCATGCCGCGCTTGATGTCGGCCTCGTCCTCACCGACGATCTGATAGGTGAACTCCTCGCCGGTGTCCTCGTCCGCGAGATCCAGCGTGGCACCGAAGACCACCCGGCCATTGGCCTGGGCGCCGGCGCGGGCGACGTCGATGATCTGAGCGCTGGCGAGCTTGCCCTCGATCTCGGCGATGCGGCCTTCGTTGAAGCCCTGCTCCTCCTTGGCGGCGTGGTATTCGGCGTTCTCCTTGAGATCGCCATGAGCGCGCGCTTCCTCGATCGCGGCAACGATGCGCGGGCGCTCGACCTTCTTGAGCCGCTTGAGCTCGTCACGCAGCGCTTCGGCGCCGGTTTCGGTCAACGGTGTTCTATCCATAGGTCGTCCCTCGAAGGGTGGGGCCTAAAACAAAACGGCCGCCCGTTGCGGCGACCGTCTCGGTTCGAATTCGGTTGGCATGCGAACCCTCGAGCCGCATGTGACTCGAAGGCTAGCAGCGCGCGGCGCTCAAGTCGAGACGGCGCGCTCGATGCCTTCGGCGGCAACCGCCGCCAGATGATCGATCTGTTCCGGCGTGATCACGTAGGGCGGCATGAAGTAGATGACGTCGCCGAGCGGGCGCAGCAGCGCGCCCCGGGTCAGGGCGTGCCGATAGACATCGAGGCCGCGCCGCTCGCGCCAGTCGAAGGGCGTGCGCGTCGCCTTGTCGGCCACCAGCTCGACCGCCGCGACCATGCCGACCTGGCGGACCTCGGCCACGTTCGGATGCTCGGCCAGCGGCGCGAGCGCGTTGGCCATGTGCGTGGCCAGACGGCGGTTGACCGTGATCTGGTCGCGGCGCTCGAACTCGTCGAGCGTGGCCAGCGCGGCGGCGCAGGCCAGCGGATTGCCGGTATAGGAATGCGAATGCAGAAACGCCGACATGTTGGCGTAGTCGTCGTAGAACGCCCGGTAGACATCCTCCGTGGTCAGGGTGACCGACAGCGGCAGATAGCCCGCGGTCAGTCCCTTGGACACGCACATGAAATCGGGGCTGATACCGCCCTCGCCTGCCTGCTCGCAGGCGAACAGCGTGCCGGTGCGGCCGAAACCGGTCGCGATCTCGTCGGCGATCAGATGCACGCCGTACCGATCGCAAGCCTCGCGCAACAGCTCCAGATAGACCGGATCGTACATGCGCATGTGACCGGCGCACTGCAGCAGCGGCTCGACGATGACCGCGCAGGTCTCGTGCGCGTGTTCGGCGAGCAGCGCCTCCATGTCGGCGAACACGGCGCGGCTGTGCTCGGCCCAGCTCACCCCCGGCTCGCGGTGGTAGCAGTCGGGCCCGCGTGCGGTCAGCGGCTTGAGCAGCAGCGGCTCGTAGGTCTTTTTGTAGAGGGCGACGTCGCCGACCGCGAGCGCGCCCAGGGTCTCACCGTGATAGCTGTTGCTGAGATTGATGAAGCGGGTCTTGTCGCCGTGACCGGTGTTGCGCCAGTAGTGGAAGCTCATCTTGAGCGCGACCTCGACCGCCGCCGACCCGTTGTCGGCGTAGAACGCCCGCGTCAGCCCGGCGGGTGTGGCCGCGATCAGCCGCTCGGCGAGCTCGACCGCCGGCTCGTGTGAGAACCCCGCGAGCATGACGTGTTCCAGCGTGTCCAGCTGCGTCTTGATGCGGTCGTTGATGGCCGGATTGGCGTGGCCGAATATGTTGACCCACCACGAACTCACCGCGTCGATATAGCGGTTGCCGTCGAAATCCTCCAGCCAGACGCCCTCGCCGCGCCGGATCGGGATCGGCGCCATCGTTTCCGTATCCTTCATCTGCGTGCACGGGTGCCAGACGGTGGCGAGATCGCGGCGGATAAGTTCGTCGTTGGTCATGTCGGGCCTTCGAGGCGGTCAGTCGTCGAGGGTGAGCAGTGTATAGGGCGCCTCGTGCGGCGCGCGTGAGTCGCGTTCGTGCACGGGATCGAGCGCCAGCGAACGGTCCGGGTCGTAGACCACGAACAGGCGACCGTCGCCCAGCACCGCGACACCCTCAGCCTTTTCGGTGAATTCGAAGGCGCGCCCGTCCTCGCCGAGCACGAGCTCCGGATCGCTTCCGTTGAAAAACGCATCCAGCGATAGTCGCCAGAGATAGGCACCCACACGATCCTCGCCGTCGGCGTCGGTCACCTCGAAGCTGGTCAGAAACAAAAGCTGCCGGCGGCTCGGATCGTATTCCAGACTCGACAGGCCCACGTCGTATCGCACGTCGGCCCAGCGCGCGGGATCGAAGTCGTAGAACACCGAGAAGGCGCCGGTGAGCACCAGGGCATCGCCCTCCATACGATAGGGAGCGGCGACCACGCGGCAGGCGTACTCGAAATTCGCGTGATCGACCCCCACCTCGCGGATGCCGAACAACAGCCGCGACGGTTCGCCATCGCGTCCGGGGATCGCTGCCAGCCCCTCGATCTTGAAGTACGGTGCGCCGAGGGCCTGTTCCAGCTCGGTGCGCAACCCCACGGAGCTGCGGACTCCATCGTCCTCGCGGTCGGCGACCAGACGCGGTGACTGCGGAGCGTCGGCCGGCCAGCACAGCAGGCGGTTGTAGTGATGCAGATCGGCCGAGGCCGTGTCGACACGGTCGAAGCCGGTGGTGGCGACCATATGACCGCCCTCCGCGGTCAGCGCGAAGTCTTCGTACTTGGCCGCCGTACGAATCAGATCGGCCGTGTAGAAGGACAACGATTCGGGCACCGGTTCGCCATCACGACACTCGATGGCGAACACCGGCGAACGCTCCGCACCCGGCACGTCCTTGTCGCTGGCAAGCACCAGGCGGCGGCCGTTCCAGGCCGCGGCGGATACCTCAGCGTTGACGTATTCGCCCGAGGCGTCGGTCAGGCCTTCATCGAAACAGGCCAATAGCCCCTGGGTCAGGATTCGTACCGTGTTCATCTTCGTCTCCATCGGCGTGGGGCGCCACGCTAGCCGATGGCCAGATCGACCACAATGCCCAGAAAAACGACGCCGCCCAACACGTTGTGCTGCATGAACGCCTTGAAGCAGGCGGCGCGATCGCGGTGACGCGTCAGCCACTGGTGATAGCCCGCCATGCCGACGGCCGCGACCAGGCCCAGGTAGTAGAGCGCGCCCATGCCGAACTGCAGGCCGACGACGACCAGCAGCGCGAAGAACAGCACCTGAAAGCAGCCGATGATGCGCCGGTCGTGGCGACCCCAGAGGATCGCGGTAGACTTCACGCCGATCTTCAGATCGTCGTCGCGGTCGACCATCGCATAGAAGGTGTCATAGACCAGTGCCCAGATCAGCGTGGCCGCGAACAGCGTCCAGCCGCCGGCCGGCACGCCGCCGCTCTCGGCGGCGAACGCCATCGGCACGGCCCAGCCGAAAGCGGCGCCGAGAAACATCTGCGGCCAGTGCGTGGCCCGCTTGGTGAAGGGATAGAGCGTTGCCAGCCCCGCGCCCACGAAGGCCATGGCGATCGTGAGCCGGTTCAGCGTGAGCACGAGCAGAAACGCCAGCAGACAGAGCGCGGCGAACAGCGCCAGCGCCTCCCGCGACGAGACCTCGCCGGTGGCCAGCGGCCGCGCCTTCGTGCGCTCGACGTGGCCGTCGATCTCGCGGTCGGCGAAGTCGTTGATCACGCAGCCGGCCGAGCGCATGAGGATCGCGCCGAGAACGAAGACGGTGAGCACCCAGGGATCGGGCACCCCGCGCGCAGCGAACCACAGCGCCCAGAGCATCGGCCAGACGACGAGAAAGATGCCGATCGGCTTGTTCAGGCGTGTCAGCCGCAGATAGCAGCCCAGACGATCCGCGGCCAGCGGCAGCGTGCTCATGCCCGGACCGCCCTGTCCGGGACCCACGCACAGCCGCTACAGCGACAGCCATTCAACGATGGTTGCATCAGGCAGCTACCCCTTGGAAACCGATTTAACGTTACCATGCTGCAAATCACGAATGCAGTACGACCGCGCCCCCGGCGCCCGCGCGGCGCATCGCCGGTCTGGGAGATGTCATGTCCGCTCCATCGCAATCCGGCGGCGCGCCGATCACCGACCGACGCCAGCTCGTCGAATATTTCGAGAACGCCTGCAAGCCGCCGAGCCGCTGGCGTCTGGGCACCGAACACGAGAAGTTCGTCTTCGATCGCGAGACGCTGCGGCCGCTGCCCTTCGAGGGCGAGCGCGGCATCGAGGCGTTTCTGCACGAGCTCATGCGTTTCGGCTGGGAGCCGATGCGCGAGGACGGCCGCGTCGTCGCTCTCGAACTCGGCCGCTGTCACATCACGCTCGAGCCCGGCGGCCAGCTGGAACTCGCCGGCGCGCCGCTGGAGACGATCCACGAGGCCTGCGACGAGGTCCAGACCCATCTGCGCCAGGTCAAGGAAGTCGCCGGCGAGCTCGACGTCGGCCTCATCGGGCTGGGCTTCCAGCCCAAGTGGACGCGGGAGCAGACGCCGTGGATGCCCAAGCAGCGCTACGACATCATGAAGGCCTACATGCCGAAGGTCGGCACGCTCGGGCTCGACATGATGCTGCGCACCTCGACCGTGCAGGTGAACATCGACTACGGCTCCGAAGCCGATATGATCAAGAAATTCCGTGTCGGCCTGGCGCTGCAGCCAGTGGCCACCGCGCTGTTCGCCAATTCACCGTTCACCGAAGGCCGTCCGAACGGCTTCGTCTCCTATCGCAGCCAGATCTGGACCGATACCGACGCCGACCGCTGCGGCATGCTCGACTGGGTCTTCGACGACGACATGGGCTTCGAGCGCTACATGGAATACGCGCTGGACGTGCCGATGTACTTCGTCCACCGCGACGGCCACTACATCGATGCCTCCGGCCAGTCGTTCCGCGACTTCATGGCCGGCCGTCTGCCGGCGCTGCCCGGCGAGCGCCCCACCATGTCGGACTGGGACGACCATCTGACCACGCTGTTCCCGGAAGTCCGTCTCAAGCGCTTCATGGAGATGCGCGGCGCCGACGGCGGCCCCTGGGGCCGGCTGTGCGCCCTGCCGGCGCTCTGGGCGGGCCTGTGCTACGACAGCGACGCACTCGAGGCCGCCTGGGCGCTGTGCCGCGACTTCACCCGCGAAGAGCGCAACGCCCTGCGCGCCGAAGCGCCGATCCACGGCCTGAAAACGCCGTTCCGCGACGGCACCCTCGGCGACATCGCCCGTGAAGTCGTGGCGATCGCGATCGAGGGCCTGCGCCGCCGGGGCCGGCTCGACGCCCGCGATCGCGACGAAACGATCTATCTAGAGGGGCTGGCCGAAATCGCGGAGACGGGCGTGACACCGGCTGAGCATCTGCTGGCGCTGTATCACGGCCGCTGGAACCAGTCGGTGGACCCAGTGTTCACCGAGTTCGCCTACTAGGAACTACTGGCACCCCGCCCAACCCGCGCCGAGCGCTTTCACGCGGCAAGGCGTGGCGTAGTCCGCGCCGCGGGCGTGCCGTCATCTCGGCCCGCCTGCGGCAACGCTGGATAGGCGCAGATCGTGGATCTACAGTCACGGGCGCTGGTTCTTTCGGTTTCAGTCGCCCATCAACCTTCGGCCGTCGGCGCTGCACGTCCGAATCGTGGCGCGCCGCGACCGACAGCGCGCATCGCTCAGGACACGATATGCGTGGCCAACGCGATGTCTGCATGACGTCTTGCCAAACCTTGATGCCGCGCGAGCTCGCGAGCGCGACGCCGCTTCGCATCGGCTCCTGCAGCTGTACTCGACGTCCCGGGGCGTTGCTCAGCCGGCCGAACCGACGGGCGTCCGGATGCGACTACATCTGCCCCTGGGGCTGGACGCCCCCGCCGCCATCGGCGGCGGGGATCATCCGCTCGCGCGGCGTCACACCCGGCGTGGCCGAAGGCATCGAGTCCAGGGGCGGATCGTCACCGACGCGCCAGGCCGGGCCCTGCTTCGAGGGCAGAGGCCTGCCCACCGGTTGTACGGGCGCGGGTTCGGCCGGGCGGCCGGCAGCCGCGATCCGCGCGAGCGAACGGAGCGAGTCCGCCGGCATCTCGCCCACCAAAGCATAATCCACGCCGTTGGCCTGCCAGCGCGCCAGCGGGCGGCCGCCCTCGAAAGACACGCGCGGCGACGGCTCACCGACCGGCTCCCGCCGCTGCGCGAACAGCCGCACGCGCTGACCGAGATCGTTCTCGTAGACGAATTCCCCGAGGTCTCGACCGCCCCCGGCATCATCCACATGCCGTCTCGCGACCATATCGTAGCCCTGCGCACCAAGATCCGGTGCCGGCAGGGCGTTCCCGCCCCCGGGCGAGGTCTGCGCGCCCGCGGTCGACACCACCGGCGTTCCATCCGGCCCGTCACCGTCCGCCGCCGCGGCCACGCGCTGAACGAACCCGTCGGCACGCTCCGGCGACGGCATCTGCTGGGTGCCGCCCCACCAGCCGATACCCGCGGCCACCGCCACCGCAGCGGCGGTCCCCATGCGCATGGGCCAGCGCGCGCGCCGTCGATGGCCGTACCGCAGCAGACGCGGTGGTATCGGCTCGTCGAGCACGGCCTCGTATTGGCGTGCGATACGCTGCTCGATCGCCGCGTCGCGGCGCGCACGGGCCGCCGCGTCGGGATGGGCCGTCACCCAGGCGAGGGTACTGCGTTCACGACTGGACGCGAGACGACCGGCATAGAACGATACGGCGTCTTCGTACGGATACTCGCGATCACGTGCATCGGTATCAGCCATTGGCATCCTCGCGTGTCGGGGTCGGTTCCGCCGCCGAGACGAGTCGTTCGTTGAGCTGCTCGCGGGCCCGCGACAGACGCGACCGAAAGGTGCCCACACGCAGACCGAGCGCGCGCGCGCCCTCGCGGTAGCTGGGCTGCTCGAGCGCGACCAGCAGCAGGATCGCTCGCTGCTTCTCGGGCAACGCGTCGATCGCCGCCATCACTTCGCGGCAGTGCAGCGCGGCGTCGGTGTCCATGCCGGCGGCCGCCGGCGGTCGCACATCGTCGAGCGCGATCAGGTTGCGGTGCGCCCGCTGCAGCTGCGGCCGTCGATCGAGATAGAGGCGATAGAGCATCCGGAACAGCCAGCTGCGCAGCCGCCCGGTCGGCCGCCATTGAACGCGTTTGCGCCAGGCACGCTCCAGCGTGTCCTGCACGAGATCGTCGGCGGCCTCGCGCTCACGCACGAGGGCTCGCGCGTAGCGGCGCAGATGCGGAATCTCCGCGTCGATCATGTCTGGGTCGATCAAATCCTGTCTCCCCGCTGGGGTCGTCGCGATGCATCAAGGCCCGACTCGGCGGATCACATGCAGCGCGCTCAGTAAGACTAACGGTCCGGGTGCCGCCGCGGTTCCATCGCGTCTCGATCTCCACTCGATGGAACCGATTGGCGATCGCGGTCGTTGGTGTGCGTGGCGGGGTCGTTGATCACGCCCACATTCTCTATGCAAGGAGTTGCCATGAACGCAACCAGTCGCATCATCGCCGCAACGCTGTTCGGCGCCAGCCTGTTCGTCGCCGCGCCGGTATTCGCCCAGGGCGGCGGCGGTGGTGGCGCCCAGGCCCAGGCGCAGTCCCGTATCCAGGCGCCGGACCCGTCCGAGGTCTCGGACGCACAGCTCGAGAAGTTCTCGGAGGCCCAGTCCGACGTGCGCGAGGTCCGCAAGGACTGGCAGGACAAGCTGCAGAACGCCGAGACCCAGGAAAAGGCCATGCAGAATCGCCAGAAAGCGACTCAGGAGATGGTCGAAGCCGTGCGTGACAGCGGCCTGTCCGTCGACGAGTACAACGGCATCGCCAAGGCGGCGCAGTCCAATCCGGAATTCGCCAAGCGCGTGCAGGACATGCGCTAGTCGACCGGATCTCCGGCCGGCTACTCGCCGGCCGGATTCTTCAGGCTCGGGTATTCCCCTCGACCGGGCGCACTGCCCGAAATGGCTTCACGACCGTAGAACTTCACGCCTTTCTGAATCCGCGGCCGCCCTTGGGCCTGCCGATGGCGGTTGGTATCACGAAGGCTGTACACGCAGCCGCAGTATTCCTGCTGATAGAACGCTTCCCGCTTGGCGATCTCGATCATGCGCGCGGCGCCGCCCTTCTTGCGCCAGTTCAGCGTCCAGTAGCGGACCTCCGGATAGCGCGAAGTCGCACGCACGCCCGCCTCGTTGATCTGCGCCATGTTCTTCCAGCGCGAAATACCCAGCGTGCTCGAGATCAGTCCGTAGCCGTTTTCGGCCGCGTACAGCGCCGTGCGTTCAAAGCGCATGTCAAAGCAGACCGTGCAACGCCGGCCGCGCTCGGGCTCGTTCTCCAGTCCGCGGATACGATCGAACCAGTTGTCGGTATCGTAATCGCCGTCGATATGCGGAATGCCGAGCCGCTCGCAGTAGCGGATATCCTCGGCCTTGCGCATCTCGTATTCGGCCTGCGGATGGATGTTGGGATTGTAGAAATAGACCGTGACGTCGATGCCGGACGCCTTCACCGCCGCCAGCACCTCGCCGGCGCAGGGCGCGCAGCAGGAATGCATGAGCAGGCGCGAATCCGTGCTAGGCGGCTCGATCTCGGGACGCTCGTAGCGATCCAAGCTATACGGGTTCATGGGCAGTCACCGCTTGCGATGCGATAATCGCCCATTGTCCGTATTACACCGGCGTCCGTCCACGACGCCGCGAACGACCGGGAGTGGACATGAAACAAGGCAGCATCGTGATGGCCATGATCTGGATGGCCGTCATTTCGCTTCTGCTGTTCTGGCTGCCGTTGATCGGCCCGCTGCTGGCCGGCTTCATCGGCGGGGGGGCGGC
>NZ_AYKH01000011.1 GCF_003788635.1 Salinisphaera orenii subsp. orenii MK-B5
ATCGCGGACTTTCACAAATCCGCCTTCGCGGACATGGGCTGAGCGGTGGCGCACGCGTCCGGCGGCCCGGGCGCCGAGCCCACGATTACGCTGGCCCCGGTGACCGTGGCCAACTGGCAGACCTGCATCCACCTGCGGGTGAGCCCGGAGCAGGCCACGCATCTGGCCTCCAACCTGTATTCGCTCGCCGAGGCCTACGTCGAACCGGCCTGCGTGCCGCGGGCGATCTACGCGGACGAGACCATGATCGGCTTCGTCATGTACACCTTTCACGAGAGCACCGGCGCCTACAGCATTCCGCGCTTCATGATCGACGTGCACTGGCAGGGGGCGGGTTACGGCCGACGCGCGATGGCCGCGATACTCGATGCCCTCAAGGCCGAGCATCCCGAGGCTCCGATCTTCATCAGCCTCACGCCCGATAATAGGGCCGCACGGCAGCTCTACATCGGGCTCGGCTTCGAGGAGACCGGACGTCGCGAGGCCGGCGAAGACATCCTGTGCCATCGCTAGCGACAGCCGACGCGGCGGCTCGGGCGGTCCCGAGTTCCGACGGCCGGTTCATCCGGTCCCGCCATGGGTATCGCCGGGCTGCGCCTCACGGTCTCCGCGACGCGCGGAGCGGCTCACGGCCCGGCGATCGCGCGGCGCCGGTTGGTAGTGGATCCGGCCCGCGCCGACGCCGCCGGATTCGCCGCGTAATGCCCGCCTCCGTAACGTGACGAGGCCGGCAAGCGCGGGATCGACATGAGAAGGTCGCGCCACCTCGGCGTGACCGGTTGTTATGGAGATGCGATGGCCCGGATGCGCAGAAAAGCCGACCTGCCGGAAAAGACCTGTGCCCACTGCGGGCGTCCCTTTGCCTGGCGGCGCAAGTGGGCTCGTGACTGGCACCGGGTCCGCTACTGCAGCAAGGCCTGTCGCGCCGCGCACAAACGCCGCGGTGAGCCCTGAAACACGCGGATCGAGTCGATCAACGGCGCGCCGGTCGCCTTGCCTTACCGCGGCGAAGCCGATCAGCGTGCCGCCGCGTATCGTGCCAGCCGCGACCGCCGCCCGGCGCTCGCTTCGACGGCGGGCTCGTGAGCCCGAGCCTTACTGGCGCGTGGCCGTGATCCGCGGCGGCGCGGTCAGCGTCTGCAGCACCACGCAGTAGCGCTCGGTCAGCTTGATCAGCGTGTCCAGCTGCTCGTCGCCGGCGTCGGTGTCGAGCGTGAAGCGCAGACGGATGTCCTGAAAGCCGACCGGCGCGTCGCGGTCCACGCCGAGCGTGCCGCGGAAATCGAGCTCGCCCTCGGCATCGACGCGGGCGTCGCGCAGCACAATGCCCATCGAGGTCGCCACGGCGTTGAGGGTGACGCCCGCGCAGGCGACGAGCGCCTCCAGCAGCATGTCGCCCGAACACAGGCTCTGGCCGTCGCCGCCGGTGGCCGGATGCAGGCCCGCCGTGGCCAGCGCTTCGCCGGTCTCGACCTTGCAGCGCACGCCTTCGCCGAGGCTGCCGCCGGCCCGGAGGGTGATCCGTGCGGCCGCCGGGTCCGTCTGGTAGCGCGCCTTGAGCGGTGCCTGCGCGGCCTTGAGGTCCTGTTCGTCCATATCTGCTCCTCCTTTTTTGGATCACGTTGAGCCGCTGCGCCGGCGGCCCGTATGTCGCTCCTGGAACCGCTCATCCTACCGTCGATCGATCGCTGCGCGTCGCCGACCGCGTTGGCGCGCGACGGTACGACGGGTCGCCAGGGGCGGGCCCGCGGTCGCGCAGTGCAACGGTCGCGTAGGCCGGTGTTCCGAGCCGCTCGTCTCGCGCGGTGATTCTCGATGGTGTCGACTTGCGGGCACGATATGCGGCGCGCCATCGAGCGGTGTCGTCACGCCCGTGCGGCGCTCGCGGCGGCCGGCCGGCGCGCCCGTCGGCCTCGCTGCGAAGGCGGCGCATGACAGCGCGACCCGTCCGCGGCGATCGCGTAGGATAGGGCGCCGGCCGCCCCGCGGGACGGTTTCGGTTCGGTTATCAACCGGCGCCAAAACAGCTGAATCATCAGCTGTTTTCAACGCGCTTGAAAATAGAGGCGGCGCATGTCCGCCCTCTATTTTCAAGCACTTCGCGGCCGATGGCCGCGGCGAGCACGCTAGCGCATGCTCGCTTTATCAACCCGGCATGAACGTATCTTCATGCCGGGTTAATGATTAGAGGGATGCCCGTGAGTTCGTCCACCCCCGATCAGACCCGTACGGATTCGTTGGAAGCGCATCTCAAGCGCGAGAATCCGCTGCTTCTGGAACCGCTCGCCGAGTTCCGGCGCCTCGATGCGATCGCCCGCCGCATGGGCCTGCTCGCGCGCCACGAGAGTTTCACGCGGAGCGTGCCCTGGTGGCCGGTGATCTCGCTGCTGGGCACCTTCTCGGCCGGCAAGTCCAGCTTCATCAACAGCTATGTCGGCACCGATCTGCAGCGCACCGGCAACCAGGCGGTCGACGATCGCTTCTCGGTGATCTGCTACGGCGAAGACGCCCAGCCGCGTACGCTGCCCGGCTCGGCCCTGGATGCCGATCTGCGTTTTCCCTTCTATCGGATCAGTGGCGACATCGACGACGTCGCCGCCGGTGAGGGTCAGCGAATCAACAATTACCTGCAGCTGCGCACCTGTCAGTCGGAGCGGCTGCGGGGCAAGATCCTGCTGGACTCGCCGGGTTTCGACGCCGACAACCAGCGCTCGGCGACGCTGCGCATCACCGATCGCATCATCGATCTGTCCGATCTGGTGCTGGTGTTCTTCGATGCGCGCCATCCCGAACCGGGGGCGATGCGCGACACGCTCGAGCATCTGGTCGCGCGAACGATCCATCGCGAAGATGCCAGCAAGTTCGTGTTCGTCCTCAACCAGATCGACGCGACCGCGCGCGAGGACAATCCCGAGGACATCGTGGCCGCCTGGCAGCGCGCGCTGGCGTCGAGCGGGCTGACGGCGGGGCGCTTTCTGCGCATCTACGACGAGGATACGGCGCCGCCGATCGAGAACGAATCCCTGGCCCAGCGTTTCAAGGCCAAGAAGGACGAGGACCTGGCCGAGATTCATCGCCGCATGACCGGAGTGGAGGTGGATCGCGCCTATCGCGTGGTGGAGCTGATGACCAGCGCCGCTGACACGCTGGCCGGGGACGCGGGTGTCGGCCGCCTGCAGACCCTGCGCGCCCGCTGGCGCAACCGCACGCTGGGTATCGACGCCCTGATCGCGCTTCCGTTGATCGCAGCCGGTGTCGCGGCCTTCGTCTGGACGCCGGACACCGCGGGCGACCTGATGGGGCTGCTGTTCAGCGGCAGGCCGGCGGGCTGGTTCCTGCTCGCCGTCGTGGTGGTCGTGCTGGCGGCGATCCATTTCGGGGTGCGCTCGCTGGTCGCGACCCGGATCGCGCGTGCGATCGAGCCGGCCTCGCAGCAGCCGTTCGGCCTCGACATCCGGCGCGCCTTCGTCGCCAACACGCGCTGGTGGCGCAGCCTGTTCGGCGCCTGGCCCAAGGGCTGGACCTTTTTCGCCCGCCGCCGCGTGGCCCGCATCCGCAGCAAGCAGGAAACCATCATCCGGCGCCTCAACGACCGCTTCACCCAGCCTTCGGGCTGATTGCGGGCGCGGCCGGGCCGGCGGCCCGCGCGGCCCCGGCTGATGTCGGCTGCGGCGTCCGGCCGCAACTGTCGACCATGACGTATTGGCGACGAGTGCCGCCCCCTGTGCCTCGTCGTTGCGGGCCCTGTCGCCCCGGCGTTGCCGGCGTTCCGGACCGCCGGCCGCAGAAGACGAGCGCGCGAGGGTCGAACGGCGCGCGGACGGATACCGCGTCGGTTGTCCCTGCCGATCAGCGCCTCGGCCGCTGTGGCGATGCGGTGCTTTGGTCGGTGATCCCTGCGCGCGAGCCGACGCGCGTTCGCATGCCGGGGTTCCCTGTTTCGATCGGCACTGGGGCGTCGGTCCGCGGACGGCCGAGACGGCTCCGTGAGGCCGGCTCGACGGATCGTGTGTGCAAGCGTTCAGGCTGCAAGCCATTGTCGTAACAAAATAATTTCGTCTGAACTGCATCGGCCGGTCGGGCTCGGGTCGTAGGCGCGGAATCCAATTGATAACCGTCGAGGAGAACCCGATGTCCTATCGGCATGTCATCGCATTCACGCTGCTGGGTGGGCTGGTCGCCGGCTGCGCGAGCGAGCCGCCCACGTTCGCCGACCGCGTGATGGCGGAAGGCCAGTCGCGCGTCGAGATCGCGCGCCAGTGGGAAAAGGGCAGCGATGAAGCCAGCCGGGGCGAGGAACGGGTCAAGGCCGGCCGGCGCCTTTTGGATGAGGGACGCGCCGAACTGCGCGAGGGCGAGAAGCTGATCGCATCCGGCAACGTGGCCGTGCGGAACAGCCGCGAGGCCTATCGCGCCCTATCACTGGCCAGCGAGGCGACCGTGACGGCGCGCGACGCCGACCGGCGCAACGAGCGTCTCGAGCGGATCGCCGAGGAGTGGCGCGAAGGCGAGAGTCGGATCAAGCGCGGACGCGAGCGCGTAGAGGCGGCGAACGAACGCATCGAGGAAGGCGAGTCCCGGCTGCGCAGCGGCCAGCAGCTCATCGATCGCGGACGCGACCTGATGAGATCCGCGGAGAATCGCTATCAGCGCAACGAAAGCCAGTCCTAGATCGGCGAGGGGCCGCGGAGGCGGGCCCGTCGGTTCGGCACCGGATCCGGAATCGACGCGCCGCGCGGCCCGAGTCCTTGGCCGGGTCGCCTGGCCGGGCTAGCCAGCCATCGCGCCGCGATACCGTCGCCTGCGCGAATTCGGACCGCGGCGTCGGGCTTTCGGGTGGGCCCGCTCGCTAATCCGGTAGCGGGTGGCCGCCTCGTGCAAAGCGGCCGGTTGCCTCCGGCGCCCGTCAAAACCCGAGGCGAACGCCGCGTCGGTGCCCGATCGACGTGTTCTGCAAGACCGGCGGCGCCTCAGGGCTCATGGCCGGACTTTCATGGGTCTCGGGCCAAGTCCCGTCGTGTGGCAACCCAAGAGCACCGCAGGCCGCCCCCGAGCGATCGCCCGGGGACGGGCTACGTCTCCGGGTTCTCGCAAACACGCCCGGCGCGTGCTCGCATGCAGCGTTAAGCGGCCTCAGGTCGCGTAGTCGCTTCCCATGCGCTCGAGCTTGCGGATCAGCGCGGGCCAGGCCAGCTTGCTGCCCTTGCCCAGGCTCTTGGCCTGATCGGCGGTGGTGTCGAGCGCGTGCTGGCCGGGCAGGTGGGTTTCGCCCATGGCCAGGGTGCGTACCTGGATCTGGCAGGCCTTCATCAGGAAGTACATATAGGTGAAGGCTTCGCCGACATCCTTGCCGACGGTCAGCGTGCCGTGGTTGCGCAGCAGCATGATGTCATGGTCGCCGAGATCGGCCACCAGGCGTTCGCGTTCGTCGAGATCCAGCGCGACCCCCTCGTATTCGTGGAAGGTGATGTGCGGGATGCACAGCATCGCGGTCTGGGACAGCGGCAGCAGGCCGTCGGCGTGGGCGCTGACCGCCACGCCGTCGGCGGCGTGCAGATGCAGCACGGCCCCGGCTTCCTCGCGCGCCATGTGCACGGCGCTGTGGATCGTGAAGCCGGCCGGATTGACGCGGTTGGTCGCCCCGGGATCGACGATCTCCCCGTTCTCGTCGACCTTGATCAGCGACGAGGCCGTGATCTCGTCGAACAGGAAACCGTAGGGGTTGATCAGAAAATGGTGCTCCGGCCCGGGCACGCGCGCAGACAGGTGGGTGAACACCAGATCGTCCCAGCCGTACAGGGCCACCAGCCGATAGGCGGCGGCGAGATCCTTGCGGACCGCCCATTCGGCGTCGCTCATCTGTTCGTTGCGGGCGGTGGCGTTTGTGGCCATGGCGGTCCTCCGGCGGATGGGTTTCGTTGTATGGGCAAGGTAGACGGTCGACGGTGGAGCGTCAATTTGGGGTGGCGTCGGCGCGCAGCGTCAGCCCGGCGCGCCGGCCGGGGTCATGACGAGGCCGAGCGCTATCAGCCACAGCGACAGCGCGACCGTCGTCAGTAGAAAGAACGCGCCGTTCCAGCGCCAGGTGATCGCATAGGTCGAGCGCCCGGTCAGCCCGGACAGAATCAGCATGACCGCGGTGAACGGCGACGACAGCATCGACAGCGCCCAGGCGCTCATCAGGGCCGCGGCGAGCACCACCGGATGAAGGTCGATCGTGGCCGGATCCGGCAGCACGCCGAGGATGAGCGTGGCGGAGACGATCGGATTGAGCCCGATCTGCGCGAACGCGGTCACCACCAGCATCGCCGTGACCGCCGCGGCCGGACCGTGCAGACCGCTGGCCAGCAGCAGGTCGCCGAGGCGCTCGGTATCCACGAGTGGGGCGACCAGTGCGCCGAGAAAGCCGGAGCCGCCGAGCACCGCGATCTCGATCCGGTTGGCCCCGAATATCAGCCGCGCGTGCCGCGACAGCAGCAGCGCGGCACGGCCCACGCCCGTGCCACCGCCGAGGCGCCGGCGCTGCAGCGCCAGCCACGCGAACGCGCTCAGCGGACAGGCGATGAGTACGGCCACTGGCAGGCCGATGCCGCCGATGGCGGCCACGCCGAACACGGTGCAGGTGATCGCGCCCGCCAGCATCACGAAGCGGCCGAACGGCGCCAGCGACGGAGCCTCGGCCTCCGGCACGGCGAGCCCGCTGGGGGCGGGGCGCTGCAGCCAGTCGAACAGCCAGCCCAGACCGAACACCAGGGCGCCGGTCGGCAGCGCCACCGGGGCGATGTCGAACCAGGTCAGCGCGGGCATGTTCGACAGGATCACGGCCATGGTGATCGACAGCGGCGAGGTCAGCGGCACCAGGGCGAAGCCGCGCAGCATGGCCAGCATCATGCGGCGCTCGCGGGTGTCGCGGATCCACTCGTGGCCGCCGGCGGCCCGCAGGCTGTTGCTGCGCTTGATCAGGGCGCCGAACAGGCTCAGCACGCCGATGTTGACGATGATGCCGAACAGACCGGTGCCGAGAGCCAGGATCGGATAGCGCCGCGTCGGCCGCTGGCGCACCAGCGCCTGGCCGGATTCGCGGATCAGGCGCGAACGCATCGCCGCGATGCGCAGCATGCCGAGCGCGGAGACGAAGGTGGCGAAGAAACAGAAGCGATCGAGCGCATGGGCCAGCAGCGGTGCAGGGCGGGTATGCAGCACCGCGATGCCGAACGCCAGCGCCAGCCCCGTGAGCAGCAGACCACGGGCGAGTCGGCTCTGGCGGCGCCACTGCGCCGCGAGATACACGACCAGCGCCAGCCGCGCCGGCCAGCGGGCGGCGTCCAGATCGCCGACGATGACCGCGAGCGTGCAGACCATGCACAGTGGCAGACTGTAGTCCGCGCACCGGCGCAGCAGGGACCCGAGCGGGCGGGCGCGCAATCCGGTATGCGTCGCTTCAGCGGCCACGAGCGTACAAAAAGGCGGCCTCGGCCGACATGCGGTCTCCCTGAGCGGCGTCTGGTTTGCGACGGAAGGCGTGCCCGTGCAGCGCCCCGACGGTGGCGGCCACGCGCTCGTTGCCGACGCCGCGATCGCAACGGCCGCTGGTCTGGACACAGGTTGCATTGTGTACTGTCAACGCCTATTCTCGCGCGGTCAAGTTTCAAAATGGTGTTTCGCTAGGCGGGATTAGGCTGTCGACAGCCGTCGTGCCCTGGATATGCCGTGACAATCCGCCGGTCGTCGATTCGAGACGCCAGCCCGCAACCGGCCGGGACCGGTCCGGGCGGGCACTCGTGCCGCGTTCGAGGGCCGGTCTTCACACAGTGCGGGAGAATTCATGCTGGATGCTTATATCTACGATGGTGTGCGCACGGCCTTCGGTCGTCACGCCGGCGCGCTCGCGCCGGTGCGCCCGGACGACATGCTGGCTGCGGTGATCCGCACGCTGGTCGAGCGCAATCCGTTCTCGCTCGGCGACTACGAGGACGTCGTCGCCGGCTGCACGAACCAGGCGGGTGAGGACGCGCGCAACGTGGCGCGTCATGCCGGTCTGCTCGCCGGGCTGCCGGTGGAGGTCGCCGGGCAGACGGTCAACCGGCTGTGCGGC
Source organism: Salinisphaera orenii subsp. orenii MK-B5 (assembly GCF_003788635.1). Classification (GTDB taxonomy): domain Bacteria; phylum Pseudomonadota; class Gammaproteobacteria; order Nevskiales; family Salinisphaeraceae; genus Salinisphaera; species Salinisphaera orenii. The sequence continues at coordinate 8,096 of NZ_AYKH01000011.1, forward strand.
AGCGGTCTCGCCGCGACCGTGGACGCCGCACGTGCGGTCACGGTCGGCGAGGGCAAGCTGGTCATCGCCGGCGGGGTCGAGTCGATGAGCCGGGCGCCGTTCGTCATGGCCAAGGCCGAGACGGCCTATTCGCGCAACATGTCAGTGTTCGATTCCACCATCGGTGCGCGTTTCCCCAACCCGAAGATTCTGGCCGAATACGGCTCGGACGCGATGCCCGAGACGGCGCAGAACGTCGCTGACGATTTCGGTATTTCGCGCGAGGCCGCCGATGCCTACGCCGCGCAGTCGCAGGCCCGCTACGAGGCCGCACGCGCCGACGGCTTCTTCGACGACGAGATCATGCCGCTGGACGTCCCGCAGGGGCGCAAGCAGCCGCCGCTGACGGTCGACGCCGACGAGCATCCGCGTCCGACCAGCACCGCGGACAAGCTCGCCAAACTGCCGCCGATCGTTGCCAACGGCATCATCACCGCGGGCAACGCTTCGGGTGTGAACGACGGTGCGGGCGCGTTGATCGTCGGCTCCAGGGCCGCGGGCGAGGCGGCCGGCCTGGCACCGCGGGCGCGTATCATCGCCGGCGGCGTCGTCGGTGTGCCGCCGCGGGTGATGGGGCTCGGGCCGATCGGTGCATGCAACAAGGTGCTCGAGCGCGCGGGCCTCAGCCTGTCCGACATGGACGTGATCGAGATCAACGAGGCCTTCGCCGCACAGGTGCTCGGCTGCTGCAAGGAACTCGGCCTGTCGGCCGATGACGAACGCCTGAACCCCAACGGCGGCGCCATCGCGGTGGGCCATCCGCTGGGCGCCTCGGGTTCGCGCCTGGCGCTGACCGGGCTGCGCCAGCTGGAACGCGTCAACGGCCGTTATGCCCTGATCAGCCTGTGCATCGGCATCGGGCAGGGCGTGGCCATGCTCATCGAGAGGAACCCCGAATGAAAGACTTTGCCTGGTCCGATCCGCTGCATCTCGACGCGCAGCTGACCGACGACGAACGCATGATCCGCGACGCGGGTCACGACTATTGCCAGAACAGCCTCATGCCGCGAGTGCTCGAGGCCAACCGCCACGAGGTCTTCCATCGCGAGATCATGACCGAGATGGGCGAGCTGGGCATGCTCGGCGCCACCATCCCCGAGGAATACGGCGGGGCCGGATTGAATCACGTCTGCTATGGCCTGCTCGCCCGTGAAGTGGAGTCGGTAGATTCCGGCTACCGCTCGGCGATGAGCGTGCAGTCGTCGCTGGTGATGTTTCCGATCTACACCTTCGGCAGCGAGGCGGTGCGCCGGAAGTACCTGCCGAAGCTGGCCAGCGGCGAATGGGTCGGCTGCTTCGGCCTGACCGAGCCGGACCACGGCTCCGACCCGGGCTCGATGAGCACCAAGGCGAGAAAGGTCGACGGCGGCTATGTCCTCAACGGCGCCAAGACCTGGATCACCAATTCGCCGATCGCCGACGTGGCCGTGGTCTGGGCCAATCTGGACGGCAAGATCAACGGCTTCGTGGTCGAGCGCGATTTCGGCGGCATGACAACGCCCAAGCTCGAGGGCAAGTTCTCGCTGCGCGCCTCCGAGACCGGCCAGATCATGTTCGATGACTGCTTCGTGCCCGACGAGAACCGGCTCGACGTGGAAGGCCTAAAGGGCCCGTTCTCCTGCCTGAACAAGGCCCGATACGGCATTTCCTGGGGTGCGATGGGCGCGGCTGAGTTCTGCTGGCAGGCCGCCCGCGGCTACACGCTGGAGCGCAAGCAGTTCGGACGGCCGCTGGCCGCGACCCAGCTCATCCAGAAGAAGCTCGCCGACATGCAGACCGACATCACCCTCGGACTGCAGGGCGCCCTGCGCCTGGGGCGGCTCATGGACGAGGGCAACTGGGCCCCGGAGATGGTGTCGCTGATGAAGCGCAACAATTGCGGCAAGGCGCTGGATATCGCGCGTACCGCGCGCGACATGCACGGCGGCAACGGCATCTCCGACGAGTATCACGTCATTCGTCACGTGATGAATCTGGAGGCCGTGAATACCTACGAGGGCACGCACGACGTGCACGCGCTCATCCTGGGCCGCTCGCAGACCGGGATCCAGGCCTTCGGTTGACCGATGCACGCCGGCCGCCTCGGCGGCCGGCGCTTGCCCGGAGGTTTGCTCGGGGATTAATGGGCGGTTCAGTCGAATACAGATCTAATATTCGCGAATTCGATGACGTGCCGGCGTGTGTATCCGGCACGAACGGGAGCGCGACAATGAAAGATCTCAACGCATATCGTATCGCGGCGGCGGCCCTGCTGACGTTGGCCGTCTCCACGCCGGCGCTGGCGCTGGACGACGAAACCCTCGACGCTGCGATCGGCGGCGGCCTCGGCGGTGCGGCCGGATCGGCCATCGGCAATGAGGTCGGCGGCCGCACCGGGGCCATACTCGGCGGCGCGGCCGGAGCGGCCGGCGGTGCCGCGATCACGACCGATGGCGATGATCACGACCGGCATTATCGGGACCACGACCATCACGAACACCGCGGTCGTGGCCACTGTCCGCCCGGCCTGGCCAAGCAGGGCCGTTGCTGAGAGCCCGGTGCGGCCGGTCCGGCTGCGGTGTACCGCAGGCCGCCGGCTTTTACACCAGTGACTCGATCCAGCGTTCGAGCTCGCGGTTGGCGTGCTTGTGCTTGAGCCGTTCCGTGGTGGTTGTGGCCGGACGCATGAGTTCGTTGTCCTCGCCCCGGATGAGAAAGTTGCGCTGCGAGCCGATGGCGCCGTGTTCGGGGCCGTAGCTGCTGATGACCGTGACAGTGACGGAATGCAGTTGGAGCATGGCGATGGGACGCTCGCCGTCGTCGCTCAGCCCGCAGCGGCGGGCGACCTGACGAACCAGCGATCGAAACGTGCCCAAGTTCATGTAGCTCCCGGACACCAGCGGCCCCTGGCGCGTGATGTGGCTGAGCGGGCCCGTGTCGGGCGATTCGTCGGTCTGCTCCAGATCCGTGATCGAACTGCTGTAATTGCCCTGCGCGGTATGCAGCGTCAATACGATGCACTGGATGAAGATCGCCTCCTGGCTCATGTTGCTGACCAGACAGACGGAATCGATCTGGGAGCCCCAGCCCTGATTCACCAGCACCCGCGCCTTGCGTTGGCGGCGAAAGCCCGAAAGCAGCAGGTGCGCGTAGAACAGCCATACCAACAATGTGCCGATGCTGGTGAACACCGACAGCGCACCCGAGTTGTCGTTGATCCATTGCCACATGGCGGCGTCTGCGTCGCGTGAACCGGAGCGGGCGTCGGATTCTGTTACAGCCCGGCCGGACCGGCCATGCGTAATTCCACTCAGAGGCCGTTGTCGTGTCGCTCAGCCGAGTGTGTGCACGAGTGCCATGATGCGGGCGCGCAGGTCCTGAACCTCGGGGCGCGAGAGTTCGGTCTTGCAGATCATCTGTTCGTGGATGTCGTGCGCCTTTTCGCGCAGTTGCGTTCCCTCGTCGGTCAGGTGAATCAGCACGCGGCGCTCGTCGTCGCTGTCGCGGTGCCGTTCGACCAGCCCGGATTTCTCCATGCGCTTGAGCAGCGGGGTCAGCGTGCCGCTGTCGAGATGCAGTTCCTTGCCGAGCTGACCCACGGAGCGGGGTTCGGCTTCCCAGAGCACGAGCATCACCAGGTACTGGACGTAGGTGAGGCCCAGCGGCTCGAGCAGCGGACGATAGGCCCGGATGATGCGGTGTGTAGCCGTGTAGAGCGAAAAGCAGAGCTGCTCTTGCAATAGCGGCAGGTCGGAGTCGCTGTCCGTCAAGGTCGAAGCCTCCATCCTGTTGCCTTTCGCGTGAGGTGACTTAGCAGCGCATTGTGAGAGCTTTTACGCGATGAGGCCAATTAAAGTGCCTGGCGAATTGGTCGTGGTTTAAATTGTTGTGTACGAAAGATGACAGCGTGCGCCAGATCGAGCCTAGGATGCCATCGCTTCGGCGACCAGCTCGTAAGAGCGTAGACGCTTTGACGGATCGTGGATGTTGGACACGATCATGATCTCGTCGGGCTGGGCGTCGGCGCGCAGCGCATCGATCTGTTGGCGCACGCTTTCGGGGCCGCCGATGATGTGGCGATCGCGGTTCTCGAGAATCGCGTTGCGTTCCATGTCGGAATAATCGTAGGCCAGCGCCTCCTCGGGGGAGGGCAACGGCAGGAACTCGCCCTTGCGCAGCCGCAGCCACATGAGGTCGACGGTGGCGGCCAGGTGCTCGGCCTCTTCGTCGGTCGGCGCGCAGATGACCGATACGCCGAGGATGGCGTGCGGCGTCGGAAATGCCGCCGACGGCTGGAACGCATCGCGATAGCGTCGCAGCGCGGGTTCCGCCGGTACCGGGCTGAAGTGGCTCGCGAAGCTGTAGCCCATGCCGGCGGCACCGGCGGAGTGGGCGCTCGCGCCGCTCGAGCCCAGAATCCAGATCGGCGGCAGGGCGACATCGTCCGGCATCACGGTGACGCCGTGATAGGGATGGCCGCGGTTAAGACTGCCGTGGGACAGCGCCCACAGCTCGTTGAGCAGCTCGCTGAACTGCTCCCCCGAGGCCGCACGCAGGGCACGGCTGGCCCGGGCGTCGGAACCCGGCGCGCGGCCGAGGCCCAGATCCACGCGGTCGGGATAGAGCCCGGCCAGGGTGTGGAATATCTCGGCGACGCGCATCGGCACGTGGTTGGGCAGCATGATGCCGCCCGAACCCACGCGGATGCGTTCGGTCAGCGCCGCGATCCGTGCGAGCAGCACCTCGGGTGCGGAACTGGAGATCGCCGGCATGCTGTGATGCTCCGATATCCAGTAGCGCTCGAAGCCGAGACGTTCGGCGGTCCGTGCGAGGTCGATGCTCGAGCGCATTGCGGCCGAGGCGGGTGTCCCGCTGGGCACGGGGACGAGATCGAGTACGGAAAGCGGAAAATCCATGGTGGGCGCGGGCTCCGACGGTGTGTGTGGCGTGTCGGACCGATATGGGGCGCCGGGCCCGTGTTTTACAGCCCGGCGCGATCCTGATCCGATGCCGGGCTAGCGTCGGATAATGATGTAGATCGCGTGAATGATGCCGGGGATGTATCCGAGCAGCGTCAGCAGGATGTTGAGCCAGAAGTGAATGCCGATGCCTACCTGCAGGAAGACCCCGACGGGGGGCAGGAGAATCGACAGCAGGATGCGAATGACGTCCATGACATGCGGTTTGATGAATCGTATGCCGGCATCGTAACGTCTCAATCGAGCCGCGGATAGGCGGGCGCCGCGCCGAGGCGGCGCCCGCGGTCCCCGGGTTGCGTCAGTCAGCGTCCGACCCGCTGTCGTCGCCGGTGTCGAAGTCCTCGAAATCGGACTTGCGGATCAGGGCGTGGATGCCCTTCGTCTTGTCCACCACCTGCGAGACCTCGAAATCGGTCGCCGCGCTCAGATAGGCCAGCGCCAGCGCCTCGTCGATGTCGTAATGCTGATGCAGGAAGCGGATGGACTCGCGCACGGCGTCCTTCATCGCCATGTCGAGGTCCGGATCGAGGCCGACGGTGATCCAGTAGTCGCCGGTCTCGCCGAGCAGCTTGTCGACCGATTCGCCCGGCAGGTCGTCCTTGCCGCTCTCGAGCAGCGTCAGGCGCAGGGTCGCACGCATCGAGCCCTCGAGTGCGGTCAGCGCGACTTCGCCGTCACCCTGGGTGAAGTGGCTGTCGCCGGTGTAGAACAGCGCGCCCGCCGCCTCGACCGGATAGTAGACGGTGCTGCCTTCGCCCAGATCGTTGATGTCGGCGTTGCCGCCGATGCGCTGCGGCGGTACGGAGTTGACCGGGTCGGTGGTGTCCGGCGCCACGCCCATGATGCCCATGAACGGATGCAGCGGGTAGCGGATGGTGCGGCCGTCGCCGGCATCGAGCAGGCCGTACCAGTCGTCTCCATCACGCTCGATCGGTGAAAAGATCGACACGTTGCCGTAGCGCTCGGGATGTTCGCTGCTGGGATCGTCCTTCTGTTCCTTCTTCGGGAACTCGCCGGGCAGCGCGCCCTTGCCGTGGCGGTTCGAGATCACGCCATAGGGTACGCGTGGTTCGAGCTTGACGACCTCGACCTTGAGCACGTCCCCGGGTTCGGCGCCCTCGACGGCCACCGGCCCGGTGACGATGTGCGGGCCGTCGTTGGCGAAGTCGTGCTCGAGATCCGACGCGGTGATCGCGATGGCGTCGTCGAGCACAGCCTCCTCGGCGATCCCCTTGTCAGCGAAATAGGCGACCGGGTCGCGGCCCTGGTCCTCGAGGATGCCCTCGTGCGAGATCGTGTCGAAGGTGACTGTGCTACCGGAGGGCACGGTCAGGACCGGCTCTGCACTCTTATTGGGCAGATAGCCCCAGCGCACCGTATCCACGGTGGACGGGACGTAGTAATCACCGGCGTGCTCGCCGGAGTCGAGCTTGCCGGGTTGATCCTGCAGCGGCTGAAGAATATCGAAGTCGTCGGCGGTATCGGCCGCGACAGCGGTGCCCAGCGCACAGTTCAGCGCAAGTAGGGCGGCGAGGCGTCGTGTCATGAAGTCATCATCGTATTGAATGGCGCTTGCGTTGAAGCAAGAGTCGCGCCAGGACCGTCCGTTGTGCGTTCGCACGGCTCGTGTTCATTCGCCCAGCTGGCGATCGATCCGTTCCGGCGTGGCGTTACTGCTGTGCATGGCAGCGATCCCACACCGCCTCGGACCGGGATATCGGGAAAGCCGCGCCATGACGAGGTTTGCGGGGCCCGGATCAAAGTGCTAGTAATGGAAATGACGATCGTGCGGCCGGCTGAAGGGGCAGCCACGCAACTGCACGTCATCGCTCGCTCACATCGCTTCAAAAGCATCGCCGGGGAAACTCTTGAGCATCACTCCATCACGCAGCCAGCGTGTTTATATTGGCTCCGCACTGATCGTCCTCCTGCTCGTCATCGTCGGTGCGTCCATGCCGGACGCCTTCGGCAAGGCGGCGGACACGGCGCTGACCACCGCCTCGCACTATTTCGGTTGGCTCTATCTGATCTCCGTATTCGGGTTCGTCGTCTTCCTGATCGGCCTGGCGTTCAGTCGCTACGGCAAGATCCGGCTCGGCGCGCCCTACAGCGAACCCGAGTACACCTTCTTCTCGTGGGTGAGCATGCTGCTGGCGGCGGGTTTCGGCGTCGGGCTCGTGTTCTACGGCCTGGCCGAGCCGGTGCTGCACTACCTCAAGCCGCCCTACGACGACATGCCGGGGCCGACGCCGGAATCCGCGCGCTACGCGATTCAGTACAGTTTCTTCCACTGGGGCATCAGCCAGTGGGCGGGGTTCTCGATCGTTGGTCTGATCATCGCCTACTTCCAGTTCCGGAAACGCAGGTCCGGGCTGGTCTCGACGGTGATGGAGCCGGTGACCGACAAACTGCCGGCGCCCGCGCGCCAGCCCACGAGCGACGCCCTGAACATCTTCGCGGTCGTCGCCACGGTGATGGGCGTCGCGACCTCGCTCGGGCTGGGCGTGCTGCAGATCAACGGCGGGCTCAATCAGGTGTTCGGCATCCCCGACACCACGCTTTGGAAGTTCATCATCCTGGGCGTGATGTGCGCCTGCTACACGCTCTCGAGCTATTCCGGTCTGGACAAGGGCATCCAGTGGCTGTCGAACATCAACCTGGCGCTGTGCCTCGGGCTGATGGGGTGGGTGCTGTTCACCGGGCCCACGCTGTTCATCCTCAACACCATCGTGGTGGGCCTCGGTGACTACATCGCGAACTTCGTCACGATGAGTCTGCGCATGAACCCGTTCCGGGAGACGGGCGAGGACTGGATCACCAGCTGGACCGTGTTCTACTGGGCCTGGGTGATCGCCTGGTCGCCGTTCGTGGGCACCTTCGTCGCGCGGATCTCGAAGGGCCGCACGATTCGCGAATACGTCATGGGCGTGCTCATCGTGCCGCCGCTGCTGGCCTGCGGGTTCATCGGCGTGTTCGGTGGTGCGGCGCTTCACATGGAGCTGTTCGGCGATGCCGGCGGCACGCTCACCGGGGCGGTCGACGAGAACATTACCTCCGCGCTGTTCACCTTCTTCGACATGATGCCGTTCAGCATGGTGCTGTCGGTTCTCGCCATGTGCCTGATCTTCGTGTTCCTGGTGACCTCGGCCGACTCGGCGTCCTACATCGTGGCCCAGATGACCGATGAAGGCTCGCTGGAGCCGCCGCTGTACAAGCGTCTGTCCTGGGGGCTGCTGATCTCGGCGATCTGCCTCACCCTGATCATGGCCGGCGGCCTCAAGGGGCTGCAGACGGCCTCGCTGCTGGCGGCGCTGCCGTTTCTGGTCATTCTCTACTTCATGGTCTTCGTGCTGGCCGGCGAGCTTCGCCACGACCGGCGCCGCATGCTGCTCGACCTCTACGAGAAGCATCATGAAATGCCGGTGGGTGCCGATGCCTTCGAGGCCCGGGACATCCTCAACGATGTCTGGGACGAGATCGATGCCGAGGACGCCGACGACGAGGGCGGTCGCGCACAGGAGCGCCAGCGGCGCTAGCCGCGGCGGTACGCACCGGATACACGCGGCCCTGCCGTTGCGGGGCCCGCCGGCCCCTGACGGCTAGGCCTCGTGGAGCGGGGTTGCCGTCGCGGTTTATCCGGCGCATGCGGAAGCGCCGGCGAGGACTCGGATGCACCGCCGGCCGATGGTCGTCCGCCGGCGGTTTGTGATCGAGCCGTTGTGGCGCCGATGCCACCGCCGCTGCGCGGCGCGTCGGCAAGCAAGCCAATGACGCCGGATGCGCTGTGCCCGTGAGAACCACGCCGGAGCGGCGGCGCGCCGGCGACGTGCTTTGGCTGTGCGGCGGGCACACAGGCGGGCTACGAGTGGCTTTCGGAATGGAGCCGAGTATCTCCGGCGCCCGCGGCGACGGGGTGCGAGCGGGGCGGATGCCCGAGCCAAGCGCGTCGGGCATGGGCGCGTCCTCGGACGAGGCGATGTATCGTCGTCGGGCGGTTGCTACCTCCGGCGCGCCGCACGCGTATCGGGCGGGGCCGGCGCGCGCGTTGCGCTAGCCCGAGGTGCGGTGTGGATCAGGCGCTGTCGTCGCTGCTGATCCTGCAGAACAGGTCGCCGAGACTGTGTTTCTTCAGCGCATCCGCCGGGGCGAGCGCGAGGGCGGCGTTCACGCCACTGGCCTTGGTGCAGTCGGCGTGGGTCTTCGCGCCGGCGTTGGCGGCGAACAGTGTCGGCGGCATGCCGGGCACAGCGTCCAGTCGAGTCGCGAGCGGTCGGATGCGCCGGTCGAAGGCCGCCAGCCGCGTCTTGGAGAGCGGTTTGCCTTCCGGCAGTGGCATGGTCAGCGGATCGTGCGGGACATCGTCCTTGCGGATCTCGAAGTGAAGATGAGGGCCCGTGGCCTCGCCGGTCGCGCCGACATAGCCGATGATGTCGCCTTCGTCGACGTGTTCACCGTCGTGCAGCTTGCTTGCAAAGCGTGCCATGTGGCCGTAGCGCGTCGAAAAACCGTCGAAGTGGTCGATCTGCACCACGCGGCCGTAGCCGCGCTTGCGGCCGACGAAGGTAACCGTGCCTTCGCCGGCGGCGTGGATCGGGGTCCCGCGGTCGGCGGCCATGTCGACGCCATTGTGTGGACGCCGCACGTGCAGAATGGGGTGCAGCCGATTGGGATCGAACGGCGAGCTGATGCGCTCATAGGCGACGGGATGTCGCGAGAGCGAGGGTTGGAACGGCTGTCCGTCAGCATCGTAATAGGCCGCGTCGCCCTCGGCGTCGATCGCGCGAAAGGCCTGGATCTCCTCGCCGTCGGTGACGATGCTCGCAGCGATCACGTCCCCGGCCGCCACCCGCTCGTTGTCGGCGTATTCGGCTTCGTAGATGACGCTGAAGCGGTCGCCCTCGTGCATGTGCCGCGACAGATCCGCCCGGTAGCGGTAGATGTGGTCCAGCTGAGTGGCCACCGCGGCCGGCACATCGGCCTGCGCGAGCGACTGGGCGAGCGACCCCTCGACGCGACCGGTCGCCGTCATCCGGCGTGTCTCGCTGTGAAGCTGCAGGATCTCGGCCTGAAGGTCGTCCCCGGACCGGGTCACGGCGAGGGTGTCCACTTGGTCGAGGTCATAGCGCAGGGCCGACAGGCGACCGTCGGGGGTTTTTCGGATCTGGATTCGATCGCCGGGCTGCAGATGCTCCAGTGGGGCGGTGCGTTCGCCGATGTCCAGTACGGCGATCCATTCCTTGGGGGACAGGCCGGCGCGATCGAACAGCGCCGCCAGTGAGTCGCCGCGCTCGACGTTCATCTGCTTCCAGGGCGTGATCTGCGGCGAGATGGCCTCGCGTACCGTCTGCGGGTCGATCGGCGGAATGCCGTCGGAAGCGGGATTGCTGTAGGCGGCCTGCATGGTGCCGGCTGTTGGATCGGCTGCGAGCGCCGAGCCGGCCGATCCCATGCATAAAACAATCCCGATCGCGCCGGCTGCACCGGCACGCATACCCCTGCTGCAACGCATCCAATAGCCTCGATTTCTAGCGTTATCGCATCGAGCACTGGCCCGACGGCGTGCTTGGACCCGGGCTGGCCGCGAAAGTTTCATGCGGCCCCGATTCAGAGACGCGCGCCGAATGCCCTCCGGCGAATGCGGTCGTGGCGGTGCCGCGATGGCCCGGGTCATAAGCGCTCGATTATGCCTGAAAGTTCGAGCCACAAGATCAAAAGATAAGTTTTCACTGTCCGACTCGCCTTGAAAGCGCGATGTAGATATGACGTGCCGGCCGGTCGATATCGTATTCGGCCGGCCTTTTTGCTGCTCTAGGCCGAACTTGCGTCTGCCGTCGGCTCGGTGCAGGGGACAGGATCGACCACTAGAAGCAGCGCCCGATCGAAGGTCGTGCCGTTCGGCCGGCCCGGATCGGGGGGCGCCCGGACGTGGGATGACGATCCCCGGGCGATCGGCGGCGAGGCCATGTACGCATGGGCCCGCCTGCGCTACGGTACGGCCTTGGGGCAAAGCCCCGGACGGTGGGCTCGTGGCGGTCGTTTGTGCGTTCGAAGCTTTCTCGAGAGTGCGTCGACGAACATGCCCGCGCACCGCGCCGGGGCTCGATTGACTAAGGGTTGTGCATGACAAGAACCGAAACGATTCGCGGCTTCATCCTGGCACTCGTGCTGACGGGCGGGGCGACCGCGCTGGCTCAGGAGGCGCCCACGGACGACGAGGCGCAGCAGATCCGCGAACGCACGGCGCCGCTGGCGGAGCAGGGCAATGCCAGTGCCCAGTACAACATGGGTGTGCTCTACGACGAGGGCTACGGGGTCGAGCGGAACTACGAGACCGCACTGGAGTGGTATCGCCGTGCGGCGGAGCAGGAATACGCCAAGGCCGAGCACAACCTCGGCATCATGTATCAGGAGGGCCACGGTACCGAGGCCGATCCCGAGCGTGCCGCGGAATGGTTCCGGCGTGCCGCCGAGCACGGCGAGCCCGCGGCCCAGAACAATCTGGCGGTGATGTATGTCCGCGGCCAGGGCGTGCCGCGGAACCTGGGTGAGGCGGCGAAATGGGCGGCCCGCGCGGCCGAGGCCGGCAACGAATCGGCGCGCGCCAATCTGCCGCACATTGCTGATGCCCTGCCGGATTCGCGCATCGAGGGCGATAACGTCAACATCCGCAGCGAGCCCAGTCGCCAGGCGCGGGTGCTGCGCCAGGCCGATGCCAGCGATGAGGTCGTGCTGCTGGCGCGGGACGGCGATTGGACGCAGGTGCTGTTCCGGAGCGATTACGCCGTCGGCTGGGTTGCCAACTTTCTGCTCGCGGAGGCCACAGCCCCGGGGGGCGGCGCCGCGCAATCGACGTCCGAAGTGACCTCGGACGCGTCGCGGGCGCCGCGGGATGATGGGGCCGCATCGGACCCCGCGCCGGACCGCGATACAACTGCCGCGGCCGAAGACGCTGGGCCGGGGGCCGACGAACGCGACGGCTCACGAATGCACATCGGCCAAGATATCGTCAATGTCCGCCAGGGCCCGAGCACTGGCGCCGGTATCGTCTTCAAGGCCGAGCGCGACGAGAACGTCACCGTGCTGGCCGAGGAGGCCGGCTGGCGCCGCGTGCGCTTCGAGGACGGCCGTACGGGCTGGGTCGCCGGTTTCCTCCTTGCCGACTAGACCCGCCGGCCCGGCCGCCACCGGGGCGGCGGCCGGGCGGCCCCTGCAGTCTCAGTCGTCGCGTGGCGGTGTCGGCCGAACGAGAATCTCGTTGACGTCGACACTCGCCGGTCGCGACAGCGCGAACGCCACGGCTTCGGCGACATCGGTGTCGGCCAGCGCGTGCTCGGGCCGTTCGTCGAAGAAGGGCGTGTCGACCATGCCCGGCTCGATGAGCGTGACGCGCACGCCCGAGCCGCGGAATTCCTCGCGGACCCCGTAGCCGATCGCCGAGACCGCCCATTTCGTGGCGCTGTACATCGACCCGGGAATCGTGGCCCGGCCGGCGGCCGAGCCGGTGATCAGCAGATGTCCGCGGCTGGCCTTCAGCGCCTCGGCAGTGACCTGGATGGTCAGGCCGACGCCGTAAACGTTGGTCAGGATCATATCCTTCCACACGTCGCTGTCGGCGCCGCTGAAGCCGCCCGGGCGGCCGCCCATGCCGGCGTTGGCGAATACCGCGTCGATGCGCCCGAAACGATCGAGCGCCGCGTCGACCATGGCCTGTTGCGACGCCTTGTCGGTGACGTCGCAGGCCACCGCCAGGGCGGCGTCAGCGCCCAATTCGTCGACCAGTGCCTGCAGTCGATCGGTCGAGCGGGCGGCCAACACCAGTCGATAGCCGTCGGCCGCGGCCTGACGTGCGGTCGCCGCACCGATGCCGCTGGAGGCGCCGGTGATCAGCAGTACGGGCTGGGTCATATCGTCCCTCCGTTCACGTCACGCCGGCGCGGCCGGCGGCGATCATCCGTGCTCTTCGTCGCCTTCACCGTCGCCGTCGTGCACGTGGCCATGCTCGACCTCGGTGGCCGTGGCCTCGCGGATCTCGGCGACGTTGACCGTGAAGTCGAGCGTCTGACCGGCGAGCACGTGGTTGCCGTCAACGGTGACTTCGTCGCCGTCGACCGACTTGACCGTGACGATCATCGGGCCGGCGTTGGATTCGGCGCGAAAGCTCATGCCGGGCGCCAGTTCGTCCACGCCCTGGAAGGCATCGCGGCTGACCTGCTGGACGAGATCGTCGCGATAATGGCCATAGGCGTTGTCGGGATCGATGACCGCCTTGACTTCTTCACCCTCGGAGGCGCCCTCGATGGCCTCTTCGAGACCCGGCACGATGTTGCCGTGGCCGTGCAGATAAGACAGCGGCTGGCCCTCCGCCGACTGATCGATGACTTCGCCCTCGGTGTCGCGCAGTACATAATGAATGCTGACGACGTTGTCCTGCTTGGCTTCCATGCTGTTCTCTCGTTCGCTTTGTCGTGCGTGAATCACCGGACGTTGCGACGATCACTCAAAAAACAATCCCGTGATCGCAAATTTCTGTCCTCGGGCAGCGTTCGGCCGGGTGCTGATGCGGCCGTTCTATATGACGCCCGACTCGGCCGCAAAGGCACGCCAGCAGCGGTATCCGTATACGTCGATACGCCCATGCCCGGCTGTCGCGGGACGCCGAGGCAGGCGGATCCGTTTCTGGGTCTCGGCGTGTCTTGGCAAGACGCGAGGTCCTGCCGGCAAGAGGTTCGAGCGTCGATCCGACCGAAGCAGCGCCCGAATCCCCCGAGCCCCGGGGGATCGAGACGCCTGGACCGTGCTCAGCTGTCCAGCGCAGCGTCGAGCACGATCTCCGCGCCCGTGTAGAGCCGCGACACCGGACAAGCCTTCTTGGCTTCTTCGGCCGTTTTCTTGAACTCGGCCTCGTCCATGCCCGGCACCCGCCCGCGGGTGATCAGCTCGATCTTCTCGATAGTGGGGGTGCCGTCGATCGAGAAATGGACCTTGGCCTCGGTCTGGATGGAATCCGGCGTGTGACCGGCTTCGGCGAGCATGGCCGAGAACTGCATGGAGAAGCAGCCGGCATGAGCCGCGCCCACCAGTTCCTCGGGGTTGGTGCCGTTGCCCTCCTCGAAGCGGGTCTTGAACGAGAACTGGCCCTCGTAGGCGCCGCTCTGGAGCTTCATGTCGCCCTTGCCGGACTTCAGATCGCCCTGCCACTGGGCATTCGCCTTGCGTACGGGCATGACTACCCTCCTTGCGTCGAATGGATGAATCAGCATTGTGATCGTCGCACATTCGCTACACGAATTGTGTGCAACCGAAACGCACGGGTCGCTGGCCGGGGCCGTGGCATCGTGAGAGCTGTCGCCGCCTACGGGCGCGATATGGATGCCACCAGCCGATATGCGCGTCCGTGCGTCGAAAGGTCGCGTGTGCGGTGTGGGCCGATGCCGCATCCCGGCTTGAGGATCGTCCGGCTCAGCGACCCGTGATCCTGACGCCGGGATTTGAGGGCCGTGTGTATCCGGAACGCTCCTGCGGCGCCTCGATTGCGCCGATTACGCCGGCCTCACACGGCGCCATTGATGCCGTCGGCCTCGCGTGCTGCGGGTGTCACGGGCAAGAAAGAGGCCCGTCGCGTTGCACGCGACGGGCCTCTTGTCTCTCCGGCGTGCGCCGAAGATGAGGTGGGCGAACGAGTCTTAGCTGTTCTCGTCCGTCTCCTCTGCCATCTCGTCGCCGGCCTCTTCCATGGAGTCCTGCATGTTCTCGCCGGCATTCTCCATGCTTTCCTCGGTCTCTTCGGCCGCATTTTCCATGCTGTCGCCGGCGTTGTCCGCAGCTTCGTCGATGTTCTCGCCGGCTTCCTCGGCGGGTCCGTCGCTATCGCAGGCCGCCAGGGTCAGGGTGCCCAGGCCCAGCATCATGGCTAACAGCAGCGTGGTCAGTTTCTTGTGCATAGCGGTTCTCCTTTTGAATCGATGGTGAATCGGCCCGTGAGTGCATACGCCGTGCAGCGCTCCCCCCCAATGGCGGACCTAGACGAAAGTATAGGATAGAAAATGCTTTCCCGAAGATGAATGGGATTTTCCCCTATTGATTGTGCGCAATCAGTATTCGATGCGTACCTTGTTCGCGCACGAACGGGCGCGATCGCGCGCCTCGTCGAGGTTCTCGCCTCGGGCCAGCGCCACGCCCAGGCGTCGTTTGCCGTGTATCACCGGCTTGCCGAACAGATGCAGATAGGTCTGCGGCGCGGCGAGGGCGTGGTCAAGCCCCGCGTAGCGTAGACGGTCGCTTTCGCCGTCGCCGAGAATCACCGCCGAGGCCGACGGGCCGTACTGGCGGATGGTCGGGATCGGCAGCTCGAGGATGGCGCGGGCATGCAGGGCGAATTCGGACAGATCCTGGCTGGCCAGCGTGACCAGCCCGGTGTCGTGCGGCCGCGGCGAGACCTCGGAGAACCAGACCCGGTCGCCGGCCACGAACAGTTCCACCCCGAACAGGCCGCGGCCGCCGAGCGCGGCGGTGATCGCGCCCGCCTGGCGTTCGGCTTCTGCCCGCGCGGCATCACTCATCGGCTGGGGCTGCCAGGACTCGCGATAGTCGCCGTCGACCTGGCGATGGCCGATGGGGGCACAGAAACTCGTGCCGCCAGCGTGTACCACGGTCAGTAGGGTGATCTCGTAATCGAATTCGACGAAGCCCTCGACGATGATGCGCGTGCCGGCACCTCGACGACCGCGGCCGCCGGACTGCGAGTGGCGCCAGGCCGCGTCTATGTCAGCTGCCTCGCGCAGCGTGCTCTGGCCCTTGCCGGAGGACGACATCACCGGCTTGACCACGCAGGGCAGGCCGATCGCCTCGATCGCGGCGCGGTAGTCGGCCTCGGTCTCGGCGAAGCGGAAGGGCGATGTCGGCAGGCCGAGCTCGTCGGCGGCCAGGCGGCGTATGCCCTCGCGATCCATGGTCAGCCGGGTCGCCCGGGCCGTGGGTACCACGCGATGGCCTTCGGCCTCGAGTTCGATCAGGGCCTCGGTGGCGATCGCCTCGATCTCGGGCACGATCAGCGCCGGCGCCTCGGCCTCGACTACGGCGCGCAGCGCCGCCGGATCGTTCATCTCCAGCACCTGCCAGCGGTGCGCGACGGCCATGGCCGGGGCGCTGGCGTAGCGGTCGACGGCGATCACCTCGCAGCCCAGCCGCTGCAGTTCGATGGCGATCTCCCGGCCGAGCTCGCCGGCGCCGAGCAGCATCACCCGCGTGGCTGTATCCGAACAGGGGGTGCCGATGGCGTGCATGCGAAGGCGTCCGGGGGCGGTGATCCGAATACTGCATTGTCGCCGAGCGCCCCGGGCGGCGAAAGCCGTTCGCCGAGGTTTCCGCATACGCGGCGCCGCATTAGACTGTCGCGCATGAACGCTCCCCTATCCGGTTTTCGCGTCGTCGACACGACCGCCATGGTGTCCGGGCCACTGGCGACCATGCAGCTCGCCGATCAGGGTGCGGAGGTGCTCAAGATCGAGCGCCCCGACGTCGGCGACTACACGCGGCTGGCGTCCAACCGGCGCCACGGTTTCTCGGCGAGCTATCTCAACAACAACCGCAACAAGCGCTCGGTGGCGCTGGATCTGAAATCCGAGGCCGGCGTCGCCGCGCTGAAGGCCCTGTGTGCCGACGCCGATGTGTTCGTCCAGAACTTTCGTCCGGGCGTGGCCGAGCGCATGGGCATCGGCGAGGACGCGATCCGCGCCGTCGCCCCGGACATCGTTTATTGTTCGATCAGCGGCTTCGGCGAGAACGGGCCCTATGCCGGCTATCCGGTCTACGATCCGCTGGTCCAGGCGTTGTCGAGCCTGGCCAGCATCCAGGGCGGCTCGGACGAGGCCCGCCCGCGGCTGGTGCGCACGATCGTGCCGGACAAGCTCACCGGCTATGTCGCCGCCCAGGCGATCACGGCGGCGCTGCTCGCACGGGCCGGCGGCGCGCCCGGCCAGCACGTGCGGGTGTCGATGCTCGACGCCGTGATCGATTTCCTCTGGCATTCCGACATGAACAGTCAGACCTTCGTCGGCGATGAATTCGACCAGGCGCGGGCGGCGAGCTTCATCGATCTCATCTACGAGACCACCACCGGCTACATCAGCGTGGCGGTCCAGACCGATCGCGAGTGGCAGGCGCTGATCGCGGCCCTCGACAAGCCCGAGTGGAACGACGACCCGCGTTTCGCCACGCCGGCCGATCGCCAGGACAACATCGACGCCCGGCTGGCACTGACGCAGGAGGCGCTGGCCACCGACAGCGCCGCGCACTGGCTGGCGCGACTGTCCGAGTTCGGGGTGCCCTGCGCGCCGGTGCTCACCCGCACGGAGCTCATCGACGACGAACAGATCGCGGCCAACGCGATCCTGATCGAGACCGACCACGACCAGGCCGGGCGCCTGCGCCAGGCGCGGCCGGCCGCGCGGTTCTCGGCGATGCCGGTGGACGACCCGCGCGGCGCGCCGGCCCTCGGCGCCGACACCGCCGCCGTGCTCGCCGAGCACGGCTACGACGCCGCCGCCATCGCCGAGCTGTTCGACACCGGCGTCGCCGGCGGGGCCTACCGCAGCGGAGGAGACGAACGATGATCGATCTCTACTACTGGCCCACGCCCAACGGCTGGAAGGTCTCGATCATGCTCGAGGAGTGCGGGCTGGACTATCGGCTGGTGCCCGTGGATATCAACGCCGGCGACCAGTTCGCGCCTGCCTTCCTGGCGATCTCGCCGAACAACCGCATGCCCGCCATCGTCGATCACGATCCGGCCCCGGCCTATGGCGGCGAGCCGTTGCCCATCTTCGAGTCCGGCGCCATCCTCCGCTATCTCGCGGAGAAGAGCGGCCAATTCATGCCGACGTCGCCGCGGCTGGCCAAGGAAATCGACGAGTGGCTGTTCTGGCAGGTCGGCAATCTCGGGCCGATGGGCGGCCAGATGAGCCATTTCGTCAACTATGCCCGTGGCGACCACGCCTACGCGCTGTCGCGTTACCGCGGCGAGTATCACCGCTGCCTGGGCGTGCTCGAGCGGCGTCTGGCCGGCCGCGACTGGCTGGTCGGCGAGTGCTACAGCGTGGCCGACATCATCAACTGGCCGTGGGTGCTCATCGCCAAGGCGATGGGACAGCCGCTGGACGATTTCCCGAACGTCGCCGCCTGGCGGGCACGCGTCAAGGACCGTCCCGCGGTCCAGCGCGGGGTCGATCTCGGCAAGGAGATGCGCGGCGGTCAGCCGAAATCCGAGGCCGCCCGCGCGCGCCTGTTCAACCAGACCGCGGATACCGTGCGACCGGACGCCGACTGAGCCGGCGCGTCATTCACTCGAGAGGATTTCATGTTCGCATTCGTCAAGGCATTCATTGCCGGTTTTCTCGCCGTGCTGAGCTTTCACCAGGGCGCCGTCTGGCTGCTGGACTTTCAGGGCGTGATCGACGCCACGCCCTGGAACATGACGCCGGTGCCGCCGTTCGGCGTGCCTGCGGTGATCTCGGCGGCGCTGTTCGGCGGGCTGTGGGGCATGCTGCTGTGGCTGCTCATCCGCAATGCCCTGGCGGCCGGCTATTACGTCGGCGCGATCATTCTCGGTGCCGTCTTTCCCAGTCTGGTGGCGTTGACGCTGGTGAGCTGGCTCAAGAACGGCCAGGACGTCGAGGCGCTGGTCGAGGGGCTGACGCTGCCGCGCATCGGCGTGGCCCTGGCCGTCAACGGCGCCTGGGGGCTCGGGCTCGCGGTGTTCATGCGGGTGATGCACCCGCCGCGCTAGCGCCGTGGGCGGGCGGTGCCGGCGCCGCGGTCGAGTCGCCGGCGCGAGCTCGCCGTGGGTCGACGATCCGTCTTCGATCCCGCGGCGGCTGCACCCGACGGGCCGGCCGACACAATGGCCTTACGAGCGCGCTCCGGCTCTGCTCGGCTCGTGCAGCCGCATTGCTGCTATCGCGGGATCCGCCAGGCCGGGCGCTGTCCTTTGCCCGCTGGGCTCAGACCGCCTCGACGCTCCGCGCCTCGCTCTGTTGCCGGGGCAGGCTGAGTACGAAACGGGTCCGGCTGTCCTGACCCCCGCGGTCGGCGATCACCAGGTCGCCGCCATGGCTGCGGGCCAGTGATCGGCTCACCGATAGCCCCAGACCCAGCCCGTCCGCCTTGGTGGTGTTGAAGGGCTCGAAGGGGTCGATGTCGGATTCGACGCCCGGACCGTTGTCCGAGACCTCGATGTCGACGGTGTCGTCCGTACCGGTCACCTGCACGCGCACGAGGCGGAGTTCGTCGCTCGGGGCGTCCGCGAAGGCGTCCGTGGCGTTCTCGATCAGGTTGCGCAGGATCTGCTGGGCGAATATCCGGTCCAGCGGCAGTTCGATGTTGTCCAGTTCGCTGGCGGGTGGGCCTTCGTAGCGAACCTGTCGGCTGCGCAGGGCGGGGTCGAGCAGCTGGTGGATGTCATTGATCAAGGGCGCCAGGCGCTGCTGCTTGAGCGTGGGCTTGCCTTCACGGGCGAAATCGCGCAGATGGCGCAGCGTGTCCACTGCGCGTGCGATCTCCTGGTCGGCGTTCGCCAGCGGCGTCGCATCGGCCATGTCGGCGCTCTGACGCGCCTCGGCGATATAGTTGCGGGCCGCCGTCAAAGGTTGGCTGATGTCGTGTGCCAGGCCCGTGCCGAGCGCGGCGAACGCGCTCATGCGTTCGCGCGCATCGATCACCGTATGCAGCCGGCTGATGCGATCGTTGGTCTCGATTCGATCGGTGATGTCGAGCGCGAAGCCCGCCAGGCGGTAGATTTCGCCATCGTCGTCGTGCACGACCCAGGCGCGGTCGCGTATCCAGCGGATCTCGCCGTCGGGGCGGTTGATGCGGAAGACCTTGTCGTAGTCGCCGTTGCGGGCATCGCGCTTGAAGGCCTTGAGCACCTCCTGACGGTCGTCGTCGTGCACCCAGGCGAGGCGTTTGCCCGGATCCTCGTAGAGGGATTCACAGGTCTGGCCCCAGATATGCTCATAGGCCGGGCTGATGTAGACCAGCTGGTCGCCCGCCGGGTTGGTCATCCAGAACACCTCGCGGATGTGTTCGGCGAGCTCCCGGAAACAGCGCTCGTTGTTCTGGGCGGCCTCGCATCGGGCGCGCTCCTCGGTCAGATCCTTTTCCAGCTGATGGATGCGTTCCCGGGCCTGGTCCAGATCTGCGATCGGTTCGGGCGCCTGCGTGTCGGACGTCGTGTTGCTCATGGCTTGCCTGTGCTGGATGTCGGGCGCCGTAGGCGTGTACGACGCAATATGTTGGCGCGCGGGTTGTTTTTGACGGGCATTTAATTTAAAAAGAGCATCCTGCTCGCCTGATTGATCGATTGCCGGAACGCTTCATGAGCTCACGTACCAGTGTTCATATCGTGGACGACGACGCGAGCGTGCGTGAGTCGTTGAAATCATTGATGAGTAAATCCGGCTTCGATGTGCACTGCTATTCCAGCGCGGACGCCTTTCTGGCTCATAGCGCCGAAGTCGACGGCTGCGCGCTCGTCGATCTGCGCCTGCAGGGCATGGACGGGCTCGAGCTGCAGCGGGAGCTCATCGCCCGCCGCGTGCCCGTGAGTGTGATCATGATGAGTGCCTACGGCGATGTCGAGCACGCGGTTTCGGCCATGCGCCTCGGCGCCGTCGATTTCGTCGAGAAGCCGTTCGACCCGCAGCTGCTGCTGCAGAAGGTCTCCACGCTGACCGACGCGGATGCCGATGCCGAACGCGGCCAGCGCGACGCGCGTCAGCACGCCTCGCTGATCGATACTCTCACGCCGCGCGAAAAGCAGGTCCTGCAGATGATCGTCGACGGGCTCGCGAACAAGCAGGTCGCCGGCCGGCTCGGCATCAGCGCGCGTACGGTGGAAACACACCGCGTGCACATCATGCAGAAGCTGGGGGCGGAATCGCTGCCGCATCTGGTGCGGATCTGGCTCACCGCCGGGCACTACGTGGAGATGCCGGAAACGCCCTCCTGAAGGTCGCGCCCGAGCGGACACGAAAACGCCGCCGGCAATGAATGTCGGCGGCGCTCTCGACGTATCGTCGTATCGACCGACAGCGCTACAGCTTGGGTCCGCGCCCGCGGACCGCGTTGGACACCAGGGCGATGACGAACAGCACCAGGAAGATGAAGAACAGTATCTTGGCGATGCCCGCGGCGCCCGAGGCGATGCCGCCGAATCCGAAGATTGCGGCGATGATGGCGATGATGAAGAAAGTGACGGCCCAGCCCAGCATATTCGGTCTCCGGTTCGAATTGATGCACACGCATTGATCGCGTGCACGCGGCAGGGCGCTCGGTCGACGAGCTGCCCGGCAGCCGTCGGCGTCACGTGGTCTCCGCGCGCCACTGCATTATGAACGAGAATCGGCGGCGCCCACCATGTCCGGTGGTCGACGACGTCAATTCCCCAGCTGTTTGTCGAGCTGCTTCGCGATCCAAGTGCTGTCGTGCTGCGCCCAGTTCCGGTCGATGGTATGGGCCACCGAGCGGTTCATCGGGGCATCGATCTGCTCGCGAAGCCGCCCGAGAAAGGCGGGCTCGGCCACCAGAACCAGATGCCTGAAAGCGGTATCGTTGAAGCCCGACTTCAGCCGTTCGGCGATCTGCCGGGCGAAGATGTCCGCATGTTTTTCCATCGTCGTGGTCTGCGGATCCGACTGCCGCTCGCCTTCGCCGGCCTGGTCGTGGCTCGTGCCCTTGCCGCCGGTACGCAGGTCTCCTTCGTGGGCCCGCGACTGGGGATGCTCGAGCGTGTCCACGGTTTTCAGCGCGCCGTGATCGCCGCCACGCGAGAAGATGCGCGCACGCGACGCATCCGCGACCAGTATCCATTGTTCGGCCATGGTCGGCCTCCGCTTTGACGAGTGACCGGGCGACGCGATGCCTCGCGCCGCCCGGGCCGGGGCCCGGCGTTACGCCGAACGCCGGACGGGGGTGTCGATATACGGATCGTGCATCTGCAGCGGTTCCGGCGTATCGCGGTTGGCGAGGAACGACGGCCGCGGATTGTCGGCTGCGAACGGCTCGACCAGGGCGTTCTCGACGCTGTTGTAGACGAAGAACAGGTTCGAGCGCGGCCAGGGCGACATGTTCGAGTTCGACGCATGCAGCACGTTGCACTCGAACAGCAGCAGCGAGCCCGCGGGGCCCTTGGGCGCGGCGATGCCACCGCGATTGACCAGGTCCTGCAAATTCTTCTGGCTCGGGACGCCGGCCTCCTGCGCCTTGAGCGAGCTCTTCCAGTTGTCGTCCGGCGTGGCGCCCTGGCAGGGCACGAACTGGTGGTGCGAGCCCGGAATGAGCATCAGCGGGCCGTTGAACTCGTTGTTGTCGGTGAGCATGATCGACGCGCTGATGGCGCGCATGCGCGGCATGCCGTCCTCGGCGTGCCAGGTTTCGAAATCCGAATGCCAGTCGAAGCCAGCACCCTGGAAGCCGTACTTGTCGTTGATGCGCGACTGATGGATATAGACGTCGCCTCCGAGCAGCTGGCGCACCATGCCGAGAATGCGCGGATCGCGCGTGAGTTCGGCGAAGCGGCTCGAGATGCGGTGCATGTCGAACACCGAACGCACGGCGCCCGATTTCGGATCGCGCACCACGCCGTCCTTCTTGAGTAGATCCTCGTCGCGGCTCATGTCCTCGAGCTCCTCGAAGAACGGCGCCATACGTTCCTGGGAGAAGAAGCCCTCGAACCAGAGAAAGCCGTCGCGCTCGAAGTTCGACAGTGCGACCTCGCCGAGCGGGCCGTTCCAGCGGCTGTCCGACGGCGAGTGGACCACCGGATCGCGACGCATGTAGCGCGGCTCGGGCTGCGCTGTGCGGGTGATGTAGTCGTCCTGTTGCATAGCGTTCATCCTCTTTCCATCGTCGGAGGCGTCACGGGGCGCCGCGCGGCTGGCGCGCGGGCGCGGTCTCAGAAGCGGCGCTCGAACTCGCGCAGTTTCTCGTCGGCCGCTTCCTTCGTGTCGCCGTACTTTTCCTGAATCTTGGCGAGCAGGTTCTGGCGCCGGCCCTGCACTTCCTCGACGTCGTCGTCGGTCAGGCGGCCCCAGTGCTCGCGGACCTTGCCCTTCATGCGGTCCCACTTGCCCTCGAACTGGTCTTCGTTCATGACGGCTCCTTGCTGTTCGCCGTGTGTGTGCCTGTAAGCTATGCGCGTGGCGGAGACCTCTCAATCCGGGCTTTTACGTAAGCACCTTCCGTGTTTTATCGCGCCGTTGCGTCGCCCGGGCAGGCCGCGGCGGGCCACTCGCGGGAGACCGGGTTAAACGCGTAAGCTCGCGGTTCCACCCAACCGTTTCATTGGCCCATGACACAGTCTCAGCAGATGAGTTCGGCCGCGCAGGCGCTTTTCGAGGCGCACGTGGCCTTCGAGCTGTCGCAGTGGCGCGGCGACGCGGCGCCGCAGGCGTTGGAAGCCGAGGTCGATGCCTTCTGGCGTTGGGCGCAGGCCACCGCGCTCACCGACGTGATCGACGCCGACACCGTGGCCGCGACGGCCGAGCGGTTGGCGCTGGATATGCCGCTGCCGGATCGTCTGGCCGCGGTCATCGGCACGATCGTGGACGATCTGATCCGGCTCGACGTCAATCGCCGCACGCGGGTGCAGGACGTGATCGATCAGACCCTTTTCGATGACGGCGTGGCGCTGTTCATCGAACTCGAAGAGCTGCGCGCCCGCCTGATCGAGCGTGCCCTCGACAGCCCGGTCTACTCGGCGCTGGCCTCCGATGTCCTGTACCAGGGCATCAAGGACTACATCTTCTCCGACACCGGCGCGATCAAGTCGATCCCCGGGGTGTCGTCACTGATCAAGGGCTCGACGAGTGCGATCGGTCGGCGCATGCCGGGGCTGGAGGAGCAGGTCGAAAAGCGCGTGCGCGCCTATATCGAGAACAACACCATGAAGACGCTGGCGCGCAGCCAGCAGCGCATGATCGAATCGCTCGACGCCGAGCGCATCCGTGCCATCGCCGACGAGATCTGGCAGGAGATTCACGATCGGCCGCTGGCTCCCGGCGAGGTGATCGACACCCATGAGCTGCAGACGCTCGTCGACTACGGCCTGCGCATCTGGCAGGAACTGCGCCAGACCGAATACGTCGGCCAGCTCGTGGATTCCGGCGTGCGTTCGTACTTCGCGCATTACGGCGACGCCTCGATTGCCGAACTGCTGGGGCACGTGGGCATCGACCGCGACCTGCTGTGCCGCGAGGCCGCCACGCTGGCCCCCGACGTCATCGAGGGCCTGGCCGACACCGGACTGCTGGAAGCCTTCATCCGCCGCCGGCTGGCCGCTTTCTACGGATCGGACGCCTGCGAACAGGCGCTGGCGGCCGGCCGCTAGCCGCCGAGGATCCGGGCCATGAAGGCCGGCTGCGCGAAGGCGGCGGTGTGGACGGCCGGCGTGTAATAGAACGTCTCGAAGGCCGGCGCGGATTCGGGTGCGCGCAGCGCGCCCGGGTCGCGGGCGGCCAGCGTGGCCGACCACCAGCCGGTGGGGTAGGTCGGCTGCGGGAAACCCAGCAGGTGCGTGTCGGCGAAGCCCGCGCCTGCAAGGCCGGCGTGCATCGAGCCGATCAACTCGCCGTGGACCAGCGGCGACTCGCTCTGCTGCACCAGCAGGCCGCCGGCGGCGAGCACGCGGTGGCACTGGCGATAGAAGGCTTCGTTGAACAGACCCTCGGCGGGGCCGATCGGGTCGGTGCTGTCGATGATGATCAGATCCACCGAGGCGTCCGGCGCGTTCTGCATCCAGGCGACGCCATCCTCGAAGGCGAGGGTCGCGCGCGGATCGCCGTTGGATTCGCACAGGGCCGGGAAATACTGTTCCGCCACCCGGGTCACGCGTTCGTCAATCTCGATCTGCGTGGCGCGCTCGACGCTATCGTGCTTGAGCACTTCACGCAGGGTGCCGCAGTCGCCGCCGCCGATGATGACGACGCGCTTTGCCGCGCCGTGGGCGAACAGCGCCGGGTGGGTCATCATCTCGTGATAGATGAAATTGTCGCGGTCGGTGAGCATCACCAGTCCGTCGATCGTCAGCAGCCGGCCGAAGGTCTCGGTCTCGTGGACCGCGATCGTCTGGTAGGGCGAGGTTTCCTCGTGCAGCGTCTGCCGCAGCCTGAGGGCGAGCCCCATGCCCAGCGTGTCGCTGGTTTCGGTATACCAGTGGCGATCCAGTACCATGCGCGTGTCGTCCCGCCGTAGACGGCGTCTGTCGAACCCAGGACGCGCAGTATAAAAGATGGACCGCTCTCATGACCCGGCCTGGTGCCTCGACGATGCCCGCGCCCTGTACCGCGTGGCCACGTGGAGCGAGGGCTATTTCGATATCGGCGCGGCCGGCACGCTCGAGGCCCGGCCCCGCCCCGGCGCGCCCGCGATCGATCTCGATGCGCTGACCGACGAGATCCAGCAGGCCGGGCTGCGGCTGCCGGTGCTCGTGCGCTTCACCGACATCCTGGGCGATCGCATCAACCGGCTCTGCGACGCCTTCGCCGCGGCCTGCGAGCGCCACGCCTACGCCGGCCGCTACACCGTGGTCTACCCGGTCAAGGTCAATCAGCAGCGGGCCGTGGTCGAGCACCTGGTCGCCGCCGGCGGCTCCCGTGCCGGCCTCGAGGCCGGCAGCAAGCCCGAGCTCATGGCCGTGCTCGCGCTGGCCGAGCCGGGCAGCACGATCGTCTGCAACGGGTACAAGGACCGGGCGTTCCTGCGTCTGGCCCTGGCCGGGCAACAGATCGGCCACCGCGTCTACATCGTGGTCGAGAAGCCGTCGGAACTGGCACCGATCGCCGCGCTCGCCGATACGCTGGGCGTGCGCCCCCGGCTGGGCCTGCGCGTGCGCCTGGCCAGCGTCGCCGCCGGCCACTGGCAGAACACCGGCGGCGAGAAGTCCAAGTTCGGTCTGACCGCCGATCAGGTCGTCGCCGCCATCGACCAGCTGGCGACACTGGGCTATGCCGATTGCGTGCGCATGCTGCATGTGCACGTCGGTTCCCAGGTCGCCGACCATGCGGCGCTGGCCCGCGCCATGGAGGAGACCGCGCATCTCTATCGCGCCCTGCGCGAACTCGGCGCGCCGGTGGACTGCGTGGACGTCGGCGGCGGGCTGGCGGTGGACTACGAAGGCCGCGGCGCGCGTTCGTTCTGTTCGATGAACTATGGCGTGCCCGACTACGCCGAACTGGTGGTGGGGGCGCTGGCCCGGGTCTGCGGCGACGCCGGCCTGCCGCAGCCCGATCTGATCAGCGAATCGGGGCGGGCGCTGACCGCCCACCACGCCGTGCTGCTCACCCAGGTCATCGACAGCGAATCGCCGCTCGCGGCGGCCGCGGCCACGCTCGACGACAGCCTGTCGCCGAGCGCCCGGCTCGATCGCGTCCAGGCGCGGCTGGCCGATACCCAGCGCCGCTTCACCGCCGGCGAGATCGGACTCGTCGAGCGCGCCGCGGCCGAGCGCGAGGCCGTCGCCGTTCACCGCGCGATCGCCGCGATCGAGCCCGCGGGCGCGGACGACCGGGCCGCGGTCACCGCCGCCCGCGACAAGCTCGCCAGCAAGTACTTCGTCAACTTCTCGGTGTTCCAGTCGGTGCCCGACGTGTGGGCGCTGGACCAGGTCTTTCCGGTGATGCCGCTGTCGCGCCTGGACGAGCGCCCGACCGAGCGCGCCCGGCTGTGCGATCTCACCTGCGACTCGGACGGCCGCATGGACCGCTACGTCGACGACGACGGCCTCGACGCGAGCCTGCCGCTGCACGCCCTCGAGCCGGGCAGTCCCTATCGCCTCGGCATCTTCCTGGTCGGGGCGTACCAGGAGAATCTCGGCGACATGCACAACCTGTTCGGCGACACCGATGTGGTCAACGTCGAGATCGACGGCGAGGGCTGGCGTCTGGCCGGGGCCGAGCAGGGCGATCGCGCCGACGAGCTGCTGCGCTATGTGCATTTCGAACCGGAGGCCCTACGCGTGGCCTATCGCCGCAAGCTCGCGGCGGCCGGTCTCGGCGCCGAGGCCCGCCGCGAGACCGAAGCCCTGCTCGAGGCCGGCCTGGCCGGCTATACCTACCTGCTCGACGGGTAGCCGTCGTCCACGCGTCGTCGGGCCCGGCGCTGCCCCTTCAAGATCCGGCACGGCGCGGCGCTCCGGTGTGGGCGTGACGCGGCGACGGCCCGTCCGGCGGTCGCCCACAGCCTGTTTCGGTTGCTCCCTTGCGGTTCAGTGACTCACTGCGCGAGCACCGGCACCGTGGTCCGCCGGCCGGCCGGTCCGCGTCGACGCCGTACCGTGCCTTTGACGCCCAGGCCGGCCTTCGGGGAGACGGAGCCCGATGGGGCCGCTAGTTGCCGGAGATCGTGAAGGTCGCCCGCGGTCGGGCCGCCTCGCTGCGCTCGACCACCGGTTCGCGGGTGGTGATGCGGTCCGGGTTGACGTTGCGCGCGGCCAGATAGTCACGCACCGCCTCGCCGCGCAGGCGCGCCAGTTCGCGCAGGTCGAGCGCGTTCTGCACGTCGACCTCCTCGCCGTGGAACAGCGCCATGCCGTCGCGGTCGCCCGGTACCGCGTGCCCGGTCACGGTCAGCTCGATGGACGTATCCTCGCGCATGGCCTGGGCCAGGCGTGCGAGATAGAGCCGGTCCTCGGATTGCACGTAGTGTTTGCCGGACACGAAGATCACCGGCCGGGAGGCCAGCGAACGCGTCAGGTCCATCATCGCGTTCTTGGCGCGATTGAGCAGCCCGACCGGCGAGTAATCGCTGGTGAGCGCGGTGCGCAGGCCGGCCAGAATCGCCTCGCGCACGAGATTGCGGATCGAGAAGTAGGGGTTACTGACATCGCCCAGTATGGCGGTCTCGAAGTTGATGAGATCGTCTTGGCCGCGCACCAGCGCGAGCGCGGTGTCCATGTTGATGCCGAAGGCGATCTCCGTGGCCTGGCCGCCATCGTCGGCGAGCCGGAAATTGGCCAGCGTGGTGTCGAGGTTGCCATCGAGTTCGCCGTTCGTGGCGTCGATCGAGAGCGTGCCGTCGGCGACGCCGCCGGCGATGCGTCGACCCAGCGCGGCGTTCATGTACCCGGACAGCGGGGGCAGCGCGAGCGAGCGCAGCCAGGCATCCGCCTCCATGTCGAGCCCGCCGCGGCCCATCGGCGAGACCTCGCCGCGGCTGTCGAGGTGGCCGTAGGCGCCGACGTCCAGAGCCAGGCGGTACTCGGCGCGGTTGTCGGTCTGGCCGGTGTCCAGGTTCTCCAGCACGAAGTTGATGTTGGCGCCGTTGAGTGCGACGTCCGGCGTCACCGAGACGTCGTGGAACTGGATGCGCGGCCCGGAAACGCCGAGATGATCGAGCGCGAAGGTCGAGCCCGGGTCCGAGTCCGCGCCGCCCTCGGAGTCGCCGTTGGTCCCGCCGGTTGCGTCCGACGCGCCGCCGCCGAAGAATTCGGAGATCACGCCCATGCCGCCGCCGTCCCGCCGCAGATGGATATCGGCGTCTGCGATGTCGAGATCGGCGAGACGATAATGGCGCAGATCGGTCAGGCGGAACCGGCGGGCCGTGCCGGTGACGGCCTCGAGCACGGCCACGTCGGTGTTCGTGTCGCCGAGCAGGCGCAGGCCGCTGGTCTCCAGCGACTCGAGTGCGATGTCGTCGAGGCCGTCGATCGACAGGTGCTTGGCGTAGCCCTGCAGCATCGACACCCAGGCCGCGTCGATGGCGGTGTTCATGACCGCGAACTCGTGCCCGTCGACGTCGCCGTCCACGCTCAGGCGCAGCGTGTCGCCGGCGGGCTGCTCGGCGTACTCGCCGTTGAACACGATGCGCTGGCTCGTGATGGCGAGGTCGGCGCCGGCGATGCTCGTGCGGGCCTCGCTCGCGATGACGCGGCCCCGGGCCCGGCGGGCGGTCAGTGCGGCCATGTCCAGCGAGAAGTCGCCGTGCCATTCCAGGGTGTCGGCAGTGAAATCGCCGCTTTCCGGTACGCGAAAGGCGAAGTCGGCGCTGGACAGCGTGCCGTCGGTCTCGATGCGCGTGGCCGCGCCGTCGGCGACCGTATGGGTGGTGCCTTGCCAGTCGAGGTTCGTGCCGTCGATGGTCAGGCTGTCGCCGACGGCCAGGGTGAGTGCTTCGGCCTGCAGGCGGCCGTCGCTGTCCACGGTGGTCGCCTCCGCCGCGAGGGTGGTGGCGGTGGTGCCCTGCCATTCGAAGCCGGGGCTTTCGAAGCGCGTCCCGCCGCTGGCCGAGAGCGTGGACTCCCCGGCCGTCAGCCGGCCGTCGGTCTCGATGCGCGGGCCTGCGGCGGCGAACGTGGTCGTGCTCGTACCCTGCCAATGCGCCTGGGGTTGGCGTAGCGAGAAGCCGGCCGGGCCGCGGATATCCAGCCCGGTGGCATCGAGGGCACTGTCGGTGGTGATGCGGCCGGGGGCGCCCTCGGCCGTGGCGATGTCGATGCGGGTCGTGCCGCGGCTGTCGAAGCGATCGGCGTGCAGGCGGGTGTCGCTGCCGGACGTCAGGCTCATGTTTTGCCCGGAGAGCGTGCCGTCGAGCCCCGCGCGGATGCCGTCGGCGGTCAGCGTGGTGCGCGTGCTGCCCTGCCAGTGGGCGCTGTCCGCTTCGAGGCCGCTCGAGCCGCCGGCCTGCAGATCGAGATCGGCGGTGTCCAGCCGGCCGTCGGTCTCGATCGAGCCGGGTTCGCCGTCGGCCCGCATGAGGCGCATGGTCACCCGGCCCGACCAATCGGCCTGTCGACTGGCCGCCGTGACCCCGTCGCCCAGGGCCAGGCGCGAGTCGCGCCATTCGGCCTCGCCTTCGACGTCCATGTCGAGGCCGCTGTCGGCCCGATAGCGCAGATCGACGCGCTGCTCGGCGTCGAGCCGGCCGGTGAAGGTCTTGAGGCCGCCGCGCCGGGCGACCGGGCTCAGCAGCTCCAGCCGCAGAGCGTTCGTCTCGATCTCGAATTGCGCGCTGAGCTCGTCGCCGAACGGCACCACGCGTCCCTCGAGGCCGATGCGGCCTTCGCCCACCGTCATGTCGGCGTCCACCGACACCGTATTGTCGGTCTGCCAGGTCACCAGGTCGCGGGCGCCGGACTGGTCGAACACGATCTCGCGGTCGATGGCCGGCTGGTCGCCGATCTCCGGCTGCCGGTAGTGCAGGGCGAGGCCGTCGACCGTGAGCCGGTGCAGCGCGAACCCCCAGCCGCCGCCTCCGTCGCTGCTGCCGCCGCCCGTCACGGGCACGCCGGCCACGCGTAGGTTGTTGTCCGCGGTCCGCCGGATGTCGATCGTGGCCTCCTCGAGGGCGAACCGGGACAGGCTGATCCGCTTGGATAACAGCGGCGGATAGTCGATCGACACCGCCAGCCGGCCGATCTCGAAGCCGTCGCCGGCGTCCGTTTCGCCGCGGGCGTTTCGATACTCGATACGGCCCGTGAACAGATTGACGTCGACCGCGTCGATGGTCGCGGTCACCCCCTGGGTCGACAGATAATGGATCGTCAAGGCGCGCGCCGCGTGGGGCGCGCCAATGATCACCGCGGCGATGACGACGGCGAGGGCGGCGAGCGCGTAGAGAATGCGGCGCAGGCCGCGGGTGAGTGTCATCCGAAGGGTCGATTGGCCGCGTCAGCACAAGAGCCTATCATCGGCCTCTGGTTTTCCGACACGTTTCAACGCAGGGCACAACATGAACACCGCTTTCATCGGTCTCGGCGGCATGGGCCACGGCATGGCCGCCAATCTCCACAAGGCCGGGCTGCTGACGGCCGTCTACAACCGCACCGCGGAAACGGCCAAGGCTTTCGCGGACAGCTACGGCGTCAAGGCCGTCGCCGACCCGGCGGATGTCGCCGCCGAGGCCGAGGCGATCGTGCTCTGCGTGAGTGCCGACGCCGATGTGCTCGCCATGGTGGACGCGATCGTCGACGGTCTGACCGAGCGGCACGTGGTCATCGACTGCTCGACGGTCGCCAGCGACACCGCCCGCGAGGCCGCCGAGCGCGTGGCCCGCAAGGGTGCGGCCTTCGTGGACGCGCCGGTCTCCGGCGGCACCGAGGGCGCCGAGAAGGGCACGCTCTCGATCATGGTCGGCGCCGACGAGGCGGTCTTCGAGCGCGCGACGCCGGTGCTGGAGGCCATGGGCGCGAGCATCACCCACATGGGCGGGGTCGGCAGCGGCCAGGCGACCAAGGCCGTCAACCAGATCCTCTGCGCCGGTATCAATCAGGCCGTCTGCGAAGGCATGCGCTTCGCCGCGGCGCTGGATCTGCCGCTGGAGAAGGTGGTGGATGTGGTCGGCTCCGGCGCGGCCGGCAACTGGTTCGTCAACCACCGTGGCAAGACCATGGTCCGCGATGTCTTCGATCCGGGCTTCAAGATGAAGCACCACTACAAGGATCTCGGCATCTGCCTGCACATGGCCGAGCTAAACGGCGGCAGCCTGCCGCTGTCGGCGGCCACGCGCGAGGAATACGAGCAGCTGATCGAAGACGGCTACGGCGAGGAGGACATCTCCGCGCTCTATCGCGCCCGGCGGGATCTGTTCGAACGCTAGCTCGACGGGCCGACGGGCCCGGCCGGTGGCGGTATGCTGCCGGCCGGGCGCCGCCGCGGCCGATGTCTACGGAAAAGCCGGCTTGTGCGGATCGGTGCCCTCGATGCGGGCGTCGGGATGGTTGTCACGGACCACGTTCTGGATCTCGTCCACCCGGCCGTCATCGACGTCGACCATCATCAGCACGCGGCCGTCGCGGATGGCCTGCTCGTACTGCTCGACCTTGGCGTTGTTGTGGCGGATGCCGATCATGCTCGAGACCCAGGCACCGAAGCCGGCGCCACCCAGGCCGGTTGCGGCGACCATGCCGCCGCCAACGGCGATACCGGCCGGCGGGAACGCCATCGCGGCCAGGCCGGCCAGAACCCCGGTGACGCCGCCCGCGGCCGCACCGCGTTCGGCCGATCCGGCCAGATCCGAGGTCTGGGAGACGCCGGCCTGCGGCAGGTCGCGGGTCTGGGCGTCCTCGCGCGCGACCACGTACATGTCGTTCTCGGTCACGCGTGCGAGCAGCAGATCGTCGACCACGCGCTGGGTGGTCTCGATATCGGGCAGCAGAAAATAGAGTCGGCGCTTCATACGGTTATCCGTTGTCGGAGCGATGTTCGTTGGACTCGTACGCCGCGTGTGTGTTCCGGGGATGCAGCCGCCGTGCTCAGAGCGTGTGACGGGCCCGGGCCGCGGCCGCGCGCACCTGCGCCGGGGCGGTGCCGCCGATGTGATCGCGGGCGGCGACGGAGCCCTCGAGGGTGAGCACCTCGTAGACGTCGGCGCTGATGTGTTCGGAAAAACCCTGCAGTGTGGCCAGATCCAGCTCGGCCAGGTCGCAGCCGACCCGGATCGCGTGCTGGACGCTCTGGCCCACGATCTCGTGGGCGTCGCGGAAGGCCACGCCCCGGCGCACCAGATAATCGGCCAGATCTGTGGCGGTGGCGAAGCCCTGGCGGGCGGCCTCGCGACAGGTGTCGGCGTAAACTGTGACGTGCGGCATCATGTCCGCATAGAGGGCCACGCTGGCCATGACGGTGTCGGCGACATCGAAGATCGGCTCCTTGTCCTCCTGATTGTCGCGGTTGTAGGCCAGCGGCTGGCCCTTCATCAGCGTGAGCAGCGAGACCAGATGGCCGTTGACGCGGGCGGTCTTGCCGCGGACCAGCTCGGCCACGTCGGGGTTTTTCTTCTGCGGCATGATCGACGAGCCCGTGCAGTAGCGGTCGGGTAGATCGACGAAACCGAAGGCCGGGCTCATCCAGAGCACCAGCTCTTCGGAGAAGCGCGACAGATGCGTCATCACGAGTGCGGCCGCGGAGACGAACTCGATGGCGAAGTCGCGATCCGAGACCGCATCCAGCGAGTTGTCGATCACGCTGTCGAAGCCGAGCTCCGCGGCGACCATCTCGCGATCGATGGGAAAGGTCGTGCCGGCGAGTGCGGCCGCGCCCAGTGGCAGGCGGTTCACGCGCGCCCGGACCTCGGCCAACCGCTCGCTGTCGCGGGCGAGCATGGCCTGCCAGGCCAGCATGTGGTGGCCGAAGGTCACCGGCTGGGCGACCTGCATGTGGGTGAAGCCCGGCATGATGGTGTCGGCCTCGCGCTCGGCCAGATCGACGAGCGCAGCGCGCAGCCGGGCCACCTCCGCGCTCAGCGCGTCGAGCCGGTCGCGCAGCCAGAGGCGGATGTCGGTGGCGATCTGGTCGTTGCGGCTGCGGCCCGTGTGCAGCTTCTTGCCGAGCGCGCCGATGTCCTCGGTCAGGCGCGCCTCGATGTTCATGTGCACGTCCTCGAGGGCCGGGTCCCAGACGAAGTCGCCCGCCCGGATGCGTTCGCCGATGGCCTCGAGCCCGGCCGCGGTGGCGTCGAACTCGGCGTCGGTCAGCACGCCCACGCGTGCCAGCATGCGCGCATGGGCGATGGAGCCGCGGATGTCGTGGGCGGCCAGCCGGGCGTCGAAGGATACCGACTCGGTGAAGGCCGCGACCCGGGCGTCCGGGCCCTCGGAGAACCGTCCGCCCCAGGTCTGATGACTGTCGCTGCTGCCCATGATGTCTCGCTCTGCCGCGGGTGCCGGCGCGCGAGTATAGCAACGCCGAGCGCCCGGGCCCGGCTTGACGCTCGCCCGGCGGGGTCGAACACTCGCGTGCATGCAGGCCGCGCGCGAACCCGTCGAATTCCTGCCGGACTTCTGCACCGGGTCGCGCGTGCTGCACGTGCTTCTGGTCTGCGAGGCCGTGGCGGTGGTGCTGGCTTTGGGCGAGGCCGACCCGGCGGCGCTGCCGCGACGGCTGCTGCTGCTGTCGGTCTATCTGCAGTGGATCGGGATCTGCAGCGCTGCCGCGCTGTGTCTGGTGCGCCGCCATGCCGGGCATCTGGATGCGCGCGGGGTGGTCGCACTGGCCTATCTGATCCTGCTGGCGGTGACCTTCGCGATCACCGAGATCACGTTCGTGGCCGGCCGCTACGCCGGCTTTTCGCCGCTGTTCGGCCCGGCCGGTCATCTGGCGTTCGTCGCGCGCAGCCTGGGCATCTGTGCCGTGGTCGCCGCGCTGGCCCTGCGCTATTTCTGGCTGCGCTCGGCCTGGCGGCAGCATGCCCGGGCGGAGGTGCAGGCGCGCCTGGAGGCGCTGCAGGCGCGGATCGAGCCGCATTTTCTTTTCAACAGCCTCAACAGCGTGGCCGCGCTGATCGCCGCCCGGCCGGCCGCGGCCGAGCGGGCACTCGAGGATCTGGCGGCCCTGCTGCGCGCGCGCCTGGCCGACGACGCGCCGGACGTGGTGGCGCTGGCCGACGAGCTGGTGCTGGTCGAGGCCTATGTGCGCATCGAGCAGCTGCGCCTGGGTGAGCGATTGACCCTGGATTTCGACATCGATCCGGCCGCGCGCGGCTGCCGCCTGCCGGCGCTGATGGTGCAGCCGCTGGTCGAGAACGCGATCGCACACGGGGTGGCGCGCCTGCCGGCCGGCGGCACGGTCGGCGTGGCCGCGGGTCTGCGGGAGCGAATGCTGGTGGTGCGCGTGACCAATCCGCTGGCCGCCGACGCGCCGGCCGCGCCCGGCAACCGACAGGCGCTGGTCAACATCCGCCGGCGACTGGCGTTACGCTATGGCGACACGGCCCGCATCGACATCGCCCGGGACGAACAGCGTTTCATCGTGGACATGCAGTTGCCCCAGGACCGCCCCGACTCGTGATGAAAGTGGTCATCGTCGACGACGAGCCGCTCGCCCGCGAGCGGCTTCGCCGCCTGCTCGCCGACTGTTCCGACTGCAGCGTCGCCGCCGAGGCCGGCGACGGCGAGACGGCGCTGCGCTGCGTGCGCGAACAGGCGCCCGACGCCGTGCTGCTCGACGTGCACATGCCGGGCATGGACGGGCTCGCGGTGGCGCGGATTCTGGCCGAAGCCGAGCTGCCACCGGCGGTGATCTTCGTCACCGCGTACAGCGAGCACGCGCTGTCGGCCCACAACAGCCATGCCGCCGGCTATCTGCTCAAGCCCGTGCGCCGCGACGATCTCGCCGCCGCGCTGGCGCGTGCCCGGCGGCCGAGCCGGGCCCAGCTGGCCGCGCTCGCCGATCACGGCGACGGCGAGGCATCACCGCGTTACGTCACCGCGCGTACGCGTGACGGCATCGACCGCGTGGCGGTCGACGACATCCTGTATTTCTGGGCCGACCGCAAATACACCACCGTCTATCATCGCACCGGCGAGATGCTCATCGACCAGTCGCTGCTGACACTGGAACAGTCATTGGCGCCGGCGTTCATGCGCATCCACCGCAAGGCGCTGGTCGCCTGTCGCCATATCACCGGGCTGCGCTTCGACGGCCAGGGCGATGCCCGCATCACGCTGCGCCACGTGGCCGACAGCGTGCCGGTCAGCCGCCGCCGGCTGGCCGACGTGCGTACCCTGCTCGAATCCTGAGCCGTCCGCCCACACCGAGGAACGCCCCATGACGCAGACGCTTCGCATCGCCACCCGTCAGTCCGAGCTCGCGCTCTGGCAGGCCCGCCATGTCCAGGTGCGCCTCCAGACCGCGCTGCCCGAGGTCGAAGTCGTCCTGCTGCCCATCCGCACCGAGGGGGATCGCGTCCTCGATCGGCCGTTGGCCGAGATCGGTGGCAAGGGGCTGTTTCTCAAGGAGCTCGAGGCGGCGCTCGCCGACGGCGAGGCGGATCTGGCGGTGCATTCGATGAAGGACGTGCCCGCGGAACTGCCGCCCGGCTTCGCGCTGCCGACGGTGCTGGCGCCCGGTAGTCCGCTGGACGCCTTCGTCTCCAACGATCACGACTCGGTCGAAGCCCTGCCCGCGGGCGCGCGGGTCGGGACCTCCAGCCTGCGGCGCGCGGCCATGCTCAAGCATCTGCGCCCCGATCTGGAGATCGCCAACCTGCGCGGCAATGTCCAGACACGTCTGGCCAAGCTCGACGCCGGCGAGTACGACGCCATCCTGCTGGCCTGCGCGGGTCTGGAACGGCTTGAACTGGCCGCGCGCATCCGCAGCGCGCTCACCCCGGAGCAGAGCCTGCCGGCGATCGGCCAGGGCGTGCTCGGCATCGAGATCCGCGCCGACGACGAGGTCACGGCGAGCCGGATCGCCGCCCTCGACGACGAATACACCCATATCCGTGTCGACGCCGAACGCGCGGTCAACGCGCGCCTGGAGGGCAGCTGTCATCTGCCCATCGCCGCACACGCCGAGCACGACGGCAGCACGCTGTGGCTGCGCGCGGCCGTGGGCAAGCCCGACGGCAGCGTGATGGTGCGCGACGAGATCTCGGGGCCCACCGGCGAGGCGGCGGGTCTCGGCCAGGCGTTGGCCGAGCGTCTGCTGGCCGCCGGCGCCGACCGCATCCTCGCGGATCTCGCCTAGTGCACCGCGGGGCGGATTCGATGCGCGATTCCAATCCTCCGGCCCCCGCTGCGGTCATGGCCCGAGTCGCCGATGCGGCGCGTGACCGACTCGCGTCCGTCACGACACATCGTTCGGACGCCATGTCGCGACACGTCGCGGGACGCTAGGTCATGCGCGTGCCGCTGAGCGGCTGTCGGGTCTGGCTGACACGGCCGGCGCACCAGGCCGAAGGCTGGGCGGCCGCCCTCGAGGCCGCCGGCGCCACGGTGCTTCGCGAGCCGCTGCTCACGATCGAACCGCCGGCCGACATCGAGGCGGCCCGCGCCGGCCTGATCGCGGCCGAGGCGGCCGACCGGATCCTTGCCACCAGTACCAACGCCGTGGATGCGGCGTGGCGGCTCAAACCGGATTTCGCGCCGCAAGGCACGCTCTACGGCGTGGGTGCAGCCAGCGCCGACGCGCTGGAAGCCGCCAGCGGCCGGCCGGTGGCGCGACCGTCGGGCGCGTTCACCAGCGAGCGGCTGCTCGCGCTCGAGAGCCTCGCGGCACTTCACGGCCAGCACGCGGCGGTGTTGTCGGGCGAGGGTGGCCGCACGGCGCTCGCGGACACGCTCGCCGCACGCGGTGCCGCCGTGACGCGGGTTGCGCTCTATCGTCGCCGGGGCGCCGACATCGGGCCGGCGCGGCTGGCCCGGCTGCTGGACCGCGCCGACGCCGTCGTCGTGACCAGCGGCGAGGCGCTGGCGCATCTGCTGACGCTGGCCGGCGACGATCACCGGGCGGCGCTGGCACGGCTCCGGTTGGTGGCGCCGAGCAGGCGTGTGGTACAACAGGCCGATCAAGGCCAGGGCTGGACCCGCGCGCCCGTCGTCGTCGACCGCATGAGCGGCGAGGCAGTGGTGACCGCGCTTGCGCGGGTCTGGCGAGGCGATCGACAATAGCGGTCAACGGTATCGGGGGAATCCGGCATTCCATGAGCGAAGATAAGCGCAAAGACGCCCAGTCCGGTTCGGGCGCCCGCGGCGAGGACTCCGCCGATAACCCGAGCGCCGGTGCGCGCGGCGGGTCCGGTTCGACCGCCGATAGCGGCCAGTCGAAGTCCGGCAAAGCGGAGCCCGTTAAAGCGGAGCCCTCTAAGGCTGAGCCCAATAAGGCCGAGCCCAGTGAGGCCGAGCCCAATAAGGCAGCGTCCGGCAAACCAGCGTCCGGCAAACCAGCGCCCGGCAAAGCAGAGCCCGGTAAGTCTGAGTCCGGCAAGGGCGCAGCCGGGACCGCTGCCGGCAAGGCGAACACCGCCGGCTCGGGCGCGTCCGCGAAGTCCGGCGGCAAGGCGGCGCCCGCATCCGACAAGGGGGCGACCGCCGGCGGTCAATCGAAGCCGAAGGCGAGCTCCGCAGCCCGGGGCGAAACGCCCCGCGGCAAAACGGCGGCGGCCGATCGCGGTGCGCCGGCCACCGGCACCGCGCCCGACAGGAACACCTCGAAAGGCAGCGCCGGAGACACGACCTCGACCGGGGCCGGGGCCGGGGCCGCGGCGGCCGGTGCCGGCGCATCGTCCGATGGCGGCGGCACTCCCGACCGTCCGGCGGCCGGCCGTGCGAACGGCGGTGGTAGCGGGGGTACGGCGCGGATCATCGCGATCGTCGCCCTGGTGGTTGCCGCCATCGCGGTCGTGCTGGCCGGCTGGGTGTGGTACCAGGGGCAACAGCGGCTGGCTTCCCACGAGTCGCGTCTGAGCACGGTCGAGAAAGGGCTGGAATCCAGCGTCCAGGATATCGTCGAGCCCAAGCTCGACGAATTCGGCAACCGCATCGGCTCGGTGCGCGAAGAGACGCGGCAGACGCGCGAGCGGGTCGATGCTCTGGCGGGCGATCTCGAAGGCGTACGCGAGAATCTGAAGGCCACGCAGTCGCGCATTGCCAGCCTGGCCGAGCGTCAGGACAGCACCGGCAACCGCTGGGCGCTGCGTCAGATCGAGTCGCTCCTGCAGGCGGCGAACCGCCGGCTGCAGCTCTACAACGACCCGGAGGGCGCGCGCACCGCGCTCGAGATGGCCAGTGACGCCATCGGTCGCATGAGCGATCCGCGCCTGTTCGAGATCCGGGAGGCGGTGGTCGACGAGATCGCCGCGCTCAAGGCGCTGCCCGATCCGGATGTGGAGGGTCTGGCGCTGGAGTTGTCCTCGATGATGGACCGCGTCGCCGATCTGCCGCTGGCCGCCGATGTGCCCACGGAGTATCAGCCGGAGTCGGCCGAGGCGGGCGATTCGGAATCGTCCGACGGCCCCACCGGGATCGCCGCGCTCGACGACATCGACTTCTCCCAGGGCTGGGCCCACTTCAAGGACTCCATGTCGCAGGCGCTGTCCGGCATGCTGACGATCCGGCGCGCGGATGGCACCCAGCGGGCGCTGCTGCCGCCCGACCAGGTGTTCTTCCTCAGCCAGAATCTGCAGCTGCAGCTGCGCAGCGCCCAGCTCGCCCTGCTCGAGCGCAACACCGAGAGCTATCGCGAGAGCCTGGCGTCGGCGAAATCCTGGCTCGAGGAGTACTACGACACCGACGCTTCGGCGGTCTCCGGGCTGATCGATCAGCTCGAACAGATGCGCAACGTGGAGCTCGACTGGAATCCGCCGGACATCTCCACGAGCCTGATCCGGCTCCGCGATCTCATGGACGGCCGTGGTGAAAGCGAGGAGACCGATACCTCCTCGGATTCATCCGCCGCTACGGACGCCGAAGCCGGCGGCGACAGCGCCGGTGACGAGGCCGGCGAGGGCAGTCAGTGATGCGTCGCCTGCTGCTGATCTTCTTCGTCTTCCTCATACTGGGGATCGTGCTCGCGCTGGTCTTCCGGGATCAGCAGGGCTACATGCTCATCGCATTCGGCGGCTGGCAGATCGAGACCTCGCTGCTGTTCGCCGCCGGTGCGCTGCTGGTCACGCTCTGGCTGGTGATCACGCTCTGGCGGCTGGTCGTGGCGGGGGTGCTGATGCCCCGCGCGATACGCGAGCGTCTCGCCCGGCGTCGGGCGCGCAAGGCGCGCGCGTCGCTCTATGACGGGCTCGTCCGGCTCGCCGAAGGTCGCTGGAGCCGGGCCGAGAGCGAACTCAAGCGCCTGGCCGATCAGAACGAGGCGCCGGGGCTGAACTATCTCAACGCCGCCCGCGCCGCTCAGCGCCAGGGCCATGTCGCCGACCGGGATCGCTATCTGGAGCGCGCCGCCGCCCAGCGTGGCGTGAGCGAACTCGCAGTGTTAATGACCCAGGCCCGTCTGCAGATCGAGCAGGGCCAGACGGCCGAGGCCATGGCCAGCCTGTCGCGGCTGTACCAGATGGAACCGCAGCATCCGCTCGTGCTGCGACTCTACGCCGAGCAGGCCTATGCGGCGGGCGATTACGAGCAACTGCGCACGCTCGTGCCGCAGCTTTACAAGCACGGCGACATGCCGCCGGCGCGGGTGGATGCCATGGGCGTATCGGCCTGGGGCGACCTGCTGGCGCGTCAGGGCCAGGACAGCATCGCGCTGACTACCGCCTGGAAACGGGTGCCCAAGCGCCTGCGCAGCCAGTCGTCGATGGTCGAGCGCTATGTCGAGTGCCTGCGGGCGGCGAACGCCGACGATCAGGCCGCCGATGCGATCCGCGACGTGCTCAAGCGCGAGTGGAATCCGTCGCTCGTGCTGCTGTTCGGCGATCTGAAGAGCCACGACCGCACCGCCCAGCTGCAGACCGTGGAAGGATGGCTCAAGCAGTACGGCGAGGAGCCCGAGCTGCTGCTGGTCGCGGGCCGTCTGTGCCTGCGCAACCGCCTCTGGGGCCGCGCCCGGAGCTACTTCGAGGCCAGCCAGAAGAGCCAGTCGCGCCCGGACGCGCTGCTCGAGCTGGGCCGGCTGTTCGAGGAGATCAACGAGAAGGAAGAGGCCCGCCAGGCCTACCGGCAGGGCCTGGAACTGCACACCGGTTCGTGAGCGCTGGCATGCCGACCAGCCTGATCATCGGCTGCGGCGACACCGGGGTCCGGGTCGCCGCGCGTGCGGTCGCCGCCGGCGAGGAGGTCGTCGGCGTGGTCCGCAGTGCGGCCAGCGCGGCCCGCGTCCGCGCCGTGGGCGCCCGCGCGCTCACGCTCGATCTCGACGGCGACCTGTCGGCGCTGCCGGCCTGCGACCGGCTGTTCTATTTCGCGCCCCCGCCCCGCGAGGGCGATACCGACACCCGCATGGCCACCGCACTGGCGGCGCTGCCGAGCCTGCCCGAGTATGTCGTCTACATCAGTACCAGCGGGGTGTACGGCGACTGCGGCGGGGCCTGGGCTACGGAGACGCAGCCGCTGCGGCCGGGTACGGCGCGGGCGCGGCGCCGGGTCGACGCCGAGCGGCAAGTCCGCGCCCTGCGCGGGGATGCGATCGTGCTGCGGGCGCCGGGCATCTACGGCCCCGGTCGGCTGCCGGTCGATCGCCTGCGCGCCGGCGAACCGATCCTCGACGACGCGGCCGGGGGGTGGAGTAATCGGGTGCATATCGACGACCTGGCGGAATACGCCTGGCAGGCCGGCCGCACGCGCTGGGCACACGGCGTCTACAATGCCTGCGACGGGCAGCCGACGCGGCTGGGCATCTTCTACGACACGCTCGCGGACATGCTGGGCCTCGAGCGGCCGGCCCGCATCGGCTGGGATGAGGCCGAGACGCGATTCTCGGCCATGCGCCTGTCGTTCCTGCGCGAGTCGCGACGGCTCAGCAACGCGCGGCTGGTCGCCGATAGCGGCATCGAGCCGCACTTCACGGATTTTCGCGACGGGCTGGCCGCCAGTCTGCGCGCACAGTCAGCGGACTGAGGATGCCCTAAGGCGCCATCGATGCGTGCTGCGGCGTCGTACCGCGTGTCGACGGCTCCCCGGTGCGACACCCCCAAGATCGTTATTGCCGCAACGAGCTGCCCTAGCAGGCTCGAGAGCATCGAAGTCGCCGCGACGATCGGCGACCGCTGCATCCGGCGGGCTCGCATGCAGTGTTGATCGGCCCTATTCGGCCGCCGCGGTCTCAGGCGGCGTGATACGCCGTCGCGCCAGCTCGGATTCGAAGCGCGCAGCCACGCTGTCCAGACAGTCCGCACCGGTGAGGGCCAGCGCGACATGCCCGTTTTCGTTGGCGATCAGCGCCGTATTGTAGATATAGCTCGGCATCTCGCTGCCGCAGTTGCCGATACGGCGGGCGGTGAGCGTCAGCCGGTAGCGGGCCTGCGCGGCGAGCCGCGCGTAGTCGCGGCTGCGCTCGAGTGCCTCGGGGTCGTAGCGCAACAGCGACCAGCCGCGCTGCGACAGGCTGCGCCGCAGCCGGTCACCGAGCATGCCGCCCGTGTCCGGCACCGCGATCACGGTGTCGCCCGCGCCCGGCCCCGTATCCGTCCGGACACCGGCGTTGCCGGTACAGGCGGCCAGCAGCGGCCCGACGAGCAGAAGAAGGACGGCGGCGTGCGCTTTCATGAACGCGGGGTGTGGTCGGACATGAGCCAAGGATAACCGCTCGGCCGCGGGTCGGGCACGCGCGCCCGGTCAATGCGAGCAGAGCCCCGGCTACGTGGACTGCGACGAAAGGCCCGCCCGCCCGCGCATCGGCTTCGCCGCGGCACCCGGCCCCCGGCTGCACGTGCCGGTTTGACTGCGGCCCGTGCGGACTCCAGCGCGAACGGTCGTACCAGCGTCGGCCGGGCACGCTAGTGCTGGGAGGCGGGTGCGAGTCGGGCGATGCCGGTACGCAGATCCTCGACGATCACGTAGAAGCAGGGCACCAGGGCCAGCGTGATACCGGTGGCGAACAGAATGCCGAAGCCCAGCGAGATCGCCATCGGGATCATGAAGCGCGCCTGCAGCGACGTCTCGAAGATCATCGGCGCGAGGCCGCCGAAGGTGGTCAGCGTGGTGAGCAGGATCGGGCGGAATCGGCGCACCGCGGCCAGGCGCACGGCGTCGATCGCGTTCTCGCCCGCATTGCGCAATGTGTTGGCGTAGTGGATGAGCACCAGCGAATCGTTGACCACGACGCCCGCCAGGGCGA
Organism: Salinisphaera orenii subsp. orenii MK-B5; assembly: GCF_003788635.1. Taxonomy (GTDB): domain Bacteria; phylum Pseudomonadota; class Gammaproteobacteria; order Nevskiales; family Salinisphaeraceae; genus Salinisphaera; species Salinisphaera orenii. The sequence continues at coordinate 50,580 of NZ_AYKH01000011.1, forward strand.
CGACGCCCATCAGGCTGATCACCGACAGCGAATAGCCCATGATCTCGTGACCGATGATGGCGCCGACCACCGCGAACGGGATCGCGATCATCACGATCACGGGCTGGATGTAGCTGGCGAACGGGATCGCCAGCAGCATGTAGATGGCGGCCATCGACAGGATGAAGCCGATGAACAGCGAGCGCATCGAGTCGGCCGTGTCCTCCTGACGCCCGGAGTAGCCATAGGTCAGGCCCGGATAGTCGGCCGCGAGTTCGGGCAGGGTCTCGGCGTTGAGCGCCTGGGTGATGCGGCTGGTCGCATCGAAGGGCGTGACGTTGGCCGTGACCTCGATGCTGCGGCGACCGTTGTGGCGGGTGATCTCCGTGTAGGCGCGGCTGTAGTCGATGTCGGCGATCTGATGCAGTGGCACTCGCGTGCCTTCCGGGGTGCGGATGAGCAGATTGCGGATCGCCGCGGTGCTGTCCCGTTCGGCCTCGGGCAGCGTGACCATCACCTTGACCTCGTTGCGCCCGCGCAGCTGCCGCAGGGCTTCGTCGCCGTAGAAGGCCGCCCGGACCTGGGCGCCGACGTCGGCATTGCTCAGTCCGAGGCTGCGACCGGCGTCGTTGAGGGTGAATTCGATCTGGTTCTTGCCCTGGGCCACGCCGCTGTCGATGTCGGTGGTGCCCGCGAATTCGCCGATGCGCGCCGCGAGCGCCTCCGCGGCGCGATCGAGCGTGTCCGTGTCGCGGTGTGACAGCTCCACGGTGATCGCCTTGCCCGCGCCGGGGCCGCCGGCGTCGGACTGGAACTGAGAAGACTGCAGGTCGGCGATCTCGCCGAGTTCGTCGCGCCATTCGCGAATGAAAGCGGCGGTGGTGATCGGGCGCACGTCGGCGGCGGTGAGATAGACCCGCGTCTCGATGCTGTTCTCCTCGATGGTGGCGAACACGCCGGTGGCGAGATCGTCGCCGCCGTTGGCCGCGATCACGCGCTCGGCGGCCTCGCCCAGCCGGTCGCGGGTGGCCTGCATGCGGTCCATCGGCGTGCCATAGGGCAGCGTGAGGGTGGCCTGAGCCCGATCGGATTCCACCTTGGGCATGAGCGTGAAGCCCATCTGGCCGCTGCCCGCCCAGGCGAGAACCACCAGCAGCACCGCCACGCCGATCGCGGCCGTCAGGTAGCGATGGACCACGAGCCGTGTCGCCAGCGGCGCGTAGTAGCGTGATACCAGCGTCGAGAAGCCGTTGGAGAAGGCCTGCTGATAGCGATGGATGGCCGCCGAGACGCGATTGCCGCGCCGGTTGCGCCCGTGTGCGAGATGCGCGGGCATGATGAACAGCGCCTCCACCCACGACACCAGGAACACGGTGATCACCACCAGCGGAATCACGCCGAACAGCTTGCCGAGAAAGCCGGGTACCAGCAGCAGCGGCAGGAAGGCCGCGATGTTGGTGAGAATCGAGAACGAGATCGGCAGGGCCACGTCGCGGGCGCCGCCGATGGCTGCCTCCATGAAGCTCGCCCCGCGCTCGCGGCGCTCGTAGATGTTCTCGCCGGCCACGATGGCGTCGTCGACCACGATGCCCAGCGCGATGATGAAGGCGAACATCGAGATCATGTTGATGGTCACGCCCATCAGCGGCAGGAACAGGAAAGCGCCGAGAAAGGCGGTGGGAATGCCCATCGTCACCCAGAACGCCAGGCGCATGTCCAGGAACAGGCTGAGCACGATCAGCACCAGCGCCAGGCCCATGAAGGCGTTCTTGAGCAGCAGGTCGAGGCGTTGCTGATAGACCTCGGAGCTGTCGCCGCTGATGGTGTATTGGATCGACGGCGGCAGATCGGACTCCATCTCGGTAAGCGCGGCGCGGGTGGCTTCCGAGACCTGGATCGGGGTCTGGCTGCCCACGCGATAGACCGCGATGCCGATGGAGTGCGCGCCGTCGTAGGTGGCTTCGGTCTTGCTGTCCTCGAAGCCCTCGCTGACGCTGGCGATATCGCCCAGATGAATGACGCTGCCGGAATCGGTGGTCACGATCGGGATGCGCGCGAACTCGCGAGCCTGGTCGCGCCGACCCTTGAGACGCAGCAGGATTTCGCCGGCGTCGGTGTCGGCGCTGCCGCCGGCCACGTCCACGGCCGAGGCCGCGATGCGCTCGGAGACGTCGCCCAGCGTCAGGCCGTAGCTGCGCAGCTGTTGCTGGGAGATCTCGACTCGCACCACATAGTCGCGCGCGCCTTCGAGCTCGGCCTGGGTGATGTCGGGGGACTGCAGCAGCCGGTCGCGCACCTCCTCGGCGTAGGCGCGCAGGGCAGCTTCGTCGACGTCGCCGTAGAGCTGCACGTCGAGCACGTCGCGCTGGTGGTCCGACAGCGAGATCACCGGCCGCTCGGCGTCGGCCGGAAAGGTCGTGACCTGGTTGACCGCCTGCTGCACGTCCTGGAACACGGCCTGGCCGTCGGCGGACTCGGACAGCTCGAGGGTGACCGAGCCGCTGCCCTCGGCGGCAGTGGCGGTCATGTCCTCGATGCCGGTGATATCGCGCACCTTCTCCTCGATGGCGAGCACGATGTTCTGTTCGACCTGTTCCGGGGTCGCGCCCGGGTAGGCGACGGTCACGCTGACCTGATCGAGGCTGAACTCGGGAAAGACTTCCTGCTTGATCAGCGTCGTCATCAGCAGACCACCGGCCAGCAGCGCGAACATCAGCAGGTTCGGCGTCACCCGGTTGGCCACCATCCAGGCCATCGGGCCGCGGCGGGGCGTGTTGTCGCTCGGCTCGCTCATGAGCGGGGCGCGTCGCCGGCATCAGGGTCCGGCCGATCGATCGGCAGCCGCGTCGACAGCCGCAGGTCGAGGCCGTCGCGGTCACGGACATCGTCGCCGGCCACGGTTTCGTCTTCATCCTCGCGCACCGCCGCGGCCGGATTCTCGGTCGGGTCATGGGGGGCGTCGTCCTGGACGCGCACGGGCATGCCCTGGATCGGTGCGGTCAGATCGCTGGTGACCACCGCGTCGCCGGGGTCCAGGCCGGAAGCCACGATCGCCTCGATGGCGTCGCGGTAGACCACGTCGACCGTGCGGATATCGAGTTCGGCATCGGCCGTCATCACCCAGACCTGGTCGTTTTCGTGCAGGAAGCCGGAGTCGATCGCGACGCTGTCGGCCGGGATGTCCGCCTCGATGCCGGCGGTGACGTAGGCGCCGATGAGCAGCTGCGGGCCGCTGTCGGGCGCGTTCGCGCCCAGCGGGTCGGGCACGCGCAGCAGCACGCGCGCCATGCGGCCCGCGGTCTCGAGCGCCGGCTGGATGCGCAGCACCTCGGCGGCAATCGACACGTCCGGGCCCCAGGCCTCCGGATAGCGCACACGTGCCGGCGAGCCGCTGCGTTGCGGGCCGGCGTCATGGATCCAGCGCAGCTGGTCGACCGGTACCGATACGTCGACCCAGTAGACGTCGGTGGCGGCCAGTGTGGCGAGACTGTCGCTGGTGGCCACGACATCGCCGACGGAGGCGCTGCGCTCGCTGACGATGCCGTCGAAGGGCGCGCGCACGGCCGTGCGGTCGAGGTCGAGCTGGGCCTGCTCGACGGCGGTGCGGGCGGCCTCCACCTCGGCGCGGGCCTGCTCGAGCTGCGGACCGCGCAGGGCGAGATCGCGTTCGTCGTCGCTGACCTCGGTGCCGACCAGCGCGAGCTCGCGCTCGGCCACGGCCTGCTGGCCCTGTTCGACGCGCAGCGCGGCGCGGGCGTTGGCCAGGTCGGTCTGGGCGCTGTTCAGTGCCAGGCGGTAGTCGGTGTCGTCGATGCGGGCGAGCACGTCGCCCTGCTCGAAACGCGTGCCGGGCGCGAGCCGGTCCTCGAGTGCCATCACCTGGCCGGACACACGCGGGCGCAACGTGGTGGAATCGGCGGCCTCGACGGTGCCGTTGGCGTCGAGCGTGATCGTGGGGGACGCCGCCTCGGCCGGGGTGACGGTCACCAGACGGGCCTGGCGCTCGGTCGGTTCGGCGCGCGGCGCGGTCGGCCGACTCTCCAAGACCATCAGCGCCACCACGACGCCGGCACCGAGCACGGCCAGTGGCAGAATCACCTTAAGTGCGCGGCCGATGCGCGCGCGGTTCGAGTGGGACGCGTTCATGGTTGGGGCTCGTTGTCGGCGGCGGGTACGGCCGGCGGTTCGGTGTCGCGCCCGGCGATGGATGCCTCGCCCACGCCGCCGGCCAGCGCGCGGTAGAGGTTGATGCGGTAGTCCAGCAGCTGCCGCCGTGCGCTGAGATATTCCACCTGCAGATCCTGTCGGGTGAGCAGGGCGTCGAGCACGTCGAGATAATCGGCGGCGCCGCGCAGATAGCGCAGGCGCAGGTTGTCGACGGTCTCGGCCGAGAGCCGCAGCTGTTCGTCGAGATGTTCGATATAGCGTCGCTGGCGATATTCGTTGGTCAGTGCGTCTTCGACCTCGGCGAGTGCTTCCAGCAGGCTCTGCTGATAGCCGGCGAGCGTTTCCTCGAGCACGGCTTCGCTGCGGTCGACCTCGGCGGCAAGCGCGCCGCCGTCGAACACCGGCTGGGTCAGGCTGGCGGCCAGCTGGGTCACCCAGTTGGAGAACAGGCTGGCGCCGTCGGTGCTCGTGGACAGGCTCGCCGACAGCGACAGCTGCGGGTAGCGTTCGGCCACGGCGACCGCGACCCGCCGGTCGGCCGCGGCCACGGTATAGAACTGCTCGCGCACGTCGGGCCGACGCATGAGCAGATCCGCGGGCACGCCGGTGTCCGGCAGCGCCGGCAGTTCGACCAGGTCGCGCCCGTCCGGCGGCTCGAACTCGCCCGGGGCCACGCCCACGAGTACGGCCAGCGCGTGGCGCACGACCTTGGCGCTGGCGCGGGCCTGCTCGAGCTGGCCACGTACGGATTCGACCGCCTGGCGCTGGCGCAGTACGTCGGCCGCTTCGGCCTGGCCCTGCTTGAACGCGAAGGTGGTCAGGTCGAGCACGTTCTGGTTGGTCTCGATCTGGCTTTCCAGCAGCGCGATGCGCTCGCGCAGCTCCTGATACTGATACCAGCTGCTGGCCAGGTCGCCGGCGACCGAGATCGCGACCGCCTGGAGGGCCGCGTCCGCGGCGCGGGTGTCGAACGCCGCCGCTTCGCGGCTGTTGCGCAGCCGCCCCCAGAGATCGAGCTCGTAGCTGGCGGAGAACTGCAGCGATCGGGTATCGCTCCAGTTGGATCGGTCCTGATCGAGATCGAAATCGTCGCCGGCGACGCTCGTGCTCACGCTGTCGCCGCTCGACCGGCGTGTCGCACTCTGTTCGGCGCTGGCGTCAACGCTCGGGAACAGCGCCGCGCCTTCGGCGGCGAGCGTAGCCCGCGCCTGTTCGACGCGGGCATAGGCCGAGCGCAGGGTGAAATTGTTGGACAGGGCGCGGTCGACCAGACGGTCGAGCGCGGGGTCGTCGAAGGTCTGCCACCAGTCGGCGCGCATCGGGATGTCGCCGTCGCGGGCGAAGCGTTCGGGCATCTCGAAGGCCGGGCGCTCGAGTTCGTCGACCGGCGTGGTCGCACAGCCGGCGATCAGCAGCGCGAGTGCGCATGCCATCAGCCCGCGGGCGCGCAGCACGCACCGCGGCAGGCAAAGCCATGCAAGAGCGCCGGCGCGAGCGCGCCGGCGCGATGGGGCGGACAGTTCGGTCATGTCCTACTGGTCGTCGGTCTTCTTGTCGCCATGGCGCTCGTGGGCACGCTCCATCGCGTCGTCCCACTCGTCCCGCGAGACGCTGCCGTCGTCGTCGCTGTCCATGCGCTCGAGCATCTTCTCGGCGTGTTTGCCCTTGCGGTCGCCGTGGCCGTCCTTGCGGTGTTCGCCCTTGTCCTTATCTTCGGATTTGTCATGGTGCGGCTTGTCGCCGTCATGATGCTTGCCGGATTTGTGGTGCTTGCCACCGTGGTGCGGCTGTGCCTCGTCGGCATCGAGCGTGCCGTCGTCGTTGTCGTCCATGCGCTCGAACATGCGTTCGGCGCGCTGCTCGGCCTTGGCCATGAACTCGTCGCGATCGATCTTGCCGTCGTCGTTGCTGTCGGCGGATTGGAAACGGAGCTTGGCCATCGCCTCGTGCATGTTCGACAGCTCCTCCTGGCTGAGCTGGCCGTTGTCATTGGCGTCCAGCGCGTCGAACATCTTGCCGGGGTCGCGGTCGCCGTGGGCGTGCGCCATGGAGGTGCCGAGCAGGCCGGCGGTGATTGCGGTGAGCAGGACACGGTTTTTCATGGGTCTCTCCTTCGGGGTTGGCTGTGCGCGGCCGGTGGCCGCCTGGCACGTGTCCTATTAAGGGGGCGAAATGTCAGCCAAGTCTGTCCGTGGCCGACGAAATTGTCGCAGAGTGTGTCAGCGGCCCGATCTGCCGGACATCGATACACGATCGGCCGGGCAACGGATGCCGTGCGCGGTATATTGACGCCACATTCGCCGTCCCCCATGCGCCGATGGCCGAACAGCCGCATATTCTCGTCGTCGACGATCATCGCGACATCCGCGATTCGCTGACCCGGTATCTCAGGGATCACGGTTTTCGTCTGTCAGCCGCCGCCGACGCCGCCACCGCCCGTCGGGTGGTGCGCGAAGCGGCCCTGGATCTGATCGTGCTCGACATCATGATGCCGGGCGAGGACGGTCTGAGTCTGTGCCGCTGGCTGCGCGAGACCACCGAGATTCCGGTGATCCTGCTCACCGCGGTGGCCGACGAGACCGACCGCATCATCGGCCTCGAAGTGGGGGCGGACGACTACGTCACCAAACCGTTCTCGCCGCGCGAACTGCTGGCCCGCATCCGGGCGGTGCTTCGGCGCGCGACCGCGCTGCCCGCCCAGCGCAACCAGCCGGAAGAGGCCAGCGTGCGCTTCGATCGCTGGCTGTTCCACGTCGCCCAGCAGGAACTGGTCGACGACAGCGGTCTGGCGGTCGCCCTGTCGACGGGCGAGTACCGGCTGCTGCTGGCGTTCGTGCGCCATCCCAACCGCGTGCTCTCGCGCGAGCAGCTGCTGGATCTGACCCAGGGCCGCGAAGCCGAGGTCTTCGACCGCAGCGTCGACAATCAGGTCAGCCGGCTGCGCCGCAAGATCGAACGCGACCCGGCGAGCCCGCGGCTGATCAAGACGGTCTGGGGCGGCGGCTATCGCTTTGTCGCCGACCCGGCCACGGAGGCCGACTGATGCGCCTCGTGCCGGCCAGCCTGTCCGGGCGCATCGTCGCGCTCACGCTGCTGGCGCTGGTGGTCTCCCAGCTGGTGAGTTTCTTCATCTTCATGCACGAGCGCGATCGTTTTCTCGAGCGCGTGGTGCTGTCGAACATGGGCGAGAGCGTGGCCAGCGCCATGCGCACGCTCGATTTCGTGCCGCCCGTGCATCGCGCCGATGCGGTCAAGGCGCTGTCGACGCGCGACCTGCGCTATCGCCTGGCGGACTCGCCCGGCCGCCTGTTCGAGCAGCACAGCCCGGAGGCGCGCGGCATGGCGCGCGATCTCGCCCGCGGGATGGAGGTGGATGTCGCCCGGCTGCGGGTCGCCATCGGGCCGGGGCTGGCGCATGGCCCGAACCGCCAGGCGGGCGACGCGCTGCGTCTGGCCGTGCGTCTCGACGAGGGCCAGTGGCTCCGCGCGCGCCAGCGGTTGTTCGATCCGACCCGGCGCTGGGCGCAGTCGTCGCTGACCACGCTGCTGGTCAGTGCGCTGCTGATGGTGGTTATCGTGGTCGTGACCAGCCGCCGCATGACGCGCCCGCTGCGCGAGCTCGCGCGCGCGGCCGAGCGCTTCGGCCGCGGCGAGGATGTGGACCCGCTGCCCGAACGCGGCCCGGAGGAGATCCGGCGCTCGATCACGGCCTTCAACCGCATGCGCGAACGTCTGACGCGTTTCATGGCCGAGCGCACGCGCATGGTCGCGGCCATCGCCCACGATCTGCGTACGCCCATCACCGCGCTGCGCCTGCGTCTGGAGTTTCTGCCCGACGACGACAACACACGTTCGATGGCGCGCACGCTCGAGGACATGGCCGGCATGAGCGAGGCCGCGCTGACCTTCATGCGCGAGGAGACCGCCGCCGAGGCCACGCGCAACGTGGATCTGTCGGCCCTGGTCGATGCCCTGTGCGAGGACTACCGCGCCAGCGGCGCCGCGGTGGTCTTCGAGCCCGAGGCGCGCGTCGCGCTGGTGTGCCGCCCGGTGGCGATCCGGCGCGCGCTGCGCAACATCATCGATAACGCGCTGGCCTACGGCGAGCGCGCCACGCTCACGCTCAGCGACGGCGCCGAGTCGGTCGTGCTCGAGATCGCCGATACCGGCCCGGGCATCGACGACGCCGACATGCAGCGGGTGTTTGACCCGTTCGTGCGGCTGGAGGCCTCGCGCAGCCGCGAAACCGGCGGCACCGGCCTGGGATTGTCGATCGCGCGCTCGGTGGTTCAGGGGCACGGCGGCGAGATCGGGCTGGTCAACGCCGAGGGCGGCGGGCTGATCGTGCGCATTCGTCTGCCGCGGGATCGAACGCGATAAGTGCATAGTGCAAGCAAATATCCAAGAGCGGATAATTCCGGAACCCTCCGTCAGTTCGATATGCCATGCACGCCCGTATTCCCCGCCCCTGGAACCCGCGCGGCCTGATCGCGGCCTATGCGATCGCGGCATTGCTGGTGCTGTCCTACAGCGTGCCGGCGACGCGGGCGTTATGGGACGGCCTCGATGCCTGGATCGCGCTCGATCTGAACGCGCTGGTGCGCACCAGCCATGCCGAACAGCTGTTCTGGGCGAGCGCCAATCTGCGCGTGTTCGACTATGTGGCCGCGCTGGTGCTGTTCGGGGTGCTGGGCGTCTATGCGGTGGCCGGGCGCAACGCCCCGCGCGCCGAGCGTATGGCGCGCACGGTGCTGATCGTCGTGACGCTGGTGGTGCTGGTCGGGCTGACGCGGGAGTGGCTGTTCACTGACGTTCGCCGGGCGAGCCCGGCGCTGGTGCTGGAGCCGTTCACCCGCCTGTCCGCGCAGGTGGGCTTTCACGTCAAGGATCATTCGGCCCGGAGTTTTCCCGGCGATCACGCCACCGTGGTGGCGACCTTCACCTTTCTGGTGTGGTGTCTCGCCGGGCGGCGCTACGGCCTGGTGTCGCTCGTATTGGCGACGTGCTGCGTGCTGCCGCGGCTGGTCGCCGGCGCGCACTGGTTCAGCGACGTGCTCATCGGCGGCGTCGTCACCGCGCTGCTCACGGTGCCGCTCGTGGTGTTCACGCCGGTCCACCGCCTCGCCGTGGCCGCGTTGCTGCGGCTCCACGCCGCGGGCGCAGCGATGCGCGGGCGCGTGAGCCACGACCGGCGCCACCCGCGCTGAAACACGGCGCGTATCGTCGCCGGCGTGCGGTAAGCCTTGATTCGCCGGCCCGTCGAGGCCATCAACAGGGCAGTACACGCGATCCCGATCGCGTGCCTCGAATCACAGCCGGCGCGCAGGCACGCGCCGGACGCAAAGGAGCAGTCACCATGACCCAGGCGATACGTTTTCACGAGACCGGCGGCCCCGAGGTTCTGCGCTACGAGGACGTCGAGGTCGGCGAACCGGGCGCGGGTGAGGTGCGCGTCCAGGTCGAGGCGATCGGGCTCAACCGCGCTGAGGCGATGTTTCGCTCCGGCGCCTATCTCGAGGATCCGAAGCTGCCCGCCGGCATCGGCTACGAAGGTGCGGGTATCGTCGAGGCCGTGGGCGAGGACGTGACCGGCGTCGCCGCGGGCGATGCGGTCTCGGTGATTCCGGCGTTCTCGATGAACGACTACAGCTTCTATGCCGAGCGCGCGATCGTGCCGGCCCATGCCGTCACCCCGCGCCCGCGGGGCCTGGACGCGGTGCAGGCCTCGGCCGTCTGGATGCCGTTTCTCACCGCCTACGGCGCGCTCATCGAGATCGGCGAACTCGCGGCGGGCGATGCCGTGATCATCCCGGCGGCCTCCAGCAGCGTGGGCCTGGCGGCGATCGAGATCGCCAACCGCGTCGGGGCGATCTCGATCGCGGCGACGCGCACCTCGGCCAAGGTCGACGAGCTCAAGAAGGCCGGGGCGGCCCACGTGATCGCCACCGAGGAACAGGACGTGGCCGCGGAAGTCATGCGCATCACCGAAAACGCCGGCGCGCGGGTCGTGTTCGATCCGGTCGCCGGCTCCGGCGTCGAGACGCTGGTGGACGCGATGGCGCCCGCCGGCATCCTGTTCGTCTACGGCGCGCTGTCGGGCGAGCCGACGCCGTTCCCGCTGATCAAGGGTCTCAACAAGGCCCTGACCATGCGCGGCTATACGCTCTTCGAGGTGATCGGCGATCCCGAACGCTTCGCGCGCGGCAAGCGCTTCGTCACCGACGGTCTCGAAGCCGGCGATTTCACCGCGACCGTGTCGCGTACCTTCGGCTTTGCCGAGATGGTCGAAGCGCACCGCTACATGGAATCGAACCAGCAGTTCGGCAAGATCGTGGTGACCGTGCCGTAGGCTCCTCGGCCATACCGGCGGCCGTGACGGTGCTATTGGCGCGGCGGGTGGCGCGATTCGACCGGTCAGCCCCGTGCCGCTGCGGCTCGGGGCCCGCTTGCAATGAAACTATCCGGCCGCATCGACAACAGTTGGACCACCGACAGGATGTGACGATGAAGATACTCATGGTACTGACCTCGCACGACGCGCTCGGCGACACCGGCAAACCGACCGGCTTCTGGCTCGAGGAATTCGCCGCGCCCTACTATGTGTTTCGCGACGGCGGCGCCGAGGTGGTGCTGGCCTCGCCAGCCGGCGGCGCGCCGCCGGTGGACCCGGCCAGCGATGGTGAGGACGCCCAGACCGAGGCCACCCGCCGTTTCAAGCAGGACAATGACGCCCAGCAGGCGCTGGCCTCGACCCACAGGCTGGCCGACGTCGCCAACGATCGCTACGACGCGGTGTTCTATCCCGGCGGCCACGGCCCGCTGTGGGATCTCGCCGAAGACACGGATTCGATCGGCCTGATCGAGCGCAGCTATACCGACGGCACGCCGCTGGGCCTGGTCTGTCACGCGCCGGGCGTGCTGCGCCGGGCGAAAAACGACAAGGGCGGCCCGCTGGTCAAGGGCCTCAAGGTGACCGGCTTCACCAACAGCGAGGAAGAGGCCGTGGGCCTGACCGAGGTAGTGCCGTTTCTGGTCGAGGACATGCTCAAGGACAACGGCGCCAACTACTCGCGCGGCGACGACTGGGCCTCGCACGTGGTCGTCGCCGGCAATCTGGTGACCGGACAGAATCCGGACTCGTCGGCTGCCGCGGCGCGCACGCTCATCAACCAGCTGCAGCCGAAATAGCGGCCGGCGCGCGGGTGCGTTCCCCGGCGCTCGAAAACCGCTGACACCGGGCGTGGCCGGCTATACTCGCGGCCATGCCCGGCGCTGTCTCCAACGCGATTCGTGCGGCCCGTGCGGCCGATCTCGACGCCGTGGCCGCGCTCGAGGCGGCCTGCTTCACCTGCGATGCCCAGAGCCGGCGCAGCCTGCGCCATCTGCTCACCCGCGCCCACGCGGATTTTCTGGTGTGCGTGCTGAATGAGGCGATCGTGGCCGATGTGGTGGTGCTCTATCGGCGCGCCAGCCGCGTGGCACGGCTGTATTCGATCGCGGTGAGCGATGCGGCCCGCGGGCGCGGCATCGCCGCTGCGCTGCTCGCGGCAGCCGAGGCGCGTGCGCTCGTGCAGGGCTGCACCCTGATGCGGGCCGAGGCACGTGCGTCGAATCACGCCTCGCGGGCATTGTTCGCGCGTGCGGGCTATCGCGAAACGACACCGCTTTGCGATTACTATCAAGGCCCCGGCGCGCGGCGCGAGGATGGCGTGCGCCTCGAGAAGATCCTGTCTCCCCCAAGCGAGTAGAACGAACCGATGGCCGAGCCGATCGTGGTGGTGGAGTCGCGGCGCGACTGGAAGGGCGCCGCGCCGGCGGTGCGGCTGGTCATCGCCGACGAGTATCTCAGCGATCCGGCCTTCGCCGAGGCCGAGCTGCACGTGATCAACCTGTGCCGGAGCATGCGCTACCAGAGCCTGGGCTATTACTGCTCGCTGCTGGCCGAGGCGCGCGGGCACCGTGTGCTCGCCTCGGTGGCCACGCTGCAGGATCTGTCGCGCAAGATTCTCTACGGCAGCGAGATCCCGGCGCTGGCCCAATATCTGGACGCGCTCGACGATGCCGAGCGCGCCGCCTTGCCCGCGCACTTCAACGTCTATCTCGGCCAGTGCGAGAATCCGGTACTGGCGCCGCTCGCGCGCCGGCTGTTCGAACAGTTCGCGGTGCCGCTGCTGCACGTGGATCTGCGCCGTCGCAAAGAGCGGGTGAGCGTGGCAGGGCTGCGCACGCTGTCGATCCGCGCGCTGGAGGCCGGCGAGGCCGATTGTCTGGCCCGCGCGCTGGACGCGCACGTCGCCAAAGGCTGGCGCTCGGCCCGCAAGCGCCGAGCGGCGCGCTTCGATGTCGCCATGCTGGTCGACGCCGACGATCCGCAGCCGCCGTCGAATGCGGCCGCGCTGGCGCAGTTCGTCGCGGCCGGACGCCGCCTGGGCCTGGAGGTCGAACGGATATCGCGGCGCGATTTCGGACGTCTGGCGGAGTTCGACGCGCTGTTCATCCGCGAGACCACGCGCCTGGCCCACCACACCTACGCGTTCTCGCGCCGCGCCGAGCGAGAGGGCCTCGTGGTGATCGACGACCCCACCTCGATTCTGCGCTGTACCAACAAGGTCTATCTGGCCGAGCTGTTGAGCCGCTACAAGGTGGCCGCGCCCAGGGCCTGCATCTTCGGCGAGCGCGAGGTCGAGCGCCTGCCGGGGCTGCTGGGTTTTCCCATGGTGCTCAAGGCGCCCGAGGGTGCGTTCTCCAAGGGCGTATTCAAAGCCGCCGACCGCGCCGAGCTCAACGAGATCGCCGCGCGCCTGCTCGACGATTCCGAGCTCGCGCTGGCCCAGGAATTCATGCCCACCGAGTTCGACTGGCGGGTGGGCGTGCTCGCCGGCAAGCCGCTCTACGTATGCCAGTACGCCATGGCCGGCGGCCACTGGCAGATCGTCAAGCACGGCGAGGACGGCCAGTACAGTGAGGGCAACTCGTTGACGCTGGCGGTCGAGGAGGCGCCGGCCGAGGTGGTCGAAACCGCGGTGCGTGCGGCGAACCTGATCGGCGACGGGCTGTACGGCGTCGATCTCAAGCAGACAGCGGCCGGCATCCGCGTGATCGAGATCAACGACAACCCGAGCATCGATGCCGGGGTGGAGGACGCGGTGCTCGGCGACGCACTCTACGACCGCATCATGGGCGAATTCCTGAGGCGGCTGGAGCAGCGCACGCGGGCGCGTCCGGCGGCCCGTCGGTAGGCGAAGGTCGGGGGCGTCGAGGGAGCCGGTTTTGTTATCATTCCCGTTTGTTTCGACGCGTGCGGCGCGCTGACGCGGCCGCGATCCACATTTCCAAGGGCGAGCTATGACTGAGCGTATCGAAAAGGCGGGCCTGCAGATCGGCAAGCCGCTACACGACCTGATCGAGAAGGCACTGCCGGGCACCGGGGTCGAGCCGGATGCGTTCTGGCAGACGCTGGCCGATCTGGTCGCGGAGTTCGGCCCCCGCAACGCCGGCCTGATCAAGCATCGCCGGGATGTCCAGGAGACGCTGGACAAGTGGCACCGCGAACACCGCGGTGACGCCTTCGACTTCGGCGAATACAAGCAGTTGCTCGAGGAGCTGGAATATCTGGTGCCCGAGGGCGAGGACTTCCAGGTCTCGACTGAGAACGTCGATCCCGAGATCGCGACCGTGCCGGGGCCGCAGCTGGTGGTGCCGATCACCAACGCGCGTTTCTCGCTCAATGCGGCCAACGCCCGCTGGGGCAGCCTGTACGACGCCCTCTACGGCGCCGACATCATTCCCGAGAGTGACGGCGCCGAAAAGGGCACGAGCTACAATCCCAAGCGCGGCGCCAAGGTCATGGCCTGGGCGGCCGGCTTCCTCGACGAGGCGTTTCCGCTGGCCGAGGGCTCGCACGCCGATGCGACCGCCTACCGCATCGACAACGGCAAGCTGGCCGTGGACGTCGGCGACAGCCACACCACGCTCCGGGACGGCAAGCAGTTCGCCGGCCACCAGGGCGAGGCGTCCGCGCCCGACGCCGTGCTGCTGGTCAACAACGGACTGCACGCGGAGATCCAGATCGACGCCGAGCATCCGATCGGCAAGGATCACGCCGCCGGCGTCAAGGACGTCCTCATGGAAGCGGCGGTCACCGCCATCCAGGACTGCGAGGACTCGGTCGCGGCGGTGGACGCCGAGGACAAGGCGCTGGTCTATGCCAACTGGTGCGGCCTGATGAAGGGCGATCTCCAGGAGACGGTCGACAAGGGCGGCAAGACCATCACCCGAAAGCTCAACGCCGACCGCGAATACACGGGCGCCGACGGTTCGGCCCTGACCCTGCCGGGGCGCAGCCTGATGCTGGTGCGCAACGTCGGCCATCTGATGACCACGCCGGCGGTGCTGGACGGTGAGGGCAACGAGATTCCGGAAGGCATTCTCGATGCGCTCGCCACCGGCACGATCGCCCTGCACGACCTCAAGCGCAACGGCCCGCACACCAACAGCCGTGCCGGCAGCGTCTACATCGTCAAGCCCAAGATGCACGGCCCGGCCGAGGTCAACTTCACGGTCGAGCTGTTCGCGGCCGTGGAGAAGGCCGTCGGTCTGAGCCCGAACACGCTCAAGGTGGGCATCATGGACGAGGAGCGCCGCACGACGGTCAACCTCAAGGAATGCATCCGTGCGGCGCGCGAGCGTACGATCTTCATCAACACGGGCTTTCTCGACCGCACCGGCGACGAGATCCACACCTCGATGGAAGCCGGGCCGATGCTGCCCAAGGGGGAGATGAAATCCCAGCCTTGGCTCAAGGCCTACGAGGACAACAACGTCGATACCGGGCTGGCCGTCGGCCTGCGTGGCAAGGCCCAGATCGGCAAGGGCATGTGGCCCGCGCCGGACAACATGGCCGACATGATGGAGGCCAAGATCGGCCACCCGAAGGCGGGCGCCAACTGCGCCTGGGTGCCGTCGCCGACCGCGGCCACGCTACACGCCATCCACTACCATCGCTGCAACGTGCTCGAGCGTCAGGCCGAGCTGGAGTCGCGGCGCGAGAACTATCTCGACGACCTGCTCACGATTCCGCTGCTCGACCGCGAGCTGTCGGCCGACGAGATCCAGAAGGAGCTCGATAACAACTGCCAGGGCATCCTGGGTTATGTCGTGCGCTGGGTCGATCAGGGCGTGGGCTGCTCCAAGGTGCCGGACATCACCGACACCCAGCTCATGGAGGACCGCGCGACCTGCCGGATCGCCTCCCAGATCGTGGCCAACTGGCTGCATCACGGTGTCACCAATGAACAGCAGGTGCGCGAGACGCTGGAGCGCATGGCCGCCGTGGTGGATCGCCAGAACGAGGGGGATCCCAGCTACCACAATATGGCGCCGGACTTCGACGATTCGGTGGCCTTCCAGGCCGCGAGCGATCTGATCTTCAAGGGCGTCGAGCAGCCCTCCGGCTACACGGAGCCGGTTCTGCACGCGCGTCGCCTGGAGCTCAAGGCCAAGCGCGCCGGCTGATCGCCTCGGCGGTCGTCCACTATAGAGCCCGGCTCCGGCCGGGCTTTTTTGTGGGCGCGACATGCCATGGGGAAAGCTGGCCATTACAGACAATCGGGATAACCGTCGCTGGCGCCAGTGACCGTGGACAAAACGTCGAATAGCCGAAAGTCTCATTGCGGGGAGGCGGGCGCTCGCCGAGGATGGCGTCGGTCAGCAAACCGATAACACTCAAGGGAGGGGACATGTCCGACCGACCGACCGGGACGGCCGCCGATTATTGGCGCGCGAACGTCCGGTTACTACTCAAGCTTCTCGTCGTCTGGTTCGTGGTGTCGTATCTGTGCGGCATTCTGCTCGTGGACGTTCTCAATGCGTTCTCGATCGGTGGCTACCCGCTCGGCTACTTCTTCGCCCAGCAGGGCTCGATCTATGTCTTCCTGTTCCTGATCTTCTTCTACGCCTGGCGCATGAACAAGCTGGATCGGGAATTCGGCGTGGCCGAGAAGGAGTAGCACGGAATGGATACACAAACCTGGATCTACCTGATGGTCGGCGGCAGCTTTCTGCTGTACCTGGTGATTGCGATCGCCTCCCGCGCCGGCAGTACCGACGATTTCTACGTGGCCGGTGGCGGCGTGGGCCCGGTGGCCAACGGCATGGCCACGGCCGCGGACTGGATGAGCGCGGCGTCGTTCATCTCGATGGCCGGCCTGATCGCGTTTCTCGGCTACAACGCCTCGCCCTATCTCATGGGCTGGACCGGCGGCTTCGTGCTACTGGCGCTGCTGCTGGCGCCGTATCTGCGCAAGTTCGGCAGTTTCACCGTGCCGGCGTTCATCGGCGCCCGCTACTACTCCAACGTCGCGCGCACGGTCGCGGTCATCTGCCTGATCGTGGCGTCGATCACCTATGTGATCGGCCAGATGAAGGGCGTCGGCGTGGCCTTCGGACGCTTCCTGCAGGTCGAGTTCGAGACCGGCGTGATGATCGGCATGGCCGTGGTGTTCGTCTATGCCGTGCTCGGCGGCATGAAGGGCATCACCTACACCCAGATCGCGCAGTATATCGTGCTCATCTTCGCGTTCACGGTGCCCGCGGTCTTCATCTCCATGCAGCTCACGGGCGTGCCGCTGCCGCAGATCGGCCTGGGCTCGACCATGGCCGATGGAAGCGGGGTGTATCTGCTGGAGCGGCTCGATAATGTGATCACCGATCTCGGCTTCGACAGCTTCACGACGCCAGAACACTCGACGCTCAACGTGTTCATGCTGACGCTGTCGCTGATGATCGGCACGGCGGGGCTGCCGCACGTCATCATCCGCTTCTTTACCGTCCGCAAGGTCACCGACGCCCGCAAGTCGGTCGGCTGGGCGCTGTTCTTCATCGCCATTCTCTACACCACCGCACCGGCGGTCGGCGCGATGGCGCGGCTGAATCTCATGGAGACCGTGCAGACCGGTCCCGTGGGCGAAGAGACCGGCAACCTGAAGTACAGCGAACGTCCGCAATGGTTCAAGACCTGGGAAGGCACGGGCCTGCTCGCCTTCGAGGACAAGAACGACGACGGTCGGATCCAGTACTACAACGCAAACAGCGAAGAATTCGCGGAAGAGGCCAGCAGTTACGGCTGGGAAGGCAACGAGATGGTCACGGTCGACCGTGACATCATGGTGCTCGCCAACCCTGAAATCGCGCAGCTGCCGTCTTGGGTGATTGCGCTGGTGGCCGCGGGCGGCGTGGCCGCTGCGCTGTCGACGGCGGCGGGACTGCTGCTCGCCATCTCCTCGGCCATATCGCACGATCTGCTCAAGAGCATGCTCAAACCGGATATATCCGAGAAGAACGAGCTCATGGCAGGACGCATCGCGATGACCGGCTCGATTCTGGTGGCAGGGTATCTCGGCATGAATCCACCAGGATTCGCGGCCGAGGTGGTCGCACTGGCCTTCGGGCTGGCCGCGTCCTCCATATTCCCGGTGCTGCTCATGGGCGTGTTCTCCAAGCGCATGAACCGCGAGGGCGCGATCGCCGGCATGCTGGCGGGCCTGACGGCCACCGTGCTCTACATCTTCGTGTTCAAGGGCATGTTCTTCATTCCGGGCACCAACCTCTTCCCGGATGAGGCCGGCTACTGGTTCCTCGGCATCCAGCCGGAGTCCTTCGGGGCGATCGGCGCGGCGATCAACTTCATCGCCGCATTCCTGGTCTCGCGGGCAACGCCGGCCCCGCCGGCCGAGATCCGCGACATGATCGAGGATATCCGCGTGCCGGGCGCTCTGCGTCAGGTTTGACCGGATCTTCGGTCTGCACCATCGGGCCCCGCTTAGGCGGGGCCTTTTTTATGGCTGCCATACGGCGATGACGGCCGTGGCTGACACGCGCACAGAGGCTGCATGTTCAGACAAGCGATTGCGCTCACCGAGCGGCGTGGTTTCGCGCGCCGTTACGGACCGGGCGGCGCCGGCGGTGGTACATTCGGTCGTCGTGCCGCGGGTCGGGCCTCACGAGGTTCGAGGGCTGGGGAACCCGGGCCGTCGAGCCGCGCCGATCGGCGCATGAAATGTGACACAAGGAGTTGAATCATGGCGGATGATCCGGTCGTCATCGTGGCTGCGGCCCGTACGCCGATGGGCGGGCTGCAGGGTACGCTGGCCGCGGCCGCCGCGCCGACGCTGGGGGCCGCGGCGGTGCGCGCGGTGATCGAGTCCAGCGGAGTCGCCGCGGACAGCGTCGACGAAACACTCATGGGGTGCGTGCTCCCGGCCGGTCTCGGCCAGGCGCCCGCTCGTCAGGCCGCGCTCGGCGCCGGTCTGGCGCGCTCGACCCGCTGCACCACCGTCAACAAGATGTGCGGCTCGGGCATGGCGGCGACCATGCTGGCCCACGATCTGTTGGCCGGCGGCAGCGCCGATGTGGCGGTCGCCGGTGGCATGGAGAGCATGTCCAACGCGCCGTATCTGCTCGATCGCGCCCGGGCGGGCTACCGTATGGGCCACGGTCGGGTGGTCGACCACATGTTTCTCGACGGCCTCGAGGATGCCTACGAGCCGGGCCGGCTGATGGGCACCTACGCCGAGGACTGCGCCGAAGCGCAGGGTTTTTCGCGGCGCGCCCAGGACGCCTTCGCCATCGCCTCCCTCGAGCGCGCCCGGGCCGCCATCGAGTCGGGCGCCTTCGACGACGAGATCGTTCCCGTGACCGTCGGCCGTGGTCGGCGTGAGACCACGGTGACCACGGACGAGCAGCCGCACAGCGCGAGCATCGAGCGCGTGCCGGAACTCAAGCCCGCCTTCCGCGAGGGCGGCACCGTGACCGCGGCCAACGCCAGCTCGATCTCCGACGGCGGTGCCGCGCTGCTGCTGATGCGACGCACCGAAGCCGAGCGTCGCGGTTTGACGCCGCTCGCGGTGGTGCGCGGACATGCGTCTCATGCCGACGAGCCGGGCCTGTTCCCGACCGCGCCGATCGGCGCGATGAAGCGGCTCGGCGAGCGCACCGGCTGGTCGCTGGCGGATGTCGATCTGTTCGAGATCAACGAGGCGTTCGCGGTCGTCCCGCTGGCCGCGATGGGGGCCTTCGACCTGCCGCACGAGAAGGTCAACGTGCGCGGCGGCGCCTGTGCGCTCGGGCACCCCATCGGCGCGTCGGGCGCGCGCATTCTGGTGACGCTGCTCTCGGCCCTGCGTGAACGCGATGTCCGACGCGGCGTGGCCTCCATCTGCATCGGCGGCGGCGAGGCCACGGCGATCGCGCTCGAGCGCTGCGCCTGATCCCATGCGGGCCACCGAGGAACAGCGCCGGATCGCCGAGGCCGTTCGGGATTTCGCGCAGACGCGTCTGAAGCCCCACGCGGCGGACTGGGATCGCGACAGTCGCTTCCCTGCGGAGGCGGTGCGCGAGATGGCCGAACTCGGGCTGCTCGGCATGCTCGTGCCGGCGGGCTGGGGCGGTGCGGAGACCGGTTACGTCGCCTACGCCATGGCCCTGGAGGAAATCGCCGCCGGCGACGGCGCGTGTTCCATCATCGTCTCCGTGCACAACTCGGTCGCCTGCCTGCCGATCCTCACCTTCGGCACCGACGCCCAGCGCGCGCGTTTCCTGCGCCCGCTGGCCGCCGGCGACATGCTCGGCGCCTTCGCGCTCACCGAGCCGCAGGCTGGCTCCGACGCGCGCAACATCCGCACCACGGCGCGTCGCGAGGGTGACGGCTGGGTACTGAACGGCGCCAAGCAGTTCATCACCTCCGGCGCGCAGGCCGACATCGTCATCGTGTTCGCCCGTACCGGCGAGGCGGGCGCGAAGGATGCGATCAGCGCGTTCATCGTGCCCACCGATACGCCCGGTTTCTCGGTATCGCGGGTCGAGCACAAGCTGGGCCAGCGGGCCTCGGATACCTGCGCGCTTCACTTCGACGGCATGGTGGTGCCCGACGAGTACCGCCTGGGCGAAGTGGGCGCGGGCTATCGCATCGCGCTGGCCAATCTGGAAGGCGGGCGCATCGGTATCGCGGCCCAGGCGGTGGGCATGGCGCGCGCCGCCTACGAGATCGCGCGCGACTACGCCCGCGAGCGCGAGAGCTTCGGCTGGCCGATCATCGAGCATCAGGCCGTGGCCTTTCGGCTGGCCGACATGGCCACCCGCATCGAGGCCGCACGGCAGCTCGTGCTGCACGCCGCCGGCCTGCGGGAGGCGGACGAACCCGGCCTGTCGGAAGCGTGCATGGCTAAGCTGTTCGCATCGGAGATGGCGGAACAGGTCTGCTCCGATGCCATCCAGACCCTGGGCGGCTAAGGTTATCTGGCCGATTACGCGGTCGAGCGCATCTACCGCGACGTGCGTGTCTGCCAGATCTACGAGGGCACCAGCGATGTCCAGCGCATGGTCATCGCACGCCATCTGTAACGACCGCGTTACGATCGCGGCCTGACAGACTACGATCACCGCTCAGCCTGCCGGAGCCCATGGTGCCGACCGCCCGAATCAACCGCCACATCGTGCTGCACGCGCTGTCGCTGCTGGTGTTCATCGCCAGCGCCGCCCATGCAGACGACACGAGGATGGTCTTTCCCGAGCGCGTCCCGCAGGGCGCCATGGTCATCGGCAAGGTGCCCCCGGGCAGCCGTGTCGTCCACGCCGGCCGCGAACTGCGGGTGACCGACTACGGCAGCGTGGTCTTCGGTGTGGCCCGCGACGCGAGCGGTACGGCGGCGGTCACGGTGACGCCGCCCGGGGCGAGCGAGCGCACCGTGCGGATCGCCATCGCGCCCCGCGACTGGCCGATCGAGCGGGTCGACGGCGTGCCGCCGGAGACCGTGGACCCGCCGCCGGAGATCGCCGAGCGGATCGGCCGGGAGCAGCGGGCCGTCGCCCGGGCCCGCGAGACCAGCGACGACGGCATCGGCTTCACCCAGGACTTCATCCGACCGGTGCCCGGCCGAATCAGCGGTCGTTTCGGCAGTCAGCGTGTCTACAACGGCACGCCGGGATCGGCGCATTCCGGCATGGACATCGCCGCCGCCACCGGCACGCCGGTGAAAGCGCCGGCCGCCGGGCGCGTGGTCTTCGCCGACGACCTCTATCTGACCGGCGGCACCGTGCTCATCGACCACGGCCACGGCATCGGCTCGAACTTCCTGCATCTGTCGAAGATGAACATCGGTGTCGGGGAGACGGTCGAGCAGGGCGAAATCATCGGCGAAGTGGGCGCCACCGGCCGGGCGACCGGCCCGCATCTGCACTGGGGCATGACTTGGTACGCTACGCGTATCGATCCGCTGCTGGTGCTTGAGCGCTGAGTCGCGTGCTGGCAGGTAATTGCGGATCGCCACCTCAAGGCCATGTCTGCCGGTCGCTGGCGCGTTGCATGCGGGATACGCTGGCGAACGGTGTACCAAACAGAATATGGCGTCGATCATCGGTCTTGCCGTAGGCGCGATGGGGTTGCATCGATACGCGCGACGGCCGGCAATGCGCAAGAGCGGGCTTGGAGGCCAGGCGCGGATAACGAAAGAATCCTCAGGAGGCGCGCGTGCTGCGCGGTCAGTCAGCCCATGATGCGGTCGACCGTGAGGGCGATATCGCCGAGGACGACGGCGCGAGTGGGGGTATCGCGCCTCGGTGTCTGCATGAAGCCGTAGTCCTACAGCTCGTGCAACTCGTTCAGCGATGACTGGACGTGCTAAGCGACTGGCCGTTCATCCCGGCGCCGGTCACGCCGCAGCCACCGCGGCGGCGTCGATAGGTTTGGCGTCCGGAGTGCTTCCCGATCTCTTCCCAAGCCGGAGAAAGATCCGATGCAAGGGGATAGGCGTAAAGCTAGATGATTGAAATTTTTGGTGGGCCCGGTCGGACTCGAACCGACGACCAAGGGATTATGAGTCCCCTGCTCTAACCGCTGAGCTACAGGCCCCCTGACATGAAAACGCCGGGCGTGTGATCCGCCCGGCGCGGCACTATAGCTTGGCGGCCGTAGGGCCGCCAAGCGTTCGGCGGGTTCTACTTACTCGTCGAGGAAGCTCTTGAGGAAGGTCGCGCGTGAGGGATGGCGCAGCTTGCGCAGGGCCTTGGCCTCGATCTGGCGGATGCGCTCGCGGGTGACGTCGAACTGCTTGCCGACCTCCTCGAGCGTGTGGTCGGTGTTCATGTCGATGCCGAACCGCATGCGCAGCACCTTGGCCTCTCGCGGTGTCAGGCTGGCCAGCGTGTTGTGGGTGGCCTCGCGCAGCGATTCGCCGGAGGCGGAATCGTCCGGGGCGATGGCGTTGATGTCCTCGATGAAGTCGCCCAGATGCGAGTCCTCGTCGTCGCCGATCGGGGTCTCCATGGAGATCGGTTCCTTGGCGATCTTCAGGACCTTGCGCACCTTCTCTTCGGGCATCTCCATGCGCTCGGCCAGTTCCTCGGGCGAGGGCTCGCGGCCCATTTCCTGGAGCATCTGGCGGCTGATGCGATTGAGCTTGTTGATCGTCTCGATCATGTGCACCGGGATGCGGATGGTGCGCGCCTGGTCGGCGATCGAGCGGGTGATGGCCTGGCGGATCCACCACGTGGCGTAGGTCGAGAACTTGTAGCCGCGGCGGTATTCGAACTTGTCGACCGCCTTCATCAGGCCGATGTTGCCCTCCTGGATCAGGTCCAGGAACTGCAGTCCGCGGTTGGTGTATTTCTTCGCGATCGAGATCACCAGGCGCAGGTTGGCCTCGACCATCTCCTTCTTGGCGCGGCGGGCCTTGGCCTCGCCAATCGACATCTTGCGGTTGATCTCCTTGATGTGATTGACGTTCAGGCCGTTCTCGGCTTCGATCTCGCGGATCCGCGTCTGGGCGCGCACCAGATCCTCGCGGCGCGAGGCGATGGTGGACGAGTACCGGCGCTTGGCGCGGATGAGCTTGTCGAGCCATTCCTCGCTGGTGAGGTTGTCCGGCAGCTGGCGCACGAATTCGCGCCGCGGCATGCCCGCCTCGCGCACGCAGATGTTGAGCATGTCGCGCTCGGCCGAGCGGATATCGATCATGGTGGTGCGCAGCTGGAGCGTCAGGTCGTCCGCGGTCTTGGGCACCAGCTTGAAGCGCATGAAATGGTTGGCCAGCCCGGTGAGGGCCTTCTCGGTGGCCTCGTGCTCGCGGCCGTGGGCCTCGAGTGCCGCGACCGCGGCGTCGTGCCACCCGCGCAGCGTCTCGAACTGGTTCCTGGCTTCTTCCGGATCCGGGCCGTCGTTGGTCGGGGCTGCACCTTCCTCGTCATCGGCCTCGTTGCCGGTGTCCTCGTCCGCGACCACGGGATCGCCCGTATCGGGATCGACGAAGCCCACGATCACATCCGTCAGCCGCTTGTCGTTCGCCTGCACCTGATCCCACAATTCGAGCAGGCGGCCGGTGGTGGCGGGGAAGTAGGCCAGGGCGAACATCATCTCCGCCAGCCCTTCCTCGATGCGCTTGGCGATCCGGATCTCGCCCTGGCGATCAAGCAGTTCGACCGTGCCCATCTCGCGCATGTACATGCGCACCGGATCGGTGGTCCGCCCGAACTGGGGGTCGAGCGCGGCCAGCGTCGCCGCCGCTTCCTCGGCGTCGTCGTCGTCCTCGCTGACGGTGTTCTCGGACAGCAGCAGGCTATCGTCATCCGGCGCCTGTTCGTGCACCGTGATGCCCATATCGCTGATCATGTTGACGATGTCTTCGATCTGCTCGGGATCGACGATATCGTCGGGCAGGGTATCGTTGACCTCGGCGTAGGTCAGATAGCCTTTCTGCTTGCCGTGGGCGATCAGAAGCCGTAGCTGGGATTTCTTGTCTTTGCTCATGTGATCTGCTGCGTGTGGGTCCGTAGGGGCTGAGCGTGTCCGGCGATAACCGACCAGTATATCAATCAGGGCGTTTCGCTGCGACCGCGGTGTTGTCGCTGCGTGGCCGCTGTGGACTCAGGCCGTGTCGTCGCGTGCTCTCTGCAATAGCCGAAGCACCTCCTTGAGTTCGCGCGCGGCCTCGGCGTCGAGCGGGCCGCGTGCCTGTTGTGCCACCAGCCGGTCGTAACGCTCGCGAAGCGATTGTCGACCGGCGCTGTATTCGCCGAGCCGGCGTACGGTCTGCACGAATTCGCGCGCCCGTTCGTCCTCGCTGCCCGGCGGCGTGACGCTCGCGACCTGCTGCAGTCTCTCGAAGTAGCGTTGGTCGCGATGGCGTTCCAGCCAGTGCGATACCGGGATTGTTGGGTTGTTTGCGAAAAACTCAATCGCCTCCACAAGAATCGCCGCACCGCGGGCCGTGCTCTGGCGTACGGCCTCCAGGTCCTCGACCTGGCCGGCCAGGCTCGGGTCGCTGAGCAGCAGCGACAAGGCGCGGCTGACCGGCGTCAGGCGGATTTCGTGCCCACGCGAATCTGTATCGGCCGTCGGCGTCGCGCGTGAAGGCGCCTTGGCATACATCTGACGCAGATCCTCGGCCGGCAGCCCGGCGAGGCGCGCGATCTCGGCGATCAGCTCGGCCCGGAATGCCTCCGGCGGCAGGGCGTTGACGTAGCCGCGCGCGGCCTCCACCAGCTGGGCCCGGCCGTCCGGCGTGTTCAGGTCGATGTCGTCGGTCAGGGCGTCGAGCAGGACGGCCGAGGCGGGTCGCGCCTCGTCGATCGCCTGCTGGAACCGTGCCGGCCCGTCCTCGCCGCGTACCAGTGTGTCCGGGTCCGCCTCCTCGGGCATGAACAGAAACCGCACCCGCCGGGCGCCGCGCATCACCGGCAGGCTCTGTTCCAGGGCCTTGCGCGCGGCGCGGACGCCGGCGGCGTCGCCGTCGAAACAGAACAGCACTTCGGATGTATGCCGGAACAGCGTGGTCAGATGCGATTGGGTGGTGGCCGTGCCCAACGTGGCGACGGCGTTCGGAAAGCCGTGCTGGGCGAGCGCGATCACGTCCATATAGCCCTCGACCACGAGCAGCCGCGGGATGTCGCGCAGCGCCTGGCGGGCCTCGAACAGCCCGTACATGTGATCGGATTTGTGGAACAGCGGCGTCTCCGGCGAGTTCAGGTACTTGGCCTTGTCGTCGCCGAGCGTGCGCCCGCCGAAGGCGACCGTTCGCCCGCGCGTATCCCGGATGGGAAACATCAGCCGGTTGCGGAACCGGTCGAAGTAGCCGCCCGAGTCGCGTTCGATCAGCAGCCCCGCCCGATGCGCCGAGGCCCGGTCCCGCAGGGCGCCGGCCAGCGTGTCCCAGGCGTCGGGCGCGAAGCCCAGGCCATAGGTCTTGGCCATCGCGCCGGAGACGCCGCGGCGCTTGAGATAGTCGATCGCGGCCGGCGTCTCGCGCAGGGCGCTGCGATAGCGGCGGTCGGCGAGCGCCATCACCTCGAACAGCGGTTCGCGCCTGGGCCCGGACTCGTTCGCGGTGGCGGCCTCCTCCGGGATCTCGAGCCCCGACTGCTGGGCGAGCACCTCGACCGCGTCCCGAAACTCCAGCCGGTCGTATTCCATCAGGAAGCTGATCGCGGTGCCGTGGGCGCCGCAGCCGAAGCAGTGATAGAACTGCTTGGTGGGCGAGACTGTGAACGACGGCGTCTTTTCGTCGTGGAACGGGCAGCAGGCGGCGTATTCGTGCCCGGATTTCTTGAGCGACACGCGCGCGTCGATCAGCGACACGATGTCCGTGCGCTCGAGCAGCTGATCGATGAAATGCTGTGGAATGCGCGCCATTGGTCCGAGCCTATCCCGGTGGGCGGGCGCGGCGGTGCCGCGGCTCGGGCGCGCCGTTCAGCCCTGCAGCCGCGCCTTGAGCCGCTGGCTGACCACGGCCAAATCGGCACGGCCCTGCAGCCGGTTCTTCAGCACGCCCATCACCGGGCCCATGTCCTGCATCGACGTGGCGCCCTGTTCGCTGACCGCCGACTCGATGGCGGCATCGATCTCGGCCTCGGAGAGCTGGGCGGGGAGATAGTGTTCGAGCACCGCGATCTCGGCGGCCTCGGCGTCGGCCAGCTCGTGCCGGTCGGCTTCGCGATACTGGGTTTCGGCATCGCGCCGCTGCTTGATCATCTTCTCGAGTACGCCCAGGACCTCGGCATCGTCGAGTTCGCTGCGCTCGTCGACCTCGCGCTGCTTGAGCGCGGCCATCAGCATGCGCAAGACGGCAAGGCGTTCCTTGTCGCGCGTGCGCATGGCGGATTTCAGATCGTCCTGAAGCTGTTCCTTGAGACTCACGCGCTACCCCGGTTGCAAAGAAAAACAGCGGCCGGTGGGGCCGCTGTCACAGTATCGCCCGCGGCGCCTAGTACTGGCGCGTGAAGCGCTGCTGCTCGCGCTGCAGTTTCTTCGCGTGGCGCTTGACCGCGGCGGCGCGCTTGCGCTTGCGGGTCTGGCAGGGCTTTTCGAAGAACTCGCGACGGCGTACTTCGGTGACGACGCCGGCTTTCTCGCAGCTGCGCTTGAACCGACGCAGTGCGACTTCAAACGGCTCGTTTTCCTTGACACGTACGCTAGGCATTGAGCAATCACTCTCCGGAGGAATCGTGTGTATCTGGATTCGAACGGCCGCAAGCGAGCGCTTCGACCGCTAGAATAGGGCGAGTAAGTTTAATCCCGACCCCGGCGTTTTGCAAAGACAAGCGATCATCCTCGGTATCGAGAGCTCCTGCGACGAAAGTGCGGCCGCCGTCTACGACGGCGAGCGCGGGCTGATCGCGCATGCCCTGCACAGCCAGGTCGCGCTGCATGCCGACTACGGCGGCGTGGTGCCGGAGCTGGCCTCGCGCGATCATATCCGCAAACTGACGCCGTTGATCGAGCGCGTACTCGCGGAGGCCGGGCAGCCGGCGCTGACCGGCATCGCCTACACCCGCGGGCCCGGACTGGTCGGCGCGCTGCTCGTCGGTGCCTCGATCGCCGCGGGACTGGGCATGAGCCGCGGCCTGCCGGTGCTCGGCGTGCATCACATGGAAGGGCATCTGCTCTCGCCGCTGCTGGAGCCGGCGCCGCCGGCCTTTCCGTTCGTGGCGCTGCTGGTCTCGGGCGGCCACACGCTGCTGGTGCGCGTGGACGGGGTCGGGCGCTACACGCCGCTCGGCCAGAGTCTGGACGACGCCGTCGGCGAGGCCTTCGACAAGAGCGCGAAGATGCTGGGGCTGGGCTATCCGGGTGGCCCGGCGCTGGCGCGGCTGGCTGAATCCGGGTGCGCGGACGCGCACGATTTCCCGCGGCCCATGGTGCGTCGCCCGGGGCTGGATTTCTCCTTCTCCGGACTCAAGACCGCCGTCATGCTCGCGATCAAGGCCGCGCCGGACACCACGGCGGCGCGCGCGGATATCGCCGCGAGCTTCGAGCAGGCGGTCGCGGACACGCTGGTGGCGAAGTGCGCGCGCGCGCTCGATCAGACCGGCATCGGACGGTTGGTGGTGGCCGGCGGCGTCGGCGCCAATCGCCGGCTGCGGGCGGCGCTCGAGTCGCGCGCGGCGCGCGACGGCTTCGATCTGTATTTCCCCCGGGCCGAGTTCTGCACCGACAACGCCGCGATGATCGCGCTGGTCGGGTGGCTGCGACGCACGGACATGGCCCCCGGCATCGCCCCGGCCGAAGCCGTGGCGCGCTGGCCGCTGGCCGAGCTGACGCCGCCGGCCGCGGTCAGCTGAACAGGCCCAGCCAGAACGGCAGCGTCAGCATGGCCAGCAGGGTCTGGCCCGTGACCAGCGCGGCCATCAGCTCGCTGTCGCCGCCGAGCTGACGCGCGAGGATATAGGCGGCGGTGGCGGTGGGTGCGGCGGTGAACAGCAGCACCACGTCGCGGGAGACCGGATCCAGGCCGATCGGCACGGCGACGGCCAGCGCCAGGGCCGGCAGCAGTACCAGCTTGACCGCGGTCGAGCTCCAGAACGCGCGCCCGCTGCGCACCAGGGCGGCCGGGCGCAGCGCCACGCCCACTGCGATCAGCCCCAGCGGCAGGGCGGCCCGGGCGACCAGCTCCAGCGCCGGCCCGCTCCAGCCGGGCAGCCCGATCCCCGACAGGTTGAGCCCGACGCCGAGCGCGCAGCCGAGGATCAGTGGATTGCGCAGCAGCTCGCGCAGGCTGCGCCAGAGTCCCGCGCGACCGAGTGTGCCCGCGGCGATGAAGCAGAGCACGCAGAGCACGTTCACGGTCGGCACCATCAGCGCGATGGCCACCGCAGCCGCCGTGGTGCCGGCCTCGCCGTGCAGCGATGCCGCACCGGCGATGGCCACGAAGGTGTTGAAGCGCAGCCCGCCCTGAAAGACCGAGGTGAAGCTGGCGTCATCCAGCTGCAGCCGGCCGCGGGCCAGCCAGAGCAGTGCGGCGAAGGCCAGCAGCGGGCCGATGGTCGCCACCGCCAGCCGCAGCACCGGCACCTCGCCCACGTTCGCGGTGGCCAGGGTGGAGACCAGCAGGGCCGGGAACAGCAGGTAGTAGATCAGGCGTTCCGCGCGCGGCCAGAAATCGCCGCCGGGATAATCGCGCCAGCCTAGCAGGGCGCCCAGCAGAATGAGCACGAAAAGCGGCCCCAGGGCCTGTTGCACAGCCAGCATGAGCGGTTCTGCAGTCCTCGATCCGGGCCGGTCGGCCGACAGGCGCGGCATTCTGGCACGGTGGCGTGTACATTGCAGGTTTTACGCGCCGGTCCCGCCCGCTGCGGCGGACAGCGTCCGGCCCCGCCCGCCAGAGCGCGAGCGGCGGCCGGGAGCGCGACCGGTGACGGTCAGTCGACGGTGCGGTTTCGGGTTTTGCCCGAGCCCCGCGGCTCGGCGCGGCTTCGCAAGGGCCGGTCACAGGCCGTAGGCTTGCGCCGCGGCCGCGAACGACGACCGTTCCGGCAGCGGATATTGTGAACGGACAGGGAGTGCGCGTGGACACGATCTTCATCGAGCAACTGGTCGTGGAGACCGTCATCGGGATCTACGACTGGGAGCGCCACATCCGCCAGCGGGTGGTCATCGATCTCGACATGGATTTCGACATCCGTGCCGCCGCGGCTGGCGACGACGTCGAGCAGACCCTGAACTACAAGGCGGTCGGCAAGCGTGTCATCGCCTTCGTCGAGGCGGCCGAATTCCAGCTCGTCGAGACGCTGGCCGAGCGCGTCGCCGCACTGGTGCTCGACGAATTCCCCGTTCAGCGGCTGAGCCTGCGCGTGAACAAGCCGCACGCGCTGCGCGGCGCGGCGGGCGTGGGCGTGCGCATCACCCGGGAGCGTGGCTCGTGAGGCCGGTGTTCGTCGGCGTCGGCAGCAACATCGATCCGCGAACCCATGTCCCGCGGGCGCTCGCGCTGCTCGAGACCCGTTTCGGGGCGCTGCGCGTCTCCCGGGCCTATCGCTGTCCGTCGGTCGGCTTCGACGGTGACGACTTCATCAATCTGGTGATCGGATTCGACAGCGACGAGCCGGTCGCCGATCTTCAGGCCGCGCTGCGCCGGATCGAGACCGACTGCGGGCGCGATCGCAGCGTCAAGCGGGCCTCGCGCCGCATGGATCTCGACCTGCTGCTCGTAGGCGATACCGTGCTCGATCGCGACGGTCTGACCCTGCCGCGGGCCGATATCCTCGAATACGCCTTCGTGCTGCGTCCGCTGGCGGAACTGGTCCCCGACGCCCGCCACCCGGTGCTCGGCTCGACCTACGCGGCACTCTGGGCGGCGTTTGACGACCGCGAGCAGCCGCTCACGCCGGTCACGATCAAGCCGTAGGGGCTGTCAACACGTCATGCGAGTCCGCACCACGGCGCTTGGCGCTGCGGGTTGGGCCGCCCATGAACAATCGACCCGGGGCACGCTGCGGCGTTGCCGTCTGGGTCGTGGCGCGCCACGATGGGCAAATCGCGCCTTGCCGCACACGAGGTGCGGTCGCCAACACGGCGCTTGTATAAAGTTTTAATAACACGGCAGCAAAACAGCTGAACCGTCAGCTTTTTTCAACGCGCTTAAAAAGAGAGGCCGGCGCATGCCCGTCCTGTATTTTCAAGCGCTTCGCGGCCGACGGCCGCGGCGAGCACACGAGCACATGTTCGCGTTATCAACCCGGCATGAAGGTATGTTCATGCTGGGTTTGAATAGGCCCTAGCCGCGCCCCAGGCGGCGTCCGCCGTCGACGGGTATGACCGCCCCGGTCTGGTAGTCGTTGGCCATGATCGCGCGCACCGCGGCGTAGATCGCCTCGGGGCTGCCCATGCGGCCGAGCGGGGTGGCCTCCAGCACCGCCGAGCGATGGTTCTCGTCATGCCAGGCCTCGAAGCTGATGGGTCCGGGCTGGATCGCGTTGACCTTGATGCGCGGCGCGTAGCGCTTGGCGAAGGCCAGCGACAGGTTCTGGAGCCCGGCTTTGGTCGCACAGTAGAGATCCTGCGCGGGCGCCGGGTTATCGGCGTAGATATCGGTGATGTGAATGATGTCCGCGGGCGCCTCCGGCGTGCCGTCGAGATGGGCGGCGAGATGCGTGTTGAGAATGTACGGCGCGAGCATGTGAACCGCGAAGAAGTCCTGGAACTGCGTGGCGGCGGCCGGGATGTCGGCTGCGGTCGGCGCGAAGCTCGAGGCGTTGTGGATGATCGCGCGCAGCGACGGCGCGGCCGCGGCCAGGCGCTCGGCGATGTCCGTGCAGGCCGCGGCGTCATCGAAACTGCCGCGCACAAGACGCGCGCCGCGCGCCGCCAGGCGCTCGATCGCCGCCGTTTCGCTGCGATAATGCGCCACGACGCCAAAGCCCTCGTCCAGAAAGCGGGCCGCCAGGTGGGCGCCGATGTTGCGGTTGGCGCCGGTGACGGCGACGCAGGGCTGCAACGTTTCTGTGGCATGTGTGTCGGACACGGGGGCGACCTCGCGCTATAGTGCGCCGCCACGAAACGGTCGATATCGCTCGGTTCGGCGGCCGTATTGGAATCTCAGGGCACGGTATACGTTTATGGAGTGGTATCAGCTGGTGGTGCTTGCGGTGGTGCAGGGCATCACGGAGTTCCTGCCGATCTCCAGTTCCGCGCATCTCATTCTGGTACCGCATTTCCTTGGCTGGGTGGATCAGGGGCTCGGCTTCGATCTGGCCATGCATCTGGGCACCCTCGTCGCCGTGCTGGCTTATTTTCGCACCGACGTGGCGCGCCTTGGGGTGGCCTGGATCCAGTCGTTCACGCGGGGGCGGCGCGACGACGACGTGCGCATGGCCTGGGGCTTGGCCCTGGCGACCCTGCCGGCGATCGTGTTCGGCGGCGTGCTGGGGGCCGTCGGCGAGGACAGCCTGCGCCTGCCCGGGGTGATCGCGACCGCGAGCATCGTCTTCGGCATCCTGCTCGGCGTGGTCGACTGGCGGGGGGAACG
>NZ_AYKH01000012.1 GCF_003788635.1 Salinisphaera orenii subsp. orenii MK-B5
CGCTTTGCCAGCGAGCGCGTGGCCTTGCGTACCAGCAGATAGAACAGCGGGGTCAGCAGCAGCCCGAAGAACGTCACGCCGATCATCCCGGAGAACACGGCCACGCCCATCGCACGGCGCATCTCCGCACCCGCGCCGGTCGAGATCACCAGCGGCACGACGCCCATGATGAAAGCCATCGACGTCATCAGAATCGGGCGCAGCCGCAGGCGCGCGGCGTCGAGCACCGCACGCAACGGGCCTGCGCCTTCAGCCTCGCGGTCGCGGGCGAACTCCACGATCAGGATCGCGTTCTTGCTCGCCAGCCCGACGAGCACGATCAGCCCGATCTGGGTGAAGATATTGTTATCGCCACCCGTGATCTGCACGCCGAGCAGTGCCGAGAACAGCACCATCGGCATGATCAGGATCACCGCCAGGGGCAGGCCCAGACTCTCGTACTGGGCGGCGAGCACCAGAAACACCAGCACCACCACCAGCGGAAAAATCAGCATGCCGGTATCGCCGGCCAGGATCTGCTGATAGGTCAGGTCGGTCCATTCGAAGCTCATGCCGTTGGGCAGGCTTTGTTGGGCCACCCGCTCCATCGCCGCCTGGGCCTGGCCGGTACTGAAGCCCGGCGCCGGGCCGCCGTTGATCTCGGCGGTGGCATAGCCGTTGTAGTGCATGATCCGGTCCGGCCCGGACGACGCGTTGAGGGTGACGAACGCGCCCAGCGGAATCATCGCCCCGTCGGCGTTGCGCGTCTTCAGCTGCAGGATGTCGTCGGGTTCGAGACGGAACTCCGGCTCGGCCTGGACGTTGACCTGATAGGTGCGCCCGAAGCGATTGAACTGATTGACATACAGCGAGCCGAGATAGACCTGCATGGTGTCGAACAGCTGCTGCAGGTTCACGCCCTGGGCGATCGCCTTGTCGCGATTCACGTCGGCATCGATCTGGGGCACGTTCTGTTGAAAGCCGGTGAACAGCCCGGCCAGCGCGGGCTCGGCGTTGCCGGCCGCGATCAGCTTCTGGGTTTCGGCGTACAGGGCCGCCGAGCCCAGATCGGCGCGATCCTGGATCTGCATACGAAAACCGCCGATCGTGCCGAGCCCGTTCACCGGCGGTGGCGGAAACACCGCCACGAAGGCCTCCTGTATGCCCGCGAACTTCTGGTTGAGCGCGCCTGCAATCGCGTTCGCCGACAGATCCGCGCTACCCCGCTCCTCGAAGGGATCGAGGGTCACGAACACGATGCCGGTATTCGGGCTGTTGGTGAACCCGTTGATATTCAGACCCGGAAACTGGACCGCGCTCTCGGCGCCCGGCTGCTGGGCGACGATATCGCCCATGCGGCGGATGACCGCCTCGGTGCGATCCAGCGTGGCCGCATCCGGCAGCTGTGCGAAGGCGACCAGATACTGCTTGTCCTGCTGCGGCACGAAGCCGGTCGGCGTCTGGGTGAAACCCAGCCCGGTGAGCCCGATCAGGCCGACGTAGAGCAGCACTGCGATACCGCCCACGCGAAAGACCCGGCCGATGCTGCGGACATAACCGTTCGAAGCCGCCGCGAAGAAGCGGTTGAACGGCCGGAACAGCCAGCCGAACAGGCCATTGATCACGCGCGTGAGCCGATCGGGTGCCGCGCCCTTCTCCTGGAGCAGCAGCGCCGAGAGCGCCGGGCTGAGAGTGAGCGAGTTGAGCGCCGAGATGACCGTACTGATCGCGATCGTGAGCGCGAACTGCTTGTAGAACTGGCCCGACAGGCCGCTGATGAAGGCCGTGGGCACGAACACCGCGCACAGCACGAGCGACGTGGCGACGATCGGCCCCGTGACTTCGCGCATGGCCTGGCGGGTGGCCGCGACCGGCTTGAGCCCGTTCTCGATATTGCGCTGCACGTTCTCGACGACCACGATCGCGTCGTCCACCACGATGCCAATCGCCAGCACCAGGCCAAACAGCGACAAAGCGTTCAACGAGAACCCGAACAGATACATCACGGCAAAGGTGCCGACCAGCGACACCGGCACGGCGATCAGCGGGATCACCGACGCGCGCCAGGTCTGCAGGAACAGAATCACCACCAGCACGACGAGCACGATCGCCTCGAGCAGCGTATGCACCACGTCGCGGATCGACTCGCGCACGAACACGGTCGGGTCGTAGACGATCTGGTAGTCCACACCCTGCGGGAAGCTCTTCTTGAGCTCGGCCATCTTTGCGCGCACCTGCTCGGAAATCTCCAGCGCGTTGCTGCCGGGGCGCTGAAATACCGGAATGGCGGCGGCCGGGGCGTTGTCCAGCAGCGCACGCAGCGCATAGGTGTCCGCGCCGATCTGTACGCGCGCGACATCCTTCAGGTAGGTGATCTGGCCCGATTCGCCGGTCTTGACGACGATGTTCTCGAACTCTTCGGCGGTGGACAGCCGGCCCTTGGTATTGATCAGCAGCTGGAAATCCGCGCTGCTGCGCGTCGGCGGCGCGCCCAGCTGGCCGGCAGCGACCTGGATGTTCTGGTCGCGAATCGCGGCCACGACATCGCCCGCCGCCATGTTCCGGCTGGCCAGCTTGTCCGGGTTCAGCCAGACCCGCATCGCGTATTCGCCCGCGCCGAACACCTGAACATCACCGACGCCGTCCAGGCGCGCCAGCTCGTCCTTGACCCGCACCAGCGCATAGTTGGCCAGATAGAGCCGGTCGTAGCGCTCGTTCGGCGAGACCAGATGCACCACCATGGTCAGATCGGGCGATGCCTTGTTGGTGGTCACGCCCAGACGCTGTACTTCTTCCGGCAGCTCCGGCACGGCCTGCGCCACGCGGTTCTGTACCAGTACCTGGGCGGTATCCGGATCGGTGCCCAGCGCGAAGGTGATGGTCAGCGTCATCACGCCGTCGGCGGTCGACTGCGAGGACTGATACAGCATGCCCTCGACGCCGTTGATCGCCTGTTCCAGCGGGCCGGCCACGGTATCGCCGATCACTTTCGGATTGGCGCCCGGGTAGCTGGCCTTGACCACCACGGTCGGCGGCACGACTTCCGGATATTCGCTGATCGGCAGCAGCGGCAACGCCAGCAGGCCCACCAGCAGAATGAGCGTCGACAATACGCCCGCGAATATCGGGCGGTCGATAAAGAATTGAGACAGTTTCATTTCGCGCGATCCGCCAGCGCCACGAGACCGCGTGCGTTATCGATATAAAGCGCGGGCAGACCGTCTGCGCCGGCCAGCGGCTGTGGTTGAGCCGCCGCTTCCACCTGGGCCAGCTGCTCCAGCGTTTCGCCGTCCTCGAGCATCGACACCCGCTCGGGCGCGACGGTCTGGCCGGGCATGACGTGCTGCAGGCCGTTGACAACGATGACGTCGCCCGGCTTCAGGCCCGAGCGCACCACGCGCAGGCCGCTGATGGACGGCCCCATTTCCACGCGCTGATACTCGACCGCGTTGTCGGCCGTCAACCGCAGTACGAAGCGCTTGTCCAGATCGGTGCCTATGGCGCGGTCGTCGATGAGCACGGTCTCGACCGCCGCGCCGCCGACCAGGCGCATCCGCGCGAACAGCCCGGGCGTGTACTGGCCGTCGCCGTTGGCGAACGCGGCCCGGGCCCGGATGGTGCCCGTATCGGGGTTCACCTGATTGTCGACGAAATCGAGATTGCCCCCGTGCGGGTAGCCGGTTTCGTCCACCAGCCCCATGAACACGCCGGTGATGTCTTCGTCGCCGCCGTGCTGGATGAGCTGCTCATAGCGAAGAAACGCCTGCTCGTCCACGTCGAAATAGGCATAGACCGGGTCCTGCGAGACGACGGTGGTCAGCACCGCGCTGCCGTCAACCAGATTCCCGGCCGTGATGTTGGCGCGCGACACGCGCCCGTCGATAGGCGCCCGCACCTCGGTGAATTCCAGATTCAGCCGCGCGGCACGCAGCATCGCCTCGACCGAGCCCAGCTCGCCTTTCGCCGCCGCCTCGCTCGCCCTGAACTGATCGTATGCCTGGGTCGAGATCGCGTTGGCACGCTGCAATGCCCGGCCGCGTTGGAAATCGGCGCGGGCCAGCGCGAGCGACGATGCCGCACGCGCCTTTTCCGCGGAAAGCCGATCGACCTCGGCCTGATACGGCCGCGGGTCGATCTGAAAGAGTAGATCGCCCTTGTGCACGATCGCGCCGTCGGCAAAGGCGACGCGATCGATATAGCCGTTCACACGGGCACGGACCTCGACGGACTCCACCGCCTGCAGGCGGCCGGTGAATTCCTGCCATTCGTGCAGCGATTTCACGATCACCGGCGCGACCGTCACAGCCGGGGGCGGGGTTGCCGCCTGTGCCTGTGCCTGTGCCTTTGCGGTCGTCGGGGAGGACACCGCATACGCGGCCACCGCGCCGACCAGTACGGCGATCACCGCCGCGATGCCGATCAGCCGGGACGACCGGCGCCTTGATTCACGCATTGAGAACTCCCTGGAGCGGCCACGAGCGCGCTCGAAACCGGTTGCGCCGGGTCGTCTCTTGTCGGGAGCGACTCGGCAGCTTGACAGCGTTCGGCAACAAGCCGATTCTTACGGAACTGTTACCGACCGGTAACGTCCTGAGGAGGATGTTAGTTACCGGTCAGTAACATTTCAATAAAAATATTGTGCCTAAAGGCACCGAGAGTGATAAGCCGCTGTGAACCAAGAAGTTATTTCCGCGAAAAAAAAGCCGCGTGTACGCGACAGGATCTTCGCCGCCGCCTGTGAGCTGTTCTACAGGCATGGCGTGCGCGCCGTCGGCGTGGACGCGATCGTGTCCGAGGCAGACACCAACAAGATGAGCTTCTATCGCGCCTTCGCGTCCAAGGACGACCTGGTCGCCGCGTACGTGCGCCACGAGGTCGAAGAAGGCCTCGCGCACTGGGAGGCGACGCTGGAAAGCTATAAGGGCGACCCGCTGGCCCAGACGCGAGCCCTGTTCAAGGCGCATCGAGTCGAAACCTGCGCACAGGCGTCCCGAGGCTGTCCGCTGTCGAACGTCGCCGTGGAGCTATCCGAAACGCAGCACCCGGCCAAGGCGATCATCGAGGAATACAAGGCCGAGATGCGCCAGCGCTTTCGCCGCCTGGCCGGCGAAATGGGCGCGCCCAACGCGGACGCGCTGGGCGATACCCTGATGCTGCTCTGGGAAGGCGCCTATCTCTCGCCGTTGACGTTCTACGACCGCAGCGGCCCGGCCCAGAATGTCGTCAACGCCGCCGAAGCCGTGATCAAGGCATTCGTGCCCGAGCAGGCCCGGTCCGCGCACTGACGGACGGACAGCGTTGCCGACTCGTGCTCGTGTGCGGGGACCAACCCGGCAATATCCTCAGGCATTGGCGCGCCCGAGCGTCGCGACGCGTTCGGTCGCGCGATACGGCGCGGGCGGAACCCAGGCTGTCTAAGCGACGCCCGGGGCTTCGCGCGCGTCGACCCGCGTGAGCAGCCAGCCGCCAGCGACGAACAGCACCAGCACCGACAGGATCGACAGCCGCGCGCTGCCGGACAGCGCCGCGGTCGCGCCGACCAGCAGCGGCCCGATCACCGCGGCGAACTTGCCCATCATGTTGTAGATGCCGAAATACTCGCCGGCGCGCCCGTCGGGGATCAGGCGCGCGAAGTAGGAGCGCGACAGCGACTGCACGCCGCCCTGCACCAGCCCGATCACCGCGGCCATGACATAGAACTGCCACTCGTAGGCCAGGAAATAGCCCCAGGCGGTAACGCCGGCATAGACCGCCAGCCCGAGATAGATCGCCTTCTTGGTCTCCCATTTCGAGGCCAGCCAGCCGAAGGCGATCGCGGCCGGAAAACCGATGAACTGCACCAGCAGCAGGGCGGTGATCAGGCTGGTCTGGCCGAAGCCGAGGTTGAGGCCGAAATCGACCGCCATGCGGATGATCGTGTGCACGCCGTCGATATACAGCCAGTAGGCGATCAGAAACGTGAATACCGGCTTTTCGCTGAAGATACGGCGCGCGGTCAGGCGCAGTTCGGCGAGTCCCTCGCGCATGGCGCGGGTGGCGCTCGGAGTATCCGCGTCGCGGCTCTCGTCGACGAACAGGAAGACCGGCAACGAGAACAGCGCCCACCAGACCGCCACGCTCAGAAACGACCAGCGCACCGCCGCCGCGCGATCGGCCAAAGCAAAGACCTCCGGCCACAGCGTCATCGCCACGTTCACGGCCAGCAGCAGGCCGCCGCCAAGATAACCGAGCCCGTAGCCGAGCGCGGACACGCGATCGTAGTCCGCCGGCGCGCACACATCCACGATCAGGCTGTCGTAGAACACCATGGCCAGAAAGAAAGCCGTCGAGGCGATCACGAACAGCGTGAGCGCGGCCAGCCATTGCCCCGCGCCGACGAAGAACAGGCCGGCGGTGGCGGCCACCGCGATCCCGGTGACGCCTGCAAGCCAGGGTTTCTTGCGGCGGCTGCGATCGGCGATCGCGCCCAGCAGCGGGGCGAGGAACAGCACGATCAGGCTCGCCAGCGCGCTGCCCACGCCGAGCTGCAGCGTGCTCGTCTCGGCCGCGTGGTCGGCGCTCCAGTAGGTCTTGAAGAAGATCGGGAAGAAGCCCGCCACCACCGTGGTCGCGAAGGCGGAGTTCGCCCAGTCGTAGAGCGCCCAGCCGAGCTGGGCGCGACCCGTCGCCGCCCGGCTCACGCCAGGTCCACGAGTCGCCGCGACAGCAGCAGCGCATCCTCGCGCCCCTCCGGGCCCGGGTAGTAGCCGGGCCGCGTGGCGATGCGCTTGAAGCCGAGACGCTTGTACAGACGCCGGGCGGACTTGTTGGAGGGACGGACCTCGAGCATCAGCACCTCGGCATTGTCAGCGCGCGCCTGGCGCGTCATGGCTTCGACGAGACGCTCGGCCACGCGCTGTCCGCGCAGATCCGGCGCCACACAGAGATTGAGGATGTGGGCTTCGCCCACCGCCACGGAAAGCAGCGCGTAGCCGACCACCGCCTCGTCGAGGTCGGTCGCGACCCAGCCGCGATAGCCCACCCGCAGGCAGTCGCGAAAGATGCGCTCGTTCCAGGGGTAGCCGTAGGACACCTCCTCGATCGCGAGCACCGCGGGCACATCACCCGCCCGCATGCCGCGGATGCCGATCAGCAGCTGCGGCTCGACGCTCACGCCGTCCGTCCACCGGCGCCGATGCGGGCCGCGATCCGCTTGAGATCCGCCCAGGCGCGCGCCTTCATCTGCGGGCTGCGCAGCAGAAAGGCCGGATGATAGGTGATGAGCACGTCCAGATCCCGCTGCGGGTATTTGTGGGTGCGCCCACGCAGCTTGCCGAGGCTGTCGCCGCTATTCAGCAGCGTCTGCGCGGCCACGCGCCCGACCGCGACCACCAGCGTCGGGTCCATCAGCTCGATCTGGCGTTCCAGCACCGGCCAGTCCGCCGCGACCTCCTCGGCGTTCGGATCGCGGTTGTTGGGCGGGCGGAACTTGCAGATGTTGGTGATGTAGACGTTGGTCTCGCGTGAGCAGCCGATCGCGAACAGCATGCGGTCCAGCAGCTTGCCGGCGCGGCCGACGAACGGCACGCCCTGGGCATCCTCCTGCGCTCCCGGCGCCTCGCCCACGATGAGCACGTCCGCGTCGCGCGCGCCGACCCCGAACACGGGCCGCTGGGCGCCGCGATGATCGCGGGTCGTCAGCCAGGCCTCCAGCTCGTCCCAGCCCATGCCGGACGGCGACGCGGGCGACGTCGGCGCGGCGGATGCCGGTGGCGCGGGTGCGGTCTGTACGTCGACGGCCACTTCCGCGGCTTCGGCGGTGACCTGGTCCGGGGCCAGCTCGCTCTCGCCGGCCGTGTCCACGGCCGGCGCCTGCTGGCGCGCTCCGCCGCCGAGCGGGCCGTCGGCACGCGCACGCCAGTCGACCAGGCCGAGTTCGCGTAGACAGGCGCTGCGATGATCTGAGTCCATCACGTCATAGCCTAACGGCTCGCAGTGGAAAAGACAGCCATGGGCCCGCCAAACGACCGGCCGTCATCACCGCGTGCCGGCGCTGAGTGGACAACCCGTATGGTGTTCGCACGCGGTGGCGCGGCGGGCTTGTCCGGGCCATCGAGGCGGGCGGCGTGCCTGCGCGAGCGCACGATCACGGCTGCGCCGGCGACTCGACAGCCGGCGCTTTGGCCACGCGGCGTAACCGGCGTGCCTTGCAAAGACGGGCCCGCAGCGCCGGCCGCGCGCCGCACGGCCTGTCCACCCTAGCCCTGACCGCGCTTGAGCTTCCAGCGGCGCACGGCCATGAACGGACCGGAAGCCGCGTAGACGAAGAACGCGAGGAACAGCACCCGCGGCGGGTCGAGGATGATCAGCACGAAGACGATGAGCATGATCAGGATGTAGCGAAACGGCACACGTTCGCCGAAATTCAGATCCTTGAAGCTCTGATAGCGCACGTTCGAGACCATCAGCACGCCCGCGGCGACGGTCAGCAGGAACACGATCGGCACCAGCGCGCTGCCGTCGATGCCAAAGTCCGCGCCCACCCACACGAAGCCGACGAGCAGCCCTGCGGCGGCCGGACTCGGCAGGCCGAGGAAGGTCTTCTTCTCGACCGGCGCACCGCGGGTGATGTTGAACCGGGCCAGCCGCAGCGCGGCCGCTGCCATATAGAAGAAAGCGGCCAGCCAGCCGAGCTTGCCGGCGGTGTCGCTGTAGTAGGCCAGGCTGTCCAGGCTGTAGAGATAGGCGGTCAGTCCGGAGGCGAGCCCGAAGGCCACCAGATCGCCGAGGCTGTCGTACTGGATGCCGAAATCGCTTTCGGTGTGCGTCAGCCGGGCCACCCGGCCGTCGAGCATGTCGGTGAGCATCGCCACGAAGATGGCGATGGACGCCACCGTGAAGCGCCCCTGGGTCGCGGCGATGATGGCGTAGAAGCCGGCGAACAGCGTGCCGGTGGTGAACAGGTTCGGCAGCAGATAGATGCCGCGTTTGCGTCGGCTGCCGGACTCGGTCTCTTCGGGGGCGTCGGCCATCGCGTGGCTCCTGCTCGGGCGTGGGATGGGCCCGGTCTGGATGATCAGGCCGGGTGGGCGGCCGGCGGCGGCGCGTCCGCGCCCGTCGGGCGAGCCGCCTTCTTGTGCACCAGCTTGGCGAGCACACAGGCACCTGCGCGCACATGATCACCCAGTTCGACCTCGACACGCGAATTCACGGGCAGGTAGAGGTCCACGCGGCGGGCCAGCCGGCGCATGCCGCAGCAGCGCCCCTGACCCACGCGCTCGCCGTAGTTGCTGCGGCAGGGGCGGGTGCCGAACAACGAGCCGTGCTGGATCACGATCACCAGCTCGTCGCCCTCGTCGGTACGGATGCGCGAGACCACGCCGTCGAGCGTGTCGACCGCCTCGCCGGTGACCTCCAGCACGGTGCCCTCAACGGGCGAACGCATGAAGTAGGCCCCAAAGACGTCGACCCGAAGCGACAGCTTGACCGCCTCGCGGTCCAGAAACGGGTCGTAGCCCTCGCGCCGGTGGACGACGGTTCCGTCCACCGGCGCGATCACGGCCAGCGGTTCGGCCGGCACGTTACGCGGGGCATCCCGGAAGTACAGGATGCTGAACAGCACCGCCGCTGCCAGCGGCAGCGCCGCCCAAACGCCGAACAGCGCGTTGACGAGCGCGCAGGCCACGGCCAGTCCGGTGAGCACGGCCCACCCTTCCGGCACAATATGAAACAGCGTCTTGCGCCGCATAACCCCGTCCCGCCCGAGGGCGATCGAGTCTCGAAATGGCGATCCGGCCGATCGGATCAGTTGCGCGATTTATCGACGATCTTGTCGCTGGCGATCCACGGCATCATGCCGCGCAGCTTCTCGCCCACGCGCTCGATCTCCGAATCCGCGGCCCGGCGCCGCCCGGCCTTGAGCATGGGGCTGCCGGCCTGGTGCTCGGCGATGAACTCGCGCGCGAACGATCCCGACTGGATCTCTTCCAGAATACGACGCATCTCGGCCTTGGTTTCATCCGTGATCAGACGCGGACCGCGGGAGATGTCGCCGTACTCGGCGGTGTTCGAGATCGAGTAACGCATGTTGGCGATGCCGCCCTCGTAGATCAGGTCCACGATGAGCTTGACCTCGTGCAGGCACTCGAAATACGCCATCTCCGGCTCGTAGCCGGCCTCGACCAGCGTCTCGAAGCCGGCTTGGATGAGCGCGATGGTGCCGCCGCAGAGCACGGACTGCTCGCCGAACAGGTCGGTCTCGGTCTCGGCCTGGAAGGTGGTCTCGATCACGCCAGCCCGGCCGCCGCCGTTGGCCACGGCGTAGGCCAGGGCCACGTCCTTGGCCTGACCGGAGACGTCCTTGTAGACGGCGATCAGGCTCGGCACGCCGCCACCCTTCTCGTAGGTGGTGCGCACGAGATGGCCGGGGCCCTTGGGCGCGACCATGATCACGTCCAGATCGGCGCGCGGCTCGATCAGCTCGAAGTGCACGTTGAAGCCGTGCGCGAAACCGATGGTCGCGCCCTGCTTGATGTTGGGCTCGATCACCTCGTTGTAGAGCGTGACCTGATGCTCGTCCGGGGTCAGGATCATGACCACGTCGGCGCTGGCCGTCGCATCGGCGATGCTGGCGACCTTCAGGCCGGCGTTCTCGGCCTTCTTGGCCGACGAAGAACCCTCGCGCAGGCCGACCACGACATCGACGCCCGAATCCTTGAGGTTGTTGGCATGGGCATGGCCCTGCGAGCCATAACCGATGATGGCCACCTGCTTGCCCTGAATCAGGGACAGGTCACCGTCCTTGTCGTAATAAACGTTCATGCTCAAGGTCGTACTCCTGCTTTGCGTATGGCATCCACGGCCTCGGACGCCGCGGCGATTGGTCGATTAAAAGGTGGCGTCGTCGCTGCCCGAAGCGCCATGTTCATAATGCAGGCCGGCGTCGCCCGGGGTCATGGTGACCGCACCGCTGCGCGCCAGCTCCACCAGCGCGCCGGCGTCCTCGAGCGCGGCGACGAAGGTGTTGAGCGATTCGCCCGAGCCCACGAACTGCAGCGTGCGCTGGCCGGCGTCGCCGCCGAGCTCGACCACGTCGTAGGGCTCGGCGAGCGCGTCGATCGCGGCATCGTCCTCGCGCGGGCGCACCTTGATCAGCGCCAGCTCGCGTTCCAGATGGGCGTCGCCGGTCATGTCGAGCACGTCGATCACGTCCACCAGCTTGAGCAGCTGGCGATTGATCTGCTCGACGACGTCCTCGGTGCCGTGGGTGACCAGCGTCAGGCGCGACACGGTGGCGTCCTCGGTCGGCCCCACGTTGAGGGTCTCGATGTTGAAGCCACGCTGCGAGAACATGCCCGCCACGCGAACGAGTGCCCCGGCCTCGTTGGCCATCAGAACGGAAATGACGTGTCGCATGGCTGGTCCCGCGGTCGCCGCGTGCGCGTGCAAAGCGCGCAAAATACGCCCAATATCGGGGTGAATCAACCACACTGCGAACCGGATGACCGACACGCCCGCGAACTGCGCTACAATTCGCGGTTTTCCACGCTGTTTCAGGGTGAACCCATGAGCCACGCCCAGCACGCTGTCCACGCCACCGATCCCCACCCGCTCAGCGGGACCGTCCTCTCGGGTGCGGACACGATCGTACAGGTGCTGGCCGACGAGGGCGTGGACACCATCTTCGGCTATTCCGGCGGCGCCATCCTGCCGACCTACGACGCCATCTTCCGCTACAACGAGGACAACCCCGGCCAGATGCCGCTGATCGTGCCCGCCAACGAGCAGGGCGCGGGCTTCATGGCCGCCGGCTACGCGCGCGCCTCCGGCAAGGTGGGCGTGGCCATGGTCACCTCCGGGCCGGGCGCGACCAACTGCGTCACGCCCATTCGCGACTGCATGGCCGATTCGGTGCCGATCGTGCTGATCTGCGGCCAGGTGGCGCGCGCCGCCGTGGGCACGGACGCCTTTCAAGAGGCGCCGGTGTCCAACATCATGAGCAGCGCGGCCAAGCACGTGTTCATGGTCACGGATCCGGAGAAGCTGGAGGCCACGGTGCGCACGGCGTTCGAGATCGCCCGCTCCGGCCGGCCCGGCCCGGTGGTCATCGACGTGCCCAAGGACGTCCAGAACATCGAGCAGCGCTTTTCCGGCCAGGGCCTGCTACCCGTGCCCGGCTATCGCCAGCGCATGCGCGACCTGCGCGCCAGCCCGCTCAGCGACGACAAGTGCGCGGCGTTCTTCCGCCTGCTGGCCGAGTCCGAGCGCCCGCTCATCTACGCCGGCGGCGGCGTGATCAACTCCGACTCCGCCGACGAGCTGCGGGCGCTAGCCCAGGCCTTCGGCATCCCGGTGACGACCACGCTGATGGGCATCGGCGCCTTCGACACCACCGACGCCCTGTCGATGCACATGCTCGGCATGCACGGCACCGCCTTCGCCAACTATGCGGTCGAGGACTGCGACTTCCTGATCGCGGTGGGCGCGCGCTTCGACGACCGCGTGGCCGGCGTGCCCGAGCGCTTCGCGCCGAGCGCCAAGGCCATCGCCCACTTCGACGCCGACGCCTCGGAGATCAACAAGGTCAAGAACGTGGACTGGCATCACGTGGGCCTGTTCTCGCCGAGCCTCTCGCGGCTGCTGGCCTACGGCCGCGAGAACGGCTTCTCGAGCGATTTCTCGACGTGGCACGAGCACGTCACGAAGCTCAAGCGCGACTACGCGATGAACTACGCCCGCGACACGGCGCTCATCCAGCCCTACGCCGTCATCGAGGAGATCAACCGGCACACCGAGGGGCGCGCGGTCATCGCCACGGGCGTCGGCCAGCACCAGATGTGGGCGGCCCAGTACTTCGACTTCCGCGAACCGCGGCTGTGGCTGACCTCCGGCTCGATGGGGACCATGGGCTTCGGCCTGCCGGCGGCCATCGGCGCGGCGTTCGCGCGGCGCGACAAGCTGGTCATCGACATCGACGGCGACGCCTCCATCCGCATGAACATCGGCGAGCTGGAGACGGTGACCACCTACAACCTGCCGGTGAAGGTCGTCGTGCTGAACAACAACGGCGACGGCATGGTCAAGCAGTGGCAGAAGCTGTTCTTCAAGGGCCGGCTGTCGGCCTCGGACAAGTCGCTGCACAAGAAGGACTTCGTCAAGGCCGCCCAGGCCGACGGCTTCGAGTTCGCCGAACGCCTGAGCAATCCGGCGGACATGGCCCAGGTGATCGAGGCCTTCCTGAACTTCCAGGGCCCGGCCTTCCTCGAAGTCATGGTCGACCCGGACGCCGGCGTCTACCCGATGGTCGGCCCCGGCAAGAGCTACAAGGAAATGATCACCGGCGATCACATCAACAATCGCCA
Organism: Salinisphaera orenii subsp. orenii MK-B5; assembly: GCF_003788635.1. Lineage (GTDB taxonomy): Bacteria > Pseudomonadota > Gammaproteobacteria > Nevskiales > Salinisphaeraceae > Salinisphaera > Salinisphaera orenii. The sequence goes on from NZ_AYKH01000012.1 coordinate 13,320, forward strand.
CGGTGCTTCCGGCGACGAACGCGAGATCGACGCCTCGGAGATGTTCTAGGGCTTATTCTCGAAGCCGGCGGCTCGGGCAGGCGGCGCCATTCGGCGCCGCCTGCTTCGTTTTACGGGACGCCCGCGGTCGGCACATCGTTGGCGCTGGCTCGGGCGCGCCCGGGCCAACCGCCGCAGCCGACGTGCCCGCGGGATCGGCTCGGCCTGGGATCGGCAACGCGAGCCGTTACACGCCGACGCGGGCGTGGCCCGGCTTCAGCCGCCGCAGTCGGCCCGCGCCACCGTGATCTCGCCCAGCGTCGTGCCGTCGTCGAGCCGATACCGGTACGCCACGCGGAAGTCCCGCTTCATCAGCCCTCGCAGACGCGCCTTTTCGCATATCGTCCGCCGGATCGCGGCTTCCTGATCGGCGGGAAAGGTCTCGCGGTCGATACGGTCGGCGAACGCCGGCAGAATCGTATAGTTGTACTGCAGCGTGTCACCGTCGACCGACGTATCGTCCAGCCGCGTGCCCTCGTCCACCTGCGTCGGCAGGCCCGTGTTGAGCTGGGCCGACACCTTGTCGAGCACACCGTCCTTTTCCGTCGTGTCGCCGAAGACATACGGCGCCACCACGAAACCGACCAGCCCGAGTATCCCGAGCAGCACGAGCCCGCCCACGACGGCGGCGATTCTGGATAGATTGCTCATGGCGTGCGACAGCGTCTCCTCGTTCAGTGGCGGCTCGGCCGGCGTTCTCGGGTCTGATCGAAACAGACGGAGCCTCGGGCATGCGGCGCACCATACCGAACGTGGCGCCTATCCGCTCGCGACCACGCCTTCGCGACCGGGATCGCCCGGAGCCAACATATGCCGTTATCTGAGTACAGAGCGCTTCCACGACTATCTTCAACCTGTCGGAACATATTACGCATAAAGACTAAATGGGTTGCGACAATCCCTTTACCTATCTGTAATTATTATCTTTTTTAAAATGGAATAATTATTGCTTTCGTACAAGACATCAATCTGGAAAATCGAACGAAAAGACTATGCGTCAGATAACTCGCGCCTTGGCGGCAGGGCTGATCACACTACTGACCGCTACAAGCGCTCACGCCAGTGTCGTATATAACTGGCAGCCCGCAGCCGGGGGTGAGTATGTGTCTACAAGCAGCGGTCGACTTGTTGTTACTGACGCTGCTTTTTTAGCCGGTTCGGTGCAAGTTGATTTCGGCTCAGGACGAGAGCAGTCAAGTTTTGCAACTGGCGATCTCAGCCCGATTTTGAGTGCCGCTATGCGATTCCGCCACGAGTCCACTGGAGCAGACCTGCGCGCGGATGTTCACCCGAACACCCATCGATTCGCGGCTAGCGGCCTTTCCCTGGTCGCCAACCTATTCTTCGGCGACGACGGATTCCTGATTGGCAACCTAAACGTCTTCGACGCAAGCGAGAATTTCACTTCCTTTGGCGCGGGACAATCATGGTCCATCGTCGATTTCAACAGTGACTATTTTTACGGGTATTGCGCCGGCCGCCATAATCGAGAATGTTCCGCCGGGAGCGGATACTGGGTCCTCGATGAATCGACTGTGCCGGTATCCACACCCGATATGTCGAGCCTCCTCGCTCTAGCAGCGCTCAGTATGTTCGGCTTGATCCTGGTACGACGTAGAACGTTCTAATACTCGGGGCATTGCGGGACAGAACGCCAATGCGCTTCACCGCCTCAAGCAAAACAGGCGTCCATGGATAGCCATTAAGACAGCGCGATGGCGCGGCATGAATCCGTCCCACATCACTGTTCGTGCCTGACCCCCTTTACGCTCGAGTCCGCCCACGACGGCGGCGATTCTGGATAGATTGCTCATGGCGTGCGACAGCGTCTCCCTTCATCAGTGATGGCCCGACCGGCGTTCCCCGGATCGACCCGGGGCATGAACACGCGCCATACCATACGGGACGTGGAACACATCCGCTCACGCATCGGCCTCTGGCCGTCCCAGCGAGCGGGCCGTCGGCCAACGGCGAAGCCGGCGCGCCGCCGACCCGACTCACGCCGTCCCGTTCGCAGTCCATTATCCAACGCCGGGCGGCGCGGCCGCGCTGCAGCCTGGGCACCGAGGACCGCGGAATCGATCATCGGGCCGGTTCATTGCGACGGCGGGTGATGCGAGACGACCGCCGCCGGGCCGGTCGACCGCGGCTTGCCGCTATCGCAACGGCGCGTATCGGCACGATGGTATGACGTCTGGACGTGGACGCAGCTCGGCTCGACCGGGTTCGGGGCTACCCGCGGCCGGGCTTTCGCGTCAGGCCGAACCGTGCCAGCGGAGCGGCACGGCGCGCAGACGCTGACCGGTGGCGTCGAACACCGCGTTCGCGATCGCCGCCGGGATCGGCACGGACGCCGGTTCGCCGGCACCGGTGGCGGGCTGGTCCGGCCGGTCGATGAGCGCGATCTCGACCTCGGGCATCTCCGGAAAGGTCAGGATCGGATAGGCGGCCCAGTCGAGACTGGTCACGCCGGTCCGATCCCACGTCACCGCCTCTTTCAGCGTGCGACCGACCGCCTGCATCACGTTGCCCTCGATCTGGTTCTCCAGCCCGTCGGGGTTCACGATCAGGCCGCAGTCGTGGGCCACCACGACCCGGCGCACCCGGATGCCGTCGCTGTCGCTCACCTCCACTTCGGCAACCGCAGCCACGTAGGCGAATTCGTTCTCGTAGCGCGCAAAGGCCATACCGCGGCCGGTCCGCGGCGTCGGCGCGCTGTCTTCACGGCGCTGCGGCGATACGCGCGCCTGCCAGCCGGCGCGATCGGCGACGGTCTCGATGACGGCACGGGCGCGCGGATCGTCGAGATGGTCCAGCCGAAACGCCACCGGGTCACGCTCGGCCGCAGCGGCCAGCTCGTCGATGAACGATTCGTTGGCGAAGCTGTTCTGAATCGCCCCGAGCGTGCGCAGCGCGGAGCAGCGCAGCAGGGCGTCGGCCACATCCACCCAGCGCGTACTCACCCGATAGGCGTCGAACCGATAGTCGACCGGCGCGTTGCGGTCGCCGCCGACATAGCGGTCGCTCGCGTGCGTGCCGTGGACAAGATTGCCGGCCAGGACATTGCGCGCGCCCGCCCCGCCGCCGGGCCGCGTGAGATGCGACGGCGTGAGATTCTCGAACGCCCAGGCCGCGACGCGGCCGTCCTGCACCCGGGCGCGCAGTCGCATGCGCATCGCCGGCCCCTTGGGCGCCCAGCCGTGTTCGTCGGCCCGGCTCCACTGCAGCCGCACGGGGCGCCCGATGGCCTGCGACACCAGCGCCGCATCCGCGGCCACGTCGTCCGCACCATTGTGGCCGTAGCAGCCGGAGCCCTCGACATAGATCACCCGCACGGCGCGCTCGTCGCGATCCAACAGGTCCGCCAGCGCCGAGCGCAACGGGTAGACGCCCTGGGTGGCGGACCAGATGGTGGCGCTGTCCTCGCGCACATCCGCGAGCGCACAGGACGGCCCGATCGAATCATGAATCTGGAACGGCCAGTCGTACTCGGCCGAGAGGACGTCGTCGCCGTCGCCGAGCGCGGCCTCCACGTCACCGGCTTCGGCGCTCACCCGCCCCGTACCCGCCGCCGCGTCAAAGGCGGCGAAGGGCGTATCGGCGTCGGGCATCGGCTTGAGATCCGCCCACTGCACCGACAGATCGTCCGCCGCCTGCATCGCCGCCCATTCCGTGGCCGCGGCCACCGCCACGAACGCGCCCCGCTGGACGATCTCGACGTTCTTGCCGACGCTATCGCGGTCGATGGACGCCACGGCGGGCGTGCGGACCGTACCGGTTGTCGGCGGACGCACCACCCGGGCGTGCCACATATCCGGAAGCCGCAGGTCTTGCAGATAATCGAAACGGCCGGCGACCTTGTCGGGAATATCCACACGCGGCACGGATCGGCCGACGAAACGCCGCGCCGCGGGCGCCTCGGCGCCGGAATCGACCGGCGCGTCGAAGCCGGCCTCGTCGATGAGGTCGGCGTAACGCAGCACGCGCGACTTGTCGCCGTCGACACGGATCTCGCCGTCGGCGGCGACCAGCCGGGACGACGCCACGTCGAGGCGGTCCGCGGCCTTGGCCAGCAACAGGCCGCGCGCCGTGGCCGCCGCCGCGCGCAGACGCGCCCCGCCCTGCTGGATCGTCTTGCTGCCGGCGGTGTATCCCTGATCCGGCGTCAGCGCCGTATCGCCCTGCACGATCTCGGTGGTATCGAAGTGCACGGCCAGCGCGTCGGCCACGATCTGACGCAGCGCGGTTTCCACCCCGGTGCCAAGCTCGACCTTGCCGTTGTAGACGATGACACGGCCGTCATCGGTCACCGCCAGCCAGGCATCCACCTGACCCGTGCCCAGCGGCTTGTCGATTGCGGCGCGCGGTTCGACGGTGCGGGCCGCCAGCGCGAGCGGCCCGCCCGCAAAATTGAAGCCCACCAGCAGCGCACCCGCGCCCTGGAGAAAATGGCGGCGTGAGAGCGTCGGCGTGTTCATGCGGACAGCCGCTCGGCGGCCCGCTCCACCGCTCTCACGATGCGCCGGTGCGTCCCGCAGCCGCAGAGATTGGAGGCAAGCGCCTGTTTGATCTCGGCCCGCGAGGGCCGCGGGGTACGCTCGAGCAGCGCGTGGGCCGACATGATCATGCCGGTGATGCAGAAACCGCACTGCACCGCCTGTCCGTCGATGAACGCCTGCTGCAACGGATCGAGCCGATCGCCGTCGGCCAGCCCCTCGAGCGTCAGAACCGGCTGCTCGGCCGCGGCCACGACCGGCACCACGCACGACGGCGTGGCCTCGCCGTCCATCACGACCATGCAGGCGCCGCACTGCGCCTTGCCACAGCCGTAACGGGTCGCGGTGAGCCCGAGCTCGTTGCGCAGCACGTACAGCAACGGCGTTTCGGGCGCCACGTCGACCTCGCGGGTCTCGTCATTGACGCGAAGCGTGAACTGGGCCATCGAAGTCTCCGGGGCATCGCGCGGTCATGTGGTCCGGGCCGCTGTCCCGCGGACATGCACGAGCGGTCGCGCGTGGGTTGGCGGTCCATTGTCAGAGCATCCTCGCACGTACCGCTCATCGCCACGCGAATGCTCGCATCCCGCTCGGCGAAACGCCGGCCGATACGAGGCACCGTGCCGGCACTCTCGGCCAGAACGCGATCGCGCATCCAATAAAGAACCCCGCGGCAAGCTGCGGGGTATTGCCTTGGCACTCGCTACGCATTGGTCGATCATATCGCAGCAAGCTACGGGGAATTAGACCCGAATGGATTAAAACACGACCGGGTCATCGCGTGCCCATTCGCTAAACTGAAAAATACTACAAGGGCGCCGTCGCTATGGCATGCGCCGTCTTATGGCTTCCCCGACGAAACTATCAAAATGCTCGAACGGCCGGCCAGTTTCCGGCGCTAAACGCAGTGCAGAAACGGCGTCTACTATGATGCGTGGCGGATCAGATCCGGCGACGACCGTGGCTCGTGAACTGGACGTGCCAAGCATCTCGCGCTGCCCCACCACACTGTGCAGCGGGTTCTCCGTTGCGGCTCGGCCATGCCAGTGGCCTACAGTATTATAAATGCCGCGCCTATCGCCACACCTTGAATGCGTTGACCGGCAAGCTGCTCGCCCGGCTGCGTGACCAATACGCTCAGCGTGTATCCGCCCCGGCACTGCACGGCCGGCGAGCATGTGCGCCTCTATGCCGAACGAAGCCAGGGTCTTGATCCAGTTTCGCGCGACTCAGGCGTCGGCGCGCCCGGTATCGACCAGATGGCGCGACGTATCGATCACCAGTTCGCCGTCGTAGACCCGCGATACACAAGTGCAGATACGGTTGTTGGCTTCCTTCTGGCGATCGCTATAGAACACGTCGCGATGATCCAGCTTGCCGCTGTAGTCGAGCACGTCGACCGTGCACAGGCCGCATTCGCCGTGTTCGCAGTCGTAGAGGACTTCGTTGACGCCGTTGACCTGCAGCGCCTGCAGCAGCGACTGGTCCTTTTCCACCCGAATCGCCATATCGCGATTGGCGATGCGCACATCAAAAGGCTGGTCCGGATATTTGCCGCTGCTGGCAAAGGTCTCGAACCGGAACTTCGACTGCGAGCGCCCGGCCGCCAGCCATTCACGCAGGAAATCCTCGCGCAGCGATAACGGGCCGCAGATATACAGCTCGGCGTCGTCGCCGAGTCTGGCGATCTCGGCCGCGGCTTCCATGCGCTGGCCCTCGCCGGTGACGAACAGCTTGAGCCGGTCGCCGAGCAGTTCCTGCAGCTCGGCGGCGAAAGCCAGCTGTTCCTGGGTACGGGCGGCATAGAGCACGCTCACGTCGACACCACGGGCGACCAGCGCCCGCGCCATGCCATAGATCGGCGTGATGCCGATCCCGCCGGCGACCAGCAGGTATTCGTGCCCACGATGCGACAGCGGGAAACGATCCTTGGGCTCGGAGATCATCACCCGCGCGCCGGGCTCGAGCGACCACAGATAACGCGAGCCGCCATGCCCGTCGGGGCGGTCCTTGACCGCGATGCGATAGACGCCGCCCTCGGTCTGGCCGCCGTCGACCAGCGAAAAGGAGCGGTATTCGGGTCGCTCGTTGACCATCACCTGAATATCGATATGACTGCCGACCTGGTAGCTCGACAGCCCGTGCTCGGGCTCGATGCTGAACAGGCGCACGTCGCTGGCCACATCTAGGGTGTCGCGCAGCACGGCGGGGCGAAAACTCTGATAGGTCGCCATGGGTATCTCCTCTTTGTAGGTTCGGGCGCGGTCGTTCAGCCGCGCTTGATCAGTTGCAGTCCCGGCACGCGATCCATCGCATCCTGTTGGCGCAGCACGATCTGCAGATTGCGTTTGGCACTGCGGGCATGTTCGCGCGCGATCGCCTCGGCGCGGCTGCCCTCGCCGTCCGCGATCGCTTCATACAGGCTGTGATGCTGATGCTGGGCGATGGTCAGCACGTGGCGGGATTCGGGTATCTCGGCATGCACCAGCACGAAGGCGCTGGGCGAGGCGAATGGCAAGGTCACGATGCGGTTCATGGCCTCCGCCAGCATCGGGCTGTGCGCCATGTCGATCACGCAGTCGTGCAGCTGCTGGTTGATCTCCATATAGCGCAGGAAATCGCCCTCGCTGAGCTGATCGCTCTCCAGCACCTCGTCGATGCCGGCGATATGCCCGGCGAGGCGCTCGAGTTCCAGCGCGCTCGCCCCGCTTTCGGCGGCATAGCGTGCACACAGCCCTTCATAGGTGCCGCGCAGTTCGATCGCGTCGAAGATGTCCTTCTCGGCGAACACACGGATGCGATAGCCGCCGCCGGGCAGCAGCTCCAGCAGCCCCTCGTGCTCGAGCTGAACCAGGGCCACGCGTACCGGGGTACGCGAGACCTGGATCAGCTCGGCGAGCATGGGCTCCGACAGGCGACTGCCGGCGGCGAGTTCGCCGTCGAGAATCATCTCCCGTAGCCGCAGAACTGCCTTGATACGCTGTTGCACTACCCGTTTCCTTGTCGCCGCAGGGATCAGCCGGCGCTGGCGCGCTCGGGCGCCGGGCGGCGGAAGATTTCGCCTTCCTCCTCGATCATACGGTCGATCAGACGCCGCGCCCACAGCGCGCCGGCATCGATATTGAGGCTATAGAACGGCTGGCGCGGCTGCTTGTCGATCGCCCGCTGCTGGGCTTCGAGCACGGTGACGTCCTGTTCGTAGACACCGTTATCGCCGTTGACATGGGCCTTGTTCAGGTCTTCGGTCCACTGCGGGTCGTCGACGTGGTGGTCACGCACGAAGTTCCAGAAGTAATGGCAGGTGGTCGCCGTTTCCGGGGTGATGGCCGCCATGAAATAGCCGGTCACGCCTTTCGAGCGATCGCCCTGATCGGCGCCGGTGCCGGTCTCGGCCACGCCGACATCACCCACCACGGTCGAGGGCGCCTGGAAGTTGATGATATGCCAGCGATCGACCGGCACGTCGCGGCCCAGCTGCCAGGCCCAGAACGGCGGCGCGTCGAAGTTGTGCATCCAGCGCGTCATGGTCACGTCGGTATCGGTATGGTCGATCTCGAACGGCGTGCGCGTGATCGCATCGTGGCCAATGCTGCCGGCATGCACGAAGGTCTCGTGGGTGAGATCCATGAGGTTGTCGACCAGCAGGCGGTAGTCACAGCCCATGCTGTAGAAGGTGCCGCCCTTGCCGGCCAGATTCGGGTCGGTATTCCAGTGAAAATCCGGCACCTTGGCAGGATCGGCCAACGCCGGGTCACCGGTCCAGACCCAGATCAGGCCGTGCTGCTCGCTTACCGGAAAGGCGCGCACACAGGCCGAGGGGTTGATGGTTTCCTGCGACGGCATGAATACGCAACGACCCTCGTCGTCGTATTTCAGGCCGTGATAGCCACACATCACATCGTCATCGACAAGCTTGCCCAGCGACAGCGGCAGCAGCCGATGCCAGCAGGCGTCTTCGAGGGCCACCACGTCGCCGGTGGTCTTGCGATAGATCACCAGATCGCGTTCGCAGACCGTGCGGGCATTGAGCTCGTGCTCGATCTCATGCGCCCAGGCCGCGGCATACCAGGCATTGATCGGATAGGTTCGGGTCGTCATTGCGCGTCTCCTCCAACTCGCATATCGAATGAACACCACAGGCTTGTATACAGCCTGTATGCAGAAAACATGCGCAAGGCTTTCGCGACAGTCAAACACCCGAGGCCGTGAATCCGCTGCGCAATCGCGCGTAAAACCTTATTACTCGCGTTTTATGATGCTATATAACTATTTTTTGAGCGTTCGATCCTGTGCCCAAATTGGTTACTTTCTGCGCAAACTGCGCGCGCTAACGGCATTTTTGTATACAGACTCGACCAGCTCCGTTACAGCCATTTAGTTATTGCAAATAACTTCTTTCCGTGAAACGATCGGTCTGGATTTTTCGCCAATACCAGAGGAGCAGCGGCCATGAGCGATTACGAGAACAGATGGAAGACCGTCTCGGTCACGGTAGCGTCGGGCATTGCCTGGGTCACGCTGGACCGGCCGGAAAAACGCAACGCCATGAGCCCGACGCTCAACAAGGAAATGATCGACGTGCTCGATGCCGTCGAACTCGATGACGACGCCCGCGTGCTCGTGCTGCGCGGTGCCGGTGAGGCCTGGACCGCAGGCATGGATCTCAAGGAGTATTTCCGCGAGGTGGATGCCGCGCCCGAGATCGTGCAGGAACGTATTCGCCGTGACTGCTCGCAGTGGCAATGGCGCCTTTTGCGTTTCTACACCAAGCCCACCGTCGCCATGGTCAACGGCTGGTGCTTTGGCGGCGCGTTTTCGCCGCTGGTGGCCTGCGATCTGGCGATCGCGGCCGACGAGGCCGTGTTCGGACTGTCCGAAATCAACTGGGGCATCCCGCCCGGGAACCTAGTCAGCAAAGCCCTGGCCGACACCATCGGCCACCGCCAGGCGCTCTACTACATCATGACCGGCGAGACCTTCACCGGCGAACAAGCAGCCGCGATAGGCCTGGTCAACGCCAGCGTGCCGCTCGCCGACCTCGAATCCCATGTACGCGAACTGGCAGAAAAACTGATCGACAAGAGTCCGGTCGCCCTGCGTACCGCCAAGCACGGCTTCAAACGCTGCCGCGAGCTGACCTGGGAACAGAACGAGGACTATCTCTACGCCAAGATCGATCAGTCCCTGCATCGCGATCCCGAGCGCGGCCGCGACGAAGGCCTCAAGCAGTTCCTGGACGACAAGAGCATCAAACCGGGGCTGCAGGCCTACCAGCGCGAACGCTAACGACGAGCCGGACAATAACGGACAGCCGTAGAGGAGAAACGCATGTCCGAACCCCGCTATCGCGAAACGGCGCTCGGGCGCTGGTCGTGCCATGTCGAGACAGCCGCCGACGGCGCGATCTACATGCGTCCGAACCAGGGGCTCGAGGCCTACCCGGAGCGCCTGCTCGACCGCCTGATCGACGGCGCGCAGGCATACCCCGATCGCAGCCTGGTCGCCCGGCGCGACGCCGATGAGGCATGGCGCCACGTCAGCTATGGCGAGATGCTCGATCGGGTACGGCGTATCGCTTCTGCTCTACGCGAACGCGATCTCTCCGCCGAGCGGCCGCTGCTCATCCTCTCGGAAAACAGCATCGAGCATCTCGTGCTCGCCTTCGGGGCGATGTATGCCGGCATTCCCCACTGCCCGCTCTCGCCGGCAGCCTCGCTGCGTTCCAGCGACTATTTCAAGGTCGCCCACGCCATGCGCCTGCTCACGCCCGGGCTCGTGTTCGCCGACGATCTGAATGCCTATGCGCCGGCGATCGCCGCCACCGTGGACGCGGACACCGAAGTGGTCGGCGTACGCGGTACGCTCGAATCACGCGCCCATACCGATTTCGCCGAACTGGAACGTCATCCCGCCGCCGACGATATCGACGAGGTGCATGCCGCCACCGGCCCCGACACCGTCGCCAAGTTCCTGTTCACCTCGGGCTCGACCAGCCTGCCCAAGGCGGTGACCACCACCCAGCGCATGCTCTGCTCGAACCAGCAGATGCTGTTGCAGACCTTTCCGTTCATGGCCGAGACACCACCGGTACTGGTCGACTGGCTGCCCTGGAACCATACCTTCGGCGGCAGTCACAACGTCGGCATCGTGGTCTATAACGGCGGCACTCTTTATATAGACGAGGGCAAACCGACGCCGGCGCTGTTCGGCGAAACGTTGCGCAACCTGCGGGAAATCTCGCCCACGCTCTATCTCAACGTGCCCGGCTGCTGGGAAAAGCTCACCCGGGCGCTGGAAACCGAGCCCGACCTGCGCCGGGTCTTCTACAAACGCCTGGAACTCAAGTTCTTCGCTGCGGCCGGGCTCGCGCAATCGGTCTGGGATCGGCTCGATGCCATCGCCGAACAGGAATGCGGCGAGCGTATTCCGTTCATGTCCGGTCTCGGCGCCACCGAAACGGCGCCCTCGGCCATGTTCACCACCGGCGGCGATCTGCGCGCCGGGGCGGTCGGCCTGCCCTGCCCGGGCAGCACGCTCAAACTGGTGCCGATCGAGGACCAACGCTACGAGGCCCGCTTTGCCGGGCCCCACGTCATGCCCGGCTACTGGCGCAACGCAGACAAGAGCGCCGAGGCGTTCGACGACGAGCAGTTCTACAGCAGTGGCGACGCCCTCGAGTTCGCCGATCCGCATGTTCCCAACCGCGGCCTGTTCTTTGCCGGGCGGATTGCCGAGAACTTCAAACTGTCCTCAGGCAGCTTCGTCGCCACCGGCGCGCTGCGCGGGCGCGTGCTGGGCGTCGCCGCACCGTATTTTCAGGATGTGGTCATCACCGGTGCGGACCGTGCCGATATCGGCCTGCTGATCTTTGCCGATGCCCAGGCCTGTCAGGAACTCGCGGATACCCGGCAAGCAATGAACGAGGAACAGCTCGCCGCCTGCGCGTCCATACAGCGCCATTTCGCCGAACTCATCGCGCAGGTGAACAGGCAGGCCACCGGCAGTGCCACGCGTATCGCCCGCGCCTGCATTCTCGCCGAGCCGCCCTCCTTCGACGCCCAGGAAGTCACCGACAAGGGCTCGATCAACCAGCGCCGGGTGCTCGCACGACGGGCAGAACTCGTGGATGCGCTGCATGAAGACAGCGCGCCGCATCAGCTGTCGATCGATTGATACCGGGCCGCCGGACCTACGACATACGCTCTAGAAGCGCAGCTGGCGCAGGGTATGCAGCAGTTGCGCACGGGCCTGCCGGTCCACGCCGGCAAACATCTCGTCTTCCATGCGTTCGACCTCGGCCCGCGCTTGGTCCCGTAGCGCCTGCCCGGCCTCGGTCAGCAACAGGAAGATCGAGCGGCCGTCATCGGGATTGCGGGTACGCGTGATGAGCTCGCGCTTGCGCAGCCGGCCGACCACCAAAACCATGTTCGACGGTGCGACCGCCAGCGCCTCGCTGAGCTGTTTGTGGGTCAGCTGGGCGCTCTCGCCGAGCAGCACGAGCACCGAGAATTCCACCGGCGTAAGACCGAACGGCGTGCCGATACGCCGGGCGAAGGCCTGGCGCATGGCGATATCGGCGCGACGCACCTGGTAGCCGACCAGTGAGCGCAGCACCGAATCGTCCGATGTCGACGGCGTCGCATCATCGGCATTGTTCGCCGCGCCCGGCGCATCCTTCGACATGAATCGGAATCAAGACTCGCGAATGATGCCGGGCATGATACGCGAGGCCGACGGGCGCCGGCCGATCGAACCGGTGAGAGACGATCGCTAATAGACGCTCAAGTCGTCGGCCAGTACCACCTCGCCGTCGTAACCTGCTGGACGCCGAAGACGCGCCCGGCATCGATCTGCCGGGCCTGGATTTCTGTTCCATCGCGGCCGGCTACGGCGTCCAGGCCCAGCGCACCCGCGATCGTGAAGCCTTCCGTGTCGCCTATGCCCAGGCGCTGGAGACCACCGATCGGCCGACACTGATCGAGGTGCCGACCACCGTGATCGAACCCTGAGCGCACGCTCTTCCCGATATTCGACTTGGCCCTGCGCGCTCTCCAGGCGTCGGCGACCGGGCGTGCCTACCTGTCGCCATGGCATACGGGCAGGTTTGACAGAGCGCAACAACTGGGATGAACTAACGTAGCGCCTTGCGAACTACTGTTCGCCACGCGCACATTGGCAGTGTGCGAGCAAAAGCTCGTGCCCGCTACAGCGAGGCCCTGAGCATAAACGGGCCCGCGAAGACGAAACATAACCACGCCGGAGGAGAATCCGCATGGCCACCACGCCCGACCAGATCGTATCGCGGTCGAAACTCACGTCGTTCCAGATCGTGGCGATCGCCATCACGGTCGGCCTGAACGGCCTCGACGGTTTCGACGTCCTCTCCATCAGCTTTGCTGCGCCCGGCATCGCGGCGGAATGGGGCATCAACCGCGCTGCGCTCGGCTTCGTGCTCGCGGTCGAACTGATGGGCATGGCCGCCGGCTCGATCATGCTCGGCGGCGTGACCGACAAGATCGGGCGTCGCCCCATGATTCTCGGTTGTCTGGTCGTGATGTCGGTCGGCATGCTGCTTGCAACCATGGCGACGGGCGTAACCACGCTATCGATCTGGCGGCTGCTCACCGGCCTGGGCATCGGCGGCATGCTCGCCGCCACCAACGCTGCCGTGGCCGAACACAGCAACGACAAGAACCGCAATCTCGCGGTGTCGCTGATGGCCATCGGCTATCCGATCGGCGCCGTGCTCGGTGGCTCGGTCGCCGCCTGGCTGCTGCAGTTCTACAGCTGGCGTGCGGTGTTTCTGCTCGGCGGCTGTGTGTCCCTGCTGTTCATCCCCATCGTCTGGTTCCGCCTGCCCGAGACCGTCGCCTTTCTGTGCCAGCGCCAGCCCAAGGGCGCGCTCGAGCGCGTCAACAAGACCCTCAAGCGCATGGGTCATGCCACCGCCGACGCGCTGCCGCCGCCACGCAAGGAAGAACTCAAGGGCGCGACCAGCGATCTGTTCAGCCCGGCGCTTATCGCCACAACCGTGATCGTCACGCTGGCTTATTTCACCCATATCGCGACCTTCTATTTCATCCTCAAGTGGGTACCGAAGATCGTCGTGGACATGGGCTTCGCCGCCTCCTCGGCGGCCGGGGTGCTGGTCTGGGCCAACGTCGGCGGCGCGATCGGCGGCGCCCTGCTCGGCCTACTCACGCGGCGTTTTCCGGTTCGCATTCTCACCATCGGCGTACTGCTGGTGTCGTTCGTGATGGTGTCGGTATTCGGCAGCGGCCATACCACCCTCACCGGGCTCGCGCTGGTGGCCGCCAGCGCCGGCTTTTTCACCAACGCTGGCGTGGTCGGCCTGTATGCGATCTTCGCCGAGGCGTTTCCGACCCATGTACGCGCCTCCGGCACCGGTTTTGCGATCGGCATCGGCCGTGGCGGTGCATCGCTGTCGCCGATCGTCGCCGGCTTCCTGTTCGAGGGCGGCTTCGGCCTGCAGGGCGTGGCCATCCTCATGGCCAGCGGCTCGCTGCTGGCTGCTGCAGCGCTGTTCTTCCTCAAGACCCAGCGTGAGCCCACCACGACCTGAGAGTCGTGACGTTGCAGAGGAGCGCTAGAGCAACGCGTCTAGCAGGAGTTTGACCGCCAGAATGCCCAGTACGGCAAGGATCACGCGGTCGAAAAGCTTACGCGGCAGATGTCGGGCCAGGCGCGCACCCAGCGGCATGAACAGCACGACCGGCAACAACGCGCACGTGCTCAGCAATAGGCGCTGTGGCGTAAGCACGCCGAGCGCGACGAGCATCGGCAGTTGCGGCAACGTCATGGCCACAAAGAACAGCGACGCCGAGAAGATGAAATACGGCCTCTCCAGCTTCATTGCGTTGAGGAACGTCAATGACACGGGCGCCGACAACCCGGACGCGCCCTGGAGCAGCCCGGCCGACAACCCCGCCGGTGCGCTCAGGCGGCGCGCAAGAGCGCGGCCGATGGACCAGCCCGGGCGCGCGACCCGAAAAGCGATATAAGCGATCACCGCGAAGGCCACACCGAGAGACAGAAAATGCGGCGGCAAACGCGCCAGCATCACGCTGCCGGGCAGCACACCCACAGCACCGGCGCCGGCGAAGCCAAGATGAAATCGCGTCGACAATCGCTGATGGCGGAAACGCCAGGCCTGCCAGCAGTTGGTGAGCAGATTCGGCATCAGCATCACCACGACCGCGAACTGCACGTCGAACATCATGGCCAGCGCCGGCACCGCAAATATCGGTGCGCCAGCGCCGGTCGCCCCCTTGATCACCCCACCCAGGGCCAGGCAGGCGAACGCGATGGCGACCTCGGATAGCGTCATGATTACTCGTTTTCGGCGCTGAGAGGCGCCTGTGCACTGCAGGCGACGGCCGCGATTTGTTTACCGCCGGGGTTGTCGATTTGCTGCCCACCACTGGACCCGGCGTCGAAAGCCGCGGCAAATGCGTTGATTACCGAGCAGCCGATTCGACTCGCGACCGGAACGGCCGGCAACCCCTCGACCTTCGTAGGCTTATGGCCGATTTATGGCCGAACGGCGCCGCGAGCACCCAGGCCCGCGACGCCCCTAACATCAGATCGGGTAGTGGCGCGGCCCCGACTGGAGCGTCATCCAGCGCAGTTCCGTGAATTCGTTGATCCCGGCCTGGCCGCCGAAACGCCCGTAGCCGCTGCTCTTCACGCCGCCGAACGGCATCTGTGCCTCGTCGTGCACGGTGGGGCCGTTCACGTGACAGATGCCGGACTGAATCTGCTGGGCGACACGCATGCCGCGCGAGCCGTCGCCGCTGAATACGGCGGCCGACAGGCCGTATTCCGTGTCGTTGGCCAGGCGGATGGCCTCGGCTTCGTCGCGCGCGCGGATCATCGCCACCACCGGGCCGAAGGACTCTTCCGCGTACAGCCGCATGTCCGCGGTGACGCGATCGATGACCGTCGGCTGCATGATCACCGTATCCGCCTCGCCGCCACAGGCGATGTCGGCGCCCTTCTCTCGCGCATCCGCAATCAGCTCGTTGAGTTTCACGCGTGCCGGTTCGCCGATGAGCGTGCCCAGCGGCGTGTCCTCGTGCTCCGGATCGCCGGCCTTCAGGCTTTCGGCCTTGCGCGCCAGCTTTTCGACGAAGGCATCGGCCACGCTGTCCATCACGATCAGCCGCTCGCTGGACATGCAGATCTGGCCCTGGTTGAAGAAGGCGCCAAAGGCCGCGGCTTCGACCGCTGCATCCAGATCGGCATCGTCGAGCACCACGAACGGCGCCTTGCCGCCCAGTTCCAGCAGTGCCGGCTTGAGCTGGCGCGCGGCCGTCTCGGCGATGATGCGCCCGACCGCGGTGGAACCGGTGAAGTTCACGCGCCGGACGTGCGGGTGTTCAATCAACGCTTTCACGACCTCGGCTGCGTCTTCCGGCGCATTGGTCACCACGTTGACCACGCCCTCGCCCAACCCGGCGCTGACCAGCGCCTCACCAATCAGATGATGGACCGCCGGGCACTGTTCCGAGGCCTTGAGAATCACCGTATTGCCGCAGGCGAGGGCCGTAGCGACGGCCCGCGTGCCGAGAATAATGGGCGCGTTCCAGGGCGCTATGCCAAGCACCACGCCGCAGGGCACGCGCACCGAGAAGGCGAAGTTGCCGGGCACCTCGCTGGGAATGGTTTGACCACTGACCTGGGTGGTCAGCGCGGCCGCCTCGCGCAGCATGCCGGCGGCGATATGCACATTGAAACCGGCCCAGCCGGCGGTGGCGCCGGTCTCGGCGACCATGCACTCGATGAACTGCTCGGTGCGCGCTTCGAGCTCGTCGGCCGCGGCCAGCAATTTCGCCCGCCGGGCGTGCGGGCCGACCTTCGCCCATGCCCCGAACGCGGCATGAGCCGCTTGGGCGGCCGCGTTCGCATTCTCCACGGTCGCGGCTGCCGCACGAGTGGCCACCATACCCGAGGCCGGCGTACAGCGGTCGAACGTCGTGCCGCCCACCGCCGGGCACGATTCCCCACCGATATAAAGATTAATGCTGCGCATGGCTCACCTCATTCAAAATACTGTTTTTACAACCAAAACACAAACTCAGGTTATTTTCATCAAGAATCACGCTATTAAAGACCAGCTGGCTACACGCCAAGTCTTATCTATCGAGCCTTTTAGCGATGTCCAGTAACCTATTCGAGTCAGCACTAACCGCTCATTATTGGCACCTATAGCCTAGATCCGGAGCGGCATCGAAAAAGCAGACTGCAAGGGCCGCACCTTCGCCGAGATACTGGCTGAAGCAACCAAGCCTGTTCATTATCATGATATTGAAGGGCGTCGCTAATTCTAATTTCCAGCGGCGCCTTCATTAATCCAACTCTCGAATTTGGCAATCTCTTTCTTGGTTAGAGGCCCACTACCCAGTGGCATACGTGCGCCGCTGCCGCCGACTTCCAGCTGGTTGCCTTTTAGCTTATGTATCAGGTAGCTCTCCGTGGAATCGCCGGGCTCGACCCTTGCTAAACCGGACTGGGAACTGGGCTGCGCCACCAAATTGGCCAACGCATTTCTCCGATCGAGTGCTAGGTTCCCTTGTTCAGCGCCACGAACGTGGCATACAACGCATCTTTCGTTAAGAATGGGCTGAATGTCTTTGCTAAAAATAACCGAATCATCAGCCCTCGGAGCCGAGGACAAAAACGCCAGCAGTACAGCGAAAAAGCGAATCGCGAGAAGCTTAGGCGTCATATGACTGTGCTCCGGCGACCTGTTCCCCCGCGATATAGCCAAAAGTTAGTGCCGGACCAATAGTGCCGCCGCCGCCCCAGTAAGCTTGATGCGCCGGACTGGCGACGCAATTCCCCGCCGCGTACAACCCCGGTATCGGTACGCCCTCGGTGTTGAGCACACGGGATCGACTATCAATTACTGCACCTCCCTTCGTGTCGAGAGTACCAGCGCCCAGTAGTACCGCGTAGTATGGCCCCTTCTCGGAAATCGGGTATAAGGTCTTGTTTGGATAAGGGTTGGTTGGCTTCTGGAGCCATACGGTTTGCCAAGCGTTTTCATTTGGTGTCTCGCCCCGACCAAACCTCTCATCCTTACCAGACCTAGCAAATTGATTAAACTGTTCTATCTCTCCAACTAAATTGCGTTTAAATGACGCATCTAATTTAAGTGCCCCAGTGTGTTCTTCCAAAAGTTGGAGGTGGGTAGCAACCTTGGTCGCTAGCTCATCAAGAGTAGCTGCGCGAATGATATATTCTGGCAAGCTAGCGTCAGGCCCAGGTATAGGATCGTACCCGGCGTAAGCCTTGTGGCTGCGTCCATCCCATATCATGATTCCCAAAAGATTCGGATATTCCAGTCTAACCGGGTCCCAATAAAAATGAACCTGGGTTCGTTCGTTGTACGCGATTTTTTCATTGACGAAACGACGACCATAACGGTTAACTTGCAACATACTGTCGCCTGGTGGAACCCATACGTTGTAGGGCACGCTGCGCCTGCGTACTGCGAGTTCCACTGGAATCTGGCACCACCACGCATTGTTCATGTTGCCAAACATTGCGCCTACACCTGCAGCAATCGGAACGAAATCACCCGTACTTCCCGGCATCGCGCAGCCTCCCCACACACGCCCGCGCAGGAAGCAGTCTGCCATCGCCTTGTTGTGGGTAAATCCGCCGGACGCAAAAACCACGCCTTTCCTAGCTTGGAACTTCACCAAGCCGGCGTCAGGGTCTTCGACAACGAGCCCCGCGACGCGTCCCCCATCGTTTTTAACCAACGACTTAACCTTGTGGTCCAACAGCACTTCAACGGGCTTGCCCTCAAAACCAGCGCGAAGTTTGGTCAAGAGGGCATTGCCGTCGCCGCCGGCGGCCGGCCAAAAGGCGCTTTCGGGATTGTCGCTCATGTCCGTGACCAACGAGCGACCGACTTCGACTTCATCCTCCGGCAAGTGGGCGTGGTAATCCGGCCACACCTGATCTGGCTTGTAGTGCCATGGGCTGATCTTGAGCGTGGTATTAGCCATCAACGCTTGAATTACCCGGCTACCGTTTAAATAAAACGTTTCGAGCTGTGCAAAAGCGTCGGGAGAGATACCCATGGTTTTATGATCCGGCCGATAAAGGTCAGGATAAGCCAACCGGATCATGTAACGTAAAGCGCCCTCGCGATCATCGTTGACTCCTTTCTGGCGCAAGTAAGGATTATTTGGTATCCAAAATACGCCAGCGGACTTTCGGGTCGTCCCTCCAGAAAACGGCATCTTCTCCAGGATGAGTACTGTACTGCCAGCTTGAGCGGCTGCAAGTGCAGCGGCGGTACCAGCGGCGCCACTGCCCACGACGAGCACATCCGCTTTTCTCTCCCATTTCATCGACTTTTCTGCCCGAACGGCCGGTACGGCGGCGATTCCCGCTATGCCAGACAACAATCCAGCCCCTGTCGACACAAGTAGCTTACGACGTCGACGGTTAATTGAGTTGTTCTCTGGCCCTTTGTCTTCGTAGTCAACCATGCTTCTTCCTCGTTCCTGGTTCCTGGTTCCTGGTTCCTGGTTCCTGGTTCCTGGTTCCTGGTTCCTGGTTCCTGGTTCCTGTTCAGCGCTTCCGCTACTGAGCGGTATATCCCCCATCTACAACAAACTCGGAACCTGTCATCCAAGAAGCCGCATCGGAAGCCAAATACAGCGCCGCGCTCGCAACATCAGGGACGCTCCCAAATCGGCCGATGGGATGGCCTGAAAGGAACATATGGCGTGCAGCCTCTGGATTCGGCGCAAGACCGACGTTCACAAGCTGCTCGGGCAAGGCGCTACCCATATCAGTCCAGACAACGCCAGGATGAATCGAATTGACCCGGATTCCATTCTTGAGCAACCCACATTCCACCGCCAATGATTTTGTCATCAACGATACCGCGCCCTTTGATGCACAGTAGGCCGTGACCGCGGGCATGCCGACTTTGCCGGCGATCGACGACATGTTGATGATCGACCCACCGTGCCCCGAAGCGCCATCGGGCGACATTGCGCGGATGGCATGTTTGCAGCCCAGGAAGACCCCGGTCACGTTGACCTCCATCAGACGTCGGAACGCGGAAACGGACTCCTCGCTAGCCAGCACCATATGTTCGATTCCCGCGTTGTTAACTAGGATATCGACACGGCCAAAGGCCCTCACAGTCGCGGCTATCGCCGATTCCCATTCGGGCTCGACAGTTACGTCGTGATGCACGAATTTAGCCGTCCCCCCCATGTCACAGATTTCCTTTGCAATTTCCTCTCCTTCCTTGGCGAGCACATCGGAAAGCATGACTTCGGCCCCGGCATCGGCGAACAACTTACCCATAGCTGCGCCAAGGCCTCGACCACCGCCTGTTACCAATACAACCTTATCTCTCAGGGAAAATAAGCTACCTGAATTGCCCATCGGGTTCTCCTCTAGAATTTTGATTTTTGCATTTCTAATTGCTTTAAAATCGGAATTTAAACTTCGCACGGCATCTCCCGCAGATAATGGCGGCATGAAATGAAGTCTATAGCGGCCGCCTACGCACAATTATCAGCGTGGTTTAAACAAATATAGCGCGTGCGACGGTACTTATCTCAGCCATTCCCAAACACTAGAAATTATAGCCAAGCCCGACATTGATATAGTCAATGTGAGCGTCGAAGTTGATCCCTTGACTTTCCTCGGTTCCGCGAATACTTCCATAGTCCGCGTATGTATAACTTCCCGTTATCTCCCATCGAGGGGATGCCTTATAAGTTACACCGAGACTATAATGGTCGTATTGGTTCAGCGGAGCCAGAGTAGAGAGGGTAGTTTCTGACTTCGGGATTAGCTCGCTAGCGAACGAGGCGCCGGCACGCACAGTCCACCGGCGGTTTACGACATACGATGCACCAAAACGAAAAATATTTTGGTCTTTCCACCCAAAACCAGGGCCATCATTTGCCCCCATTGGGCCGCCCTCCGAAAGTTTGTTGCCATATCCTTCCTCGCCGGCCCAGTTAATCCAAAGGAAATCCGCAGCGAGCGTAAACTTCGGTGAGTATTGGTAACTTAAGCCTACCCCGGCGCGCCGTGGCATGTTAAGCCGCCCATTCGGCAGCAAAGTGTCATAACGATCTAGTTCGCCATATTTAATCCTGCTAAAATAAGTAACCCCTAAACTCAGGTCTTCGAACAATTTCCCTTGATAGCCAACCGCAAAACCGTATCCATAACTAGTTTCTGAACCGGGGTTGGAAAAACCAACGCCCTCCAGACCGCCTATATCTAAACGCTGATAAGCTAACCGCGGGGAAAAGCCAATATATTGATTAGGAGAAAGTTGATAGGTGACCGTAGGGGCAGCGACTACTTGTTTGAGATCAGCCTTTAAATCTGTTGTCCCCAATAACGGCTCCTCGTAGTCAATGCCTAACCCGTGACCAAAAATGGTCAATCCCACAGTAATCTTCTCATTTAATACCTTATTGAACCCCGCGGTAGGCACGGGAACAAACGCAGTGGTCGAATAGCTATCCGAACCAACGTCAGCATCCACTGGCGCGTATAGCACGGTTACATCAACGTCCATACGGTCGCCGACCAGCGCCATACCTGCCGGGTTATTTGCTGACGCCGTAGAATCCTGAGGCAAAGCTATAGATACCCCCCCCATACCCTGAGATTTCGCCCCATAGCCTGGCAACTCCACTCCATTACCCGCGCTGGCGGACAGAGCATATAACCATGTGAGCGAGCAGATGCAGGTGTTTTTCGTGGTCTTTTTTATAGTTTTTCTATTCGCAATCATAATTTTTCCGTATTTCTGTAAAATAGGGGATTACGCTGTGTTATTAACCACTATGCTTCGATGGCAAACCCCTAAGGTGATTACGGATAGCGTTCACGACGAATGCGCGGGCACGCGTGCTTTCAGGGAAAAGGCTAAACAAGCTAAAAAAGCCGTGCATCTGGCCGGCAAACCGCTGATGTACAACTTCGACACCTGCTTCTTTTAATTTGTGAGCGTACGCTTCGCCTTCGTCACGCAGCACATCATGTTCCGCAGTTATGAGAACGGCGGGAGGGAGTCCTGCAAACTCTTCCGCCAATAGAGGGGATGCTTCAGGTTTGAGACGATCTTGTGGATTCGGGCAATAGTTATCCCAGAACCACGCCATGTCCTGTTTACCCAGAAATCCCTGGTTTTCAGCACTCAGATAACAAGGGCCCTCAAGATCCGGCTGGGTAACCGGATAGATTAGAATCTGCTGCGTGATCGCCAACGTCTTTTCACTTGTCGCCATCTGGGCGACCACAGCAGCGAGATTCCCCCCGGAACTGTCACCGGCTATCAGCACGGGCATTTCCGAATTACGCGACGCATATTCCGTTGTCGCCCATTGGAGCGCCGCCCAAACATCATCAAGCGCGGCAGGAAACGGATTTTCCGGTGCCTTACGGTAATCTACCAAGACGACGCTGCAATTGGTCTCCAACGCGATAAGGCGACCTAACGAGTCGTAGTCGTCTATATCCATTACGGTCCAGCCGCCACCGTGACAGTAGATGATTACCCCATCAATCGCGTCACCCGGCGTGAGAACACGTAATTTCGCGGGAGTATTTGCCCCTAGCGGGACATCTTTGACGCTGCGCATTTCCGGGCCAGGGCCCAAGAGCTTCCGCAGGCCGCCCATCACTTCACGCGCTTCCGTAACCGACATCTGGTGGAATGGCTTTATACCTTGATCTTTTAGCGACCCTAAGAACGCTTTTCCTGCAGAATCAATCGTCATCTCCTCACCTTTTTTTGTTTTTTCAAGACTTTTATTATTTCACTAACAAAGCGCTATCTCATCGCTCTTGAGACAAATCGACCTCTTTTACATCTAACGTCACCATCGTAGCCCCTTTGGGTGAATAATTTGGCACGTCCGCCAGTAACGCCTGCCCGACCTCCGAGTTCAAGGCATCGTTAAGCTCTGCGCCGTTACGCCACACGCCCTCGAAAAACAAGAAATATGGGCTTTCCTCGTCCTCGACTTGACCATATGAGGCAGATATCAATCCCGGAAACTTGTTAATTTCCGACAGATGCCTGTTCACGTAGTAATCCATGAATTCTTCAGGGTTGTCCGGATGGGGATAGAACACTATTAATTTATGCATGACACTTGTTCCTTTTTGTGTTGTATAAGATCTATGTCGATATATGCGCCCGATCTACGAGCAGAACGTCGGCTCACTCTAGTAAAAATCCCTTGTACCCGTTACGTGCGGAATTCTCGATAATTTCTTGATAACGCGGACCGCCGCCGAGGTACACCATAAATATTTGAGGTTTCCCCGGGATATTTGCGCCTGAATACCATGAGCTCGCCTTCGGAAGCAGAGTGGTGTCCGCGACTTCTTTCACGTGTGCAATCCATTCGTCTTCTTTCGCTTTATCGGGTTCTATCGACCCGACGTCATTCTTTTCCATATAGTCAATGCAGTCGGCGATCCAATCGCAGTGCATTTCTATTCCAAGGGGCATATTGAACAGGACCGAAGGACTTTGAGGGCCCGTTATCGTGAACATATTGGGAAAACCGTGCGTAGCTAAGCCGTATAGAGTCCGAGGACCCGCGGCCCATTGATCTTTCAGGCGCTGACCGTCTCGCCCCCGTATATCCATACGGAACAAAGCTCCGGTAAACGCGTCAAATCCGGTCGCGTAGATAAGCACGTCGAAATTATAGGTTTCACGTGTTGTGCGCAGGCCGGTGGGCGTGATTTCTTGAATTGGTGTCTGCTTTACGTCAACTAACGTTACGTTGCTGCGGTTAAAAGCCTCGTAATAACCGGTTTCGCACGGCTGTCGTTTAGCACCGTAGTAGACGTCCTCCGGCGGACATAGCTTTTCCGCGATGCTAGGATCCTCGACGCGTTCGCGAATCTTGGCACGCACAAATTCAGCGGCAGTTTCATTGGCTTTTTCATCAAACAATATGTCTTGGTAACTACCAAGCCACAGCGAGAAACCTCCTTCTTGCCAGCATGACTCATAATGTTCTGCACGTTGGGCTTGAGATTCTGCTAATGCAGAAGCGCGGGCGTTCGGAAACGGAACACCACCGAACGAATTCCAC
The DNA here is from genome assembly GCF_003788635.1 of Salinisphaera orenii subsp. orenii MK-B5. GTDB lineage: Bacteria > Pseudomonadota > Gammaproteobacteria > Nevskiales > Salinisphaeraceae > Salinisphaera > Salinisphaera orenii. Next base: position 36,994 of record NZ_AYKH01000012.1, read on the forward strand.
GCCTGGTTTCGGAGTGCACTGTAATTTTCCTTAATTTCTTCGTTATCTTTTTCGGTTAGTGGCTTGTTTTGCAGCGGGGCAGCCCAAGCAGGGGTTCGCTGAAACACTGTCAGGTGATCCGCTTCTTTTGCGATTAGTGGAATCACCTGCACAGCGGTCGCACCCGTGCCTATAACTGCGACACGTTTATTCGTAAAATTCACACCCTCCTGCGGCCACCTTCCGGTCACATAACACTCCCCTTCAAACGCCTGCTGTCCAGGGATTTCCGGGACGTTTGCGTCAGATAGCGTACCAACGGCCGGAATGAAGTATTTAGCTTCATATTGTTTGCCGTCATCTGTCTTTATATGCCACCTATTAGGCCCCTCAATAAAGTGCGCCGATAATACGCGGCAGTTGAAGGTTATATTTTTGGCCAGGTCGAATTTTTTCGCCACATAATTCAGGTATTCTAGGATTTCCGGCTGAGCTGCGTATTTTTCTGACCAGGACCACTCTTGCTGTAATTCTTCGGAAAAAGAATATGAGTAGTGGTAGCTTGGTATGTCGCAACGCGCCCCCGGATAGCAATTCCAATACCATGTGCCGCCGACGCTTGGCGCGGCCTCAATAAGACCAACTTTTAGATTAAGACGATCTCTTAGCAAGTGCAGCATATAGAGACCCGAAAATCCTGCGCCAACAACCAGGGCGTCCACATTGATCCTGCTTTCTGAACTCGCGTTCTCAGTGTTCTCCGGATGTTCCGTCATAGGTCTGATCTCCTCTTTAATCTTATATTTTCGTTCGGATATCGGGCAGTGGTCTTTAGCAGTGCTGCCCAGCGCGTGTATCCATAAAATGGGCGACAGCGAGCGCCAAAACACTTAAGCCGGCGAAATGTTCCGACCGCTTTTACGTCCGGGGCACTCGCGTTTCCGATAGCACCTGATACACCCCACCTAAAAGCTATTCCCGTGTACTTCTAAAATTACGATGCTTATCTCTAAAAAGGCGCTGGCTTTATACCGAGCCACGTATGCCGGACTTACCAGGGGCAATGATCCCGTTTGGATCGAGCGCGTCCTTGATCGTTCGATGGATATTCCGCAACGGTTCGCCGAAACTCTGAGCCGCTCGGTCCATAAATTCGATGTTCGTTCGATAAATACCATAACCGCGCTTCTCGAATTCACCGATAAGCTCAGCGAAACAGGCGTGCGCACGCTCTTTTTCCTCTGGATCCTGTCGGTCGTAGAGCAGGTCGATGATGTGATGCATGTCACGCCATCCGACGATGTATTCTGCGACATAGTCGAATCCGTACTTGCCGAGAATCTCTTGGGCCAAGTCGGTCTGGTCCCGGGTTTCCTTGCCCTTCGCCTGGGACACGGGCGCGAACCACATGGATCCGCCGCCGCCGCGCCAGTTGTAAAGGCCAAACTCTTGGAGGTTCATCTCGCCCTTCATGAGCGCGGCTCGATAGCCGAAGGAACCGGAGGCCTTTTCGGCCGCCTCTCCGTGAAAGATCTTCGCCTTACCGCTTTTGCTGAAGGCTTGCTGGATGATGTTCCAGTTCACCTCGATCTGTTCAGGCGTGCCGTATAGCGCGGCATAGATGTTCCACTCGCCGATGCCCTCGTCGCTTTTGATCTTGTCGATGGCTTCGCGCGGGATCGTGCCGTCACCGTCATAGAAATCGCTGCGTGGCTTGTGCGATGCGACATCCCACAAGGTATGAGCGATCACGACTGCGTTAGGAATCACCTGACTGATACGCAGCGGACGCATGATCTCGACAATTTCCTCGATGTCCTCCGGGTCTGGGTATTGAATCAGGAAGGGACGATAGGCCGGCGGGGCGGGCATGAGCCAAAGCCCCATTTTGGTCACGATGCCGTAGTTGGATTGGGTGAATAGCCCGTCGATGTAAGGCCCGTAGCCCCACTTGAAGACTTGCCACGACGTAGAGTTCGGAATGCCACCCATGCCCGTACGAACGACTTCTCCATTCGGTAGCACGACTTCCATGCCGCACTGGAACATGAAGTGCTCGCCGTAGGGCGTGTAACCGACGCCACGATCCAGCGTGTTACCTACCGGCCCGGCGATTGCCGACGGCGCAGGTGGATCCAGCCACAGCTTGTAACCCGCCTCCTGGATATAGTCATAAAGCTTTTGATAGGTCACGCCCGGCTCGATGAGCGCGGTGCAGACCTCCGGGTCGACGTCAATGATCTGGTCCATGTTCCGCAGGTCGAGCATCACCTGACCGGTCTCGCCGGGCGCTGCTGAGCCATAGCCCAGGTTCTTTCCCGTAGAGATCGGCCATATCGGCACGCCGTACTCGTTGCAGATCTTCACGATCGCCTGAACCTGTTCCGTACGAGTCGCCAATAGCGCAGCGGAGGGGATATAGTCGCGGTCGTGGCCCGCCATCATCAACTTGGTGTACGGCGCGAGGTGGTCGCTGTCGATCAGCACGTTATCGCCGCCTACAACATCCTTGAACTTCTGCAAGGCTGAATCAAAATCGGCGGCGGATACACCGGGCGGTAGAGTGCGGTCGGATTGCTTCATGTCGTTACCGTTTTGTTCTGAGGGCAGGGCTTAAACGCGAATGAGGAAACTGTGCTCGCGCGCGTCTCGCGGCGCCGCGACGACGCGTTGTCCAGGTCGCGTATCGGCGTGGGGCGAAAGCGGGGTATGGTCGGCGAGCGCTGCATAGAGACCGCCAAGATCACGGCGCCAGTCGCGCGGGTTCGATTCTTGGAAACTCACCGGGCTATTCGTTTTCCAGCTGCGTACTGAGTGCGCCTGCGGCGCGTGGCGACCCAGGGCCACGATTCGGCCGCGTCCGGCGGCCAGACTGGTTAACAGCACCAACTCTGCGTCGTCGGCAAAGCCGGCGATCCAGTAGCCCGGGCGGCTACGGGCGAGCTCCAGTACATTGAGTCGGCCAGCGAAAGTGCTTTGCCACCCCGCACGACTAAAGCCCTGCCGTAATGCTCGGCTCGCGCGCTCGGGGCCATAGACGGCGACCCGGCGTGCCATCAAGGGCGCGGTCGGCTCGCCCGCCGCCAGCCCAACGGCAAAAGGCGCCAGTGAGCCGAGCGCCAGCCCGTGCTTGAGTAGTTCGCGTCGCGATAACGTCATGTCATTTCTCCGTACTGCGGGGGGCAAACTCGCCGCTCATGAGCGCTTCGAGCAGCGCATCCAGTTCCACGTCGCTGATCTCGGAATGACGAAATGCGGGCATGGCATTGCGACCATGGCGCACAACTTGGCGCATGTAATCGCCACGCGCCTTATGTACGGACTCGGGAAATTTCATGGTGATGGGCGGCCCCACGGCCTTATCGCCCATATGGCAATGTGCGCAGACTTGATTGAATACTTGGTGTGGCGCGCGCGGTTCCTCGGCCTCCGCGGCCGTCACGGTCACGGCAAGCAGTATTAGTGCGAACAGCGCAGCTAACGCGCCCCTTGGGGTTACCTCCATCGCAGCAGTCTCCCTTTGCTTTTTGTCGAAATGCGATCACAACGTGTGCGACCGCGAATCTACGTCAATCCAAAGATCGTGCCCACTTTGCTGACACAAGGAACTTCTATTCAAATACAATAACCTATGATGTTTTCGATCGACTGCCAGCCGCATACTTATTGTTTATATGCGCAACGCAATACATAATAATTCATCAAATAATTAACTTGTGCGACGAAAAGTGAGGAGAGATAGCCAATGCCGTGTCAATACAAACCGAGTTATCCAAGCACCCGAGACCTCGTACAGGCACTACGCTTTCTGCCTGAAGAGGGCCAGATCTGGCTGGGCGAACAGCGGATGCTGCTTATGCCGCTGCAGGCCTCGGCCTTCTTTCGTGAGGAACTGGTTAGGCACCTAGGCATGGAACGCGCCAAGGGCCTGTTCATGCGGCTTGGCTATCACGCTGGGCTGCGCGACGCTGAGCTCGGTCATACGCTTCGCGATCGCCCTGAACAGCTTGAGGAAAGCTATTTCGCCGGGCCCCAGCTTCACGCTCTACAAGGTCAGGTACTAGCGGTGCCCATCGCGCTCGATATGGACCTGGAAAACGATCGCTTCTACAGTGAATTCGTCTGGGAGAATTCTTTTGAGGTCGATGCTTGGCGAGCCCAGGGCCTGCAAAACGAGCCCGTTTGCTGGACGCTTCTCGGATACGCTAGCGCCTACGCCAGCCATCTTTTCGGTCGCGAAGTCCAGTTCCGCGAACTGGAATGTCGCGGTCGAGGTGATGCCAGATGCAGGATCGTCGGGCGCTTGGCCCACGAATGGGCCGATCACGAAAGCTTCGCCGAGTATTTTCGAGCTGATCCTCTGATCAATGAACTCCACGAGCTACAAGACCAGATGGCCACGCTCCAAGCTGACATTGCGCGTACTCGCGCCGATCAACCGCCAAGTGCGACCGGCCGCTCACGTGCCTTCCGTAACATGCTGGCGCTTCTCGACAGCACCGCACCCACCGAAGTACCCATACTTCTACATGGCGAGACAGGGACCGGCAAAGAAGTGTTAGCGCGGCGTATTCACCAAGGCAGCCACCGAGCCGAAGGCCCATTCGTAGCCATCAATTGTGCCGCGATTCCGCCCGATCTGGTAGAAGCCGAGCTATTCGGCGCGGAAAAAGGCGCTTTCACCGGCGCAACGGAGCGGCGCATCGGCCGGTTCGAACGAGCATCTGGCGGGACCTTGTTTCTGGACGAGGTGGCTGAACTTTCTCCCCGTGCCCAAGCGGCGCTGCTACGCGTCCTAGAGGAAAATGAAATCGAACGTGTCGGCGGGCAAAGCGTGATCAGTGTAAATGTGCGGCTCGTTGCCGCGACCCATGCGGACCTCTCCGTGCGCGTAGAAGACGGTCAGTTCCGCAAGGACTTATTTTATCGGCTTAATTCTATGACGCTGCGCATACCCGCGCTGCGCGAACGCATGGACGATATCGTTGAGTTCGCCGAACAGTTCCGCCACAACTTTGAAACCCAGTATGAACATCATACGCTCGGTTTCACCGATCAGGCCGTATCAGCACTTAAGCGCCATCAATGGCCAGGCAATATCCGCGAGCTCAAGAACACGGTCGAGCGCGGCGTCATCCTAACTGCCCCACGCACACGCATCGTCGAGCACGCGCTTTTTGCCCAGGCGCCACAGAGCACCGGCGCGCAAGCAAATAGTCATCGGTTAGACGCGCAGGGACACATCGAAATTCGGGATATGCCGAATGAACAAACCGACCTAACGACTCTGGTCAAACCACTATTTGCGGCCGGCAAGAGTCTAGACGAGATAGAACAAACAATGATCCAGATTGCGCTCAACGCAAACAACGGTAACGTCTCTTCTGCGGCACGTAGTGTCGGCATGAGCCGTGCGACTTTTGACTATCGACATAAGAAATATAAATGAGTTCGAAATACGCTGGTTGATACTTTAATACTTATACACTTTTAGATATTTCTAGCGACTGCGTTAGAGGTCAATAGAACTGCTCGTTTTATCGGGCAACTATAGCCTGAGCGATTTGCTGGTCCGCCGCTAATTTGATGTCAGGGTGGCCCTATCCGTCAAGGTAGTTGTCGACCGGCTAGATAGCCAAATCACGGTACTGCTGAATGCGCTCAAAGCTCATATTCATGACGATGCCGATCTGCGGCCCAAGCACTTTTGCTGACCAGCATTCCCGGCATCAGTGCCAAAACAGCGGCGTTGTTGCTGCCTGAACTCGGTGATCCGTTGTCGTTCACCGGCGCACGCGAAATCGCGGCTTTTGCCGGCCTGAATCCCAAGCTGGCCGAATTGGGCGAACATAAAGGGAGTGCGCACATCTCACGCACGGGCTCGGTGCGACGTCGCGTTGGGCTCTACGTACCCGCTATCGTGACGATGACACACAACCCGGCGATCAAGGCGCTTCGGCAGCGTCTGCAACAACGCGGCAAGGCCGGCAAGCAGATCGCCTGTGCCGTCTGCGTAAATTGCTGCATATTGTGTACGGCGTGCTCAAATCCAACAGGCCGTTCGATCCGGCATTCGCTATTGCACGCTAATACCCGGGACTGTATCTACTGAGACGTCACACCTAGGCCGTCGCCGCTAACCACGCAATGCCTGTGCGGACGGGCTTGCCAGCGCATCGGCCGCGCCAGATGACAAGAACCCGGCCGGCTGTTCGCATAGCGAACAGGGCATCTCGTTGCTACACTCCGGGGCGAAATTCCGTTCTATCACCGGGCGCGACGTGGCAGCCGACCAGATCGACGACAATCCAGCGGGCCTGACGCCCGATCACCGCGACTTCGTGACGGCGCTGGCCACGGGGCTGCAGGTCATCCGTGCCTTCGATGCCGAGAACCCACGCATGACCCTCAGCGAGGTGGCCGCGCGTACCGGCATGAACCGAGCGAAGGCGCGGCGTTTCCTGCTCACCCTGCACGGGCTGGGCTATGTGCGCCGCCAGGCGCGTTATTTCGAACTCGCGCCCAAGACCCTGCAGCTCGGCTATGCGTTTCTCTCGGCGAACAACTACCAGTCGGTCATTCGTCAGCATCTGGAGCACATCACCGAACAGACCGGCGAATCGTCGTCGATGGGCGTGCTGCAGGGCTCGGACGTGATCTATGTCGCCCGCTCGGCCGCGCCGCATCGGCTGATGACCATCGCCCTGTCGGTGGGCACCCATCTGCCGGCCGCCGCGACCTCCATGGGCCGCATGTTGCTGGCGACGCTGGAACCGGCCGCGTTGGACGCCCTGCTCGCCGAGATCGAACTCAAGGCCTATACGCCGCGCACCGTCACCGATGCCAAGACGCTGCGCGCGCATATCGATACCGCCCGCGAACAGGGCTACTGCATTGTCGATCAGGAGCTGGAATCCGGGCTGCGCTCGATGGCGGTTCCGGTCTACAACATGCACGGCGTTCTGCTCGGCGCGATCAACGTCAGCACCAACGCCGCGCGGATCGACAAGAAGACCCTCACCCAGCGTTTTCTGCCGTTGCTGCAACAAACTAGCCGCGATATTGCACGCGAGGTCAGCTGAGCCACCCGCGATTCGGCGTGCGACACTCGCCGGCCTGCATGAACCCCAGGATTTCCTGATGCTCGACGCTTTTCTCCGCCATCCTTTCATGAGCCGTGACGGTCGTGCGGCTTCCAGTGCCGAGGCTTTCGTCACCGCGATGTGCCGGGTCGAGATCGGCCTGTCGCGGGTCCAGGAAGCCGCCGGAATATTCCCTGCGGGCACCGCGCAAACGATCTCGCAACACATACGCGCCGAGGCATTCGATCTCGACGCGCTGGCCGCGGACAGCGCCGACGGCGGCAACGTGGCCATCCCCTTCGTCAAGCAGGCCAAGGCCTTGCTGCCGGCCGATCTGCGCAGTCATTTTCATCGCGGCGCGACCAGCCAGGACATCGTCGATACTGCCCTCATGCTGGTGCTGCAACCACGGCTGACCCATTGCCTGGACCTGCTGCAACACAGTCGCCAGGACGGCCTCGCGCTCATGACCACGCACGAGAACACGCCGATGATCGGGCGTACGCTCATGCAGCAGGCCATGCCGATCACTTTCGGCGCCAAGGTGGCGCAGTGGCTATGGGGACTGGCCCAGGCCGAGCAACGGCTGGCAGGCGTCGCCCGTAACGGCCTCTATGTTCAATTCGGCGGCCCGGTGGGCGTGCATACCGGGCTCGAAGAGCACGGCCCGGCGTTGATGGACGCACTGGCCGACGAGCTCGGCCTGGCCCGGCCCGTGCTGCCCTGGCATACCGACCGCCAGCCGATCCTCGCCATCGGCGATGCGCTGGGCGTGGTAGCGGTCGCGGCCGAGAAGATCGCGCTCGACGTGGCGCTGATGGCCCAGACCGAAATCGGCGAAGTCAGCGAACCGGCGAGTACCGGCGCCGGTGGCTCGTCGTCGATGCCGCACAAGCGCAACCCGGTCGGCTGTGCGCGTATCCGGGCGGCGGCGCGCCAGATCCATGCCACCGTCGGCCTGCTGCATAACGCCGGCGCCCAGCCGATGGAACGCGGGCTGGGCGAATGGCATGCCGAATGGGCGCCGCTGGTCGATGCCGTGCTGCTGCTCGAGGGCGCGCTGGAAACCCTGCAACTGCTGCTCGAAGGCCTGGACGTGCATCCCGAGGCCATGCACCGCAACCTCGCCGTTACCGGCGGCGCGATCCTAGCTACCCCGGCGATCGCTTTTCTTGCCCGGCATCTCGATCGCGATCGGGCCACAGCGCTCGTGCGGGAGGCGACTGCCAACGCCGTCGAGACACATCGGGATTTCGCCGAGGCATTGCTCGACCAGCCCGAGATCGCCGCCGCGGTCGACCTGTCCGCGCTGCGCGCCGCGGTCGATCCGGCGGCCCATGTCGGCGCCAGCCGGGCCCAGGTCGCACGCCTGCGCGAGGCGCTGAAGTCGCTGTAACGAACAGCTTTCCTTCAGACTGGGCGCCTGCACCGCGGCGGCGCCGTGCGCCGCCCGATTGACGCCTCTCGCGCCGACGCATTAGGTTATTCGCATTGCAAACGTGCGTTCGCCTTGCGAACTTTCAAAGAGGCTGATCCGATGGCAGAGTTTCTCTCGCTGCACGACGCCGTATCGCGATACGTGGCCGATGGCGCCACCGTCGCGATGGAAGGCTTCACCCATCTCATTCCGTTCGCGGCCGGCCACGAGGTCATCCGCCAGAAAAAACGCGATCTGACGCTGATCCGCATGACCCCGGACCTGATCTACGATCAGCTCATCGGCGCCGGCTGTGCCAAGAAGCTGATCTTCTCCTGGGGCGGCAATCCGGGCGTAGGTTCGCTGCATCGGCTGCGCGACGCGGTCGAGCACGGCTGGCCCAATTCGATCGAGATCCTGGAACACAGCCATGCGGCCATGGCCTGTGCCTTCGAGGCCGGCGCCGCCGGCCTGCCGCTGGCGATTCTGCGCGGCTATATCGGCTCCGATCTGCCCAAGGTCAACGATCAGATCAAGTTCATCGACTGCCCGTTCACCGGCGAACGCCTGGCCGCGGTGCCGTCGATCCGCCCGGACGTGTCGATCGTGCACGCCCAGAAAGCGGACCGCCACGGCAACGTGCTGGTCGAAGGCATCGTCGGCGTGCAGAAGGAAGCGGTGATGGCGGCCAGGCATTCGATCGTGACCGTCGAGGAAGTGGTCGATGATCTGGATACCCATCCCAATGCCTGCGTGATCCCTGGCTGGGTGATCGATGCCGTTGCCGAAGCCCCAGGCGGCGCGAAGCCGTCCTATACCCACGGCTACTATCCGCGCTCGAACAAGTTCTACAAGGACTGGGACCCGATCGCCCGCGATCGCGAGGCGTTCAGCGCCTGGCTGGATGAAAACGTGTACGCCAACGAAGGAGCCAAGGCATGAGCGAGCGCTACAGTGCATCCGAGATGATGACCGTGACCGCGTCGCGCGCGCTGGCCAACGGCAACACCTGTTTCGTCGGCATCGGCCTGCCCAGCGAGGCGGCCAATCTGGCGCGCCTGACGCACGCCCCGGACGTGGTGCTCATCTACGAATCGGGCACCCTGCAGACCCGGCCTGACGTGTTGCCGCTGTCGATCGGCGACGGCGAGCTGTGCGAGACCGCGCTGACCACGGTGTCGGTGCCCGAGATGTTTCGCTACTGGGTTCAGGGCGGCCAGATCGACGTCGGCTTTCTCGGCGCGGCCCAGGTCGACAAGTACGCCAATCTCAACACCACCCTGATCGGCGACTACGACAACCCCAAGGTCCGCCTGCCGGGCGGCGGCGGCGCGCCGGAAATGGCAACCTGCACGGGCGAGATCTTCATCACCCTCAAGCATTCCAAGCGCACGTTTGTGGATGAAGTCGATTTCGTCACCACCGTCGGTTTCGGCCGCGACGGTACGGCGCGCGACAATGTGCCCAACATCGGCAAGGGGCCGACGCGCATCATCACCGATCTGTGCGTGATGCAGCCCGATGCCGACACCAAGGAACTCACGGTGACGTCGCTGCATCCCGGCGTGACCCGCGAACAGGTCATCGAGGCGACCGGCTGGGAGATACGCTTTGCCGACGACATCGACGAAACGCCGGTGCCCGACGACCACGAACTCGAGGTGCTGCGCGAATTGAAGGCGCGCACCGAACGACACCACAGCGAGGCCTGAACATGGCGAACGATGTCTATCTCTGTCACCCCGCGCGTACCGCGGTCGGCCGTTTCGGCGGCACTCTGGCCAGCGTGCGTCCCGACGACATGCTCGCGCATATCATCAAGGCCGTGATCGGCCAGGCGCCGAACCTCGACCCGGCCGCGATCGACGACGTGCTCATGGGCTGTGCCAACCAGGCCGGCGAAGACAACCGCAACGTCGCGCGCATGAGCGCCCTGCTCGCCGGGCTGCCGACCAGCGTGCCGGGCTCGACCATCAACCGCCTGTGCGGCTCGAGCATGGACGCGATCGGCACCGCCGCGCGCGCGATCCGCGCCGGCGAGACGAAACTGATGCTGGCCGGCGGCGTGGAATCCATGTCGCGCGCGCCCTATGTGCTGGCCAAGGCGGAATCTGCTTACAGCCGTCAGCAGATCATGGAAGACACCACCATCGGGTGGCGTTTCGTGAACCCGTTGATGAAAGAGTGGTACGGCATCGACTCCATGCCCGAGACCGGCGAGAACGTCTCCGAGCAGTACAACGTCTCCCGCGAAGATCAGGACGCCTTTGCTCTGCGCTCACAACAAAAGGCCGAAGCCGCCCGCCAGGCCGGTCGCCTGGCTGAAGAAATAACGCCGATCGAGATCCCCCAGCGCAAGGCCGATCCGATCGTGTTCGATACCGACGAACACCCGCGTGCCAGCACCACGCTGGAAAAACTCGCCAAGCTGCCGACGCCGTTTCGCAGCAATGGCACGGTGACCGCCGGCAACGCCTCGGGCGTGAACGACGGCGCCGGTGCCCTGCTGGTGGCCGGCGATGACGCGATCAAGCAGTTCGATCTGCAGCCCAAGGCCCGCATCCTCGGTATGGCGACCGCTGGCGTGGAGCCGCGCATCATGGGCATGGGGCCGGTGTATGCCTCCCGCAAACTGCTGGATCGTCTCGGCCTGACCATCGAGCAGATGGATATCATCGAACTCAACGAAGCGTTTGCCAGCCAGTCGCTGGCCTGCCTGCGCGAACTCGGCGTGCCCGACGATGCCCCGCATGTGAACCCCAACGGCGGCGCGATCGCGCTCGGGCATCCGCTGGGCATGTCGGGCGTACGTATCGTCAGCGCGGCCCTGCACGAGATGGGCCGCACCGATGCCCGTTATGCGCTGTGCACCATGTGCATCGGCGTCGGCCAGGGCATCGCCACCGTGATCGAACGGGTCTGATACCCGAAGGAAACGAGTTATGGCATTTGTCGAATGCAACGGCCGGGTTCTTTGCTATCGCGATAGCGGCGAAGCCGGCCTGCCGGCCGTGCTGTTCGCCCACCCGCTGGGCATGTCGCAGGCTGTCTGGTCCGATACGATCGAAGCGCTACGTGGCCGTTATCGCTGTATCAGCTGGGATCTGCCCGGCCACGGCGCCAGCGCCCCCGTGGAGGACGAGATCGATGCGTCCGAACTGGGCCTCGACGCCCTCGCCCTGCTCGATCATCTGGATATCGAGCGCTGCCATTTCGTCGGCACATCCATCGGCGGCGTGATCGGCCAGGCGCTGTTGCTCGACGCGAGCGATCGGCTGCAGAATGTGGTGCTCACCAACACCGGCGCGGTGATCGGCACGCCCGATGCCTGGAACGAGCGCGCCGAACGCGTGCGTCGCGAAGGGCTGGCCGCGATCGCCGGTGAGCTCTCGCAGCGTTGGTTCGCCGACGCCTACAAGCGCGACGACAGCGCGGGCGTGAAAGGCTGGACATACCAGCTCGCCCGTACCGACGACGAAAGCTATGCGCGCCTGTGCGAACTGCTGGGCGCGACCGACTTTCGCGGCCGGCTCGCGGATGTCGACAGCCCGGTGCAACTGGTCGCTGGCGCCGATGACCCGGCCACGCCGCCCGATACCCTGGCCGCGCTTGGCCAGGAGATACCGGCTGCCTCGCTGGACACGCTCGACGCGGTGGCACATGTACCCTCTGTCGAAGCACCGGGCGAATTCGCCGCCCGTCTGCCCGGCTGGCTCGGTGCGAGCGAAGCGGCAGAGAGCGCGCCGGTCACTTATGACGAAGGCCTGGCCACACGCAAATCGGTGCTCGGCAGCGAACACGTCGAGCGCGCTTCGCAATCCGCGACCACGCTCGATGCACCGTTCCAGGCACTGATCACGCGTTTTGCCTGGGGCGAGCTCTGGAGCAATCCCGATCTTTCGCGCACCCAGCGCAGCCTGATCACCATCGCGGTGCTCGCAGCACTCGGGCGCGACGGCGAACTGGTACTGCACCTTAAGACCGCAAAACGTATCGGCGTGACCGAAGCGCAGCTGCGCCAGTCGCTCATGCATGTGGCGATCTATGCCGGCGTGCCGGCGTCGAACCATGCCTTCAAACTCGCCAAGGAACAGGGCTGGGGCGATACGCTCTAGCATCGTCATGCACACCCGGCGTGCCCGCCCCGGCATGAACACACGCGGCATGGCTCGCGGGCGTGGCTTCAACGCTGCACGCCGATGATCCATTCGCCGATCAAGCTGCGCCATCTGGTCGCCTTCCAGGAGGTCGCCCGGCTCGGCCGTTTCAAGAGCGCCGCCGAGGCGCTGTCGATTACCCAGCCGGGCGTGTCCAAGACCATCCGCGAGCTGGAGGACAGCCTCGGCGTGGCCCTGTTCGAGCGCCTGCCACGCGGCGTACGGCTGACCCCAGCCGGGCGCACACTGTTGCGCCATGCCGCCCCCGCGCTGCGCTCGCTGCGCGAAGGCATCGACGCGATCCGCCAGGACAACGCAGACAGCGTGGTTCGTCTGGGCGCGCTGTCGAACGTGGAAGGCGGGCTGCTGCCGCCAGTGCTCGATCGTCTGCATCGGGCCCATCCGCAGCTACGCATGGAAGTGGATACCGGCACCAGTGCTGCGCTGCTTGCACGGCTGCGTCTGGGCGAGCTGGATCTGGTACTCGGGCGCATGAGCGAGGCCGAAGAGATACGCGACCTGCAGTTCGAGCATCTTTATTACGAACCGCTGATAGCCGTCGTACGCCGCGATCATCCCCTGCTTGGCCTTGCCCAAGCGGTCGATACCGATGCAGTCATCGCCTACCCCTGGGTCGTGCCGCCGCGTGGCACCACGCTGCGCGAACAGCTCGAGCGCTTCTGGGTCGAACAGGCGGCGCAGCCGCCGCGACTGGCTCTGGAAACGCTGTCGTTGCCATTGAGCAGCCGCTATGTGCAGCTGTCGGATGCGATATGGGTCACGCCGTTCGATACCGCTCGTGAAGCGTTGCAGGCCGGCGACATGGTCCGCCTGCCCCAGCAGATCGAACTGCGCGGCGGCTCGGTGGGCTACGCGGTCAATAGCAGTCAGCCCCTGTCGACCGCGGTCCGGCTGTTCTGCAACGAACTGCAGAGCGTGGCGAAGACCTATCCGACACACGAAACCGATATATAACCTCACGGTTATATCCACTGGTTCGACTTTCACTTGGCAGCACGAGCCGTTACGGCAAACTGAAAGCCATAACAAGACGCGCGGCAAGGAGCCGACGGGTTAATCCCAGCTCGAACGCGCGTGAAATCGCAGGAGATAAACCCAATGGCGCAGAACGACCATACCGCTTTCGTCATGCGCGATCGGGGCTGGCACCCGCCCGCCTATGCACCGGCCTACAAGACGTCGGTCGCCCGGTCGCCGCAGCAGGCGCTGATGAGCCTGCAGACGCCGACGGCTTCCGAACTCACCGGCCCGGACTTCGACAACTTCGTCCTCGGCCCGGTCGATAACGACCTGCTGCTGAATTTTCGCCCCGGCACGGACCGCGACGGCCTGCCGATCGGCGAGCGCATCATCGTCTACGGGCGCGTGGTGGATCAGTACAACAAGCCGGTTCCCGGCACCCTGGTCGAGGTCTGGCAGGCGAACGCCGGCGGGCGCTACCGGCACAAGAAGGACGCCTATATGGCGCCGCTGGACCCGAACTTCGGCGGCGTGGGCCGTACGGTTACCGATGCCGACGGCTGGTATCGCTTTCGCACCATCAAACCCGGCCCCTACCCCTGGCCGAACGACGTCAATTCCTGGCGGCCGGCGCATATCCATGTCTCGGTCATGGGCCCGTCGATCAGCACGCGCCTGATAACCCAGCTGTATTTCGAAGGCGATCCGCTGATCCCGCTATGCCCGATCGTGAACACGCTCAACGATCCGGAGGCGGTCGACACCCTCGTGGCCCGTCTCGACAAGGCCGGCTCGCGACCGATGGACAGCCTGGCGTACCGCTTCGATATCGTCACCCGCGGCGCGCTGCAGACCTACTTCGAGAACCAGGGCTAAGGGGTTAGAAATGACACAACCGACGGAAGACGGCGGGCTGATGTATCCGGAGTCGCCCTCGCAGACGGCCGGGCCCTATGTGCATATCGGCCTGGCGCTGGAAGTCGCCGGCCTGCCGCCACGCGACGACGAGATCGGCCCCGAGATCGCGACGCCCGATGCCGAAGGCGAGCCGGTCGAGATCGTCGGCCGCGTGATCGACGGCAACGGCGACACCGTTGAGGGCATCCTCGTCGAGGCCTGGCAGGCCGATGCGAACGGTGTTTACCAAACCGACTACCGTGCCGATCGCGCCTTTCGCGGCTTCGGTCGCAGCGCGCCGGGCGAGCACGATGCCGGCGAATGGTCGCTGCACACGATCAAGCCGGGGCGCGTACCGCACCCCAACGGCGACGCCATGGCGCCGCATATCAACCTCATGCTGTTCGCCCGCGGGATCAATATCCATCTGAACACGCGGCTGTATTTCGATGACGAAGCCGACGCGAATGCCGCCTGCCCGTTCCTGACCCGCGTGCCGCCGAGCCGGCGCGACACCCTGATCGCCACCCGCGAGAACGGCAGCGACAAGCCCCGCTATCGCTTCGAAATCCACCTGCAGGGTCCGCAGGAGACGGTGTTCTTCGACTTCTAGAAGCGCACGCGCCGGCCCGCCGACTCGTGGCGGGTCTTTTCCACCGGAGTACCGCAATGAAGACACAGGTCGCCATCATCGGTGCGGGCCCGTCTGGCCTGCTGCTGGGCCAACTGCTCGCACGCCAGGGCATCGACAACGTGATCCTCGAGCGCCGTTCGGGCGACTATGTGCTCTCGCGTATCCGTGCCGGCGTGCTCGAACAGGGCACGGCCGATCTGCTGCGCGAGGCCGGCGTCGCCGAACGCATGGACAGCGAAGGCCTGCCGCATACCGGTTTTGCGCTCGCCTTCGGCGGCCAGCAAATCCGGGTCGATCTGGAAGAACTCACCGGCGGCAAGACCGTGCTCGTCTACGGCCAGACCGAGGTCACCCGCGATCTGATGGCTGCCCGCGAGGCGATCGGTGCGACCACCTGCTACGAAGCCGACGACGTACAGCCGCACGATCTGGAAAGCGACACGCCCTATGTCACCTTCACCCATGAAGGCGAGCAGAAGCGCCTCGACTGCGACTATATCGCCGGCTGCGACGGCTTCCACGGCATATCGCGACGCTGTATCCCCGAAGACCGGCTGAACATCTTCGAGCGCGAATACCCGATCGGCTGGCTCGGCCTGCTCGCCGACACCCCGCCGGTCGACGACGAACTGATCTATGCCAGCCACGACCGCGGCTTTGCCCTGTGCAGCATGCGCTCGTCGTCGCGTAGCCGTTATTACATCCAGGTGCCGGATACCGAAGACGCCGATGACTGGTCGGACGATGCCTTCTGGGCCGAGCTCAAACGCCGGCTGCCCGAGCATGTCGCCGATAAGCTCGTGACCGGCGAATCGATCGAGAAGAGCGTTGCACCGCTGCGCAGCTTCGTGGCCGAACCGATGCAACACGGTAGGTTGTTCCTGCTCGGCGACGCGGCGCATATCGTGCCGCCCACCGGCGCCAAGGGCCTGAACCTGGCCTGCAGCGACGTGAACACGGCCTATCGACTGCTGACCAAGGTCTACCGCGATAATCGCACCGACCTGATCCCGCGTTATTCCGAAACCTGCTTGCGCCGGGTCTGGAAATCCGAGCGCTTCGCCTGGTGGATGACCACGAACCTGCACACCTTCTCGGACAACGACAACTTCCTGAGCCGTATGCAGCGCGCCGAACTGGACTACTACACCAGTTCGAGAGCCGGGCTCACCACCATCGCCGAAAACTATGTCGGCCTGCCGTTCGAGGCACTCGAAAACGACGCCTAATGGCCGGTAAAACGTAGGGTGAAGCTATCTAAAAACGAAAACGCCAAAGGTCGGTATTACTACTGCATAACGTCGGACCGCGGCCATCGAACAACCAACACACGCGCTGCGCTAGCAATAGGAGGATAGGAAAGCAGGCAGACAGGTACCCTGCAACTGGACCCTAGGCCCGAAGAACCGCTACAAGGTTCGGGCAAGGCTGATCCGGTAACACAATAAAACAGGCCCCAAAGAGGGCCGGAGGAGACCACCGATGACCGATTCCACGATGTGCGCGACGTCTCGCGTAAGCACGAGTGATGTCGCGCCTGAACACCGTATTGACTACTGGCAGAGCTGCCTTGCCGATACGCTGGTCGAACTGGACTGCCGCACCTTCGTAAACGACGGGTTGGACGCTGGGCTGGCCGCCGTCGATCTGGGCGATATTGGCCTGGTGGAAGTACACGGCAATTCCCACGTAGTGGAACGGTCGCCGGAGGAAATACGCCGCCACCGTACCGAGTCAGTATTCGTGTGCCTGTTGCTGGAAGGGAAAGCCTTCACTTATCAGGCAGATGACTGCGTCACGCTGACTGCCGGCGACGGCGTAGTCTACGCCGGCGACGAACCCTATATCCACGGATTTCCGAGCCGTTCGCGCCAGATCACCTTCGACATCCCGGTGGAACGTTTTCGCGAGCACTGTGCGGGGTGGAATGTACACGGACTGACCAAGCTCAACGGCTTCACCGAGAGTGGCAAGTTCCTGTTCCGAACACTTAACGCCTGTGCCGGCGATCTACTCGCCGGCCGCCCAAAGGATTCAGTTCTTGCCGAGCGCTTCTGGCCGGCAACCGAAAGCCTGATGCAGCTAGACGGCCAGACCAATCCCCAGGCGCCGTCGAATCTCGATCTACTGATTCGGGCCAAAGCCATGATCGCTGAACATCTCTGCGATCCGGATCTGGATTGCGAGGCGATCAGCGCTGCGCTCAGGATTTCACGGCGTCAGCTGCATCGACTCTTCGAAAGCATCGGCAGTACGCCGCATGCGTGGATCCGCGAACGGCGCCTGGACCAGTGCGCGGCGATATTTAGCGACCCTGCGCAATACAATGTCCGTATTACGGAACTGTGCTACCGGATGGGCTTCAACGATGCGGCCCATTTCTGTCGTGTATTCAAGGCCCGTTTCGGCATGTCCGCTAAGGAATACCGCGCCACCCAGGCTCGTATCAACTGAAGCGGCACGCTCTGCCGCACCGCTTTAGCAGCGGCTAGAAGCCTAGACCCTTGCCGATATCGATGCCCAACTGCACGCCGACCACGACGCCGTCGTCGTTCAGTCGGGGCGCGGCCGGATTATAAAAGTTGCTGGGATTGATGACGTACTGCACGGTCGGCTCGGCGAAGGCATTCCACGGCAATGCCACATGGTAGTTGGCCTCGATTCGATAGGTGTCGTCGGGCGCCGACCGATCCTCGCCGCCGCTGGCCACCCGCAGCATGCGCTGAGCTTCGAGCTGGCGATCGCCGATCTTCGCATAGGCCACTTTCATGCTGACGGTGTCGTAGGGGCGATTGAACGGTTGGCGATAAGTCAGCCCCACCTCTGCAAACGCCTGATAGGGCTGATTGTCCCCTGGGGCAGCATCCAGCGAACCGAACAGCTGTAATGCCTTCGGATTTTGCGTCAAGGGGCCGGGTTCGCGCCAGAGCGCCTGGCGGAACTTGAAGATCACGCCTTCTGTGCCGGTCTCGTCGATGAGACCGGTCCGGGGATCGATCTGATCGCTGGTATTGGAGAATCCGATCAATTCGTACTGTCCGGGATATCGCGTATCGGCAAAATCGGTCTTGCGCCCCACCGCGACCATGATGCTCTCCCCTGCCGCTTCGCCGAGCCCCCAACTGAAGCCATTGCCCTTGTCCAGGTACTGTTGCGGATCGGATTCGAACGCCCCTGCCTTTACATAGGTATGCGCAGACGTACCAAGGCGGCCGAACGCACCCCAGGAGCCATAGGGAATCGGCAGCACGCCCGTCGAGTTATCCCAGATCGGGTCATTGCAGGTGATGACGCTCGAACAGTTGTTCTTGAAGAAATAGCGTTCCGCGTTACTTCGCCCGAGCACGTAAGTGAACCGCCCGTCGAAGAGTGTCTGCTCCAGGGCAAACTGAGACAGATAACCGCGTGATATATCGTTGTGCGAAGGTGAACCGCCGAAATAACCGCCAACCGCGCCCTGATAGGCAGAAGCCGGCGGACTGCCGATGTTGTGGTTGGCCGGGAAGAAGATGTATTCCAAATGAAAGACCGCATCCGACACGCCCGCCAGCTTGTCGAGATCGAAGTCAGCGCCGACGAAGACGTCGTTGTTGATGGTGTATTCATCTTGGCGCGGGCCGGTACTCGGGTTGGCCAGCGCGAGCGACCAGGCGAACAGATGCGGTTTGATACCCGCTTCTTCCAGCGAGTCGGCCACGGCTCCGAGCAAAGGGGCGGACGCACCGCGCGAGCCGGGATCGTTGGTATTCATGTCCACACTGGCGGCCATGGCGAGCGGGCTGAAAGCCCCGATGGCCGCTGCCGTGGCGAGTGCCCGGCGGCTGCAGAACTCCGTTTTAAGCTTGCCCATAATTATCGTTATCCGTGGCTTGGAGGAATTTCCGCAGTACGTGCGCGTATCTCCTCGCGGGCCCCTCCCGCCTGTCGCGGCGAGTAACGACCATTCGCACCGAGCACGTCTGCCTCAGGCCCGTTGGGCCAAGACAACCGTAGAAGCTAGTGGGAGGTATGGCTTGACCCGAAAAGACCAATCACTTGATCGCTCGCGACGCACAGGCCAAGGTGCCGGCCGACGCGCTGTAGCGATGGGCCACGCACAGCGCTCGCAGCTAACCGGCACACCGACTGATACAACGGTTCCGATTCGCGACAAATACCGGAGGCTAGAAACAACCCGACCGCCGGGTCATAGAAACCGCAGGCAGGCGGGAACGATGAGGTAGGATTTCCGATTGGTCAGCTATCGACCGTTAGACCTGCGCGGCGCTCGCTACGGCCCCCTTAGCAACATGTGCCCATGGTCAGCGCGCGGCGGGGCTGGGAGCACCCCGACCAATAACGATGTCAATCAGCTATAGACGCAAGCACGAATGCCGCCGAGCCGGGCCTGAGGGTTTGTCGAGACCGCAGAGGACGCCGAACATCCGGCGGTATGGAAATCGTGCATACGCTTTCCACCGCGCGCTCTGCATGGTCGCAAGTTCGCTAGGTGAATGGACGTAGCGGTTCTTTGCCATCCCAGCCGACCGAGGCGGCATAGCAGCGGCCAAAGAATTCATCCATTCCCTCGCTTACCTCTATGAGTTCGAGAAAGCCTGGTAGCTCGCCCTTCGTGTCCAGATAGGCCACACGGTCGTCGGTCGGCACCCTAGCCTGGAAGGCCAGATCGTAACCGCGTCGTTCCAGGCGCTGCACATCGGCGCCGAAGTGAGGTGAGCCTACGCCGAAGTGGTGAAAGCCGTAACCGCGTGCCTCACGTGTTTCCTTGTAGACCGAAGGATGATCGTCATTGGGTTGCAGTAGCTCAATCATCATATGCCCAGCGAAAGCCATGCCGATCTTAACGCTCGCCTTAGAAGGCTTGCCGCGATAGATCGCCTCCTCGCCCTTGAAATCCTCCAGTACAAACCAGGGGCCGACGTTCAGATCGTCAATCCATCGCTGAATCTCGTCCTCGAGGTGAGCCACGATATAGGCGGTCTGGATGATCGAGTTCGTGGGCTGACCAAAACTTAATCGCATGCTGTCTCTCCGTAGTCAGAGCGCGTAGGTTCGGCGGCGACCGACAGGCCGCCGCTTCGAGCGGAAGACAAAGGCGTCAAGCGGCCGCGGTGGCAGCTCGCGTTTTACCGGGCGCGGTCTCTTGAAGCATCAGCCCGAACACCGCGATCAGCAGCGAACAGCCGGCGGCGATCCACAGCGGGGCCGCCAGACCATAATGATCAGCTGCGAAGCCCGCGATCGCGGGCGAGCACACCCCACCAATCGCCTCACCCAACCCGTTGGTCAGACCCATCACGGTGGCCAGGTACTGGGCGGGCACGGTCTCTGCCGGGATGGTAGACATGGTGATAGGCAAGGTGCCGATCACCGACCAGAAGACGAACACCAGGCAACCGAGCGCGATCGGCGTGCCCTGGAAATAAAGCACCGACAGCGGCGTAAAAATACCGACGAGGCCGAACAACACCACCACCGGCTTGCGACCCAGCCGGTCGGACAGCCAGGGCACGACGAAGCTGGTCGCGGCAGCGGACAGACCGAGGATGGCCATCAACCAGCTCATGGTGTGGGAGTCGTAGCCTTTGACCTCGATGTAGTAGAGAGGCATGAATACCCAAGCGAGCACCATATAGGACACGCCGACAATCGTGATCAGCACGCAGAGCACTACGTTACGGTAGGCGAACAGGGTCATCACGCCAGCCAGCGAGATACGCGAGCCGCCGCCCTCGCCATTTGATCGCGTGACGCCGTCGCGTACGAAGCCGGCAATAATCGCCGCCATGATGAAGCCTGGGATGGCCGCGACATAGAACGCGGTACGCCAACCGAAGGCTTCGGCCAGGCCCACGATTACCAGCGGCGCGACAAACGAACCCAGTAGGTTGCTACCGAAGTTCTGCATCACGCCCATCGCCATGCCGCGCTGCTCGGGCGGCGTGTTGGCAGAGGTGATCGACTGGGCGATCGGATTGACCGGCCCTTCCGACAAGCCCATGAGCATGCGGGCAATAAAAAGCATGAAGAAGGAGGTCGCAAGCCCGGACAAAATAGAGGTCAACGAGAACAGGACGAAGGCGGGAACCAGGATGGCCTTGCGCTTACCAGTCGCGTCCGAAATCGCGCCAATCAGGTACCCTGAGATAGCCCAGGTCAGCGACAGCGCCGAGGAAAGCAAACCGATCTGGCCAGCACTCAGATCCAGCGCTTCCTTGATATAGGGTGTGAGAAATGCCACCGCGTTCCGATCGAAGAAAACCACCCCGAAAGCCAGACTCAGTATGAAGACGAGCTTCCAGTGATACGGAATGCCGAAACGGCCCGCGGCGACCGGCTGGCCGGCGCTCATGCTCATGCGTTCTTGTTGCATTGTGTTCTCCTCGAAGGAAGGCACGGGGCGACGTGCGCGCCCGGCCCGCGCGATCTAGTGCAGGTTCTGGTTATTAGTCTTTTGATGGCGAGCTAGGACCGTCGGACCGGCGCAGGCGCCGTTCGCGACGCCGGTTCGATCAACGGGGCTAGGCAGTGTTGTCTTCTTTTTCCACTCGCGAGCCCGGTCAGCCCGGATCGATCAGCACCTTGCATTGGTGCGTGCGGTTCCTGAGCGCTTCGAAGGTCTGGGGCACATCGGTCAGGGATACGGTCTCGGTAACCAATGCGCGCGGCGTGGCGCTGCCATCGTCCAGCGCATCAAGCGCGGCCCGAAACTCATCTACGCTGAAGAAGGCTGAAGTCTGAATACAGACTTCCTTGGACACGGCCTCGAACGGAATGAAGGTATCCGGCATGGTGCATAGTCCGAGCACCACCACACTGCCGCGCGGACGCACCAGACCAATGGCCTGTTCGATGAGCCCGGGTTTGCCCACACATTCGAAGACGATATCCGGCGTGCCGCCCAGGTCGTCCGGCACCGGCGCCTCGAGCCGTTCGCCTGTGCCGAAGAAAGCGGTCGCCCCCATTTCATAGGCGCGCTTCGCTTGGCAGGTATTCAGATCGATTACCGTGACACTCGCCGCGCCCATACGTCGCGCCCAGAAAGCCGTTGCCAGACCGATCGGCCCAGCGCCGAGCACGAGCACCCGATCACCGGCCGTCATACGCGATTGGGTTAGCCCATGCAGGGCGACGGCCAGAGGCTCGACCAGCGCACCGTCGGCAAGGGAAATCGCATACGGCAGGCGAATGCACTGACGCGCCTCGGTCACCGAATACTCGGCATAGCCGCCGCCCTCGAGCTGCATCTCGCTGCACCAGGACGGCCGGCCGATACGACAGTTATGGCATTCGCCGCAGCCGCGCAACGGAATGACGGAGACCAGATCGCCGGGCCGCAGCGTCGAGACGCCTCGCCCGGTCTCGACCAC
Source organism: Salinisphaera orenii subsp. orenii MK-B5 (assembly GCF_003788635.1). Classification (GTDB taxonomy): domain Bacteria; phylum Pseudomonadota; class Gammaproteobacteria; order Nevskiales; family Salinisphaeraceae; genus Salinisphaera; species Salinisphaera orenii. Next base: position 59,511 of record NZ_AYKH01000012.1, read on the forward strand.
CTCACCGGCGTATTCATGGCCCAGTACCGTGCCGGCTTCGACCCCGAACGCGGGATCTTCGGTCATGTGCAGATCGCTGCCACAGATGCCGCAGCGTCCGACCTGTACGACCACCTCGTCCGGCGTCGGCGCCCGTAACTCGGTATCCCGGACCGACAGCGGCTCGCCGATCGCATTGAAGAATGCAGCTTGCATATCCTGTCTCCGTGGAAAATAAGATTGGCCTTTCAGACCGCGCCGAGCGATGCACCACCGTCGATGACGACTTGGGCGCCGGTAACAAAGGAAGACGCCTCGGAAGCTAGAAACAAAGCCAGCCCCTTGATCTCGTCGGTATCCGCGACCCGGCCCAGCGGCACGCGTGTCTCGAATGCACGCCGGTCGGTAGTGCCCCACCCCGTGGTGTAGGAGGCCGCGCGCGAAGCCATTGGCTTAGCGCAGCGCGCGGCCGGGCTGGCGGCCACCGCGTTTCTTCGTAGTCTGAGGTTGCTCAAAGACCGACGACAACGAAGGAGAACACGATGACCAACCCCATAATCGACCTTCCGGGGGTGATCGCCAAGAGCGATGACGCAGATTTTCTGCGCGAGCTGATCCAGGACGCCGCGCAGCGGCTTATGGACATCGAAGTGGCCGCTGTCTGCGGCGCCGCGCATGGCGAGCGCAGCCCGGACCGCGAGAACCAGCGTAACGGCTATCGGCCGCGACAGTGGGATACCCGGGCGGGGACCATCGGCCTGAACATCCCGAAGCTACGTAAAGGCAGTTACTTCCCGACCTTCCTCGAGCCGCGCAGGACCGCCGAGAAGGCGCTGATGGCGGTGATCCAAGAGGCCTATATCCAAGGCGTCTCCACCCGCGCGGTGGATGACCTGGTGCGCGCCATGGGGCTGTCCGGCACTTCGAAGAGCCAGGTGTCACGGCTATGCGAGGAGATCGACGAGCGGGTCCAGGCGTTCCTGAACCGCCCCCTCGAGGGCGATTGGCCCTTCCTCTGGCTGGACGCTACCTACGTAAAGCTGCGCGAGGGCGGGCGGATCGTATCCATGGCGGTGATAGTGGCGGTGGCGGTCAACACTGACGGGCGGCGCGAGATCTTGGGAATCACCGTCCTGCCATCCGAGGCCGAGACCTTCTGGGCCGATTTCCTGCGCTCGCTGACCCGGCGCGGACTGCGCGGCATCCGGATGGTCATCAGCGATGCACATGAAGGCCTCAAGGCCGCGGCGCGCAAGGTCCTGGGTGCTGGATGGCAGCGCTGCCGAGTGCATTTCCAGCGCAACCTGCTGGCCCGGACGAGCAAGACCAACAAACCGGTGGTCAGCGCCGTGGTGAAGACCGTCTTCGCCGAAAAGGACCGCAATCAGGCTCATCTGCGCTGGCGCGAGGTCGCCGACAACCTGCGTGACCGGTACCGCGATGTAGCCGAGCTAATGGACGAGGCCGAGCACGATGTGCTGGCCTACATGGCGTTCGACGAGAGCCTGCGCTCGAAGTTGCACAGCACCAACCCCTTGGAGCGCGTCAACAAGGAGATCAAGCGGCGCACCAACGTCGTCGGCATCTTCCCCAATCGAGAGGCCGTCATTCGGCTCGTCGGGGCGCTCATGCTGGAGCAAAATGATGAGTGGGCCGTCTCTCGCCGCTACATGCCGGTAGAAAAGCTAACCGCCGTGTGCAACCATGATGAGGAGACGGCAATGATCGCCGCTCAGTGAACGAGCGACACCAGCTATGAAGAAGCAGTTGGATGCCAGTTCCTACACCACATCCCGGGACACTACCCGCCGGTCCGCCGGATTGCGCAACCGCCCGCCCGCAATATTGGTCGCGAAGGGCCCAGGCGCGATCGCATTCACACGAATGTTGTGCTGGGCGAGTTCGAGCGCCGCCTGGCGTACGAGCGAGGCCGCGCCCGCCTTGGCCGGCATATAGGGCGTGCCGACGATCGGTTCGTTGATCACGGCGGCATTCGAGGTGGTCACCACAATCCGGCCGCCGCCCGCTTTCTTCATATGCGGCACGGCCGCCTGCAACGTCGTGAACACGCCTCCCAGATTGGTATCGACGACCGCACGCCAATGGGACGGATCGATCGATTCGAGCATGCCGTCCGGATTGCGTTCGCCCTCCGCAGTGAGAAACCCTGGCCCTGCATCGATACCGGCGTTGGCGAACACCGCATCGAGAGCGCCATAGTGTTCGGCGGCCGCATCCACGGCAGCGAACAGCTGCTCGCGATTCGTCACGTCGACGGTGGCGGCCCGGGCATCGGCGCCGCTGTCGCGGAGCGTCTGCGCGGCGCGCTCGGCACCCTGCCCATCGATATCCATCAACGTAACGCGGGCGCCGTTTTCGGCCATGGCCTGCGCATAGGCGAGGCCGATGCCGCTTGCCGCACCCGTGACCACCGTAGCCAGTCGCTCGACCGAAAAAAGATTCTGCTCCATCTCGCCACTCCTCTGTGCGAACCGCTGGCTAGACGAACAATTCCTGATTGATCGGCAGGTTGTTTTCCTCGCAGTAACTGACGTAGTGGTCGATGAACCAGAACACGTCGAAGACCTGCTCCAGGTCGCCGCCGTCGTCATAGAATTCGAGTGTGCCGTTCATCCAGAACACGGCTTTCATACCGTTCGGATCGTCAGACACGAGCGTATGGGCGGTGCCAGGCAATTCAGTGATGAAATCGCCCGGGCGCGCGACCCAATCGTATTCGAGATACCGAAAGCTGCCCTCCAGGGTCATGGCCGATACGGCACCGCGATGCTTGTGGGTGCCCAGTTGGCCGCCGGACTTGACCCATAAGATGTTGCAGAACGAATTAGTCCGTACATCGAAAGCGAGATGCCGGATGAAGGCGGAATCACCGAAAGGCACCCAGGGGGAATCCTTTTCCGAGGCGGATACATAACTGCCTTCCAGGCCGTATTCGGCAATACGATGGGCCAACGGCTCCGGTACAGGGGTGATGTTTTTCTTGGCAACGGTCGGCATGGTTCTATCTCCTTTTTAATGAGGCGTGGCTAGTGCAACGACTCTGAAATTCAGCGGTTGCCGGCACGGCGCGCCGGGACCGCGGCCTCGTCATCGAGCTCGGCCAGCAGCTCAAGATGGATGGCTGCCGCCTGCTGCGGCGTAATGACGTCGGCTAGCGCCACTGGCTCGATACGAATACTGCTGCGATCCTCATAGAGGTGCTCGCCTTTGAGGCGGGCTTGCTCGTCGTAGGGCCAGACGAACGCCTGACGGCTTTCGTAGTGGTAATAGGCGTCCGGATCATCGATTTGGAAGCCGCGTCCGGCCAGGGCGTTGCCAGTGACCAACTGATGGAAAGTCAGCTCGTCGGCGATGCCCCAGTCGGCGACTGCTAGGCGGTTGGCGGTATTCCAGAGCACCGCCTCGCTGACGCTGCGGTAGAAAGCGAGCACATCGTCGCGACCTTCGACCACGATGGCATCGTCGCCCCAGTTCACTCGATAGACTGGATCGTCGGCCATCATGTCGGGCGCAACGATCTTCTCGAACTGGCCCGAACCTTCCAGATGCACGTGCCGCCGATAGTTACGCAGCATGGCGGCATGCAGGGGATTCTCGGTCACATGCAGCAACCGCGTGGTGGCATCCATGCAATGCCGGATTTCGTGTGCGATATCGATCATGATCGGTTTCGTTCGGTTGGGGCGACCCAAATACGGTCACCGGAGTGTTGCAATCGACAGTAAGCAATAATCGGAAGCCACGATTGACTTCAAAGGACGACGTTGTTGATTCGAAGCGACAGCGCGGTGGCACGGGGCGTGCCGATACCTGCGAAAGTCAGCCGCGTCCGACGTTGATTCGACCCTGCCTTCCTTCGTCGGATATCGGCGCGGCTCGATAAGTGTTGCCCGGAGGCTGACCAGTACCGAAACGCTTGTCTGACGGGTTGTTTATTCAGCCGGGAGCCATCAGGCTGAGCCGGTCATTTCCCAAGCGAAAAGAAAAAGCCATGCAACGAACCCAACCGCCCTTTCGCTGTGATCATGTCGGCAGCCTGCTGCGCCCGGCCCATCTGATGGACGCGCGCGAAAAACGGGCGCGCGGCGAGATCGATGCGAACGCGCTGCGCCAGATCGAGGACGAGGCGATTGCAGACGTGGTGCGCAAGCAGGAGAACGTCGGCCTGCGCTGCGTGACCGACGGCGAATTCCGGCGCGCCTATTTTCATCTCGATTTCTTGCAGGAACTCGACGGCGTGACCGTGACCGGCGGGATCAAGGCGAACAAGGATGCCAAGGCCTCGGGCGACGGTTTCACCCCGCCCAAGCTGAGCGTCACCGGCAAGCTCGCCCATGCGCGCGATATCCAGGTCGCCGACTACGAGTATCTGGCGTCCCAGAGTTCGGTGATGCCGAAGGTGTCGATCCCGTCGCCGACGATGGTGCATTTTCGCGGCGGGCGCGCAGCCATCGATATCGAGGCCTATCCGGAGATGGATCAGTTCTTCGAGGATCTGGCCCAGTGCTATCGCGACGAGATCGCCGCTCTGCATGCCGCGGGCTGTCGCTATATCCAGCTCGATGACACCAACCTCGCCTATCTCTGCGACCCGGACATGCGCGCGGCCGCTGCCGATCGCGGCGACGACCCGAACGAGCTGCCGCATCGCTATGCCGAGCTGATCAATGCCGCGCTGGCCGATCGCCCGGACGACATGACCGTCGGCGTGCATCTATGCCGCGGCAACTATCGCAGCACTTGGTTCGCCCAGGGCAGCTACGAGCCGGTCGCCGACGTGTTGTTCAACGAACTGAACGTGGATGCCTATTTCCTGGAATACGACGACGAGCGCTCGGGCGACTTCGCCCCGCTGCGGTTCGTGCCCAAGGGCAAGGACGTGGTGCTCGGGCTGGTCTCCTCCAAGCTGCAGGACATGGAGAGCCACGACGAACTGGCCACGCGCATCGACGAAGCAGCCAAATACGTGCCGCTCGATCAGCTGTGCCTGAGCCCGCAGTGCGGTTTCTCGAGCACCGCAGAAGGCAACGAGATCACCGAGGATGTCCAGTGGGCCAAGCTGGAACGGGTGGTCAAGACGGCCGAACAGGTCTGGCAGTAATAGCCTGACCGCACGGCCGCCCGCCGCGTGCGGGCGCCATGCCGCCGAACGAAAAGCCCTGTCATGGCGATCGACCCAATCGCCGGCGGGGCTTTTTTCATGGCGACGTCAGCCGCCGGCGAGCGCCTGCAGTTCGGCGACAAGCGCGGCGTTCATGCGCACATAACCGTTGGCGCGGGTCCGCTCGCGCGCCGCACGGCGATGCTGCGATGGCAGCCGTGCACCTTGTTCAGCAAAGCTGGCCAATAGCTGCTCCGCCCCGGTGCGGTCCGCGGCCGCCGCACCGAACGCCTGCGGATCGATCGCGAGCACCAGCTCGCCGTGATACGGCGCTGTGCCACGGCCGGCATCAAAAGTCTGCGACTGCTGGCTGGTGAGATCGCCGATCAGTGGCCCGGCCAGCAGTTCGATCATGGTCGACAGCGCCGAGCCCTTGTGGCCGCCGAACGTCAGCATGGCGCCGTCGAGCGCGGCTGCGGGATCGCGCGTGGGTTCGCCACGCGCGTCCACGGCCCAGCCCGGCTGCAACGGCCGATCCTCGCGATGATGAAGCTCTATCTCGCCACGCGCGACCGCACTGGTAGCGAAATCGAACACATAGGCCGGCGCATTCTCGCGCGGCCAGGCGAACGCCAATGGGTTGGTCCCGAGCAGGCCCTGCGTACCGCCGAACGGCGCCACCCAGGCATGGCTCGGCGTCATGGCGAGGCCGATCAGACCATGCTCGGCAAGCCGCTCGACCTCGGGCCAGAGCGCGGTGAAATGAAAACAGTGGTTAACTATTCAGCAGCTGGAACCATCGCGGACAGCGTGCCATTGCTCATGAACGCCGGATGTTGCCCCTGGTAAACCAGCGCCAAGGCCTCGGCTGCAGCGACGCCGTTTTTTCGACACGTCGACAGGTAGCCGCGGATACGACAGAAAATATGGGCGCCCTCCCAAGATCGAACTTGATTATGTACCAAGCTCAGCAGCCTTGAGCTGGCGCTCAGTCCAGGACCGCGTAGTGGTGGCAGATCGGAGCAGTCGCGGCAGGATCGAGCGCAGGTCAGTTATAGCGGCGATTGAACCGGTATTGGAAGTCGGCCAGATAGCGCGGCGCATACGGGGCGAATTTGAACGCATGATAGGTGCCGGTCAGGGCGTTCTTGAGATTGCCCAGCAGGATGTTCACCCATCGAAACTCGGGATGCTCGGCCGATGTACGGCTCGAGCCGGTCACGATCGCGAGATGGCTGTCGATCTCAGCGCGCAACGCTCGAAAAGCCGCCAACCCGTCCGAAACGGCCTGCGTTTCGGCTGCCAACGATTCATTGGCCCAATCCCGTACGGCCTCCAATGTGAACGGCATGCAACGGATCGCCACCGGATGCGGCTTGCGATCCGCGGTCGTGGAGACGGCCATCACAAAACGGGATTTTGTTGGGCGATCCCCGACCTCGCTTGCCGGGTTCACCCGCGCGTTCACCGCCGAGATAGGCCTCGTCGATCTCGACACGACCGGGCAGCTGGCGTTTCGACTCGCGCTGTGCCATGACCTGCATGAGCTTGTGCTTGAGGCGCCAGGCGGTTCGCCAACTCCCGCCGAGTTGGCGTCTCAACTCCAGCGCCGAGACGTTGTTCTTGGCCTGGGTCAGTAGATGCATCGCCAGAAACCACGTCGTCAAGGCAAGCTTGGTCGAATCGAAGATCGTGCCGGCAGTCCCGGTCGTCTGGTGGTGGCAGCGTTGGCACTACCAGTAGCCGCGGCCCGCGCGCTGGAACGTCGTATGCCGACGACAGCGGCAGGCCGGACAAGCGAAGCCGCGCGGCCAAGGCCTGTTCGCATTGCGCCTCGGTGCCGTAGTGTTGAATGAACTCAGTTCGCGACAGTCTCGGCTGCATCTGTACTCGATTGATCGCCATGACAAAATTCCGTATGTGTCATAGCTCTATTATCCACAGCCACTGGGTCAGATCGTGACCGCGCTGAACTTCGTACATAATCAAGAGAGTTGGAGCTTCCAGAAATCCCGGGGTGATTCACTTTCCTGATCAAAGGCTCGGGTTCGTCACTTTGCCCGCGGTCGGGCTGGGTGCATCAACGCTTTTCGTACTGCTTGTTACCGAACATGTTCTCGAAGGCCTCGTTGTCGGTCAGGTCGGTCTTGTGGTCCTGCAGCACGCGCAAGCCGGCCTTGACGTTGTCGCGGTCGCCGATCATCTCGAACCAGCGGCGGACGTTCGGGTAGTCATCGATGTTCACGCCCTGGGTCTCGGCGCTGCGCAGCCACGGCCAGGTGGCGATGTCGGCGATGGAGTAGTCGTTGCCGGCCAGGAACTTGTGCTCCGCCAGCCGGCGGTCCATGACGCCGTAGATGCGGTTGGCTTCGTTTTCGTAGCGCTTGACGGCGTACTCGATCTTTTCCGGCGCATAACGGTTGAAGTGGTGCGCCTGGCCGAGCATGGGGCCGACGCTGGCCATCTGGAACATGAGCCACTGCATGACGTCGTGGCGCTTGACCGTGTCCTCCGGCAGCAGGCGGCCGGTCTTTTCGGCCAGGTAGATGAGCATGGCGCCGGATTCGAACATCGCGTACGGCTTGCCGTTCGGGCCGTCCTGGTCGACCATCGCCGGGATCTTGTTGTTGGGGCTGATCTTAAGGAAGTCCTCGCCGAACTGGTCGCCCTTGCCGATGTTGATCGGGTGGGCCGTGTATTCCAGCCCGATTTCCTCAAGCATGATGTGGACCTTGTGGCCGTTGGGCGTGGTCCAGGTGTAGAGATCGATCATGGTGTGTCCTTGCCTTGCGGCTTGTGTGGATCCGAACACGGCCTAACGTTGTCTAGATGACGACGCTTTTCAACCCGGCCAACCCGCCACCCCGGCGAAGGAGTGCGCCATGCATGTATTGATTGTCGGTTCCCACGGCCAGATCGGACAGCGGCTCGTGCGCGTGATGAACGGCACCGAACACACGACCCGCGCGATGATCCGTCACGCCACCCAGCGCGCCGAAATGCAGTCGCTCGGCGCGACCGAGGTGGTAATCGGTGACATCGAGGGCGACGTAAGCGAGGCACTCGATGGCTGCGACGCCGTGGTGTTCACAGCCGGCTCGGGCGCAGAAACGCCGCCGGAAAAGACCGAGGACGTGGACCGCAACGGCGCGATCTCGATCATGGACCAGGCCGTGGCAGCCGGCGTACGCCGCTTCGTGATCGTCTCGTCCATGAACGCCGACACGCCCGAGAACGGGCCGGAACACATGCAGCACTATTTCGCGGCAAAGAAGGCGGCCGACGACCATCTGCGCTCGACCGATTTGGAATACACAATCGTGCGCCCGGGCCGGCTGACGGACGACGCAGGCACGGGGCGCGTGGCCATCGCCAAGACGCTGAACCGCTACGGTGAAGTACCGCGCGATGACGTGGCCGAGGTGCTCTACACCGTGCTCAGTTCGCCCAACACCGTCGGCCGCAGCTTCGAATTGCTGGCCGGCGACACGCCGATCGAGAAAGCCGTCCGCGGCGTCTGATGGCCGAACGCCCGCACGACGACCGACCGACGAAGCTGGCCTTCGACCCCAACGCGGCCGTGGCGCACCTCGCAGCCGCCGATCCGGTGCTCGGCGCGCTCATCGCGCGCGTCGGGCCCTATGCGCCGAGCACTACCGCCGCACCGGACGTCTTCCATTCGCTGATGCGCGCAATCGTCTACCAGCAGTTGTCCGGCAAGGCCGCGGGCACGATCCATCGGCGTCTGCTCGACGCACTCGGTGGCAGTGACACGCCGGGCGCCGAACGCATCGCGGCGGCATCCGACGAGACCCTGCGCGGTGCCGGCCTGTCGCAGAACAAGATGCTCAGTCTGCAGGCCCTGGCCGCGGCCCAGCTGGCCGGCGAGTTGCCGGACGAATTCCGCATCGACGACTACGACGACGCCGAGCTCATCGAGCGCTATGCCGCGATCCGCGGCATCGGCCGCTGGACGGTGGAGATGCTGCTGCTGTTCCACCTCGGCCGGCCGGACGTCATGCCCATCCACGACCTGGGCGTACGCAAGGGTTACGCGATCACCTACGGGCGTGAGGAGCTGCCCAAGCCCAAGCAGCTCGAACGCGAGTGCGAGATGTGGCGGCCGTATCGGTCGGTGGGGAGTTGGTATATGTGGCGGGCTACGGAGTTGTAGTTTTAGTTTGGGACCGCTTGCGCCCGTGCGCGACACCGCCGGATCGATTCAGAGCTCGCGACTTCCAGGCCACCACTGTGTCTGCGCTCACGAGTTTGTCGTACCTCTTGTTTCGCACTGCCGTGCGACTCCCTTTCGTTTGCTTGTCCAAACGAAAGGAAGCAAAGGAAAAGACACCCGGCACAGCGCCGGCTACGCCGGTTCACTCCGATGCGCAGCGGCGACGGGATGCGGCAAAAACTCGCATCGCTTTGGCGATGCTCAAACAGCTTGCCGCACCGGCGCTGTGCGCCGGACACCCGTCGCCCCTACGCCTCTCCGTCGCTGCACTGACGGGGCGGAATACAGGCGGCGGGCCAGGCGTTGAGTCTTAATGCGCTACTGCGCTTCGGCTACTGACTGCACTTGCTTCCTGTCGGCTTACGCCTTCGGCTGAGCCGACCTACAGGAACAAAAGTACGTGACCTTGAGCGAGCGATAGCGAGCTTGCCTGTATTCAATCCCTTGGCGAAGCGCCGAGCAGCGCAGCACGGACGGGGATGAAGCAGCCGGATGTCTGAGTCGCGCGCAGCGCGGCGAGTTCCGGCTGCGCCCCGGCCGGGCGAGCAGCGCAGGGTATCGGCGCGTAGCGCCGACGCGAGAGAGGGTGTCGTTTGCTTTGGTCACTTTCATTTGGACAAGCAAATGAAAGTGACTCGCGCAGCAGCGCGAAACCCTAATCCGATCAAACCATTATCGTGTATTCAGAACTCGCAGGCTCAATCAGCGAGCCTTTGGGCACTCACCGGTTCGAATTCCCCCGTCTTCAGCCACCGTGTGCTCGATCCACGACCACGAGCCCCGACCCCTCAAACCACGCCCGATCACCGATCCCCCAGAACCGAAGCACGCTCGGCGGCCGCCCGAATAGCGCCCCAGTCACCCGCCTCGACGGCGTCGGCCGAAACCAACCAGCTCCCGCCCACACAAGGCACACAATCCAAGGCCAGATAATCGGCCGCCGTATCTTCGGTGATCCCGCCGGTCGGACAGAACACGACGTCGGGAAACACGCTGGCGAACGCCTTGATCGCCGCCGGCCCGCCGACAACCGAGGCCGGGAACAGCTTGGTCGCGGTCGCGCCCTGACGCGCCAGATGCGCGATCTCGCTCACCGTCTGCGCGCCGGGCAGATAGGCGATATCGCGCGACTGCGCCACCGCGTTGACCGCATCGGCGATGCCGGGCGAGACCAGGAACTCGGCGCCCGCATCGATGGCCTGCTGCGCCTGGGCCGGCGTCCAGACCGTACCCGCGCCCACGCAGATGCCGTCGACGCGTTCCGCGATCGCTTCGATCGCGGCCGGGCCGGCCGCGGTACGCAGCGTGACCTCGATGACGCGGATGCCGCCGGTCACCAGCGCCCGCGCGATCGCCACGCCGGATGCCGCATCGGGCACGACCACGACCGGAATCACCGGCGCGATCGCCATCACCTCACGCGTGGCGTCATATCTCATTCGGCCGGCTCCGATTCGCGTGCCGTGGTGCGTGTGTCGGCCGCGGCCGGCTGGGCGTCGAGCAGCGCACAGGCGCCCTCCTCCGCCGAGCCTACGTTGCGGCGGAACACCGCGAACAGCTCGCGGCCGAAGCCGAATTCGGTTTCGGGTTCGTCGTCGAAGACGGTCGGCTCTCGGGCTGCCAGCTCGGCGTCGTCCACCTCCACGGTCAGCTCGCCGGCTTCGGCGTCCAGCGCGATCATGTCGCCGTCGCGGATGCGCCCGATCGGCCCGCCGAGCCGCGCCTCGGGCGTGATCTGGATCGCCGCCGGAATCTTGCCGGAGGCGCCGGACATGCGCCCGTCGGTGATGAGGGCGACCCGATAGCCCTTGTCCTGCAGCACGCCGAGCGAGGGCGTGAGCTTGTGCAGTTCGGGCATGCCGTTGCCCCGCGGGCCCTGATTGATGACCACGATGGCGGTGTCGCGCTCGAGCTCGCCGGCCTGATAGGCGGCGAGCACGTGTTCCTGGCTGGCAAAGACCCGTGCCGGCGCCCGCAGCGTGCGATGTTCCTTTTCGACCGCCGATATCTTGACGATGCCCCGGCCGAGATTGCCCTGGAGCACGCGCAGGCCGCCCGTGCTCGCGAACGGCTCGGCCACGCCGCGCAGCACGTCGGTGTCGTGGCTCGCCGCCACGCCCTCGCGCCAGACGAGCGCGCCGTCCTCCAGAAACGGCTCCTGCGTATAGCGATGCAGCCCGTCGCCGACCACGGTGGAGACGTCGTCGTGCAGCAGCCCGGCCGCCAGCAATTCGCGGATCATGAACTGGATGCCGCCGGCCGCGGCAAAGTGGTTCACGTCCGCCGTGCCGTTGGGATAGACCCGCGCCATCAGCGGCACCGCGGCCGAGATTTCGGCGAAGTCGCTCCAGTCGATGACGACGCCGGCCGCCCGCGCCATGGCCACGATGTGCATCGTGTGGTTGGTGGAGCCGCCGGAGGCCAGCAGGCCCACGATGCCGTTGACCAGCGCCTTCTCGTCGACGATGCGGCCGATGGGGCGGTAGTCGTCGGCCATTTCGGTGATCCGCAGCACGCGTTCGGCCGCCGCCCGCGTCAGCGCATCGCGCAGCGGCGTGCCGGGATTGACGAAAGACGACCCGGGCAGATGCAGGCCCATGAACTCCATGAGCAGCTGGTTGGAGTTCGCGGTGCCGTAGAAGGTGCAGGTGCCCGGCGAGTGATAGGACTGCGACTCGGCCTCGAGCAGCTCGTCGCGGCCGATCTCGCCGGCGGCGAATTGCTGGCGGATCTGCGACTTGACCTTGTTCGACAGCCCCGAGGTCATCGGCCCGCCCGGCACGAAGATCACCGGCAGATGGCCGAAGGACAGCGACCCGATCATCAGCCCCGGCACGATCTTGTCACAGACGCCCAGACACAGCGCGGCGTCGAACATGTTGTGCGTGAGCGCGATCGCCGTGGCCATGGCGATGGTGTCGCGGGAGAACAACGACAGCTCCATGCCCGGCTGGCCCTGGGTCACGCCGTCGCACATCGCCGGCACGCCGCCGGCGAACTGGGCGACGCCGCCGGCCTGCCAGGCGGCCTCCTTGATCAGGGGCGGGAACGCGCCCAGCGGTTCGTGCGCCGAGAGCATCTCGTTGTAGGCCGACACGATGCCGATGTTCGCGCGCCGGTCGCCGGCCAGCGCCTCCTTGCCGGGCCGGTCCTTGACCGCGAAGCCGTGGGCGAGATTGCCGCAGGACAGGCGGCCGCGGTGCGGGCCGACACGTTTGGCGTGCTCGATCTTCGCCAGGTACTCGCGCCGGCTGTCGCGGCTGCGGCGGACGATGCGTTCGGTCACGGCGGCGATCACGGGGTTCAGACTCATCACTCGTCACTCCGGCGGGCGCGTCGCCCGCGTCAATCGGCCCAGTAGACGGACAGCGGCACGCGCGATTGGTGGATCACGCCCCGCACGGGGTACTGCGTGCTCGGGCCCGGCTCGGCGGCGCGCGTGTAGGCCGCGCGCTTGTCCTCGCCGAAGCACAGCAGGCTCAGCGACTTCGTCGCCCGCAGCCGCGCCAGCGACAGGCTCAGCCGCGGGGTTTCGCCCGGCGGCCGCTGGGGCGCCACGCAGGGCGCGCTGGTCTCCAGGCAGGCCGCGATGTTGCGGGCGTCGGGAAACAGCGAGGCCGTGTGCCCGTCCGCGCCCATGCCGAGCACCACGGCGTCGACCACGATCGGCAGCGCGTCGAGCGCGGCGGCGACCTCGCCCAGCGCCGCCCTGGGCGTCGGCGTATCCCGGTAGAGGCCCAGCAGGCGGGCGTCGGCGGCGGCATCGATGCACAGGGTCTCGCGCAGCAGACGCTCGTTGCTCTCGGGATCGGTCACCGGTACCCAGCGTTCGTCGCTGGGCACCACGGTCACCCGCGACCAGTCGAGGTCGGCGCACCGAAGACAGGCGAACAACGCCGCCGGCGACGTGCCGCCCGGCACCACCAGCGTCGCCGCGCCGCGTGCCGACAACCCCGTCGCCAGCCGGTGGAGCACCGCTTCGGCCAGTGCCTCCGCGGCGTCCTCGCGGCGGCCGAAGGCGTGGAGATCGGCCATCAGCAGCGGCCCTCCTGAGGCGCCGCCGACACGGCCGCGCGTGTCGCCGTCGAGCGTCGCGCCCGCGGGCGTCGGGCCGCGGCGGTCGGGACGTCCGTCGGTACGACGCGCATCGCGAACCCGCTCATATCGGCTGCGCCCAGCGGCGGCCGTCGCGATCCAGCAGCACGAACGAGTCCGTCGGGCCCCAGCTGCCGGCCATGTATTCGTGGGTGCGCACCCCGCGGCTCGCCCAGCTGTCGATGATGCGGTCGATCCACTGCCAGGCGGCCTCGATCTCGTCGCGGCGCATGAACAGCGCCGGGTTGCCCCGCAGCACCTCCATGAGCAGGCGCTCGTAGGCGTCCGGATAGGTCACCGAGAAGGCATCGGGGAAATTCAGGTTCAGCGGCAGCGAGCGCATGCGAAAGCCGCCGGGCCCGGGCTCCTTGGTCATCAGCGTGAGCTGGACGCCTTCCTCGGGCTGCAGGCTGAGCACCAGCCGGTTCGGTTCCAGCGGCTGCTCGCCGAAGATGGAGTGCGGCACCGGCTTGAACTGAAACACGATCTCGGAGAGCTTTCGGGCCATGCGCTTGCCCGTGCGCAGATAGAAGGGCGTGCCGTTCCAGCGCCAGTTGTCGATCTCGGCCTTGAGGGCCACGAACGTCTCCGTGTCGGCCTCGGCCGGCGCGTCGCGCGTCCCGCCCTCCTCGGCGTAGCCGGCAACCGGTTCGCGGTCGACGATGCCGGCGGTGTAGCGCCCGCGCACGCTGACCCGGTCGACGCCCTCGGCCGTGATCGGCTTGAGCGCCCGCATGACCTTGATCTTCTCGTTGCGGATGTCGTCGTGGTGCATACTGGCCGGTGCCTCCATGGCGACCATGCACAACAGCTGCAGCATGTGGTTCTGGACCATGTCGCGCAGGGCGCCGGTGCGCTGGTAGAAGTCGAAGCGCTGGCCCACGCCGATGTCCTCGGCCACGGTGATCTGCACGTGGTCGACCGCACCCCGCGCCCACAGCGGCTCGAACAGGGAGTTGCCGAAGCGCAGCGCGAGCACGTTCTGCACCGTCTCCTTGCCCAGATAGTGATCGATCCGGTAGATCTGGGATTCGTCGAACACCGCGCCCACGGCGTCGTTGATCGCGCGCGCGGAATCGAAGTCGTGGCCCACCGGCTTTTCCAGCACGATGCGCGCGTTGGCGTCGACCAGCCCCGCCGCGTCGAGCCGGCCGGCGACGGTGCCGAACAGCGACGGCGCGGTGGCGAGATAGAACACCCGGGTGCGCCGGCCCTCGGCGTCCAGCGGTGCGGCCAGCGCCGACCAGTCGTCGCCGTCGGCCAGGTCGAGCTGAACGTGGTGCAGGCGCTGGGCGAAACGCGACCAGACCTTCTCGTCGAACTCGCCGTCGATCCGGCCGATCAGCGCCTCGCGCACCCAGTCGACGTAGGCCGCGTGTTCCATTTCGCCGCGCGAGACCGCGACGATACGGCTGTCGTCGCTGAACTGGCCGTCGCTGTCGCGATGAAACAGGGCCGGCAGGAGCTTGCGCTGGGCCAGATCGCCGGTACCGCCGAAGATCACCAGATCGAACGGCGCGACCGGTACGAACTCGGCCATCAGGCCGCTCCGGTCGCCGTAAGGCGTGTCCGCTGTATCGGGTTCGTCATGTCAGTCCACCGGTGTCGTCTGCGCCGCGATCGGGCGGCGTCCGCCGCCCGAACATTCCGCTGCAAACAATGCACGATCCGTGCCGCCGGCGGCCGACGGCGGGCTATTCGCGCAGCAGCACCAGCTTGCCGGCGTGCTCGCCCTCCTCCATCGTCCGGTGCGCCTCGACCGCCTCGGTGAAGTCGAAGGTGCGATCCAGCACGGGGCGCAGGCGCCCGGCTTCGAACAGCGGCCGCAGGCGGTCGTTGAACAGCTGCGCCAGCATGATCTTGCGCTCGATCGGCAGGCTGCGCATGGTCATCGCCATCACGCTGAGCCGGCGCATGAGCAGCTTGCCCATGTTGATGTCGGTGCGGGGGCCGCCGATGACGCCGACCTGAACCTGGCGGCCCTCGTCGCGCAGGGCGTCGAGGTTGTCCTTGAGCGCCGGACCGCCGACGAAATCCATGATGACGTGGGCGCCGCCGGCTTCGGCGTGGACCTGCTCGGCGACGCCGTCGTCACCGTCGACCAGACCGAGGTCGAAGCCGCGGTCGTGGCCGAGCGCGCGCAGACGCGCGTCCAGATCGTCCAGCCGCGCCTGGCTGCGGCTGGTGGCGATGCTGCGCGCGCCGAGCGTGCGGATGAGCTGCAGCCCGGCCTGGCCGACACCCGAGGTCGCACCGCGGACCAGCGCCCACTGCCCCGGCGCCAGCTCGCCGACGAGGAACAGGGCCCGATAGGCGGTCAGAAACGCCTCCGGGATGGCCGCGGCCTGGGCGTAGTCGTAGTGCGCGGGGATGTCGAGCGTGTCGCGCTCGTGGGTGACCAGCTGCTCGGCGTAGGCCGCGCCCCCGATCAGGCCCATCACGCGGTCGCCGACCCGGCGGCCGATCACGCGATCGCCCACCTCGACGACCTCACCGGCGTATTCCAGCCCCGGGCAGCGCGGGTCGAAGCCCTTCGGCGGTGGATAGCCACCCTTGCGCTGGATCAGATCCGCCCGATTGATGCCGATGGCGCGGATGTCGACCCGGACCTCCTGCGGCCCCGGTTTCGGGGTGTCCAGTTCGCCCAGCTGCAGCGCCTCGGGGGCGCCGGGTTCCTCGATCAGCCATGCCCGCATGACTCTCTCCTTCTGTGTCGTGTGTCGGTGTCGTGTGAAAGAAACTATCGGTGCGACAGGTTGAGCCCGACCACGCCCAGCAGCACCAGCGTGATGCAGGTCGCGCGCCAGGCCGTCATCGGTTCGTGAAAGAAGCCCACGCCCACCAGCGTGATGAGCACGATGCCGAGCCCCGCCCAGACGGCGTAGGCCACGGCCATGTCGATGCGCTGCAGCACCAGGGCGAGACAGCCGAAGGAGGCGATGTAGCACACCCCCATGCCCATGGCGGGCCAGAACCGCGTGAGACCGTCGGACAGTTTCATGCAGGTCGTGCCCACCACTTCGAGCAGAATCGCGAGCGCAAGCAGCAGCCAGCTGTGCATCGAGGGCTCCGGATGACGATGTGCGCAGCCTAACGCCGCGCCCGCCCCGCCGCCAGCGTGGGCGGTTCAGCCACGGTTCGCCATGACGCGCGATAATTGCCAAACTACGGCATCTGCTTCATACAGCACTCATCCACGCACACGGAGAACGACATGAACCGGATTCTCGGCCTGTTCACCGCCCTGCTCGTCAGTCTGACCCTGGTGACCGGCTGCGCCGGCTGGCAGAACTCGGACACCGGCACAGTCCTCGGCGGCGTGCTCGGCGGCGCCGCCGGCTCCCAGGTCGGCAGCGGCAGCGGCAAGACCATCGCCACCGTCGTCGGCACCCTCGCAGGCGCCGCACTCGGCAACCGCATCGGCTCGAACTTCGATCAGTCCGACCGTCGCGAGTTCGGCAGCGCGCTCGAGAGCAACCAGACCGGCAACACCAGCAGCTGGCAGAACCCCGACAACGACGCCAGCTACTCGGTCACACCGACCCACACCTACGAAAGCGGCGACCGGCCCTGTCGCGAGTTCACCATGAACGCGACCGTCGACGGCCAGCCGGACACCGTCACCGGGACCGCCTGCCGCCAGTCGGACGGCACCTGGAAAGTGCAGTCGTAACGCCGCTGCCGGGACAAGCCGGGCCGACGGGCCCGGCTTTTTTTTGCGTCAACCACCGTCGAGCCGTCTCATGGCCAGTGAACGCCCTCTACGCCGCGACTACGTCTGGTCCTGTGACATGCCCACCCGCTGGATGGACAACGATGTCTACGGCCACGTCAACAACGTCACCTATTATTCGTATTTCGACACCGCGGTGAACCGCTACCTGATCGAGGTCGGCGGCCTGGACATCCACGCCGCGCCGGTGATCGGGTTCGTGGTGGAATCGCACTGCCGGTATCACGCCCCGGTGGCGTTTCCCGAAGCACTCGAGGCCGGGCTGGCGGTGCGGCATCTGGGCAACCGCTCGGCGACCTACGTCATCGGCATCTTCCGGCCCGGCGAGGACTCGGCCTGCGCCCACGGCGATTTCGTGCACGTGTTCGTCGATCGCGCCACGCAGCGCGCCGCACCGATACCACCGGGCATCCGCGACGCGCTCGCCGCCCTCCATCGCCCCGAAGACGACTGAGACAGGGGACCTCGAGGATGAGCCCGAACGAACTGCCCGCCCGCGACTACCACGCTCGCGTCTGCAACCCGGACGACGGCGTGGTGATCGCGATCACCGTGATGCAGCCGGTGCTCGCGGCCGGCCAGTACGCGCCGCTGATCCTGCAGGGTCACGGTTTCGGCGGCGCTCGTCTGCAGAGCCGCGACGAACTCTCGGTCTACGAGCAGCTCTCCGGCGGCATCCTGCCCTCGACCGAGGCCGCCCGGCGCGCGGCCGACGCCGGCTACTTCGTGATCAGCTTCGATCAGCGCGGCTTCGGCGAGTCCGGCGGCCGGGTCGAGGTGATGGACCCGACGATCGAGGGCGAGGACATCCGCGCCATTCTCGACTGGGCCGAACACGACATGGACCACGGCGAGCGCCTGGCCCGCCGCGACGGACAGCTCGTGGTCGGCGGGCTCGGGCTGTCCTACGGCGGTGGTTTCCAGCTCATCGGCGCCTGCGTGGATCCGCGCTTCACCGCGATCGTGCCGACCGCGGCCTGGCACGATCTCACCTACAGCCTGGCCCCGGACAACGTGGTCAAGACGGCCTGGGGCGCGGCCCTCGTGGCCCTCGGCGTGCCCACGTCCGGCGTGCGCGTGGACCCGCGGCTCTACCGCGCCCTGATCGAGGCGCTCGTATCGCCGCTGACCGGCCGCGGCCTGTCGGCGCCGATCAGCGACTGGCTCTACAACAGCAGCCCGGCGTCGTTCTACGACGGCACCATCGCCCGCGACGGCGAGCGCGTAGCCTGCCCCGACCGCAGCACGCCCCGGGTCGATGCGCTGCTGGTACAGGGCGTCGGCGACACGCTGTTCAATCTCAACGAGGCGGCCGCGAACGCACGGGCGCTGGCCGACGCCGGCAACGACGTGCACATGATCGCCATGCAGTACGGCCACAGCCTGCCGTTTCTGCAGGACATCGAACGCATCGCCTACCAGACCGACGCGACGCTGGCCTGGCACGGCAAGACGGTCGAGACCGCGGCCCTGGAGTTGGCGTATCTCGACTGGAAGCTCAAGGGCATCGCGCCCGAGCACGCCTTTCCGCGCTGCATGGTCGTGCTCGACGACGCCACGGCGCTGACCTTCGACACGCTGCCGGACTTGGCTTCCGGCTATACGACGGCCTTCGACTTCGAAGGTGCGGCCGCGACCGGCGGCATCGACCTGCTGCTGGGCCTGCTGCGGCGCCAGAGCCTGGCGCACCTGTGGTCGCTGGGCCGCGGGGCCGCGGCGAACACCACCCGTGCCATCGTTCAGCTGATCCGCGGCCGCGGCCAGGCCGACGGCCGCGACACCGGGCTGCTCGCCCGCCTGGTCAATGCCCTGCCCTCGGATCATCTCGACGAGCTGGCCAGCGGCGGCAGCTTCATCCCGCTGACCGACATCGACCGCGATTGCGCGCTCGCCGGCCTGCCGCACGCGGTCATCGACATCGGCGGCAACGTGCGCGCACCGATCGCCTTTCTCGGCATCGGCGTGCAGCGGCCCGGCGTCTCGGCGACGCTGCTGCTCAACAAGCAGGTGCGCCCGATCCGCGGCAGCGGCCTGCACGAGGTCGAGCTCAACGGCGTCGCCTTCCGGCTGCAGCCCGGCGATACCGTCGGCCTGCTGGTCTACGGCTATCATCCGCAGTATCTGTCGAGCTTCTCGCCCATCGGCGGTCATGTCGATGTCTCCGGTCGCATCGACCTGCCGATCGTCGACGTAGACTAGGGCCTGCCCCAACGTCCCGCACGGGCGGCAACGCCGCCCGTGTCCACGAGGAAGACTATGACGCCGCTGGCCGCATTCGGCATCGGGCTCGCCATCGCGGCGGCCCTGCTGACCGTCGTCTGGATCATCCAGCTGTTCACCCGCAACGCCGGGCTCGTGGACGTGGTGTGGTCGGCCGCGGTGGGGTTGATCGCCGCGGCGTACGCGCTGCTGGGCGACGCCCCCGCCGCGGCACGCATCCTGCTGGCCGCGCTCGCGCTGACCTGGGCGCTGCGTCTGGCCGGTCACCTGGCGAAACGCATGCGCGGGGCGCCGGAGGATTCACGCTATGCGGCCGCACGACGGGCCTGGGGCGCGCGCGCCGACCTGTACATGCTCGGCTTCTTTCTGTTCCAGGCGCTGATCGCCGCCGTCCTGTCGATTCCGTTCCTGGTGGTGGCCTACATGCCGGAGGCCCCCTCGCTCGGGGTCGCGCTGGCGGCGATCGCGGTCTGGTTCGTGTCGGTCGTCGGCGAAGGCACGGCGGACACCCAGCTGCATCGGTTCAAGCAGCGCCCGGAAAACCGCGGCCGCGTCTGCGCCGAAGGGCTGTGGCGCTATTCGCGTCATCCCAACTATTTCTTCGAATCCCTGCACTGGGTGACCTACGTCGTGCTGGCCATCGGCGCGCCCTACTGGTGGGCCACGCTCGCCAGCCCGCTGATCATGGCCGGGCTGTTGCTGAAGGTCTCCGGCATTCCCACCATCGAGAACAGGGCCGCGGCCGACAAGCGCGAGGGCCACGACGAGTACGTGCGCCGGACCAGCGCCTTCATCCCCTGGCCGCCGAAGTCATGACTCGGGAGAACGCCGCCTTGGACAATCTGCCGATCGAACTCTGCGAACGGGGCTGGGTGCCCGACACGCTGGCCCGGGCCGGCATGCGGCGGCTGATCAACGCCCGCCTGACCAGCGCCGAGGCCCGCGATCCGGAACGCCGCAGCGAACACATGCGCGCCTTCGTCGAGCGCGCCGCGACCGGGCCCATCGCCCAGCACACCGACGACGCCAACGCCCAGCACTACGAGCTGCCGCCGGCGTTCTTCGCGCACGTGCTCGGCGCGCATCGCAAGTACAGCGGCTGTCTGTTCGAGGCCGGCATCGACAACCTGGACCAGGCCGAGCACGCCATGCTGGCGCTGACCGCGGAGCGCGCCCGCCTGCGCGACGGCCTGCGGATACTCGATCTGGGCTGCGGCTGGGGTTCACTGGCGCTGTGGGCGGCCGGGCGCTATCCGCGCGCGAGCGTCCTCGCGGTCTCGAACTCAAACGCCCAGCGCGAATACATCGCGGCCACCGCGGCCGAGCGCGGCCTGGACAATCTCCGCGTCGAGACCTGCGACATCAACCACTTCGATCCCGGCGAGGCCGTCTTCGACCGCATCGTGTCGATCGAGATGTTCGAGCACATGCGCAACTATCGCGAGCTGTTCGGCCGCATCCGGCGCTGGCTGGCCGCCGACGGACGCCTGTTCGTGCACGTGTTCGCGCACAAGCTGCTGGCCTACCCGTTCCAGGACGCCGGCGCCTCCGACTGGATGGCCCGCCACTTCTTCACCGGCGGCATCATGCCCAGCGAGAACCTGTTCGCCCGCTTTCAGCGCGACCTGGTGCTGGCCGACCAGTGGTGGCTGTCGGGCAGCCACTACCGCGACACGGCCAACGCCTGGCTGGCGAACATGGACGCCGCCCGCGCGCCGATCATGGATCTGTTCCGCGACACCTACGGGGCCGACGCCGAGCGCTGGTTCCAGCGCTGGCGCATGTTCTTCATGGCGGTCGCGGAGCTGTTCGGCAGCGACCGCGGCAACCAGTGGGGCATCGGCCATTACCTGTTCACGCCGCGCCCGCAGACACCACCGGTATCGGAGAAGGCCTCATGACACACGCCCTGCGCATCTCGACGCTCGCCGCCGCGCTGCTACTGCTGCCGCCGCTCGCCGCGGCCCAGTCGACGGACGGCGGCGAACGGCGCTGCTTCAACGGCTATGCCTACACGCTGGACGGCGGCGAATACCGCTACACCGAGCATCACGAACAGCAGCGCGCGGACGGCCGCATCACAAGCTGGGACGTGACCTACGTCGGCCGCGACGGCGAGACCATCGCGACCAAGACGATGGATTTCTCGGCCCACCCCACGGTGCCGACCTATCGCATGGAGATCCCGGCCGACGGCTATGTCGAGGGCATCCGCCGGGACGACGGCTGGACCATGTTCCGGCGCGAATCACGCGAGGCGGACGAACAGACCAAGGCGTTCACCATCGAGGAACCGATGGCCGCCGACTCCGGCTTCGATCCGCTGCTGCGCAACCACTTCGAGGCGCTGCAGAACGGCGACACCGTCGATTTCCGCTTCGCCGCGGCCGGACGCCAGGGCGTCATCGAGCTGCGCGCGCACAAGATCGGCGAGACCACCTTCGAGGGCCGGCCGGCGGTGCAGTTCGAGGCCGAGCTCGACATGATGTTCATCAACTTCTTCGTCGACTCGCTCAAGCTGACCTACGATCCCGAGACGAAACGGCTGCTGGAGTATCGCGGCATCGGCAACATGCACGACGCCAACGGCGAGGTCTATCCCGTGCGCGTGACCTACGCCCGCGACATGCCCGACGTGGCCCGCGAACACGGCGCCCCCGCGGCGGACTGCGGCGCGATCGACGGCTGAAACGCGCGCCGCCGACGGCTCCCCGTCGCGGCGGCTAAGCCTCGGCTCCGACGCGCTCGTTGAGCGGGATCGCGGGCTTCCGGATGGCAGCCGAGGCGCCACTGGACAGGCGTCTCGGCGTCATCGCGGCAGACCGGGCGATCGACGATCAGCGCGCGTTGAGCCCGCACCTCCGGGCAGCGAACCGAACCCGCTCCCCGCCGAGCTGCTACCACCCGGCCGGAGGCGCCGTTCTCCCAGCACGATGGCTTGCATGGCCGCTCATGATGCAGCCGTCGCCCGTTTCGGACAGCGCCGCTATACGGGAGGAACCGGTATCGAACCGCCGCTTGCGATCAATGACCCGACACGGGGGTCATTTCACGGGCGGGGGCGGTTGTAGTGCCCCGCCGGCACGACCGCCATCTCCATACCGGCCCGCCGGAAACGCGCGGCGCGCGATTGGCCGGGCCTGTCGACATCGCCGGCGCAGTCGCGTTGAAGCGCCGGAGTCGCGATGCGCAACGAGGCGACGCGCAGCCTCGGATTCAAGAGTCGAGCCGGGTCCCGCCGCTCAGGCGCATATCGGACCCGCCCGACGAGCCGCAGCGACGGGCTTCATCGACCCGGCACGGCCGCGCGTTCCTGTCGCCGGGCGACGCGGCACCCCGGCGCCGCGTCTTGCCCCCGAAGGCCGCCCGCGCGGCGTCCCCTGAAAATCGCTACGGGAAAGCTCTACGGGCGCTAACCCACGAAGCGCCGCGCGTTGGCGAAAAGCCGCGCCCAGGGGCTGGCCTCGCCCCAGCCCGCCGGCGCCCAGGACAGATTCACGCTGCGGGTGACGCGCTCGGGATGCGGCATGGTGATGAGCACGCGGCCGTCCGCGTTGCACAGCCCGGTCACTCCCGCCGGCGAGCCGTTGGGGTTGGCCGGATAGGCCGTGGTTGCCGTGCCCCGGTTGTCGACGTAGCGCATGCCGATCTGGGCATTCGCGCTCAGCCGGTCGAGATCGTCGTCGGCCCGGAACCGGGCCCGGCCCTCGCCGTGGGCCACCGCGATCGGCACCCGCGTACCCACCATGCCGTCCAGCAGCACGGCACGCGAATCCGTGATCTCCACCGCGCTCGTGCGGGCCTCGAACTGGCGCGAGGCATTGGCCACGAACGCCGGCCAGTGATCCGTGCCGGGAATGATCTCGGCCAGCGCGGCCAGCATCTGGCAGCCGTTGCACACGCCGAGCGCGAAGGTCGTCTCGCGTTCGAAGAACGCCGCGAACGCCGCGCGGGCGTCGGCATTGAACAGGATCGACCGGGCCCAGCCCTGGCCGGCGCCGAGCACGTCGCCGTAGGAAAAGCCGCCACAGGCGGCCAGACCCTGCACATCGGTCAGATCGCGCCCGGCCGCGATCTCGCTCATGTGCACGTCGACCGCATCGAAGCCCGCGCGGGAGAAGGCGAACGCCATCTCGTTGTGGCCGTTGACCCCCTGTTCGCGCAGGATCGCGACCCGCGGGCGGGTGGTGTTCACAAACGGGGCGGCCACGTCGTCGTCGGGATCGAACGAGACCTCGGCCGGCAGACCGGGATCGCTCTCATCGCGCAGACGGGCATATTCGGCATCGGCGCAGTCGGGATCGTCGCGCAGCGCCGCCATGGCGTGGCTGGTCGCCGCCCAGAGGCATTCCATTTCGGTACGCGTGTTCCGGTAGATCGCCGCGCCGGCGTGGCGGACCACGAGCTCGGCGCGGGCGGTCGCGGTACCGATCGCATGGGCGGCGACGCCCGCGGCACGGAATTCACCGACCACCACGGCGGCGTCGTCGGCGCCCACCTGGATCAGCGCCCCCGCCTCCTCGGCGAACAGCGCGGCGTGCGGATCCGCATCCAGATCGTCCAGCGCGATGTCGACCCCGACCCGGCCGGCAAACATCATTTCGGCGACACAGGCCAGCAGTCCGCCGTCGCTGCGATCGTGATAGGCCTTGATGCGGTTCTCGCCGGCGAGCCGCTGCACGACCTCGAAGAACTGACGCAGCTGCTTCGGCGAATCCAGATCCGGCGGCGTGTCGCCGAGCGCCCCGTAGGCCTGGGCGAGAGCGGAGCCGCCGAGGCGGTTGCGGCCGTTGCCGAGATCGACCAGCACGAGCGCGGTGGCGCCGTCGCGCGGCGCCAGGAGCTGCGGCGTGAGCGTGGTGCGGGCGTCGGTGACCGGCGCGAAGGCGGAGACGATCAGCGACAGCGGCGCACTCATGCGCTGCTCGTCGCCGTCGTCGTCCTGCCAGACACTACGCATGGACAGCGAATCCTTGCCGACCGGGATCGCCAGACCGAGTTCGCTGCAAAACTGCTCGCCCACCGCCTGCACGGTGTCGTAGAGGCGCGCGTCCTCGCCCGGCTCGCCGCAGGCGGCCATCCAGTTGGCGGACAGGCGAATGTCGCCGAGCCCCGCGATGCGGGCGGCGGCGATGTTGGTCACCGCCTCGGCCACCGCCATGCGCCCGGAGGCCGGCGCATCCAGCAGCGCCAGGGGCGCGCGCTCGCCCATCGCCATGGCCTCGCCGGTGGTGTGAATGAAGTCCGTGGTGGTCACGGCGACATCGGCTACCGGGACCTGCCACGGCCCGACCATCTGGTCACGGGCGGTCATGCCCCCAACGCTGCGATCGCCGATGGTGATCAGGAACGACTTGCTGGCCACGCTCGGCACGCGCAGCACCCGCGAGACGGCCTCGGCGATGTCGACGCCCGCGTGGTTCCAGGCCGGCGCCGCCGTGCGCGCACGGGCCACGTCGCGCTGCATCTTCGGTGTCCGCCCGAGCAGTACGGCCATGGGCATGTCCACCGGGCGCTCGGCGTCGGCGGTCTCGGCCTCGGCGTCCTCGACGATCAGCTGCGGCTCGGCGGTGGCCGTGCCGACCACGGCGAAGGGGCAGCGCTCGCGGGCGGCCAGCGCCTCGAAACCGGCGAGCCGGTCGGCAGCGATCGCCAGCACGTAGCGCTCCTGCGACTCGTTGCACCAGATCTCCATCGGCGACAGGCTGACGTCGGCGGCGTCGATGTCGCGCAGGCGGATGCGGCCGCCGCGGTCGTCGGCGTCGATGATCTCCGGGAGGGCATTCGACAGCCCGCCCGCGCCGACGTCGTGGATCGAGGCGATGGGATTGTCCTCGCCCCGGGCGATGCAGCCCTCGACGACCTCCTGGCAGCGCCGCTGCATTTCCGGGTTGGCGCGCTGGACCGAGGCGAAATCGAGTTCGGTCGAGGCCGCGCCGCTGGCCATCGAGGAGGCCGCCCCGCCGCCGAGACCGATGAGCATGGCCGGGCCGCCGAGCACCACCAGGGCCGCGTCCACCGGCACCGACTGCTTCTCGACGTCCGTCGCGCGCACGTTGCCCATGCCGCCGGCGATCATGATCGGCTTGTGATAGCCGCGCAGGCCGGTCGCCTCGGAGCGATACTGATAGCTGCGGAAATAACCCGCCAGATTCGGCCGTCCGAACTCGTTGTTGTAGCGCGCCGCGCCGATCGGCCCTTCGAGCATGATCTCGAGCGGCGTGGCGATGCGGGCCGGGCGGCCGTCGTCGACCTCCCAGGGCTGGAGATCGTCGGGCAGCCGCAGATCGGAGACGGAGAAGCCGCAGAGTCCGGCCTTGGGCCGGCCGCCGCGGCCGGTGGCGGCCTCGTCGCGGATCTCGCCGCCGGCGCCGGTGGCCGCGCCCGGATTCGGCGCGATCGCGGTCGGATGGTTGTGGGTCTCGACCTTCATCAGCAGGTGCACCGGCTCCTCGACCCGGCGGTACACGCGCTCGCCGTCGACCAGCTGGCGCGTGGCCGTCGGCCCGGCGATCACCGCCGCATTGTCGCGATAGGCCGAGAGCACGCCGTCCGGGGCCGCGCGGTGCGAGTCGCGGATCATGTCGAACAGCGATTTCGCCCGTGTCTCGCCGTCGATGACGAATGCGGCGTTGAATATCTTGTGCCGGCAGTGCTCGGAATTGATCTGGCCGAACATCATCAGTTCGACGTCGGTGGGGTCGCGCCCCAGCGCCTGATACTGCGCGGCCAGATAGGCGATCTCGTCGTCCGCCAGCGCCAGACCCCAGTCGCAGTTGGCGGCGGCCAGCGCGGCCTCGCCTTCGGCGGCCAGCGGCACGCGGCGCAGGCCGCGGCGGGCCAGCGTCTCGAACAACCGCGGCAGGCG
The DNA here is from genome assembly GCF_003788635.1 of Salinisphaera orenii subsp. orenii MK-B5. Lineage (GTDB taxonomy): Bacteria > Pseudomonadota > Gammaproteobacteria > Nevskiales > Salinisphaeraceae > Salinisphaera > Salinisphaera orenii. The sequence goes on from NZ_AYKH01000012.1 coordinate 85,762, forward strand.
CTCGGCGTCGGGCAGCAGCGACTGGGTCATGGGATCGTGGAGCACGCCGCTGGCGACCAGCGCCTCGAAATCCGGCGTGCTGCCGAAGGCGAAGACCACGCCGCGCTCGAGTCGACGCAGCGACGTCAGGCCGCTGTTGTGGGCGATGTCCTCGGCCTTGGTCGACCACGGCGAGACCGTGCCTAGCCGCGGTACGGCGATCACGCCGGCGGGCACCGGCTCGTCGGCGTCGGCGCCGAGCAGCGCGTGCAGGCGCTGTCGCTGTTCGGCCGACGGCGCCCGCTCGAAGGCCGCCACGAAGACCTCGCGCGCGACCAGGCTGCCGACGTCGATGCCGGCCCGGCCGAGCCCGCCGCGCAGGCGCTCGAGCTCGAACTCGGCCAGTGCGGGACCGCCGGCGATCACCTCGACCGCGGCCCTGGACGAATCGTTCAGCGGTTGACCAGAGTTCGCCACGACAGACCCTCGCTTTGGTTGGCGACATGCACCCAGTCGGCCGTGCACGACAGCGCTCCGGCGAGCGCGGCCTGGGCCAGTTCCGGGCGGTTGTTGGATTCACTGATATGGGCGACGACCAGCTGCTGCAGCGCGCTGGCGTCGATGCCGGCGAGCAGCTCAGCGGCCTGGGCGTTGCTCAGATGCCCCAGCCGGCCGGCGACCCGCGCCTTGAGATACGCCGGATACGGCCCCGCGGCCAGCAGCTGCGGGTCATGGTTGCATTCGAGCACCAGCCCGTCGCAGCCGTCGATCATCTCGCGCACATGCGGGGTCGCGTGGCCGATGTCGGCGAGCACGCCCAACCGCTTGTCGCCGTTGCCCACCACCAGCTGGGCCGGCTCGCGCGCGTCGTGCGGTACCGGATAGGGAAACAGCTCGATGTCGCCGATGGCGAACGGCTCGTGCGGCGAATACAGCTCGATCGCGGCGAGCTCGCTCGCGCGGCGGGCGGCGAGCGTGCCGGGCGTGAGCCAAACGGGCACGCCGTGGGCGCGGGAGAAACGCGATACGCCGCGCCAGTGGTCATCGTGCTCGTGGGTGATGACCACCGCATCGATGTCCGCGGGCACCAGATCGAGTCGGGCGAGCCGCCGTACGATCTCGCGGGCGGAGAAACCGCAGTCGATGAGCACGCGGGTGCCGGCGTATTCGACCACCAGCGCGTTGCCCTTGCTGCCGCTGCCCAGCAGCGCGAACCGCATGGCCCCTGCGCCGTCGTTCACGAAGAGCCGCTGCCGCCCCCGTGGCCGCCGGACGGCCCCTGGCGCGTGTAGAGCGGGAACGGGCGCACCTTGCTGTCGCCTTCGGCGGGCGTGACCTTCGCCGTGCCCCGGCGGGTGACCTCGTCGATGCGGATGATCGAGTGCATGGGCACGTAGGAGCGCTGCACGTCCGCGAACTCGCTGGCGAGCTTCTCCTCGGCCGGATCGATCACTACCGAGGCGCGTTCGCCGAAGACCAGTTCCTCGATCTCGACGAAGCCGAACAGCGCGCCCTGCGCGACCGAGCGGGCATAGACCTCGTAGACCTGACCCTGGTTGAAGAAGGCCACGCGATAGAGGCGTTGCGACGAACGGTCAGTGGCCATGGCTGCAGATCGCGGGCGGTGGCGGGAGAATGGCGGAGAGGGTGGGATTCGAACCCACGTGGGGCGTCAGCCCCCAACCGATTTCGAGTCGGTGCCGTTATGACCGCTTCGGTACCTCTCCTGTAACTTGCGCGTTCAGCCGCGAGCCATCGTGGCTGCGCCAGTCTGTCTGTCAGCGGCTGGCGAAGTCGCGTATCTTAAAGGATTCGGTGCACTTTCCCAACACTCGCGTGCAAAAGGTCTGATGCGATGAGCGAAGACGTTTCCGTATCCTGCGCCGGCCGGCGCGGTTGAGTCGGCGTCAACCGCCTGCATGCGTCTGTTATTCCGGTTCCTGCGCGTGGGCGCGATCGCCGCGCTCGCGCTCGCGCTGGGCACCTGCGTGCAGCGCCCCGGGCTGCTCGAACAGATCGAAACGCTCGGCACGCTGCGCGTGGCGACGGTCAATTCCGCGACCACCTACTACCTGGACGTCGACGGCCCGGCCGGTTTCGAATACGACCTCGCGCACGCCTTCGCCGACGAGCTCGGTCTGGCGCTGGACGTGATGGTGGTGCCGGATCGCGAGGCGGTGCTCACGGCAGTCACGAGCGGCCGCGCGCACATCGGCGTGGGTCTGGCGGTCAGCGACGCGCGCCGTCAGCGCGTGCGCTTCACGCCGATCTACGCCGAAACACCGCTGGAGGTGGTCTACAACGTCCACGATGATCAACCCGACGACCTGGCCGCACTCTCGGGCGCGTTGACCCTGCCGGCCGGCAGCGCGCTGGCCGGCCGGCTGCGGCGCGATCATCCGGATCTCGAATTCAGCGTGGCGGCCCGGGCCAACGCCGAGGAGCTCATGGACCGGGTCGCGAACGGCGCGCTGACCGCGACCATCGCCAACGCCCACGTGGTGGCGATGAACCAGCGCTACTATCCCGACCTGCGCGTGGCCTTCGACGTGCCCGGGGCCAGTCAGCGCACGGCCTGGGCGTTCGCGCGCCGCGGCGCCACCGCCGGCGACGACGGCCTGTTCAACAAGGCGATCGCCTACCTGGAGCGGACCCGCGAGACCGGGCGGATGCGCATTCTGCGCGATCGATACTTCGGCCACGTCGAGCGGCTCGGATTCGTCGGCGGCCGCGAGTTCGCCCGACAGGTGGAGGCGCGCCTCGACCGCTGGCGGCCCTACTTCAAGCGCGCGGGCCGGCGCCACGATCTGGATTGGCGTCTGCTGGCCGCCATCGGCTATCAGGAATCCCACTGGGACGAGGACGCGGTCAGCCCGACCACGGTGCGCGGGATCATGATGCTGACCGAGGCCACGGCCGAGGAGGTCGACGTCGAGGACCGCCGCGACCCGCTGCAGAGCATCAACGGCGGCGCGGAGTACATCAAGCGCATGATCGAGCGCATGCCGGAGTCGGTCACCCGGCCCGACCGCATCTGGTTCGCCCTGGCCGCCTACAACATCGGCTACGGCCACGTCATGGACGCGCGCCGCCTGCTCGAGGCCCGCGACCGCGATCCCGACCTGTGGATCAACCTGCGCGACGCTCTGCCCTGGTTGACGCAGGACCGCTATCTCGACGAAACCCGTTACGGTTACGCCCGCGGGCTGGAAGCCCGGGCCTACGTCGGCAACGTCCGCGCCTACTACGACATCCTGGTCTGGATGACGGACGACAGCCGGACCGAAAAACCGGCGGCCCTGAGCGAGGACGAGAGTGCGGCGGGCGCGGGTGCCGACGAATCGCCCGAGATCTCCATCGAGTCACCGGCCTTCTAGAGCCGGCAGCGCCCTGACGCGATTAGCGAGGCACCGGGCGCAGCGGCGATGAGGGCATCGCCTCGGGCGCAGCGTGCCGCCGTCGGTCATCCCCGGGCGGCGGCGCGACGCGGGCCGCTCGATCCCGCGGGACCGGCTTTTCGATCCGCTTCGCGCCCCGCCCGACGGATACGCCCCCGCACTCCGGGCATTAAAAAAGCCGCGTGCGGAACACGCGGCTCTCCGGAAACCGAAGTACGCCCTGCCCTCAGGCGGTGAAACGGTTGTGCAGACCGCATTCGCGATTGCCGAGCACCTTCGTGGGATCGTAGTAGCTGGTCTCGTTCGGCAGGTCGTGCTTGTCGAGATAGGCCTGCATGTCGGCCTCGGTCCACTCCAGCACCGGCGCGACCTTGACCACACCGCCGGGCTTGTCCTGCGACACGATCTCCATGTTCTTGCGGAACTCGGTCTGGTCCCGGCGCACGGCCGTCAGCCAGACGTCCGGCGCCATCTCCTGCATCGCGCGACCGAAGGGCTCGAGCTTGACCTGACGGGTGAACTCCTCGTGCTGCGGATCGTCCACATCCGGGATGCCCATCAGCGCGTCGCGGCGCGCGGCCGACATCAGCGGATTGAACACGTGGATGTTCAGGTTCAGATCGTTGATCAGCTTCTCGGCGAAGAGATAGGTCTTGCGTGTGGCATAGCCGGAGTCGATCCACACGACCGGCATGTCCGGCTGGACCTGGCTGGCCAGATGCAGGATCACGGCCTCGTTCGGGCCGAAGTTGGTCGTGACGATGGTCCTGCCGTCGAGGCCGGCCGCCCATTCCACGATCTGCTTGGGATGCTGGCCGGCGAGTTCGGCGTTGGCTTTCGCGATATCGACTTGCATGACTCGTCCTCGTCCGTACCCGTGCCGCTGGGCCACACGGGCGTTCATTGGCTGTGGACCGCTGATTCTAAGTACTGCGATGTTATTTTAAAGGCCTTGGGTTATACCGTTGGCGCATATGCTTATGGGATGACGGCGCGGTTCGCCGCTGCCGGGGTTGTCAAAGTTGGCTACACTAGCGGGCTGTCATGAACCCCTCGTGAAACCCATGGCCCAGTACATCTACACGATGAACGGCGTCGGCAAGGTCGTGCCGCCCAAGAAGCACATCCTGCGCGACATCTCGCTGTCCTTCTTTCCGGGCGCCAAGATCGGCGTGCTCGGCTACAACGGTGCGGGCAAATCGACGCTGCTGCGCATCATGGCCGGGGTCGACAAGGAATACGAGGGCGAGGCCCGGCCGATGCCCGGCATCCATATCGGCTATCTGCCGCAGGAGCCGGAACTGGATTCGTCCAAGGATGTGCGCGGCAACGTCATGGACGGCCTGGGCGATATCGCCGCCAAGCTGGCGCGCTTCAACGAGATCAGCGAAGCCTTCGCCGATCCCGACGCCGACTTCGAAGCCCTGCTGGCCGAACAGGCCGAACTGCAGGAAGCCATCGACGCGGTCGACGGCTGGGAGATCAACAACACGCTGGACCGCGCCGGCGAAGCGTTGAACCTGCCGGCCTGGGACGCGCACGTCGACAATCTATCCGGCGGCGAGCGGCGCCGCGTGGCGCTGTGCCGCCTGCTGCTGTCCAAGCCCGACATGCTGCTGCTGGACGAGCCGACCAACCATCTGGACGCCGAATCGGTGTCCTGGCTGGAACGTTTCCTCAAGGACTTCGACGGCACTGTGGTCGCGGTCACCCATGATCGCTACTTCCTCGACAACGTCGCCGGCTGGATCCTCGAGCTCGACCGCGGCCACGGCATTCCCTGGCAGGGCAACTATTCCTCCTGGCTGGAACAGAAGGAAAAACGCCTCGAACAGGAGGCCAAGGCCGAGGACGCGCACAAGAAGGCGATCCAGTCCGAGCTGGAATGGGTGCGCTCCAACGCCAAGGGCCGCCAGTCCAAATCCAAGGCGCGCCTGAAGCAGTTCGAGGAACTGCAGTCGAAGGAATATCAGAAGCGCAGCGAGACCAACGAGATCTATATCCCGCCGGGCCCGCGGCTGGGCGATCTCGTGTTCGAGATGAACGACGTGACCAAGTCCTACGGCGACCACACGCTGTATGAAAACGTCTCGCTCAAGGTGCCGCAGGGCGCGATCGTCGGCATCATCGGCCCGAACGGCGCCGGCAAGACCACGCTGTTCCGCATGCTCAACGGCGAGGAGGAACCCGATTCCGGCGAGATTCGCGTGGGCGACACGGTCGATCTGGCCTATGTCACCCAGTCGCGCGACGAGCTTAATTCCGACAAGACGGTCTGGGAGGAAGTCTCCAACGGTCAGGACATTCTCCAGATCGGCAACTACGAAGTGCCCTCGCGCGCCTATCTGGGCCGTTTCAACTTCAAGGGCTCGGACCAGCAGAAACGCGTCTCGGAACTGTCCGGCGGCGAGCGCAACCGGCTACAGCTGGCCAAGCTGCTGCAGAAGGGCGGCAATACCCTGCTGCTCGACGAGCCGACCAACGATCTCGACGTCGAAACCCTGCGCGCCCTCGAAGAGGCGTTGCTGGAATTCCCGGGTGCGGTACTGGTCATCTCACATGACCGCTGGTTCCTGGACCGCATCGCCACCCATATCCTGGCGTTCGAGGACGACGGCGTGGTGTTCCTGGAAGGCAACTACCAGGACTACGAAGCCGACCGCAAACGCCGGCTGGGCAACGCCTCCGAAGGATCGGCCAAGGCCAAGCACCGCAAGCTGGCCTGAACCGGGCACGGGCACGCGCGGCGCGGACCGAGTGGCGGCCGCACCGCGCGGCGGCGTGCGCACCGTCGACTCCGGTATCGGCGGACCGAGGCTCCGGCGGGGAATATCGACGGAAAGTTCGCCGGCGCCGCTGAAGGCTATCTCCTCCGATAGACGGCCACTCGTCGCGACTTGACGGTGACGGGAGTATTTCGAGCCGACCGGCGGCCCGCCGCTCGGTCCCCGGCCGAGCGTCACCGTTCCTGCCCGCCGTAGCGCGCCCGCGCGCCGAGCCGGCTCGATCCGCGCCTCGACGAGCCCATTGGTGGCTGTCTTGGCCGGGATTCAGCCCAAGGCGGGCCGCGTCCGGCGCAGCGCTGCTGACCACTGCCGCGACGAGCCGACAACGCAGCGCCGGGCGCTGATCGGGGTGCTCACATCGCATCAGGCGATCAACCCCCAAGACGAGCGCCGTCCGGCCGAGTCGGCCGCAGCCATGACCGGCGCCGGGCCGGAACATCGTTCACGCAGAGACCGCGGCGGCTTCGCCCGGTCCGGCCTTGGCCGGTTGGTCCCGTTGTGCCGGCCGGCAACCGTCCTTCCGTGTCGGATCGACGGCTTGCCGAGCCGTGCCCCGGCCGATCGACCGAATGGCACCGACCGCGGCGATCGCACACTGCGTTGAGACGCTATGGAGCCGCACGGCGGGAAACGCGAAATACCTCCACTCCTTCGAGCCGCGGCACGGCTGCACGGCGCCCCGCCCGATCACGCCACCGCCCCTCCAGTGCGCCGGTGCGGCTTCATCGGGTCACCGACCCGAGGGGACGCCGGCCGGCGCTGCTCGATGCACCCCCGGCCATGCACGCCCCGCGCTCCGCCTCGAAGCGGGCGACAACCCACCGGGCCGAATCCGCCCTGCGACCACTCGATCGTGTCTCAGCCGCCCGCGCCGAGAATGGGATAGAGCGAGGCGACGAGCAGGCAGGCCATGGCCACGTTGAACGTCCGGCGGCGTTTCGCATCCGACAGCCATCGCCGGATCACCGTACCGAGCCAGGCCCAGACGGAGATCGCCGGAAAGGACACCAGCGTGAACGCGGCGGCCACGAGGATCACCGACACGAACGAGCGATCGGGCGCATAGATCGTGATCGCCGACAGGCCGATGGCCCAGGCCTTGGGGTTGACCCACTGAAACGCCGCCGCCTGCATGAAGGTCATCGGGCGGCTGCCCGATGACGCCGAGGCCAGCGGCGCGGCGGTGGCCACCTTCCAGGCGAGCCAGAGCAGGTAGACGGCGCAGATGATCTGCAGCAGCGTGCGCACGACCGGCACGGCCTCGAAGAGTGCCATCAGGCCGGCGCCTGCGAGCAGGATCAGCACGGCCAGACCGGCGACGATGCCCGCCATGTGCGGCAGCGTCCGGCCGAAGCCGAAATTGGCTCCCGAGGCCATCAGCATCAGGTTGTTCGGGCCCGGCGTGACGGTGGCCACGAAAGCGAATCCGAGCAGCGCCGCCAGTACTGAAAGTCCCATTGAATGACCTCCTTGTCGCAAAACAATTATAGGTCGAATTCAACGCAATTTATGGTCTAATTAATGCCTTAATGGCCCATTTAATGCAATTATAAATCATCATGGATGCAACCGATCGGCGTATATTGCAGGATCTCGAAATCGACGGGCGAATCAGCAACGTCCAGCTGGCCGAGCGCGTGAACCTGTCGCCGTCCACCTGCCTGCGCCGCGTGCAGGAACTCGAACGCACCGGCGTGATCCGAGGCTATCGGGCCGTGACCGATCCGGCGCGCATGGGACGTGGATTCGTGGCCTATGTCACCGTCGGGCTTTCATCGCATACCAAGTCCGCACAACAGGAGTTCGAACGCGCCATGGCCGCCGCACCGGATGTGGTCGAGTGCCACAACATCACCGGCGCGTTCGAGTATCTCCTGCGCGTCGAGAGCCGCGACCTCGCGAGTTACAAGCACTTTCATACCGAGGATCTGGGCACCCACCGCCACGTCAGCGCCATCACCACCTATATCGTGATGAGCTCGCCCAAGGACGGGCGCGCCTGAACGCGCGGATCGCCCTCGGCCGACCCGTCGTGTGGCACGAGCATGCCCGTGCCACACGACGGCGTTGCGACGGCACGCGGCCGGCCGGAATCGCGCCCCGGTGTCCGGCTGGCGATGGCCGACGCCCGGCTACCGTCGAGGCTCGGCGACCGCACGCGCCTCACGCTGCAACAGCCCGGGCATATGCCGTCACCACGCCGGAGCAAGACGATCGGCGCTTCATGGCCGGCGCTGCATTGGCTAGACTGGCCGGATGCAGAATACAGACACCCTGGAACGAATACTCACCCAGCTGACCCGGCTGGCCGATATCGACGAAGCCCGGCTCGCCGACGAACGGCGCGCGGTCGGCGGTGATATCGACTGGTCCGCGCGCGCGTTCCGCTGGCGCGACGACGGCCGCCTGCAGGCGATTCCCGCGCCGGCCACGATGCCACTCGACCGGCTGCACGGTATCGACCGCCAGAAGGCGCGGCTGCTCGCGAACACGCGCCAGTTCGTCGCCGGCCGGCCCGCCAACAACGCCCTGCTCTGGGGCTCGCGCGGGACCGGCAAATCGTCGCTCGTGCGTGCGCTGCTGCCCGAATTCGCCGACGACGGCCTGCGCATCGTCGAGGTGCCGGCCCACCGGCTGGTCGATCTGCCCGACCTCGTGGCCACGCTGGCCGGGCGCAGCGAGCGCTTTCTCGTCTTCTCCGACGATCTATCGTTCGAAGCGGGCGACGGCAGCTACAAGGCGCTCAAGGCCGTGCTCGACGGGTCGCTGGCCGCAGCCCCCGAGAACGTCCTGATCTACGCGACGTCCAATCGACGCCACCTGTTGCCGGAGTACCAGTCCGAGAATCAGGCCTCGCGCACGGTCGACGCGGCCAGTGGCGAAATCCATCACGGCGAGGCGGTGGAGGAAAAGATCTCGCTGTCCGAACGATTCGGGCTGTGGCTATCGTTCTACCCCTTTGATCAGAGCCATTACCTGGCGATCGCGGCCCGCCATCTCGCCGCCCACGGCATCGAAGCCGAAGTCGGCATCGACCAGCCCTGGGAGCGCGAAGCGCTGCAGTGGGCGCTGGCGCGGGGCAATCGTTCCGGGCGCACCGCAGAACAGTTCGCCCGCGACTGGGCGGGGCGATTTTCAGCCGACGACGCACTCTAGAATTCGAAGTCGTCGTGATTGAGTCGCTGACCTTCAGGTCGCGACGCGCGCCACACAAACGCCGAAATCGATCATGTAGCCGGCCCGTTCCGCGCCGTTCACGAGGATGATCCGCGTATCGATCGCCCCGGCGTACGCCCGCGCTTCACCGCTGAAATCCGAAGCGGTGATCAAGACGCCCTTGCGTACGCGTCTGCCCTGCAGGGCGCCAGCGAACTTCTGTATCTCGGGCCGCCCCACCACGCTCGACCAGCGCTTGGCCTGGACATGGATCGCGTCCCGCGCGAGCCGATCCTCCTTGATCACGCCGTCCACGCGACCGTCACCCGACTGGCCGAACGTCTGACCGGCGCTGCGGCGCGAGCCGCCGTAGCCCATCGCGACCAGCAGCTCGACGACCAGCCGTTCGAAAAGGGCCGGCGAGCCAGCCAGCACTTTGTCCAGAAGTTCGACTTCGAGCGCGTCTCGCATGCGTGGATCGCGCTGCTCGATCTAATCGCACGGGTCGTTGACTCGGCTACAGCGTCGCCGTTTTCCGTTTTGGTTCGTCGACGGCTGTTTCTTTCACTCGGCCCGCGGAAGTGCCGATACGGCTCAAAGCGCTTGCGGTATCCAAGATCGATTCGTTCTTTTCCTCGACGAGGCCGCCCGGCCCGCCGGCGTGATGCGATAGCCGGCGCGCGCCGGCAAATCGATCAGGCCGCCCCACGCCTTGAGATGCACCTGGGCCCGCACCACACGATTCACGAATACCGACTGCTGACCGCTCGGCAGCATTGTCGCCCTTTCGTCTTCTGAAAGTTCGAAATGCCCGGCGCGTGCGGCGAGCGTCTCGTAGTTGGCATGAATCCGTTCATCGGACAGAGGAACCAACAGGGGCCGCAGGACCGTCTGAAAATCGGGATCGCTCAGCCGGCCTCGGGCGCCGCGACGAGCGTCTCACCGCACTGGCGGCACAGGTAGGTCGTGCCCGCCTGCGCCCGCTTGTGGCGGATACTGGTCAACCAGGCGGGTTCATCGCAGCGACAGCGATAGCGATGACGCGTCAGCCGCCGTGTCGGCTCGGCGGGCAGCGTATGGCACGGCGCCGGCTCGACGCCGAAGGCTCGCATGAGCGCTTTCCATTCCGCGCCATGCGGCTTTGCGCGACGGCCGCACAGCCGATGGATCACGACGTGCGCCACCTCGTGGGGCACGGTCTCGGCGAGCATCTCGCGCGGGTGAGAGGCCAGCAGCGCGGCGTTGATGCGGATGGCGCAGTCGCCGCGGCGACGCGAGAGAATCGCCTGGCCCGCGGCCCGGCCGCGCAGATCGAAACGCACCGCCGGCACCGGCAGCCGCGCGGCACTGGCGCCGGTGATCTCGCGCGCTCGCATGATCCAGTGCGCGGTGGCCTCGACGGCTCGGGCCTGCGGGTCGTCGTCGTCGAGATCGAGTCGCTGCTGTTCGGCTCCGGCCATGCGTACCGTTGGCTTCGTGGGCGGGCGTCTCAGGATACCCGTTTGCGCGGGGCCACCCCAGACTGCGGCGCGGCCGTCAGTGCGAGCGCCTGCCGCAGGGCCAGGCGCTGCCGACGGATCCAGTCGGCATCCGCCAGCCGGTCGCGCAGACAGAAGGGAAACTGCTGGCTGAGCTCGGCCAGACGCCGGTCCGCGTGTTCACGCGCCGCGCACAGCCGGTCATGCTCCCGGCGCAGGGCCACCACGGCCTGCGGCAGGCGCGCGTGACGCGCCAGCGGTCGGGCCTCGGGCAGCAGCCGGGCCAGCGTTTCGCGGTCGCCGTGGCGATAGGCCGCCATCGCGCGGGGCCAGAGACCGTCGCCGTCCGCGGCGGCGGCCTGCGGTACCACCCGCGGATGCAGCAGCGCGAGCAGCGCACGAAAGCTGTCGCGGGCCACGGCGGCCTCGGTCGCCGTCAGTGTCGACCAGTGCTCGCGTTCGGCCTGGGCGGCGGCCATGCGCATTTCCGGCGCGCTGGCGCGGTCGCGGCGCAGGTCGCCGAAGGCGGCCCAGTAGCGCGCCGCCCACTCGGGACCGTCGTGGAAACGCCAGTCCGCCTCGATCGACAGCGCGCGGGCCAGACGACGGCGTTCGTCGCGGGCCGCCCGGTACAGCGTGCCGTGGGCGGGGTGAATCAGCGTGCCGGCGGTATTCGATGTGGTCATGCTCGACTCCCTGTGTTGGCGTCGAGCACAGGGTGGCCGCGGCGGTGGGTCAATTGGCGACCCGCGGCTGTATGAATCTACAATTTTTCGGTATCCACCGCCGTATCGGCATAGCGCGCCGCGGCCCGCCGCAGCCGGTCGGCGGCGGCCTCGCGCAGCGCCGCAGGCGCGATGATCTCGGCCTCAGGGCCATAGGCGAGCACGTCCTGCAGCAGTTCCTCGGGGGCCGCATACGGCACGCGCAGCTCGTAGCCGCCGTCGTCGTGCCAGTGGCCGCTCTGATCCGGATGCCACTGTTCGTCGGCCACCCAGCGGGCCGCGCGGGCCGAGAACCGGACCACGGCGATCTGCGTGGCCGCGCCGGAGATGATGCCGTAGCCGCTGCCCAGTTCGCGGTCCAGCGCCGCGGCGTCCATGTCGATCGCCGTCGCCTCCGTGATCTCCGCCCGACGGATCCGGTCCAGCGAGAAGCTGCGAAGGCCCTCGGCGTCGTGGCACCAGGCGTCCAGATACCAGTTGTCGCGATAGTAGACGAGCCGCTGGGGTGAGACGGTGCGCCGGCTCTCGGTGTCGCGGGCGCGGCCGTGATAGCGGATATCCAGCCGGCGCCGCATCGCCAGCGCCCCCGCGACGTCCGCGAAGGCGGCGCCGGGCCGGCGGGCGCTGGCGCGCAGGATGCGGGTCCGGCGCGCCAGTTCGCCGGTGCCCATGGCCCGGCTTTCCAGAATCCGCTCGAGGCGCTTGCGGATCGGGTCGAGATCGGCGGCGAGCAGACCGGGCTGAACGGTCTCCAGCAGCTGATCCATGGCCAGCAGCGAGACCAGCTCGGAAGCGTTGAACCACAGCCCCGGCAGTTCGAAATGCGCGTCCGGCGAGGCGCCGTCGGCCAGCGCGTAGTAGTAGCCGTTATACTCGCGGTCGTATTCGATCGGCGCATCGAGATACAGCCGCATGTCGCGGATGATGCGCTTGACCGTGGCCGGCGAGCATTCGAGGCGCTCTTCCAGCGTGGCCTTCGGGATCGGCCGGCGCGCGCCGGCCAGCTGGCGATGCAGCGCGTAGATGCGGTCGAACACATTCATGTCCGCCAGTGTAACCAGCCTGCAGCGCGGCGCCGAACCGCCTGCCGAAAAACGCGCCTTGCAGCCGGGCACTGCACTGCACAAACTGGTGTCATACTGGGTACACGACACACGCCTGTCCCCATGATCCGTATCCGGAAGAGTATCCGCGTCGCCCGCGGCGTCGCCGACTGTTATCGCTATCTCGTTGATTTTTCGACCAGCGAGCAATGGGACCCCGCGGTCTACCGGGCCGCCAAGCGCACCCCCGGCGCGCCCGGCGTCGGCACCGAATTCGACGTCACGGTCTCGCTGTTCGGCCGTCGGCGCGAGCTACGCTATCGCATCGAATCCCTGGCGCCCGGCACGGCCATCGTGCTCTGCGGCACCGGTGCCGGCATGGTCTCCGAGGAGCGGATCGAACTGGTCGCCGATGGCGATGCGACGACCGTCGAATACCGGGCCGACTTCACGCTGACGGGCCTGCTCGGCTGGTCTAAGCCGGCCGCCCGGGCGCTGGTCGAGCGCATGACCGGGGCGGCGCTCGCGGGTCTGCGCGACGCGCTCGAAATCGACACGACCCCGCCGCGCCAGGGGTGGCGAGACTACATCGCCGACCGCAGCTTGATCGCCGCCGCACCGAGCTTCACCGAACGCGGTTATCTGGCGCTGGACGACAAGGCCCACAGCGAGTTCATGGACGACCGCGTGGTGGTGGTCACCGGCGCCACCGGTGGGATCGGCGAAGCCATCGCCGCGGAGTACGCCCGCCTGGGCGCGACCACGGTGATCGTGGGCCGGGACGCGCAGCGTCTGGCGGCGGCCGCGACGCGCGTGCGCGATTTCGCCGGCTGCGCGGCCGAGCGCGTGACCACCGTCGAAGCCGATCTGCTGGATCTCGCCCAGACCCGCGCGGCCGCGGACGCACTCGTGGCCGCGCATCCGCGCATCGACGTGCTCGTCAACAACGCGGGCGCCCTGTTCGCCGAACGCGCGACCACGGCGGACGGCTTCGAGCGCACGTTCGCGATCAACCTGGTCGCGCCGTTCGTGCTGACGGAGGGCCTGATGCCGGCGCTCGGCGCGGCCCGCGGCCGCGTGGTGAACATGTCCAGCGGCGGCATGTATCTTCAGCCGCTGGTCCTGGCGGACCTGAATTTCGCCGAGGGCCGCTTCGACGGGACCAAGGCCTACGCCCGCGCCAAGCGCGGCCTGGTCGCGCTGACCCGACACTGGGCACGGCGCTACGCCGAGACCGGCGTGACCTTCAACGCCATGCATCCCGGCTGGGTCGCGACCGCAGGCGTGGCCCAGTCGCTGCCGGGCTTCAACCGCGCGCTGGGCCGCTTCCTGCGGGATGCCCGAATGGGCGCGGATACCGCCGTGTGGCTGGGGGCATCGCGGGCCGCGGGTCGAATCAATGGCGAGTTCTTCTTCGACCGCCGGCCGCATCCCACGGCCGTGTTGCCCAACACGCGAGTACGGCCGAGCGAGGCCCAGCAACTCCACGGCTGGCTGCGCAACGCCACCGGAATGGACGGCCATGGCGTCGGATAACAGCGAACAACGCCGTCGGCGCCGGCGCATGTTCGGCGCCGGCGTACGCACGCTCGGCCGCAGCATGCTGCATACGATGCCCGGCTACGATCGTGCCCGCAGCTGGCAGAAGACCGGCCAGGACTGGTACGACACGCTGGGCTCGCTCAAGGGCGCGGCGATGAAGCTCGGCCAGATCGCGTCGCAGTATCGCGACTTCCTGCCGGAACAGCTGGTCGATCAGCTCTCGCGCCTGCAGCGCAACGCCGAGCCTTGGGACTACGCGCGACTCACCCCGGTGCTGGATGCGACCTGGAGCGAAGCCCAGCGCGCCCGCCTGGTCGAGATCGACACCGAGGCCATCGCCGCGGCGTCGATCGGCCAGGTCCACCGCGGCCGGCTGGACGACGACCGCGACGTCGTCGTCAAGATTCGCTACCCCGGCGTGGCCGACGCGGTCGACGCCGACATCGACAACCTCGCCCGCCTGCTCAAGCTCTCGCGTTTTCTGCCCGTGCGCGGCAGCGACATCGACGCCGTGCTCGAGGAACTGCGGCTGCGCTTCATCGAGGAGACCGATTACCGCCACGAGCTCGCCAATCTTCAGACGCTTCGGGCGATGACGCTGCCGGGCTACGTGCTGCCCGAACCGGTATCCGAGCTGTGTACCGAGGCGGTGCTCGTGACAACGCACGTGGCGTCGCGTCCGATCGCCGAAGCGCCGCCGAGGCTGGGCGCGGCCGTGGTGTCGTCGATCTGCCGCCAGGTGTTCACCTTCGGCGCCCTGCACGCCGACCCGCACCCCGGCAATTTCGGCGTGACCGACGACGAACGCATCGCCCTGTTCGATTTCGGCTGCGTGAAATACTTCGACCGGGCGACCCGCGACGCGCTGCGCGATGTGGTCGCTGCCGCCCTGATCGCGGACTGGCACGGCGTGCACGACGCCCTGGAGCGTCTCGGCGTGGTCCCGGCGGACAGCTGGGCGGACCACGGCCGCACCTACGCCGAGATCTATCGACGGCATGCCGAGGCCACGCTCGAACCGCTGCGCGCCCAGCCCGACTATGTCTTCGACGACGACGGGTTGATCCAGTCGATCCACGCCGAGATCCGCGAGTCGCTGCGTCACTGGAAACGCTTCAACGCCGCACCGGAGCTGGTCTTTCTGATGCGCACCCTCAGCGGTCTGTACTGGATCCTGCGCAGCATGAAGGGCCAGGCCCCGCTGATCGCCGAGCTGGAGGCGATCGCGGCGGGCGCCTACGATCCGCCGGACGACGCCGACGCCTGATCGGACCCGCCGGCGGATTGTTATACTTTCGCCGGTTCATGCTGTATCGCTCGGCGCGGCTCGCGCGGCGATGCGGGTTCCCTCACCCCGCCAGAAAAAAGGCCCGTCATGCTCGATCTGTCCACACGTCAGGCGCGGCGCGTTCTCGCCGTGGTGGCGGCGTTTCACGTTGCGGTGATCGCCTCCAGCAATTACCTCGTGCAGCTGCCGTTCACGCTGGCCGGTTTCCACACCACCTGGGGCGCGTTCACCTTCCCGTTCATATTCCTCGCGACCGACCTCACCGTTCGCCTGTTCGGCGCCGGGCTCGCCCGCCGCATCATCTTCTGGGTGATGCTGCCCGCCCTGGCGGTGTCGTATCTGCTGTCGGTGCTGTTCGTGGACGCGCGTTTCGCGGGCTGGGCGGCGCTCACCGTATTCGACGTCCCCGTGGCCCGCATCGCCATCGCCAGCTTCGCCGCCTATCTGTACGGGCAACTCCTGGATATCGTCGTATTCAGCCGTCTGCGCCGGCTCAAACGCTGGTGGGTCGCCCCGGCCGCCTCCACCGTGTTCGGCAACATGCTGGACACGCTGCTGTTCTTCTCGATCGCCTTCATGGGCAGCCGCAACCCCTTCATGGCCGAGCACTGGTTCGAGATCGCCTGCGTCGACTATGCGTTCAAGCTCGTCATCAGCCTGGGGTTGTTCGTGCCGTTGTACGGCGTTCTGCTGCGCGTGCTGGCCCGCCGCATCCTCGCCTGGACCGACGATCGCGGCCCGAGCGCTTTGGCACTACCGCGTTGAGGGCCGGGGTTAGGGGCACTTCGGCAACGCGGCCCGGGGCGTATCGATCCGCGGCACAGCCTGGATAGCGGCGCTGGCGCCCCGTAATCTTTTCTTGTCGCCACCACTACGCGATCGAAACTTTTATCGTATGATCGTGTCTCTGTAAGGCCGAGCGCACTGACGCCGAACCATCGGCGTCGGCTTGTGGGGGACCCGGAACGGGTCGCAGCATGAATACAATCGATCGCGTCGGATTCGCTGGGTTCTTTCTGGCGTGCCTTTTCCTGGCGTTTATCGGCGGCACGCTGATCGTGCTGACGCAAGTATTCCCCTATCAGCACATCAACGACGCCTACAAGGCGGCCCACGCGCTGATCGCCCAGGGCGCGATCGATGATCGCTACACGCAGACCGACCAGTGGCGCCTCGCCCGCACGACCGAGCGCGGCACGACCATCCACGATCCCGAACGCGCCTATAACGGCTACACGCTATACACCTCGGGCGGCGGCGCCTACGCCTCGCTGATCGACATGGACGGGCGCGAAGTGCATCGCTGGGCGCTACCGTTCAGCCAGGTCTGGGACACGAACCCGAGCGGCCGGGCGGCCCGGTCCGACGACCTGATCTACTGGCGCAAGGCCATCATGTACCCCGACGGCGATCTGCTGGCGATGTACATCGCCGCCGGCGACACGCCCTGGGGCTACGGCCTCGTCAGGCTCGATGCCGATTCCAACGTGATCTGGCGCTACAAGGGCGCGACTCATCACGATATCGACATCGCGCCGGACGGCCGCGTGATCACCCTGACGCACGAGTTCAGCTACCGCGAATTCCCCGATTTCCCGACGCTGGCCCGACCGTGGCTGAACGATTTCCTGGTCGTCCTCGACGGCGACACCGGCGAGGAGCAGCGCAGGATCTCGCTGTTCGACGCCTTCTATGATTCCCGCTTTCAGCCGTTGCTGACCGCGATACCCAGCTTTGCGGTCGAGGATCCGCTGCACACCAACAGCGTGCAGTACATCGACCAAGGCCTGGCCGATCGCTTTGCGCCCGCGAACGGACGCGGCAATCAGGTGCTGCTGTCCTTCCGTCATCCCGGCGCGCCGGGTCTCGTGGATCTGGACAGCGGCCAGATGACCTGGGCGACACGCGGCGGGTGGCTGGGCCAGCACTTCGCTCGCGCCCTGCCGAACGGCAACTTCACGCTGTTCGACAACATCGGCAACTTCGAGCCGGGCAACACCACGCGCCTGCTCGAGATCGACCCGAGCACCGACGAGATCGTCTGGCGCTATCAGGGCACCCGCGATCAGCCCTTCGAAAGCCGGCTGCGCGGCGCGAGCACGACGCTGCCCAACGGCAATCACCTGGTCACCGAGTCCGACGGCGGTCGGCTGTTCGAGGTGACACCCGAGCGCGACATCGTCTGGGAGTTCGTCAATCCGGTCCGCGAGGGGGATCGGGATCAGTACATACCGGTGGTTTCATCCGGCCAGCGCATCAAACCAGAGGCGCTTGATCCGGCCTTCCGTGCCCGACTCAACACTCCCTAGGAGGCATGTCATGGATCAGAATCGTTCCAACGGCAAGCACATCGCGTACATACGCGCCCCACTCACCATCGCCATCATGCTCGCACCGCTGGCGGCGCAGGCCTATGTCGGCCCCGGCGCCGGTCTGAGCCTGCTGGGTGCGCTCTGGGGCGTGATCGCGGCCATCGGCGCCGCCCTGCTGTTCGTCATCCTCTGGCCGCTGCGGCGCATGATGCGGCGCCGACGCGAGACGGCCGCACAGCAGTCGCGGCCCGACGATACGGCCCCCGGCGCGGAGCCGCACGACCGTTCGAAGTCGTCGCACCACTCGTAACGACATCGGGCCGCGCCAGCGCCCGCCGCGGTCAAGACGGCGGCGCAGCGCGTGCCCGACAGATCCGGAGATGCCGATGGGGCTGTTCAATCTGCCCGCGCCCTTGTTCAATATCGTCGACGCCGGCATGGCAGGCGTCCTGCCGGCCGCGGCCCGCCTCGCGGTCTGGGCCGCGATCGGCGCGATCGGGACCATGCTGCTCTACAAAATGCTCTCGCCACAAGCGCGCATCGGCGAGGCCAAGCGCCGGGCGAAGGCGGCACGCCAGCGGCTGAACGCTTTCGACGGCGATTTCGCCGATGCCGGCCCCTTGATCCGCGATCAGTTCGCGAGCGCGTTCCGCCACGTCGGTCTTGTGGTTCCGGGCACCATGCTGGCCGTTCTGCCCTTGTTGTGCCTACTGCTCTGGGCCGAGACGCATTACGGCCAGGCGCTGCCCGAGCCCGGCCAGGCGCCGGCGATCACCATCACGCCCGCGGAGGGCTTCACCGGCGAATGGCGAGCCGCCGATGAGGCGCCGCATGTGCGGGTGACCCGAAACGGCGAGACGATCGCCGACATCGCCATGGTGGCGCCGGTGGGCGTGGTCACGAAACAACCCTGGTGGCATTGGCTGGCGGCCAACCCGCTCGGCTATCTGCCGGACGACGCCGCCGTGGAGCAGATTCGCATCCAACTGCCCGAGCGGCACTATCTGTCGTTCGGGCCCGACTGGATGCGCGGCTGGCTGGCGATATTCATCCCGGTGATGTTCATCGTCTCGCTGGCCATCTACCGATGGGCGAAAATCGAATGACCACGAGACAGGACACACCGCGCACGCCCCGATCCCGTCCCAGCGAAAGCGCGGTCGCCGGGTTCGCCGTACCGACCTGGATGCATCGCCTCGGGGGCTGGCAACACCGTCATCCGCAGGCTGCGATCCGGCTCGGCAACTTCGATACCCGCGTCGCGGGCGACGCCATCGCGCGGATCTCGGTCGACCGGCCGATCTATATCGCCGGTATCGCGCGGGCCGGCACCACGATCGTGCTCGAGACGCTGGCGGCGCATCCGGCGGTGGGCACCCACCAGTACCGCGATTTCCCTCCGGTGATGACCCCCTGGCTCTGGGACCGGTGGCTCGCGCGGGTGCCCCAGCGCGCCGAGACCGCGGCCGAGCGCGCGCACGGCGACGGCATCGCCGTTACGTCGCGCAGCCCGGAAGCCTTCGAGGAAGTCGTCTGGATGGCGTTCTTCGACGCCATTCACGACCCGCAGCAGAGCAACGTGCTCGATCGTACGAGTTCGAATCCCGAATTCGAGCGCTTCTACAGCGAGCACATCCGCAAGCTGCTGGCGATTCGCGGCGCCAGCCGCTATGCGTCGAAAGGCAACTACAACCTGATGCGACTGGCGTACCTGCAGACGCTTTTCGCGGATGCGCGCTTCGTGCTGCTGATCCGCGACCCGGTCTGGCACATCGCCTCGCTGATCAAGCAGCAGACGCTGTTCGAGGCGGGTGAAACCGCCCATCCGCGGGCGCTCGAGCACATGCGTCGCGTCGGCCATTTCGAGTTCGGCCTCGACCGACGCGCGATTCATACCGGCGACGATGCGGCAGCCGAACGCATACGCCAGCTTTGGGCGGACGGCCACGAGGTTGCGGGCTGGGCGCACTACTGGGCCACGGTCTACGGCGCGCTGGCCGACCAACTCGACACCGACGCCGCACTGCGCGACGCCTGTCTGGTCGTCCGCTACGAGGATCTGTGCGGCGACGCCGAGGAAACGCTGCGCCGCGTGCACGCGCACTGCGCGCTGCACATCGGCGACGACGAGCGTTCACGCGCGGCGGCGCGCCTGCGGCTGCCGGGCTACTATCGCCCCGCCTTCAGCGACGAGGAATACGCGACGATTCGGGACATCACGGCCCCGGTCGCCGCGCGGTTCGGTTACGGCACGGATACGGTGGACACGCCACCCTGACCTGACGAGCGCCGCCGTGGCGTGCCGGGCTCAAACCGAGGCGGCCTCGATCAGTCCGAGATCGCGGCGACGCCGGCCTTGGCCGTCTGGGCATCCTGCTCCGGCTTGACGCCGGAGACGCCGACGGCGCCGGCCAGCCCGCCGCCGACCATGACCGGCACGCCGCCGGTCATGGTGGCCTTGAGCTCGGGCACCGACAGAAAGGCCGCGCGGCCGCCGTTGATCATGTCCTCGAACGCCTGCGTTTCCTTGCCACCGAGCGCCGCGCTGCGCGCCTTTTCGGTCGCGACGTAGGCCCCCATCGGCGCACAGCCGTCCAGGCGCCGCAGGGCCAACGCGTGACCGCCGTCGTCGACCACGGCGATGGCCACCTTCCAGCCCTGGCTTTCGGCCTCTTTCTGGGCCGCATCGAGGATGCGTTCGGCGTCGGCGAGCGAGAGCACGGTCTTGTCTTGCATGGGAACAGTCCTTGGAATCGGTGTCTGGAACGACCTGCATTCTACCGAAGGCCGAACCGGTTTCACGAACAAAAACGGCGGCCGCGAGGGCCGCCGTCAACGCCGGATACTAAGGAGTGGCGGTTATCCGCCGCCGGCCATCAGGCCATCGACCACACCGATGCCGTAGAAGGCGATCAGGCCGATGATGCCGCTCAACAGGCAGTAGTAGAGCGTCGGCAGGATCGTCTTGCGCATGGTCGTGCCTTCACGGCCCAGCAGTCCGACCGTCGCCGAAGCCGCCACCACGTTGTGGATGGCGATCATGTTGCCGGCAGCCGCGCCGACGGCCTGCAGAGCGACCATCATCGCCGTCGACAGGCCGAGCGTGGCGGCCACGTTGAACTGGAAGTCCGACAGCATGAGGTTCGACACCGTGTTGGAACCGGCGATGAAGGCACCGAGCGCGCCCACGGCCGGTGCGAACAGCGGATAGATATGTCCCACGCCATCGGCCACGAGCTGCGCCATGGCCACCGGCATCGACACGATGTCCGATCCGTTCACCCCCGAGTTGATCAGGATGCGGACCATCGGGATCGTGAAGATCAACACGAAGCCCGCGCCGAGGATGGTGTTGGTCGACTCCTTGAACGCCGCCCCCATCGCACTCGCGCGCATCCGATGCAGAAAGAACGTGATGAGCACGGCAATGCAGATGATACCGCCCGGCAGGTACAGCGGCTGGATGGAACCCGAGACATCAGTCTGCCCCAGGATATTGCTCCAGCTGATCGCCACCGACTGGAGCGCGTTGGTGATCGGCTCCACGGTGCGCGAAATGACCAGCAGAATGGCCAGCAGCACGTACGGCGCCCAGCCCATGGGCGGCGTGAGCGGCGTGCGCCCGGCCACGTGATCGGCCTTGATCTCCATGTTGCCGATCCATTCCGCCGGCCACTGGCTCGACTCGGGGAAATCCCAGGGCTTCTTCGGGATGAGAAAACCGCGCCGCGCCGCCGGCACGACGATGGCCAGGCCGACCATGGCGCCGATCATGGACGGGAACTCCGGTCCGAGAAAGACGCCGGCCAACGCATAGGGCACGACGAAACTTACACCCGCAAAGAGTGCGAAAGGCGCCACGGCCAGACCGTCGCCCCAGGATTTGCGCTCACCGAAGAAGCGCGCCATCACGGTCACCATGATCAACGGCATGAGGAAGCCGCAGATCGCGTGCGTGATCGCCACCTGCGAGGTGATGAGCTGGAAGTAGGCATCCCAGGATGAACCGTTGGCCGCAAGCTCCTCGGTGATGCTCGATTTGTGCAGGCCACCGCTGACACCCACTATGATCGGCGTGCCGACCGCGCCGAAGGACACCGGCGTGGACTGGATCATCATGCCCACCACGACGGCCGCCAGCGCGGGAAAACCGAGCGCGACCATGAGGGGCGCGGCGACCGCCGCCGGCGTGCCGAAACCCGAAGCCCCCTCGATGAAGCAGCCGAACAGCCACGCCACGATGATCGCCTGAATGCGCCGATCCGGGCTGATCCCGGAAAAGCCGTTGCGAATCGCCGCGATACCCCCCGAATGCTTGAGCGTGTTCAACAGCAGGATGGCACCGAAGATGATCCAGAGGATCGATATCGTGAGCATCAGCCCCTGAAGACTGGAGGCCACCACGCGTGTGAACGTCATGTCCCAGGCCAGGAGTGCGATCAGCACGGTCACGATGAACACGACCGGCATGGCCGTGCGTGCCTGCATTCGAAAGCCGATCAGCATCACACCCGCCAGCACCAGCGGTGTGAATGCCAGAAGCGACATCAAGATTGAAGTCATAGCGTCTTCCCTGTGGATCCCCGAATTGGTTCGGCCGACTGCCTCATCCGGCACGCCGACGCAGATGATTGAATGACCTCGGCCAGAGGTCGCGTAAGCTAATCATGAAAGATCGACCGTCGACAATGCGGCTTTGGTCCACCCCGGCCTGCGATTTTTTATCCGCCACGCCAACGACGTGCGCACCACGGACGCACCTGCCTCATAATCGTGCCGGGGCGGCGAGCGGGCATGCGGCGAGGTAGCGATGTCACGTGATGCAAAACGAATAGCGGTCGAGGAGATACGCGCCGGCATGTATGTCGAAGCGCTCGACCGGCCGTGGACCGAGACCGATTTCGTCTTTCAGGGCATGCGCGTCGACACGACCGAGGACATCGAGCGCCTGCGCGCGGTCTGCAGGCATGTCTATGTCAGCCCGGCAACACTGGACGAGCCGACGCAGCCAGGCGCTGAAGACGCCCGCCGCTCGACTTTCAGGGGCGCGGACGCGGGCCGTGAGTCGAGCAGTGATAACGCGATACGCGAGCGCACGCCGCGCGGTTTTCGCGAGGAGCTACCGCGGGCGCGCATGCTGCGCGAGCAGGCGCGGGACCTGATCACGACCGTGCATGCGGACATAGAATCCGGACGTACGGTCGACGTGCGCGGCGCGCGAGAGGTCGTCGCAGAGATGATCGACAGCGTGGCGCGTCATCCGGACGCCCTGCTCTGGTTCACGCAGATCAAGAACCGCGACGCCTATACCGCGCTGCACAGCCTGAACGTCTGCATGCTGTCGATCACACTGGCCTCGGCACTCGATCTGGACGAAGCCGATGTCCAGGAGATGGGTGTCGGCGCCCTGCTGCACGATGTCGGCAAGATCCGCATCCCGCTGGCGATCCTCAACAAGCCCGGTCGGCTGACCGATGAGGAATTCGCACTCATGCGCAGACATCCGGAATACGGTGTGGACATCCTGCGCGACTCGCCCGATCTCACGCCGGCCAGCCTCGAGATCGTGCTGTCCCATCACGAACGCCTCGACGGCAGCGGTTATCCGAACGGCCTGGCCGGGGCCCAGCTGTCCACCTATACCCAGATCGTGGCCATCGCGGATGTCTACGACGCGGTCACCAGCGACCGCGTCTATCAGAAGGGCCGCACGCCCGCCGAAGCGCTCAAGCTGATGCACGGCACCGATGACCGCGAATTCAAGGGCCGGATGTTGCGCGTGTTCGAACAGACCATGGGCGTGCACCCGCCCGGCAGCGTGGTGGAGCTCAATACCGGCGAGGTGGGGCTCGTACTGCCGGATTCGGTCGGCGCGGAAGAGCCGGTCGTGCTCATCGTCCTCGATCACCGCAAGCGCCGCTACTATCCGCAGCGGGTGCGTGATCTGTCACGATTCCCGAGCTTCCGTATCGCCCGGGTGCTGCAGCCGGGCACCTACGATATCGACGTCGACGACTATGCCGAGGACATGCACTGAGCTACGGCGGACGGTGACGCGATGCGAAGGCCCGCGATCGGCGAGGCCGTCATCCGTCGAGATCGGGCCCCGGCCCGGTCAGCCGCGATAGCCCGCCGGGTTGCGGCGCTGCCATCGCCAGGCGTCGGCCAGGATGTCGTCCAGCCCGCGCATCGCCCGCCAGCCCAGTTCATCGTTCGCGCGGCTCGCGTCCGCCCAGCACTCGGCGAGATCGCCGGCCCGCCGCGGCGCGATGGCATACGGCACGGCCTTGCCGGTGACACGTTCGAAGGACTCGATGACCTCCAGTACGGAATACCCGCGCCCGGTACCGAGATTCCAAGTGTACAGGCCGCGGGTGTCCGCGATAACGCGCAGGGCATCGAGATGGCCCGCCGCCAGATCCATGACGTGGATGTAGTCGCGTACGCCGGTACCGTCCGCGGTGGGATAGTCGTTGCCGTAGACGGACAGCGAGTCGAGGCGACCGACCGCGACCTGCGTGATGAACGGCAACAGATTGTTGGGCAGGCCGTTCGGATCCTCGCCGATCTCCCCACTCTCGTGCGCGCCCCCCGGATTGAAATAGCGCAGCAACGCCACCGACCACGCCGGATCGGCACGCTGCAGATCCTCGAGCAGCCACTCGATCATCAGCTTGGAACTGCCGTAGGGATTGGTCGGGCGGCCAGTCGGCGCCGACTCGGCCAGCGGCATCGTGCCCGACTCCGCGTAAACGGTCGCCGAGGAGCTGAACACGAGCGTCTTGATGCCGGCGGCGTCCATCGCGTTGCACAACGACAGCGTTCCGCCCACGTTGTTCTCATAGTAGGCGACCGGCCGACTCGCGCTTTCACCGACCGCCTTGAGGCCGGCGAAATGAATCACGGCATCGACACCGTGGCCGGTCAGCGTGTCGCGCAGGCGGGCCGTATCCCGAATATCGCCTTCAACGAACGCCAGCGACCGCCCCGCGAGCGCCTCCACCCGCAGGAGCGACTCCCGGAACGCATTGGATAGATTGTCATACACCACGACCTCGTGACCCGCCTCGAGCAACACAAGAGCGGTATGCGAGCCGATGAAGCCGGCGCCACCGGTAAGAAGAATCGTCATATGCAACCGTCCGGTCATCCGGAGATATCGTTCGTTGGTCCGCCGCCGAGGCTCGGCGTTCTAAAGTGTCGTCAGCCGATCGTTTTCGCGGGCATGTTGCAACCGAATGTCAGTGCAACACCGTGCAACGGCTTCGTCCACCTGCATCCGGGCCAAGGACTCTAATACTGAAATTCCGAAAAGCCCGTGACCGAACCCGCCGCCGGGGATAGCGGAAATTCATCGTCCTAACCGCCGCGCAATGGCACGAGCGATGCCTCCAGCCGCAAAAGCAGATTGTCGCATGCTTCGCGTATACGGCTGTCGATGGGCAACGCGTCTGTCTCGCGAGGGGCGCGTCACGAATCGACAGTAGCCGGGATGAAAGCGCAAGCCAGCAAAATCGAAGATGTCCCGTGCGCTGGCTTCCGTTTCAGTCATGAGCCTGTTGTACGAAACCAAGCGGCACCGACTGTCTTGATCCAGGGCCTGTTCGAAAAGTAGAACGTTGCGCATATACCAGAACAGTGCACAAGCGGATTCGTTATTGAGGTCGTCGTGATAGCAGTCTTCGATAAATTCTCGAGTTTCAGCCGACATCCCACGACCTCGCCAGCCATCGGTACCGCTCTCCTCTACGATGATACGCATCGTCGAGGGCATGCCCGTCCACTTGCGAACATGGGAACGCACAGTGGCTTCATAGTCTCGATAGACCCATATCGCCTGTGCCGGCGCAAAACGCTGTATCAGCCGCCCGACGTCCTGCGACTCACACAATGCCTTGAATACGACTTTCGGCGCCGGTGAACGCCGGGCCAGCCTTTCAATGACGTCATCGCCCCGCAACTCATAATTGTCAAAAGCACGCGGGTCGCGCTCGTGGAAGACTTCCGTCTGTGCAGAGCGTTCGAGCAGATCCATGACCATGTTGGTGCCCGAACGCTGGGCGCCCGCGACGAAAAGATTCAGCCTCGGCGCATCGCCATTGAACGGGCGGACTAAGCGCTGGCGAATTCGCTTGATACGCGGTCGTGACAGGGCCTCTAGACGTTGCGTCAAGTTCGAGATATTGGTTGCGATGGTCATATGCTTCTATCTATTGAAGGCTAGAACGGCTGTACCCGAGAAATCCGCTGCATACCAGGCGCAAAAACAGAACAATTTCACAAGTCCGCACTAATGACAGAATTTCTCGAAGTCGACTCCTATTGCAGGTCGATACGTCATACCACCAGTGCCGCACTCGTCGGATAGCTAGGCCGTCAAGCAGCTCGAGGGCCATCGAACACACACGTGTCGGACTCAGCATACCCAGCGCTACCCACCACGAACGTCTGGGTCTTCAGTTTGACTTACCTTACCCAGGCCGTCCGAATCCGCGATCGTAAACAGCACATCTACAGCGGTATGCTTGGTGTCATCCGCGAGATGACGAATAAGAAAATCGGCGAAAATCGCGATTCCGAGCATCTCCAGGCATTCTTCGACGACGGTTCCCATTTGATAGTAGACGCTGTGCACATCGAGTAGATATTGGGTTCTCGCATTGAAGATTTCGACGACCAAGGCGCCGCCGACGAAAACGGCCCCGGCCAGCATCAGTCGGCCTGCAACCCGGCGCGGCAACCGCAGCAAAAACGGTATGTAGAACAACGCAACGACGAGCGTGAATGCCATGCCCGCGGCCACCCAGTCAAAATGAAAGAACCCATTCAGCTCGCCCACCGCCGGCTTGATCTGGGCACCCAGAAACGAGCCGACAACTTCGTGTATCCGCGCGACTTCGTCCACGGACATCAAGGCGAAGACCAACGCGAGGAGCCGCCAGTGGAAGGCGTTTGCATCCCCGCGTTGGCGACTGTAGTGCCCGTGCAGCGCGAGCAAACCCGCACAGAGCAACAATGTGAACGCGGCGTACCAGGTCGGCACGCTCGAGTCGCCGTTCAGATCGAGCAACGCATATAGCCCGTAGACGCCATCCGGACGATACAGCATCTTTGCGGCGACGATCCCGGCTCCCGTCACCGTAAGACACAGCGTGGCGAGATACATCAATCGCGGCAACGTCCGCAGATCGAAACGCAGAGGCGACCGACTTGTTCGAGCCGAAACGCCCGCCATTCCGTTCGACCTGGTCATCGCGCACTCCCGTTTTGATGGTGACCGGATGCTCCAGTCGATACACCGCAGGCTTCACTGAACCTGCCCCCGAGCCTGATGGGTCAGAAAACGGCCAACCCGTATATGGACACCACACCAAGCAGCCAAACCGACGCCACCCAAAGTGCGAGTTTCCGTGTCGAGCCCGAGGTCGTTCGCCATACCAGATCGGCGCCAAGGATGATCAGGGACGTATAAACAAGGACGGCGAATAACGGCCAGCTCAAATGCCCGTCGTGCCAGAGCCAATCCATCATGATCACACACTCGCCTTCGCAGCCAGGATCGTTTCGCCGGCGCGTACATGGCTACCCAGCTCACACGTACAGACATATTCATCCGGCACTTCAAGCACGACGGTGCTGCCCAGAAGAATCCGCCCCACGCGCTGTCCACGCCGGATCTGTTCGCCGGCGTGGACCCAGGTCTCGATCCGTCGCGCCGCCACGCTGGTGATCAACCGGATCGCGACGGGGCCGATGTCGGTCTCCAAGGCGATACGGGTCTGCACGGGGCAGTACTTGTCCCTCAGAAACGCGAAATCGCGCCCCTCGCCATCCATATGCGCATCGCCACTCGGCGTTACGTTCGTTACGCGCCCGTCCAGAGGACTGCGCTGCACGTGCATGTCCCAGAAAGACAGCGCGATCACGATATAACGCACACCGGCGCGTGCTTCATAACTCGTAACCAAGCCGTCCGCCGGCGCGATTATGCCGTCGTCTGCAGGCAGCACCCGTGGTGGATCGCGGTAGAAAAATCGCAGGTAACCGGAATGGAAACGTGTCGTCTCCAGCCATTCCCGAATCTGCAGCTCGGGCCAACGCTGCCGCGACGGGAGCAAAGGACGCACCAGAGGCGACGGATAAGGCAGGTGACGCAACCATTGTGTGAGCGCCACAGCTAACACGCCGAGCACCAGGATCTGAATCAATAAAATCAAATTCCGACAATCTCCAATTCAAATCGGCCGGCAGTGCCCCTAGACGCGGAGTCCATTCCAGAATAGGCCCCGGATAGCGCACAGCTCTGCGGTAGTCACCGATGGCGCCTCTGACGACACACTCCGCCGCCCTCGTGCGGAACACCGGGACGGCGTGACCGCATCGCTACAAGAAAAACTCTCGTTGCGAGCAAATAGCCGGATGCTCGAGAATTCCAGGACCGCGCGTTAGCACAGTCGCATCATATCGTTCAGCCACACGGCCTCACGAAACCCCACGCTCCTCCGTTGAGACTACGAGCGTTTACATCATTCGGCCAGAGGCACCTGACGTTTCACAAGGCACCATTATGCGCTGTTGGCATCAGATTGCCCACAACGGTTCAAGCCATCTCTGTCGCCCCGAGGTCTCGCACCATACCCTGCCTATCAGTGCTCGCAACGACTATCGCCCCGGCGAAGCAAGATTAAGTGCGACCTAGTCGCGCATTTATCCGTGCGGACAGAAAATCCCGAAGTTCAAACCAGACCGGATGCCTGACAAGCCAGATTCCCAACAGCCACCCGAACGCCGCTCCCGCCATACTCCCGAGCAGCGGCGACCAGAGATTATCACCGGATGGCGTATCGAGCAGATAAACCAGGGCCGGAATGGTCATTGTCGCGATCGTGACCGGAATCGTCGGTGCCAGAGCACGAAACAGATCACGCCAGGTGATTCCCGAATATCTAATCAGGGCATTCGCCGTATAGACGAATCCGAACAACGCCACGGGAACCTGGACCGCGGCGACCGCATTCAAGCTGTAGAACGCGGCAGCGATCATCGCGGCGACCCGAACCGATTGCAGGACAGTGATGCGGGTCGTTGCCACGCCGATCCGCCCCGTGGCAGTCAAAAGCTCGCTATTGTGGGACAGGCTCGTGCTGATGAGTCCTGCAATGGCAAGAAACTGGAGAATGGGAACGGCAGCATCCCACTGGTCGCCGAACATGATTCGCATCACGGGAAATGCCATGAGCGCCGAAAATGCGAAGAAAGGCCAGCTTATGCAGGTCACGAACGTGATCGACTTGAGAAAAAGATCGCTCGGCCTCTTGTCATCGCGATGCCGCTGCGAGAAGGCGGAGAAGGCCACGCTGCCGATCGCCCCGATGATGTTCTCCCGGAACATGCGCACGAGCCCGTTGCCGCGACTGAACAGCCCGGCCTCGGCAAAACCGAGCATGCGGCCGATGATGAAATCCGGCGCACTCATGCCGACCCGGTTGACGATACTGCCGAACGTCTTCTGAACGCCGAAACTGGCCACGGGTCGCCAGTGGGCCAGACCCACACCACGGATTCGATAATCGCGGCCCCAGCTCAGACAACCCAGAACGTTGACCACCATACCGGCCACCGAACCCCATGCAGGACTCATGTAGCCGTAACCGAGCCACGCCAAAGTCAACGTCACCGCGCTCTGGGCGAGCTGCGCGGTCGTGGCGATCCGGTAGCGGATGCCGAACTGCATTGAACGCATCAATAGTGCGTTGACGGTCGAACCGAACGGCAACAGGAAAAAGTTGATGCTCATCACTTCCAGCACTAGTCGCAGCCCTTCCTCGTTAAAGAAGGAGGCGATCAGCGGACTGCACAGGAAAAGAGCGACGCCCAGGGCCCAGGCGATGATGAAGGTGACGGTGAACGCCGACCGCGCCGTGGCGTCGTCCAGCTCGCGCACTTGCACCAGATACTCGGAGGTGCCGAAGTCGCGCAGCATCTGGACGATATTCACGAAAGCGACGGCCACGGAATACACGCCGACCTGAGCGGGTGTGAGCAGGCGGCTCAGCACCATGATGGTCGGCAACGAGATCAGCAGATTCGTGTACTTCTGCGCGAACGAGAGCACGAGCGAGCGGCGAATAGAGGGCATGGCCCCACTACTCTTTTCGGTACTGGTTTTTTTCATTCGGGCGCGTCTTTATATCGGCCATGACGAGCGTGCCACGCGGCACGCGCGAGCGCGGTATTCTACGGGGATATCGCAGGCAACGCGTGCCCAGGCGCAGCCTGCGGATAATAGAAGCGCCTTATAATACGCAACACCAGAGCCGCTGCCGCCGGCTGCTGACGACTCGGCCACTGATAACCGCCGCGCGCCGCCGCGAACCCGTTCCACTAAACAGCCGTTGCTGACATGCAACAGGAGCCAGCACGATGGCTGCAAATCAGAACGGATCGACCGCTGACGGGTCACGACACGATGCGCCCGGCATTGCGGTCATTATCGCCACCTACAACCGATCTCATCTCATTGGCGAGACGCTCGACAGCGTACTCGCCCAGACCCGTCCCGCCGACGAACTGATCGTGGTCAATGACGGCTCCACCGACGATACCGCCGCCGTGCTACGTCGTTACGGCGACCGCATCCGCATCATAACCCAGCGCAACGGCGGCAAGTCGTCCGCATTGAACTGCGCCATCCCCCAAAGCCGGAGTCGCAACGTCTGCATCTTCGACGATGACGACATCATGTTGCCGAATAATCTGGCGACTCATCTGCAGGAACTGCAAGCGCATCCCGAGGTCGGCTTCACCTACTGCCTGAATCACGTATTCGACGATACGACGCCCCCCGACGCCGTCGACAAGACACCGGTCAAGGCGCTCCCGGACGTATCCGCGCCCCGCTTCTTCAACTGGATACTGGAATCACCCTTCCTTCCCACACCGATGCAGGGCATGTTGATCCGCCGTACCTGTCTTGAACAAGTCGGACTGTTCGACGTCGAGCTTACCCGCAGTCAAGACCGGGACATGGTGATGCGTCTGGCGCGTCGCTTCCGTGCCCGCCGCATTCCGCACGCGCTCTGGGCGCTTCGTGAACATTCGGGCCGTCGTGGACCGGGCTTCGATGGCCACAACGCCGACGAACGCTATGCCGCCTGGATGGCGCACAAGCAACACGTGTTCACAAAACTCAGAGAAAGCGTCGACATCGCCGAATACGTGCCGAGGGATATCGCCGATACACTGGTCGCCAAGCCCCGGGCAATCGAGCGCTACGGGTATCTGCAGCGCGGTGTCATCATGGCGATCCACGGTCTGCATGAATGCGCGCTGACGGATCTCGATACATACCTGGACTTACGCGACATCGATAAGCATGCGACCAGCCAGGCGGAACAGATGCTCATTTCGAAACTCGCCTACCTGCAAGCCCCCGATCTTGCACTACCGACGGTCTATTATCGGGCGATCGGGCATCGATGCCGCACACATCCGGCAATCGCGCCGCCGCTACTGCGCGGCCTGTACTGGAGCGCTCGCCGTGACCTATGGTGCAAGCGGGATCCACACAGTCTTCGAATGTCCCTACGGCGCCTGGCGGTCATCGCCCTGGGCGCCTGTCATCAGAAATAGCACAAGCGCGCACCCATGAAGCCGACTCAACGACCCGTCATTTCTCCGGAGCCGACGGTGGCGGTGCTCATCGCCACCTACAACCGAGCCGACTACCTGGAGCAGGCACTCCGGAGCCTCTGCAACCAGACACGCCTGCCCGATGACATACTCGTGGTAAGCGACGGCGCGACCGACCACACCGGCCAAGTGGTGCATGCCTTCGGCGATCACGTTCGCCTGCTGGAACAGGCCAACGGGGGCAAGGCAAGCGCACTCAACCGCGGTCTCGAAGAGATTCGCTGCGATTACGTACTGATATTCGACGACGACGACATCGCCCTGCCCGAGGCGCTGGAGCAACACCTGTCTTTTCTCCGGGCCCATCCGGAATGCGACTTCACCTACAGCCCGAAATACGTGTTCAGTGGTGAATTCTCGATGCGCGTCATCGATTCGCAACCCGTACCCGAACTACCGGATATCCCGTCGGACGAGTTCTTCATTCGCACGATGGAATCGATGCACACGATGCTGCAAGGCATGCTCATTCCAAAGGCGTGCCTGACGGCCGTCGGACCGTTCGACGAGAGTCTTCGCCGGTCCCAGGATCACGACATGATTCTCCGGCTTGCGCATCGGTATCAGGCAGGACACTTGAAGCAACCGACGTTTGCGCTTCGAATCCACGCCGGCGAGCGTGGCGCCGGAGCTGATCGACATGATGAGTCCGAACGTGCTTTGGTCTGGGCACGCTACCGGCGACAGATATTTTCTCGGCTTTACAACGAACTAACGCTCGGCGACTACTTGCCGCTACAACAAGCGGGGAGCCAGCTGCCCCCCCTGCTCCGTCGACAGGCCGTGCTCCAGAGAAGCCTGATCATGGCCTCAAACAATTTATACGAGGAAGCGCTGAATGATTTTGCAAAGTGGAATGCGCTGCGTGGGAGCCGGCCGCTTACGGTTCGCGAAGGAGCACTCATCGCACGCATGACACAAATCGAGGATATGACGCTCCCCAAACCATCGACGTTCTTCTACCGACTCGGCGGCGGCACGGGATTTGACCGCGCCGCGCTGACAGCCATGGTCCGAGGTCTTTACTGGACCGCGCATCGCGAATGGCACGCAGGCGAGATGATCAATGTAGCTCGTATCATCCAGCGATTCAGCCTTCTGATCGCGGGTCTGCCGATTGGTGCAGTCCAGCGCGACCCTATCCAGAGGCGGGATCACCGGTGATCGATATCCACCGATGCTGAAAATAGAATTCGGTCCCAACCACAGCGCCGATTTTCATCAAGTCTCAAACGGCATGTGACCACCCTGAGGCGGCACCCTGCGCGCGCTCATCCTACGACGATCGCCAACCAGGCCACATTTCGTTCCCGCGTCTGCTTCGGCGCGGGAGTTCGCCTTTAAAAGCGGAGGAGCTTTCGCGTATAGGGTAGATAGCGAAGCGTAAACGGCGGTTTGAGGCTGCGCAGGTGATAACGCCATGCTGATGCAAAACGCCCCTGAAAACGATTCCGTTCTGCCATGACGTGAAGATGATTTCGGTACTTGGCTTCCAGGGCCGCCCGAAGATCTCTGGGCAGCCGTGCTTCACGCCGCAGGTCTTCGAGCAGTCTTGTCTCTCCCGGGTCGTGCGTATCGCGTTTAGATAACGAGTCCTCGGTATCGTTGTAGCGGGTCACGCTCTTGTCGTGAAACGATACTTTGTAGCCTTCCAACATCAGCCGGTACGCAATATACGTCCATTCGTGGTGATCACGATCGACGTCCAGGACGTCGCTGTTCACTGTCGCGGCTCGAAAGACCGTGTTGCCGGGCGATAGCCAGTTCTCTTCGACCAGACTGCGTAATGGATCGGCCGTATGTGCCGCCCATTGCTCCACCCATGGCTTCCCGCCCGAGGCAGACCGCCGCTCTCCATTCAGGACCAGCAGATCCCAGTCGAGCGATGCCGCCTGCTCCACCAGCACGGGACCGATTCCGTCGGCCAGCAACTCATCGTCGTCATCCAGATACATGAAGAATTCGCTCTCGACGAGTCGTCGACCCTGAACGACCGCGGCACCCGCCGAGGCGCGCGACATATAGTGGAAGACGCTGCCGTCGCGGCGTCGAAGCCTATCGACGAGATCGGGATCATAGCGCCGTCCGTTGACTACGATGATCGGATAAGCGGCCACGCTCTGAAGGTTGTCGATCGTATCCAGGGCCCGCAGCAAGGCATCCGCGCGATTCGCATCGGCCATCGTCCGCACGATCACGGCCAGCTCGGGGCCTTCGTGACGATGCCCCTGCGGGCCCTCGATACCGGGCCCGCTCACGGCCTGTTCGGCTCCGTCGGCACCACTCCGAACTGTGGGTTCGAACCGTAGTCGATCGGCAGGGTACGATCCATGAATCGGCGCCAGGCCTGTTCCGCATCGGGCCGATCCGCGCGCGCCGAAGCGGCAAGGCCGGGCTGAAAATTGGCGACGAAACCGGTTCCCGACTTCGGATAGCCAACCATGGTTCGCGGCGGAAAATTGAACCGCTGCTTGCCCTTGCTTTGTGTCAAGGCACGATTGAGCGCCTGCGGCTCGCACCCCGCATCCACCAGATCGGGAAACGAGTTCCGATAGACCTCGGCGAAACTGGTGTAGTAAGGCGACTTGCGCTTGTCGCGCAGGCGCACGTGGTAAGACGACGCCAGCTCCCAGCAGAAACCTGGCGCCGTCATTAGCCCGATCTGGAACTGACTGACCCAGTCGCGCAGCGCGTCGGCGCCGTCGAACCCCAGATCGGCCATATTGCCCGCGGACCACGCGAAGAAGGAATGCTGCCACGTAGCATAGCCCGTCCGCTGCTGGCCGCCGCTTGGATAGATCACGGAATAGTAACTGGTCACGGCGCCCAGCTTGTTCGCTTTCGGATTATGCGTGTACCTCTCGTTGTACCAGTCGATATTGCGGCGCACGACGTCGTTGAAATATGCCTTGTGCGAGGCTTCGTCCGGCAACAGGTAGGCGGCATAGGCCAACGAACGCAGCATCCAAGCCTGCCCCCTGAGCTGGGTATTGTGCACCAGCCCGGCGGCATAGTCGCGATACTTCGGGTTCTGCCACAACAACGCCCAGTTGGCCCAGAACCGCATCTCGCTCTCGTAGAACCAATCGCCGGTGGCGAGATAGGCCATGTAAGTCGGTGCAGGGTGGTGCGCTGCGTCCGCATTCAGCGGGCTCTTGCAGGCGGCCTTGCCTTCACCGCCGCAACCGGGCAAACGATCGTCGCCATGCGGCGGCACCGGACAGTCGGCGGTGCGAGCCGGCCAGAGCGTCGTGGCGCAGGGATGGGCTTTCAGTGACAGGGCGTTTCCGGTTTTCTTGTCACGATAGTGAACGCCGTATGCGCCCATCGCATCGCTGTTGGCCAGCATCCAGCGAAAGACACGATGGCCCGTGTTGATCGCGTAGGCACTGCTCCATCGCGGCAACGGGCCGATCTGCGGTTGCGCCCCCGTCGTCTGCATCTGCTTGTAGATGTCGCAGGCTCGCATGGGCGGGCAATCCTGCCTGACATCGGCGAGCATCTTATCCGACAGTTTGAACTCGCCGTAGGAGGGCACGGCGGGGGTCGACTGGAGGTACGCGGGATCCTGAGCTGCATGGAACGGCGCACGATCGCTGGCGCCCCACCAGCGGACCTCGTGCCAGCGTGCCTGTCGATAGTGCGTCACGTCTTCGTGAACGGTCGGCGCCTGACCGGGCACGTCGATGCGGGCGTCGTAGTCGTAGTTGCGGACGCCGTCGACGTACGCCCAGTTATTTTCGGTGACCACGTCGACGCGCACCCGCTGTACCGGCGTCGGACCATAGGCGCGTATGGCGAAATAGCTTGCCAAGTGCGAGTGCGCCCCTCCATCGGGGCCCGATACCGGTGCGCCGACGATCCATTCGGAGACCAGCGGGCCGGAAAGCCAGCGCCGACAGAAGAAATCGACGCCGTCACATCCCCCGGCTTGGCGCACACGCTCCACGAGATCCCGCGCCGACGCGCTCCATGTGCGACCCGATCGATCGAGACGCAACCGGGCGTCGAACTCGGTCGCCAGAACATCGCTCAGCTCCACAGACTTGCGATGATCCCCGCTGCTCCCGCCTTCCGTCTTGACCAGGGCGATCGCTGCATCGTCGGCATCACAGGGGACCTGAACGGTCACAACGGCGTGCCGGATCGAGCCGTCGTCATTCGTCGCACGGGCGTCGACCTGGGTAGGAAGCGGGCGACCGTTGTACTTGGCCACGAGCATCGATTCGCCGGGGAGATCGCCGGGACGAAACACCTGCCCGAACGTCACCGGGGCGGTGGCGCAATCCTGCCCAGTCAGTTTCTCAAGATGTATCCACGTGATCGTGCCGGGCGGCGCATCGGCCGGCGCTGCGAAAGCCGCGCGTTTTTGTCCTTGTGCTTGTGCCGGCGCCACGCTCCCCGCGCAAGCGCCCAGAAAGACAACGGCGACGGCGAGTACAGCAACGCGCGTCAAGGTGTTCAGGCCCGACGGCAAACGCCGCCGCGTCGCAGCAGTTTCTCTCATCGTTCTATCCCCGTCAGTTCGTCGAGCAACCCGGCCAGTTTCATGGCGCCGGCCTTGCGCGTGTAGCCACTCAGGGCTTTGGCATCGATCTCGGGCATGTCGTCACCATCCAGCCGAATCATGAAATCGCGGAGTACCGCTGCGATCTCTTCCGCATCGTCGATGGGCGCGCGCAGCGCCCCGCCGGTGGTACGCAACAGCTCGGCCGTATCGCTATCCGGCGGCGTCAGCGCAATAACGGGGCGTCCGATCCGAAGGTATTCGAATACCTTGGCCGGGATCTGCGCGTTGAACTCGCCGCCCTGAAACAGCAGCAGCCCGTGTGCGCCGGCTTGTTCGGCCAGCGCTTCCCTGTAACCCACCGGAGGCGCCAGCGTAACGATATCGTCGATCCCGAGACGGGCCAGTTCCTCGGCGTACGCCGCTTCGTGACCACTGGCTCTCAGGACGACTTCGAGCGTGTCCGGCGTTATGACCGAGGCTTCGCGAAGCCGGGCGATGGCCTCGAAAAAAGGAACCGGATTTCGACCTTCACGATACAACAGGCCACTGTGGACCAGCTTGACGGGGCCGCCAGCTCCCCGGCTCGGAGAGGGTACGGTTGCCACCGTTTCCCCTTCGAACCCGTTGGCAATGACATGCATTCGGTTCGCCGCGTCCGGAAACCGCTCCGCGTAGCGCGAGCGTGCCCCCGGCGTTGTGAATACGATCCGATCCGCACGCTTGATCGTCCAGCGTTCCATGGCACGCATGGCGCGCTTCTGCGCGGATGTTCCAGCCGGCACCACCGGGTCCCGAAAATCGGCGATCCACGGCAAACCGGACAATCGAGCCAGAGAAGCGCCGACGAGATGGGTCGTCGCAATGGGATAGGTCGACCACAGCGCGTCGATGCGTTGTCGGCGAATCAATCGCAGACCTGCCCGTACCGCGCTCGGGTACCACGATATCCAGCGGTCCGGAATAGCGGTCGCCGAAAGATAGCGCCCGCGCCAACCCAAGTGCCGACGCGCATCCAACGCCTGGCTGCGCTGGACGTGGACGTCGGCGGGTATGTCTTCCAGTCCCTGTGTGTCGAGCCGCTCGTAAACTCGGGGGGCGGGTGCCAGAACCCACGGCTTCCAGCGGCGTGCACGCAGATGCCGCGCAAAGGCGAGCGTGCGCAGACGACCCGTCGACGACGCATCCGGCGGAAAATGGAACGCGATCAGCAAAACCCTGCGATCCCCGCCCTTCGGGCCCGCAGCATCATCGTGTTCGTCACTCACGAGCAAGATTCCTCATGCGGATCAGTACCACGGCAGATCCTGCTGACCGCCGCCCTGTGTACCCGGGCGCAGCGGTCGTCCGATCGTCGGCCTTCGCCCGCCCACCGGGCGACGACCGGACGCCGGCCGCGGACTCTCCGTCGCGGTCTGCGGCTCGCCACTCGCATGGGCGCGCATCAGCAGCACGTCGAGCACCGTGGTCATGACTAGAATCTGATAGAACAGGTCGAAATACGGCATCGGCAGAAGCGATCCCGCCGCCGCATATGCGACGAGGCTGACCTGCATCATGCTGGCCAGATCCCCCATCCAGGCGGTATCGGGGCCCGCCCGCGCCTTGCGTCGAATGCGGGCGAGCCCGAACCAGCCGCCCGCGAGCATGGCGACGAACAACGCCAACCCCACGAAGCCGGCTTCGCCGAGCACCTGGAAGAAAATACTGTGGATCGCACGATGCACGGCATCCGGCGGCCCGTGCGTATCCCACATGGCGTCACTGGACCAGACCCGCATACCGCCGCCAAGCAGCGGATCATCGATCGCGACATTCACGGCGAACTTCCAGGAATTGATACGCCCCTGGGCAGACTTGTCCTGCTGGTACTCGTCGATCGTGTTCATGCGGCTGTACCACTCCTGCGGCATGAACGACGCAACCAGCACAGCCATGATCGGAACGACCAGAAAAAGCGAGGCCCGACGCCGGCTCTTGTAGATCAGCATCAGGACGGTGATGCCCAGCGCCAGCAGACCGCCACGAGAATAGGTACCGACGATGGCGACGGCGGTCAGCCCCATGAGTCCCCAGAGCCCGACCCGAACCCATTTGCGGTGATCCTGCAACTGCAGGTAACGCATGAGCGGCAGGCACATGCACATGACGAGCGCGAAACCGTTGGTGTCGCGGTAGAAACTCTTGATCGGCCCCATGACGTTGTGGCTCCCGCCGGTGATCAGCGTGAAGAAGCCGCCCTTGAATCCCCAGAAGCCGAACGAGAGCACGATGGTCCACAGCACCCAGTGCAGGCGCTGCTTGTCGGTGACCAGGATCGCCGTGAAATAGACCATGAGCATGATCTTGAAAAAGCGCACCCATTCGATCTCGGCCTGTGCGGGCACGACCGCATCCAGTGTCGACAACCCGGTCCAGAGCAGAAACAGCGTCATCAGCACCATCAACGGCGTCATGCGCAGCGCCTGGCGCTGCTGCGCGTGGGCCAGCGTGCTGACCATGGTGACCACGGCGACGATCATCACCCAGGGAAAGGCGGTGGCGAAGCCGTAGGCGATGCGGTGCGGATTCATGTAGCTGAACAGAATCCACAGCATCAGACCGATCACCGGCCGCATGAACGCCATGGGCACGGTGGCGGCAACGAACATCAGCAGCGCGAGCGCACGCATCAGTCGACCCCGGTCGCGGCCATGTAGCGCATGACCGCATCCATGTAGAACTTGGCGGCCCAGT
The DNA here is from genome assembly GCF_003788635.1 of Salinisphaera orenii subsp. orenii MK-B5. Classification (GTDB taxonomy): domain Bacteria; phylum Pseudomonadota; class Gammaproteobacteria; order Nevskiales; family Salinisphaeraceae; genus Salinisphaera; species Salinisphaera orenii. The sequence goes on from NZ_AYKH01000012.1 coordinate 124,404, forward strand.
TCGGATAGCGATGGCGCATGTATTCGCCCCGCATCGGCGCCGATCCCGCGATGGCGCCGCGCCGCGCGCCGCAGGCATGTGCCAGCGATTGACGACTCTGGTCGAAGGCGATGCAGCCACGGGCATGCTCGAGCCAGTCGGGCTCGTCCGCCGACGCACCCAGTTCCACCAGACGCAGCCAGACGACCGCCATCTGGACATTGCCGGTCAGGCAGGACCAGCGAGCGGCCGAACGCCAGTCGGCATCGAGACGGCCGGGCAGCGCGCCGTCGCGCCGCTGACCTGCGGCGACCGCAGCCGCCGCCGTACGCGCCCGATCGACGTAGGCCTCAACCCCGGCGACCGCGCCGACTTCCAGAACACCGCGTGTGGCATAGGCGATGGTATGGGTCAGCGGGCGATCATTGTGCTCGAGATCGTTGTGCGCGAACCAACCGTTGGGCTGCTGCTGCGTCAACGCCCAGTCGACGTTCGCGCAGGCGGCCTCGATGTAACGCGGCTCACCGAGCGTGCGCCCGGCCAGCGCCAGGCCGTAGGCCACGCGCGTGTTATAGACATTGACGCCCGCATGGGAGAACGGCGATCCGAATCGTCGCCACGCACCGTCGTCGTCCTGGGCGGCGACGAGCCAGTCGCTGGCGGCACGCAGCGATTCGGCGAATCGTGCCTCGCCGGTCTGCTCGTAGGCGGCCGCCCAGCCGAACAGCACCTGCCCGGTATTGAAGATCGTGGGCACGACCTTGGGCGCGTCCATGTTCCCCGCACGCACGCCGCCATCGGCCAGCTGGATCTCCGATTCCCACACGGCCATGCGAGTCGCACGATCGGCGAATTCCGCCCGGCCGGTGAGATGAGCGTAATCGTAGAGCGTCGGGATGATGTAGCCCGTGGTTTCCGGATACGACGCCGCCCACTGCTTTTTTTTCACGTCATAGTAGGCCGCCACGCCGTCGTCCGGCGTCGCATCCTGCGCTCGCGCCAGCCATTCCGCGGCCGCGTCCAGCCCCGGCCGTAACGACGCCAGCACCGGGCGGCCACCGCCCATCCGTCGGATCAAACCGGATACAAGACCCATCAACGATCACTCCGCAATAGTCGCTTCAAGCGTACCCGAACACGCGAGGCCAGCCGAGCGAGTTCCGGCCCCGGATCGTCGATGCGCCACAGGGCATCCACACTGCGCGCGCCCTCGATCGTCCGGGTTTCCTCGGCCGGCGTACGCTCGGCCGACTGGGTGTCCGACATCCGCTCGCGCCAGATTCGCCGCGCCGCACTCCCGCCGGCCGGCGGCGGGGCCAGACCACAGGCGCTCCGATAGGCGGCGAGCGGCAGATTCACGCCGTTGAGCGTGGCCACCTCCTCCTGGTAATCAGTGCGTCCCACCGTGGGCTCCACGACCACGTATCGGCCGCTACGCGGGTCTCGCTTGTATTCCATACTCGCCAGCCCGTGCACGCCGGCCTGCCGGAAGAACGCGGTGGTCGATTCGATGATTTCGACCGCCTCCGGCGCCGGGCCGCAACTGGCCGTGCCCCCCACCCGCGGCGGCCAGGAACGGATCTTGCGCCCGACGAAGCTCGTCGGCGCGGCCCCATCGGCCGGCAGGTGTTGAAGACAGAAGTATAGATCCGAATCGGTCCCCTCGATCCACTCCTGAACGATCACATCGGGCAGCACCGGCAGTATGCGCTCGACCAGCTCACGGGCCGGGACGTGCGTGTCGAACCGATACGCCTTGCTGAAGGCCGCCTCGTAGCCCGCATCCCGTCGGGCGGGTTTGACGATCAGGGGCGGCGTCAGCGCATCGAGTCCGCTCACATCCGCCGCACTCTGGATTCTCAGCGTTCTGGGTATCGCCAGTCCCGCGGCCTCGGCGGCAGCGCGCACGCCGTCCTTGTTCAACAGGGGCGCCAGCGTGTCGGGCGCCGACAGCGTCATTCGAAAACGCGTCGCCAGACGGGCGTAATGCGTCATGACGTGGACGACGCTTTCCTCCATCGTCAGTATCAGCACCGGCCGGTCCGCCGCATCGGCCGCCACACGCTCCAGCGTTGCGAGCAGCGCCTCGCCGCCACCGGCGGCGTCATAAAACACCTTGCGACCGTGACGGCTGCGCATCGCGGGCTCATCGCCATGCGTGCCGACGACGACGCTGGGTACGCCGGCGGCCGCCAGACTTCGCAGCACGCCCAGACCGTTCAAGCCGGCCCCGACGATCACCGCCGGCACGTTGTCGCTTGCCCTGCTCACGAGCGCGCCGTATCGCGACGATTCTCGCCCAGCAGCGACTCGTACAACGGCGCGTAGCGCGCCGCGCTGGCGCGCCAGGTACGCTCCTGTTCGACGAACCGGCGCCCCGCAGCGCGGACGTCATCCAGCTGCGCCTCGGGTGCGGCAGCCAGCTGTGCCACGCATTCGGCCAGCGCCGCCGGAGACTCGGGCTCGAACAGGAACCCGGTCTCACGATCGCGGATCAGTTCCCGATGCCCGCCCACGTCGGAGGCGGCGACGAGACGCGCCTGCGCCATGGCCTCCAGCGGCTTGAGCGGGGTGACGAGCTCGGTGAGCCGATGCCGCAGCCGCGGGAAGACCAACAGATCCATGAGCCCGTAATAGCGCTCGATCTGGTCGTGCGGGACGCGGCCCGTGAAGATCACGCGGTCCTCGAGACCCTGCGCCGACACGAGCGAGCGCAGTGCCGCCTCGTCCGGGCCGCCACCGACCAGAAGCAGCTTGAAGCGCCCATCCCGCAGCGGCGGCTGCGCCATGGCCCGCACCGCGATATCGAGGCCCTCGTAGCGATAGAACGAACCGGCGAAACCGAGTACATAGTCGTCCGACAGACCCAGCGACGACGCCAGCTCGGCATCTTCGGGCAGGTGCGTGGTGAATCGCTCGACGTCGACCGCGTTGGGTATCACGGTGATGCGATCGTCGGCCACGCCGCGTTCGGCGATCGCGCCGCGCAGCCCGTCACAGATCGTCGTGACTGCATCCGCGCGCCGCATGGCGAAGGTCTCGGCCGCACGCGTCGCGCGATAGCGCGCGTCGCCCTCGCGGCAGCTGCCGTGTTCCACCGCGGCGTCCTCCCAGAACGCACGAATCTCGTAGACCAGCGGCAGGCCATGACGCCGCGCCACGCGCCAGGCCGGCAGCGCGTTGAGCACCGGCGAATGGGCGTGAATGAGCGCAGGCCGGGCGGTTTCGACCAGCCGCTCCAACCGCCGTTCGATAGCGCGCATGACGGCCAGCTCCCCTGCGATCGGCGCCTGCGCGAGGCGGCCACGCGGCGACGGCGTTCGATGGAAATGCCAACCATCGGCATCCGCCTCCAGACAATCGCCGCTGTCCTGCTTGGGACCGGTCATGAGCACCGGCTCCCATCCCAGCGCGACCTGCTCGCGCATCAGCGCCAGCGTGCGAAAGGTGTAACCGCTGTGCAGCGGCGCGGAATGATCGAGTACGTGCACTATCCGCATGCGTCAGTCCGCCGCTCCGTTGGTCACGCGGCTCGTCTCCGACGCCGCGCCGTGATCGAGAATGTTCCGAAACATGCGCAGTTGACCGCGCGTCGTGGTGTCCCAGCCGAAATCCTCGGCGTAATGCCGCCGCCGTCGCCGCCCCTCGGGCATGATCGCCTCGCCGTCGAGCTCGGCCCAGGCTCGAGCCACGGCAGCGCCCGTTCGCGCCTCGATCAATACGCCGGCCGGCGCACCGGTGATGACCTCCGGAATGCCGTCGACGTCGGTCGCGATGACCGCGGTACCGCAGGCAATCGCCTCGAGCACCACGTTCGGCATACCTTCCGAGCGCGCCGCCAGCACCAGCGCGTCGGCGGCGCTGTAATACATCGGCAGGTCGTCGTGCTCGATCGCACCCAGAAAACGTACGCGGTCGACAACGCCCAGCCGGCTCGCCTGATCGCGCAGACCGTCTTCCAGCGGCCCGTCGCCGGCGATCAGCAGCGTGACGGTCGGCACGTGCACGAGCGCGTCGATCGCGACATCCACGCCCTTGCGCTCGATCAGGTGGCCGACACACAGCCACACGGGGCCGTTCACACCAAGCGCTGCACGGTCGGCTTCGCGATCCCGCGGGGCGAAACGCGTCAGATCGACGCCGTTGCGCAGCACGCTGATACGATCACGGTCGATGCCGAGCGCTTCGAGCCGAGCCGCCAGCGAGCGTGAAACCGTCACCAGACCGCTCGCCCGGCGTGCGGCGCGCCGGATCTGATGCCCGGGACCTCGCATGCCGGCGATCTGGTTCAGATCCGCACCCCGGGCCGTGACGACGAACGGCCGGCGAAACCAGCCGGCAAGCCAGGCCGCGGCCACGCCGTCGGGATAGAAATAATGGCTGTCGATGAGATCGAAATCGAACCCCTCGCGCCGCCAGCGTTTCAGCGTCGCGCGGACCGATCGGGCCATCGTCAGTGGCGACAGCATCATGCCGACCTTCGGCACGACGAGATAGCGCGGATGTTCGACGAGGATGCCGTGGCGCACTTCCCGTTTCGGCACCGCCGCCATGCGCGCATAGCGACCGAAACGTTCGTGCGTGGAAAAGAACCACGGCACCGGCGCGACCACGCGCGCCTCGACCTCGCCGGTAGCCACCAGCTGGCGCAGGCGCTCCTCCACGAAAATACCGTGGCGCGGCTGCCGACTGTTCGGATACAGACCGGTCACCACCGCAACCCGCATCGGGCGCCTCTCCGCGCGCGTCATCGGGCGTGCTCGGCCGGCGGCTGCATCGTCATGTACGGCGCGCCGATCTCGCTGCGCGCTACGATCGCCATGACCTTCTCGACCGTGTCCGCGTCGAGTTCCTCACGCCAGCGCCAGGCGGAGATTTCCGGGTCCTTGTACACGCTGTAGTACCCGGAGCGCGCACTGCGCGTACTCCGCGCGACGAAATCGGCCGTCTGCTCGTTCCAGGACAGGCCGCATGCGTCGAACAAGGCCCGCAACCGCGTTTCCGGCGCCCGACAGACGTCCTCGTAATAGACGCAGTGATAGCGTCCGGCATCACGGCTTTCCCGCCACGCCTTCTCATTGATCAGCACCCAGCGCCAGGCGAGACGCTCGACCGGCGTCAGCGTCTTCATGCGATCGATGGCAATGCCGTAGCGCTCACCGAGCGGCGTGCCCTCGACCGCGGCAAAGATCCCGTAGTCCTCGCTGTTGGAATTGGCGCTCGAAAAGCTGTTACCCGCCAGACCGCGGTTCACGGATGCGATATAGCCGCAGGGGTGACGCAAGAGATGCACGCCCCGGGCCTCCGGTAGCACCGTGAGCGCGGTGCCGAGACGGCCCAGGGAGTTGATCGACTTCCACACGATCCGGCGATCGGCGTACCGACGGGCGTTGACGTGAAACAGGACGGGGAAATCCGGGTAGAAGCGGCTGACCACGCGCGCGAACTCGACGCCGACATCCATCAGCCGTGCGCGCGGCGTCGACATATAGGCCTTGGCGAACAGGGGGCGCTTACCGGCCACCCGCTGCGCGCGGATATCGGGCAGGCGCGCCACGAACTCCTGCAGCTCCCGGGCATGGTCCGCGGCATCATCGAGAGACGGATCGCGCGGCATCGCAAGCGGCGACCAGCTGTCCGGCTCGTGCCGATACAGCACGTCCGGATGGCTGTCGAACAACTTGCCGATCCAGGTCGTGCCCGACCGGGGCATGCCGAACAGCAGGATGTAGCCATCGCCCGTCACGGTATCCCGATCAGGCATGAGCCGGCTCCGCCGTCGTCGTGACGTCGTGCGTCGCTCCACCGAGCTGACGCGCGAGAAAGCGCGAGAGCATCAGCAGCGACCAGATCGCGGGGCCGTGATCACGCCGCCCGGAGACGTGCTGTTCCCACAGGTCGGCGAGTGCGCTGCGGTCGAACACGCCGCAGTCGACCAGCGGCCCCGCCGTGAGCGCGCCTTCGCCGGCGTCGCGCAGCGGCCCGCGGAACCAGTCCGCGATCGGCGCGGAGAATCCCTGCTTGCGGCGGTACAGGATGTCGTCCGACAGGTGCCCCTCAAAGGCTTTCTTGAGCACGTACTTGCCTTGTCCCCGATGCAGTTTGAGGTCGGGGCGCAGGCTCGCGGACCAGCCCACGAACTCGTGATCCAGCAGCGGCACGCGCACCTCGAGCCCGTGCGCCATGCTGGCCCGGTCGACCTTGGTGAGGATATCGCCCGGCAGCCAGGTCTTGAAATCCAGATACTGGGCGATCGAGAGCGCGTGCTCGGTGCCGGCGTTATCGCCGTGCGCGCGGAACAGGTCCCGCGCGCGATAACCGTCGAGTTCGGACTTGAACGCCGTGCTGTACAGGCGCTCGCGCAGATCCTGCGGGATCACGGAGACGCTGTGGCAGTAGGCCTCCGCCGTGTCCATGGCCAGCGACTGGAAGGTGGTCTTGGCCCTGAACACGCGCGGCGCCCAATCCATTTTCGGGTAGAGCGCGCCAAGCACACCAAACACCGGCTTGCGAATCGAGGCCGGCAGCTTGGCGCGCGCACGCGATTCGTTCCAGTGCAGCCGATGGCGACGATACCCGGCGAAGTTCTCGTCGCCGCCGTCGCCGGACAGCGCGACCTTCACCTGCTGCCGGGCGAGCTCGCAGACGCGATAGGTCGGCAGCGCGGAGCTGTCGGCAAAGGGTTCGTCGTAGACGTCGACCAGCGTATCGATGAGGCCGAATTCCTGACTCGCGATCCGATGCTCACGATGATCGGTGCCGAACTGACGCGCGACCTGACGGGCGTGGTCGGATTCGTCGAAGTCGGCATGGTCGAAGCCGATCGCGCAGGTCTTGACCGGCTCGTCGGAGGCACCGGCCATGAGCGAGACCACCGCGCTGGAATCCACACCCCCGGACAGAAACGCCCCGAGCGGCACGTCCGCGACCAGACGCATGCGCACCGCCTCGTCCAGCCGCTCGTGCAGCTCGGTGGCCGTGGCCTCGGGCGCGTCGCTCTGTCGGGTCTCGAAGTCCAGATCCCAGTAGGCCGTCGGCGACGGCGCCGCACCGGGCTGCCATGACAGCGTGTGCCCGGCGGCCAGCTTGAAGGTGTCGCGGAAGATCGCGTACGGCTCGGGCACGTAGCCGAGCGCGAGATAGCATTCCAGTGCCCGCGGCTCGACGCTGCGCCCGATGCGCGGGTGCGCCATCAAGGTCTTGAGTTCGGAGCCGAAGACGAGATCGCCGTCGGCCGTCAGCCCGTAGTACAGGGGCTTGATGCCGAGCCGGTCGCGGGCAAGAAACACGCGCTGTGTCTGCGCGTCCCAGATCGCGAAGGCGAACATGCCGCGCAGATGATCGACGCAGGACTCGCCCCAATGCTGCCAGGCCCGCAGCAGCGTTTCCGTGTCACAGTGACCGTCGAAATGATAACCGGCCTGCTCGAGCTCGGCGTTGAGCGCGCGGTAGTTGTAGATCTCGCCGTTGTAGACGAGCGTGTAGCGCCCATCCTCGCTACGCATCGGCTGCTCGCCGCTGGCCGGATCGATGATCGTCAGCCGACGATGACCTAGCCCCGCCCCGGCCAGCAGCGCGCAGTCGTGCTGATCCGGCCCGCGGTGCGCCTGCGCCGTGTTCATCGCCTCGAGGGTCGCCCGTTCGGGGGTGCGTCCGTCGGCGGTGACGATGCCTGTCAATCCACACATAGCGTCGAGTGCTAGTCTCCGAGCAACTGGTCGTAGAGGCGTATGTAGCCGTCGGTCATGGCCGCCACGCTGAACGCCTCGCACACGCGGGCCCGGCCGGCTTCGCCGTAGGCGCGCCGGGTCTCCGGTGCCGCGGCGAGCGACCGCATCGCTTCGGCCAGCGCCAAGGCGTCGCCGGACGGCACGAGCATGCCGGTGCGTTCCGGGGCCACCAATTCCGGGTTGCCACCCACCGCCGTGGCCACCACCGGCAGGCCGCTGGCCATGGCTTCGAGGATCGTCAGCGCCACGCCTTCGGCCACCGACGAGCAGACGTAGATGTCCAGGTCGCGCAGCACCGCCTCGACGTCATCGCGCGAACCCGGCAGCCGGACCCGGTCCGCGAGACCGTATTCGGCCACCCGCGCCTCGAGTGCGGCCCGCGCCGGGCCGTCGCCGACGATGACGAGTCCCAGCCGCTGATCGCCCTCGGCCGCGCAGGCTTCGGCGAAGGCATCGATGAGCGTGTCGAAGCCCTTCACCGGGTCGAGACGCCCCACCGTACCGAACAATATATCGCACGCAACCAGATCCGGTGCGGCGCGATCGATTCCAATCTCGCTTTCGGACGGCGTGTAGCGCGCGGTATCGATTCCGTTATAGATCAGCTGCGTGCGCGCGCGCCCGACCCGCACCTCGTCCACAAGCCAGCGTTCGAGATCCGCGGACACCGGCACGAAACGGCTGATGGCCGGCGCCAGCACTCGCCGCATCCAGCGATATCTGGGATTGCTGCCCTGCGGATCCGAAACATCGCGCCCGTGCTCGGCGTGCACGATCCGCCGAACGCCGGCGAGCCGCGCCCAGAAGGCCACGTCCAGCGCCCCGATATTGTAGGTGTGCACGATGGCCGGACGCAGCGCACGCAGCCGGCGCGTCAGGCGCAGATAGGCGGCCACGTCCTTGCCCGGCCGCTTGCCCAGCGCCTCGACCGGCACTCCGAGGGCTTCGGCCCGATCGGCGCGCACGCCCCGGCCACGCAGGCAGAGGACGCGATGCGAATAGCGATCACAGGTTCGCGCAATGACGGTGAGCGCCACCGTTTCCATACCGCCGACACCGAATTCGTCCAGCACATGCACGATCACCGGTCGCGCCGCGGCGATCGGATGCTCGGCGTGGGCCTGGGTCCGCGGCATGCCGGTCACGACCGTTCGCGCTCGACGGCTTCGACCGCGGCGCGGGCCATGTCGACGAGCGCTGCGTCGTCCTCCGCAGCCGCAGCGGAGGCCTGCGCCAGACGCAGCACGGCCACATCGCCGGGCTGGCCGGAGAGCATATACAGCGCCTGCCATGCACGCAGCATGGGCCCGGGGTTGAGCCAGCGGTCACCGATGCGCGCCACGGACCAGATCTCCAAGCGCTGACTGGCGTTGCGGCGCTGAAGTTCGAGCCGCCGGAATGTCGGCGCGGCGTCGCCCGTCAACGCCGCACTGCCCTGCCGCAGCACCTGCCAGCGTTGGTCGTCATGGACGCGATCCGCAGCATCGTCCGGCGCCAGGCGGACATAGTCGACGCGAATCGCGCCCTGACTCTCACCATAGACACGGCTGACATGCGGGCGCTCGGAGGCCAGCGGCATTCCGGGCCCGTCCCACGGGCCGGTATCGTCCGCCTTCTTTCCGGCCAGCGTCTGCGGCAGCGTCGGCGCGGCCCGGTCCGCGGCATGCGCCATGGCGCTGGCGACGCCGAACCAGACCGCGGGGACGAGGATCACGACCATCGCCAGAGCGGTGACCACGATCGCTCGCCGGCCGGCCACCGGCCGGTCGGCGGCTGCCGCGGCCGGCGGTCGGGGCGGCGGCTCGTGCCACGGCCAGCCCGCGAGAAACAGCAACACCAGAACCGTGCCGAAGAACTGCCAGCCGAAGATGGCGTGATCGGTTCCGGTGGCGTATTCGAGACCGAAGTATTCGCCGATGAGGATCGTGAAGAACACACGCAGACCGTTGGCGATGATCGGCACGATCATCGAGGCCGCGATGAAGATCAGGCGCCGATGCAGGCTCTGATAGAACAGATAGGCGTAGAGCACGCCGAAGGCGGTCGTGGCGACGAAGAACTTGATCCCGCTGCAGGCTTCGGCGACATGCCAGGCCGAGACCGGCGTATCGATCATGTGCCCGCTCATGAACACCGGCACATCGGTGAATCCGAGTGCGAACACCGACAGATGCGCGGTCACCGTCTGCAGCGGCTCGACCATGAAATTGCCGAACGGGATCGCGAACAGCACATAGCCCATCGGAAACGCCAGCACGCGCGCGACGGCCCGCCCGTAGAAGACATAGATCAGCACCGGCCACATCGCCACCACGGCGACGTGCTGGAACAGGTTGATGCGCGCCGCCGCGCCGATCAGCCACAGCCCGCCGAGACCCAGGGCGAGCAACAATGCCCGCGGCCGCGGCTCGGCGGCCACGCGCGCCAGCCAGGCGCGGCGCCCCCAGACCAGGACCGCACAGACCGGAAAGATGAGATAGGCGTATTCGAACGTACCGGTACGCCCCCAGGTCGCGACGAGCGAGGCATAGGTCGAGACGAACGCCGCGACATAGACCGCCATGGTCAGCACGAAACCCGCGTGCAGGGCCCGGTTGACCGATGCACCGGCCGCGGTCGTACCCGACATCGTGCCCGCCGTCGTCCCGGCGCGGCTCATGCCGACAGCCCCGCGGTCGTGCCCGACATCGCCGCACCAGCCGACTCACCGACACCGACCAGCGACCGCAACTCGGCGAAGCGCGCGTCCCAGCCGTAGTGGCGCAGCACGTAATCCCGGGCGCGGCCGGCGGCCTCGGCGCGGCCGGTCTCGCGGCCGAGAATCTCGACGACCGCGCTGGCGAAATCGTCTGCCGTGCCGGCAACCGGGGCCACCTGCGCCGGCGCGGGTACCAGTCCGGCGGCCGCCTGCTCGGTCATCACCGTGGGCCGCCCCATCGCCAGCGCCTCGAGCACCTTGTTCTGGATGCCGCGCGCGATCCGCATGGGTGCGATCGCGGCGTCGGCATGCGCGAGATACGGCCGCACGTCCGGCACCGCGCCGGTGACCTGCACCCCGGGATGCGACGCCAGCGCGCGAACACGCGCTGTCGGGCGGGTGCCGACGATGCTCAGACGGGCCTCGGGCCGCGTCTCCCGAATCCGGGGCAGCACGGCCTCCACGAACCAGACCATCGCATCGGCGTTGGCACCGTAGTCCATGGCCCCGGTGAACACGAGTTGCGAGCCCGTCTCGTTCCCGTACGGGTTGTCGTACCCGAGACCGGGATCGAAATAGTCCGCATCCACGCCGTTGCCGAGGGCATGCACGCGCCCGGCGACTTCGGGCGCGGCACGGCGAAAGAAGTCGGCCTCGGCCTCGGAAACGAAAACACTGGCGTCGAACCGGGCCGCGAGCGCGCGCTCGCCCTGGAACAGCCGCTTCGCCTCACGCGCATAGACCCAGCGCATCGGCAGGCGGCTGCTGCCGGCATACTGGTGCCACTTGTCGGAATCGACGTCGACGAAATCGAGCACGCGGCGCACATCGCTCCCCGCGTCCAGGGCATAGGGCGCCATCGTCGACGAGAACACGAACACCGCGTCGATGGGATGCTGGCCGAGTACGCGGCGCACCCAGCGGGTCATGGCACGGTCGCGGTAGTAGCCGAAACTCAGGGCCTCACCGCGCCAGAGACCGTTAAGGCTCCGCGCCTTGGCACGCAGCCCCGGCAGCGGCCGATAGCACTGCTCCGCGCACAGTCCGTCGAGCGCCTCGCGATGCGACCAGTCCGCGGGATCGTCCACGAAGGTGCCCAGGTGCACGCGGTGGTGCGCCGCAAGCGCGCGCAGCCAGTGATAGGCACGAATCTTGTCGCCCTTGTTCGGCGGATACGGAATGCGGTGGCAGAGAAAGAGGATGTCGCCCATGGCGGGAGTCTCAGCCCAGATTGCGTGACAGCAGCGGCCCGATCACGCGCGTGACCGGGATCGGCAGTTTCTGCCATGCCCGGATCACACGCTGGTAGCGCGGATTGGCCGGGCTCAGATCGGGCAGGCTGTCGGCCTCGACCAGATAATACTCGTAGGCCAGCGGCTGCGGCTCGAAACCCCAGTGGCGCTTGAAGTGAAACGGGCCCGTCTCGCGCTTGCTGCGCCCGAAGTCGAAAACCCGCACGCCTCGCGCCGCGGCATGCGACATCAGCGCCCAGTAGAGATAGTCGTTGGCCTTGAGCTCGCGGGCGCGCTCGCCGGCGCCCGCATAGTAGGGCAACACCTCGTCGCGGAAATAGAAGCTCAGCACGCTGGCCACCGGCTCGCCCTCGTGGGTGATGGTCAGCACTTCGACGGCGTCGCCGAAGGTCTCCAGCAGCAGCGTCATGTATTTCTTGGAGAACACCGGCGTGCCGAGATTGCGCAGGCTGTAGGCGTAGAGCGGATACAGGCGCTCGACGTCGCTGTCGATCTCGGCCGCCATCCCGAGCTTCATCGCCTTGCGCACGACCGCCCGCTGCTTGCGCGGAATCGCCTGGAGATTGGCCTCGTCGTCGGCCGCGATCTCGCGCCGAAACGTGTAATAAAGATCCTTGCCGTGCCAGTCGGCGTGGCGCGGTGTGCGCTCGCGGGCCTCCAGATAGTCCACGCCGAGACGACGCGCCAGCTCGCAGGCATGGGCATAGAGCGCGGCCTCGGCACGCTCGGTGGCCGCCAGCGCGCCCCCATAGACGCAGAACGGGGTCGAGATCAGCGCGTTCGCGAACAAACGACTCTTGACGTGCACCAACGGCAGCACGCCCTCGATCCGTCCGTCCGTTTCCGCGTACAGGAAGTGGCAGCGGTGGCCGAACGCCCCCTCGATGACGCGCTTCCAGCCGGCCTGGTGGAAGAAGGTGGCGTCGGGCGCTTCGGCCACGAACGCATCCCAGCGATGGGTATCCGTATCGAGCACGTGAACGACGGGCGTGCTGGCGGTCATGAGGCTCTCGCAGTCTTGTACGGCGGGTTGTCGAACACGTCGCGATGGGTCGAGGCAGCGCCCTCGACCGGAAACACGCGATCCATGCGATCCCAGCGGAAGTCGGCCAGCAGCCGCGCCAAGCGCGGCTCGACGCGGTGAAGGTTGAGATAATGACGAAAACGCGTCTTCAGGCTCACGCCCGGCACCCGCGGCTGGGCCGGGTCCAGCTCCCAGGGGTGGAAATAGAACAGCGCCGCCCGGCCGTCGCGCCGGTTCACGCGGCGCAGGGCCGCGCGGGTCAGCGCATACGGGTAGAGCCGGAAGAACCCGCCGCCCGCGCAGGGGAAACGTTTGCCGCCGGCCTCGACCGTGGTCACCGGGATCTCCAGGATGCCGCTGTCTTGGACCCGGAACGCGAACCGCGGCGCCTCGGCCATGCCGTAGGCGTCGTGCGCACCCGGAAAGATGCTCGAGCTGTAGACGTGACCGGCTTCGGCCAGCTCGTCAAGCGCCCAGAGATTGGTGCGGCCGATGGAGTAGCTGGGGGCGCGATACCCCCGGACACGCTGCCCGGTCACGTCCTCCAGCATGCCCTTTGCCCGCCGGATGTCGGCAGCGAAGGTCGCGCGATCCTGGTTGATCACGCGGACATGATGCATGCCGTGACTGGCAATCTCGTGACCGGCATCGACCACGCGCCGCAGCATCCCGGGATGGCGCTCGGCGATCCAGCCGAGCGTGAAGAACGTCGCGCGCACGCCGGCGAGCTCGAACATCGCCAGAATACGATCCATCGCCGCTTCCACGCGCCCCGGAATGGTTTCCCAGCGTTCGAAGGGCACATGCGACTCGAACGCCGATACCTGGAAGTACTCCTCCACGTCGACGCTCATGGCATTGATCGGATTGGCGTCCGTCGCGGCCAACGGCTCGGAGACGAATGCGTCACTCATAGCGACGCCCCCAACGGAAATAGCGGGTGAGTGCCGAATCCTCGGTCTCGCTGAAGCGCGACTGCGACGACCAGGACAGCTTCTCGTCGTCGATCTCGGCGGCCGGCGCCGCCGACGCATCGGGCTCAGCCGGGGTTTCGGCATCCGCCGGCTGCGATGCATCCGCGTTAGCGTCGGCGTCGGTTCGAGGCGTCTCATCGGGCGCGTGTGACAGCAGCGTCTCCAGACGCTCGACCCGCAACAGCGCATCCACCAGTGCCCGCTGTTCCGCGCTGGCCGCATGCTCGGCCAGCAGGGTATCGGCGCGCGCGTCGCCGTACTGCCGCCGCAAGGCCCGCTCGAGCCCGGCGACGCGGTCGGTGAGCGCGGTGACCGATGTGTTCGCGCTCGTCGACACCGCGCTGTGGGTGCCGCTCGGCGCGGGCGCGTCGTCGAGCGCCAGGTCGTCACTGGCGAACTCGTCCTCGAACTCCTGGATGACGACCTCGAGGTCCTCGACCGTGAGCATCATCCGCTCGTCGAGATAACCGTAGAGCAGCAGTCGATCCATGATCAGATTGATGCGGCGCGGAATGCCGCCCGCCCATTCATGCACACGGGCATAGACGCCCTGCTCGAACGACGGCTGCCCGGACCGCCAGCCGACCTTCTCCAGACGATGCTCGATGTAGCCGGCGATCTCGTCGGCATCCAGCGGCGTGAGATGGTACGAGGCCACGATGCGCTGACGCAGATGCGCCATGGACGGGCGCGACAGCACGCTGCGCAACTCGGTCTGGCCGATCAGAATCACCTGCAGCAGCGCCTGGCCATCGGCCTGCAGATTGGAGATTACCCGCAGCTCCTCGAGCGCCTCGGGGCTGCAGGTCTGGGCCTCGTCAACGATCAGCAGCGACCCGCGCGACCGATTCGGCGCCAGCTTCGCCACCAGGGCGTCCAGCAGCTCAAACTTGGAGCGCGCCTTGTACGCCACGCCGAACGCGCCGGCCACCGCCGGCAGCACCGCATCGCCGTCGACATTGGCCATGGCCACGCGTGCGATCGACAGATGCTGGGTCTGCAGCTGATTGAGCAGCGTCTGCAGCAGCAGGGTCTTGCCGGTGCCGACATCGCCGGTGATGACGACGAACCCTTCGTTGCGCTCCACGCCGTAGATCAGATACGACAGGCCCCGCGTGTGATTGCGGCTTTCGAACAGCAGCCGCGGATCGGGCATGAGCTGGAAGGGGCGCCCCTTCAGCTTGTAGAAACGTTCGTACATGCGGCTAGAAACTCTTGCGGAACTGCACGACGATCCGATTTTCCTCGTACTCCGACGCGTCCGAATCGTCATCGCGCCAACTGCGCACATAGCCGACCGCGCCCTGGGAGGTCGGGGTCAGCGAGCGGATCAGCGACGTGCCCACCGCGTAGGTGTCGTACTCGCCGCCGCGGGACGAGCCCTCGCGGTTCTGCCAGCGCGCGCGCGGCACGAACGTCATGCGGCGGGTGACGTTGTAACGCGTCTCCAGATCCAGCCGCTTGTACGTCTCGTCGGGTTCGTCGCTGTCCTGATATTCGCGCTCCTGACGGGAGGCGGTCAGCCTGGTCTCCGTCAACGCCGTGTCGAAGTCAATCGACGCCGACAACTGCTTCTGCACAAACACGCCGCGATCGAACTGGGAGGTCGTTGTCCCGCCGAAACCACCAAAGCCGCCGAGTCCACCGCCCGAGGAGCCGATGGAGCCACCGCCGTTGAGCGTGTTCAGCGCCTGGTTGGTTGTCTCCTCGTCGTAGCCGACCCGGGTATCGAAAAGGCGCCCGTCATGCGAAGCGCTGAATTCGTACGACGTGCCGTAGTAGCGGTCGCCGACGCGAGCTTCAAGCGAATTGCGTGCTGAATCCCAGCGGAATCCGCCGTTCCAGAACGGCTCCTCCAGACGGTCGGTGGTGCCGTCGCGGTTGTAGCGGTTCTCCAGACCACCGGCGCCCACCAATTGCAGTGTCGGCGTAAGGCGATAGCCCAGATCAAGCATGACGCGGTCGAAATACGTCGTCCGGTCGCGTTCCAGCGCCTCTTCATCGGGCAGCAAGGGCGAATCCTGCAGCTCTTCCGGAAAACTCTCGAAAAAACGCGACTCATCACCGCCGCTACGCTCGACGCGCTGCGTCAGGGCACTGAACTGATAGCTCAGGGGCTGTCGCGCTTCGGGGCTGTTGATGTTCAGGAAAACGCCCTGAACGGTGCTGTCGGGCACGTCGCGGTCACCGTAGTCCGAGTAGCCGTAGCGGTAACGCAGCATCGCCTGCCCGACCGGACCCAACGACTGCACCAGATACGGGCTCACGTTGCTGACCCAGGCCGTGGTCTTGTTCTGGTCGGGGCGAATGCTGTTCGACGCCGAGAAATTGATCGACGGATCGACCACCGTCTGGCCGTAACGCGTGTCGGCATCCAGATAGAACCGGCCCGGGACCAGCTCGATCGTGGTCTCCGCCTGGATATCGTTGTAAACGTCGTTGTACTGACTGTTGTTGGCGTAGATCAGCCCTTCGAGCTGATAGCTGAGCTGGCCGCGGATGCGGCCGGTCTGGGAACAGGCATCCAGACGGGGCGAAACCGCGGTGATGTAGTCGCTCGTCGCCTCGTCGTCGGGCTCCTGATTCAGGTTGTCGGTGTAGGTCTCCGAGGCCGAGACCGACAAGCGCGCATAACGTCCGTCGTTGCCAGCGGACGCGCTGGTCAATTCCAGCGACTCGTAGACACCCGGCTCACCGGCGCCACTGAACCCGGCTGCCGCGACGCAACCCCCACCGAAACCTGGCCGGAACGCGAGCCCGCTCATGCCCAGGAGCCCTGAGGCGTCGCCGCCGCCGAACAGGCGCGCGAACGGATTGGCACCGCCCGACGCAGCCGCAGCGCCCTCGCTATCGCCGCCCTGTGCACCGCTCGCGCCCGAGCTCGCGCCACCGGTCGAGCCGCCATCACCGTCCTGCGCGAGCACGGCCAGCGGGAAGCAGAATGCCGGAACGGCCAGCAGCGCACAGGCCGCGCGCAGGCGCATGGCCTCACTGCGGACCGACGTCATCGGCGACGCCGACCGGCCGTCATCGACGCCCGCACCGGTCGCGTGATCGTCAACCAACCTTCTCACCCTCGCCCGAATAGACGCCGTAATAGCCATCGTAGTCCTCCCCGAAACCCTTGCGGGTCTGATTCAGCACCAGGCTGATGGCCGCGTTCGCGGGCTCGATAAGTGACAAAGCGGAATCCAGCGCGCGACGCTCGGTCTGGCCGGCGCGCACGACCAGCAGAATCTGACCCATCGACAACGCCAGCGACTGGGCTTCGGCCGTGGCCAGCAGCGGTGGCGAATCGAATATCACGATGCGCGTCGGATCGGCCGCGAGTTCGGCGACGATCGACGCCATGCGACGACTCGCCAACCGCTCTGCGGCCTCTTCGCTGCGCTGCCCGGACGGCAGCACGTACAGATTGGGCACGTCGGTGGCGACCATCGCGTCCTCGACGGCCGCGTCGCTATCCTCGAGAAGATCCATGAGACCGGGACGGTCTGACACCCCGAGACTACGACTCACGCCGGGTTTGGCCACGTCACCGTCGACCAGCAGCACCGAGTGATCCATCTCGCGCGCCAGACTCATCGCCAGGTTCATCGACATGAATGTCTTGCCGTCGCCAGGATGCGCGCTGGTGACCATCAGGCGATTCGCGTTGGGCAGCGCCGTGCCGTCGTTCGGATTCAAGGCGGCAAGGATCGGGCGCTTGATGCGCTGGAATTCACGGCCCAGCTGGGCACTCATCGACTTCGGTGGCACCACCCCGCTACGGCGCAGTGAAGCCCAGTCCAACGTTACGGCGCCGCCGGAAGCCGACTCGCCGGCATGTTCCGCAAGCCTCGGCTCCGGCGTCTTTCGGCTCACGCTGCGTTCGACGGCCGTCGGGCGGCGCTCACCGGTCTCCGCGGCTTGCTCCGTGTTCGACGTACGATTGGTCGGCTGCTCTCGCCCCTTCTCGCGCTGCAATCGTTGCGCGGCTTTCTCGACGATACTCATAGCAATTGGCCTGTGAACAATGCCGGCACCAGACGCGCGCCGAGAGGTGCCAGCACGACCGCGCCGACGTAGCCCACGATGAGCGTACCCGCGCAGACAAGAAACAGAAGTAGACCGGTCTGACGCTGGGCGCGCTGGCCCGTGCTCCAGGCCATGGAGACGGAGCCGAGCACCGGCAGGCCGGTGGCATCGGTGAGCGACTTGCGGTTGATGAACACCGGGCGGATCTGGCCCATGAAGAACGCGAAGGCGATGCCGGCCGCGGTGGCGGCGAACAGCGCCATGGTCAGCAGGATGACGCGCTGGGGGCCGGAGGGCTCTGCGGGCTCTTCCGGCGGATCGATCACCCGGAACTCGAGCGGATCGTTGTGCTGACGCACATCGGTCGACAGCCGCGCCGAATACAGGCGGGTCAGCAGCTTCTGATACTGGTCCTGCGTGACGTTGTAGTCGCGCGTCAGCTTGGCCAGCTGCGCCTGGGCGTCGGTCATCTCGTCGGCGCCCGAACGCAGCTCCTCCATCTGGGAACGCTGGCGCTCGATCGACGACTGCAGGGTCTCGATCTCGACATTCGCGGCATCCAGCTGCTGGCTCAGCACACTCGTATTGTCCACGGCCGCCGAGGCGGATATCGCCTGGCCCGGATTCGCCCGGAGTTCGGCGATCGTGTCCGAGCGACTCTCGCGAAGGCGCTCGATCTCGCGCCGGGCGGAGGCGACATCGGGATGCTGCGGGGTGTACTTGGTCAGCAGTTGCTCGATCTTGCGCTGCTGTTCCGCGATACGGGCATCGATGCTCTGCACCTGCTGACTCCGCTCCGGGGTCACGGAAGCCGACCCGCCCCGGCCGCTGAGCTGCTGCTGCAGACTCGACCGGCGTTGGCGTGCCATGGCGAGCTGGTCGTTGAGTTCGTCGATCCGCGCATTCGCACGCTTGACGCGAGAGACGTAGTCGTCGCTGCCGGGAATCAGCTCGGCGTTGTTCTTCTTGAACTCAGCGAGCTTGCGTTCGCTCTCGGCGAGCCGCTCTTCGTAATTGTCGACTTCCTCACTCAGGAAGGCCGTGGCGTTCGCCGAATCCTCGCCGTTGGCGTTATCCGAGACCGCCATATCGGTCATGATGTTGAGCACCTGCTGCACCACGGCCTGCGCCACCTCGGGATCGCCGCCGGTGTAGGAGATCCGGTAGACGTCCGTGTTGCGGTTGACGCTCGACAGTTGAATGCGCTGATCGAGTTGGTCGAGCAACGCCTGCTCTTCCTCCGGCGTCGTGGCCTGCAGATCAAGTCCGGTGCGGCGGGCGATATCCCGCAGGTGGGGGCGGCTGAGCACGGTGCCGATAAGCAGCTCGACCTGGCGCGACACGTCCGGCATGACGGCCATCCCACTCAGCAGGGGCCGAATGGCGGACTTGGTGTCGATGTGCACGCGTGCCTGCGAGCGATACTCGTTCGGCATGCTGTAGACATACACCCAGCCGACGATGGCAATCACCCAGGCAATCGCCAGCGCAAGCCAGCGGAAGCGCCAGATATTGCGCAACTGCTCGAGAACTAGGGAGAAGAGTTCCTGCATGGTGGATCGCTCGTCGGATTCGAATACCGCACGTCACGCGCGGCCCCGCGGTTGCCTTGCTAGAAGTAGGTTCTCGGGATGATGATCACGTCTCCCGGATGAACCGGCACGTTGTTGTCGATCTCGCCGTTGAGCAGCTCCTGGAGATTCACACCGTAGGTGGTCTCGCCCTCCTCGCCCGTCTCGCGCACGAGTTTCGCTCGATTGCCGGCGGCGAACTGCGTGAGGCCACCGACATTGATCATCACGTCCAGCAGCGTCATGCCTTCGCGGTAGGGCATCGACTGGGGCCGTGCGGCCTCACCGACCACTCGAACCTGGTCCGCATAGGTGCCGACGAAGTTGGTCACGATCACGGTGACGATCGGATTGCGAATATAGGTCGACAGAGATTCCTCGAGATCGTCCGCGAGCGCCTGCGGCGTCTTGCCCGCAGCGGCCATGCTCTCCACCAGCGGGATCGAGATGTTGCCGTCGGGGCGGACCGGCACCTGCATGGTGAGATCCGGATTGTTGCGCACATAGATCTGAAGGCCGTCCCCAGGCCCGATCCGGTAGCTGCTCTCAATCGGCGAATCGCTGGCTGCGGGAGGCGGCGAAGCCGCGCAACCTGCAAGCAGGACGAGCGAGATCAAGCCGGCCAGAAGCGCCGGTATTGGATTATGACGTTGCACGTGAACACCCCTTGTTATTGATTCGCGTTCGCGGCGGCCCACCCGCCACGCCAGGCTGCGCCAGGGACGCGGCCGATTCTTCGAACACCCGACCGCGCGAACATGAAACAGCACGGCACTTCCATACGACGAACGGCGTATTGTATCCGTTTTCCATGAACAGCCGCTAAACGGTACCCGCCGCCGTTATCATCTACGGCGTCCCCTCACCAACGAGTTCTTCCAGCAGCTGACGCGCTTCGTCCCGTTCATCGAACGCCACTTTTGAATCGCCGAGATCCCGCAGGATCTCGATCGCGCGCTCTTCGTCGCCGGCATCGTTACGCTGCGCCAGCGCATAGGCCAGATGATAACGGATGCCGGCGGGCGACTCGGGGGCTTCCGTGGCGGTTTCGAGCAGTTCGATCCCCTCGGCCAGCTGCCCTGCCTGCACCAGGATCCAGCCCAGCGTATCGGCGACCGCCGGGCTGTCGGGCGCCGCGTCGTGGGCGCGGCGTGCCACCGAAAGTGCCCGCGAATCGTCCTGCGCCTGATAGATGACGGCCAGGTTGTTCAGCGCGATCGCGTTGTCCGGCCGCGCGTCGAGAACCTGTCGATACTGTTCGGCCGCGGCCGCGTCCTCGCCATTCGACTGATACCATTGACCAAGGCGCAGCGCGACCGCGGTATTGTCCGGCTGCCGCTCGCTCCAGTCCTCGAGCGATCGCTGTGGCGCGTCGATTCCCGCCTGGCGGCGAACCTCGAACAGGCCGATCGCCAGTTCCGCGCTGGGACTCTCCGCAAAGGCGCTTTCGTAGGCGGCGGCGGCCTCCCGGTTCTGGCCGGCCGCCCGTCGCACATCGCCTTCGAGTATCGACGCCGCCACTGGGTTGCCGTTGTCACGCAGCACCTCGACCAGCGGCAACGCATCGTCCGTGCGGCCCTGACTCGCGAGGGTCGCAGCCAGCAGTCGCACCGCCGGCATGAAGTCGGGCGCGTGCTCGCGCAAGGCCTGCAGGGTATCCACCGCGGCATCGACGCGGCCCGCGCCGAGCTGCGCCTGAGCCAGATCGAACCGATAGGCCGGCTGGCCGTCATCGGCCAGTTCCACGGCCCGGGCCAAGCTCTCGAGCCCGGCATCGGTCTGCTCGGCCGCCAGCCGAGCCACCCCCTGCACGCGACGCAGATCGGCGTTGTCGGCGTGGGTCTCGACCAGTTCGTCTGCGAGCGCGACCGCTCGTTCGGGCTCGGCGGCCGCAAGATACGCGTTCGTCAACGCGACCGCGATACGCAGCTCGTCGGGCTTGTCTTCATGCGCCCCGGTGAGCATCGACACCAACTCTTCGGTACGCCCGGCGGCTGCATAGACCCCGGCCAGATCGAGCGTCAGTTGCACGTCGTCCGGCGAGGCGGCCCGCAGCGCCTGCAGCCGCTGCGCGGCATCGTCGTAGCGTTCCTGCTGAACGGCCAGCCGAACCTGATCACGGGCGACGCCGGCATCGTCCGGCGCCAGCTCCTCCGCACGCACCAGGGCCTCGGCCGCCCTGGCGTCCTGACCATCGGCGACGTAGGCGCGTGCGAGCGCCCGGTAGGCGCGCGTGTTCTCCGGGCTCTGCTCGACCAGCGATTCGGCTTCGGAAACCGCCGCCGCGGTCCGCCCGGCCGCCAGGTCGGTTCCGATGCGCACCAGCGCCAGCCGTGCGCGTTCGTCAGCCGTTCCGGGCGTGACCCGCTGCATCACTGCGCGCGCGGCCGCATCGTTGCCCTGGCGCGCCAGGGCCGCGGCGAGATCGATCTGAAGCGCCGTATCACTGCCGCCTTCCGAGATATCCGCGGAACCCGTTTCAGCGTCGAGCCCGGCCATGATTTCGGCCAGTAGCGAGCGCACGCCCGGCGCGTCCTCGTTCTCCTCGTAGGCGCTGCGGACGCTATCGAGCGCTTTTTGCTCTTCGCCCTGCCGCAAATAGATGTTCGCCCGCATGCGAAGCGCGTCCGTGTTGTCCGGCGTGCGCGCGATGACGCGGTCGAGATAGGTCTGCGCGGTCTGCGAATCACCCTGGGCGATCTTGACCGAGGCCATCAGCATCAGACTGCGGACGTTGTTCGGGTCGGCGTTGAGCACGCGCTGCAGGTGCGAGGCCGCATCGTCGATACGCTCAAAACGCAGATCGATGATGGCCTGCAGATAATTCACATAAGGGTTGTCCGGCGCGGCCTTGACCAGGCCGGCGACCACCTCCGCGGCGGCCTCCGGCTGATCGGTGCGCAGCTGGCAGTCGGCAAGGAAAGTCCGCAGTTGAAACTGCTGGCCGGCATGCAGCGCGCTCGGGCCACTCTGGTCAAGCGCCTTCTTGAAGCCGTCGATGGCGCGCTCACACTGGTTTTCGCTGTAGTCCAGCCGTGCCAGAGCGGCCCGTGCGGGCGCGTAGTCCGGCTGCGCCTCGACGGCGCGCTCGAGCAGGCTGCGGGCTCGATCATCATTACCCGCGGCCGAGGCGAGTTCAGCCTGGCCGATGAGCGCCGGCGCATGGCCGGAATCGATTTCGAGCGCCCGAGCGTAGGCGGCGCCGGCCTCATCACTGCGTTCCAGACGAGAGAGCGCGTTGCCCTCGACCACGAGCGCCCGGAGGCGTTCATCGTCTTCGTCCGGCGAAAACGACTCGAGCACCTCCAGTGCCTGCGCGTCCTCGCCGCTGCCCAGATGAGCCTGCGCGAGGGCGAGCGCGAACGTATCCAGCGGCTCACCGCTTTCTCGCGCGCGCTCGAACTGGTGCACCGCGTCCTCGTAGCGGCCCTGGGCCAGCGAGGCGCGACCGAGCATGCGCCATGCTCTACCGTTATCACGGTTGTCCTGTAGCACCTGCTTGAGCCGGACTTCGGCCTCGCGATACTCGCCGCCGGCGAGATTCTGCTCGGCACGGTCGATACGCTCACCCGTCGTCGTGCCGGGACCGCAGGCGGTAACCGACAGGCCCAACAGGCCTGCTGCAATGGTCGCCGCAACGCGGCGTCTGGACGCATGCTGTTTCATTGTCGTTATTCGGCCCCCTCGGCCATGTCCGTGGTGTCCACCGTGTCGTCCTAGGCCGAATCCGGCGCCATATGGTGTTTTCGCATCAGGTCGTAGATGGCCGGACGCGACACGCCTAGCAGGCGCGCTGCCTGAGAGACGTTGCCGTCCGCCGCTTTGAGACTCTTTTCGAGCGCACCGCGTTCCGCGTCATCGCGGACTTTTCGCAGGTTCAGCTCGAGCTGTTCCCCGCCGTCTTCGGCGGGAACCAGACCGAGATCCTCAGGTGTGAGTAGTTTGCCATCCGCCATGATGACCGCCCGGTTAACACGGTGCTCCAGTTCGCGGACATTGCCGGGCCAGTCGTGGGCCTCGATCGCGGCCAGAGTCTCGGGGGCGAGCCCCCGAAGGCCACTTTGATGCTCGGTCACCGCGCGTTCGAAAAAGACCTTGGCCATCGCGGTGGCGTCGCCCGGACGCTCGCGCAGCGAGGGGATGAGAATCGTGATTTCGGCGATTCGGTAATAGAGATCCTCACGGAAATCGCCGGCATCGATCAGCTCCCGCAGATTCCGATGGGTGGCGCATATGACGCGCACGTCGACCGGAATCTCCTGGCGCCCGCCGACGCGCTCGATCACCCGCTCCTGGAGAAAACGCAGGAGCTTGGCCTGGAGCTGTCCGGGCATGTCACCGATCTCGTCGAGGAAGAGCGTGCCGCCCTCGGCGAGTTCGATCTTGCCCGGCGTCTGGCGATTGGCGCCGGTGAAGGCCCCCTTCTCGTAGCCGAACAGCTCGCTTTCGAGCAGCTGCTCGGGGATTGCGGCGCAGTTGATCGCCACGAAGCGCGCTTCGGCGCGACTGCTCAGACCGTGGAGCGCTCGCGCCATGACCTCCTTGCCGGAACCGGTGTCGCCCAACAGCAGCGTGGTCGCGTTCGTGGGGGCGACCTTCTCGATCTGGCGGACCACGCGAAGCATCGGTTCGCTGGTCGCGATGACCCCCTCGAGGGGGCGCGCGATGTCCTGTCGCAGGGCGCGGTTCTGCGCCTCGAGACGCCAGATGTGAAACGCGCGATCGATGATCAGGCCGAGAATCTCGGTGTCGACCGGTTTCTGATAGAAATCGTAGGCGCCCATGCCGATGGCGCGGAGGGCATTGTCTTCGTCGCCGTTCCCGGTGACCACGATGACTTTCGTGCCCGGCGCCAGCCGCTGGATCTCGGCCAGCGCGTTCATGCCCTCGCCGACGCCGTCGGCCTCCGGCGGCAGGCCAAGGTCGAGCAGCACCACCTGCGGTTCGTTGCGGCGCAGGTGCGTGATGGCGCCCTCCCTGTCCTCGGCAAAAAGCAGCTCGTAGCGGTCGAACGACCAGCGGAGCTGGCGTGCCAGCCCCGGATCGTCCTCCACGACGAGCAGACGCTCGGTTTGAGTCTTCATGACTGTTGCGGTCCCCCCGTATCCCCGTTCAACTCGCCGTTCCGTCCATGCTCCGATTCCGCCGCCGGTAGACGCAGTGTAAACACCGTGCCGACGCCCGGCGTACTGTCGACGGTGACATCGCCGCCCGCTCCCCGCGCGAAGTCGCGGGCCTGATACGCGCCGATCCCCATTCCCCGCGCCGACTTAGTGCTGAAGAACGGTTTGAACAGAGAATCACGAATGAACGCGGGCGTCATTCCCTCGCCGTTGTCACTGACAGCGATCGCCACCGTTCCGGCCTCGACGGTCGCGCGTATGCCCACCCAGCCGTCACGCCCCGTCGCATCCTGCGCGTTCTTGATGACGTGCCGCAGCACCATGGCAAAGCGTTCGCGATCGGCGATCATGATCGCGTCGCAGCCGTCGTCCTGACGCTCGGGCACCGGCGACGTCCCGGCGAGGTTGTCCAGGACCTCCGTCACCAGCGCGTCGATGGCCACGCGTCCGCCCTGGCGCGGTCCGGCGGAGACGCGCTCGAGCTGGCGCAGAACCTCCTGCATCCGCGCAACGGAGTTCTCAACCGTGAGAATCATGTCGTCGACGAAGGCGGGATTGTGCTTGTGGCGTTCCGCGTTCTGGAGAATCAGGGACTGCTGGCCCGCGATGTTCTTCAGATCGTGCATGAGAAACGCCGTGAGCTGATTGAACGCCTCGAACTGACGGGCCTGGGTCAATGCCTGATTGCTCTCCTGCTGATCCAGGAACACGCCGACCTGGCGTCCGAGCGTCTTGAGCAGATCCAGCTCCTCCCAGCCCAGACGATACTGCGCGCGTGGCTCGGCCAGCACCATGAATCCGAGCAGGCGCTCTTCGGCGAACAACGGCAGCAGCAGTCGTGCCCGCGGCAACTCCCGGAACGCGCGCGTCAGAGCCAGCGCCGACGCGGCCGCGGAAACGTTGCCCGATTCCCGAAAATCGACGATCCAGCCGTTTTCATGCAGGAAGGTCGCGAGTTCTGAATCCACCGGGAGCTCGATCTCCGTCGCCTTGAGCAGGTTCCACTCCGCGACGACCACGAACTGGTCATCGCGATCGAGCCAGAGCGCACCGGCCGGACTGTCGAGCAGCTGGGCGACGGCGCGGATGGCCCGTCCGTAGGGGTCCACGCCCGCCTCCTGATGACTGAGGCGACGGGTAAGAGCGAGCCACTCCTCGCGATAATCGTACTTGTAGCTGAACAGATGCTTGTTGATGAACACGCGCATATGCGCGCGGATCTGGGCCGAAGCGAGCAGCACGAACAGGCCGATCGTGGTGGCGGCGAGGAAGAAGACCGCGGCCACCGAGCCCCAGCTGCCGCCGAATCGACGGATGTAATAGCTGCCGAGCGCGACGATCACGAGATAGACACCGACCGCGAGCACCGTGCCCGAGCGAAAGACCGCCTGGTGCGACATGCCCACGCGAGCCGACCAGCTCGCATGGCGCATCGCCGCGATCGCGATCATGGGCGCGGCGAGCGCGTTGACCGCACCGCGCGCGTCCCAGACGTTGATATCGATATGCGCATAGACCAGCGCGAACGAATACATCAGAAAGTCGTAGACGAACAAGGTCATGAGCGCCAGACACAGATACTTGATGGCCCAGCGCCGATCCGTGCCGCCGACGCGCCAGGTCTGCTCCACGAGCACCAGCGCCCAGAAACTCGTGAGCGTGGCACCGACGGCAAAGAGGAAGCTGTGGCCGGACATCGGCGAGCCCACGACACTCGTCGAGGCAAGGCGCCAGGCGAGGTAGACCAGCAGAAGCAGGGGTAACCCGAGCGCGACACCAATCAGCAGCGGCCGCGTCGCCCGCCCCGGAAAGCTCGGCAGCAGCGAAGAGGCCAGCACCAGCCACATGCCGTTGCGGGTCGTCTCCGCCAGATCGAGCACCGGCCCGCCGGCACCGATGAGCGGCGCCGCGGCGAGCAGGCCGAGCCACAGTGTGTTGACGCCGCAGGCCGCCGCCAGCGGCCGCACGGCCGAATGATGCGGCTCGATAAGCACCAGAAACAGCGTGAGCAGGGCGAAGGCAACGGCCCCGATACCGTTGGATACCACCCACAGCTCGATCGAGGTCAGCTCGGGAAACACGGATGTAGGCAGCGCGATCGGGGCCGCCGGCGGACGCTAGCGTCCGCCCTTGCGGAAAAGCACGACTTCGACCGTGTTCATCAGGATGAGCAGGTCGAGGAAGAAGCTGCGATTCTTGACGTAGTAGAGATCGTGCTGGAGCTTGCCGTTGGCATCCTCTTCCGAGGCGCCGTAGGGATAACCGAGCTGCGCCCACCCGGTAATGCCCGGTTTGACGCATTCGCGCACTCGATAGTAAGGCAGCGTATCGGCCAGCTGATCGACGAACTCGGGGCGCTCCGGCCGCGGGCCCACCAGGCTCATGTCGCCCTTGAAGACGTTCCACAGCTGCGGCAGTTCGTCGAGCCGATATTTGCGAATGTAGAAGCCGACGCGCGTCACCCGCGGGTCGTCGACGCTGGCCCATTGGGCCACGCCAGGCGTCTCGGCATCGGTGCGCATGCTCCGGAATTTGTATATCCAGTAGATCCCGCCGTTCAGGCCGACGCGTCGTTGCCGAAACAACACGGGCTGGCGCAGCCCGTCCTCGACGAGAATCGCGATTGCGGTAGCGAGCATGATCGGCCAGACGATCGCGAGCAGCACCGAGGCGACGGCCAGATCGAGCAGACGCTTGACCGCATCCTGCGCGAAACTGCGCCGGAAACCGTGCGAGAAGATGATCCAGCTCGGCTGCAGCAGCTCGGTCTTCACCTTGCCGGTCTGGCGCTCGTAAAACGTCAGCGTGTCGACAATATTGACGCCGGCGATACGGCAGTCGATGAGATCGTCCGACGGAAACTGGTGCCGACGATCGTCCATGGTCACCACGATCTCGTCGATGCGGTGACGCCGCGCGTACTCGGCAAGCGAACAGTCAGCATGCAGGACCAGCTGCGAATCCACCTGCGGCGTCTCCCCCGGTGCGAGGATACAGCCCACGAGATTGAACAATGAATGATCGCTGCGACGCCGCATGTAGGCCAGCGTCTCGGCCGCATTGTGTCCGGCGCCGTAGAACAGCACGCGCCACGGCGCGGAGCGCTGGTCGATCAACGCATAAAAGCCCAGCTGAACGATGCTCAAACCAATCAGCGACAGCACGAGCGCCATGAACAGGATGCCCCGCCCGAGAAACAGACCCGGGAGGACGTAGAACGCAAATGCGGCGACCAGCGAGGCCATGACCATGGCCGCCACGACCCGCACCAGAACCGGCACATGGCGATTCTGACGCTGCGGACGGTACACGCCCATCGCACTCAGGCAGGCCACCACCACGACCGCGAAGAACACGGCACGCCACATCAACACCGCGTAGTCGCGCATCATCGCCGCGTCGTCTCCGACGTAGCGGATCTCCGTAGCCGCATACACGGAGGCCGCGGCCAGCGCGAAATGCACGATACCGAGAATGACGAACTTGATGTGGATGTGGTGATTGAATATACGTAGCGTATTCATTCGGTGCCGCAGCCGGGAATGCATGTCTTGGCGAGATGCGGCGTGTGGCGCTCCACCCCACGTATCACCACATCGGCTGATCTCGCGCATCCATTAGGGCCACCGGCCAACTCGCCAGGGTCCGCATGCTGACAAGCCGGCCGCCCCAGGGCCACGCACGAGTAACAACGCGGGCATTTATACCATCGAATGCATGGCTGTGCGCAGGCTGTAAGAGTTTTCGACAAAAAAGGGGCGGCATCCGAAGACGCCGCCCCTTTCGACCCTGATGGGTCGACGGCCCTGTGACCGGGCCGCATTCACACGATCGATCAGCCGATCAGATCGCCATCGGTGCTGCGGCGACGCGCCGCGATACCGCCGACGAGCAGCACCAGGCCGAGACCGAAGATCGCGAGTTCCTGCGGCTCCGGAACGTCGGTGCCCGTCTGCAGGTCCGCCGCGGTCACGTTACCGGAAAAGCCGTTGTCGCCATTGAAGGCGAGCTCGCCGAAGCTGAACTCGGTCGTGGCGAAGGTGAAATCCGCCCCGGACTCGATGCCGAAGAAGCTTGCGAGTTCATCATTGACCGTATTCACGCCAATGGCGCTGAACAGGCCGGTGCGATTCGAGGCGCGCGTGAGATTCGGGGTGCCGGTGAACTCGCCGTCGAGCAACGTGCCACTGGCGATCGAGGAACCGCCGTTGACGACCTCACCCGTCAGCGTGAACGAGCCACCGCTACCGAACGCGTAGTTGGTACCGACACTGTCACCCTCGGAAATGTTGTCACCGGTAACGAAATTCAGTGCGCAGTTCACGCAGTTGACTTTCGAACCCGTACCGGTATCGGCGGAGACGAAGCTGAAGGAAATGCCCTGGCCTACCAGGCCGCCGCCCTGACCGTCATAGCTGAAGCTGCCGGTTGCGGCGCTGGAATCCTGATCGAAATTGATCGTGGCCGCAGAAGCGCCGGCACAGGCGAACGTCGAAAGGGCCGCGATCGCGACGCTGCGGCTTATGTATTTACCAAATGTCATCAGAACTGCTCCTTGGGGATGCTGAGAATGCCGTCGAGGCTCCTCGTGCCATACGGCTGCCGAACAGTGATGCAATTCGGATGCCAATCTTCGATAACAGCTCAAAACGTTGTTATGACTTTGTTTTTTTTCCTGTCCGTCCGTCGCGAAAATATCGTCTTCAGCATTGTGTAAGATAAAGCGACATAATCGGTTACCGCGAAAACGTCGGGCTGAAGCGAGAACCGACGCAACGCCCACACGCAAAAAAGCCATGACCGCGAAACGGCCATGGCTTTCAGGTCATCGACGCTGGCGCGATTTCTCGAACCGTGTCAGCGATCGGCTTGTGCGGGTTATCCGCGGTTTCTACTGGCGGCGAACCGCATCAACCCGACCATGCCGAGCCCGATCCCGAACAGCGCCCACGAGGACGGCTCGGGGATATCGTGCCAAGTCTGGCGAGGGCCGGGAATACCGTTGCCGCCGGAGTGATTGCCCGCATGCGACGCATTTCCATTCCATGTCAGATAGGCCGCCCCAGTTGGCGCAGCATTCCCGGAACCCTGTGTCCAGGCCGGGCCGGCGAAGGCCGTCATCGCCGCGATGGCGATACCGCCCGCGAGCATTTTGATCAAACGATTACGCATATCCTACAAAGCCTCCATGCCGTGGTCGCTCGACTCACGAGTCTGCCGACATGAACAGATGCAACACTCGTGCCTGAAAATTGAAGTCCATCTACAAGCCTGATTTTACCAGCTCCTCTCCAGGACGCTAGCCCCGGCCACGCATGCGTCACCGCTCGTCTTGCCGTTACCTGTAAGGAACGTCGACATCGAAGCCACTAAAGGTTTCCAGTCATGCCCGGACGCTCAGCCGATACGCTGCGCCAGACTCGCGACGATACGACCTGCCGCCTGGCCGTCCCAGAGTTCGGGCGGCGTGCGACGACGGATCTCATCCCCGAGCACCTGGTCGACGGTCGCAACGAGCTCTGCGGGCTTGAGTAGCCGGTTCGACCCTTCCGTCAGCGTCACCGGCCGTTCGGTATTCTCCCGAAGCGTGAGACACGGGATGCCGAGATAGGTCGTCTCTTCCTGGATTCCGCCCGAGTCGGTGATTGCGATCTGCGCGGAGGTCACCAGATGCATGAAATCGATGTAGCCCTGAGGCTCGATCAGATATACTGCCGGTGCCGACTCCAGACGCTCCAGAAGACCGCTGCTCTCAAGGCGAGCTCGCGTACGCGGGTGAACGGCAAAAACAAGCGGCACCCGTTCGCTCGACTCGACCAGCTGTTCGACCAGCAGTGCCAATGTGGCGGGATCGTCGACGTTCGAAGGCCGATGCAGCGTGACGATGGCATAGCGATCGAGGTCGAGGCCCAGCTTGGCCAGCGTATCCGCTTTGGCAATCCGCGGACGCACCAGCTCGAAGGAATCCAGCATGATGTTGCCGACGAAGTCGATCTTCTCCGGCGGAATCCCCTCCGCAAGCAGATTCGCATCGGCATCACGGGAAGGTGTCCAGAGCAGATCGACGATGGCGTCGGTAACCAGCCGATTGATCTCTTCCGGCATGCTGCGATCACGGCTTCGAAGCCCGGCTTCCAGATGCGCGACACGAATCCCGAGTTTCACTGCAGCCAGCGCGCAGGCCGCCGTCGAATTGACGTCCCCGACGACGATGACCCAATCGGGCCGCTCTTCGAGACACACGTTCTCGTAGGCCATCATCACCCGGCCCGTCTGCTCCGCGTGACTGCCACTGCCCACCTCCAGATGGACGTCTGGTTTCGGCAGACCGAAATCGCGAAAGAAGGAATCCGACATATTGGCGTCGTAGTGCTGGCCGGTATGCACCAGACGCACTCGACACCAGGACACCTTGGAAAGCGCGTGATAAAGCGGCGCGACCTTCATGAAATTCGGACGCGCCGCTGCGATCACATCGACCAGAACCGTTGCACTCATTCGCTTCTTCAGTGATTTGATTCAGCCGCAAGTCTAACGACTTTGCATCAAGTCACAATGGCAGTGCGGCTCAACGTTCACCGGGGAACGACCGCGAAATTCGGGTAGTCGTCATAGTTGGGCTTGACCGACCGCTCGTCGAATACGCGCCATGCCTCGGTCGCCTTGGTTATGCCGCTTCCGGCCGCCATCGCCAGACCGATCTGCAGATTCGATGTGAAGCCGGTCGCCGAGTCCGCGTAACCCACCATTTCCCCCGCGGCATACCGACGGCTGCCGTCGCGACTCAACACATTGGCCATTTCCTGGCCACCACAGGGCAGGCCGCTCAGTTCCGGATAGGCCGCCTTGTACGCGGTGGCAATATCCGGGAAGTTCTCGGCGCCCTTGGCGGGTCGAATCTGCAGAGAATAGGTCGACGCCACGATCCAGCAGTATCCGTCCTCGGGATCCGACTGCCAATCGGTCATGCGGTCCACTTGAAAGCGGGACAGCCAGGCGAGCAGTTTCGCGGCGCCCTCGACCTGTTGCTCCGCCACGTGGCCCACGGACCAGGTCAGGAAGTCGGCCTGCCAGGGGCCGACGCCGACCCGACTCTGGCCGTTCGCGGGATAAATGACAGCACCCCAGTTGTCGATGACATGGAACGGATTGCCTTCGTCATCGTTGACGAAGGATTCGACGTAATCCTGGATGATCCATTCGATCTGGTCCGTGAAATACGACTTCAAAGGATCCGTGTCGGGGGTCGCGAATGCGGCGTCCGAAATCGAGCGCATCGCCCACGCCTGCCCGCGCACCTGCCCCTGTGCGCCCAGAAGTTGGCCCTTGTCATAGTCGCGATAACGCTGGTTGGCCCACAGCTGAACATAAGAGGCCGTGAACTGCAGCTCCTCCAGATAGTAGTAGTCACCCGACACGAGATAGGGCACATACCCGATGGACGGATGATGCGCGATGTCGAAACTCAAGGGCGAGCCGCAATCCGATGGGCAGCCGGGCAGCAAATCGTCTTGAAACTGGCCTCCTGCACTGGATGCATAGCTCCGGTTAGCGAGAGTCACGTAGGGGTGGCGGGTGATCTCGAGCGGGCGTCCCGTTTCACCGTCCCGGTAGTGAAAGGAATAACTACCGGCCGCGTCGTCATTGGCCAACATCCAGCGATAGGCCCGCGGATCAGATGACACCACGTACGCCGATGTCCACCGAGGCAGCGGACCGATGGCGGCCTGCGCACCCGTGTTGCCCATCGACTTCGTCTGATCGCCGTGAGTCATCGGCTCGATGTCCTGACGCACGCTATCAAGCAGGTCATCACTGGGCGTCAATGTGGCGTAACTGGAAATGGCCCGAGTGCTCTGGAGGTAATCGGTGTCGATCCGAGCGGTGCGGGAGGGCGCGTTCGCCGACCAGAGGATTCTGTGCCATCGCGACTGCCGATACTGCGTCAGATCCGCTACCGAATAGCGATTCGCGCCGACGGTGATCTCGGCATTGTAATGACGGTTTTGCGGCGTGACGCCATAGGCGAGCGCATTCTCCACCACGGTATCCACGCGCACATTATCGATGCGCCCGTCGCTGCGGTAAGCGCGAACATGAAAATAGACTTGGAGCCGGTCGTTCGTCTGCGAACCGGAGACCAGCGCCGCCGGCACGATCCACTCGGAGGCCAGCGGACCCGATAGCCACTGTCTGCAGCGTCTGTCCTCCCATGCCGGGCAATCTCCCGATTGAACAGCCGCTGTCAGCGCATCGCGCGCGTTGGCGACGTAGATCGAGCCGTTTTGCGTGATCTCAAGTCGTGCATCAAAGCTCGTCGCCAGCAGATCGCCGATCTGCACCGCCGCGTCACCGGCATCCAACGACTTGCGATCGGAATCCGCGCTGTACAGAGCGAACTCCGAAGCGCTGCCGGGCGCAACGGTGATGACCGCATGGCGCAGTGAGCCATCGGACCAGGTCGCCTTGGCGTCCACTTGCGTCGGCAGCGCCTGTCCGTCGGTCTCGGCGATCAGAGTGTGCCCGGACGGTACGTCGCCTCGGCGAAAAACCTGACCGAAGGTGACCGGCGTGGTGGCCGCCGCGGAGAAAGCGCGGGCCGAACGGACATCCGCAGCCGCCGCGAGGCCGACATCGACCACACGTGTCGCCTCATCCGGCAGCTCGCCACCGTCGTTTTCGGGCGCCTCTCCAATGTCGTCGCCCGGTTCGGGCGCTGGGTCTTCGCTCGGATCATCTTCGACGACGCCCTCATCCGTGGAGTCATCCGTGGAGTCATCCGTGGAGTCATCCGTGGAGTCATCCGTGGAGTCATCCGTGGAGTCATCCGTGGCGTCATCCGTGGCGTCATCCGTGGCGTCATCCGTGGCGTCATCCGTGGCGTCATCCGTGGCGTCATCCGTGGCGTCATCCGTGGCGTCATCCGTGGCGTCGTCCGTGGCGTCGTCCGGGGAGTCGTCCGGGGAGTCGTCCGGGGAGTCGTCCGGGGAGTCGTCCGGGGAGTCGTCCGGGGAGTCGTCCGAGGAGTCGTCCGGGGAGTCGTCCGAGGAATCATCCGAGGCATTGTCCGGGCTGTCGTTCGACGCATCGTCTGTGGTGTCGTCGGAACCATTGGGCGGGGACTCGACGACGGAGCCGTCTTCCGGCTCATTCGGTAATTGATCCGCGACATCTTCGGCCGGCGGGGTGACGACCACAGTGCCGCCGTCAGTCGTGTCTCCGTCGCTGTCGGAGTCCGAGGCATCCTCGTCATTCGGAGCCGCGGACGGCGTCTCGTCGGGAGAGGAAGACGGGTCATCGCCGTCCGCCGAGTCTTGAGGATCGGGCGATTGGCCTTCTTCGCTCGGACCCTCTTCGCCGGCTTCGGCCTCCTGCGACGCCGGCGGCGCCTCCGTTGCGCCGCCGTCATCGTCGCTGCCGCCACCGCCACCGGAGCCGCAGCCGAACAGCAGCAGCGTCGACAACAACGCCAAGACACCCCAGGACATTCGAATACGCATGCGCGAAACCACCTGTTGGAGGTTTCCGACAGACGTGTTCAGGCACGCGCCATGTGCGGAAACCTTGATTGCTCAAGTGTTCGCCGTATGGCGTCTGCCAACGGCAGCCCGGCGGTCGTGACCCGCGGTGTCCCGCGTGCTTTAGATCCGTGGCTTTGCGTCACTGCCTTTCGACAGGTTTGCCCTTGTCATGCGGTTGGCGATTCGATGTGCTCTCGCCCCAGCCGGCGCTTGAGCCGACCTCGACGGCGCGAACCACCGTTTCGAAACGAAAATCGTATCGCCTCCCCCACTCGTGAAGGGGTATCGGCGGGTATTGCGATCTCTGAATGGTCAAGGGTTACGGTCGACGTCGATCTTCCGTCGCCTTATACCGATGTGTCTAATCGTCACGATAGGCACCGGAATCGCAGACAGCACCACGAACACTGCGACGACGTCCGCTAACGCTTCGTGACGCGATAAATGAAGCGGCGGCTTGGGCGGCCAAGAGCGACATGCAGAACCCGCGGCGGCCACGCGCCGCCTGATAGGCTCGTTTCATGGGAACCGTCCCCGCGCGGGACATCTCGGGTTGAAGCGACGGGGTTCTTACCCTGTCGCGCGTTGCCGACGGACGCGCCGGATCGGCGCCGCCTGACGAACGTGGGCACGGCGTGCTGGCGTGCTGGCGTGCTGGCGTGCTGGCGTGCTGGCGTGCTGGCGTGCTGGCGTGCTGGCGGGCTGGCGTGCTGGCGTGCTGGCGTGCTGGCGTGCTGGCGTGCTGGCGGGCTGGCGGGCTGGCGGGCTGGCGTGCTGGCGTGCTGGCGTGCTGGCGTGCTGGCGGGCTGGCGGGCTGGCGGGCTGGCGGGCTGGCGGCCATGGAAGAACATTCGGGACGCGCGATGCCAGATCGTCGGCGGGCACATCGGTCCGCAATAGGGTTACAAGCCTGGCGCTGGCGCCGTTGCCGAGAGCGACGGGATGCCTCGAGTCTGTTTTTCGTATGCCGACCGTAGAAAAGCCTATCGAGCCTCTCGGCTCGGCTATACCCATAAAAAAGCCAGACGCCGGAGGCGTCTGGCTTTAGCTACTGGTGCGCCCGGGAAGATTCGAACTCCCGACCTTGCGGTTCGTAGCCGCACGCTCTATCCAACTGAGCTACGGGCGCTTTGACTTTACTCGACCGGATCCAATTCAAACCGTTGACTCCAAAAGAGTTATCAACCGTTTTTAGGACGTTACCCCACCGAGAGATCGTGATTGTACGCGAGCCTGAAACACGGGTCCAGTGCTGTATCAGACGACCGGACGACTGGTTGAACACTCGTATCGCCCGACGCCGCACTGTCGCTCCGCTCGCCGGCACGCTCGCCAGGCGGTGCCGCGTCAATCGGCAAGTCACGCGCGCCATCTCTGCCGCCGCCTGCACAACAGCGGTTGCCGTCACGAACGACGCGACGCGGCAACACACTGGCGATTGGAGCGACACAGCCGTGGGACCAATAGAAAGTCCCGAAGGATTCGGCACGCCAGCACGGGGAATGGCGGAGAGGGAGGGATTCGAACCCTCGAAGAGGCTATAAACCCCTTACTCCCTTAGCAGGGGAGCGCCT
Source organism: Salinisphaera orenii subsp. orenii MK-B5 (assembly GCF_003788635.1). Lineage (GTDB taxonomy): Bacteria > Pseudomonadota > Gammaproteobacteria > Nevskiales > Salinisphaeraceae > Salinisphaera > Salinisphaera orenii. The sequence goes on from NZ_AYKH01000012.1 coordinate 159,868, forward strand.
TCAGCCACTCGGCCACCTCTCCCGTATTCCGTACCACGCCGCCGACATGGTTGCCGGCCTCATCGGGTCCGGTTTCGACCGGCGACCGACATCGAAACGGGCCGTCTTGATCACAAACTAAACCCGCTGCGCGAGGCGCAAGACTATATCGACTCGGGCACTGCGGGTAAACCCCCGTATCGGCCGAGACGGGAGCAGTGATCCCGCCCCGCCCACTCGGAACGCTGCAACGGGACCCATCGGGCCCGACATGATCGCCGCAGCGCGGTTCGGATCACCCTCACCCCGCCGCTCGAGACCCACGTTGCGGAACACACGCGTCCCGAGGAGGCCTCCGCCGCAAATGCGGGATCGAGACCGGCCCGATCCGGATCCGCGGTGTCTAGTCCTGATCCGCCGTGGGCGTGAGTCCCGAGTCGACCCGCTGCGGTTCCTCGTCCAATTCGAACTCGTCGTGCAGTGCGCGTACGGCGAGTTCGAGATACTTGGTCTCGATCACGATCGAGATCTTGATCTCGGTCGTCGAGATCATGCGGATATTGATGTTCTCGTCGGACAACGCCTTGAACATGCGGGCGGCGACGTTGGCGTGCGAGCGCATGCCCACGCCGACCAGCGAGACCTTGGTGATGCCCGACTGGCCCGAGACTTCACGCGCACCCAGCTCCTTTGCGGACTTTTCGAGCAGTTCCTTGGCTGCATCGAAGTCGCGGCTGTGCACGGTGAAGGTGAAGTCGGTGAGCGTGTAATCGCTGCTGGAATCGCCGGAGACGTTCTGCAGGATCATGTCCACTTCGATGTTGTGCTCGCCGATGGGCCCCAGCAGCGAGTAGGCGATACCGGGCCGGTCGGGGACGCCGAGCACGGTCAGCTGGGCCTCGTCCTTGGTGAAGGCGATGCCGGAAATGATCGGTTCTTCCACTTGATCCTCCAGGGTGATGAGGGTGCCGGGGCCATCGTCGAAGGTGGACAGCACGCGCAGCGGCACGCCGTACTTGCCGGCGAACTCCACCGCGCGGATCTGGAGCACCTTGGAGCCGAGGCTGGCCATCTCGAGCATCTCCTCAAAGGTGATCTGCTCCAGCCGGCGGGCATTGGGCACAACGCGCGGGTCGGTCGTGTAGACGCCGTCCACATCGGTATAGATCTGGCATTCGTCGGCACCGAGGGCCGCAGCCAGCGCCACGGCGGTCGTGTCCGAGCCGCCCCGCCCGAGGGTGGAGATCTCGCCCGACTCGGTGATGCCCTGAAAGCCCGCGACCACGGCGACGTTGCCCGCGTCCAGCGCACTGCGGAGATTGTCGGGTTCGATCCGCTGGATGCGCGCCTTGGCGTGGGCGTCGTCGGACACGATCGGGACCTGCCAACCCGTGAACGACTGCGCCTCGGCGCCGAGGTGGCGCAACGCCATGGCCAGCAGCGCGATGGTCACCTGCTCGCCGGTGGAGAGCAGCACATCCATCTCGCGCGCCACCGGACGGCCATCGAGCTCTTCGGCCAAACCCTGCAGGCGATCCGTCTCGCCGCCCATCGCCGACACCACCACCACGACCTCGTCGCCGTTGTCGCGATAGCGTTTGACCTTCTCGGCGATGCGCTTGATCTTGTCGACCGAGCCGACGGACGAACCGCCGTATTTCTGGACTATCAGTGCCATGGACTTGTCGATTCCCTCGCCGGGCGCGATGCCCGCGCCGTGAATTGAACGATCCCGAGGCCTATCCTACGTCGCCAGCGCCCGTTCGACCCAGTCATAGACGCTGGCCAGCGCCTCGTCCAGCCGCTCCGGCTGGCTGCCGCCGGCCTGGGCCATGTCCGGACGCCCGCCGCCTTTGCCGCCGACCTGCTCGGCCACGAAATTGACGAGATCGCCCGCCGGCAGCGCACCGCTCTGGGATTTCGACACACCGGCGATCAGGGCCACCTTGCCGCCATCGGCCGCGCCCAGCACCACTACGGCGTTGTCGAGCCTGTTCTTGAGCGAATCCACAGTGTCGCGCAGGACCTTGCGATCAGCGCCGTCCATGCGCTGCACCACCACGCGGGCACCGCCGATCTCGCGCGCGCTGTCCGCGAGATCGTCGCCCTGGCTGGCGGCGAGTTTCTGATTCGCGGCGTCGAGTTCGCGTTCGAGCGCGGCCACGCGATCCAGCGTGCGGTCAAGCTTGTCCTCCAGTTCCGCGGGTGCGGCCTTCAGACGCGCGGACACGCGCTGCTCGCGGGCCGCCAGCTCCTGGACCCGAGCCAACGCCTCGGCACCGGTCACCGCCTCCACGCGTCGGACCCCGGCGGCGACACCTCGCTCGTCCGTGAGCTTGACCAGACCCAGAGCGCCGCTGGCCGGCGCGTGCGTGCCGCCGCACAGCTCCACCGAGTAGTCGCCGAAGCGCACCACCCGCACCTCTTCGCCGTATTTCTCGCCGAAGAACGCCAGCGCGCCTTCGGCGATCGCGTCGTCGTAGCGGCGCAGATAGAACTCGCCCGTGATGTTCTCGCGCACCCGGGCGTTGACCTGTGCCTCGATATCGGCCAGCACCTCGGCGGAAACCGGCTCGTAGTGGGCGAAATCGAAACGCAGCCGCTCGGGCGCGACCAACGAGCCTTTCTGACGCACGTGCGAGCCCAGCGTCTCGCGCAGCGCCGCGTGCAGCAGATGCGTGGCCGTGTGGTTGAGTTCAGTGGCGTGCCGGCGGCCGGCATCGACACGCGCCTCGACCGCCACGCCGGCCTCGAACGTGCCCTCGGCGACGCGGCCGAAATGCAGGAACACGCCGTCCTGTCGGCGGGTGTCGCTGACCTCGAAGCGCAGGCCCTCGCCCGCGATCACGCCGGTATCGCCGACCTGGCCGCCGGACTCGCCGTAGAACGGGGTCCGATCGAGCACCAGAACACCCTCATCGCCGGCCGTGAGCGCATCCACCGGCGCTTCGTTCTGCACCAGCGCGACGACCCGGGCCGACGCCTCGGTCTCGGTGTAGCCGAGGAATTCGGTCGCCTGGCTCAGATCCACACGCGCGGTGTAGTCGGCGCCGAACTGGCTCGCCGCCCGGGCGCGCTCGCGCTGGGCCTGCATCTCGGCGTCGAAGCCGCGGGTATCGAGCGTCAGCCCCCGCTCACGCGCGACATCGTTGGTTAGATCGACCGGGAAACCATAGGTGTCGTAGAGCTTAAACACGGTCTCGCCCGGGATCTCGTCGCCCTCCAGGCTCTCGATCGCATCCTCCAGAATGCGCATCCCCTGGGCGAGCGTGATCGCGAAACGCTGCTCCTCCTGTTCGATCACGCGCTCGATCTGCGCCCGGGAATCCGCCAGCTCGGGAAACGCTTCGCCCATGAGCTCGACCAGCGGCGCGACCAGCTTGTAGAAGAAGGCATCAGTCGCCCCGAGCTTGTGCCCGTGGCGGATGGCGCGCCGCATAATCCGGCGCAGCACATAGCCGCGGCCTTCATTGGACGGCATCACGCCGTCGGTGATCAAAAAGGCGGTGGCGCGGATGTGATCGGCAACGACCTTGAGCGAAGCCAGCCGCTCGTCGCCGGTCGCCGCGTCCACCCCCACGGCATCGGCGGCCGCGCCTATCAGCGTCTGGAAGACGTCGATGCCGTAGTTGTCGTAAGTGCCCTGCAGCACCGCGGCGACCCGCTCGAGGCCCATGCCGGTATCGATCGACGGGCTCGGCAGCGGCTGCAGTTCGCCGTCGGCCTGGCGGTCGTACTGCATGAAGACCAGATTCCAGATCTCCACGAAGCGGTCGCCGTCCTCTTCCGGCGTGCCCGGCGGGCCGCCCGGCACATCCGGCCCGTGATCGTAGAAGATCTCCGAGCACGGCCCGCAGGGGCCGGTGTCGCCCATCTGCCAGAAATTGTCCTTGGCGCCGATCCGCGAAAAACGATCGGCCGAGACGCCGATGTCGTTCAGCCAGATATCGGCGGCCTCCTCGTCCTCCTCGTAGATCGTCACCCAGAGGCGTTCCGCCGGCAGTCCGAGTTCGCCGGTGAGAAATTCCCAGGCGAAATGGATGGCCTCGCGCTTGAAGTAGTCCCCGAAGCTGAAGTTGCCCAGCATCTCGAAGAAGGTGTGATGGCGCGCGGTGTAGCCGACGTTCTCCAGGTCGTTGTGCTTGCCGCCCGCGCGGACGCAGCGCTGGGAGGACACCGCCCGCGCGTAGTCGCGCGTCTCGCGGCCGAGAAAGACGTCCTTGAACGGCACCATGCCGGCATTGGTGAACAGCAGCGTGGGGTCGGAAGCCGGCACCAGAGACGATGACGCCACGAAGCGGTGCGCGTTATTCTGGAAATACTCGATGAAACGCGCACGCAGGGCGTTGGTGGACATCATGGCTAGCCGCGTCTCCCGAAAAGGCGCTACGTAAACAGCGCGCTAGTCTAGCAGAGCCGTTCCGACGGCCGAAGCGATACCGTCACCGAACGTCGCTGTCGCCGCGAATGCTGGCGATCTTGTCCGCGTTGGTCTGCTCCCGATCGGTCCGGCTACCCACCTTGATGGTGGTGAACACTCGCGGCGCGCCGAGGTCGTGGATGGTCTGATGGCACTCCTTGAACGCCGCGAAGACAGCATCCCACTCGCCCTCGACGTTGGTGCCGTAGGCGTGCAGTTGCGGATTCAGACCCGCAGCCTCGAGGATCGGACCACAGGCCGCGATATAGCGCGAGACGGAGACGCCCTCGCCGAGCGGGATGACACAGATTTCCGCGGTGACGCGCATGGTTCGGCTCCGATGAACAGGAGATGCCCATCATGCCATCGCCGGCCCGACACGGGTTCATTCGAATCGGCCCGGCAGGCCGCGTCGCCGCGCGGGGCGCCGTTCAGTCGTCGAAAGCCGACCGCAGCTGGTCGGCATCGAAGCCGCGCCGCTGCAGAAACCGCATCTGCTTGGCGCGCGCCGGGAAATCGTCGGGCAGCGCGGCACCGAAACGCTTGACGCGAGCGGATTCGGCCAGCGCCGACCAGTCGACCTCGGCCTCGTCGATCGCGCTTTCGATCTCGGCGTCCGCGACCTCGAGTGCGGCCAGTTCGGCGCGAATACGCACGGGGCCGATGCCGCGGGCGGACTTCGCGGCGACTACCGCCCGGGCGTAACGGGCGTTGCTGAGCAGGCCGTCATCGATCAGCGTGTCGAGCACGACCTCGACGGTCTCGGCGTCGTGGTCTCGCTTTTTCAGTTTGGCGGCCAGCTCGGCGCGGGCGTGCTCGCGCCGGGCGAGCAGATCCATGGCCTGCCGACGAGCCGCCAACCGCGCATCCCGACCGGACTCTAGGTCGCCGTCCGCCTCCATCAGCGCCGCCCTCGATTACGCCTTGCCGGAGGCGCTCTTGTCGTCCGCGCCGAGCAGATCGGCGTCGCCGGCGGCTTCGGCTTCGGCTTTCTCCTCGGATTTCTTGCGCTTGGGCGCCGGCATCAGCTTCGCGCGCAACTCGGCCTCGAGCTTCTGCGCGATCTCGGGGTTGTCCTTGAGGAACTGGCGGGCGTTGTCCTTGCCCTGGCCAACCCGGTCGCCGTTGTAGGAATACCAGGAGCCGGCCTTCTCGATGAGGTTGTGGGCCACGCCCAGATCGATGATCTCGCCCTCGCGCGAGCTGCCCTCGCCGTAGAGGATCTCGAACTCGGCCTTGCGGAAAGGCGGCGCCATCTTGTTCTTGACGACCTTGACGCGGGTCTCGTTGCCGATCACCTCGTCGCCCTTCTTGATCGAGCCGATGCGGCGGATGTCCAGCCGAACCGAGGAATAGAACTTGAGCGCGTTGCCGCCGGTCGTGGTCTCCGGGCTGCCGAACATCACGCCGATCTTCATGCGGATCTGGTTGATGAACATCACCGTGGTGCCGGTGCGCTGGATGTTGGACGTGAGCTTGCGCAGTGCCTGACTCATCAGCCGGGCCTGAAGACCGACATGCGAATCGCCCATCTCGCCCTCGATCTCGGCCTTGGGCGTGAGGGCCGCCACCGAGTCGATCACCACGATATCGACCGCGGCCGATCGCACCAGCATGTCCGCGATCTCCAGCGCCTGTTCGCCGGTATCCGGCTGCGAGATCAGCAGATTCTCGATGTCCACGCCCAGCGCCTCGGCATAGGTCGGGTCCAGGGCGTGCTCGGCGTCGATGAAGGCCGCGGTGCCGCCGGCCTTCTGCGTCTCGGCGATCGCCTGCAGCGTCAGCGTGGTCTTGCCGGACGACTCGGGACCGTAGATCTCGACCACACGGCCACGCGGGTAGCCGCCGATGCCGAGCGCGATGTCCAGCGACAGCGAGCCGCTGGAAATCGAGGCGACATTCGAATGGTCCACGTCGCCCATGCGCATGACCGATCCCTTGCCGAACTGGCGCTCGATCTGCGTCAGCGCCGCGGCGAGTGCTTTCTTGCGATCTTCATCCATAAGTCATCTTTTGCGTTGACGGCGCCGCCGGGGCGCGTGGATCCTTCGTGACCGGCGCATTATTTCACACCCCGGCACGCTTTATCGGCCGTGGTGTCAGCGGCCAGTAGCCCCGGCTCCGGTAGGCACCGGAGCGGGCGCCGGCCGCGCTTTCCACCAGATGAAAACCGGTCACCGGCCATGGCAATGGTGCGATGGACGTCCGCGACGGCGGCTCCGCTCGGCGCGCGATCGTGACGTGGGGTACGAAGGCCGCAGAATCAAGTCCTTCGGGGGCCAGCAGCGAGGCCAGCTCATGCAGCGCCGACGGCGGACTCGCCGGCCCGAGCCAGGCGACACCCGCTCGCTCGAAGCCGCCGCAGCGATCGAGCATCAGGTCGAAGGCCGGCACCCGGATCGCCTCCGCCCGCCGCACGAGCGCCCGCGCCTGCGCGGCATCGCAGAGCCCGTGGTAGGCCAGCGTCATGTGCAGACGCCGGCGTGCAATGCGGCGACCGCGTATCGCCAGCGACGCCGCCCGGGCGTCGATGTCAGTAGCGGTCGCCGCGTCCGGCCACAGCGCGAAGAACAGTCGGCCGCCACGCGACCCGGCCCCGGCCATCGGTTATTGCGCGTCGACGCGCTCGCGCAGGCCCACCAGCGCGGCGAGCACGCTCTCGCGACGCACCGCGGCGCGATCGCCGTCGAAGGCATAGCCCACCACGTCGGGCGCGTCGCCCCGGGCCTGCCAGCCGATGAAGACCGTACCGACCGGCTTGTCATCGCTGCCGCCGTCCGGGCCGGCCACGCCGGAGACCGCCACGGCCCAGTCGGCCGGGCTGTGCGCCAGCGTGCCGGCCAGCATCGCCTCGACCACGGGCGCACTGACGGCGCCGTGCGCCTCGATCAAGGCGGCGTCGACGCCGAGACAGGCCTGCTTGGCGGCGTTGGAATAGGTCACGAAACCCCGCTCGAACCAATGCGAACTGCCGGCGCGATCGGTACAGGCCGCCGCGATCAGCCCGCCGGTACAGGATTCGGCGGTGGCCAGCCGCTGGCCGCGCGAGGGCAGCAGGGTGGCGAGCTGCTCGACCAGCTCGGCGATGGACTGGTTCGGGTCGTACGATGCGATCATCTACGCATTATGCCAACACCGGCGCCTGCGAAAAGGCGCCGCCACGCCTACAATCGGCGCTCGGCGGAGCGCCCTGACCGCCCCGCCGCCCACGCAGCCTGACCACGAGCCCGCCGATGCCCGAGCGCAGCCCCCGGAACCGCGCCGAGAACCCGCCCGAGTCCGCGCATACGCCGATGATGCGCCAGTACCTGGCGATCAAGGCCGATTATCCGCACATGCTGTTGTTCTATCGCATGGGCGATTTCTACGAGCTGTTCTACGACGACGCGCAGCGCGCCGCCGATCTCCTGGACATCACCCTGACCGCACGCGGCGAATCGGCCGGCGCCTCGATTCCGATGGCCGGCGTGCCCTACCACGCGGCCGAGCAGTATCTCGCGCGTCTGCTCGATCGCGGCGAGTCGGTGGCGATCTGCGAGCAGCTCGAGGCGCCGGGCGCGAGCAAGGGCCCGGTGCGTCGGGAGGTGGTGCGCATCGTCACGCCCGGCACCGTCACCGACGAGGCGCTGCTGGATGCCCGCCGTGCGAATCTGATGGTCGCGATCGCCCCGGCCCGGCGCGCCATCGGCCTCGCGGTGCTGGAGCTCGCGCGCGGCGACCTCGCCGTGACGGAGGTCGCCGACGAGACCGCGCTCGCCACCGAGCTGGCGCGGCTGGCCCCCAGCGAGATCGTGATCGCCGAGAACAGCGCGCTGGCACAGCCGCCGGCGGGCGCGGCCGTGAGCGAACGCCCGGCCTGGCTGTTCGACGCGGTGTCCGCGCGCCGCAAGCTCACCGCCTTCTTCGACGTGGCCCAGCTGGACGGATTCGGCTGTGCCGACAAGCCGCGGGCGATCGCCGCCGCCGGTGCCCTGCTCGACTACGTCGAGACCACCCAGCAGGCCGCGCTGCCGCATATCGCGGCCATGCGGACCTATTCGGTCACCGACACCCTGGTACTCGACGGCGCCACGCGCCGGAATCTGGAGATCGATCGCAGCGCCACCGGCGACACCCGCCACAGCCTGGTCGGCCTGCTCGACCGCTGTGCGACCGCCATGGGCGCGCGCGCCCTGCGCCGCTGGGTGGCCGAGCCGCTGCGCGACTTCGACACGCTCCGGCACCGTCATCAGGCCATCGACACGCTTTCCGCGGGCCGCCACGATCCGCTGCACGCCGTGCTCGCGGAGATCGCGGACGTGGAGCGGATCGCGACCCGCATCGCGCTGCGCTCGGCCCGCCCGCGCGATCTGTCCGGACTGTCGATCGCGCTGGCCACACTGCCGCGGGTCAAGGTGCATCTCGCCGATCTCGACGCCCCGCTGCTCGCACAGCTCGACACACGGCTCGACCCGGTGACCGCGGTCGCCGACCTGCTGGAGCGCGCGATCGTCGACAATCCCCCGGTGGTCGTGCGCGACGGCGGCGTGCTCGCCGCGGGGTTCGACACGACCCTCGACGAGCTGCGGGAACTGTCGGCCAACGCCGACGGCTTTCTTGCCGAACTGGAAGCGCGCGAGCGCGAGCGGACCGGCATCGACACGCTCAAGGTCGGCTACAACCGCGTGCACGGCTACTACATCGAGATGGGCCGAACGCACGCCGACAAGGCGCCGACCGACTACCAGCGCCGACAGACGCTCAAGGCCGTCGAGCGCTACATCACCCCGGAGCTCAAGCGCTTCGAGGATCAGGTCCTGTCGGCCCGGGAACGCGCCCTGGCGCGCGAAAAGGCGCTCTATAGCGAACTCGTGGACACGCTCGCAGGCCATCTGGCACGCCTGCAGGCGATCGCGGCCGCGCTGGCCGAGATCGACGTGCTCTGCGCGCTGACCCGCTGCGCGCTGGATCATCGCTGGGTCGCGCCGGTGCTGGAGGACACCCCGGGCATCGCCATCACCGGCGGCCGTCATCCGGTCGTCGAGCGCTTTGCCGACGAGCCCTTCGTGGCCAACGACACGCGCCTCGACGAGGACTGCCGCCTGCTGCTGATCACCGGCCCGAACATGGGCGGCAAGTCGACCTATATGCGCCAGACCGCGCTGATCGTGCTCCTCGCGCACATCGGCAGCTACGTCCCGGCCGATGCGGCGACCATCGGCCCACTGGATCGCGTGTTCACGCGCATCGGCGCTGGCGACGATCTGTCCGCCGGCCAGTCGACGTTCATGGTCGAGATGAGCGAGACCGCCCAGATCCTGCATCACGCGACCGATCGCTCGCTGGTACTACTTGACGAGATCGGCCGCGGGACCTCCACTTACGACGGTCTGGCGCTGGCGCGCGCGGTCGCCGAGCGGCTGGCCCGGCACAACCGGGCCTACACGCTGTTCGCGACCCACTACTTCGAACTGACCCGGCTGGCCGACGACTGGCCGGCCAGCCGCAACGCCCATTTCGAGGTCGCCGAATACAACAGCGGCGGGCAGCAGAAACTGGCATTTCTGCATGCCATCCGGCCGGGTCCGGCCTCACGCAGCTTCGGGCTTCAAGTGGCCGCGCTGGCGGGCGTGCCTCGGGGCGTCATCCGCAACGCGGAAAAGCATCTGGCCGAGCTCGAGTCCGCCGACCGGGCCGAGGCCGGGCCACAGCTGGGCCTGTTCGAGACGGCGCCGACCGAGGATGCGCGGACAAACGCGCCGGATCCGCTGCGCGAGGCGCTGGCCGAGCTGGAGGCCGACGACCTGACACCACGCCAGGCGCTGGAGGCGATCTATCGTCTAAAGGCCCTAACGGACACGGAATAGCCGTGGACGGCGCGACGATGAGGGCGCGAAACGTCCGACTGGATGGACACCGCGCGACCGCGCCGACATCTGGCAACCATGTCCGCCGGCCGCGGACGCACCGCTCGGCGCGCGGCATCATCGAATGCGTGGGCCGTCTAGGCGTCCGCCATCGCCATGGCCAGCCAGACCGCGCCGACCAGGACCAGCACCAGCAGCGCCGTCGCCAGCAGCCCCAGCAGGATGAAGTGGCTCGCCCGGCCGCGGGTGAAGTCGCGCTCGCGATTGGCGCTGGACTGTACCCCGAAGAACGCCGCGAGCACGCTCATCCAGCTCTGCCACAGCGTCGGCGGCCGCTGCCCGTCGTCGCTCTCACTCGCGTTGTCGCGGTGCCGGGCGCTCATGCCGCAGGCTCGGCGTAGTCCGCCGCCATGGCGCGCGAGACTTCGAGATCGTCCCGCACGCGCCGCGTGATCGGCTCGGCGACGGCCTTTTCGATCTTGGAGCCGAGCAGCGGCACCTCGGCATCGATGTCGAACCGCAGGTCGAGCCGCGCGGTGCCGCGATCATCCCGCAGCCGCAGATCGATCGTGATCGCGACCGGTGTCTTTTCGATATCGATGTCGATACGGCCGTGGCCGGCGTCCAACTGCCAGACATCCGTCTGCTCGAGGGTCAGGCGGCTGCCGATACGCTTTCTGAGCAGATCCGGCAGCGACATCGCCGTGGCCTCGAGGGCGTGACGCACCGTGATGGAGAAACGATCGCCCGCGCGGTCACAGGCCACGATCTCGGGCGAACGCCCGCCCAGGCGCTCGTACTTGGCCACGTAGTAGTCGCGGTCGCCGAACATGCGGGCGACCGTATCCACATCGTGGTCAAAATCGAACGATTCCTCGAATTTCATCGGCGGTTTCTTCCGTGCAAACGGTGACTAATGGGATGGCGGCGACGCGGCCGGCCGGTCCAGAGAGCGGCGGTGCGCGCGTCACCTCATGGGGACTGTCGATGCTCGCGCTCGTGCTGGACGTCCTCGCGCTCGAGATAGTGGGCCAGCATCGGCCGCCCCTTGATCTCGGCGTCCAGCACAGCCAGCAGCACGAAAACGCCGCCCATGCGCCGGTGGAGAAACACGATCTCCCGCGGCGGGATCCGGAACCAGCGCGAGATCGCCGCATCGGAGATCGCCCGCGAGACGCGGAACGGCAGGTCGGACTCGCCCCAGCGATAGGCGCCGTCCGCGGTGACCAGCGCATCCGGCGGATGCCGTCCGAACGGCTCGATCACCAGCATACCCACGCGGGCAAAGGCATCGAAGACGTGCTGCGGCGAATCCCGGCGCAGCAGATTGATGCCGATGGCGCCGTCGATGAGCTGCTCGGCGTCCTCGTGAAAGGCGCCGGTGACCACCGCGTAATAGGACCCCAGAAAACGCGGCGCGAACTCGCGGGTGGCGCCGAAGTCCAGCAGCACCAGCTGGTCCGGGCCCTCCGAGTTCAGCCGGATCTTGTAATTGCCGAAGTGCGGGTCGGTCTGAACCATGCCCCACACGAAGAACTCGCGCAGGAACAGCTCGAGCGCCTGCTCGCCCAGCGCGTTGCGGCGCGCCTGGTCGAGCTGCTTCACCGCCTCGCTCTGGACATGGTGCGCCGACTCGTAGGACGTCACGAGCACGGTCTCGGTGGAATATTCGGGAAAGACCTCCGGCACCACGAAGCGATCGTCCTCGGCCAGCCGCTCGGCGAATTCGCGGGTCATGCGCAGTTCGCGGTCGTAATCCACCTCGCGATAGATCATCTCCCGCACTTCCTCCATGATCGCGTTCAGCTCCATGCCTTTGGGCACAAGCCGGGCGAGACGCACAATCTGCGTCAGCGTGCGGATATCGCTGTCGATGGCATCGGCCAGGCGCGGATACTGAACCTTGACGCACAGCTCGCGGCCGTCCGAGCGCCGCCATGCCCGGTGCACCTGACCCAGCGAGGCCGCGGCCAGCGGTTCGGGATCGATCTCCAGCTCGTCGAGACGACGACGCCCGAGCCGCTCGACGACCACGGGCTCCAGATCCGACCAGGCCACCGGCGGACTGTCGTCCTGGAGACTGCGCAACACCTCGATGGCTTCGGGCGGCATGAAATACTGGCCGTAGACCGACAGCATCTGCCCGACCTTCATCACGCTGCCCTTGAGCTGGCCGAGCTCGTCGGCCAGAAACTGTGCCTGCCGGACGTAAAAATCACGGTTGCGGGCTTCGCGGTCGGCCTTGTTACGGAACAGGTTGCCGAGCGTGTGGCCGGCATACTGCGCCCCAGCGAGCATCCCCATGCGAGCCATGGCCGCATTGCGGTCGAACGAGCCGGTCTTGAGCTTGAGCGGTTTTTTACGACCGCCTTTCGATGGATCAGCCATGCCGTGTGTCGGGTGCCCGCAAAGCTGCGAGTCTATCAGCTTGCCCCGCGCGCTTGGCATGGGCGAAAACGCGTAGTCGCAAAGACAAGCGCCCCCGAATGACACGGCGAGGGAAGGCAGGTTCCCCACAGCTCCCCCGGACCGAGGGGAGCATGCGGGCCAGGCGCCGTAAGGCCCTGATTATGTTGGTGGCTATGGCTGGATTTGAACCAGCGACACCAGCATTATGAATGCTGTGCTCTAACCCCTGAGCTACATAGCCGGAAAGCCGCGTAGTTTCTTCGCCCGGACATATCCTGTCAAGGCTTGTCGGCAGATGATTTCAGTCGCTGCCGGCGGCGACATTCAGACGTTGAATCGGAAGTGGACGACGTCGCCTTCCACCATCCGGTACTCCTTGCCTTCGAGGCGCTGGCGGCCGGCTTCCTTGGCCCCCTTTTCGCCCCTGAGTTCGACGTAGTCGTCGTAACCGATGACTTCGGCGCGGATGAAGCCACGCTCGAAATCGGTATGGATCACGCCGGCCGCCTGCGGTGCGGTCGCGCCGCGGCGCACCGTCCATGCCCGAACCTCCTTCGGACCGGCCGTAAAGAAGGTCTGCAGGCCGAGCAGTTCGTAGGCGGCCCGGATGACCCGGTCCAGACCCGGCTCCTCCAGACCCAGATCCGCCAGGAAATCCGCCTTGTCGTCGCCGTCCAGCTGGGCGAGCTCGCCCTCGAGCGCGGCACACACCGACACGACCGGCGCGTCCTGGGCACTGGCGTATTCGCGCACCCGATCGAGCAGCGGATTGTTCTCGAAACCGCCTTCGTCGACGTTGGCCACGAACAGCGCCGGCTTGGCCGTGATCAGGTGCAGCTCGTGCAGGGCGGCCCGGTCGTCGTCGCTCAGATCCATCGCGCGCACCGGTGCACCGGTGTCCAGATGGTCGCGCACGCGCGCGAACAGATCCGCGTTGCGCCGCGCCGTCTTGTCGCCCGACTTGGCCGCCTTGGTCGCCCGCTCGGCCGCGCGCGTGGCGGTGGCGAGATCCGCCAGCGCGAGTTCCGTGTCGATGGTCTCGATGTCGGCAATCGGATCCACACGACCGGCGACGTGCATGACGTCGTCGTCCTCGAAACAGCGGACCACGTGCAGGATCGCGTGGGTCTCGCGGATATTGGCGAGGAACTGGTTGCCCAGCCCCTCGCCCGCCGAGGCCCCGGCCACGAGCCCGGCGATGTCGACGAACTCGATGGTCGTCGGCAGCGTCTTTTCCGGCGCGGCGATCTCGGCGAGCGCGGCCAGGCGCGGATCCGGCACCGGCACGACCCCCACGTTCGGATCGATGGTGCAGAACGGATAGTTCTCGGCCGGGATCTCCGCGGCCGTGAGGGCGTTGAACAGCGTCGACTTGCCGACGTTGGGCAGGCCCACGATTCCCACTTGAAGTGCCATCAGTCGCTTACCGCCTTGCGCGAATTCAGTTGCTGGGCGCCCCGGTTCCAGGTCGAGGCGAGCACGGTCTCGATGGCGTCGGCCGCCGCCACGAGGCCCGCCTCGATCGCGGCCTGCTCATCGGCCGTCGGCGTGCCGAGCACGTGCGACAGCACGCCCGCGGCGTCACCGGGGTGCCCGATGCCGACCCGCAGCCGCTTGTACTGGGAGCCGATCACGCGGTGGATGTCGCGCAGACCGTTGTGCCCGCCGTGGCCACCGGATTCCTTGAGTCGAACCGTGCCCGGCGGCAGATCGAGATCGTCGTGCACGACCAGCAGCTCGGGCGCGCTGATCTTGTGAAAGGCGCACAGCGGCTGGACCGCCGCACCGCTGACGTTCATGAACGTCGCGGGCTTGAGCAGCCACACCGTGTCGCCGCCGGCGCCGTAGCGCGCCAGCTCGCCCTTGAAGCGCTTCTCCGATGAGAACGACAGTCGCCAGCGCGCCGCCAGCACGTCGGCGAACCAGAACCCGGCGTTGTGACGGTCCCGTGCATGATCGGGCCCGGGATTGCCCAGGGCCACGATCGCACGAATGTTCTCGCTCACGCGCTGTCGCTCCGAACCGGGCCGGACGAGGATCCGGGACTACTTGTCCTGATCGCCCTCGTCCTCGCCGTCGTCCCCGGCTTCCGAGTCGTCGGACTCGCCGTCGGCGTCCTCGCCCTCTTCGGCTTCGGCGGCCTCGGCATCCTCTTCTTCCAGCTCGATGGCGGCACGCGGCACCTGGACGGAAACGACGGTCAGATCGTTCTGATCCTCCTCGTCGCCCATCAGATCCACGATCTGCACGCCTTCCGGCAGCACCAGCTCGCTGAGATGGATCGAGTCGTTGAGCCCGAGCTTCGAGCAGTCGACCTCGATGTACTCCGGCAGATTGCGCGGCAGGCACTCGATCTCGACGTCGTTCATGTTGTGCTGAATGACGCCGTCCTCGTCGACCACACCGGGGCACTCGTCCTCGCCCGCGAAGTGCAGCGGCACGCTCATGCGCAGCGCCTCGCCCGCGACGATGCGCAGGAAATCGGCGTGCTCGATGAACGGCTTGGCGGGATGCCGCTGAAGGTCACGCAGCACCGCCTCTTCGGTGCCACCGCCGGCGACGTGAATCTTGATGATGTGCGAGAAGAACGCCTCGTTATCCAGATGATGGTCGAGGTCGTTGTGCTCCAGGCTCAGCATCACCGGATCGCCGTTGCCACCATAGATGATGGCCGGCACCTGGCCGGCACGGCGCAGGCGGCGGTTCTCGGCGCGGCCCTTGGCCGTGCGTTTTTCCGCGTTCAACTCGAAGGCTTCCATATCGATTCGCTCCAGTCGATGTGCACCGGCAAACCACGCCTTGCCGGGTCGAACAATGCTTGCAGGCCGCGACGATCGGTTCCGCCGCGTTCAAAAGACCGCGTAGTATACGCGCTTGCGCGGCGAATGCCGAGCCGCGACCGAAAAATTCGCAATCAGTCCACGTACAGTGTGGAGACCGACTCCTCGTTGCTGACACGGCGGATGGTTTCGGCCAGCAGCGCGGCGATGTGCAGCTGTCGGATCTTGCCGCACGCCGCCGCATCGGTCGACAGCGGGATGGTATCGGAAACCACCAGCTCGTCGAGGCGGGAATTGCTGATGTTCTCCACCGCCTTGCCGGAGAGCACCGGATGCGTCACGTAGGCGCGCACCCGGGTCGCCCCCTGATTCTTGAGCGCATCGGCGGCCTGGCAGAGCGTGCCCGCCGTATCGACCAGATCGTCGACCATGATGCAGCTCTTGCCGTTCACGTCGCCGATGATGTTCATGATCTTGGCTTCGTTGGCCTTGGGCCGACGCTTGTCGATGATCGCGAGATCGGCCTCGTCCAGCCGCTTGGCCAGCGCCCGGGCCCGGACCACCCCGCCGACGTCCGGTGAGACGACGATGAGATTGTCCTCCTTCTGGCGCCAGATATCGCCGAGCAGCACCGGCGAGGCATAGACGTTGTCGACCGGCATGTCGAAGAAGCCCTGGATCTGGTCGGCGTGCAGATCGACCGTGAGCACACGGTCCGTGCCGACGGCGCCGAGCAGGCTGGCGGCGACCTTCGCCGAGATCGGCACGCGCGCCGAGCGCGGACGGCGATCCTGGCGCGCATAGCCGAAGTAGGGTATGACGGCGGTGATCCGCCCTGCCGATGCACGATGCAGCGCATCGATCATCATCAGCAGTTCCATGAGATTGTCGTTGGTCGGCTGACAGGTCGACTGGACCACGAACACGTCGCGCCCGCGTACGTTCTCCTCGATCTCGACGGCGACCTCGCCGTCGGAGAACTTGCCGACACTGGCCTTGCCCACCGGCAGCTTGAGATAGCCCGCCACATCCCGGGCCAGCGCCGGATTGGCGTTGCCCGTGAAGACCATCAATCGGGAGTCCGTCATGAATTACCGCCGTTTTTCAATGATGTCTGGACCGCGTGCCGGCGGCGTGCCGTCGAATGCCACCGGTCCTGAAGCGACCGGGGCTCGGCGCGGGCCGTTGCTATTCCCTGGACGCGCGCCGGATGCCGTGGCTGTTCGTCAATTTTTCCTGGCTGCGGCGGCGAGACGATCCGTGGATTGTCACGTTCTCGACCCGTCGGACCCGAACCGCTTCACGCGGTGATCCGGGCTCGCCGACGCGCGTTCGGGACACCGTCGGATTGTCGCTCCGCCACCCCGCCGTGTTCGCGACGGATGACAATGGCTGGGGCGGCAGGATTCGAACCTGCGAATCACGGGATCAAAACCCGATGCCTTACCGCTTGGCTACGCCCCAGTGGAATCGCAGCAGCGGCTTCGACCGGACGTCACCGCTGACTCGAACAGGCGCGTATTCTCTTTTCCCGTCTCATCCGTGTCAATTCAGCGACACTGCATCGCGAAGCCGCAGCGCATCCGGCCAGCCGTCTCCGAGCGCCGTGCCGGCCCGCAGCACTCGCGCACCGGCGCCACCCGCGCTTAGCGGCGGCGCCGAGCCGGGCATTCACGCAATCGGGTGTCGGGGCGGACCGTCGGCTGCGCCCGACCGGGGGGCTTGGTTTTCAGTGTCCGTACCGACCCGCCGCGGCCGCGAGCCGCGCCGTCATCGATACGGCATTGTAGTCGCGCTGGCGCCAGTCACGCCGAAGCGCGCCGCGGCATCCGCAGGACGAGCAGCATCGCGATCAGGCCACCGATCGCCGCGCACCAGAGGGGCGCGCGCACGTCCCACCACTGCGCCAGCGGCCCCACGGCCATGACCCCGACCGCGCCCACGGCGTTGGCGAGCCCCAGGGCCAGCCCGGAGCCCAGCGAGCGGTTTTCGGGCAACAGGTCCTGGGCCACCAGGATGGTCAGCGGCAGAGTGGCGAACAGCACGATGCCCAGGGCGGCACAGATCAGCCAGAGCCAGACCCCTGCGGCCTGCGTGAACAGCCCCAGCAACACCGTGGCCATCGCCATCGTCGCCATCAGAATCCGGCGCGTGCCGAAACGATCGGCGAACCAGCCGCCGGACAGATTGCCGACCACACCGACGACCAGCAGGACGGTGAGCAGGCTGGCACCGACGGTCACGTCGCCGCCGGCCTCGACCCAGATCAGAGGCATGAAGGTGACGAGGCTGAATATCATCAGGCCGCGCAGGGCGCAGTAGCCCACCAGCAGCGCCAGCGGCCGCGCGTTGCGCCGCCAGTTCAGGCGCGGCGCATCGGCGCGTCGGGCCGGCAGCCTCGGCGCGGCCCGCAGGACCAGCGGCACGGTCGCCAGCCCGGGCAGCATCATCAGCCACAGGTGGCCGCGTCCGAGCCCGACGGCGAGGGCACTCGCCAGCGCCGGCCAGACGCCGCGGCCGATCTCGCCGCCGACCAGAAACGCCGACATCGCGCCGCCCGGCCGGTGCACGGCGAGTCGCCGCACCCCCGCCAGCGCCTGCGGATGAAACAGCGAATTCGAGATGCCGATGATCACGAGCACGACCACCAGCGACACGATGCCGTCCACCCAGCCGATCAGCGCCCCGCCCAGCGAGGAGCCGAGCAGGCCGGCCGCGATCAGCGCGCGGCCGCCGAGCCGATCGGCCACGAGGCCCACGAACGGCTGCAGGCCCTGACCGATGAGCAGCGCACCCATGATCGAGCCCGCCAGCCCGACCGACAGATTCAGATCGATCAGAATCAGCGGCAGCACCCCCGGCAGGAAGTTGGCGGCCCCGTCGTTTAGGAAATGGGCCCAGCCGAGCGCGGCGAGGCGAGCGCGATGCGATCCGTCGTGAGCCTCCGTCATGCCCGGTCGCGCCACCGCCACGGCCGTGCCGCGAACGGGGCCTGCCGGCCGCTGCCCGCGGGACGATCAGGCATCCGGCGCGCTCGCCCCGCCGATGTCGAACCAGCGATCGACCACCAGCCGAATCCGGGTCTCGCCGTTATCGAGCACGATGCGCTCGGGCAGCGCCGGCGCGCCGTCGGGCTCGGCGTACTCGGGAAACGCGATCTTCCAGCCGTCCTGCTCGAGCGCGACCAGGCGCCCCTGCGCATCGACGCTGATGCGATCGTAGCCCCCGGGCGCCGGCAGCCCCCGGCCCCAGTAGCGCAGCGGCTCGAGGGGGAAGGTCCAGCCCAGCGTCCGCTCGACCAGCGCGTCCGGCTCGGTGGTGACCATGCGCCGGTCGCCGGTCCGGATCACCACGCGGTCGAGCGTGCCCGAGGCGCGGAAGCCGCCGGCCCCCATCGGGCCGGACAGGCGGACGTCGAAATCCTCGCCGCTCTGACGCCAGTTCAGGTTGCCGGTCCAGCCGAGCAGCTGGCCCGTGGCCACACGCCCCTGCAGCGCCCAGGTCTTCAGTTCCGCCAGCGTTTCACGGTGCGCCTGCCAGGCCGCGGCATCCGCTACCCCGGGCTCGGCCTCGGGCGGCTGACGTATCACGGCACAGCCGGCCAGCAGACTGACCAGCGTCACGAACAGAAGAAGATGTTTCATGGCGCGTTTCCTTGCGAATCGAGACGCTCGACGGTCTCCCGCAGGATCGGGTGGTTCGGGTTGTCGGCGCGCGCATCCTGCCAGATGCGGCGCGCGGCCTCCCGTTCGCCCTGTTTCCAGAGCACCTCGCCGAGATGCGCGGCGACCTCGGGATCGGGATAGTCCGCGTAGGCCCGCTCGAGATAATCCCGCGCGGTGTCGAGGTGGCCCATCCGGTACTCGACCCAGCCCATGCTGTCGAGAATCGCGGGGTTGTCCGGATCCGAGGCCAGCGCCTGCTCGATGTAATTGCGCGCGACGTCATAGCGCTGACTGTGATTGGCCAGCAGATAACCGAGCGCATTGAGTGCCCGGGCGTCGTCCGGCTCGGCGTCGAGTACCGCCTGCAGATCAGCCTTGGCGGCGTCGATGCGCCCCAGGCGCTCGTAGGCGAGCGAGCGACCATAGCGCAGCTCCAGACTCTCCGGCGCCGCCGCCAGCCCGGCGTCATAGACGGCGAGCGCGTCCGCGGGTCGATTGGCCTCGAACAGCAGCTGGCCTTCCGCGGCATAGAGCTGGTCGGTCATTTCAGGATAGGTCTCCCGCAGCGACGCAAGCCGCGCCCGCGCGCCGGCCATGTCGCCCTGCGCCCAGATCATGCGGGCCGCACGCACCTGGGACTCGAACGCATGACTGCCGTTCTCGACCCGCTGATACCACTGCTGGGCGCGGGCGGGATCGTCGTTGCGTTCGGCGATGCTGCCGAGGTAGTACGCGGCATCGTCGGCGCGATCGCCGTCCTCGTAGAGACGCCGAAAAGCGGTCGCGGCGCGCTCGAGATCGCCCACGCTGAGCGCGAGCACGCCCAGACCGTAGCGCGCATCGGCATTGTCCGGCGCCAGCGCCAGCGCGCGATCGAAGGCGTCCAGCGCGGCCTCGCCCTGATCCGCCTGCACCATCAGACGCGCCAGCGTCAGGTGGTACTGCGCCCGACGCGCGTCGTTGCCGGGCAGCCCGGAGATGAGCGCCTGCGCGCGGTCGGTCTCGCCCGCACGGATCAGCACGCCGGCCTGCAGCAGGACCGCGCCGTCCCACGCCGGCTCGAGCCGTACGGCGCGCTCGGCCGCCTGCGAGGCGACCTGCTCACGCCCGTAGCGCAGCGCCACGACGCCGAGCGCGTGCTGGGCGGGCGCGCTCTCGGGGTGGCGCTGCGCGATGTCAGTGAGCGTGTCGATGGCCAGGTCCGCCCGGTCGTTCTCGCCCGACAACAGATCGGCGAGCAGCTGATAGCCGGTCCGGGTCGACGAGGCCGCCGCGACCAGGCTGCGCGCGTACACCGCCAGCCCGCTGGCGTCGCCGGTGGCGAGTGCGAGTCGCGCAGCGGTGCGCTGGGCATCGAGCGAATCCGGCTCGGCCGCCGCCCAGGTGCCCGCGGCGCGATACGCCAGCTCGGCCTCGCCGGCGAACAAGGCGATCTGCGTGGCCCGCTCGGCGAGCTCGCGGTCATTGGAATAATCGAGCGCGGCCACATATTCCCGTGCCGCAACGTCGCGATGCCCGCGCTGGATGGCCATTTCGCCGGCCAGCACGTGATACTCGTAGGCACTGCGGCGACTGGACTCGGGGGTGGCGACCGTCGCCGCGTCGATGCGCATGCCTTCGACGCTGTCGGACGCGGGCTGGCCGGCGCAGCCGGCGAGTGTCAGCGCGGCGGCCAGCACGAAGGCTCGAATGGCGCGTGGCGACCGGACGATCCGCGCCGGAGCCCCTGGATTGACTTGGAATAACGGCATGATCCGATGATACCGCGCGCACGGACAACGCTGCCATGCAACCGCGGATCGTGGACCGCTCGCGGTAGAATGCGCCCATGACGCTGCTGACCGTCGGCCTGAACCACAATACCGCGCCCCTTGCCGTGCGCGAGACCGCCGCCTTTCCGCCCGAGCAGTTCGACGACGCGCTCGGCGACCTGCTGCGTCTGCCCCACGTCGAGGAAGGCGCGATCCTGTCGACCTGCAACCGCACCGAGCTCTACGCGGTCACGGACGCGCCCGGCGACGGCACCCTGCGCGACTGGCTCTGTCGTCAGCGCGGGCTGAGCGCTCACGACATGAGCGGGCATTTCTACGTCTACCGCGACCGCGACACCATTCGCCATACGCTGCGGGTCGCCTCCGGCCTGGATTCCATGATTCTGGGCGAGCCGCAGATCCTCGGCCAGATGAAGGACGCTTACCGCAGCGCCCGGGCGGCGCGCGGCACCGGCCCGCTGCTCACGCGACTGTTCGAGCACAGCTTCGCCGTCGCCAAGCAGATCCGCAGCCAGACCGACATCGGCGCCAACCCCGTGTCGGTGGCCTACGCCGGTGTCAGCCTGGCGCGTCAGATCTTCGCCGACCTGTCCGAGACCTGTGCCATGCTCATCGGCGCCGGCGACACCATCGACCTGACCGCGCGCTATCTCGCCGAGATCGGCGTCTCTCGCATGGTTTTCGCCAACCGCAGCGTCGAGCGCGCCCAGGCGCTGGCGACACGCTACCACGGCTACGCCATCGCGCTGGCCGACGTACCCGCGCATCTGGCCGAAGCCGACATGGTGATCGCCTCGACCGCCGCCCCCGGCTACATCGTGCACTTCTCGCAGCTCAAGGCCGCGGTCAAGCGCCGGCGGCGCAAGCCGATGTTCGTGCTCGACCTGGCCGTGCCACGCGACATCGATCCGGCCGCAGGCGAGCTCGAGGACATCTACCTGTATTCGGTGGATGACCTGCAGGGCGTGATCGACGACAATCTGCGTTCGCGCGAGCAGGCGGCCTCGCTCGCCGACGGCATGCTCGACGCCCGCATCGAGGAATACATCGACTGGCTGGATTCCCGCCGGGCCACCGATACCATCAAGGCGCTGCGCCGTCAGGCCGAGGCCGAGCGCGACGAAGTGCTCGACAAGGCCCGCCGCCGCCTCGCCCGCGGCGACGATACCGACGCGGTGCTCGCCTTCGTCGGCCGTACACTGACCAACAAGCTCATGCATCCGCCCAGCGCGACCCTGCGGCATGCCCGCGGCGCCCACCAGCAGGAACTGCTGACCGGCGCTCGCGAACTGTTCCAGCTCGGAGAGCCCGAGCACGACAAGGACGACGACGACATCACATGAAGGATTCGCTCCGCCGCAAGCTCGAGGAACTGGTCGAACGCCACGAGGATCTGGCGCATTCGCTGTCCGATCCCGAGGTCATCAACGATCAGGCCAAGTTCCGGCGCATGTCGCAGGAATACGCCCAGCTCGAGGCGCTGACCGAGGACTATCGCGCCTGGCGCGCGCTGGTCGACGAGATCGCCGATCTGGAGGGCATGGTCGAGGCCGACGAGACCGAACTGCGCGAGATGGCCGAATCCGAACTGGCCGAAGCCCGGCCGCGGCTGGACTCGCTCGAAGCCGCCCTGCGCAAGCACCTGATCCCGCGCGATCCGAACGACAGCGCCAATCTCTATCTCGAGATCCGCGCCGGCACCGGCGGCGACGAGGCCGCGCT
Organism: Salinisphaera orenii subsp. orenii MK-B5; assembly: GCF_003788635.1. Taxonomy (GTDB): domain Bacteria; phylum Pseudomonadota; class Gammaproteobacteria; order Nevskiales; family Salinisphaeraceae; genus Salinisphaera; species Salinisphaera orenii. Next base: position 182,461 of record NZ_AYKH01000012.1, read on the forward strand.
GTTCGCCGGCGATCTGTTTCGCATGTACAGCAGCTACGCCGAGAAACACGGCTGGCGTATCGAGATCCTGTCGGCAAGCGAGGGCGAGCACGGCGGCTACAAGGAAGTCATATCGCGGGTGATCGGCGACGGCGCGTTCTCGCATCTGAAGTTCGAATCCGGCGCCCACCGCGTGCAGCGGGTCCCGGCGACCGAGTCCCAGGGCCGCATCCACACCTCCGCCTGCACGGTCGCGGTCCTGCCGGAGCAGGACGAAGTCGAGGCCATCCAGATCGACGCCAACGATCTGCGCGTGGACACGTTTCGCGCGGCGGGCGCCGGCGGCCAGCACGTCAACAAGACCGACTCGGCCATCCGCATCACCCATCTGCCCACCGGAGTGGTGGTCGAATGCCAGCAGGAGCGCTCACAGCACAAGAACCGGGCCCGCGCCATGAGCCTGCTGCAGACCAAGCTGATGACCGCCGAGCAGGACAAGCAGGACCGCGAACAGGCGGATGCGCGCAAGCGGCTGGTCGGCAGCGGCGACCGCTCGGAACGCATCCGCACCTACAATTTTCCGCAGGGGCGGGTGACCGATCACCGCATCAACCTCACCCTCTACAAGCTCGACGACGTCATGTCCGGCAACCTCGAGGAAGTCATCGAGACCCTGACCAGCGAACATCAGGCGGACCAGCTCGCCGAGCTGGGCGCGGCGTGATGACCGCCACGAGCGCCCCGTGCACGCTGGCGGCGGCGCTGCGCGAGGCTCGCCGCCGGCTGGCCTCGGTCAGCGACACGCCGGATCTGGACGCGCGCTGGCTGGCCGAGCACGCGCTGGATGTCGGTGCGGCCTATCTGCTGGCCCACGCGGACACGCCGCTCCCGGCGACGGCGTCCGCGCGCTACGAATCACTGGTCGAACGGCGCGCGGCCGGCGAGCCGCTGGCCTACATCATCGGCCGCGCCGGGTTCTGGTCGCTCGATCTGCGTGTGACCCCGGACGTGCTCATTCCGCGCCCGGATACCGAAACCCTGGTAGAGGCGGCCCTCGCGCGGCTGCCTCCGGACGCGCCGCTGGCCGTGGCGGATCTCGGCACGGGCTCCGGAGCGATCGCCCTGGCCCTGGCCCGGGAGCGCCCGGCCTGGCACATAGTGGCCACCGAAGCCAGCGAGGCCGCGCTGGCCGTGGCCCGCGACAACGCCGGGGCCCTCGATCTGGATCGGGTCGAATGCGTGGCCGGCCCCTGGCTCGAAGCCGTCGCCGGGCGCCGCTTCGACGCCATCGTCGCCAACCCGCCCTACGTGGCGGCCAACGATCCGCATCTGCACGACCTGGCCCACGAGCCGCACGCGGCACTCGTGGCCGCCGACGACGGCCTGGCCGACCTGGCGGCGATCGCCGCGGCCGCACCCGCCCATCTGCGCGGCCCCGGCTGGCTGCTGCTGGAGCACGGCGCCGACCAGGGCTCCGCCGTGCGCGACCTGCTGGCGGCCGCGGGCTTCGAGGCCGAGACGATCAGCGATCTGGGTCGGCGCGCACGCGTGACCTGCGGCCATCTCGCCGGCGGCGCCATCGGTCGTTCGGCCTGACACCGCCGGGACGCGTCCCGACCCGTGAACCACCTGATTCAGCGCGGCTTCGACCGCAGCCGACACAGCGCGAACGCGGTCCGGCGGCCAACGGCGTCGGAGAACCTGCCAGTCGCCCGACTGCGACCGCTGCGCCCCTCGCAAGGCATTGATCCATTGGTTTTCCCGGTGAGGGCACATTTCTGGCCTTAACAAGCCCGGCCTCACCAGAAGAAAGGATCAGGAGTATCCACCATGAAACAGGTCAGCACGATGGTGTTCGCAGCGGCGATGGTCGCCGCCGGTTCCGCGAGCGCCGCCCGATCACCTACGACAGCACCCCCAACGGCGTGCCCATGTCCAGCATTGCCGGTGTGACCACCGTCGACTTCAACAGCGGCTGCGGCTGTGCCGCCTGCAGCGGCAACTATGCGCTGGCGACCGGCAGCTCCGGCCAGTAAGCGCCCCGCCCCGGGCCAGCGGCCCCGGCACCACGCAATATCCGACCGTGCCGGAGAATCTCAGCCAGCAGCCGATCTCGGCGGAGTTCTCGCTCGGCACCTCCGCCAATTACTTCGGCCTGCTCCGGGGCTCGATCGACGACGACAACACGCTCGAGTTCCTGCTCGACGGCACCGTCGTGGACAGCTATGCCGGTCTCGACATCACCAATCCGGCCGACGGCAACCAGAACTCGCCGGGGACCCACACCCACGTGAACTTCTTCGGGCTACCCGAGCTCAACGGCATCCGCATGACCCGCTCGCCGTACGCGTTCGGGAGCGACAATCACGCCTTCGGCAAGACCAGCGTGCCCGAGCCGGGCGCACTGGCGCTGTTCGGCGCGGGCCTGGTGGGCGCCGCCTGGGCGCGGCGTCGCACCCACGGCGGCTGATCGAAGGATCGCGACCCGACGGAGCCGCCCCCGGCGGCTCTGTCTATCTGCGAGCCCTCATCGGGCCGGTACCGCCCGCCACCGAACGCGGTCGACGCGGTCCGCGAGCCGCCCGGTCCGGGGACTGGCGCTAGAGCCGCTCGATGACCGCGTCGGTGAAGCTCGACGTGGTGCCGTCGCCGCCCAGGTCCGGCGTGACCCGGTCGTGATCGGCGACCGCCGCGCGCACCGCCCGGCGGATGCGCTCGGCGTCCTCGCGCCGGCCGATGTGCTCCAGCAGCAGCGCCGAGGCCAGAACCACCGACGTGGGGTTGGCGATGCCCTTGCCGGCGATGTCCGGCGCGCTGCCGTGCACGGCCTCGAACATCGCGCAGTTCTCGCCGATGTTGGCGCCGGGCGCGAGCCCCAGCCCGCCGATCAGGCCGGCGCAGAGGTCGGAGATGATGTCGCCGAACAGGTTCGTGGTGACGATCACGTCGAACTGCTCGGGATACATCACCAGCTTCATGGCACAGGCGTCGACGATGATCTCGTCGTGCTCGAGATCATCGTACTCCTGCGCGATCTCGCGGCCGACATCGAGAAACAGCCCGGAGGTGGATTTCATGATGTTGGCCTTGTGCGCCAGGGTGACCTTGCGACGACCGCGCGAGCGCGCCATTTCGAAGGCGAAGCGGATGATGCGCTCGCACTGTTCGCGCGTGATCACCGACAGGGCCTCGGCCCGGGTGCCGTCCTCGGAGACTGTCTGGCCCTCGCCGGAGTACATGCCGCCCTTGTTCTCGCGGACGGTGATGATGTCCAGGCCCTCGTAGCGCGACTGGGTCCCGGGCATGGACAGCGTCGGCCGGACGTTGGCGTACAGATCGAACTTCTTGCGCATGGCCACGTTGACCGAGCGATAGCCCTTGCCGGACGGCGTGGTGACCGGCCCCTTCAGAACCAGCCCGGTGCGTTCGATCGAGGCGATCGCCGCCTCCGGCATGACGTCGGACGCGCCCGCGTCGAGGGCCGCCTGCCCTACCTGGACCTCTTCATAATCCAGCCCGGGATCCAGCGCCTCTAGAATGCGCAGGGCCGAATCGACGATATCGGGGCCGATACCGTCGCCCTTGATGACCGTAACCGGTGTAGTGCTCATGTCGATTCCCGTTAACGAATGTTGGGGGCGCCGGGGGCGAAACGGGCCTTGATGGTCGCGCCTCACCGGCTTGAATATGTGGCATGCTAGCACTGGCTGCGACAGCGGTTCGCGGCATCCGGCGCCCGCGCCGAGAACCCTGGCCGACGCTCTGCGCATGCGAGCACGCACCGCGTGGCGCGAGGCTTTTGTGTCCGCCCGGTGCCCCGGGTACCGGGGCCGTCGTGCGGGTTGCGCCGGAAAAATTCGGTTTTCGGTCCACTCGGCGGCGTCATCGCATGAATCTGCGCCGGCCGTACGCCGGGTCGGCCACGGCATTCCGCTACATCGACAGACGAATCACGCCATGCACTCGATCCCTTTCGCCTGCCGTATTTTCGTCATCGCGCTGCTGTCGTTGATGGCGGTCTGTAGCGCCAATGCCAGCGACGGGGTCGCCGACAGCGACATCGAACCGGAGGCCGCGGTGGATCTCGTCGTGGTGATGAAATCCGAACGCGTGCTCTATCTCTACGACGACGGCCTGATCGTCGGCCAGTATCCGATCGCACTCGGCAAGAACCCCGTCGGCACCAAGCGCGAACGCGGCGACAACCGCACCCCGGAGGGCGCCTACACGCTGGACTGGCGCAATCCGGACAGTATCTTCCACCGCTCGATCCACATCTCCTATCCCAAGCCCAGCGATGTCCGCGCCTCGAAGGCTCGAGGCCTGGACCCCGGCGACATGATCATGATCCACGGCCAGCCGGACTACGACGACCGCGATCGCAAGGGCGACTGGACCAACGGCTGCATCGCGGTGTCCAACGCGGCCATCAACGATATCTGGACGCGCGTGCCCGACGGCACGCGCATCCACATCTATCCCTGACCGCGACGCGCTGACGGGACGTCCGAATGACCCATCAGGCACCGCGCCCGCCCGGCCGCCTGCCGCCCGACAAGCGCGAGCAACTGACCCGTGCGCGACGGCTCGAATGGCTCACCCTCGCGCTTCGGGTGACCGTGGTCCTGGCGCTCTACGTCGGGCTCGGGCGTACCCAGGCGCTCGACGCCATCTGGCTCAAGAGTCTGTGGTCGCTTCTACCCCCGGCGGCTTTTCTCGCGGCCTGCCGGATCGAGGCCCGGCAGCCGACACCGCGTTTTCCATACGGCTTCTACCGTGCCGGCAGCATTGCCTTTCTCACGGCCGCACTCGCGCTCGCGACCATGGGGCTGTACCTGTGCTGGACCGGCCTTCGCGGCCTGCTCCACAGTCGCCATCCGGGACTTGCGACCTTTGCGGAGACCGGCTGGCTGACCTGGCCCGGTTGGCCCGCGGTGGCCGCCCTGCTCTACAGCATCGCCGTCCCCCTGGTGGCCGGCCGCTCACGCCAGGCGCTGGCCATACGGCTGCACGACAAGGGCCTCTACGCCGACGCGGAGATGGGGCGCATGAGCTGGATGGCCGGCGGCGCGGCCGTCATCGGCGTGCTCTGCGTGGGGCTGGGCCTGGACCGCGTCGATTTCGTGGCCACCCTGCTCATCGGCGCCGATATCCTGCGCCACGGCAGCCGGCTGCTGCAGACCGCGGTCTGCGACCTGATCGACGAAGTGCCGCGCCGGATCGGTTCCGCCCAGGTCGACCCGCTGGGCGGACGCGTACTCGCCTACCTGGAATCGCTGGACTGGATCGATACCGCGCGGGTGCGCCTGCGCGAGGAGGGCCGCCTGCTAACCGGCGTGGCCTTCGTCGCCCCCAACACCGAACACGACCTGGTGGACCGCCTGGAGCGGGCGCGCGGCGACATTCGTGCAATGGACTGGCGGCTGCTGGACATCGCACTGGTGCCGGTGGCCGACTCGCGCTGCCGTGCCCTGCCGGACAGTCCGGGCCGGCCGAGCTGGATCTGAGTCGCGCGTGCCGGCCGGCTGTCGCGAGGCCATGCCCGCGCGCTATCATGCGCGCCGGTTTCGCGGCGACAGTACATCTTGACAGCATTGAAGATCAGCCGGCCGCTGGCCACCCGACTCCTGTTCGAGGCGCAGAAGCAGCCCGATACCGAGGTCTGTGGCTTTCTCAGCGCCCTCGACGGCCACCCCCGGGAGATCTATCCGGTGGCCAACGTCGCCGACGATCCGGCGCGCCGTTTCGAGATGGACCCGGCCGACCAGATCCGCGCGATGAAGACCATGCGCGAGCGCGGCGAGACCATGCTGGCGATCTATCACTCGCACCCGAGCGCGCCGCCCGAGCCCTCCGTCCACGACCTCGACGGCCTCGGCTATCCCGACGCGCTGTATCTGATTATCTCGTTGAACATCAAGGGCGTGCTCGAGATGCGTGCCTGGCAGCGCCAGGACGATCGGATGATCGAGCACACGCTCACCGTCATGGACTGAGTCCGGCGCCCCGGCCGCCGGTTTTTTGTAGAATCGCGGCTGACTCGTCCGTTCTCCCCGAAAAAGACACCGAACATGCGTCTATCCCGCTTCGCGCTCGCCACCACCAAGCAGACACCGGCCGACGCCGAGATCATCTCGCATCAGCTGATGCTGCGCGCCGGCATGATCCGCCGGCTCGCCGCCGGCCTCTACACGTGGTCGCCCCTGGGCATGCGCGTACTGCGCAAGGTGGAGAACATCATCCGCGAGGAGATGGATGCGGCCGGCGCCCTGGAAGTGCTCATGCCGGCGGTCCAGCCCGCGGAGCTTTGGCGCGAAAGCGGCCGCTGGGAGGCCATGGGCGACCTGATGCTGAAGATGGACGACCGGCTCGGCCGCGAGTACTGCTTCGGCCCGACCCATGAAGAAGTCATCACCGATTTCGCCAAGCGCGACATCGCCAGCTACAAGCAGCTGCCGGTGAACTTCTACCAGATCCAGACCAAGTTCCGCGACGAGATCCGGCCGCGCTTCGGGCTGATGCGCGCGCGCGAGTTCATCATGAAGGACGCCTACTCCTTTCACATGGACCAGGCGGATCTGGACCGCGAATACCACGGCATGCGCGCCGCCTACACCCGCATCCTCGACCGCATGGGGCTGGACTACCGGATCGTCGCCGCCGACTCGGGCGCGATCGGCGGCGCCAAGTCCGAGGAGTTCCACGTCCTGGCCCACAGCGGCGAGGACGAACTGGCGGTGTCCGAATCCGGCGCCTATGCGGCCAACATCGAGGCCGCGGTGACCCGGGCGCCGGCCGGCGAGCGGCCGGCGCCCGGCGGCGAGCTGCGCAAGGTGGACACCCCGGGCGTGGCGACCATCGCCGATCTCTGCCGCGCGCTGGATCTGCCCGCCGAAGCCACGGCCAAGGCGATCGTCGTCGCCGGCGACGACGATCGGCCGGTACTGCTGGTCTTGCGCGGCGACCACTCGCTCAACGACATCAAGGCCGAGGGCATCGACGGCATCGCCAGCCCGCTGCGATTCGCCGAGGAGGCCGTGATCCGCGAGCACTTCGGCGCCGGGCCGGGCTCGCTCGGCCCCGTGCATCTGTCCCTGCGCGTGATCGCCGATCATGCCCTGGAGAAGACCGCCGACATGGCGGTCGGCGCGAACTATGACGGCGCCCACTTCGTGAACTTCAACTGGGGCCGTGACGCCCCGGAACCGGAGTTCGCCGACCTGCGCAACGCCGTCGCGGGCGATCCGGCCCCCGACGGCTCCCCGCTCGCGGTGCTGCGCGGCATCGAGGTCGGCCATGTGTTCCAGCTCGGCGACAAGTACAGCCGCGCGCTGGAACTGACCGTACTCGACGAGAACGGCGCGGCGGTGACGCCGCAGATGGGCTGCTACGGCTTCGGCGTCTCCCGGATCGTGGCCGCGGCCATCGAACAGTGCTTCGACGACGCCGGCATCTGCTGGCCGACGGCGATCGCACCGTTCGAGCTGGTGATCGTGCCGATCAAGGCCGACAAGTCCGAGCGCGTGCGCGACGCCTGTGACACGCTCTATGCCGAATGCCGGGCGGCCGGTATCGACGTCGCCCTCGACGATCGCGGGCTGCGCCCCGGGCCGATGTTCGCCGACGCCGAGCTGATCGGCATACCCCACCGCATCGTTGTCTCCGAGCGCGGCCTGGACGCAGGCACGCTCGAATACAAGGGCCGTCGTGATGCCGAGAGCCGGCAGATCGGGCACGGCCTGGATGCGATCCGGGAGGCGATGGGCCGCACCGACGGCGCATGAGGCCCGCGGCGGCCGTCGCGGCGGGCCTGGTCGTCGCCGGTGCGCTGATGCCGATATCCCGGGCCTCAGCGGCGGCCGCCGCCCGGGAGTCGGTCGATCCGGCGCTGCGCGAGCAGCTGACGACCGCGGTCGACGACGCCACGAGCTTCGACAACCGCTTCGCAGCCGAAGTCTGGCTACTGGACATGGCGACCCGACTGGCCCCACAGATGCCGGACGCCGGTCGTCGGATGGCGCTGCTGAAGACGGTGCACGCCGAAGCCACGCGCGCCGGTCTGAGCCCGCAGCTGGTGCTGGCGCTGATTCAGGTGGAATCCGCTTTCAAACGCTTCGCCGTGTCCTCGGCCGGCGCCCGCGGCCTGATGCAGATCATGCCGTTCTGGATCGAGGAGATCGGCCGTCCGGACGACAATCTCTTCGACATGCGCACCAACCTGCGCTACGGCTGCACGATCCTCGCCTATTATCTCGACAAGGAGGACGGCAACGTCGTCCGCGCGCTGGCACGCTACAACGGCAGTCTCGGCGAGACCTGGTATCCCGCCCGCGTCGAGCGCGCGCTGCGCACGCGCTGGTATGGCCGCTGAACGATGCAGCAATTGCGCCCGCGCCCGGCCCCGGTCAGGATGACGCGCCCGCCGGCCGGAGACCCCATGCGACTCTATTTCAACCCGCGCTGCTCCAAGTCGCGTGCCGCCCGCGATCTGCTGGCCGACGCCGGCCGGGACGTCGAGATCGTCGACTATCAGCGCCGCCCGCCCGATTCCGCGACGCTGGCCGCGCTCGTCGACGCCCTCGACGCGCCCCCCGCCTCGCTCGTGCGGGGGAACGATCCGGCGTTCGACCCTGACGCTGCCGGGCCGCTGGACCGCCGGCACGTGATCGAGCTGCTCGCGGCACGCCCGGGGCTCATGCAACGGCCGGTACTGGTCGCGGGTGACCGCGCGGTCATCGCGCGGCCGCCCGAACGCGTATTCGAACTGATTGACCCGCCGACACAGGACGACCCTCGCCCATGAGTGACGAAATCCTCGTGCTCTATTACAGCCGCAACGGCGCCACCGCCAAGCTCGCCAACGAGGTTGCGCGCGGCGTCGCCCGAGCCGCACCGATGCAGCCGCGGGTGCGGACCGTACCGGAGGTCTCGCCCGACCACGAGGCCCAGGCCCCGGCCGTGCCGGTGGCGGGCGCGCCGTATGTCAGCCACGACGACCTCGAGGACTGCGCGGGGCTGATCATCGGCTCGCCCACGCGCTTCGGCAACATGGCCGCGCCGCTCAAGCACTTCATCGACACGCTTTCGGGACAATGGCTGTCCGGCACGCTCACCGACAAGCCCGGTGCGGCGTTCACCTCCACCGGCAGCCTGCACGGCGGTCAGGAGACCACCCTGACCAGCATGATGCTGCCGTTGCTCCATCACGGCATGCTCATCGTCGGCCTGTCGTACACCGCCGACAACCTGCTCGCCGAGACCGATTCCGGCGGTACGCCCTACGGCGCCAGCCACGTCTCCGGCGTGATGGGCGAGAAACAGCTCACCGAGATCGAAAGCCAGCTGGCCCGCAATCTCGGCGAGCGCGTCGCCCGAACCGCCATCAAGCTGGGGGCGGGCTGATGCGCCGCTCGCGCTACGCGCTGGGCCTGGCCATCGCCGGCGACATCGGGCTCATCGCCAGCCTCTTCGTCATCGCCGGCAGCGGCAGTCAGCGCCTGATACTCGCGGCAGTGTTCAGCATTCCCCTGCTGATCGCCCTGAACGGTCTCGCCCGCGGCCGCATCTACACGGCGGCCTGGGCCTCGATGGCATCGCTGTTCTACCTGGCCTACGCGATGGTCGAGTACATCGCCGGAGCCGGCTCGCTCGGCGTCGATCTGTGTCTGGCTGCCAGCATCGCACTGTTCACCGGCACCGTGGTGTTCGCGAAATGGGATGCGCGCGAGCGCGGTCTCACCGGAAAGAAACGCGGCAACGACTGAGCCGCGTCGACACACCGCACACGCAGGCGACCCGGCCGGCGCTGTCGGCCCGGCCGACAGCCACGCCTGCGGCCCCGCCTTGCGCAAAACACCGATTCGGCCATCGGATTCAATCACTTGCCGCAACGCGCGCTGTAACCGCAGGGAAACCTCATGTCGTAATCGCTTACACAGCATGAGCGGATGAAGCGCCGTTCTTTCTCAAATCTATGGTTCATATCCGTTTTCCGCTCTGGCACGCGGCCTGCATCGAAAAGCCCGGGCCCGGGGGCGGGCTCGTACCGAGGCGATCGCTTCGGGACAAACAACGGCACGAGGACCGCAGAGATGAAACTCAGGACATTGAGAAACATGCTGGTCGGTACGACATTGCTCGCGGGCAGTGCGACGGCCAGCGCGATCCCGATCGAACTCGGGCTCGCCATCGACGGCTCGGGGAGTATCGGCTTCTCCACCTTCCAGGCCCAGCAGAACATCTACGCCGACGTGTTGAGCGATCCGAACATCGTCCCGCAGGACGGCTCGGTCGCCATCGCGGCGCTGGTGTTTTCCAGCTCGTTCAATACCCTGTTCCCGGCGACCGTCATCGATCCGACGACCATCGGCGGCGTGGCCGACGCCATCCGCAACGCGGCCTATCCGGGCGGCGGCACCAATATCGGTATCGGCATCGACGCGCTGACCAGCGAGATCTTCGGCAACGGCATCGACTCGGATCGCCAGGTCATCGACGTCTCGACCGACGGGGTGGGCTCGCTCGGCACCTCGGTGGCCGATTCGCTCGCGGCCGGCGTGGATCAGATCAATTGTCTGGGCATCGGCGCGGGTGCCAACTGCAGCTTCATTCCGGACGACTCGTTCTCCGTGATCATAAGCTCCTTCGACGACCTCGAGAGCGCACTGCGGCAGAAGCTGCAGCGTGAAATCGGCGGCGGGCCGATCGGCGTGCCCGAGCCGAGCGCCCTCGCCGTGCTGGCCCTGGGTCTGGCCGGCATCGGTGCGGCCGGTCGGCGCCGGGCGCGTCGGGGCTGAACATCGGTGGCTCATGCGGGCCGGCGGCACCCGCTGCCGGCCCTCTGGCCTAGATCTCCACCCGCAGGGCCTGCTTGACGAACGGGATGGTCAGGCGGCGCTGTTCCGCCAGCGACGCCTCGTCGAGCCGCTCGAGCGCGTCCATCAGCCAGGGTACGTCGCGCGTGCCGTGCCGCAGCAGCCAGCGCGCGGTCGCCTCGGGCAGATCCATGCCGCGCTGAGCGGCACGACGCACGAGCATCGCCTGCTTGTCGGCATCGTCCGGCGTCGTCATAGCGACCACCCCGCCCCAGCCGAGCCGGCTGGCCAGATCCGGCAGTGCGAGCCCGATATCGGCCGGCGGCCGCGCATCGGCCGCCAGCAACCGCCCGCCCCGATGGCGCAGCCCCTCGGTCAGGCTCAGCAGCGCGATCTCGGCGTCGCGGTGGGCGGCGATCGCGGAGACATCGTCCACGCAGACGCAATCCATATCGTCGAGGCCGGCGAGCAGCGACTCCGCATCGCGCCCGAGCTGGGCCAGGGGCACGTAGACGCTGCGCGCGCCGCCGTCACCGACCGCGCGACACACCGCCTGCAGCAGATGCGTCTTGCCGGTGGCCTCCGGCCCGTGGATGAACAGACGCTCGCTGCGGCCCGCGGCCAGATCCGCGACCGCTGCCTTGGCCGCACTGTTGCGACCACCCACGAAGGCGTCGAGCGTGGCGCTCTGGGGCAGCTGCACGCCAAGCACGAGCTGAGTGGCCATCAGTGATTCAGGTAGAGCCGGCTCGCACGCCACTGCCGGCCGCCGTAACGCACGAGCACCGCGATGGTGGCCGCCACCGGCAGGGCCACGAGCACACCCACGAATCCGAACAGCTGACCGCCGGCCAGGACCGCGAAGATCACCCACACCGGATGCAGGCCGATGGCGTCGCCGAGCAGCAGCGGCTGCAGCACGACCTGCTCCATCACCTGACCGATGCCGAACACCAGCGCCACCCAGAGCAGCGATACCGGATCGCCGGTCTGGACCAGCATGGCGATGCCGGCGACCAGCAGGCCGCTGATCACGCCGACATAGGGCACGAAGCTGACCATCCCCGCGCCCAGGCCGATCACCAGCGCGAGATCGAGTCCGGCCAGCCAGAGCCCGGCCACATAGATGCTGCCGAGTACCGTCATCACCACGAGCTGGCCGCGGATGAACTGGCCGAGCACCTCGTCGGTCTCCGACGCCAGCGCCGAAATCGTGCCGACATAGCGCCGCGGCAGCTGGGCCCGTATCCAGGCGACCATGTGGTCCCAGTCGCGAAGCAGGTAGAACAGGATCACCGGGATGAGCAGCAGGTTCATGACGATCGCCATGAGCGCCGTGCCCGAGGAGAACGCCCGCTGGAGGACCGTGGAGGCGAACCCGCCCGCCGTGCCCCAGTTCTCTGAAATCAGGCCCTTGATGGAATCCACATCGAACGGCTCGCCGCCGCGATCGACGCCGCCGAGCCAAGGCGCGATCGTGCGCTGGATCGAGTTCACATAGCGCGGCAGGTTCTGTATGAGTGTGTTTACCTGCTGCTGGAGCACCGGAAACAGCAGCAGCAGCAGCAGCACGAACACGAGCGTCACACCGGCGAAGACGACAATCACGCCGCTGGTGCGCGACAGCCCGACCCGCTCCAGGCGATCCACCATCGGATCGCATATGTAAGCCAGGCCGGCGCCGACGAGAAACGGCGTGAGGATCGAGCCGAGCATCCACAACGTCGCGATCACGAGGACCGGCAGCGCGATCGTGACCATGGTACGCGGGGTCATCGGACGCCCCGGGCGAGACGGGCCGGGCAACGGCGATCGACGGGCGCGCTGCGCGATACGGCGGCATGCAGGAGACGCTGGGACAAGACTACCTCTGCGGGATTCACGAGCGCGGTCAACCGGGTCCGCAACGCGCGTTACAATAACATGGTGCCGGGCTGCCGCCCGCCCTCCATACGTGATCACCGACGAGGCCCCGTGAGCGAACGCACTCCCCTGACCTATGCCGATGCCGGCGTGGACATCGATGCCGGCAACCGATTGGTTGACGCCATCCGCGAACCGGTGGAAGCCACCCGGCGGCCCGAGGTCATCGGCGGCCTGGGCGGCTTCGGCGGCCTGTTCGAGCTGCCGGTCGAGCGCTACCGGCGTCCGGTGCTGGTCTCCGGCACCGACGGCGTGGGCACGAAACTGCGGCTGGCCATCGACCATCGGCGCTATGACGGCATCGGCATCGACCTGGTCGCGATGTGCGTGAACGACGTGCTCGTCACCGGCGCGGAGCCGCTGTTCTTTCTCGACTACTACGCCACCGCCCGTCTCGACGCCGCGGTCGCCGCCCCAGTCATCCGGAGCATCGCCGAGGGCTGCCGGCAGGCGGGCGCGGCGCTGATCGGCGGCGAGACCGCGGAGATGCCCGGCATGTACGGCGCCGGCGATTTCGATCTCGCCGGCTTCTGTGTCGGTGTGGTCGAGTACGAGGCCCGCATCGACGGCAGCGGCCTGACCGAGGGCGACACCGTCATCGGCCTGGCCTCCTCGGGGCCGCATTCCAACGGCTATTCGCTGATCCGCCGGATACTGGAAACCCACGGCGCCGGGCTGGACACGCCCGTCGGCGACGCCACGCTCGCCGATGCGTTGCTGGCGCCGACCCGGATCTACGTCAACGCCATCCATGCCCTGCTCGAGCGCGTCGACGTCCGCGGCATGGCGCACATCACCGGCGGCGGGCTGGCGGAGAATCTGGCGCGGGTGATCCCGGAACATCTGGGCGCCACCCTCGAGCGCGACGCCTGGCCGCGTCCGCCCGTGTTCGACTGGCTGGCCGAGGCGGGCAACGTGAGCGAAGCGGAGATGCAGCGCACCTTCAATTGCGGGATCGGCTACTGCGTGATCGTGCCGTCCGACCAGGTCGCGGAGACGCTGGACGTGCTCGCGGCGGCCGGCGAGCAGGCCTGGCGTCTCGGCGAGATCCGGCGCCGGGACCCGCACACCGACGCCGTCCGACTGGTTTGACTCCGGCCGCCACCCGCGACGGGCCCGCGGCGCGGCTCGTCGTCGTCATCTCCGGCCGTGGCCGCAATCTCGAGGCGATCATGGACGCCATCGAGCGCGGCGCGCTGAACGCGCGCATCGTGCTCGTGGCCAGCAACCGGGCGAACGCGGCGGGGCTTCGGACCGCCCGCCTCACCGGGCTGCCGACGGTCGCGATCCAGCCGCACGCCTTCGCCTCGCGCGAGGATTTCGATCGCGCCCTCGGCGCGCGCATCGACGCGGAGCAGCCGGACTGGGTCGCGCTCGCCGGTTACATGCGGTTGCTCAGTTCAGCCTTCGTACAGCGCTTTGCCGGCAGGCTCGTGAATATTCACCCCTCGCTGTTGCCGCACTACAAGGGGCTGCACACGCACGAACGCGTGCTGGCCGCGGGCGAACACCGCCACGGCGCCAGCGTACATTTCGTCACCGACGCACTGGATGCCGGCCCGGTGATTCGCCAGGGCAGCATCGCGGTGGCGGCGGACGACACGCCGACGCGCCTGGCCGATCGTCTGATGCAGCGCGTGGAGCAGCGCATCTACCCGGCCGCGCTGGCCGAGCTCGCCGCCGGCCGCGTGCGCTGGCACGACGGCCGGGTGTGGCGCGACGGCCGGCCGCAGGAGCAGTGCCCGCATGAGGACCACGACACCGACGAAACGCCCTGACCGCCGACGGAGCGCCGCGCTGGCGCTCGGTCTCGTCCTGCTGATCGCATCGCCCGCCCAGGCGGCGGTCACCGACGCCTTCACCGCCGATTTCGACGTCCACCGCGGCAGCATCGCTCTGGGCACGACCACATTCCGCCTCGAGGCCGGCGAGCGCGCCGGCTGCTATGTCTACAGCGGCCGCGCGGATCCCAACGCCCTCGTGCGCATGTTCATCGGCCGCGTCACCGACGAGAGTCGGTTCTGCATCGAGGACGGCGCCATCCGGCCGCAGCGTTTCCGTCATCACATCGACGGCGACGCCGAGGACAGCTACACGCTCGACTTCGACTGGTCGGCGCACGAGGTCACCTACGAGAACGAGGCCGGCCGCCGCAAGACGATGGCGCTCGGCGACCGTGCGCTCGACCCGCTGTCGATCCAGATCGCGGCCCGGCGCTGGCTGGCCGAGGCCGACGACCCCGCGGCCCTCGGCGAGGCGCGCTTCGAATTGATCGACGAGGATGAGCGCAAGACCTACACGCTGCGGGTCTCCGAGGGCGGCACGATCGAGACCGAGGCCGGCATCTACGATACGCTGCGCGTCGAACGGGTCGACAGCAGTCGACATCTGCGCTTCTGGCTGGCGGAAAACGCCGACTGGATTCCCGTGCGCGTCGAGCACCAGAAAGGCGACGGCGGCGTTTTCCGCATGTCCATGACGCGTCTGCACCGCTGATCCGAGCCGCCGTGGGCGTCGGCATCGGCCGTGTCGTCTCCGGGCGGACGCGCCCGCCGGCCCGGCTCCGCCCCGTCAGACCGAAACCCCGGATTGATCTGCCCCGGCCCCTAATTCCCGCGGACCCGCGTGCGTACGGTGAGACCGTACCGCGCGCCGAACCTCGCGATCTGCGCGGCGGGCAACGACGAGGTCAGGTGCGCGGCAGCGTCACCCCGCGCTGGCCCTGGTACTTCCCGCCGCGATCGGCGTACGAGGTTTCGCAAACCTCGTCGGATTCCAAAAACAGCATCTGCGCCACGCCTTCGTTGGCGTAGATCTTGGCGGGCAGCGGCGTCGTGTTGGAGAACTCGAGTGTCACGTGGCCCTCCCACTCCGGCTCCAGCGGGGTGACGTTCACGATGATGCCGCAACGCGCATAGGTGGATTTGCCCAGACAGATCGTAAGCACACTGCGCGGAATGCGGAAATACTCCACGGTGGAGGCCAGCGCGAAGGAGTTGGGCGGAATGATGCAGACCTCGCCCTCGAAATCGACGAAGCTGGCCGAGTCGAACGCCTTCGGATCGACCATCGCGGTGTTGATGTTGGTGAATATCTTGAAATACGGCGAGCAGCGAACGTCGTAGCCGTAGCTGGACACGCCGTAGGACAC
Source organism: Salinisphaera orenii subsp. orenii MK-B5 (assembly GCF_003788635.1). GTDB lineage: Bacteria > Pseudomonadota > Gammaproteobacteria > Nevskiales > Salinisphaeraceae > Salinisphaera > Salinisphaera orenii. Next base: position 198,328 of record NZ_AYKH01000012.1, read on the forward strand.
GATCCGCTCGCCGTCGCGCGCCTTGACCTGGCTCGGCTCGAACGGTTCGATCATGCCGTGCTCGGCGGCCATCCGGCGGATCCACTTGTCGGACTTGATGCTCATTGCGAAGGGCTGCGGCGGCGAAACAACCCGCGCAGTCTAGCGACTGCGTCGCCCGCCGCCCAGCGCCGGCCTGTTCCGCGGCAGCGGATGTCGTATCGTGGGCGTGTCATTTCCACGAGTCGTGTCATGCAGGTTCAACTCATTCGCGCCTTTGGCGCCCCGGATGTCTTCGAAGCCGCCGAGATCGACACGCCCCGGCCGGGCCCGGGCCAACTGCTGGTGCGCCAGATCGCGGCGAGCGTCAATCCGGTCGACACCAAGCTGCGCACCGCCGGGCCGGCGATCGCGCCCGAACTGCCGGCGGTGCTCGGCTGCGACGTGGCCGGCGTGGTCGAAGCCGTCGGCGACGGCGTGCGATGCTTCGCACCCGGCGACGCCGTCTACGGCTGTGCCGCCGGCGTGCGCGGCCACGGCGGCGCCTACGGTGAATACGTCGCGGTCGATGCCGCCTTCATGGCCTTCAAGCCCGACGCCCTCGACTGGCGCGAGACCGCGGCGCTGCCGCTGGTGACCATCACCGCCTGGGAAGCGCTCGTCGATCGCACCCGCGTCGCGCCCGGCGATCACGTGCTCATCCACGGCGGCGCGGGCGGCGTCGGCCATATCGCCGTCCAGCTCGCCAGGGCCCAGGGCGCGCGGGTGGCGACCACGATTTCCTCGGCCGCCAAGGCCGATATCGCCCGCCGCATGGGCGCGGACGAGACCATCAACTACCGTGAAGAAAGCGTTGACGATTACGTGGAGCGCCTGACCGGCGGGCGCGGCTTCGACGTGGTCTTCGATGCCACCGGCGGCTCGGATATCGCGACCTCCTTCGCCGGCGCCCGAGTCAACGGCCAGGTCGCGACCATCGTGTCGCAGTACACGGCCGACCTCACACCCATGCACACCAAGAGTCTGACGCTGCACACCATCTTCATGCTCACCAGCATGCTCAACGGCGTGCATCCACAGCACCACGGCGAGATCCTCGCCAAGGCCGCCGGACTCGCGGCCGCCGATCAGCTCCGGCCGATGCTCGACGAGCGGCGCTTCACTCTCGGCGACGTCGCCGCGGCGCACGCGCATCTGGAAGCCGGCGCGGCCGTGGGCAAGATCGTCATCGATATCGGCGAGGAGGCAAAGACCCTCTGAGCGAAGTGCCTGAGAATAGAGGACGGACATGCGCCGGCCTCGATTATCGAGCACGTTGAAAACAGTTGACGATTCAACTGTTCCGGTGGCGGATCCATAGCCGCGCGACCGGGATACTGAAAAACAGGGGCGGAGGCGGTCCGCCCCTGTACGGCCACTGGTCGACTCCTCGTCCGGCGTCAGCCGATACGGCGTGTCTGCCACGCGCCGAGTCCGACCAGCATCAGGGCCAGCCAGGCAAGCGCGGTGCCCGCCGGCTCGGCCACATCGACCGGCGGCGGCTGCTGCCCGCCGTCGACGACGAAGCTGCTGTCGTCACCGTCGCCGATACCCTGGATATGCGCGGCGGAAATATAGCCCGCCGCGTTGGGGACGAACGGCGATGCGCCCAGCGCGTCGGCGAAAATCAGGTCGTAAACGGCCTGCTCGGCGCCATCGAGGCGCCCACCGGGGCCCTGAACGGCCCAGCTGAAGGCCAGATTGTAGTCACCGGTGCCTGTCGGCCCCGCATTCAGGCCTGCCTGGTTGAATACCGCATCCGCACAGTTTCCGCTCGTACAGCTGAGCGACTGGACACTCGGAGAAAGTGAGAACGCCCAGCCCGGCTGGGCATTGGCGTTGCTTCCCCCCTGCACGAAATCACCGCCATCGAGCAGCGACATCAGCGTCAACGTGCCGGTCGTGGCGCCGGTTTCGTAGGAGAACGCCGCGCTGAGCCATGGCGGCGCTCCCGTCGGGGTCGCTCCGGTATACACCGAACCGAGGTCGATGGTCTGGGTCATCGGTACGGCCAGCGCCGATCCGCCCCAAGCCGCCGCCAAGAATACACCGGCCCCGAGCAACCGCCTGATATACATCGCATGCATGGTCTGCACCTCGCTCCATGATGAAACCTGCCCGCGGCAGGGAAAACGAGCACGGGACCAGACATCGCATTTTTTTCGCGCCATTGTGTAGACCGTTGATCAGGCGACTATTTTCCCGAACATCTGCGCCAGCGGCTTCGACGTGTCAGAATCGCCGACGGTCGCAACGCCCCAGCCGGGCGATCCACCTTTAGCCGAGCCCGATTGTTGTCGGTGGCGCCCCGTCGGCTCACGATCCGGCAAGACGTGTCGATTCGGGCAGTTGCCTGGTATCAACCGTCGACCTCAAGCCCGCCGGGCTGGATCAGGTATGCCGACCGGCTCCGGAGGCCGCGCCATCCAGCGCGACCGCAGAACGTGGCCGGGCAGCGACCGGGTGCAAGAATCTCCGACAACCATCAGCCAGCGGCCGCGGCACATCGAAGCTTCACGGGCCGGAACGGGCCACACGATCATCGAGTAGCACCCGTTGTTTTTCGCCGTCGTTCAGCCGTTGACGCAGCTGCGCGCGGCTATAACCGAGATCGCGAAGACTATGGTCGTCGCGTTTCAACAGTGCCTTCACGGCCCGGCGTTTGCGCCGGGCCTGCACCGCCCGCCCGATCAGCGTAAGCAGCCATAGGGGCGGCATCGCCGGCATATAGAGCCGGTCGAGCCGGGCGTGTTGCTGTTCGACCTGCTGCGCGGTCGGCGGGTTCGATCGACTGGAATATTCACGCATGGCTCATCTCCATAGGGCGTGCCATCGCAGGCCCGCCGGGTGTATCACGTGCCCGTTCGTCGAGGCACGAAGCCAGCCTGCGCCCGAGCCTGCGTTCATTCCAGCGAAAAGTTCTATACTCTGATTTCAATATTTCTTAACGCAAAGCCATGACTCGATCTCCTGTGCCGAACGTCTCGAACGTTCAGCCGCTGCTGGATACGGATGTGCTGCGCAGCTTCGTTGCGATCGCCGAATACGGCAGCTTCACGCGCGCCGCCAAGGCCGTGTTTCGCACCCCGTCGGCGCTGAGCATGCAGATCAAGCGGCTGGAAACCACGCTCGACCAATCCCTGTTCGTACGTGAAGCGCGGCGCGTGCAGCTGACCGCGCACGGCGAGCTGCTGCTGCGCTATGCGCGCCGGCTGTTGCAGCTCAACGCCGAGGCCGTGGCCTGTTTCCTGACGCCCGCGCTGGAAGGCACGGTGCGGATCGGCACCCCGGACGATGTGGGGACGCGGGTATTGCCACAGGTACTCTCGGGCTTCGCTGCGTCGCACCCGGCGGTGCAGGTCGACGTGATGGCGGGTGTGAGCCGGGTCATGCTCGAACGACTGGATGCGGGCGAAATCGACCTGGCGCTGGTGACTGCGGGCAGCCGCGACGTCGATCCGGAACGCGGCGAGGTCGTGGCGACCGAGCCGCTGGTGTGGGTCGCCCGCGCCGACGGCACCGCCCGCCTGCGCGAGCCGCTACCGGTGGCGCTCGCCGAACACGGCTGCGCGTGGCGCGCGAGCGCGGTCGACGCGCTCGATCGCGCCGGCCGGCCGTACCGCGTGGCCTACAGCAGCGAACACAGCGCCGGTCAGCGCGCCGCCGTTCAGGCCGATCTGGCGGTAGCGCCGCTGCCGCGTTCGCTGGCGACCTCGCCGCTGCTGGAAATCGTGGACGATCCGAAGCTGCCGGCGCTCGCCGATACACACATCCTGCTCGTCACCGGCGCCCGGCGCTCCGAGGCGGCCCAGACGCTTACGCAGCACGTCGTCGACGCGTTTCGCGCCCTGCGCGGCTAGAAGCGGTCAGCTGTTCTCGACCTTGATGTTCGGGAACTTGCTGGCGTAGTCCTTCTTCTGACGGGCCAGCCGCGCGGCCGTCTTGCGGGACATGTCCAGATAGGCCGCGGCGATCGCGCCCTCCGGCTGCGCGACCACGCTCGGATGCCCCGAATCCGCGTTCTCGCGAATGGAGATGTCCAGGGGCAGCTGGCCGAGCAGGTCCACGTTGTATTCGTCGGCCAGGGTCTGCCCGCCACGTTCACCGAAGATATGCTCCTCGTGGCCGCACTTCGAGCAGATATGGGTACTCATGTTCTCGACGATGCCCAACACGGGCACGTTGACCTTGTTGAACATCTCCACGCCCTTGCGGGCGTCGATCAGGGCCAGATCCTGGGGCGTGGTCACCACCACCGCGCCCGAGACCGGAATCTTCTGCGCCAGCGTGAGCTGGATATCGCCGGTGCCGGGCGGCAGGTCGATGATCAGATAGTCCAGATCGTCCCAGGCGGTTTGGAACAGCATCTGCTGCAGCGCCGAGGTGACCATGGGCCCGCGCAGGATCGCAGGAGAGTCCTTGTCGATGAGATAGCCGATGGACATCGTCTGCATGCCGTGGGCTTCCATCGGCAGCAGGGTGTTGCCGTCCTTGCCCTGGGCGCGCCCCTCGATCCCCATCAGCCGCGGCTGGCTGGGCCCGTAGATGTCGGCATCGAGCAGACCGACCGAGGCGCCGTCGGCCTTGAGCGCGAGCGCCAGGTTGGCCGCGACCGTCGACTTGCCGACGCCGCCCTTGGCCGAGGCCACGGCGATGATGTTTCGCACCGAATCCAGCCGCTTGAGCGACGACTGGACCGCGCGTGCGGCCACCGTGAAACCGACGGTGACATCGGCCCGCTCGATGCCCTCGACCGCCTCGAGCATGCCGCGAACCCGTTCGGCCAGTTCCTGGCCGTAGTCGCCGCAGGGAAAGCCGAGATCGAGCTCGAGCTTGACGTGCCCGCCGTCGACCTCGAGCGAACGCACGGCGCGCGCACTCATCAGGTCGGTACCGAGATAGGGTTCGTTGAAGCGCCCGAGGCGGGCCTCGACAGTCTGTTTCAGGGAATCGCTCATGGCGTGTGTCCCGATTGATCGCATGAATTGAACTGCCCGCGATGATAGCAAGGACCGGCCGGCCACCGGGGGTGCCTGTGGCATACTGGCGGGCTAGAAAACGCTTCCAGAACAGCCCTGCCATGGCGCGCGACATCCTCGTCACATCCGCTCTGCCCTACGCCAACGGGTCGATCCATCTCGGCCATCTGGTGGAATACATCCAGACCGACGTCTGGGTGCGTTTCCAGAAGCTGCGCGGCAACCGCTGTATTTATGTCTGTGCGGACGACGCCCACGGCACGCCGATCATGCTGAAGGCGCGCGCCGAAGGCATCGAGCCGGAAGAGCTCATTCGGCGCGTCGGCGAGGAACACCAGCGCGACTTCGCCGATTTCGCGATCGGCTTCGACAACTACCACTCGACGCACTCCGACGAGAACCGGGAGCTGGCCGAGACCATCTACAACGCGCTCGACGCGGCCGGCCATATCGCCAAGCGCACGATCTCCCAGGCCTTCGATCCGGAAAAACAGATGTTTCTGCCGGACCGCTTCATCCGCGGCGAATGCCCGAAATGCGGCACGCCCGAGCAGTACGGCGACGCCTGCGAGGCCTGCGGCGCGACCTACCAGCCGACCGAGCTCAAGAATGCCGTCTCGGTGCTGTCCGGAGCGACGCCGGTCGAGCGCGATTCCGAGCACTATTTCTTCCAGCTCGCCGACTTCGAGGACTTCCTGCATCGCTGGACCCGCAGCGAACATCTGCAGGAGGCCGTCACCCGCAAGCTCGACGAATGGTTCGAGGCCGGCCTCAAGGATTGGGACATCTCCCGCGATGCGCCCTATTTCGGCTTCAAGATCCCGGGCACCGACGACAAGTACTTCTACGTCTGGCTGGATGCGCCGATCGGCTACATGGCCAGCTTCGCGAACCTGTGCGCCCGTCGCGACGACCTGGACTTCGACGCTTTCTGGAAAGCCGGCTCCGAAGCGGAGCTGTACCACTTCATCGGCAAGGACATCGTCTATTTCCATGCCCTGTTCTGGCCGGCCATGCTCGAAGGCGCGGGCTATCGCACGCCGACGGCCATCCACGCGCACGGCTTTCTCACCGTCAACGGCGAGAAGATGTCCAAGTCGCGCGGCACCTTCATCAAGGCGCGCACCTGGCTGGAACATCTGCCGGCGGAGTTCCTGCGCTACTACTTCGCGGCCAAGCTCTCAGGCAAAGTCGAGGATCTCGACCTGAACCTCGACGACTTCGTCGCCCGCATCAACTCGGACCTGGTCGGCAAGTACGTCAATATCGCCAGCCGCTGTGCGAACTTCATCAGCAAGCGCTTCGACGGCCGGCTGGCCGACACGCTCGACCGGCCGGCGCTGTTCGAACGCTTCGCCGGCGCCGCCGACGAGATCGGGCAGCACTACGAGCAGCGCCGCTTCGCCCAGGCGATACGCCAGATCATGGCACTGGCCGACGAGGCCAACGCCTACGTCGCCGAGCGCGCGCCCTGGCAGCTGGCCAAGGAAGACGGCCGCGAGGACGAGCTGCAGCAGATCTGCACGACCGCGCTCGCGCTGTTTGCCCAGCTCACGATCTATCTCAAGCCGGTGCTGCCCGACACCGCCGAACGCGCCGAGGCGTTTCTGAACGTCGAGCCGCTGAGCTGGGCGGATCTCGCTACGCCCGTCTCCGGCACGATCCGCAAGTTCAAGCCGCTGCTGCGGCGTGTCGAACAACCGGCCATCGACAAGATGCTGGCCGCGAGCCGGGAGGATCTGGCCGCCAAGCCGGCGCCGCAGAGCGAACCGGCCCAGGACTCGACCCCTGCCGACACTCAGGCCGCGAAGATGCCGGACAAGAACAAGCCGGACTCGCAAGTTTCGGATGCCGACACGATCGATATCGCCGACTTCGCCAAGGTGGACCTGCGGGTCGCGCGTATCGAAGCCGCCGATCACGTCGAGGGCGCGGACAAGCTGCTGCGGCTCACCCTCGACGTGGGTACGCTCGGCAAGAAGCAGGTCTTCGCCGGCATCAAGGCTGCCTACGACCCGGCACAGCTCGAAGGCCGGCTGACCGTCATGGTCGCCAACCTCGCCCCACGCAAAATGCGCTTCGGCGTATCCGAAGGCATGGTGCTGGCCGCCGGCGATTCGCCGCATATTCTGTCGCCGGACGCCGGTGCTGCCCCGGGCGACAAGATCAAGTAGCCATGGACGAGGCCCGCGTCGATGCCATCGATGCCCTGCTGCCGCAGACCCAGTGCCGCCGCTGCGGCTATGACGGCTGCCGGCCCTATGCCGAGGCGATCGCCGCGGGCGAGACGGACATCAACCGCTGCCCGCCCGGCGGCGACGCCACGGTCGAACGCCTGGCCGCACTTACCGGCGAAACGGTCAAGCCGATCGATCCGGAATGCGGCGACGCCAGCATTCCCAAGGTGGCCTTCATCCGCGAGGCCGAGTGCATCGGCTGTACGCGCTGCATCCAGGTCTGCCCCACCGACGCCATCATCGGCGCGGCCAAGCAGATGCATACGGTGATCGAGTTCGACTGCACCGGCTGCGAGCTGTGCGTGCCCGCCTGCCCGGTCGACTGTATCGACATGCCGGAATCGGGCGCTGAGAGCGGCCAGCCGCTCTGGCCGCCGCAACGCACGATCGACGCCGAACGCGCCGCCCGCGCCCGCGAGCTGTTCGAGGCGCGCCGCCGACGCCTGAACCAGAAGACCACCCGCCGCCGACGCAGCAATCGTCACGATGCCACCGTCGATGCGCGCGAGGACGCGGCCGCCGGCTCCGCGGACAAGAAAGCCACGATCGCCGATGCCATCGCCCGTGCGAAGGCGCGCCGCACCCCGTAGCCGCGACTGATCGATTCATGAACAAGGCCAAGCGAACCGAGATCTTCGAGCGTCTGCGCGATGCCAACCCCGAACCCAAGACCGAGCTGCAGTATGGCTCGCCGTTCGAGCTGCTGGTCGCGGTGATCCTGTCCGCCCAGGCGACCGACGTCGGCGTCAACAAGGCCACGGCGAAGCTGTTTCCCGTCGCCAACACGCCGCAGGCGATCCTCGACCTGGGCGAGGACGGCCTCAAGGATTACGTGAAGACCATCGGTCTATACAACAGCAAGGCCGCCAACATCATCAAGACCTGCCGGGCGCTGGTCGACGAACATGACGGCCGAGTACCGGACACGCGCGAGGCGCTGGTCGCACTGCCGGGCGTGGGCCGCAAGACCGCCAACGTCGTGCTCAATACCGCTTTCGGCCAGCCCGCGATGGCGGTCGACACGCATATCTATCGGGTGTCGAACCGTACCGGCATCGCGCCGGGCAAGACCGTGCGCGCGGTCGAGGACCGGCTCATGCGGTTGGTGCCGAAACCGTTCCTGCGGGACGCCCACCACTGGCTGATCCTGCACGGGCGCTATACCTGCCGCGCGCGCAAGCCGCTATGCGATGCGTGCGTGATCGTCGACCTGTGCGAATATCGCCACAAGAATCTTGCCGAGGACGTCGCTTCATGAGCCGACCCCGCCCCGCCGACGCGTTTTCCGTTCGCAGCACGCCGCGCATCTTCTGCATCGGGCGCAACTACGCAAAGCACATCGCCGAACTCGACAGCACGCTGCCGGGCCAGGAGTGCGTGATATTCATGAAACCGGCGAGCGCGCTGGTGGCGCCCGAGGAGGCGATCATCCTGCCGGCCGACGTCGGCGAGATCCACCACGAGGCGGAACTCGTGGTCGAGATCGGCCCGGGCGGTCGCGACATCGCCGCCGAAGCCGCACGCGGGCACATCGCCGCGGTCGGCCTGGGGCTCGATCTGACCCTGCGCGACGTACAGACCGGGCTCAAGAATACGGGCGAGCCCTGGGAGAAGGCCAAGGCCTTCGACCACAGTGCGCCACTGGGGCCGATGACCGCGCTCGACGACGACATCGACCTGGCCGATCTGCACTTCGAGCTCAGCGTGGACGGCGAGGTGCGCCAGCACGGCCATACCGCCCACATGCTCGTCGGGGTCGCCGAGTTGATCGCCGTGCTCAGCCGCCACTGGCACCTGCTGCCGGGCGATCTGGTATTCACCGGCACACCGGAGGGCGTCGGGCCGGTGCAGGCGGGCATGCAGCTCGCCCTGTCATCGCCCCGGCTCGCCGGCGCCGAATGGACCATCGCCTGACGACCCGCAGACCCCTTCTCGCTTCGCTCCAGTCACAAGGACACGCCATGCATCCGGCGCTCGATCACATCGCTCTCGTCGTCTTCGATCTGGACGGCACGCTCATCGACTCGGCGCCGGACCTGGCAACGGCCGTCGACGCCGTACTCGGCGAGCGCGGGCTGCCCCCAGCCGGCGTGGACAAGGTGCGCGACTGGGTCGGCAACGGCACGCACAAGCTGGTCGAACGCGCGCTCACCGACGCCACGCGTGCAAGCGGCGAGCCGGCCTCCGAAGCCGATGTGGACGCCGCCCATGCGCGCTTTCTGATCCACTACGGCGCTGCCCCCTGCGAACGCACGCTGCTCTACGAAGGCGCAGGCGAACTGCTCGAGACGCTGAGCGCGGCCGGGATCGCCTGCGCACTGGTGACCAACAAGCCCGCCGCGTTTCTGCCCCCGATTCTCGAACGCTTCGGTCTCGGCGACCGGTTCGCCGTGACCGTCGGCGGCGACACGCTCGCGCGCAAGAAACCTCACCCCGATCCCCTGCTGCACGCCGCCGAGCGGACCGGCATCAGCCCCGACCGCGCCCTCATGATCGGCGACTCGCGGCACGACGTCGCCGCCGGCAAGGCGGCCGGCTTCCGTACGCTGGCCGTGACCTACGGCTACAACCACGGCGAGCCCGTCCGGGACAGCGCTCCAGACCACGTGGTCGATACGCTGGCCGAGCTGCTGCCCCAGGGCGAGACTCTGTCGCCCCACGCAACCTGAGTCCTTTCCGACAGAGGCGTGACGAGGCGATCCAGTAACGGCGCACGGGGGATCGCGCCCCCACCGGACGCCGAGCCGGCGCCTCATCGTCGCCACGAAACCGGCCCGGCACGAGGACACAGCGGGGGCGGCATCGACGGCCGCGAGAAGGCGCCGCCGACTGCATTCCGTGACCGTCACGTCGCCGCCGGGCGTGATTCGCAGCCCTTCGCCCCCGGCGCGCGAAGCGATACTACGCGGCTCGGGCCGCAAGCGGCCGGCCTGTGCGCGCGGCTATGCGTTCACGCTTCAGCGACAATACCGTCGCCGACGTTTGCCGATGGCGACGCCGATCACGCCAAACGGCATGGGCGACCGATCGCTCCGGGCGGAGCAGCGCCTCGCGCATTGGAACCGCAGCTCGGCGCGCGGCAGGGCGCGCCGGCTGTTCGGGCTGATCCCCGGTCGGCGGTCTGCCGAGCACGCTCTCCCCTGCGGTATCGACGGCCGGGGGCCAGCGCCTGTTCGTCACTGTCACGACGGGGCCGCGGTTCGCTCTGCCGGTCAGACCGGTGCCGTCCGTACTCGGGTTCGAGCGTTCGGGCCCGGCGATATCCGTTCGCGACGGCGTGAGACCCGACGACGATCGGCCGATCATTGGGCCGCGATCAGGTTTCCGTCTCAGCGAACTCGCGGCGGCGATGCTCGACGAGCCCGGCCCGGCGCCGAATCTCCCGGATACCGACTGAGCGGGCCCGCCGACGGGCTCCGACCGCGCTATCCGGCTGCAGGCCGGCGATGCCCGCATCCACGACACGCCGTCGATCAACACGACCCTGCCATCCCTGCCGACGGGTGCCGGGCTGCTCGATTTCACCTCCACCGCGCTCGCATCGGGATCGCCACCGGTATGATCAACTCACGTGACGACCGCGCCTCGATCACGCGTGCGTCCGGCGACTTCACGATCGCAGGCCCCGCTTGCCGCACCGGCACGCCGGGTCGCGCCGCGCAGCCGCTCCGGGCGCGACCCGGGCCCGCGCGACGTTCAGCGGCCCTTCGGTCGCGTATTGCCACGCTATGACCTAATCGGTAATCTCCGCGTTTTTGCCGCGCCCCGCGGGCCGGTCGAATTCAGGACGGGTGCACATGAGTCTGAACGCCGCGTTGAAGGAAACGCTGGGCCTCGACGGCCTGGAATATCGTCACGATCTCGGCAAGGATGCGCTCTTTCGTGAAGCACTCGCCAACGACCGCGGCCGCATCCGGGCCGACGGGCCGGACGACGAGCCCAAGGCCTACGAGACCGCGCTCGGCCTCGAGGGGCCGCTGGTCTATTATTCCGATCCCAGCTGCACCGGGCGCCCGGTCCAGGACACCTTTGCGGTCGCCTGGCCGGAGGTCGAGGACAAGCTGTGGTGGAAGTCGGATTTCCAGAAGTTCGACCCGGATCATTTCGGCCCGCTGCTCGAGCGCGTGGCCGCGCATCTGAACGAGCGCGGCCGTCATCTGTACGTCCAGGACGTTCACTGCGGCTGGGACCCGGCCTACGCCGTGCCCTATCGCTTCGTCGGCGAATATGCCACGCACGCCCTGTTCGCGACCAACATGTTCGCCTCGGGCGTCGACGTCGCGGACCCGGAATCCAAGCGCTGGACGCTGCTCGACGTACCCAGCTTCCACTGCGACCCCGAGCGCGACGGCACGCTGAGCGCGCGCGCCGTGATCATCGACATGCGCAACCGCGTCGGCCTGGTGCTCGGCCGCGCGGATTACTGCGGCGTGGTCAAGAAGACCATGTTCACGGTCATGAACTATCTGCTGCCCGAGATCGGCGAGATGCCGATGCACTGCTCGGCCAACGTCGGCCCGCGCGGCGACGGCGCCATCCTGTTCGGCCTGTCCGGCACCGGCAAGACGACGCTCTCGGCCGACCCTGAACGCGAGCTCATCGGCGACGACGAGCACGCGTGGACCGCTGACGGCGTGTCCAACTTCGAGGGGGGCTGCTACGCCAAGCTCATCGATCTCGACAAGGCCGCCGAGCCGGTGATCGCCGCGGCGCTGTCCATGCCCGGCAGCGTGATCGAGAACGTGCCGCCCCTGCCCGATCGGCCGCTGGCCGAAACCGATCCGCAGGATCTGGATCTGAGCGACAACGCCATCACCGAGAACACGCGGCTGTCGTATCCGCTGGCGGCGAATCCGAACGTCGCCGATGGCGCACGCGGGCCGCACCCCGAGACCATCGTGCTGCTCACCGCGGACGCCTTCGGCGTGCTGCCGCCGGTCTCGATCCTCGACACCCGCGACGTCATGTACCACTTCGTCTCCGGCTTCACCGCCAAGCTGGCCGGTACCGAGGTCGGCGTGAACGAACCCAAGGCCGCCTTCTCGGCCTGCTTCGGGGCGCCGTTCATGGCGCAGAAACCCTCGGTCTACGCCGAGATCCTGGCCGAGAAGATGAAGACGCACCGGGCCCGCTGCATTCTGCTCAACACCGGCTGGTCGGGTGGGCCGCACGGCGTCGGCAAGCGCATCTCCATTCAGCATACGCGGGCGCTGCTCAACGCCGCGCTGGCGGGCGAACTCGATGCCGACAAGGTCGGCTACGACAACCATCCGATCTTCAATCTCGCCATGCCCACCGCCTGCCCCGGCGTGCCCACCGAGATTCTCAATCCGCGCAACACCTGGGAAGACAAGCACGCCTACGACGTCCAGGCCGAGAAGCTACGCGACATGTTCCGCGAGAACTACCGCAGCAAGGGCTTCGACGCCCTCGGCATCGAAGCGGTGATGTAGCCACGGCCGACGACGTCGATCGCCCGAGCCCGGGCGATCGACGTTTGACAGGTTTCTTGCATCATCTCGGCCGGGCCGCGTCGCGTGTCGTGTCGATAAGCACGGCACCGGATCACGCCAAAGCTCGGCTCGATGAACCTGCCCGTCGCCGCGACCGCAGGCCGGAGCCGCAGTTCCGCTGACCCGACCCGGCGCGGCCGCCGCGTTTCGTGTCGTACGGCCGCCGCCGGTCATGCCGGGCAGGGCGTCCATCGCCGCGCCGTCGAAGCCCCCGCGTTCGCAGGCGAGCGCTGGCATCCCCTCGACCGAACCACACGACGGTCGCGAGCGGCCGATCCCACCCCCAATCGTCTACGTCGGCGACCACGGCATCAAGGCCGGGCGCGCCACGGCCTACACGCTGTGCGGGTGCCGGCCGGAGCGTGCCTCCCCGGACACGAAAAAGCCGCTGACGCATCGCGTCAGCGGCTCGCTTTCATGCCGGCGATGACGCGGCCCGCGTGGTGCGGGCTCGCTCGTCGTGGTCGGCGATCAGCCCTCGTCGGCGTTCGAGTCCTCGCCCGCACTGTCGCCACCCGAGGCGTCGGCGGCGGACTCTTCGTCGCCCCCATCGCCGCCGGCGCCATCACTGCCCTCGCCGCTGCCGCCGTCGTCGACCTCGATCAGCTCGACGTCGAAGATCAGCGTCTCGTTCGGGCCGATCTGGGCCCCCGCGCCGCGCTCGCCGTAGGCGAGATCGGCGGGGATGTAGAGTTCGTACTTGGCGCCCTCCTTCATCAGCTGGAGCGCTTCGGTCCAGCCCGGGATGACCGCATCGACCGGAAAGGTCACCGGTTCGCCGCGCTCGCGCGAGCTGTCGAACACGGTGCCGTCGATGAGCTCGCCGGTGTAATGCACCGTGACGCTGTCGCTCTTCGAGGGCGTCGGGCCGTCGCCTTCCTCCAGAACCTTGTACTGCAGCCCGCTGTCGGTCGTCTCGACGCCTTCCTTGTCCTTGTTCTCGGCCAGGAACTGCTCGCCCTTGTCCTGGTTCGAGCGCGCCTGCTCCTGCGCCTGATCCTGCTGGGCGGCTTCCATGTCCTTGACGAAGCCCTGCATCACGCTGTCGAGCTCTTCCTGCGACAGACGCGTGTCGTTGCCCTCGATGGTGTCGCGCACGCCCTGGGCCAGCATGTCCACGTTGAGCTCGACCGGCAGTTCCTGGAGCGAATTGCCGATATCCATGCCGAGCGCGTAGCTGCGCTTCTCGTCATCGTTGGCGAAGGCATCGCCCGACTGGGCTGCATCGTCTTCGGCGCCACTGTCGCCGCCGTCGCCGTTCGTGCTGGTGTCGGTGCTCGCGCTGCTGTCGCCGCCACCGGCCTGTTCGCTGCCGGACTGGTCCGAATCGGACTGATTGCCGCACGCCGTCAGCGCGAGGATGCACGCGAGCAACGCAATGAATCGTTTCATCGAGATCGTCCATGGACTGTAATGGGACCCGCAAGCCTACGCTAAAGGTCGGACAAGCAAAAGCAGGACAGGCGACGACGCCGAAGCCGGCCCGGGACTAGCCGCCCCGCCCCGTGGCCGACTCGCCGGGCGGTGCGCCGGGCGGTGCGCCGGGCGTGTCGGGATGCGTGCGCGGATCGAGTTCCAGGATCACCGGACCGGTGTCGGCGGCGGCGATGTTGACATAAGGGCCCTGGGCGTCCACCGGCACGCTCGGCGTGGTGACGCCGCGCCAGATCACGAAACCGCCGTACACGGTCAGTACCGCGGCCAGGAATACGAACAGGCCGTCCGGACCCAGCCCCTGCATGGCCAACGCGCCGGCGACCGGCCCGATGCAGGTGCCGATCCCGTAGACGAACAGCAGACCGGCGCTCGCAGCGACCGGATCGCCCTCGGCCATGCCGTCGTTGATCATCGACAGGCTCACCGGATAGAGACAGCCCGTCAGCCCGAACACCGCGACCGTGGCGGCGTACAGCACGACCGCCTGGCCGGCGCCGAACGCCGCGGCGGCCAGGGCGCCGATCAGCGCGAGGCCGGCGATCACGGCGCTGAGCCAGCGCCGATCGAACCGGTCCGAGACCCAGCCGACCGGCCACTGCAGCACCATGGTCGCCACCACGGCAAAGGCCATGTAGCGCGAGACCCCCTCCAGCGACAGGCCGATGCTGCTGGCGTAGACCGGCGCCAGCGCCAGAAAGGCGGATATGACCACACCGCCGGCGAGTCCGCCCAGGGCGCCACTGGGCGACAGCCGATAGAGCGCGCCGAAGTGCAATCGGCCGATCGCCCCCATGACCGGCGCCTCGGAACGCGTCAGCGCCAGCGGCACGAGCGACAGCACGATCAGGATGGCGACGAGACTGTAGATCGGGTAGTCGTCGGTCGCACCCCAGGCGACCAGATACTGGCCGAGCGCGGCGGCGAAGAAATACACCACCTGATACACCCCGAGCAGCGCGCCGCGGGTCGCACGCGTCGACCGGCCCGAGATCCAGCTCTCCAGCACCATGATCAATCCGGCGGCACAGAATCCGACCAGGCCGCGCAGCACCGCCCAGAGCCAGCCGTCGATGTACATCGGGTGAATGAGAGCAGCCACGCAGCCCACCGCCGCAAACGCCGAGAACGAGCGGATCTGGCCGACGCGCCGGATGAGCCCGGTGGCCAGGCGCGACCCGAGCACGAAGCCGATCGAATGACAGACCAGCACCAGCCCGACGGCGGTCGCCGAAAACCCCTCATCCGCGAGCTGCACGGCGAGGACGGTGCCGAGCAGCGCGGTACCGGCGATGAACAGCGCGAGGCTCGCGAACATCGCCGCCAGCGATACGATCACCTGCCCCATCGATGCACCACTTGCCCCGATACGAAGCGAGCGCGCCCGGCCATCACTGCCGAACGCTCGTCAGCCCTCGTCAACGTCTTCCCGAAGACCATATGGCAGGTCGGTACCATCTCGCCCACGACAGATCTAACGTCGCCGGCGCCGCGGACTAGCCCCGACCGTGCCCCAGCCGAAGCCGCAGCGCGTTCAAACGGATGAAACCAGCCGCGTCCTTCTGATCGTAGGCGCCACGATCGTCCTCGAAAGTGGCGATGGCCTCGTCGAACAGGCTGTCGGATTCCGACGCCCGGCCGACCACCGAGACACTGCCCTTGTAGAGCTTCACGCGGACCGTGCCGTTGACGTGGGTCTGCGACCTGTCGATCGCGGCCTGCAGCATCTCGCGCTCGGGCGAGAACCAGTAGCCGTTGTAGATCAGCTTGGCGTAGCGCGGCATGAGCTCGTCTTTCAGGTGCGCGGCTTCGCGATCCAGCGTGATCGACTCGATCGCGCGATGGGCGCGCAGCATGACCGTGCCGCCGGGGGTTTCGTAACAGCCGCGCGACTTCATGCCGACATAGCGGTTCTCGACGATATCGATCCGGCCGATACCGTGGGCGCCGGCGAGCTCGTTGAGCCTGGCCAATACCTGATAGGGCGTGAGCCGTTCGCCGTCGATGGCCACGATATCGCCGCGCTCGAAGGTGAGGTCGATTTCCTGGGCCGCGTCCGGCGCGTCTTCCGGCGACACGCTCCATTCCCACATCGAATCCTCGGCGGGCGTCCACGGGTCTTCCAGCACGCCGCCCTCGTAGGAGATATGCAGCGCGTTCGCATCGGTGGAATACGGCGAACCGCCGTCGGCCTTCTTGCGGATATCGATGCCGTTGTCCGCGGCATAGGCGAGCAGTTTCTCGCGCGAGTTCAGATTCCATTCGCGCCAGGGCGCGATCACCTTGATCCCGGGCATGAGCGCGTACGCCGACAGCTCGAAGCGCACCTGATCGTTGCCCTTGCCGGTGGCGCCGTGGGCGATGGCATCCGCGCCGGTCTCCTGCGCGATCTCGACCAGCCGCTTGGAGATCAGCGGGCGCGCGATCGAGGTGCCGAGCAGGTACTCGCCTTCATAGATGGCGTTGGCGCGAAACATGGGGTAGACGAAATCGCGCACGAACTCCTCGCGCAGGTCGTCGATGAAGACTTCCTTCACGCCCAGTTTCTCGGCCTTGGGGCGGACTTCGTCGAGCTCCTCGCCCTGGCCGATATCGGCGGTAAAGGTCACGACCTCGCAGTCGTATTCGTCCTGCAGCCACTTCAGGATGACCGAGGTATCCAGGCCGCCCGAATAGGCCAGCACCACTTTCTTGACGTCGCTCATAGTCTTCGCCGGGCCTTGCGTTTCAATCGAAATCTCAGAACGCGGCATTATACGCAAGCCGTCGCCCCGCGCGGCCCACCCGGCATCGCCCAGCTGCTAGTATCGCGCCATGACAGCATCCGACAACATCGAATCGGCGACGCCGCTGATGGCGAATCGCTTCCGCGGCTTCCTGCCCGTCGTCATCGACGTGGAGACCGGCGGCTTCAACAGCGCGACCGACGCACTGCTCGAGATCGCGGCGGTCACGGTGGATTTCGACGCCGATGCGCAGCTCGACATCCGCGAGTCTATGGCCTATCACGTGGCGCCCTTCGAAGGCGCCAACATCGAACCGGCCTCCCTGGAGGTCAACGGCATCGATCCGCATCACCCGCTGCGCCCCGCGCTGCCGGAGCACGAAGCGCTGGCGCGCATCTTCAAGGTGGTGCGCCAGACGATGAAGGAAGCCGGCTGCAAGCGCGCGGTCCTGGTCGGACACAACGCCCATTTCGATCTCGGCTTTCTCAACGCGGCGATCGCCCGCACGGGCATCAAGCGCAGCCCCTTTCATCCATTCTCCTGCTTCGACACCGCCACCCTGGCGGGCGTCGCCCTCGGCCAGACGGTGCTCAAGCGCGCCGCGACCGCTGCGGGAATGTCCTGGGACAGCGAGGCCGCCCATTCGGCCCGCTACGACACCGAGCAGACCGCCCGTCTGTTCTGCACCATCGTCAACCGTTTCCAGCCCATCTACGAGAACATCCCGCCCCTGCCACAGAACTGACGCCGGTCACGCGCGTGCCATGCGCGCGTCATCGTTTCTCAACTCGCGAACCCTAGCCTGCGCATGACGCCACCGTTACGGAGGACATGCCATGGCCGTCGCCGCACGTTCGCTGGAGTTGCCCCGGTCCGCGCCGCGTCTCACCGTGCAGGTCGCGCGCGACGCCGCGGAGATCGAAACCAGTCTGGCACTGCGCCATCGCGTGTTCGTCGAGGAGATGGGCGCGCACATCCCGAACCAGGCGCCGGATATCGAAACCGACGCCTTCGATCGCCATTGTCGCCACCTGCTGGTACGGGACACCGCCACGGGCCGGCTGCTGGCCTCGACCCGACTGCTGGATGACGCCGGCGCCGTCGCGGCCGGCGGGTTCTACTCGCAGACCGAATTCGAACTCGAATCCGTTCTCGAGCTGCCCGGGCGCACGCTCGAGATCGGCCGCACCTGCGTCGCACCGGATGCACGCCACGGGACGGTGATGGCCGTTCTCTGGTCCGGCATCGCCCGCCTCGTGCGCGCCGAGGACCATGCGCATCTGATCGGCTGTGTCAGCCTCGATGCACGCGACGGCGGCGCGCGGGCGCGGGCGCTCTACGCGGCACTGGAATCACGGCATCGGTCGACGGGCACGGTCGTGCGCCCGCGACGACCACTGCCCGCGGCGGACGCCGACCCGGCCGGCACGCGCCGTCCGCCGCTACTGCGGACCTATCTGGGGCTGGGCGCCACGGTGGCCGGCGAACCCTGCTGGGACCCGGCATTTCGCGTGGCCGACTTGTTCACGCACCTGCAAGTCGCTAACTTGTGCCCGCGTTATGCACGACACTTCCTCGAATCGCCAGGCCCGACCGCTGCTCGGGCGGGTCGGCCTGTATCTTAAGAGTCTGCGTCTGATCGGACTCCTGCTGCTGGGCATCGTGCTGCTGCCGATGGTGCCGCTGATCGGCAAGCGCAGCTGGCACCTCGTGCGCTGGTGGCACGGTCGCATGCTGCGGGTGCTCAACGTCCGCCTGGACATCGACGGCGTGGTGCCCAGCCGACCGACGCTGATCGTGGCCAACCACTGTTCGTGGCTGGACATCGTCGTGCTCGGCCACGCCTTCAATGCCTCGTTCGTCTCCAAGGCCGAGATCAGCGGCTGGCCGCTGGTCGGCTCGTTCGCGCGCGCCGCCGGCACGCTGTTTCTCGCCCGCGGCGCCGGGCGCACGTCGGAGACCTCGGCACGCATCCGTTCGGTACTGGAATCCGGGCGTTCGGTGCTGTTCTTCCCGGAGGGCACGACCACCACCGATCCGCAGCCGCGCCGCTTCCACGCGCGGCTGTTCGCGGCCGCCATCGACGGCGGCTACCCGGTGACCCCGGTGGCACTGCGCTACTGCGACGAGACCACGCCCGCCGACATGCATCATGCGCTCGCGCCGTGGGTCAACGAGGCCGCACTCTGGCCGCATTTCCGCGACCTGTTCCGGCTGCGCGAGATACGGGCCGAGGTGCGGCTGTGCGCGCCGGTCGATCCGCGCGGCTACGATCGCCGCAGTCTGGCCGAAGCCTGCCAGCTGGCGGTCAGCCATCGCCAGGCGATGGCGGCCGCTCGCGCCCGTTCGGAACGGTCCGACCCGGTGCGGTCAGCGGCGTGAGCCGCCCGTCGGCCGGCGCTCCGCGCGCGGCGTAATAGTCCTGGCCGTCGGTGCCGTCATAACGACGCTCGTTGATGAAGCGCTTGATCACCGCCGCGCTCTCGTTCGCGCGCACCAGTGGAAAAAGATGGCCACCGCCGCGAACGATGTGCAGGTACGACTTGGGAATGAGCCAGTACAGCAGCCGGATGTTGACCAGCGGCATCACCGGATCGTCGTCGCCGCCCATGATCAGCGTCGGACAGCGCAGCCGGTACAGTCGGTGCACGCTCGTCCAGCCGAGACCGGCCAGCATCTGGTTGAGGTAGCCGCGCGTCGACGGTCCGGCGGCGTGCGCGCCGCGCCGTTCGAGCAGCTCCGGCCGGCGCCGGACCAGCCCGCCGTACAGCGTCGGCGCGAGTTCGGCCAGGGTCTGGTTCTTCTGATAGCGCCGGGCCGTGATCAGGCGCCGGAACACGTTCGCCCGCGCCGGCAGGCCGAGCATGCCGGCCGAGGTCGCGGCCAGCACGAGCCGATTGGTGCGCCCCGGAAAATCCAGCGCGAACTGCTGGGCCAGCGCGCCACCCCAGGAGATGCCGGCGACGTTGATCGGCTCGTCGTAACCCAGCCGATCGAGCAGTGTCGCGGTGAGCCGGGCCAGCCAGCCGAAGCGATGCGGCAGCTTCAGCGCCGGCGAGGCACCGGCCCCCGGCATGTCGAAGACGATGAGCTCGACGTCGTCCAGGGCATTGATCAGCGGCAGGGTCAGGTCGAGGTTCGCGCCGATGCCGTTGAACAGCAGCATGGGCCGGCCCTGGCCTCGCCGCACGCCGACCCGCAGGCGTATGCCGTCGACATCGACGAACTCGACGCGCATGCGCGTGCGCCGGCGCAGCACGCTCAGCGCGGGCGGCACGCGCCGCCGCCCGCTCGACTCGGGCGCCGTCTCGGCGCTCAAGACACATCCCCTTCGACTGCCATATGCCGAGTATGACGGAAAACGTCACCATCCGGCTCTAAGACTTTTGCCGCAGCGCAGCAACCGATCACGATCAGAAACTTGCCTTTCGCGCTTAAAGTGTATTGTCCTCGGCCGGCGGGCGCGGCGCGTGGCGGGCGTTCAGAAAGCCGTCGAGCTCGCGAACCACTTCGTCGGTGCGCTCGAGCACGAACCAATGGCCGCCGCCGCGGATCACCGTCAGCCGGGCCCGGGGCAGCAGCAGCGCCAGCACCCGGGCGTTGACCATGGGCACCACGGCGTCATCGTCGCCGGCCAGCACCAGGGTGGGCACGCCCAGCCGGTGCAGCCAGGGCAGACTGCTGTAGCCGGCCAGCGCGTAGAGCTGGGCGGCGTGGCCGCGCCGTGTCGGTGGCGTGGCCCGGCCCATGGCCCGGGCGATGGCCCGGCATTCATCGGTGCGCCGTCCGCCGAAGACCGACCGGGCCCGAGCGGCGTCCGGGGCGATGCGCGTCAGCCCCTTCGGATGCGCGAGCCGCCAGAGGCTGTTGAACCGGCCCGGGAACATCAGCTGGCCACTGGAGGTCGCCGCCAGCACGAGCCGACGCACGCGGTCCGGCGCCTGGCGCGCGATCTGCTGGGCGAGCAGCCCGCCCCAGCCGATGCCGAGCACGTCCACGGCCGTGTCGACGCCCACCCTGTCCAGCATCGCGACGACCAGGTGCGCGAGCGCGGCCATGCGGCGCATGCGATGCACGTCCTCGGACGCGCCCACGCCCGGCGGATCGAAGGCGATGACGGGTTGCTCGAGATGCCGCGCGACGTCGCCGAGGATCTCGAGGTTGGCCGCGAAGTCGTTGCAGAACAGCAGCGGCGTGCCCCGCCCGTCGCGCTGCGCCACGTGCAGGCGTTCGCCGTCCACCGCCACCGTGGCGTGGGTGAACGGATCGTGATCGCGGTCAGCGCTGGCGGACATAGCGTCCGGGCGCGGGTTCGATGGGCTCGTAGCGCTCGTCGCCGTAGGCCGTCGGCGCCGGCCGCGGGCCGCCGCCGTGGGCCTCGCACCAGCGCACCCAGGCCGGCCACCAGGAGCCGGTCTGCTCGCGGGCGCCGCGGCGCCAGGCCGCGGGATCCAGACTGTAGTCGTCGTTGATGAAAAACCGCGCCCGCGCGTCGCCGGGCGGGCACAGCATCGACTGCACGTGGCCGGCGGCGCCGAGCACGAAGCGCACGTTCGAGCGCGAGAACATCTGCATGGCGCGGTAACAGGTCTGCCACGGGGTGATGTGATCGCGGGCACCGGCAACCACGAAAACATCGCGGTCGATGGCACGCAGGTCGATGGGCGTGTCGGCGATCCGCAGCCCGCCCGGCTCGCGCAGGCGATTGTGGCGGTAGATGCCCAGCAGATCCGCGTGCAGGCGCGCCGGCAGGCGCGTGGTGTCGCTGTTCCAGTAGAGCACGTCGAAGGCGGGCGGGCGACGCCCGAGGACATAGTTGTTGACCACGAAATGCCAAACCAGCTCGTCCGGCCGCAGCCAGGCGAAGGTCCGCGCCATATCCGCCCCGTCGAGCACGCCGGCGTGCGCCGAACGCGCCAGCGCGGTGCCGATGGCGGCCTCGTCCGTGACCCGGGACAGCCGCCCGGCGCGCGGCGCGTCGAGCACCGTGACCATGAGCGTCAGACAGGCGACGCGGTCCTGGGCCCGAGCCGCGGCGAGCCGCGCCAGCGCGAGGGTGGCGGTGGTGCCGCCGGCACAGGCGCCGACGAGCTTCACCGGCGCGTCGCCGGCTATCGCGCGCACGATATCGATGGCGTCGGTGGCCGCCTCGACGTAGGTCTCCAGGCCCCAGTCGCGCTGGGCCGCGGTCGGGTTGCGCCACGACAGCGTGAACACCTGCTGGCCGGCCTCCAGCAGATATCGCACCAGGCTTTTCTCGGGGGCGAGATCGATCACGTAGTACTTGTTGATCTGCGGCGGCACGAACAGCACCGGCCGCGCGTCGACCTCGGTCGTGCGCGGGCTGTACTGGATCAGTTCGAAGACATCGTTGCGAAAGATCACCGCCCCTTCGGTGGCCGCGATGTTGCGGCCGACACGGAAGGCGGTCTCGTCGACCTGGCGCGGCAGGCCGCGATGGTCGCGCAGGTCCTCGAGCACGTGGCGCAGCCCGGCCACGATCGAGCCGCCGCGGGTCGCCCGGGCGCGAGTGTAGAAGCCGGGATGGGTCACGAAGAGATTGCTCGGCGCGGCCGCCGCGACCAGATGCTCCGCGGCGAACAACAGCCGGCGTCGTCGTTCCGGCCGCAGACGCAGGGCCTGGATGATCTCGAACAGCGTCTGCGACCAGGCCAGATAGCCCTGCAGCGTGCGCCGGAAGACGGGGTCGTCGGTCCACGCCGGATGCACGAAGCGCTCGTCCTCGGGCGCCGGCCGCAGCCGCGAGCGTCCGAGCGCGATCCGCGCCATCTCGCGCGCGAGCCGCGCCTCGGCGCGCGCCAGCACGAGCGGATGGGAGAGCAGCGTGGTCACCAGCTCGCGCGCCGAGCCCAGGGTATCGCGCCAGCGCCGGCCCGTGATCGCATAGGCGCCGGTCAGATCACGCAGCGCGCGCGGCGGCAGTTCGCCGCGGCGGGCGGTGCTCTGATCGGTGGCGATGGCGCTCATGACGGGCTCGCTGCGGTACGGTCGTGACCGATGGGCTACAGGGTGCGCTACGCTTGGGGCGGGGACAACCGTTGCGCACTGCCGCATGCGTCGAGACAGGGGGATTAGAATGCAGGATTCATCGACACCGGCGCAGATGCGATCATGATCAGCGCGATAAGCCGGCGTTTCGACGCCGCGATCTGGGAGCCCGAACTGGAGCGCCAACGCGGCGCCCGGCGCTGGGGCATCACTGCGGCGCGGCTGGTGCAGGTGCTGATCCGCGACATCCAGCACGGCGAGATCACCATGCGCGCCATGGGGCTGGTCTACACCACCCTGCTGTCGCTGGTGCCGCTGCTCGCACTCGCGTTCTCGATGCTCAAGGCGTTCGGCGTGGACAGCGCGCTGCGCCCCACCCTGCAGCGGTTCATGGCGCCGCTCGGCGGGCAGGGCGATGTGATCGTCGACCAGATCGTCGACTTCGTCGAGAACGTCCAGGTCGGCGTGCTCGGCGCCCTGGGCGTCGTCTTTCTGATGTATTCGGTGATCTCGCTGATCCAGAAGGTGGAGGCCGGCTGCAACTACATCTGGCAGGTGCGACACGCGCGCTCGCTGGGGCGACGCTTCACCGAGTATCTCAGCGTGCTGATCGTGGGCCCGATCGTGATTCTCGCCGGCAGCAGCATGACCGCCTCGCTGACCAGCAACACGGTGGTCGACTATCTCGCCGACATCGAGCCGTTCGGCACCTCGCTGTACGTGGCCGGCCGGCTGGTCCCGTACCTGCTCTACAGCGCGGCGTTCACCTTTCTCTACGCCTTCATGCCCAACACCCGGGTGCGGCTGCTGCCTGCGCTGGGCGGCGGCGTGTTCGCCGGGGTGCTCTGGCAGACCGCCAGTCTGGGCTTTGCCGTGTTCGCCAAGAACGCCGGCAACGTCAACGCGATCTATTCCAGTTTCGCCATCGTCATCCTGCTGCTGATCTGGATCTACGTCTCCTGGCTGATCCTGCTCATGGGCTGCCGGGTGGCCTTTCTTCTGCAGCACACCGAGCAGCTCAGCCGACGCCCCTACCCGCCGCGCCTGGGCGCGGAGCGTCGCGAGCAGCTCGCCCTGCTGATGATGGGCCTGATCGGCCGCAGCTTCCTGCACGGCGACACGCCCTGGCAGGTCGAACGGATCGCCCACGAACTGCGGGCGGCGCCGGATCACGTCTACGATGTCGTCGACCAGCTCGTCGACGCCGGCATCCTGCTCGAGACCGGCGAGGACAGCGTGACCCTGCTGCCGCGACAGGACATCGAATGCGTGACCCTCAACGGGATCCTCGACGCGGTCCGCGCCGGCGATGCGGCCGCGGCACTGCGCCCGCGCGATGCCGTCGCCCATCGGGACGTCACGGCCTGGATCGAGCGCAAGGAAAAGGCGCGGCGCCGGGTCTTCGACGGTCTGACGCTGCGCGCGCTGGTCGCCGACGAGGACGCCGCCATCGCCCCGACCGGCGTCGGGGCCGGTCACTGACGCCGCCGCGCCACATCGAAGGGAGAGCGCCATGAACAAGAACTGGCTCGAGCACTATCCGCCCGGGATCGGGCACACCATCGACACCGACGACGACGCCACCCTCGTCGGCATCATCGACGCCGCCTGCCGCGACTATGCCGACCGCGACGCCTACAGCAGCATGGGCAACACCATCCGGTTCGCGGACGTCGACCGGCTGTCGGCAGCGTTCGCGGGCTATCTCCAGCAGGTTCGGGGCCTGCAGCCCGGCGAGCGCTTCGCGATCATGATGCCCAACTGCCTGCAGTACGTCGTCGCGCTGTTCGGCGCGCTGCGGGCCGGGCTGACCGTGGTCAACGTGAACCCCCTCTACACCGCGCGCGAGCTCGAGCATCAGCTGACCGACGCCGACGTCCGCACCCTGCTGGTGATGGAGAATTTCGCCGCGACGCTGGAAAAGATCTACGACAGCGTGCCGGTCGAGACCGTGATCACCACCCAGCTCGGCGACATGCTGGGGCCGGTGCGCCGCGTGGTGACGAATTTCGTGGTCAAGAAGATCAAGAAGATGGTCCCGGCGTGGAATCTGCCGGGCGCGGTCGCCTTTCCCGATGCCCTGGCCGAAGGCCGCGGCCAGACGTTCCGGCCCGTGGCCGTGCGCGGCGAAGACCTGGCCTTTCTGCAGTACACCGGCGGCACCACCGGCCCGGCCAAGGGCGCGATGCTCACGCACGCCAACGTGGCCGCGAACGTACGCCAGTGCCAGGCGTGGTTCGCCCCGCAGATGAGCGAGACCGGCGAGACCATCATCACGGCGCTGCCGATGTATCACATCTTCGCGTTGACCGTGAACACGCTGGTCTATTTCTCGATCGGCGGGCACGGCGTGCTCATCACCAACCCGCGCGACATGCCCGGGTTCGTGAAGACGCTCGCACGGCATCCGTTCTCCGCGATCACGGGTGTGAACACGCTCTACAACGGTCTGCTCAACACCGAAGGGTTCGACAAGCTCGACTTCTCCCACCTGAAGTTCTCGATGGCCGGCGGCATGGCCACCCAGCAGGCGGTGGCCGAGCGCTGGTACCGGGTCACCGGCCGGCCGATCATCGAGGGCTACGGCCTGTCCGAGACCGCGCCCGTGGTCACCTGCAACCCGCTCGATGTGGAGCGCTTCAATCATTCCATCGGCATGCCGCTGCCCTCGACGGACGTCGACATCCGCGACGACGACGGCCACAGCCGTCCGCCCGGCGAGGCCGGCGAGCTGTGCGTGCGCGGCCCCCAGGTGATGCGCGGCTACTGGCGCCGGGAAGACGCCGACACGGAGGCCTTCACCACTGACGGCTTCTTCCGCACCGGCGACATCGCACGCCAGGACGAGGCCGGCCTGTTCTACATCGTCGATCGCAAGAAGGACATGATCCTGGTGTCCGGCTTCAACGTGTATCCCAACGAGATCGAGGACGTGATCGTGGCGCACGAGGGCGTGCTCGAGGCCGCCGCGGTCGGCGTGCCCGACGAGAAATCCGGCGAGGCGGTCAAGCTGTTCGTGGTGCGGCGGCGCCCGGATCTTAGCCTGGAGGAGGTCCGACGCCACTGCCGCGAACACCTGACCGGCTACAAGGTGCCCAAGCACTACGAATTCATCGACGAGGTGCCGAAATCCAACGTGGGCAAGATTCTCCGCAAGGAATTGCGATAACGCACGCAAACCCGCAGCCAACGTGCAGGCTTTGGCCGCCAGCCTGCTGATATACTCGAAAAACCGGCGCCGCGCCGCGTCGCCCGAAACCGCAGCGCAAGAGGAGATGCCGTGGACAAGATCTGGCTAGACCGCTATCCGAAGGGTGTCGTCGCCGACATCGAGACCGACAGCGCCCGCACGCTCGTGGAGGTCATCGAGGACAGCTTTCGCGAGTTCGGCGACAGTCCGGCGTTCAGCAACATGGACTGCGAGATGTCCTATGCGGAACTCGATGCCCACAGCCGTGACTTCGCGGCCTATCTCCAGAACGAACTGGGCTTCGCCAAGGGTGATCGCGTCGCGATCATGATGCCCAACCTCCTCCAGTACCCGATCGCGCTGTTCGGGATCCTGCGGGCCGGCATGGTCGCGGTGAACGTCAACCCGCTCTACACCGCGCGCGAGCTCGAGCATCAGCTCACCGATGCCGGCGTGCGCGGCATCGTCATCGTGGAGAACTTCGCGGCGACGCTGGAACAGGTGGTCGACAAGGTGGCGCTCGAGGCCATCATCACCACCCGCATCGGCGATCGTCTGCCCGGGCTCAAGCGCCATCTCGTCAACTTCGTGGTCAAGCGCGTCAAGCGCATGGTGCCCCGCTTCAACCTACCGGGCGCGGTCTCGCTCAACACCGCACTCAAGAAGGGCGGGCAGCAGCAGTTCAAGCCGGCCGGCGTGGGGCCGGACGACATCGCCTTCCTGCAGTACACCGGCGGCACCACCGGCCTGGCCAAGGGCGCGATCATCCTGCATCGCAACATGGTCGCCAACATCGCCCAGGCCCAGGCCTGGCTCGACCCGTGGACCGAAAAGGGGCGCGAACGCATCATCACGCCGCTGCCGCTCTACCACGTGTTCGCCCTGATGGCGAACTGTCTGGTCTTTCTCCAGCAGGGCGGCAAGAACGTGCTGATCACCAATCCGCGCGACATCCCCGCGCTGGTCAAGGAGTTCGACAAGCACAAGCCGACCGCCTTCACCGGCGTGAACACGCTGTTCAACGCGCTGGTCAACGACGACGGCTTCGCCAAACTCGACTTCTCGGATCTCAAGATCACCCTCGGCGGCGGCGCGGCGGTGCAGCGCGCAGTCGCCGAGAAATGGAAACGGATTACCGGCGTGCCGCTGATCGAGGCCTACGGGCTGACCGAGGCGTCGCCGGGCGTGTGCATCAATCCGCTGGACATGACCGACTACAACGGCTCGATCGGCCTGCCGCTGCCGGGCACCGACGTCTCCATCCGCGACGACGAGGGCCACGAGCTGCCGGCCGGCGAGCCGGGCGAGCTGTGCGTGCGCGGCCCCCAGGTCATGCCGGGTTACTGGGACAAGCCCGAGGAGAACGAAGAGACCTTCTTCGGCGACTTCCTGCGGACCGGCGACGTCGCCAACTACGACGAACAGGGCTTTTTCTACATCGTCGATCGCAAGAAGGACATGATCCTGGTCTCCGGCTTCAACGTGTATCCCAACGAGATCGAGGACGTGGTCGCCCAGCACCCGAAGGTTCTGGAGGCGGCCTGTGTCGGCATCCCCGACGACCGTTCCGGCGAAGTCGTGAAGGTCTTCGTGGTCAAGAAGGACGACAGCCTCACGGAGAACGAGCTCATCGATTTCTGCCGCAAGGAGCTCACCGGCTACAAGGTGCCCAAGCAGGTGGCGTTCATCGACGAACTGCCCAAGAGCAACGTCGGCAAGATCCTGCGCAAGGAACTTCGGGGCACCTAGCGCCGAACGCTCGAATCCCGGCCCGGGCGGCGATGATCGCTCGGGCCGGCCGCCGCGAGAGCATCCGCCGAAGGCCCGGGCTAATACCCCAGACCGAAGGCGGCGTAGCCGACCGCCAGCGCCGGCAGCGCCGAATAGGCCGTGGCCAGAACGGCCGCTTTCGGGGCCAGCGCGATGGCCGGGAAAAGCGCGTCGCCGTCGTTGCTGATCGCATTGGCCAGCAGCGCCGACATCGGCATCGCGCCGCTGAGATACAGCGTGGTCAACAGGATCTGCGGGCCGCAGCCGGGGATGAAGCCCACCAGCACGCCGACCAGCGGCGCCAGAGGCCCGACCACGGCAAACCAGGCTTCGGGATCGACACCGCTGAAGACCACGCCGAACTCGAACAGCAGAAAGGCAGCGATCACCCACACGGTGACGAAGTTGGTATCGGTGCGCGCGCAGCGCACCCATGCCATGGGCCCGACGTTCGACGCCGCGCCCCGGCCGTTACCGTGGCCGGCATTCGACAGGGGTGAGAATTCGCCGTATGTCCCGCTCGTCCCGGCTTCGCGCTCGCCGAGACCGCCGGCCCATAGGGTCACGGCCAGCATCGCCCCGGCAAAGCCGAGCCAGGTGGCGGGCTGATACGCGGCCCAGGGCCCGAACCAGGCGTTCGGATCCTGCTGGAAGGCGATGAGCAGCGCGAACGGCACGCCAATCGCCCAGAGCGCGGCCCAGAGGCCGTCGATCACCGGCGGGACCGGCCGCCCCGCACCCGCTACAGCGGTCGTCGGCGCATCGTCCTCGGCCCGTCGATGGCGCAGAAAGTCACGGCCGTGGATCGCCTCGACGGCCCAGCCGCAGAGCACGGCACTCGCGCCGCTCACCGCGAACACGACCACCGCAGTCTCGGGTGCGGCGGCGATCAACAGGAAGGCGGCATCGCCCATGGTCGCGATCAACACCGCCACGAGGGCGCCGAAGCCGATGCGACCGTTCACGAACTGGGTGACGACCACGATCGCACCGCCGCAGCCGGGCAGCATGCCGAGCGCGGTGGCGATCGGCACCTGCCCGACGCGCGCTTGGGCGATGCGCTCGCGCAGGTCGACGGCAAACCAGCGTTCGACCGCGAACAACAGCATCAGCGTGCCGGCGACGAACACGCTGACCTGGAGATAGGCCTCGGCCAGCGTATCGCGCACGAGCGCGCCGCTGTCGCCGCCGCCAAGCACGGCGGCCAGCAGCAGTATCGGCACCGACCAGCGCCAGGCGCGGCCACCGAACGCCTCCGGCAGGCGCTGCCAGACCCCGTATATTGGCGCGAACATCGTTTCCTTCATGAGCGTCTTAATTTTAGCCTTGGCTAACTCTTGACGCCCAATCTATCCGACCCCGTGCGCTGCGGCAAGACTCGCGATTAATCGTTGGATGTTCTAACCCGGGGCCTGTCGATAGGTCCTAGCCTTCGGCGTCCTCGCGGATCATGTCGGCGGCCTTTTCCGCGATGGCGGTCGTCGGCGCATTGGTGTTGCCGCCGACGAGTGTCGGCATGATGGAGGCATCGACCACGCGCAGGCCCTGAATGCCGTGCACGCGCAGGCGGTCGTCGACCACCGCCGCCGCGTCCGATCCCATCCGGCAGGTACCCACCGGATGGTAGATGGTCTCGGCCTTGTCCCGGACGAAGGCCTCGATGGCGGCATCGTCGGTCACGGTCTCGCCCGGCTCCAGTTCGCGCTCGCGGTGGGCGGCCAGCGGCGGCGCCCGCATGATGGCGCGCCCGGCTTTCACCGCGCGGACCATCTGCGCGAGGTCGTCGGGATGATCCAGATAGTTGGGATCGATCAGCGGGTCGGCCGCCGGATCCGCGCTCGCCAGCCCGATGCGTCCGCGCGATTTCGGCCGCAGGTCGCAGACCCGCAGCGTGTAGCCGTGATGCTTGATCGTGTTCCAGAGATTATGGCCGTGATCCTGCTCGACGGTGGCGATGAAGTGCAGTTGCAGATCGGCCTGCGCGCGATCGTCACCGCTGCGCGCGAAGCCGCCCGCCTCCGCGACGTTGCTGGTGAGCTGGCCGCGATGATGGACGAAGTACTGATAGACGGCCCGCGGCAGGTCGACGAACAGGAATCGCGGTCCGAGCCGCAGGCTGAGCCGGGTCCGTTCGAGGTCGATGATGCTGACATCCAGATGATCCTGGAGATTGCGCCCGACGCCACGCAGCTCGTGAACCAGCGGAATGCCGTGCGGTTCGATCTCCTCGCGCGGACCGATGCCCGACAGCAGCAGAAGCTGCGGCGAGTTGATCGCTCCGCCGCAGAGCAGCACCTCGCGCCGGGCCTCGACCGTGCGGTCTCCGCCCCAGCGGCCGCGGCGATAGGTCACACCGACCGCCCGGCGCCCTTCCAGACGAATTCTCCGGACCCGCGCACGGGTGATGACGGTGAGGTTCTCGCGATGGGCCACCGGATGCAGGAAGGCATCGGCGTTGGAGCAACGCCGGCCGTTGTCCTGGGCCACGCTGTAGAGACCGACGCCCTCTTCGGTGGCACCGCCGAAATCGTCGTTGCGCGGATAGCCGCAGGCCACGCCCGCTTCGATGAAGGCACGGCTGAGCGGATTGACGTGCCGCGGCGCACTCACGCAGTAGGCGCCGTCGACCCCGTGGTATTCACTCTCGCCCGCCTCGCAGCGCTCGGACTTGCGAAAATAGGCCAGCATCTCGGCGAAGCCCCAGCCGCGGTTGCCGAGTTCGGCCCAGTGGTCGTAGTCGGCGGCGTTGCCGCGGGTGTAGCACTGGGCGTTGATCGCGCTCGATCCACCGAGCGTCTTGCCGCGCGGCCAGAACATCCGGCGGCCGCCGAGATGCTTCTGCGGCACGGTGTAGTAGGCCCAGTTGAACATCCGCGACCACATCAGGCCGATGATGCCGATGGGCATGCGGATCAGCGGATTCCAGTCCGAGGGGCCGGCCTCCAGCAGGCAGACGCTGACGTCCGGATCCGCCGAGAGCCGATTGGCCAGGACACAACCGGCGGAGCCGCCGCCCACGATCACGTAATCGAACGTCTGCTGCTGCGCGGCCACGGCGGCTCCTTCGGCTGAAAATCCGCATTTTTACATACGCGTCAGCTCAGTGTTTGGAGTCGGGCAGCGTGATGTTGAGCTCGAGCACCTCGAGATCGCCCTCGCGCTCGATCTCCATCTGTACGGCGTCGTCGCCGACCTGAACGTACTTGCGCAGCACGGCCAGCAGATCCTGCTGCAGCTGCGGAAAGTAGGCCGGCTGATCGTCATGCCCGCTCCGGCGATGGGCGACCACGAGCTGGAGCCGCTCCTTCGCGTGCTGTGCCGACCCTTTCTTCTCGGACCGGAATACATCGAGCCAACCCATGGTCTACCTCCCCATCAGACGATCGAGAAAACCCTTCTTGGCCTCGGTGAAACGCATCGGACGGTTCTCGCCGAGGAAACGCGCCACCATGTCGAGGTAGGCGTGCCCGGCATCGGCGTTGTTCTCTAGGGCGACCGGCATGCCGGAGTTGGAGGCGTTGAGCACGGTCTCGGACTCGGGGATGACGCCCAGCAGCGGGATGCCGAGAATATCGTTGATGTCCGACAGCGACAGCATCTCGCCCTTGCCGACGCGGTTGGCCGCGTAGCGGGTGACCACCAGATGCTCCTTGACCGGATCGGCACCTTCCTTGGCGCGCTTAGTCTTGGAGGAGAGCATACCCAGCACGCGATCCGAGTCGCGCACCGAGGAGACCTCGGGGTTGGTCACCACCAGCGCCTCGTCGGCGAAATACATCGCCATGATCGCGCCGGTCTCGATGCCGGCCGGCGAATCGCAGACGATGTAGTCGAAGTCCTCGGCGAGCTTGTTGAGCGTGCGCTCCACGCCCTCCAGCGCCAGCGCGTCCTTGTCGCGCGTCTGGGAGGCGGCGAGGATGTAGAGATTCTCGACCCGCTTGTCGCGGATCATGGCCTGCTTGAGATTGGCCTCGCCCTGGATCACGTTGATGAAGTCGAACACGACCCGGCGCTCACAGCCCATGATCAGGTCGAGGTTGCGCAGACCCACGTCGAAGTCGATGACGATGGTCTTGTTCCCACGCATGGCCAGGCCGGTCGCAAAGGACGCCGCGGTCGTCGTCTTGCCGACCCCGCCCTTGCCGGACGTGACTACGATGATTTTTGCCACTCGTTACTCCTGCAATTCGATCGTCAAGTTGTCGTCGTCCAGACTGACCTGCACGGCCCTGGAACGCACCCCCTCGTCTATGGCGTCGGCCACTTTGTAGCAGCCGGCGATGGCCACCAGGTCCGGTTCGAACCGGCGGCAGAAGATGCGGGCGTCGGTGTCGCCGGTGGCTCCGGCCAGCGCGCGGCCGCGCAGCGCCCCGTAGATGTGGATATGGCCGTCGGCGAGCACCTCCGCGCCCTCGCTGACCGAGGTCGCGACCACCAGATCGCCGCCGCGGGCGTAGATCTGCTGGCCGGAGCGCACCGGCCGCGTGACCAGGCGCGTCGGCGTGCGCGAGCCGGCCTCGCGCTCGCTCGACGGGGCCGGCGCGGCCTCGGGTTCGCCGGTGCGCGCCGGCTCGGGCGCGTCCGTGGCCGTGGTGTCGCGCTCGGCGGCCGCGCGCGCGGGCGAATTCAGTACCCCGAGACCCGCGCGCGTCGCGGCCTTCGCGGCAGCGTCACTGGGATCGAGCACGCCCACGACGAGCAAACCGGCATCGCGGGCGGCATCGCGCACCCGCGCGAGCTCGGGCAGTTCGCCGGGCAGCGACAGCAGCACGGGCATGCGTGCGAAGAAATCGGGCGTGCGCTCGAGTTGCCGGGCGATCTGCTCGGCGATGCGCTCGATGTCCGTGTCACGGATCTCGAGCACCGTGAGGGTCATCATCCGGCCCTTGAATACAACACCGGCGCCCGCTGCGGTGGAGGTGTCCGCCATGCTCGGATCGTATTGGAAACAATCCGCGAGTCTACCACGCCGAAAGCCGCTGTCAGGCGATTTTCAGCGCGTCGGACGACTACCGATGCCGCGTTCGGGCCGCGCTTTCGGCCCGCGAATTGCATCACCGCGGTGTACAGTAGCCACACCCACTCGAGCGCTATCGATCATGACCGACTTCTGGGCGGGCTATCGCAGTCCGGGTTTCTTCGACGAGCTGTTCGACGCGCACGGCGCGCCGCGCGATGGCGCGCGCGAGCTGACCGGACAACTCGAGGCCTTCGGCCCCGAGGAGCTCGCCAATCGCCGGGCCGCTGCCGATCTGGCGATCAAGTCCACCGGCATCACCTTCACGGTCTATTCCGATGCGGGCATGATCGATCGAGCCTGGCCGTTCGACGTGCTCCCCCGCACCATCGCGGAGCACGAGTGGCGCCGGGTCAGCGACGGCCTGCGCCAGCGGGTGAGCGCGCTCAACCGGTTCATCGCCGATCTCTACGGCGACCAGCGGATCATCGCCGACGGCGTGCTGCCGCGGGCGGTCCTGGATCAATCCGTGAACTTCCGCCCCGAATGCGTGGGCATGCGTCCGCCGGGCGACATCTGGGCGCATATCTGCGGCTCCGACCTGGTTCGCGACGGCAACGGCGAGTTCCACGTACTCGAAGACAATCTCCGCGTGCCTTCGGGCGTGTCCTATATGGTCGAGAACCGCCTGGTCTCGAAGCGCGTGTTCCCGGAACTGTTCGAACGCCATCGCATCCTGCCGGTCGACGACTATCCCAGCGAGCTGCTGGATGCGCTCAACGCGCTCTCGCCCCGGACCGGCATCACCCCGAACGTCGCCCTGCTGAGCCCCGGCGTCTACAATTCGGCGTTCTTCGAGCACGTCTGGCTGGCGGGCCAGATGGGCGCGGAACTGGTGCAGGGCACCGATCTGTACGTCGATCGCGACGACTGTGTCTACGCCCGCACCATCTATGGCCCGCAGCGGGTCGACGTGATCTACCGCCGGGTCGACGACCTCTTTCTCGACCCGGACGTGTTCCGATCGGACTCGATGCTCGGCACGCCGGGCCTGATGCGGGCCTAGCGCGCGGGCAAGGTGGCCCTGGCCAACGCCCCCGGCGCCGGCGTGGCCGACGACAAGGTCGTCTACGCCTTCGTGCCCGAGATCATCCGCTACTATCTGGGCGAGGAGCCGAAGCTGCCGAACGTGCCCTCCTGGCTGTGCATGGACCCGGAACAGCGCGAGTACGTACTCGCGAATCTGGACACACTGGTGGTCAAACCGGCGAACGAATCGGGCGGCTACGGCATGCTCATCGGCCCGCGCGCCACGCCCGCCGAGCGCGAGCGCTTCGCCGACTTGATTCGCGCCAATCCGCGCAATTACATGGCCCAGCCGACGCTCGCCCTGTCCACCGCGCCGACGCTGGTGGACGGCCGGGCGGCGCCGCGGCATGTCGACCTGCGGCCGTTCATCGTCTCGCGCCCGGACGAGGACGCGTTCGTGACCATGGGCGGGCTGACCCGGGTGGCGCTGCGCGAAGGCTCGCTGGTGGTCAACAGCTCCCAGGGCGGCGGCAGCAAGGACACCTGGATCGTGCAGGACGGGGACGCCTGAGATGCTCTCGAGACTGGCACAGAACCTGTTCTGGGCGGGCCGCTATCTCGAGCGGGCCGAATCCGGCGCGCGCCTGATCAACGCGACCACCCTCCTGCTGCTGGACCTGCCGCGCCAGACCGAGTTCGACTGGCGGGCACTGGTCGAGATCGTCGGCGCGGAGGCCCTGTTCGCCCGCCACTATCCCGATGCGACCGAGGAAAGCGTGATGCGCTTTCTGTCCAGCGACCGCGACCACCCGGGCTCGATCGCCAGCTCGCTGGCCCACGCCCGGGAGAACCTGCGCCACACGCGCGACCGGATACCGCGCGAGGTCTGGGAGGAGGTCAACGGCCTGCATCTGTACATGGCCGACGAGGGCCAGCACATCGAACGTCGGCTGGCACGCAGCCGGGTGATGGAGCGGGTGGTGCGGAGCGGCCGGATGGTGGCCGGGCTGCTGGAGTCGGGCATGAGCCGCGACGCCGCCTACGACATGCTCCAGCTGGGCATGGCGATCGAACGCGCCGACATGACCACCCGCATCCTCGACGTGCGCGCCTCCGACCTGCTCGCCGACGATGTCGCCGACCTGCCGCCCTACCAGACGGTGCAGTGGATCAGCGTACTCAAGTCGCTGAGCGCCTTTCAGATGTACCGCCGCCACGTGCGCACGCGGGTCACCGGCGCGGGCGTCGTGCGCTTTCTGCTCACCGACACCGCCTTTCCCCGCTCGCTGCGCTACTGCCTGGCGCATGCCGGCCAGCGGCTCGCGCGCCTGCCCGAACCCGAACCCTGCACGCGCCAGCTCGACAGCGCCCTGGCGGTGCTCGAACAGGCCGAGATCAGCGCCCTCACCGGCCATCGCCTGAGCGAATTCCTCGACCGGATGCAGATCGAGCTCAATCGCCTGAACGATGCGATCGGCGCCCGTTACTTCAGACCCTGAGCCCGCCCCGCTCGAGAGCCACACGGCCGAACCTTCACCGATGCGCGACTTCTACTGCCAGTGCGGCAACACCCTGTTCTTCCGCAATACCCGCTGCCTGCAGTGCGATCGCCGGGTCGGCTTCGCCCCGGGCGCCGGCCGCATGACGGCACTGGAACCGCTGGGCGGAGGCCTCTGGCAGGTCCCCGGCGCCGGCCGCATTCAGGGCGCGGTCTATCGCCTGTGCGACAACGCGACGCGCCACGCCATCTGCAACTGGCTGATCCCCGAAGCCACGCCCCACGCACAGTGCCAGTCCTGCCGGCTGACCCGGACGCTGCCGGATCTGGACCAGCCACGTCACGCCGAACTCTGGGGCAAACTCGAGAGCGCCAAGCGCCATCTGCTGTTCAATCTCATGCAACTCGGCCTGCCGATCGTGGATCGGCGACAGGATCCGGAGGCGGGTCTGGCCTTCGATTTTCTCGCCGACCGCGACTCGACCACCGAGTTCACCCGCCCGATCGCAGGCCAGGCGCCGGTCAACACCGGCCATGCCAACGGTGTGATCACCATCAACATCGCCGAGGCCGACGACGTGGCCCGGGCCCGCATGCGCGAGCAGATGGGCGAGCACTACCGAACCCTGCTGGGCCATTTCCGGCACGAGATCGGCCACTACTATTGGAGCCGACTGGTCGCCGATGGCGGCCCGCTGGCGGCATGCCGTACACTCTTCGGCGACGACCGCGCCGACTACGCCGCGGCGCTGAAGCGCTATTACCGCGACGGCGCACCGGGCGACTGGCAGGCGCGCTTCATCACGCCGTACGCGTCGGCCCATCCCTGGGAGGACTGGGCCGAAACCTGGGCCCATTATCTGCACATGCGCGACACGCTCGAGACCGCCGTCGAATTCAGCCTGGTTACGCCACCGCCCTGGCGGCATGCCGCCGATGACTTCGACGCGCTCATGCACGGCTGGACCCAGCTCGCCATCGGCATGAACGCGGTCAATCGCAGCATGGGACTGCCGGACGCCTACCCGTTCGTCATCAGCGGGCCCACGCACGAGAAACTCGCCTTCATCCACTGCCTGGTCGCCGACCACGAAAGCGCGGCGGCATGACGCCGCGTGTCTACGGCATGCTGCTGACCGGCGCCGGCGTGCTCGCGCTCAGCCCCGACTCGGTGCTCATTCGTCTGCTCGACGCGGACGTGCCCACCACGCTGTTCTGGCGCGGCCTGGCCATGGCCGGCGGACTGTTCGCCTTCCTGCTGTGGCGCGACCGGCGCCGGCCCGCGGCGCTCGCATCGGCGCTGATGCACCGGAACGGCTGGGGTCTGGGGCTACTGTTCGCGCTGAGCAACATACTGTTCGTCAGTGCGATCAAGTTCGCCTCCGTGTCGGACACCCTCGGCGCCCTGGCCACGGCGTCGATATTCGCCGCGGTCTTCAGCGTGCTGTTTTTGGGCGAGCGCGCGCCGCCGCGCACCTGGATCGCGGCCGGTGTGATCGCCCTCGGCCTGATGATGATCGCCTTCGGCGGCGCCGGCAGCCTGTTCGGGCGTGCGCTCGGCATCGCCACCGCCGCGGTGTTCGGCGCCACGTTCGTGTTCATGCGGGCCATCGGCGAGGGCGACACGCTGCCGGGACTGGCGCTCGGCGGGCTGTTCATCGTGCTCGCCACAGCGCTGCCCGCCCAGCTGACCGACCTGTCCACCCAGAGCTACGCCGCGACCGCCGGCCTGGCCGTGATACTACCCGTGGCGTTCGGCCTCATCGGGCGCGGACCGCGCTATCTGCCGGCGCCCGAAGTCAGCCTGCTGATGCTGCTGGAAACCGTGTTCGGCACGCTCTGGGCCTGGCTGGTCCTGGCCGAGGCGCCGACCGGCACGACACTCGCGGCGATCGCGGTGATCCTCGCCACGCTCGCGGTCTTCTACTGGCGCGAGGGGCGGGTGAACCGCCAGGCCGCGGCCGAACTCCCGTGAGCCTGCTCGACCCGCCCAATCACTTCACCCTCGACGGCCTGGCGCACGCCGTGCGCGAGTCGGGCCCCCGGGCGGGCGAGCCGATGGTGCTGCTGCACGGATTCGCCGATACCGGCGCCAGCTTTGCCTCGCTGACCGCGGCCATCGATGCCGAGGCACCGGGGCGTTACCGGTTCATCGCGCCGGACTGGCGCGGCCACGGCGACACCGGCCACGCCGGACGCTGCTACTGGTTTCCCGAATACCTGGCCGACCTCGAGGCGCTGCTCGATGCCCTGCCCGGGCTGGCCGCGCCGATCACGCTGGTCGGTCACAGCATGGGCGGCCAGGTGGCCAGCTTCTACGCCGGGCTGCGGCCGGAGCGTGTGGCGCATCTCGTCACCCTCGACAGCCTCAACGTGCCCGACGCCGACAGCAGCCGGGCGCCCCGGCGCTACCGGCGCTGGCTCGACGCCCACCGCGCGCCGCCGAGCCACGCAGTGCACCCCGATCTGGCGACGGTATCCGAGCGCATCGGGCGCCGCTATCCCGAGCTCGACGGCGATACGCGGCACATGCTCGCCGCGCAGTGGACCCGCCCCGTCGACGGCGGACGGCAGTGGCGTTTCGACCCATGGCATCGGGCGCCCTTTCCGCAACCGTTCCGCATCGACGACGCCATGGCGATCTGGCGCGAGGTCCGCGCAGCCGTGCTCTGTATAGATGCCGAGGACTCACCGGCGAGAGCACTCGTGGCCGAGGCGGACATGGCCCGTCGGCGCGCCTGTTTCACCGACCTGACCCATCGCGTGATGCCGGGCTGCGGACACATGCTGCACCTGGAAGCACCCGAGCGCGTCGCGGCCCTCATCCGGGACTTTTTCGGCGAGACGCGCCGGGCCTGACCGGACGACCACCGCGATTGCGGGGCAAAAGCCGCTTGCCTATGGTGGCGGTATCACCCTCACCCGGCCGTGCTTGCGGCCGCGGAGCCGCCATGGCCGCGCTGTTCTGGTTCGTCGTCTTCCTCGCCGCCTTCCTCGCGCTGGCCTGGCATCGCGTGCGTCTGGGCACGGCCACCGGTGTGATCGCCGCCCTGCTGCTGGTGTGCACGCTGACCAGCACCGGCCTGGGTCCGGGCCTGTTCCTGTGGCTGCTGTTCGCCGCGATCGCTGTGCCCCTGAATGTGGCCGCGATCCGCCGGCGCTGGATCACGCGGCCGGCGCTCGATCTGTTCGCCCGCGTGCTGCCGACGCTGTCGGCCACCGAACGCACCGCGCTCGAGGCCGGTACCGTCTGGTGGGAGGGCGAGATGTTCTCCGGCGCGCCGGATTGGCGACGGCTCGAGCGCCTGCCGGAGGCCGAGCTGTCCGCGAAAGAGCAAGCGTTTCTCGACGGCCCGGTCCAGCAGCTGCTCGATCTGTGCGACGAGTGGCGCATCACCCACGAGGACGCCGATCTATCGCCCGAAGCCTGGCGGTTCATCAAGGCCGAGCGTTTCTGGGCCATGATCATCCCCGAGCGCTACGGCGGGCTCGGCTTTTCCGCCTACGCCCACTCCTGCGTGCTGGCCAAGCTCGGCAGCGGCCCCGCCGGCGGCACCGTGGGCCCGATCGTGGCGGTGCCCAATTCGCTCGGCCCGGCCGAACTGCTCATGCACTACGGCACCGAGGCGCAGAAGGATCACTACCTGCCGCGGCTGGCCTCCGGCGACGAGATTCCCTGCTTCGGCCTGACCAGCCCGCACGCCGGCTCGGACGCAGGCGCCATCCCGGACCGCGGCGTCGTCTGCCACGGCGAGTGGAACGGCGAGCCCGTGCTCGGCATGCGCCTGACCTGGGACAAGCGCTACATCACCCTGGCGCCCGTGGCCACGGTGCTCGGCCTCGCCATCAGGATGTACGATCCGGACGGCCTGCTCGGCGACGACGTCGATCTCGGCGTGACCTGCGCGCTGGTGCCCACCGACACCGCCGGCGTACACACCGGGCGCCGGCATTTTCCCGCCAGCGCACCGTTCCAGAACGGCCCCACCTGGGGCACGGATGTGTTCGTCCCGCTGGACTGCATCATCGGCGGCCGGGCGATGATCGGTCAGGGCTGGCGCATGCTGATGGAGTGCCTCTCGGTGGGCCGCTCGATCTCCCTGCCCTCGGGCTCGACCGGCGACGCGATCGCCAGCGCGCGGCTCACCGGCGCCTACGCCGTGGTCCGGCGCCAGTTCAACATCTCCATCGGCCGGTTCGAGGGCGTACAGGAGGCGCTGGCCCGCATCGCCGGCCGAACCTACGCCTGCGAATCGGTGCGCCGCTTCACCGCCAACGCGGTCGACCTGGGCGAGAAGCCGTCGGTCGCCTCCGGCATCGCGAAGTACCACGTCACCACCATGGCGCAGCAGGTCGCCAAGGACGCCATGGACGTACACGCGGGCAAGGCGGTCATGCTCGGGCCGTCGAATCCGGTCGCGCGCCGCTTCCAGGCCGCACCGGTCAACATCACAGTGGAAGGCGCCAACATCCTCACCCGCAGCATGATGATCTTCGGCCAGGGGGCCATCCGCTGCCATCCCTACGTGCTCGACGAGATCGAGGCGGCGAACGATCCGGATCGCGAAGCCGCGCTCGACGCTTTCGACGCGCTGCTCTACGCCCACATCGGTCACGATCTCTCGGCGGCCGCCCGCTCGCTGGTCATGGGCGTGACCGGCGGCCGGACGAGTGGGGCCGGTCGGGTTCGCGAACTGGCGCCCCACTACCGGGCCCTGAACCGCTACTCGGCCAATCTGGCGCTGGTGGCCGACCTCGCCATGGCCACCCTCGGCGGTTCGCTCAAGTTCCGCGAATCGCTGTCGGCCCGGCTCGGCGACGTGCTGTCATATCTGTACATCGCCAGCGCCACGCTCAAGCGTTTCGTCGAGGACGGCGCCCACGCCGAGGACCTGCCGCTGGTCCGCTGGGTCTGCGAGGACGCCTTCGCCGCGATCGAGGCGGCTCTGGCCGGGGTGATCCGGCATCTGCCGAACCGGCCCGCCGCCTGGCTGGCGCGAGCGCTGATCTTTCCGATCGGCCGCCGCGCGCAGGGTCCGTCCGACGCCCTCGGACGGCAGCTCGCCGACATGCTGCAGACGCCCGGCCCCCAGCGCGAGCGCCTGACGCCGCGCTGCTACGCCGACCAGACGCACAGGCGCGGGCTGTCGCTGTTCGAGGCGGCGATGCAGGCCACGCTCGACGCCGCCGACCTTCAGGCGCGCCTCGACCGGGCCGCCAAGAACGGCGAGATCCGCGCGGATCATCCCGCCGAGCGCATCGAGGCGGCCGCGGGTCGCGGCCTGTTCGACGCCGACGAGGCCCGGCGCATGCGCGATCTGTACGCGCTGCAGATGGCCGTGATCCACGTCGATGACTTCGATCCCGCCGAGATGCAGTCGGTCGCCGCCCGGGAGCGAGCCGAGGCGTTCGGCACGGGCTGACCCGCACTGCCCGCGGTCGCCCGTCGGCGCTTTTTTTTGCAATGCAGCGCGCAATCGGCGGGCCTCGCCGCCGGCGCGCGGCCGCCGTCGACCACGGGCACGGCAGCCGCGCCGCCGCGCCCGAAGACCGTCGAGACAAGCGTTTCGAGGCTCCACGGACCCCTGCGAAGCTTGACCACGACTCGATAAAACACAATCAATTCATGCTTTTCGGCTGGATGACTGGCACTTCGGCGCAGGGTCGTTTATCTTCGGCTCGGGGATTCTAAAAAGACTGCGTGTCGACTTCGGACACGCGCTGCACCAAGGGAGACAGAGCCGTGATATCGACGTATTCCTGTGCCTCGCGCGCCGGCGCGCAGGCCACGAGCGAATTGAACCCGGACGCCGCGCAGCCGCGCCGTCGGGCGCACTCGTCCTGGCCCACGCGTGTCGGTGCGATCGTCCTCATGTCCGCCGCGGGCCTCGTGCTGCCGGCCTGTTCGAGCGGCAGCGGCGGCGACAACGGTGATCCGAACCCGCGTGAGGACGTCACCCCGACCGGGCTCGCCTTCAGCTACCCGTTCGACGGCCAGCAGGATGTGCTGCTCGATACGCAGATGGTGGTCAAGTTCGCCGGCGACGTGGGCGATGTGCCCGCGGACGCGCTCGTGCTGCGGTACGAGGACGACGACGGCGACACCGTCACACAGCCGCTCACGGTGCGCGCCGACGACGATGACGAGGCCGACCAGGCCGGCATTCTCTGCCTGGCGCTGGGCTCGGACGTCGAACTCGAGGACGGCCGTGACGACTTCTGTCTCCAGGGCGGGCCCGATCTGCGACCGGACACCGACTACGCGGTGGTGGCCAGCAGCACCATCGCCGACAGCGGCACCTCGTTCGAGGACGGCCAGACCCTGTTCCGGTTCACCACCCGTCCGGCCGAGGGACGGCCGGCACCCGGCGATTTCCGGGTCACGAGCGTCACCCCCGGCGACACGAACCCCGAAACGGGCGATCAGTCGCTTTTCACCGAATTCAACGCGATCCGCGTGATCTTCAACGAGCCGCTGGATCCGGCGACCGTCGATGGTGACAGCTTCACCGTAACCGGCCCCGACGACGAGGACATCGACGATGCCCGCGTGACCGCCCTGGGCCGCTATATCGTCTTCGATCCGAGCGAGGATCTGGAGCCCGGCGACTACACGATCGCCTGGAGCTCGGACATCACCTCCCGCTTCGGCAAGTCGCTAGAGGCCGACAGCGTCGAGCGCACCGTGCTGAGCGTCGGCGACTCGCTCGACCAGACGCTCACGATCGAGCGCGACACCACCGGTACCGACATCGACGAGCTGCCGGACAACAACCTCAACGGCCTCGCGACCAACAACGTCGAGATCGGCTCCCAGCTGATCGGCTCCAACGACCAGCCGGTGCTCTCGCCGGACGATGTCGACAGCCGTGCCGGCCTGATCCGCACCGGCATCGAGACCACCCTGGCCGAACCCGGCCTGTCCGGCTTCGGCGACGTGTTCCCGGCGGTCATCCGCGCGGGGCAGCGCTTCCAGCTCAAGGGCCTGACCCTCGAACTCGGCGGCGAGATCGCCACGCCGATCGACCCCAGCGGCCCCATCGACGTCAACTTCATCAACGATGTCAGCGTCTATCTCAGCGGCAACGACTACCGCAACATCGAAACCCCGACGGCCGTGCGGCTGCGCTTCGACCTCGGCATCGGCACGCTGATCACGGCGATGGACCAGGAGAATCTCGTGGTCCAGCAACTCGCCAACGGCGTGTTCAACCAGTCCGTGCTCAACATCCAGGCCGCCGGCCTGGCGATTCCGCGCGATAACGGCGATCTCGAGATCAGCACTCTCGGCAGCTTCCCGATCAACGTCAATCGCTCCGACAACGCGACCGTCGACTTCGAGCTGACGCTGCTGTTGCCGGCCGACGACGACGATCAGATCGACGTGCCGGCCGACGAGGTCCCGCCGACGGTGACCGCGGTGTCCCCCAGCGCCTGTCTGTACACGTTCGGTTCCCCGCTTTACGACGCCGTCTACGCCGATCGGGGGGCACCGCCCACCGCGCTGCCCGAACCCGCCTGCCGCGAACTGCTCGGGGCCGAGGCCCAGCAGGGTGGCCGCAGCGACGCTCTCGCCAACACCTTCCAGGTCGAGTCGAGCCCGGCGGTGACCTTCAGCTCGCCGATCGATCCCGCCAGCGTCAGCCCCTCGAGTATCGTGCTCACCGGCCCCTCCGGCGACGTCGACGCGACCTACCGCGTGGAAGGCTTCAGCGTGGTCGTCGATCCCGAAGCGCTCCTGTCGGCGGACACCGAGTACCGGATCATGCTCAACAACGGTGACCAGCTCACCGACCTGGCGGGCAACCCGGTCAGCTTCCAGAACCCGGCCGGTCCGAGCCAGAGCATCGACTTCCGCACCGAGCCGCTGATCGAGACCGAGCCCACGGCGCCGCTTCTGGGCACCCTCACGCCGGGCATCCCCTGCGCGCTCGAGGGCGGGGACTTCATGTCCGGCGGCGACAGCGCCGGCCACTGTGTCGGCGACAACCCGGGCAACGACGAAGATGGCGGCGATGCCGCTTCCGAGGATTTCCCGGTCTTCGACAACCCGGCTAACGTGGCGATCGAGGGCTTCTTCTCGAAGCTGGTCGAGAGCGATTCCATCGTCCTCGCCGACGGCTGCCTCGTGAACGGTTCCGGCAACACCGACGCCGATGCGACCGTGGCCGTGCAGCGCATGGACGACAGCGGCCAGTGCGTGGCTGCGGTCGAGGGCGAGATCGCACTCGCCAATCGCGGCGACGACCTCACACGCGGCTTCACCTTCCGCCCGACCCGCGACTTCGAGCCGGGCGCCCGCTACTGGGTGGTGGTCTGCGGCGGCGACGGCGCTTCCGCCTGCAGCAACCGGATCGTCGATGCGGACGGCCGGGCGCTGAATACCGACCCGCTCAACGGCACCGGTTCGACACCCGCCGCGGCCGACGCCGAGGGGGGACCGGACATCGTCATGCCGTTCACCGCGACGGCGGCGACCGAGGACTACTTCGCCACCCAGGCGACCTTCCCCTACGCCGACACCAACGGCAACGGCCGCTTCGACGACGGCGAGAACGCCCAGCCGGGCAATCGCACGCGCGTCGAGCTGACCACCGAGCTGCTTGGTACCGAGATCCAGATCCCCGGCGAGCAGGACGACGGCAGCTTCGCCTCCTACCTGTCCCTGACCCGGCCGATCGCGATCCGCGAGAGCACCGGCGACTGCGAGGATGTCGACACGGACGCCGTCGGCGGCACGCCGGGTAGCTGCATTCCGGTCTCGCTGCAGCCGGGCGGCATCAACGCGCTGACGAGCATCAACATCAGCGCCGACGCCCTCGGCGGCATCCTTACCCAGGTCCTGCGTGTGGACGAGCTCACCGCAGCGCTGGGTGATCTGCTCGGCAACATGCCCGAGGGCACCACCGTGGGCGACATCAACGACATGGACGATGCCGGCGGGCCGCTCGATCAGCTGACCGGCGGTCTCAACCAGCTCGTCGGCGGTGTCACGGATGTGCTGATTCCGGTGATCGGCGACGGTCAGGGCGGCAGTGCCGACGACATGGCCGTGATCGAGCTCATCGGCGCCCTGCAGCGTAATGAGGTGACCGCACCGCTGGGCAACACGCTCGCCGGACTGATCAACTCGGAGACGCCGGTCGGCGCGCTGCCGGGGCTGGTGGACGGCCTCGTCGACGATCTGCTCGGCACCCTGCTCGGCGGACTCGCCGGACAGGACGAGCCGCTCCAGACCGGCCGGGTGCTGCTGCGTTTCCCGAACGATGCCGACGCCGACGGCGAGGTGCCCCAGACCGGCTACATCGTCGAGGAGTGTGAAGGTTCGATCGACGGCCAGCCCTACCACTACGAGCCGTGCTTCACCGCCTCGCTGACCCTGACGGCCAACGCGCCCGACGGACAGGGCGTGAGCCTGCCGCAGCAGCAGATCCGGACGCGCCTGGTGGGCCCGGTCACGTTCGAACAGAACGGTCGCCTCGCGATCGCCCTGCGCAACGTGAACCGCTTCAGCCTGTCGGCCACGGCGCTCGACCTGCTACCGGCGAACGCCACGGTCGACCCGG
Source organism: Salinisphaera orenii subsp. orenii MK-B5 (assembly GCF_003788635.1). Classification (GTDB taxonomy): domain Bacteria; phylum Pseudomonadota; class Gammaproteobacteria; order Nevskiales; family Salinisphaeraceae; genus Salinisphaera; species Salinisphaera orenii. Next base: position 243,254 of record NZ_AYKH01000012.1, read on the forward strand.
GTGATCTGAACTTCCAGCTCACCGGGGCTCCGGTCCACGGCGGGCGCGAGTTCCCCAACCGCTAAGCCACGGTCGATGCGCCCCGGCCACCGCCGGGGCGCGATCATCGCAACAACAGAACCAGCAAGGAGAAGGGAGATGAATCAGGACACCACGTCCGAACGCCGCTGGCCGGGGGCAAAGACGGCCATGGCGCTCATCGGCGGCGCGAGCCTGCTGTTCGCCGGCATCGCGGGTGCACAGGGGCAGATGCGGGACGACGGCTACAGCGGCTCCGGCATGGACCGGCTCGAGGCCGAGCCCGAACAGGGGCTGATCGGCGGGGCCATCGACTACGTGAAGCACAACGCCTACTTTCGCGTCGGCGTGCTGCACTTCCAGTACTACGGCGACAGTTCCCGGCTGAAGGTCGAGAACGCTCAGGGCCTGGCGGCCCAGGCCTTCGGCGAGGGCTCGAGCCGTCTCGATCACACCGGCTCGAGTGCCGGCGACAACACCACGCTGGGCGGCACGATCGGCCTGTTCGTGCCCAAGACCGGCAAGCACCTGGCCATGGAGGTCACGCTGGCGCCCCCGCTCAAGCTCGATTTCGAAGTGTCCAAGAACGCGGTCGACGAATCGCTGGCACCGACGACCCAGAGCGGCATCCCCACCGGCGTGCCGCCACTCGGCCGCAAGATCGGCAGCTTCAAGGCACTGCCGCCGAACCTGACCCTCGTCTATCGCCCCTGGGTCGACACGCTGATCCAGCCCTACATCGGCGCCGGCGCGATGTATCTCTACACCTACGACACCGATGTGAACAACTCGGTACTCAACGCCTACGGCAACGAGCCCACGCTCAACCTGAGCAAGCCCGTGGCCTGCGTGGGGCAGCTGGGCGTGGACTTCAGCCTGCCCAAGAACATGTTCCTGACCGCGGACGTGAAGTACGTCGGCTGCGCCGAAGTCGAGGCCAAGCTCAACGACGTCGTGATCAACTCGCCCACGCTCAGCGACACGGTCGGCCCGATCGACGTCGGGACGGTGAGCTCGACCAACGAGTTCAAGGCCGTGCTCTACCAGCTGTCCTTCGGGATGCGGTTCTAATACCGGTCCCCGGAGGCGCTCGCAGACGACAAGGGGCCGCCCGCGGGCGGCCTTTTTCATGGAGCGTGCGCCAAAGGAGCGCGTCGCGCGGGTCCGCGCTCGCCGTTCTCAGCCGGCTTGAGCCACGATCCGGAAGGCGAGCTCGCGCACCGCCTCGGACATGGCGCGGCCGATCACCGCCGGCTTGCGTTCGGAGCCGCCGATCGGCTGTGTGAGCCGCGTGTTGTCGCGCGCCACCACCGTCCCGCTGTCGGTATCGGTGACCTCCCAGCGCGCCGAAAGCACGACCTCCTCGCCGGCGGCCTGCGGCTCGAACATGTCCACGTCGACATCCACCTGGTAGGGCTGATCCCGCTTGTTCACGAGCTTCTCGTCGATGGTCTGCTGCAGCAGACGCGTCATCGCCACCGGCAGGCGCTCGGCCCACTTGGCATCCGGCAGGCGCGTGAGCACATAGGCGTCGCTGCGCACCTGGATGTCGTAGTTGTCCAAATACTCCGGCACGCGCACGCGGCGCACGTCCCAGTCGCTGGCCCGGGTGGCCGCACGCTCGTCCCGGGGCGGCGACAGCAGCACGTGCTGGACGGGCGGCACGCTGGCGCAGGCGCCCAGGGCCATGAGACAGACTGCGGTCACGCCGTGGCGGACGAAAGATTTCACTAGCGATCTCCTCCAAAGAGCAAGGCGTTCGGATCGCGCTCCAGGGTTTCGGCGAAACGCCGCAGCGAAGACGCGCCGGCCGACAGGTCGCGAAGCGTGCTCTGCAGATCCATCCGGGTATCCGAGCGCGGGTCCGTCAGGCCTTCCAGATTGCGCGACAGCTGGTTCAGGTTACGACTGGTCTGCTCGGCGTTTTCCAGCAGCCGATCGAACTGCGCGTCGCGCGAATCGATCTGTTGGTTCAGATTCTCGGACAATTCGCGCACGCTGGCCAGCGTCTGCTCGATCTGGCTGTTGCTGTTCTCCATGACGCGGCGCGCGCTCTCCATGGTTTCACGCGCGGTCGCGGTCGTGCGTTCAAGATTCGGCCCCAGCGTGGTGATGAGCGCGTCCATATCGTCGGCCAGGCGGATGGTCGCCTCCATCGTCTGGTTGACCGTTTCCAGCGTATCCTTCCAGGGCAGGCCACTGACCGTATCCTTGAGCTGCTCGATCTCGGAGGGTACGGCGGGGATCTCGGGCAGGTCCAGCGCGTCGTTCGACGCCACCCGCTTGGCCTCGGTGCCGGGCTGAAAATCCAGATTGACCGCCAGCTGCGACGTCACATAGCTCCACACCACCAGCTGGGCGCGCAGGCCGCGTTCGACGAGCTCCTCGGTGGTCACGTCGTCGCCGCTCGGCGCGCCGTCCATCATCACCGTATTGTTGCCGTTGATCTCGACGGTGACACCGATCCGGGCCCGGCCGGCCTCGGAGTCCAGCCGCAGCTGCACGTTCTTGACCGTGCCCACCTGAACGCCGCGGAACAGCACCTTCGAGCCCTGGCTCAGGCCGAGCACGGACTGATCGAAGAAGATGATCGCCTGGCGGTTGTTCGACAGGATGCGGGTACCGCCGAAGACCAGAACGGCCACCACGGCGAGCACGACCGCCCCCAGCAGGAACAGGCCGATGATGGTGTAGCTGCGGTTAGTTGCCATGAATCGGCTCCTCGTCGTCGCGCTCGGCGAGCGGCTCGCGGTTGAGAAACGCGCGCACGCGCGCATGCTCGGCCCGTTCGGCGAGCTCACGCGGGTCGCCGTGGGCGATGGCGGTGCGCTGCTCGTCGTCCAGGTAGATGCTGTCGTCGGCGATGGTGAAGATACTCGGCAGCTCGTGGGTCACGGCCACCACGGACAGCGACAGCGCGTCGCGCAGCCGCATGATCAGCGTATCGAGTCGCTGCGAGGTCATCGGGTCCAGCCCTGCGCTCGGCTCGTCCAGGAACAGATAATCCGGGTCGAGCGCGATCGCACGGGCGATGCCCGCCCGCTTCTTCATGCCGCCGGACAACTCGCTCGGCATGCGCGACTCCTGGCCGGCGAGACCCACGAGCGCCAGCTTGAAGGCCACCTGATCGCGGATCTCCGCCGCCCCGAGGCGCGTATGCAGCTGCATCGGCAGGGCCACGTTGTCGCCCACGGTCATCGAACTCCAGAGCGCGGTGCTCTGAAACAGCACGCCGATCCGGCGCTGCAGTGCGGCGCGTTCAGCAGCATCGCGCGTCCACAGACGCTGGCCGTCGAAGCTGATGTCGCCCTGTGCCGACTGCTGCAGATCGATCATGTGCCGCAGCAGCGTGCTCTTGCCGCAGCCGGACACGCCCATGATGACGAAGATGCTGGCCCGTGCGACGTGAAACGACAGGTCCCGCTGCACCAGGGTCTCGCCGAAGTGCATGCGCAGATCGCGCACGACGATGCCACGATCGGGGGCGTTGGTATCGCTCAGGCGGGCCATGCTCAGACGCCCAGCGCATTCGTGCACAACGCGAAGATCGCGTCGATCACGATGATGCCGATGATCGACACCACCACCGTACGGGTCGCCGCGCGCCCGACCTCGGCCGCGTTGCGGCCCGCGCGCATGCCCATGTGGCAGCTGGCCAGCGCGATGAGCACGCCGAAACAAACCGCCTTGACGAAGCCGATCACGAAATGGCGCGCGGCGACCGCGTCCTCCAGACGCCCCAGAAAACTCATCGGCGAGGTGTTGAGCACGAGATCGCCGACGATCATACCGCCGACGATGCCCAGCGTCGCCGCATATAGAAACAGCAGCGGCATCATCAGCGTGAGCGCGGCCAGCCGCGGCAGCACCAGATACTCGAACGGGGCGACGCCGATCATGCGCAGGGCATCGATCTCCTCGTTGGCCTCCATCGTCGCCAGATGCGCGGCGAAGGTCGCCCCGACCCGCCCGGCCATGATGAAGGCCGTCATGATCGCGGCCATCTCGCGCGCGACCGCGATGCCCACGAGATCGGCGAGGTACAGCCCGGCGCCGAAGGCGTTGAGCTGCACGGCGCCGACGAAGCCCAGCACCGCGCCGATGAGCAGATTGACGACCGTGACCACGGGCAGCGATGCCGCCCCGGTCTCGCGCACGAGCGCGACGAAATCCGGCCAGCGCGCCTGGGCCCGACCGAGCGCGAGTCGCGGGGTTGCGGCCGCGGCGTTGCCCACCAGCCGGGCGACCAGCAGCACGGCGTCGAACTGGCCGCGCCCGCGCGCGCCCAGACGCGTGATCCAGCGTGGCCCACGCCCCACCGAAGCCGTCTGCGGTGCCGGGCGTGCGAGCGTCATCAGGGAGCGGATGCTCTCGGGCAACGCCCGGGTCCGGCTGTCGACGTCGCGCCGGTCCAGGCGCTGCTGGAGCGCATGGACCACCGCCGCGACCCGCGGATGGGCGCGGGTCAGCTCGCCGCCGTCGATGACCACGCGCACGGCGCCGTCCCGAGTCAGCGCCGCCGCCAGCGCCTCGGATGTCGGCAGCCGATGCGCCCGGCCCCAGTCGCCGGACAGGCGGAGCACCGACGTATCGGATTCGCGCTCGATACGATAGAGCGCGCTGTCGTCAGCAGCGGCTAGCGGCACGCGTTCCCACGAAGTCTCGAGAGGTCGCCGTTATTCTGACACGGCTTCGGACGTCGTCTGATCCCCGTACTCCGATTCGGGGTCCGGTGCGTAGACATCCCGCGTCGCTTCCATGCCGGCAGTCAGCGAGTCGCTGTTCTCGGTCCAGCCGCCGCCGAGCGCCTTGAAAAGATTGGCGGTGGCGGTGAAGCGATCGCGGATCGCCTCGGCCAGGTCGAGCTGGCTGGAGAACAGCTGACGCTGGGCGTCGAGCACGTCGAAATAGGCCGTGCGCCCGACGTCATAGCGGATCTGGGCCAGCTCCAGCGTCTCGCGATAGGCCGCGACCTGACGCTGAACCGCCTCGAGCCTCTCGTTGGTCAGATTGATCGCGACCAGGGCATCGCGGGTCTCGGCGAATGCCTGGCGCAGCGTCTGGCGGTACTGGATCTCGGCCTGTTGGCGCTGGGCCAGCGCAGTATCGTAGTTGGCCTGGCGCCGGCCGAAGTCGAGGATCGGCGCGGTGATGGCGCCGGACACACTCTGGGTCTCGGCGATCGGCTCGAAGAGATTGTCGATATCCAGCGCTTCGGTACCGATCATTGCCGACAGGTTGAAGGTCGGGAAGAAGCGGGCCTTGGCCACGCCCACGTTGGCGTTGGCCGCGATCAGCGAGGCTTCGGCCGCGCGCACGTCCGGCCGGCGCTCGACCAGCAGCGACGGCATGACCACCGGCAGCTCGTCCGGCAGGTGAACATCCTCGAAGCTGCCCGGTTCGATATCGGCATCCTGCATGATCTCGCGTGGCGACTGGCCGGTGAGGATGGCCAGCGACGAACGCAGTTCGCTGGCCTGTCGCTGCAGCGGCGCCAGCTGAGCGCGCGCGCTTTCCAGAAGCGAGCGTGTCTGCAGCAGGGTCAGCTTGTCGATGGCGCCCAGATCGTAGCGCTGCTGATCGAGCTCCAGACCGCGCTCACGCGTCTGGATGGTCTCGCGGGTCACGCGGATCTGGCGCTCCAGCGCGCGCAGCGACATATAGTTCGTCGCAACGTCGCTGACCACGCCGAGACGGATCGAGTCCTTGGTGTAGGCCGAAGACAGCAGCTGTGCGCGGGCCGATTCGCTGGCACGGCGCAGCCCGCCGAAGACGTCGAGCTCGTAGCTGAGCGTGGCGGCCACTGAGTAGTAGTCGTAGCGCCGGCCGCCGGCCGAGGCGGATCCTGAACCGCCACTCGACCCGCTCGCCGACGAGCCACCCCCACCCGACGTGGCCAGACTGGCCTTTTCGCGGGCGGCCTGGGCCTGGCCCTCGATAGTCGGGAACAGGTCGGCCTCGGCCAGCCCGAGCTGGGCCCGCGCCTCACGCAGCCGCGACGCCTGCAGTGCGATGTCGAGATTGTCGTCCAGCGCCTTGTCGATGAGCTCGTTGAGCACCGGGTCGCGGTAGCGCGTCCACCAGTACGCCATCGCGTCCTCCTGGGCGTCGCCGAGCAGGGTGGCGTCGAGCGCCGACTCCGGCAGTTCGAGATCCGGACGCTCATAGTCCGGTCCGACGGTGCAGGCCGACAGGCCCGCCACCGCGATCAACAGCGCGAACTTACGCATCGTTTTGGTGCTCATGGCTTTTCTTGCCGCCCAGCAAGCGACTGACTTTACTGGAACCGCGCTCGACGAGATCGTAGAACAACGGCACGAAGAGGATGGCGAAGAACGTCGCCGCCAGCATACCGCCGATCACCGCGGTGCCGATGGCGACGCGGCTGTTGGCCGACGCACCCGAAGCCAGCGCCAGCGGCACACAGCCCAGAGTGAACGCCAGCGACGTCATCACGATCGGCCGGAAACGCAGCTTCGCCGCCTCATACGCCGCGGCCGCGGGGGTCTTGCCCTGTTCGCGGCCGATGACCGCAAACTCCACGATCAGAATCGCATTCTTCGCCGACAGGCCAATCAGCACGAGCAGACCCACCGAGAAATAGAGGTTGTTCTCGACGCCGCGCAGCCAAACGGCCACGAACGCGCCGAGCGCGGCGAACGGCACCGCCGTGATGACCGCGAGCGGCAGCGTCCATTTCTCATACTGCGCCGCCAGAATCAGGAAGACCATGAGCATGCCGAACAGCACCGCAATGCCGCCCGAGCCCGCGGCCGTCTCTTCCTGATAGGCCGTGCCGGTGAAACTCAACTGGTAGTCGCTGCTGTCAAGCACATCGGCCACGACCTGTTGAATCGCCTGATTCGCCTGCCCCGAACTGAAGCCGGGCGCGGGCGAGCCCATGATCTTGGCCGCCGGGAAGATATTGAACCGCTGGACCACGTCGGCCGCCAGCGTGCGCTCGGTGCTCACCAGCGAACTGACCGGAATCATCTCGCCGGTGCTCTCCGAACGCACGAACACGTCGGCCAGATCCTCCGGCTTCTCGCGATAGTCGGCATCCGACTGGATGTTGACCTGCCAGTTGCGACCCAGATACGTGAACTGATTGACATACAGCGAGCCGAACGTCGCCTGCAACGTGGCGAACAGCTGATCGATCGGTACGCCCAGCGACTTGGCCTTCTCGCGGTCCACGTCGAGACGATAGCGCGGCACGTCGGTGGTCAGGGTCGTACGCACCTGAGACAGCTCCGGCCGCTGGTTGGCCTCGGCCACGACCTTGCCGGCCGCCTCCCGGATCTCGTTGAAATCCGCGCCGGTCAGGCTCTGCAGATAGCCCTCGAAGCCCCCTGTCGTCGACAGGCCGATGATGGGCGGCGGATTGAAGGCGATGATCTGCGCCTCGGGGATCTGCGCGCCGATCGCCATCTCCCGCTGGACGAGCGAGAAGGAGTCCTGGCCCTCGCCGGTTCGTTCATCCCAGTCCTTGAGCGTCAGAAAGGCGATGCCGGCGTAGGTCCGCCGTGCGCTGGCCAGGAAATCGTAACCGGCCACGCCGACCACGTCCGCCACTGCGGGCATGGCTTCCATGCTCTTTTCGATGACGTCGGCCCGGACTTCCTCGGTGCGCTGCAGCGAGGCCGCCGGCGGCAGCTTGTAGGTGGTGAAGATATAGCCCTGATCTTCTTGAGGCACCAAGCCACCCGGAACCTGCTGGGAGACGAACCAGGTCGCGGCGAGCACGCCGACGAACAGTATCAGGCCCAGCACCACCCGGCGCAGGAGCAGATCCACGCCCCAGAGATAGGCGCCGGTCGCCTTGTCGAACATGGCGTTGAACTTGCGGAAGAACCAGTTCGGCTGCTTCTCGCGCGGCTTGAGGAAGACCGCACACAACGCCGGCGTCAGCGTCAGGGCGACCAGACCGGAGATGCCCACGGACACGGCGATGGTGATCGCGAACTGCCGATACATCTGACCGGACAGGCCGCCGAGAAAGCCCACCGGCACGAACACCGCGGACAGCACCAGCACCACGGCGATGACGGGGCCGCTGACCTCCTCCATGGCCTTGAGGGCGGCCTCCTTGGGCGGCTTGCCCTCCTCGGTCATGATGCGTTCGACGTTCTCAATCACGATGATCGCGTCGTCGACCACGATGCCGATGGCGAGAATGAGTCCGAACAGCGTCAGCAGGTTGATCGAGAAACCGAGGGCGAACATACCCGCGAAGGTGCCGATCACCGACACCGGTATCGCCAGCAGCGGTATCAGCGTGGCCCGCCAGTTCTGCAGGAACAGGAACACCACCAGCACGACGAGGATGATCGCCTCGATGAAGGTGTGCTCCACGTCCTTGATCGAGGCGTCGACAAACTTCGTGGTGTCGAACGGGATCTCGTACTCGAGTCCGTCGGGCAGATTGGCCCCGAGCTCTTCCATCCGCGTACGGATACGCTCGACGGTGGCCAGTGAGTTCGCTCCGGGTGAGAGATAGACGGCGAACGGTACCGCCGGGTTCCCCGAGAACGAGCCGCTCGTGCCGTAGCTCTGCGCGCCGAGCTCGACGCGCGCGACGTCCTCGAGACGCAGAATCTGGCCGTTTTCCTGGCTGCGCAGGATGATCTGCTCGAACTGCTCCGGCGTGGAGAAACGACCTTCCGTGCTCGCGGTGTAGGTGAACTCGATCTCGTTCGGATTGGGCATGCTGCCGAAGCTGCCGGCCGCGAACTGCGAGTTCTGCTCACGCAGCGCCGACTGCACGTCGGTCGGTGTGAGCTCATAGCGGGCCATCTTGTTCGGATCCAGCCAGATCCGCATCGAGTAGTCCTGGCTGCCGAACAGACGCGCATCACCTACACCCTCGACGCGCTTGAGCTGGTCAATGACGTTGATCAGCGCGTAGTTGCTGATGTAAGTGGTGTCGTAGCTCTGATTCGGCGAAAACAGCGTGAGCACGGTCAGGATGTTGCTCGAACGCTTGTTCACCTGCACACCGGTATCGCGCACCGTCTGCGGCAGCTGCGAGGTGGCCGCCTGGACGCGATTGTTGACGTTGATGGTGTTCTGATCGGGATCGGTGCCGATAGCGAACGTCACCGAAATCTGAAGCGTGCCCGCGTCCGAGGACGTCGAGGTCATGTAGAGCATGTCCTGGACGCCGTTGATCTCCTGTTCGAGCGGCGCCGCCACGGTCTCGGCGATGTCCTCGGCGCTGGCGCCGGGATAGTTCGCCTGCACCACTACTTCGGGTGGCACGACATCCGGATACTGCGAGATCGGCAGCCCCTGCATGGCCAGCAGGCCCGCCAGTGTGATGATGATCGACAGGACGGTCGAGAAGACCGGCCGGTGAATGAAGAAACGCGAGATCATGGTTAGCGGTTCCGCTGGCCGTTCACGGCATAGGTATCGTCATGCACGACCGCGGTCAGCGGCTCACGCGGGGTCAGACGCAGCGCCGGCAGGTCGGCCGCCGCCAGCCCGCCGTCATCGTCTTCCGAGCCGGCGCGGCCCATGCCTGAACCGCCGCCACCGCCCCGCGTGCCCTCTTCGCTGCCGCCCGAGCCGTCAGACTTGACCTTGACCGGCGCATCCGGAGTGACCTGGCCGAGCCCGGACGTGATAACCCGATCCCCCGCGGACAGCCCGTCGTTGATGAGCCGGCCTTCCTCGACCGTCGGCCCGAGATCGACGTCCACGGCCTTCGCCTTGCCGTCGGCGACGACATAGACCTGAGTGCCCTGATTGCCGTCGGACACGGCCTGTTCGGGCACCACGATGCCGTTCTCGCGCGTTTCCAGGCGAATGCGGGCGCGCACGTAGCGTCCGGGCATGAGACCGTTGTCGGGGTTGTCCACCGTAGCGCGCAGCTGCACCGTGCCGGTGTCCGGATTGATGGTGCTCTGCGTGAAGTCGACGACGCCCTTGACCGGGAACTCCGAACCATCGGGCAGGATGATCGTGGCCTCCCGGGTCTTGTCGTTGGTGGTCTCGTCACCCATTGCCGAGAGCGCTTTGCCCCGTGCAATGGCATCATTCTCGGGCAGCGCGAACAGCACCTTGACGGGGTCGAGCTGCGTGATCGTGGTCAGGCGCGTACCGTTGGAGACCAGCGCGCCCTCGTCGATCTCGCGCAGGCTGGTCACACCGGTCAGCGGCGCGTTCACCGTGGTGTAGCCGAGATCGATCTCGGCGCTGTCCAGATTGGCCTGGGCCTGATCGACCGCAGCGCGCGCAGTCTCGAGCTCGGAGAGTGCCTGATCGCGCTCCGCTTCGCTGATCGCATCCGCCTCGTACAGCTGGCGCGTGCGCGACCACTGGCGCTGGGCCTGGTTCAGGCTCGCCCGGGCGCTGCCGAGTTCGGCCTTGCGCTGATTCACGGTCGCCTGGAACGGCTTGGGATCGATGTTGTAGAGCAGGTCACCCTTCTCGACGATCTGCCCCTCCGTGTAGTGCCGCTCCAGCAGCACGCCCTCGACGCGGGCCAACACCTGGACCGTACGCTGCCCCTCGACGCGGCCGGGGTATTCGGAGAATACGCTGACGCGGTGCGGGTCGACGCTCATCACGTCCACGGGTATCGGCGGCCGCTGTTGCTGGCCGCCGCCCTGCTGGGCCTGCGACTCCTCACCGCCGCAGGCCGCAAGGCCCAGAGCAACCATGGCGGCCCCGGCAAGACGCAGGAACCGTGCCCGCCCCGCAGGCATCGACAGAAAATCGTGCATGATAAAGAGACCCCGATCCGCAGGAGCTGGTGACGATAGCACGGCATGATACATACATTCGCGTATGTATGTAAGAGGGTTCTGCGCTATCCTGTGTGCATTAACAGCCGCGGATGACGGAGCCATGGCACGCAAGACCAAGAGCGAATCGGCGCAGACGCGCGAACGCATTCTCGACGCCGCCGAAGTCGAGATGGAGGCGCGCGGCGTGTCGCAGACCTCGCTCGAGCGCATCGCCAAGCGCGCCGCGGTCACGCGCGGTGCCATTTACTGGCATTTTTCGGACAAGAGCGCCCTGCTGCAGGCGATGATCTCGCGCACGGCGCTGCCGCTGCGGGACCTGCGTCAATGTCTGAGCCAGCACATCCCCGGCGACGAGCCGCTGCGGCTGCTCCGGGAGATGCTGCTGCACGGCCTCCATCGGCTCGCCGGCGATCAGAAGCATCGGCGCGTCTGCCACATCATTCTGCATCGCTGCGAGATCACCGCCCAGGGCCATCCGGCCGAGGCCCTGCTCTCGGCGATGTTCGAGGAATCGCGCGAGGTGCTGCTGTCGCTCTGCCGTGAGGTAGAGCGTCTCGGCCAGCTGCGCTCCGGGCTGACCGTCGACGCCGCCACCGACGTGCTGATGGCGTTCATGTGCGGCAATTATGAATGCACGCTGCGTCATCCGGGACTCTACGAGGTCGACCGCGACTGGGATGCGATCGTGGACAGCGTACTCTTCGGCCTGTTCGATACGACCGTGATCACACCATGCTCCGACCTGGCCGCGGATTGAACCGCACGACTCCTGGAGAATCGGCGCGCATCCGTGCCCTGTTGCTCGCCTGGGCCATGCCCGCGGCGCATTCGGAGAGGCACGCATGATTCCGGAAAACGATCCGCCCCGGTCGCCACGACGCGTGCCTGACGTTTCGGATCGACCGGCGCCCGTCCACCCGGGCCAGTAGCAATGCGCAGGCGCGGCGCTAACGCGCTGCCATGCGGGCCCGAATGACGGCGATGCCGACGCAGCAGCCGATGATCGGCGCTCAGGGGCCCGATCGGAGGTCGTCCGGGATCACAACCGATCGAAGGTGATCGGCACCGTGGCGCGAAGCGGCACCCTGGCCACGGGGCGTTGCCGTGCCGCGAGCCAGGGCGGCAACCACGGCTTCGCGGGCACCCGCTCGGGACGATCGAGATGAATGGGCCTCGGTACACCGTAGAAACGGGGTCGCGTGAACAGCACGAACAGATCCGCGACCGCCTTGACCCGTGCCAGGTATTCGCGCGCCTCGGTGCGCAGCGGCTGGCGTCGGTCCTCCTCCGGCCGAATGTAGGCCACGGCGTCGAGACCCTGGTGACGGGCTATGAACAGCGCCCGGTAGGCATGGAAACGCTGCGAAATCACCACGAACCGATCGAGCCCGAAGATGCGATTCGCACGCAGTATTGAATCCAGCGTACGAAATCCGGCGAAGTCGAGCGTGATCGCCGCGTCCGGCACGCCGAGACGCCGCAGCGCCTGGTACATCTTGCGCGGCTCGTTGTAGGTCCGGTCGGGATTGGCACCCGAGACCAGCAGGTGCCGCACCTTGCCGGCCGCGTAAAGCTCCGCGGCGGCCAGCATGCGGTGCCGGAAAAGCAGGTTGCGGTTGCCGGAGCGGGTGTAGGGGCTGGTGCCCAGCACCACGCCCACATCGTGCGTAGCCAGCCGGCCGATGTCGTCGATCAGACGATCACGCGTCGCGCCGACCACCCAGCCATTGATCGCCAGCATCGTCAGCAGGCTGCAGCCGAGCGCGGTCAACGCGCCGCGAACGAGCCGCGCGGCATTCGCGCGCCCGGCCCACGACGGCCGTCCCGCGCCCGCGGACATAGCGGAATTGTCAGCCATGGACCTCGAAATCGGCGTGAAGCCAGCGCGGACGAAATCCTACCAGCCCGGTCGCGAAAAAACCCCCGGCGCGATTCAGTCGGCCAGCTGCGCGATCGCCGCGTCGAGGCCGTCGAGCGTCATTGGATACATGCGATCGGCCATGAGCTCGCGCGTCATCTGGATCGAGGGGGTGTAGTCCCAGCGCTGCTCGGGCTCCGGGTTCAACCACACCGCGTCCGGAAAACTCTGCAGCAGCCGATCGAGCCAGACGGCGCCGGCTTCGGCGTTCCAGTGCTCCACCGAGCCGCCGGGGTAGGCGATCTCGTAGGGACTCATGGTCGCGTCACCCACGAAGATCGCCTTGTAGTCGTCGGGATAGGTGTGACAGATGTCCCAGGTCGGAAAGACCTCGCTGCGGCGACGCCGGTTGTCGCGCCACATGCCCTCGTAGGGGAAGTTGTGGAAGTAGAAGTATTCCAGATGCTTGAACTCGGCGCGCGCGGCCGAGAACAGGCTCTCGCAGGTCGCCACGTGATCGTCCATCGATCCGCCGACGTCGAAGAAGATCAACAGCTTGACGGCGTTGTGGCGCTCCGGCCGCATGTGCAGATCGAGATGGCCCGCGTTCTTGGCCGTCGCCCGGATGGTGCGGTCCATATCGAGCTCTTCGTCCGCCCCTTCGCGGGCGAAGCGACGCAGCTTGCGCAGCGCCATCTTGATGTTGCGGGTGCCGATCTCCTGACTGCCGTCCAGGTTCGCGAATTCGCGCTTGTCCCAGACCTTGACCGCACGCCGATGGCGCGAGCCGTCCTGACCGATGCGGATGCCTTCGGGGTTGAAGCCATAGGCACCGAACGGCGACGTACCCGCCGTGCCGATCCACTTGCTGCCGCCTTCGTGACGCTCGCCCTGCTCTTCGAGGCGCTTCCTGAGCGTTTCCATGAGCTTGTCCCAGCCGCCCATGGCTTCGATCTGGGCCTTCTGCTCGTCGGAGAGCTCGAGCTGCTTCATCTTCTCGAGCCATTCGTCCGGGATATCGGTGGTCAGGTCCTCGGTGGCAGCCTGGATACCGTCGAAGTAATGGCCGAAGACCTGGTCGAAACGGTCGAACTTGGTCTCGTCCTTGATCAGCGTCGCGCGCGAGAGATAGTAGAAGTTCTCCACGCTCATGCCGCCGACGTGCTGCTCCAGCGCCTCGAGCAGGGTCATGTATTCGGTGACCGACGGCTTGAGGCCGGCCTCGCGCAGTTCGTAGAAGAATTCGATCAGCATGGCGGACGCCGTGCGGCAGACGGAGAAGCGATGACGCGGCCGACTAGCCGCGCCGGGTCATGAACGCGAGCCGCTCGAAAAGGTGCACGTCCTGCTCGTTCTTGAGCAGCGCGCCGTGCAGCGGCGGCAGGGCGTCCTTGGCATTCCGGCTGTGCAGCGCCTCGGCCGGGATATCCTCGGCCAGCAGCAGCTTGAGCCAGTCCAGCAGCTCGGAGGTCGAGGGCTTCTTCTTGATGCCGGGCACCTCGCGCACGTCGAAGAACAGGTCCAGGGCGTCGGCGAGCAGATTCTTCTTGATGTCCGGAAAGTGCACGTCGACGATCTCGCGCATCGTGTCCTTGTCCGGAAACGCGATGAAGTGGAAGAAACAGCGGCGCAGGAAGGCGTCCGGCAGTTCCTTCTCGTTGTTCGAAGTGATGATGATGATCGGCCGATGGGTGGCTTCGATCGTCTGGTGCGTCTCGTAGACGTCGAAGGCCATGCGGTCGATCTCGCGCAGCAGATCGTTGGGGAACTCGATATCGGCCTTGTCGATCTCGTCGATCAGCAGCACCGGCTGGGTGTCGCAGGTGAAGCATTCCCACAGCGGCCCGGGCACGATGTAGTTGGCGATGTCGTGGACCTTCTCGTCACCGAGCTGCGAATCGCGCAGGCGCGAGACCGCGTCATACTCGTACAGGCCCTGCTGCGCCTTGGTCGTCGACTTGATGTGCCACTGGTAGAAGGGCTTGTCGAGCGCGGCCGCCACTTCCTCGGCGAGCAGGGTCTTGCCGGTACCCGGCTCCCCCTTGATCAGCAGCGGACGGGCCAGCGTGGCCGCGGCGTTGACGGCGAGCTTGAGATCATCCGTGGCGACGTAGCGCTCGGTACCGGTGAATTGCGTAGTCATAGGCCTGACGATTGTCGAAAAACATGCGGGCCCGACCGTCCCACCGGCACCGACGCGCCGAAGACGTCGTCTCAGCCGGTGAACTCGCGGGCCCGCTCCTCGAGAACGGCGATGGCCGGCAGCGTCTTGCCCTCGAGAAACTCGAGGAACGCGCCGCCGCCGGTCGAGATATAGGATACCTGATCCTCGATCCGGTATTTCTCGATCGCGGCCAGCGTATCGCCGCCGCCGGCGATCGAAAAGGCCGAACTGCGGGCGATCGCCCGGGCCAGCACGTGGGTGCCGCCACCGAACTGATCGATCTCGAACACCCCGACCGGCCCGTTCCAGACGATGGTTGCGGCGTTGACCAGGATATCGGCGAAGGCATCCCGGGTCTTCGGCCCGACATCGAGAATCATCTCGTCGGACTCGAGTTCGCCGACCGGGCGCACCTCCGGATGCGCCTCCGGGGAAAGCTCGGTCGCGGCCACCACGTCCACCGGCAGCGGGATGTTGCCACCCCGCGACTGGATCTCGCGATTGATCAGGCGCGCCGCGCCCACGAGATCGGGTTCGTGCAGCGACGCACCGACGTCGTAGCCTTCGGCGGCCAGGAAGGTGTTGGCGATGCCGCCGCCCACGATCAGCTGATCGGCGACATTGGCCAGGCTCTCCAGCAGCTCGAGCTTGCTCGATACCTTGGAGCCGCCGACGATCACCACCAGCGGGCGCTTCGGATCGAGCATCGCGGCCCGCAGCGACTCCACTTCGGCCGCGAGCAGCGGCCCGGCACAGGCCACCGGGGCGTAGCGGGCCACGCCCTCGGTCGAGGCCTGGGCCCGGTGCGCCGTGCCGAACGCGTCCATCACGAAGACATCGCAGAGTGCCGCCATCCGTCGCGACAGGGTCTCGTCGTTGGCCTTCTCGCCGACGTTGAAGCGGACGTTCTCGCACATGACGATCTCGCCCTCGCCGACGTCCACGCCGTCGAGCCAGTCACCGACCAGACGCACCTCCTGGCGCAGCAGCTCGGAGAGATACTCCGCCACCGGTGCGAGGCTGTGCTCGCTGTCCGGCTCGCCCTCCTTCGGACGCCCGAGGTGCGACATGACCATGACCCGCGCGCCCGCGGCCAGCGCGGCCTTGAGCGTGGGTACGGACGCCTTGAGACGGCCGGCGGAACTGACCTCGCCGCCCACAAACGGGACGTTGAGATCCTGCCGGATCAGCACCCGCTTGCCGCGAAGATCCACGTCTTCCATCTTCAGCATCGCAGCCATGTCGCTTTCCTCGGTCATTGTTGTTGTACGTCCGTTCTAGCCGGCCTTGGCCAGCGCCAGCGCGGTGTCGAGCATGCGATTGGAAAAGCCCCACTCGTTGTCGTACCACGAGCAGACCTTGATCAGCTTGCCGCCGGCGACCTTGGTCAGCGGCGCATCCACCGTCGAGGACACCGTGGTGTGGTTGAAGTCCTGGGAGACGAGCTCCGCCTCGCTGTAGGCGAGCACGCCCTTGAGCGGCCCTTCGGCGGCCTGCTTCAACACGGCGTTGACCTCGTCGACCGAGGTCTCCTTCGACACCTGGGCGGTCAGGTCCACGAACGAGACGTTGATCGTGGGCACGCGCACGGCGAAGCCGTCGAGCTTGCCGTTGAGCTCGGGCAGCACCAGGCCCACCGCCTTGGCCGCGCCGGTCTGGGTCGGGATCATGTTCTGAGTCGCACTGCGGGCCCGACGCAGATCCTTGTGATAGACGTCCGACAGCACTTGGTCGTTGGTGTACGAGTGGATCGTGTTCATCAGCCCATACTCGAGCCCGAAGGCGTCGTGCAGCGGCTTGACCAGCGGCGCCAGGCAATTGGTCGTGCAGGAGGCGTTGGAGATGACCTTGTCGTTCGCGTCGATCGACGCGTGGTTGACGCCGTAGACGATGGTCTTGATGTCGCCGGCCGGCGCCGAGATCAGCACCTTCTTCGCGCCGCCCTTCAGATGGGCGCTGGCCTTCTCCTCGCTGGCGAACAGGCCGGTGCACTCGAGCACGATGTCCACGCCGAGATCGCCCCAGGGCAGATCGGCCGGATTGCGCTCGGCCAGCACCTTGATCCGGTGGCCGTCGATCACGAGGTCATCGCCCTCGACCGAGACTTCGCCCGGAAAGCGGCCGTGCGCGGTGTCGTACTGGGTCAGATGGGCGTTGGTGCTCGCATCCCCGAGATCGTTGATCGCCACGATCTCCATGTCGTTCTGGTGCGCGCCTTCATAAAGCGCACGCAGCACGTTGCGCCCGATGCGACCGTAACCGTTGATCCCGACTTTGACTGCCATATTCACCTCTGGACTGGAACAGGATTAAAGAATGGCCCGGGCGCTAGCCCCGGACCTGCTCGCGAAGCGCTTCGGCCACCGCATCCGCGGTCAGGCCGAAGTGTCTGTAGACCTCGTCCCCGGGGGCCGAGGCACCGAAATCGTCCACGCCGATCACGCGCCCGTTGGCGCCCACGAGCCGATACCAGGGATCGGACACGCCGGCCTCGACGGCCACCCGCGCGGTGACCTCCGCCGGCAGCACCGAGGCGCGATACGCCGCGCTCTGGGCGTTGAACAGCTCCAGGCACGGCATGGACACCACGCGAACGGCGATGCCCTCGCCCTCGAGCGTCCGGGCCGCCGTGACCGCGAGTTCGAGCTCCGAGCCGGTGGCGATGACCAGTGCCTCGGCCGCGTCGGCCGGCTCGCGCAGCACATAGCCGCCGCGTGCGATCGCGGCCAGCTGGTCGGCATCGCGGTCCTGGTGATCGACATCCTGGCGCGAGAGCGCGAGCGCGGTGGGGCCGTTGGCGCGCTCGATCGCGGCCTGCCAGGCCACGGCGACCTCGACGTCGTCACCCGGGCGCCAGACGTGCAGATTCGGGATCAGCCGCAGGCTGGCCACATGCTCGACGGCCTGGTGCGTCGGACCGTCCTCGCCGAGGCCGATGGAATCGTGCGTATAGACCAGAATGTTGCGCGAGCGCATGAGCGCGGCCATGCGCACGGCGTTGCGGGCGTAGTCGGAAAAGGTCAGGAACGTACCGCCGAAGGGCGTGAAACCGCCGTGCAGGCTCATGCCGTTGGTGATGGCGGTCATGGCGAACTCGCGCACGCCGTAGTACAGATAGTTGCCACTGAAATCCCCCGCCGCGATCGGCTTGTGGCCGTCGAAATCCGTGCCGTTGGAGCCGGACAGGTCGGCCGAGCCGCCGAACAGTTCGGGCAGCCCGGCCGCATAGGCGCCGATGGTGGCCTTCGACGACTTGCGGGTGGCGGTGCGCTTGCCGCCGGACTGGGTGTGTTCGATGAACTCGCGGCACAGCGCCGACCAGTTGCGCGGCATCTGACCGGCCATCCGACGCGAGAACTCGGCCGCGTCCTCGGGGTATTTCTCGGCATAGGTCTTGTGTGTGGCCAGCCAGTCGCGCTCGGCATCGGCGCCGGCCTGGCGCTTGTCCCAGGCGGAGTAGATCTCGTCCGGGATCGCGAAGCGGGTCTCGTCGGACCAGCCCAGCTCGGCGCGCGCGGCGGCGATCTCGTCGTCGCCCAGCGCCGCGCCGTGCACGCCGGCCGTGCCCTGCATGCTGGGCGCGCCCCAGCCGATGACCGTGCGGCAGCAGATCAGCGTCGGCCGCGTCGTCTCCTTCTTGGCCGTCTCGATCGCGGTGTTGATCTCCTCCGGATCGTGGCCGTCGACCTTGCGCACCACCTGCCAGCCATAGGCCTCGAAGCGGGCCGGCACGTCCTCGGTGAACCAGCCGCGTGTCTCGCCGTCGATGGAGATGCCGTTGTCGTCATAGAACACGATCAGCTTGCCCAGGCCGAGCGTGCCGGCCAGCGAGCAGGCTTCGTGCGATATGCCCTCCATCAAGCAGCCGTCACCCGCGAAACACCAGGTGTGGTGATCGACCAGCGTCGCATCGCCCTTGTTGAAACGACTCGCCAGCGCGGCCTCGGCGAGCGCCATACCGACGGCGTTGGCCAGCCCCTGGCCGAGCGGCCCGGTGGTCGTCTCCACGCCGGGCGTCATGAAATTCTCGGGATGCCCCGGCGTCTTCGAATGGAGCTGGCGGAAGCGCTTGATGTCGTCCAGTGACAACTCGTAGCCGGTCAGATGAAGCGCCGCGTACTGCAGCATCGACCCGTGGCCGTTGGACAGCAGGAAGCGATCGCGGTCGACCCAGTCCGGGTTGCCCGGATTCATCCGCAGATGGTCGTTGAACAACACTTCGGCGATATCGGCCATGCCCATGGGCATGCCCGGATGGCCGGAGTTGGCCTGCTGGACGGCGTCCATGGCCAGGATACGGATGGCATTGGCGAGATCACGACGGGCGGGCATCGCTATCCTCCGGCGCAGCTTGACAAAGGCCGGCCATTGTCTACCAAAGGGCGCCCCCCGGCAATATGAATGATCGGTCCGCGACCCGAGCGGCCATTGGGTTTCGAGCGCATCGCCGCCGGCGCGGATCGGCCATCGCTCGCGCCACACCCTGCGGAATCATGTATTTAAATTTGTTTTCGATGCACTCGAAACGATAAGACAAACGAATGCCGAACGAAAAATAAAAGTAATCGTTATCAAATATTTGGGATATTTTTCCCATTGTATGAACCGAGGAATGAATAACCGGGGTTATCGATGCCTTGAAAAGCCTGCGTTCGAACGCGTGTGGGTCGCCTTGCGCTCGTGCTAGCGTCGATTCGAGCCGATATCCGGATTACCCACCCCTGACACCACAGGCTGCGGTAGCCGGGCAGCGGCGGACACCAAGAGCACCGACAGACAACTGGCATATCCCGACGTGCACGACGCCTGACGCGACTCGATAACGCTGCGGCAGGCGGCGGCTCGTCACTCACGAGATCCGGAGGGGGTCGTCATGACCGACGAGACAGACCAGGCCACGAAACACATCATCAGCGCCCGGACCGGGCGGCCGATCAGTTCATCGCGTCGCCGATTCCTGGCCAACACCGGCATGTTCTCGGCCGGACTGGTCGGCAGTTCGCTGCTGGCCGCCTGCAGCGACGATCACGACGGCGTCGCCATCGGCCAGGAGGACGACGCGGTCGTCATCGACGGGCCCGGCGATCAGGCGGTGCTGAACTTCGCGCTGAACCTCGAGTACCTCGAAGCGGAGTTCTATCTGCGGGCGGTCACCGGCATGGGTCTGGGCGACGACAGCATCGACGGCAACGGCACGCCGGGCGATGTCGTGGGCGGCCGCCAGGTCGATTTCAGCGGCGAACCGCTGATCGGCCGCTATGCCGCCGAGATCGCGGCCGACGAACGCGATCACGTGCAGTTCCTGCGCGGTGCGCTCGGCGGCGGCGCGGTCGCACGGCCCCGCATCAACTTCACCGACGCCTTCAACGCCGCGGGCATGGCCGCGCTCGGCATCGAATTCGATCCGTTCGCCAATCCGCTGAATTTCCTCATCGGCGCGTTCATCTTCGAGGACGTCGGCGTCAGCGCCTACAAGGGCGGCGCGCAGTTCATCCGCAACCGCGATTTCCTCACCGCCGCCGCAGGCCTGCTCGGCGTCGAGGCCTACCACGCCGGGCTGGTGCGCACAGTACTCACCGCCCGCATGGATGAGACCGTGGCGGGCAACGTGACCGTCGAGGACGTGATCAACATGATCTCCGGCGCACGCGACAGCCTCGACGGCGATGACGACATCGACCAGGGCATCTCCACCACCACCGTCTCGCTCAACGGCAACGACTACAACGCGACGAACATCGTGCCCACCGACGGCAACGGTCTGGCCTTCAGTCGCACACCGCAGCAGGTCCACAACATCGTCTACCTCACGCCCGAGGAAGCCGGCATGGGCGGCTTTTTCCCCAACGGCACGAACGGCACGCTCACGCGCAGCGGCGACCAGCTCGGCACCGTGGACTCGTCGGACGACTAGGATCGACGCGGTTCGGCCCGGCCCTTTGCAGGCCGGGCCGAGCTGCGACACGGCTAACCGACGGATCCCGGACGACCGGCCGCAGCGTCCCCGTTCGGGAACCCGTCATCCAAGTTCCGCGAACCGGTGTTGCCGAGACGTCCGGCGTGCGGCATCCGAGGGCGGCAAAGCAAGGTCGGCGCGGGCCGCGGCGGTTTCGATTGGTCGGCACCAACCCCGCCCCGGCACCTCCATTCGTCATCCGCGGGCCGCCGGAACCGCCGGTGCGTCGCGTCAGGCGGCCGTGTCGGCACCGCCGCCGGCCGGAGGCGTCAACCGTTGGCCGGCAGCCGCGCCAGCCGGGCCGCAGCGGCCTCGAGCGTCGCGTCGCGCTTGGCGAAACACAGCCGCAGCAGCCGATCGTCCGGCGGCGATTCATAGAACGGCGACAGCGGCACGCCAACGACGCCCGCCTCACGCACGAGCCATTGACAGAAGCAGGCATCGTCGACATCGCGCACGTCCCGATAGTCCACGAGCTGGAAATAGCCGCCGGGCACGTCCAGCAGCCGCAGCGGCGTGGCGGCCAGCAGCTCGCGGAAGCGATCGCGCCGGGCCTGGTAGAACACGGCCAGCCCGCGGTGATGCTCGGGCTCGAACGCCAGCATCTCGGCGAGGGCGTGCTGGGCGGGGGCGAAACTCGCGAACGTCAGGTACTGGTGGATTCGACGCAATTCGGCCGTGAGCGCCGGCGGGGCCACGCAGTAGCCGATCTTCCAGCCGGTGCAGTGATAGGTCTTGCCGAAGGAGCCGATCACGAAGCTGCGCTCGACCAGTTCCGAGTGCCGCGACACGCTCTGGTGGATCGCGCCGTCGAAGACCATGTGCTCATAGACCTCGTCCGACAGCAGCACGATCTCGGTATCGCGCAGCAACCCGGCGAGCGCCTCGAGGTCCGCCGCGGACAATACCGCGCCGGTCGGGTTGTGCGGCGTATTGACGATCAGCATCCGGGTACGCGGTGTGATCGCGTCGGCCAATCGCTGCCAGTCGATCGCGAACGACGGCGGTGACAGCGGCACGTGCACCGCCCGCGCGTTCTGGAGCGCGATCGCGGGGCCGTAGCAGTCGTAGGCCGGATCGAGCACGATCACCTCGTCGCCGGCGCGAACCACGGCGGCGATGGCTGCGAAGATCGCCTCGGTCGCGCCGGAGGTCACCGTGATCTCGGTCGCCGGGTCGGCCGCGCGCCCGTCGCGTGCCGCGGTCTGGGCCGCGATCTGTTCGCGCAGCGCCGCCACGCCGATGCCGGGCGGGTACTGGTTATGGCCGTCGGCGACCGCCCGCGCCAGCGCCTCCGTCAGCCGGGCCGGCGGCGGGAAGTCGGGAAACCCCTGCCCCAGATTCACGGCCTCGTGGGTTCGCGCCAGCTCGGTCATGACGCTGAATATGGTGGTGCCCACACCCGGCAGCTTGCTCTCGATCGGCATCACATTCCCCCTGCATGTCCAGGCGGCATGCTAGCAGCCGCCTGTCGCTCGACCCGGCCATCGGCTATAATCGCGCTCGTCTTCAGGGCGGGGTGCGATTCCCCACCGGCGGTATGTCGTTGTTCGACGAGCCCGCGAGCGCTTCGAGGTTCCCTCGAGGGTCAGCAGATCTGGTGCGATGCCAGAGCCGACGGTCACAGTCCGGATGAAAGAAGACCTGCGCGCCTGCGCGACGCACACGCGGCACGGCCTGCCCTGAAACGTTGACTCTTTCGCCCGAGGACGTTTCATGCCATCGATCGACCCCCAGGATCATCCCCGACTCGCCGCTGCCGTGGCCGCGTTCCGCGACGGCCGGCCCGTGCTGCTGCTCGACGACGCCGACCGCGAGAACGAGGCCGACATCGTCGCGCCCGCGGAAACCCTGCAACACGACAGCATGGTCCGCATGATCCGCAACGGCAGCGGCATCGTGTGTCTCTGCCTGGCCGGCGCCTACGTGGACGAGCTCGGCCTGGCGCCGATGGTGCGCGACAACCGTGCCCGCCATCGCACCGGCTTCACCGTCTCGATCGAGGCCGCCGACGGCGTGACCACCGGCGTATCCGCCGCGGATCGCGTGACCACCATCCGCGCCGCACTGGACTCGCTCGAGGGTCGCCGCCGCATCGTCAGCCCCGGGCATGTGTTCCCGCTGCGTGCCCGCGACGGCGGCGTGCTCGAGCGCCGCGGCCATACCGAAGGGTCGGTCGACCTCGCCGTGCTCGCCGGGCTGAAACCCGCCGCCGTGCTCTGCGAACTGATGAACGACGACGGCACGATGGCCGGCAACGCCGACATCGACCGATACGCCCGCGCAAGCGGCATGCCCGTGCTCACCATCGAGGAGATCGCCGCATGGCGGTCGGCCCACGCGGCATGCTGTGCGTGAGGGCCCGCCGCGGATGACGTCGTTGACCCGGCGGGCTATTCTTTCCTCATGAGTTCTGCACCCACGCCGTCCGAAACCGCCGACACGCCGGCGCCCCAGGAATTCTCCATCGACGCGCTCGCCCGCGAGACCGGCACCACCGTGCGCAATATCCGCGCCTACCAGGATCGCGGCCTACTGCCGCCACCGGAGCGCCGGGGCCGCAAGGGCATCTACAACGACGCCCATTTCTCGCGCCTGCGCATCATCAATCGGCTGCTCGAACGCGGCTACACCCTGGCCAACATCGGGGAGTTGATCGAGAGCTGGGAGCGCGGCAACGACATCGGCCATCTGCTGGGCCTGGAGACGGCCGTGGCCAGTCCCTGGTCGGACGAAGTCCCGGACTACGTCACCATGGCCGAGCTGCTGCGCAAGTTCAGCGGCAACTTCTCGCGCAGCGCCCTGAGACGGGCGGTCGAACTCGACATCATCCGTCCCGAAGGCATGCGCTACCGCGTGCCGAGCCCGCGCATGCTGCATGCCGGCGCGGAACTCGTCGCCGCGGGCATACCGCTGGAGGACATGCTGGAAGTGGTCGCCTATCTGCGCAGCAACGTCGAGCAGGCAGCCGACGAGATGGTCAGACTGGTCGCCAAGCACGTGTTCGACCGCTACGGCGAGGGCCAGCTACCGCCGGCCAACGACATGCCCGCCCTGGCCGATCTGATCTGGCGTTTCCGTCCGCTGGTGGAGATGGCCGTGCTGCCCGAGGTCGCCCGCGCCATGGCCAAGGCCGCCGATCAGCACCTCGGGGATCGTCTGGCGCTGCTGATGGAACACCGACACGACCCGCGCTAGGTGTGTAAACCCACCACATTGTTCACGGATAGCCGCAATCGGCTGATCGGTGGTTGATGGTTCAGGCTGGTATGGGGTCGATGCCAGTTGTAGTCGTGGAGCCAGTACGGCAGAAAGGCCGCGCGCTCGTCGGCGTTCTGATACACATGTGCATACGCCCATTCATGTAGTGCCGTCTGGATCCAGCGCTCGGCCTTGCCGTTGGTCCGCGGCCGGTACGGCCGCGTGCGCTTGTGTTTGAGCCCGAGTTGGCGGCAGGTCTTGGCAAATCGACGGGATCGATAACAGGCGCCGTTGTCGGTCAGCACCGCTTTGAACCGGACGCCCAGGCGCCGGTAGTAACGCAGCGCGGCGATCAACGCCCGGACGGCGCTAGCGCCGGTTTCGTCCGGCCAGATCGTCGCGTGGGCCACCCGACTGTGATCATCGATGGCCATATGGACATAGTCCCAGCCCGCGCCACGCGACTTACCGCGCCGGTCGCCGGTCACGCGATGGCCGGGCCGCGCAAAACGATTCACTTTCTTGATATCCAGGTGCAGCAGATCACCCGGTGCGACGTGTTCGTAGCGGCGAGCCGCTCGCGAGGGCTCAAGCGCCGACAACCGATTCAAGCCGGCGCGTTGAAGCACGCGGGCAACCGTCGCGCGGGGCACGCCGGTCTGGCGCACGATCGCGCGTTACATCAGCCGTTGTCGGCGCAGTCGAATGATGCGCGCTCGCTGCGCGGTTGAGATCTGGTGCGGGCATCGATGGGGCCGACAACTTCGATCGGACAAGCCGGCCCCGCCTTCGCGCCGATAGCGATCCAGCCACTTGTAGACCGTGCGCGGACTCACGGCCATGGCCTGGGCCACGTCGATGGGCCGCAGCCCGTGCTCGATCACACGACGAACCAACACCTGTCGACTGTGAACGGTGAGTCGCGCATTCTTGTGCGTGTTCATCCGGGTCGCTCCTTACGTCTGACGGATTTGAGCACCCATCAGCTTCAGGGCACGCGGCTCGGATGAACAATCTACTGAGAGGTCACAGCTAGGCCCCGTTTCGCTCGCACGCCGCGTTCAAGGCCGCCAATCGTATCCGCGAGGACGCAAGCCGCCGGCTCTGGGCGTGCCACGACCCAGGCTTGCAAAGCCGCCGGTCGCCCACGGTTATTGCAGGGCCGCCCCGAGCCTTCGGGACCAGCGTCCATGAGAGCGACAAGGTGCAGTCCAGCGTTACGGCAGGGTTGCACAGCGTTACCGCACGACACCTCGCCTTGCGGCAGGCCAGCGCTTGGCACGGACGCGTGCGAGATGGCTGCACGCCCCGGACGTCGTCAGTTTGTAATACCCTGATTTCAGCGACTTGGAAGAATAGCGCCGAGTAAGTTGCGGCACCGCGTCATTTGTGACATCGTTTGATGTAACGATTACATCAAACGAAGAAATGCCGAATACGCTCAGCCGCTCGAACAGCGAACGGAACACGCGTCGCGCCACCGTCCGGAGCAACGGCGTCGACCTCGCCGTGTTCGCGCGCGGCGAGCCCGACCGCCCCACGCTGGTGTTCGTGCACGGCTATCCGGACACCCACGCGGTCTGGAACCGCGTGATCGACCGCCTCGCCGAGGACTTCCACTGCGTCAGCTTCGACGTGCGCGGCGCCGGGGCCTCGGCGCGGCCGCGCCCCACCCGCGCCTATCGACTGTCACGCCTGGCCGCCGACCTGATCGCCGTGATCGACTGGGCCAGCCCCGACGCGCCGGTCCACCTCGTCGGCCACGACTGGGGCTCGATCCAGAGCTGGGAGGTCGTCACCGCCCCGGCGTTCGCAGGTCGGCTCGCCGGTTTCACCTCGATTTCCGGTCCCTGCCTCGATCACGCCAGCCACTGGCTGCGCGCGCAGCGGCGGTCGGATCCGTCGGGGCTGCAGCGCCAACTCCGCAAGTCGTGGTACATCGCGGCCCTGCACGTTCCGCTGCTGCCGCAACTGGCGTGGCACGGGCCGCTCGGCGCGCGCTGGCCGCACACGCTCGCCGCGCTGGAGGGCGAGCGCCTGCCCACGAGCGCCACCCTGGCACGCGACGGCGCCCACGGCGCAAAGCTCTATCGCGCCAACATGCTGCCCCGACTCATGCGCCCGCGCGATCGCCGCGCGCGCTGCCCGGTGCAGATCGTCGTACCGCAACGCGACGCCTTTGTCGGGCCAGGTTTTGTAGACGATCTCGGGCGCTGGGTGGCCGACCTCGAGGTCGTGCGCATCGACGCCGCGCACTGGGCGATCCAGACCCATCCGGACACCGTCGCCGATCATTGCCGTGCGTTCGCTCGAGGCCATATCGCCGCGCCCTCGGAACCGGCCCCGCAGACGGGCCCTACGCGGCCCCCCCCCGCCCATCGAAACCAGGAGGCATCCCATGGATGACGCGACCATCGAGCCGGCCCCGCATGCCGACGGCTACAGCGGCCCGGTCATGCCCGAGCGGCGCGACCTGCGTTTCTGCCGCCGGGCGATCGTATCTGCGACTGGCACCAGGCCGGGCCGAACGTGACCCAGTTCATGAACGCGCTCTCGCTGTTCTTTCCGGCCGGCGAGCGCATGTTCATCGACGCCGTACGCGCCTATCGCGACGAGATTCCGGACCCCGACCTGCGCAAGGCGGCCACCGCGTTCATCGGCCAGGAAGCGATGCATTCGCGCGAGCATATCGAATACAACCAGCTCATGGACGCGGCCGGCCTGCCGGCCAGCGAGCTGGATGCCCAGGTCTGGGCGCATACCGAGTACGTGAAGAAGCACAGCAGCAAGGTCACGCCGCTGCTGATGACCATCGCGCTCGAGCATTTCACCGCGCTCATGGGCGACACCCTGCTGCGCCATCCCGAACAGATGGCCGGTTCGCAGGAAGACTACGAGCGCATGTGGCGCTGGCACGCGCTCGAGGAAGTCGAACACAAGGCCGTGGCGTTTGATGTCTACGAAAAATGCGTCGGCCGCGGGCCCAAAGCCTACGCCATGCGCAGCGCGATCATGCTCACGACCACGGCCACGTTCTGGCCGCACGTGATGATGTTCTATCGCCGCCTGGCCGCCGCCGACCCGGCCTGTCGCGAGGCCGGCTGGCGCGGGCACCTGCATCTGGCGAATTTCATGCTCGGCAAACCCGGCTATCTGCGCAGGCTGCTGCCCGAGTATCTCGCCTACTTCAGATACAGCTTCCATCCGTGGCAGCAGAACAACGCGGATCTGCTGGCCGAGATCGACGAACTCGTCGACGACGCCGAAGCCGCCTACGCCGAACACAAGGCCGCCTGAGCCGAAGGACGGTCTATCCACGAAATCTCCGCGACCCCGAATCCACCCCAGGAGGATGACATGAGCAAGAACGCATCCGATGTCGCCAAGAAGACCCCCCACGCCGAGCGCGAGATTCCGCACAGCGACAGCGTGAACGTGATGCCCGAGCGGCGCGATCTGCACTTCGTGCCGCCGGGCGAGCGTATCTGCGACTGGCACAAGGAAGGCCCGAACGTCACTCAGTTCATGAACGCCCTGTCGCTGCTGTTCCCCGCCGGCGAGCGCATGTTCATCGACGCGATCCGCAGCTATCGCGACGAGATTCCCGATCCGGATCTCAAGAAGGCCGCGACCGCCTTCATCGGCCAGGAGGCGATGCATTCGCGCGAGCACATCGAGTACAACGAGCTGATGGAAAACGCCGGCCTGCCGGCCCACAAGCTCGACGCCTTCACTTGGCGCCTGCTCGACTGGATCAAGCAGAACACGCCGAAGTCCATGCCGCTGGCCGCCACGATTGCCCTCGAGCACTACACGGCTCTCATGGGCGATATGCTGCTGCGCTACCCGGAGATGATGCACGGCTCGCAGGAGGACTTCGAACGCATGTGGCGCTGGCATGCACTCGAGGAAGTCGAGCACAAGGCCGTCGCCTACGACGTCTACGAGAAATGCATCGGCCGAGGGCCGCGGAACTGGGCCGAACGCACCCTGGCGATGACGCTGGCCACGGCCATATTCTGGCCGGTGTTGATGAGCTTCTACTGGCAGATGAGCCGGGCCGACGAGAACTGCCGCAAACAGGGCTGGCGCGGCCATCTCAAGCTCGCCAACTTCATGCTGGGCAAACCCGGTTTCATCCGGCGCATGATTCCTGAGTGGCTGTCCTACTTCCAGTACAGCTTCCATCCGTGGCAGCAGAACAACGCTCATCTGCTGGCCGAACTGGACGAACTGGTCGACGACGCCGAGGCCGCCTACGCCACCCATCACTGACGCGCGTCTCCGCCGCGGCGGTCGCGATCGACCGCCGCCCGGAGCGGCCGTCAGGGCGTCTCGCCGGCGAACCGGCGCGCCACCGCCACGTACAGGGCCAGGCTCGACTCCACGACCACCTCGAGCGGATCGTGATAATCGTTGAGCGTCCAGTACATGGCGATATGGATGGTCGAGCCCACCAGTCCGGTGTAGATGATGCCGGTATCGGTGTCGCGGCCGTGCTGCAGTGGAAAGATGGTGCTGACCAGCTCCTGCAGCATGCGGGTGAAGTTGTGCGTGGTCGCCCGGTAGAGGCGATCGATCTCGCCACTGATGCCGAAGATCTCGATCAGCAGGATCCGGGCCGTGCCCGGCTCGGCCTGCATCGTCTCGAAGAACACCCGAAGGCCCGCGCGGGCGGCGGCCTCCGGCTCGCGCGGGGCGGCATCGATGGCGGCGACGACGTCATCCTGCAGCCGGCCGACGAGCGTCTTGTAGACCTCGGCGAACAGGGCTTCGCTGCTACCGAAGGACTCGTAGAAATAGCGCTCGGTCAGACCGGCCTCACGACACAGCGCCTTGACCGTCGCCGCGCGATAGCCCTCGCGCCCGAACACGGCGATGCCGGCGTCCACGAACTGCGCACGACGCCGGCGTCGACGCTCGTCCAGCGTACGGCCGGCGTAGGCGCGCCCACCGGTGCTCGAATCGCGGCTACTGCTCATGGCCTCATGTTGACATGAAATATTGTCAAAAGTAATTTGAAACTATACGTTGTCACTTTCGCGCGTCGAGCATTCCCCGCCACTGCGGCCACACCGGCATTCGAGGACGGACCCATGAAGACACTCAAGTCACGCATCGTCGTCATCACCGGCGCCGGTTCCGGCATCGGGCGCAGCCTCGCGCTCGAGGGCGCGCGGCGCGGGGCGCGGCTGGCGCTGTGCGACGTCAACGACACCGGCCTGGCCGAGACAGCCGCCGCCTGTGACGGAGCCGAGGTGCTCACCGCCCACGTGGACGTGGCCGATCGCGGCGCCGTCGAAGTGTTTCGCGACCAGGTGGCCACGCGCTTCGGCGGCGTCGATGTCGTGATCAACAACGCCGGCGTCGCCCATGCCCAGACCATCGAGGACAGTCGCTACGACGACTTCGAGTGGATCATGGGCATCAATTTCTGGGGCGTGGTCCACGGTACCAAGGCCTTCCTGCCACTGCTGCGCGAGCGCGACAGCGCCGCCCTCATCAACGTCTCCAGCGTGTTCGGCATCATCAGCGTGCCCACCCAGGGCACCTACAATGCCAGCAAGTTCGCGGTGCGCGGCTTCACCGAGGCGCTGCGCCACGAGATGGCTGGCAGCAATATCCATGTGATGTGCGTGCATCCGGGCGGCATCCGGACGAACATCGCCCGCACCGCCCGCTTCTACGTCGGGCCGGACGGCGGCACGGACCATGATCGGGCGACGGGTTTTTTCGATCGCATCGCCCGCACCACGCCGGACCAGGCGGCGGCCAAGATTCTCAAGGATCTGGCCCGCCGGCGCGGCCGCTGCCTGATCGGCGCCGACGCCGTGGCACTCGCAGCCGTCGCCCGCGCCGCGCCGGAACGCTACTGGTCGATCCTGTCCCGACTGATGCCGAAATCGCGGGCCGCCTGAGTCAGGCCACCCGCGAGCCTTTCCGTCAGGCGGCTTTCCACTTGATGCTGCAGCCCTGGCTGGGCACCTGCACGTCGGCCGGGATCATGTCGCCGTCGAGCAGCGCATCGAGCGAGGCGCGCAGATCGGCCCCGGTGACCGGGGTGCCGCTCTTGGGCCGGGATTCGTCGAACTGCCCACGGTAGGCGCACCGGCCGTCGGCGTCGAAGACGAACAGGTCCGGCGTGCAGACCGCGTCGTAGGCCTTGGCCACGGCCTGGCTCTCGTCGTAGAGATAGGGAAAGATGAAGCCCTTCTCGTCGGCGAAGCGGGCCATGTGCTCCGGCCCGTCCTCGGGACGCTCGCTGACGTCGTTCGAGGAGATGGCGACGAAACCGATGCCCTGCGGCTGGTAGCGCTCGGCCACCTTCACGATCTCGTCGATGATGTGGATCACGTAGGGACAGTGGTTGCAGATGAACAGCACCACGGTGCCGTTCTCACCGGCGACATCGGCAAACGTCGTGGTCTGGCCGGAAACCGTGTCCGGCAGGGCGAAATCGGGCGCCGGCGTGCCCAGCGGCATCATGGTTGAGTCGGTCAGCGACATGGTCGGTTCCTTGTCTGGTTGGATCGCATGCAGTCTAGCCGCTCGCCGGAACGGGCCCAACCCCGCCTTCAGCGGCGACCCAGCCAGTGCGCGTTGTCCGCTCCCAGAGCCGGGGGCGCACCGAGCGCGGCGCGGGCGCCCCCGTCGAAACGCAGCGGGCATCCGACCGCACCATCCTCGACGAGGCCGCGCGCACGGACGTGCGCCTGAGCCAGCGCCTCGTCCAGAGTGAGCACCGGCGTGGTACAGGCATCCGCATCCGCCAGCAGCGCCACCCACGCGTCCCGCGGGCGGGTGCGAAACAAGGCCGCAAGCCCCCAGTGCAACGGCCGCGTGGCAATACGGGCACGCCGAGGATCGGCCAGGGCGTCACGCATGCGGGCTCGCCAACCGCCGAGGCGCCCGGCTGTGGCCTGCCGACTGGATCCTCCCCCTCCTGTCGATGCCCCGCGCCGGCCGCCGCCAAACCCCGGCGGCGCCACCCGGGCGAGCAGCCGGCCGAAGAACTTCGGCTCCAGCGCGCCGACCGCCAGATAACGCCCGTCGCGGCATTTGTAGACCCGGTAGTTCGGCAGCGCGCCGGTGAGCATATCGGCGCCGCGCGGCTGGGTCACGCCGAGACCGTTGAGCGTGGCCATGGCCACCGGCTGCAGCGCCAGCGAGCCGTCGAGCATGGCCGCATCCACGAAGGCGCCCTGCCCGCTCGCGCGCGCGCCGATCACCGCTGCCAGCACGCCCACCGCACAGGTGAGCGCACCGCCGGCCAGATCCGCGATCTGTACGTTCGAGATCGCCGGCGCGCCGCCGGCCGTGCCGTTCTGGTCGAGCACGCCGGCCAGCGCCAGATAGTTGAGATCGTGGCCGGCGGCGTCGGCGAGCGGCCCGGTCTGGCCGTAGCCGGTCAGCGCGGCATAGACGAGCCGCGGGTTGATCGCCTTGAGCGTGTCGTAACCGCAGCCCAGGCGCTCCATCACGCCGGGGCGAAAGGATTCGATCACCACATCGGCGTCCGCGACGAGCACCTTGAACGCGGCCAGGTCTTCGGCCACGCGCAGATCGAGCGTCACCGACGCCTTGCCGCGATTGACCTGTTCGAACAGCGCCGGCGACAGGCTGCGGGCGTAATCGCCGCCGTCGGGGTCCTCGATCTTGATCACCTCGGCGCCCATCTGGGCGAGCAGCTGGGTGGCGTGCGGGCCGGGCAGCAGACGCGTGAGATCGAGCACGCGCACGCCTTTGAGCAGAGAGTTCGTCATGGCCTGTTCCGAAATCTAAGAAATGAGTGCCCTGATGACTACTCGGCCACGCCGATTGAGGCAGCCATTTTCCATACGCCGCGCGCTTGCCGGCCTGCGGTCTGGCCCACCGGACGTTCGAACACCGATCGGCCGACTAGGCCAAACCTCATCCGCTACGATCGTAGCCGCGCAACCCGCTTTGAGGATCGAGCCGCACGAGTCTACGAAACCCGCGGCCGAACCCCATGGCCCTTTCGCGTCGATCAAGCCGCGTCTCGACGGCTGGCCTCGGACGGCGCGACCGCACGGGCGAAGAAGTCCGACTCGCTGAAGACATCGACCTCGATCGCGGCCAGGCGTGCCCCACGCGCCGCGCTCAGGCGCTCAGCCTCGTCGGCCTCGATCACGCCGGCTTCGCGTGCGGCCTGTGCCAGCGCGTCGGGTTCGCCCGCCGGCAGCTCGCCCGCTTTCTGTTCGGCCTTGATGCGCTCGACGATCGGCGCCGTGTCGGCCACGCGATGAAAGGCGTCGAATAGCCGGCCCACGCCCGAATCGGGGTTCTCGGGCATGAAGATATCGGCGTTAAGCCGCGCGCTCTGGGCATCGATACGCTGCGACACCGCGGCGGCGGCCATCGCCATGCGGTCGTCCGGCAGACGCGCCAGCCGGTTGACCCGCAGAATTGGCAGGAATACACCGCGCAGCAGCTTGCCGAGCGGGCCGTCGAAGTTCTCGTAGATGCCCTCGAAAGCCTCCTGCACCTTCGCCAGGCTCAAGCGCAGCGCGTAATCAACGAGCACGCGATCCTCGCGCGGCCGGCCCTCGGCCTCGAAGCGGCGCAGCGTCGAAAAGCCCATCAGCATCCACGCCAGCGCATCGGCATAGCGGCCGGTCAGGTTGCCGCGCATCTTGAGCCGGCCGCCGACGAAGAACAGCGCCAGATCCGTGAACAGGGCAAAACGCGACGCCGCCCATCCGAGTTTCCTGTAATAGCGTTTCGTGGCCGCGTCCACATCGGGCACCCGCACGAAGGCGCCGCGCGTCAGCCCGTGTCCGACCGTGCGGCCCAGATTGGCGAGGAAATGCCCGATCCAGCCCCGCATGCCTTTCGAGAACGCGCGGGCGTCGTCGTTTTCAACCGCATGGACTACGTCGAGCGCATGCGGATGGCAGCGGATCGCGCCCTGGCCGAAAACCATGAGCGTGCGCGTCATGATGTTCGCACCCTCCACGGTGATCGCCACCGGCGCGCTGCAATAGCCGCGGCCGATGATGTTGTTCGGCCCCTGCATCACGCCGGCGCCCGAGAACACATCCATGGCATCGGTGGCGGACTGGCGCGCCAGTTCCGTGGTGTAAGCCTTCATCACCCCCGACACCACTGGCGGGTTGATGCCGTCATCCACCGCCGTGCAGCCGAACACGCGCGCGCCCTCGGTCATATAGGCGAGCGCGTTGAGACGGCCGATCGGCGTGGCCACGCCTTCCATGCGCCCGATCGGCAGGCCGAACTGCTGGCGCACCATCGAATAGGCGCCGGTGGCCGCGGCCACGGTACGAATGCCGCCCACCGCGGTCGCCGGCAACGAGACCATGCGCCCGCCGGCCAGGCTTTCCATGAGCATGCGCCAGCCGCCGCCGGCCTGGTCGCGCCCACCGAGGATGTTGTCGGCCGACACGACCACGTCTTCGCCCATCAGCGGGCCGTTCGGGAACGCCTCGCCGATCGGCTCGTGGCGATCGCCCTGGATGAGCCCCGGCGTGCCGCCGTGGATCAGCACCACGGTGATGCCCGGCGCTTCGCCCTGGCCGAGCAGATTGTCCGGGTCGCGCAGCCGACAGGCCAGCGAGATGAGATTGGCCACCGGCCCGAGCGTGATATAGCGCTTGCGGAAATTCAGCCGCAGCCTGATCTCGTCGTCGGCATCGCGAAACGCCTCGGCGTCGGCGGTGAGCGACGCCGCGTCCGAGCCGGCGGTGGGCTCGGTCAGGCCGAAGCACGGCAGGTATTCACCCCGGGCCAGGCGCGGCAGGTAGTGATCCTGCTGTGCCTCGGTGCCGTATTCGACCAGCAACTCGGCCGCGCCGAGGGTGTTCGGAATCACCACATAGGCGGACAGGATGCCCGAATGCGGCGTGACCTTGGCCATGATCGCCGAGCGCGCGAGCGTGGAGAATTCCTTGCCGCCGTAGGCCCTGGGGATGATCAGCCCGAAGAATCCGGCCTCGGCCATGAATTCGATGATGTGGTCCGGCACGCGCCGCGTGAGTGCGATCTCGTTGCAGTCGGCGCGCGAGAGCAGTTCTTCGACCGGCCCGTCCATGAACGCCTGCTCCTCGGCGGAGAGGCGGCCGTAGCGCGCATCGAGCATCGCGGCGAAATCAGGTTTGCCCGAAAAGAACTGACCGTCGACCCAGACATTGCCGGCCTCAAGGGCCTGGCGTTCGGTATCGGAAATGCGCGGCAGGACATCGTTGGCCTGCATCCAGTGCATGAGCGCGGTGAACATGACGAGCCTCCGGGCTGGGCGTCGGGCCGCCGCCGGCGGTTGCCGGCGATGAGCGGCTCAGGAATAGAATCGGCCGTGCGACGCCGAGCGCGCGCTCGCCATCGTCTTGAGGATCGGCGCCGGTTCGAAGCGAGGGCCGTGGCGCTCGACCAGCGCATGCAGCCGGTCGACGAAACGCGCAACGCCCACGGCGTCGATATAACGAAACGGCCCGCCGGTGAACGGCAGAAAGCCCAGCCCGAAGACGGCGCCGATATCGCCGTGCATGGGCTCACGGATGACGCGCTCGGACAGGCAATGCGCGGCCTCGTTGGCGAAGGCCAGCGTGCAGCGCTCGACGATCTCGGCCGCATCCGGCGCGCGCCCGCCATCGCGCTGCTGTGCGAGCAGCCGTTCGAGATCGGCATTGGCGGGCCGCTTCTCGCCTTTCTTCGTCTTCGCGGTGTAGTCGTAGAAGCCCTTGCCGGACTTGCGTCCCAGATGACCGGCCTCGATCATCCTCTGCGAGGCGTCGGGTGCGCTCATGCGCTCGCCGAAGGCGGCCTCCAGGATCGGGCCGACCTTCACGCCCACGTCCACGCCCACTTCGTCGCGCAACGTCATCGGCCCCACGGGAAAACCGTGGTCGGTCAGCGCCTGGTCGATCTGGCGCACACCGGCGCCCTCCGACAGCAGGCGCGCGGCCTCGTTGAGATACGGCGAGAGCACGCGCGTGGTATAGAAACCGGGGCCGTCGCCGACCACGATCACGGTCTTGCCCTGGGCCTTGCCGAAGGCCACCGCGGTGGCGATCGTCTTCTTCGACGTCTGTTCGGTGGCGATGATCTCGAGCAAGGGCATCTTCTCGACCGGCGAGAAGTAGTGCAGCCCGATCACGTTCTCGGGGCGCTTCGCCTGCGCGGCGATCTCGGCGATCGGCAAAGAGGACGTGTTGGTCGCGAAGATGCAGTCGGTATTCGCGCATGCGTCCGCCGCGGCCTCGACGTCGGCGAGCATGGCCCGCTTGAGATCGAGATCCTCGAAGACCGCTTCGACGACGAGTTCGCAGGCGCCGATGCCGCTGTAGTCGGTCGTGCCCGTGACCTGGTGCAGGCAGCGATCCGCCTGCGCCCGTGTCATCGCCTTCTTGGCCACACGCCGGGCATAGAACTGCTGGACGTGATCGAGCCCGCGGGCGAGACCGTCATCGCTGACGTCCTTGAGGCGTACCGGCAAGCCGGCCTTGTCGATGGTCACGGTCGCGATGCCCGCGCCCATCAGCCCCGCACCGAGGACGCCGACGCGGCGCACGGCGCGGGCCTTGACGTTGCGGGCCACGAACGTCGTCCTCTTGAGGGCTTCGGTCGCGTGGTAGACATGGCGCAGCGACTGCGACTCCGGCGTCATCGCCAGCTCGCCGAACGCCTTCGCCTCGGCGTCGAAGCCGGCCTGTACACCGCGGGCGAAACCGGTCGCGACCACGTCGATGATGCGCTCCGGCGCCGGGTAATTGCCGCGCGTTTTCGAGCGCGTGCGTTTGCGCGCCTGAGCGAACAGCAGACGGCGGCCGAGCGTCGTGTCCTCCAGCGCGGCGTGGGTCAGGCCGTTCACGCCGGCGCCGATGCGCGCGCGTGCCCGCCCGAACAGCGACGCGCTGCCGGTGAGCGAGCGTTTGCCGGCGAAGCGCGCCTGGCGGATCGCCTCGTCGCGCAGCGCCTCGGGCGCGACCACCGTGTCCACGATGCCGCACGCCTTCGCCTGGGCCGGGCGCAGCTTGCGACCGGTGAGCATGAGATCCAGCGCCGCCTGGATGCCGACCAGGCGCGGCAGGCGCTGGGTGCCGCCGGCCGCCGGCAGCAGGCCGAGCATCACCTCGGGCAGCCCGAGCGTGGTCGCCGCCGTATCCGCGGCGATGCGCACGTCGCAGGCCAGAGCCAACTCCAGACCGCCGCCGAGACAGGCCCCCTCGATCGCGGCCACCACCGGCACGTGCAGCTTCGAGAGCCGGCGAAAGCCCGCCTGGCCCTGCTTCGAGAGCGCCTCGACATCGGCCGCGCTCTTCTGCGCATCGAGCATGTCGATATCGGCGCCGGCCATGAAAGAGCCCGGCCTGGCGGAAACCAGCACCACGCCGATGACCTCGGTGTCGTGCTCGAGCGATTCGAGCAGCGTCTCGAAGGCCGGCGCGAAGTCGGCCCTGAGGGTGTTCTGGGTCGCCCCCGGCACGGCGAATCGCACGACGGCGATGCCATCGTCGCGGCGCTCCACGGCGAACAGGTCGGCGTCGGCCGACGTGTGGGTGGGTGCGCCGGACGTGCGCGGGGCGGCTGCCGACGAGGGAGACGTCTTTTCAGCGCTTGCGTTGCTCATGGCTCGGCCTGCAGTGGATTCGAAGGGGAAGGCGCTTCAGTCACGCTCGAGGATCATCGCGGCGCCGATGCCGCCGGCCGCACAGGCGGTGGTCATCGCCAGTCCGCCGCCGCGGCGCTCGAGCTCGTGCGCGGTCTGAATGAGGATGCGGGCCCCGGTGGCACCGAAGGGATGTCCGAAGGCGATAGAGCCGCCGTTCACGTTGAGGATGTCGCGCTCGATCGTGTCCAGCGGCCTGTGGCCGGTGGTCTCGGGCAGATAGGTCTTCGATTCCATGCCGCGGATGTTGGCCTCGACCTGGGCGGCGAAGGCCTCGTGCATGTCGATGAGCGTGAGGTCGGACAGCGCGAGACCGGCACGCTCGAGCGCCACCGGGGCGGCCATCACCGGGCCCATCAGCAGGTCGCGCTCGGGCGTCTTGGCCGCAAAGGCGTAGCTGCGGATATAGGCCAGCGGCTCATAGCCCAGCGCCTTGGCGCGCGCCTCGCTCATCAGCAGCATCGCCGCCGCGCCGTCGGTCAGCGGGCTGGCGTTGGCGGCGGTCACGCTACCGTTGCGCTTGTCGAAGACGGGCCTGAGCTTATCGTAGCCGGCGCGCTCGCTGTTCGTTCGCACCAGATTGTCGTCGTTGACGGGCACGGTCTTGCCGTTCGCGTTCACGAACGCGGTCATGCGCTGTGCGTCCATACGGCCGTCCGAGAGCGCGGCGGCGGCGTTCACATGCGAGGCGTGGGCGATATCGTCCTGCTCGGCGCGGGTCACGCCCCAGGTCTTGGCCATCTGCTCCGCCGACTCGCCCATCGTCTTGCCGGTCGAGTATTCGGTGATTGAGGGCGTGCGCGGCAGCAGGTCCCTCGGCCGCAACCGCGAGAGGATGCGCAGCCGGTCGGTGTGGGACCTGGCCTGCGAGGCATCGCGCAGCGCGTCCGACAGGCGCTTGGACAACGGGACCGCGATATCCGAGGTCGAATCCGTGCCGCCCGTCATCACGACGTCCGCGTGGCCGAGCGCGATCGCTTCGGCGCCGCTGGCCGCGGTCTGGAAACTCGTCGCACAGGCTCGAGTGATCGAATAGGCGTCGGTGCGCGGGTCCATGCCCGAGGCCAGCACGATCTCGCGGGCGATGAACGGCGCCTCCGGCTTCATGATCGTCATGCCGAAGATCGCCTGCTCGACATCGGCCGCGGCGAGCCCGGTCCGGGCCAGCACCTCCGCGGCGGCCATCGCCCCCAGGTCGACGGCATCGGCATCACGAAACGCGGTGGCGATACGCGCGAACGGCGTGCGCACCCCGGCCACGATGGCGATCCGCCCGTGCGGGCCGGACAGCGGATTCGGAGCGGGGTGTGAAGCGGCACCTGCCTGGGTCATGGCGATCGACCTCTCGATCTCACAAAACAATATGTAATCCGTATTACGCCTGACCTTCTCGGGCCACGCCGCTACGTGGCTGTTGACGCTATTTCTTATCAGTGCTCAATGTCAATAAAAAGAAAATAATACTTTTTGACTTGAACGCAATCCGGAATACACGCCGTGGCAGGTTCAACAGGGCCGGAATTCCGGCGCGCGCCGCACACTCTTGCCGGCGCATCGAAGGCGCGGCGCCACGTTGTTCGCGCAGCGACCGTCGCGTCGGGTGCGCTTGGATTAAATCGAATGCGAGGCCCGCTCCTCACTAAAGACGATCTATCGGCATTACGGCGACAAGCGCGGGCGGCTCGACGCCTGCGTGCTGGACCGGGCCCATCGACTCGCCACTCGCATGAACGATGACCTGGTCGGCATCGAGATCTATGAAGGATCGCCTGCAAAGGGGGCCGAGTCGTACTCCACTAGTTCGCGCAGGTCGCGAGCATGAGCCTGGCCTCGTTATATCCCGACGACATCTGACACAGCGTCACCGACGACCGGCGACGGCTCATCGGCCTGTTCCCGCAAATTCTCGCGGAGGGCCGCGAACGGGGCGTGCTCAATGATCGGGTCATCGAGGAGTCCTGCTGGACTAGTTCTGCGGCGCGCTCGTCCGACTCATCCGGATGCACTCGCTGCGCACCGGGGAACGCCGCTCAAGGCGCAGACGAGGGTGCTTTTCAAGATGCTCTGGCGCGCGATGGCCCGCCCCGCCGAGACCGCGCAATCGCAG
Organism: Salinisphaera orenii subsp. orenii MK-B5; assembly: GCF_003788635.1. Lineage (GTDB taxonomy): Bacteria > Pseudomonadota > Gammaproteobacteria > Nevskiales > Salinisphaeraceae > Salinisphaera > Salinisphaera orenii. The sequence continues at coordinate 281,955 of NZ_AYKH01000012.1, forward strand.
TAGCCATCGGGCCTGCCGCCGTCATCGGCGACGGCAGAACGCGACCGGGTTCGACCCCGGACATGCAAGTCCGGCGCGTCTTACGTATACTGCCATCCGTTCATCCGGATAGGGAGATATTGCCAATGAGTCGCTACTTGTTCACGTCGGAATCCGTCACCGGCGGTCATCCCGACAAACTGTCCGACCAGGTGTCGGATGCGATTCTCGACGCCTACCTCGAGCAGGACCCGACCGCCAAGGTCGCCTGCGAGACAGCCTGCAAGACCGGCTTCGTCATGGTCTTCGGCGAGATCAAGACCGACGAGAGCAAGAAGGTCAACGTACCGGTCGAGAAGATCGTGCGCGATACCGTGCGCGACATCGGCTACACGGACTCGGACATGGGGTTTGACGCCGACACCTGTGCGGTCATGAATGTCCTCGGCGAGCAGTCGGCGGACATCAACCAGGGCGTCGACCGCGGCGACCCCAAGGAACAGGGCGCCGGCGACCAGGGCCTGATGTTCGGCTACGCCTGTGACGAGACGGACGTGCTCATGCCCGCCCCGATCACCTATGCCCACCGGCTGGTGCGCAAGCAGGCCGAGCTGATGAAGTCCGGCAAGCTGGACTGGCTGCGCCCGGACGCCAAATCCCAGGTGACCTTCGAGTACGAGAACGGCAAGCCGGCCGCGATCAACGCCGTCGTGCTGTCGACCCAGCACGATCCCGAGATCAGCCAGGCGGACCTCAAGGACGCCGTTCAGGAAGAGATCATCAAGCCGGTGATCGGCGACTGGCTGACCGACAACCCGACGGTCCACATCAACCCGACCGGCAAGTTCGAAGTCGGCGGCCCGCTGGGCGATGCCGGTCTGACCGGCCGCAAGATCATCGTCGACACCTATGGCGGCATGGCCCGTCACGGCGGCGGTGCCTTCTCCGGCAAGGACCCGTCCAAGGTCGACCGTTCCGCGGCCTACGCCGCGCGCTACGTCGCCAAGAACGTGGTCGCCGCGGGCCTGGCCTCGAAGTGCGAAGTCGCGCTGTCGTACGCCATCGGCGTGGCCGAGCCGACCTCGATCTGGGTCGAGACCTTCGGTACCGGCAAGGTCGACGACGAGAAGCTCACCAAGCTCATCCGCGATCACTTCGATCTGCGCCCCTACGGCATCCTGACGATGCTCGAGCTGCAGCGTGCGATCTACTACCCGACCGCCGCCTACGGGCACTTCGGTCGCGAGGACGTCGACCTGCCCTGGGAGCGCACCGACAAGGCCGAGGCGCTGGCCAAGGACGCCGGCCTGCAGGCGGCCTGAAGCGCCGCCCTATCCCAGCCGCCGGTAGCCGGCGGGCCTGTCGGCCCGTCGCGCACCGCGGCCGCTTTCCGATTTCACCAGGAGACAGACCAACATGAGTGCACCTGCCGAAAAGATGGGTCAGGATTACGTCGTTGCCGATATCTCGCTCGCGGCCTGGGGCCGGCGCGAGATCGAGATTGCCGAGACCGAAATGCCGGGGCTCGTCGCTCTGCGCGAGGAATTCGGCGACTCGCAGCCGCTCAAGGGCGCGCGCATCGCCGGCGCCCTGCACATGACGATCCAGACCGCCGTGCTGATCGAGACGCTGGCCGCCCTGGGCGCGGACATTCGCTGGGCGTCCTGCAACGTGTTCTCCACGCAGGACCACGCCGCCGCGGCCATCGCCGAGCGCGGCATTCCGGTCTACGCCTACAAGGGCGAGACCCAGGAAGAGTACTGGGAGTACATCCACGCCATCATGGACTGGCACGACGGCGGCCTGCCGAACCTGATCCTCGACGACGGCGGCGACGCCACCACGCTGGCGACCTTCGGCGTGAAGGCGACCGAGGATCCCTCGCTGCTCGACAACCCGGGCTCGAACGAGGAGAAGGCGCTGTTCAAGGTGATGAAGCAGCGGCTGTCCGAACAGCCGGACTTCTACACCAAGCTGGGCAAGGCCATCACCGGCGTCTCCGAGGAGACGACCACCGGCGTGCATCGCCTGTACCACATGGCCAAGGAAGGCGGCCTGACCTTCCCGGCGATCAACGTCAACGACTCGGTCACCAAGTCGAAGTTCGACAACCTCTACGGCTGTCGTGAATCGCTGGTCGACGGCATCAAGCGCGCCACCGACGTCATGGTCGCCGGCAAGGTCGCCATCGTCTGCGGCTACGGCGACGTCGGCAAGGGCAGCGTGCAGTCGCTGCGCGGCCTGGGTGCCACGGTCTGCGTCACCGAGATCGACCCGATCAACGCGCTGCAGGCGGCCATGGAAGGCCTGCGCGTGGTGGATCTGGAAGACCCGGGCGTGGTCGAGCAGGCGGACATCTTCGTGACCGCCACCGGCAACTACCACGTGATCAACCACGATCACCTCAAGCGCATGAAGAACGAGGCGATCGTCTGCAACATCGGGCACTTCGACAACGAGATCGACGTGGCCGCGCTCGAGCAGTACGAGTGGGAGGAGATCAAGCCGCAGGTCGATCACATCACCTTCCCCGACGGCAAGAAGATCATCCTGCTGGCCGAGGGTCGCTTGGTGAACCTGGGCTGTGCCACGGGCCATCCGAGCTACGTGATGTCCAACTCCTTCACCAACCAGGTGCTGGCCCAGATCGAGCTCTGGAACCACAGGGACCGCTACAACAACGAGGTCTACGTACTGCCCAAGCATCTGGACGAGAAGGTCGCCGCGCTCCATCTGGAACGCGTCAACGCCAAGCTCACGAAGATGTCGCAGACCCAGGCGGACTACCTCGGCGTGCCCGTCGAAGGCCCCTACAAGCCGGATCACTACCGCTACTAAGGCGGGCAGCCGGCCGCTTTCGGCCGACATTCGGCACGCGAAACCGGCCCGCCACGTGCGGGCCGGCTTTTATGCACTGTCTTCGCGTTCACTCGGTTCAACGCTTCGGTACACGCTTATGACGAACGCATCCCAGAGTTCCTACAGCATCGAATTCTTTCCGCCCAAGGGCCCGAAGGGCGAGGCCCGGCTCGACGACGCCCGGGCCCGGCTCGCCGAACTCGGCCCGGCCTTCTTCTCGGTGACCTTCGGCGCCGGCGGCACCACGCGCTCGGGCACCCTCAAGACGGTCAAGCGCTGCATGGAGACCACCGGTATCCCGGCGGCCCCCCATCTGTCCTGCGTCGAGGGCACGCGCGAGAGCATCGGCGAGTTCCTCGACAACTACAAGGCGGCGGGGGTGGATCGCATCGTCGCCCTGCGCGGTGACCTGCCCGAGGGCATGGACCGGCCCGCCGGCGAATTCGCCTACGCCAACGAACTGGTCGAGTTCATCCGCGAGCGCCACGGCGACGACTTTCACATCGAAGTCGGCTGCTATCCGGAATATCATCCGCAGGCGCCCTCGCCGGCCGCCGACGTCGACAACTTCGTGCGCAAGGTCAAGGCCGGCGCCGATTCGGCGATGACCCAGTATTTCTACAACGCCGACGCCTACTTCAACTTCTGCGACGAAGCCGCAGCCAAGGGCGTCGACATCCCGATCGTGCCGGGCATCATGCCGATCACCAACTTCGAGCAGGTCTCGCGCTTTTCGGCCATGTGCGGCGCCGACATTCCGCGCTGGATCCGTCAGAAGATGGAATCCTACGGCGACGATCTGGAATCGGTGCAGGCCTTCGGCCAGGATCTGGTCGCGCGCCTGTGCGAACGTCTACTCGCCGGCGGCGCGCCCGGTCTGCATTTCTACAGCCTCAACAAGGCCGACCCGACCTGCTGGCTCTGGCGCGAACTGGGGCTGCCCACCCAGGACACCGCGAGCGCGGCCAACGGCTGACAACCGCCGGACGCAGCGCGCATCGGGTGGAGTACCCGTCAGGCCGACGATTCATCGTCGGCCTTTTTCGTGGGGACAGCCGCTTCAGAGCTCGTTGAACATGTCCCGCATGGCGTCGTTGTACTTCGCCGTGAGCCGCGCGAACTCGCGGCGATCGGCCTCGCTCCAGTCACGAAACGCGCTCTCCACGCGATCGAGCCGACGCTGGCGGGTGCGGTTCGCGGCCTCTCGGCCCGCCTCGGTGATGGTGACGAAACCACCGCGGCGGTCGTCCGGATTGTCCAGCTTGTCGACGAAACCGGCCTGCTTCATGGCCGCGACCTGACGCGTGACCGTCGAGGCGTCGAGATTGACCTGGGCGGCGAGCGTGCCCACCGACTGGCGGTCCTCCCGCTCGAGCAGGATCAACAGAAGATAATGGGCCCGCTCGAGGCCGAAATCGAAGCGGCGACGTGCGGCCTCGAGCCGACGCACCAGGAAGGCGAGCTCGAATTCGAGCGCCTGAACGGAGGGACAGGTGGTCGGCAGGTGATGGCTTTGCGGTTTGTCCTGCGCCGGCGTGCTGCGAGTCATGGGTGTCATCCACTCGGGTTCGGTTGAGTTTCGAAAACGGATCCCGTTGTTCCACAGATATCTGCAGGATACACGAATGACTGGCGATGTAACCCCTTCGCGTCCCCCTCGTCATTCGGACGCCGCAGCAGCCGAAAGGTTCACCCACGGTATCGGCACTGCGGGCGCTCGGTTAACCTTGCGCATTATATCGCCATTGCGGGAGAAATGATGCGCGGCTGCTTTCTCGATGCCGGCTCCATGGGCGACGCCCTGGACTGGACGGCTCTGACCGATACGCTCGACGACTGGACCTGGCATCACAACACCGAGCCCGCGGAGGTCGGCGAGCGCCTGCGCGGCGTGGACGTCGCCGTCACCAACAAGGTGGTGCTGGATGCCGGAACCATCGCCGCTGCGGACGCCCTCAAGCTCATCTGCGTGGCCGCGACGGGCGTCAACAACGTCGATCTGCAGGCCGCCGCCGATCACGGGATCCCGGTACTCAACGTCTCGGGCTACGGCACCCCCGCGGTTTCCCAGCACGTGCTCGCCCTGATGCTCGGCCACGCCACCCGCTGGGCCGCCTACGATGCCGCAGTGAAGCGCGGCGCCTGGGCCCAGAGCGAATTCTTCTGCTTCCTCGACTATCCCATCGAGGAACTCGACGGCCAGACGCTCGGCATCGTCGGCCACGGCGAACTCGGCGGCGCCGTGGCCCGGCTGGCCGAAGCCTTCGGCATGACCGTGCTCGTATCCGAACGGCCGGGTGCCGACGACGTTCGCCCCGGTCGCGTCGCCTTCGACGACGTGCTCACGCGCGCCGATTTCATCAGCCTGCACTGCCCGCTGACCCCCGAGACCGAGCATCTGATCGACGCCGCGGCACTGGCGCGGATGAAATCCAACGCGTTCCTGATCAACACCGCCCGCGGCGGGATCGTGGACGCCAGCGCGCTGATCGCGGCCCTGCGCGAAGGCCGGATCGCGGGCGCGGCGCTGGATGTCCTCGACCAAGAACCGCCGCCGGCGGATCATCCCCTGCTCGATCCGAGCATCCCGAACCTGGTGGTCACGCCGCACAGCGCCTGGGCCAGCCGCGGCGCGCGCCAGCGCCTGCTGAACCAGATCGCGGCCAACGTGCGGGCATTCCGGGCGGGCGACACCGACCACCGGGTGAACTAGCGCGAACGACGACGCCAGATCACCAGCCGATTGTTCGCCGGCATCGGCCGGACGTCGGCCGGGTCGAGCCCGTGCCGCCCCGCCAGCGCGTCCAAATCGTCCAGGCGCCGCAGCCCCATGGCGGGGTCGCGGGCGCGCAGGGCCGCGTCGAAACGGGCATTGCTCTCGGTCAGGGCCGCCTCGGGCTCGATGAACGGCCCATAGAGACACAGCAGCCCGGCCGCGTTCAGACACGCCCCGGCGCCGGCGAACAGCGCGCCGACGGCGTCCCAATCCATGATGTGGGCGACGTTGGCGCCGAACACCGCGTCGAAGCGCGCGGCCGGCCACGCCCCCCGGACATCGAGCGCCAGCGGCGCCGGCAGCCGCGTCATGTCGGCTTCGACCAGCGCCGCGACCAGCCGCCGATGATGCGCCGGGGCCTCGCTCGTCTGCCAGATGACCTGCGGCAGGCGGTGGATCGCCTCGAAGGCATGCGTGCCATCGCCCGCGCCCACTTCGAGCACCCGGCGCGCATCGACCAGCCACGGCGCCAGCGCGTCGAAGATCGGCTGCTTGTTGCGCTCGGCCGCGCTGTCGTCGCCGATGCGCGTGCTCATCGCTTGCGCGCCAGGGTCAGGCCGTCACCGATCGGCACGAGGCTGAGATCCACGCGCTCGTCGTCGCGCAGCCGCCGGTTGAACGCGCGAATGGCCTCGGTGTCCGCGCTCGCGTCGTCGGGATCGATCACCCGGCCGTGCCAGAGCGTGTTGTCGGCGATCACCAGCCCGCCCGGGGCGAGCAGCGCCAGCGCGCGCTCGTAATAGTCCAGATAGCCGGTCTTGTCGGCATCGATGAACACGAAGTCGTGGCGGCCGGCCATGCCCGCGGCGATCTCGGCGTCGAGCGTGGCCATCGCCGGGCCGATACGCAGGTCGATACGGTCGGCCACGCCCGCCCGCGCCCAGTCCGCTCGGGCGCGCTGGGTGATCTCGGCGTCGCTGTCACAGGCGATCAGACAGCCGTCGGGCGGCAGCGCCTCGGCGATCCAGAGGCTCGAGTAGCCCGCGAACACGCCGATCTCGATGCCGCGACGGGCGCCCATCAGCCGCAGCAGCAGCGCGATCAGCTGCCCCTGCTCGGGATCGATCTGCAGGCCGGCGTCGTCGCGGCTGGCGGTCACACGCCGGTTGTCGGCCATGACCGCGGTCTCGCGACTGCTGATATGGCGAAGATAGGTGACCAGCTCCGCGTCGTACATGACACACCTCGCTCTCGGGGGCCGAAACCAGGGCTGCGTCGGCCGAACCGTGGCAGCATACCGCCGTCCTCCGTCGGCACGAAATCGCCATGGCCGCGCTCGAGATTCTGCACCTGACCGATCCCCATCTGCTGGCGGCAGCGCACGCGCGGCTGCACGGCTGGCAGGTCGAGACGAGCTTCGGCGCGGTGCTGGCCGACGCCCTCCGCCGTTACCCGAACTGCGCCGCCCTTGTCCTGGGCGGCGATCTGGTCGACGACGAGAGCGTGGCCGGCTATCAGCGTCTCGACGCACGCCTGCGCGCACTCGGCCGACCGGTGCTGGCGATGGCCGGCAACCATGACGACCCGGCGCGCATGCAGCGACATCTCGCCGCGGCCACCGTGCACGGCGTGCTGGATATCGGCGACTGGCGGTTGGTCGCCCTGGACAGTCACCAGCCGGGCACCGCGTCCGGGCACCTCGGCGAACGACGGATCGAAGCACTGGCGCAGACGCTCGGCGCCTGCCCCCACCGCCCGACGCTCGTGTTCGTTCATCACCCGCCGGCTGCGGTCGGCAGTGCCTGGGTCGACGCCATCGGCCTGGACGACGGCGCGGCCCTGCGGACTTGCCTGGCCGCGCAGCCGCAGGTTCGGGCCGTGGTCTGTGGGCACGCCCATCAGGACGCGCGTATCGATTGCGGCGGTTTCGATTGCCTCGTCACACCCTCGACCATGCGCCAGTTCCTGCCGGGAGCGACGGATTTCGGTCTCGATCCGAAGCGCGGGCCCGGCTATCGCTGTATCGAGCTGGACGACCACGGCCGCTGGTGCACCCGCGTCCACCGGGTCGCGGTCGCGGACGCCTGTGGATAAATCCGGGGATAGTTTGTGCGTCCGCTCGTGACGCCCAGCGTCAGTTCGGCCTAAATATCTCGGGACGTCCCGCCTTCCAACCATTAATTGTTTATTTTCAGAATCCTACGAGATGACAAAAAAAGGCAGTCGTGTGCTTAACAAAGCCTCTGTTCAGCGACAACCCCGTTGACATTGTGCATAACCGCTGGGCCGCTAAAGACACTCGTTGAGCTATACGCGCTAACCGCTTGAGCGCAAACGCTAAACGAAGAGAATTCACAAAACCTGTGGATAACTCTGTGGAAACGCGTCGAACGAAGCGCGTCATCGGGCATGTGATCAGGGATTTGCGCAAACCGGCGATTTTGTAACCAGTCCGACACACCGATTTAAAATCAGAAGTTTATCCAATAATCGAGGGTGCGATATCGAGAACCGGAAAAAATCCGCGACCGATCGCCATCGCCCGGACGTGCATTGTGCATAACGTCCGGAAAACGGCCGCCCGGTGTTAGACTCGCGGCCATGACGCGCCCCAATATCCTGGTCATCGCAGGTCACGACCCGAGCGGCGGTGCCGGCATCCAGGCCGACATCGAATCCGCGGCCGCCAATGGTGCCCACGCCGCCACCGTGGTCACGCTACTGACCTGTCAGGACACCACCAACGTGTACGGCGTGTCGCCGGTCGAGATCGGTTTCTTCCGCCGCTGTCTGGATACCGCGATCGCCGACATGTCGTTCGGCGCGATCAAGATCGGGGTGGTTGCGGACGTCGCGCAGGTCGCGGCCATCGCCGAACTCGTGCAGGCGCGTCCCGACATTCCGCTGGTGGTCGATCCGGTGCTGCGCGCGGCCGGCGGCGGCACACTCGCCGGCGATGCGGTCGGCCAGGCGTTGCGCGATCAGCTGTTCGCCCATGCCACGGTGATCACCCCCAACGCCGCCGAGGCACGGCTGCTCTGCGACGGCGAATCCGAGCTGGCGCGCTGCGGCGAGCGCCTGTCGCGCCCCGGCGGCCATGCGCTGATCACCGGCGGCGACGAAGACGGCGCGGCTGTGGTCAACCGCGGATTCGTCGCCGGGCGCCTGGCCCACACCTACGAGTGGCCGCGCGTGCCGGGCGTCTTTCACGGCTCGGGCTGCACGCTCGCCAGCGCGATCGCGGCGCGCCTGGCCTGCGGTGACGCCACCGAGCGCGCGCTCGCCCAGGCCCAGGACTACACCTGGCGTGCGATCGAACACGGCTTCGCCGCCGGCCGCGGCCAGCGGATACCGGATCGCCGACCCCTGCCATGAGCGCGCCGCACGGTGTCTATGCCATCTACGACCGCACCACCCTGGCCGACGACGCGCTCGATCGGGTCGACGCCGTGCTCGCCCACGGCGCCCGGTGGCTGCAGTATCGCGACAAGCGGCCACAGGCACCGGACAAGGCGCTGATCGCCGCCCTGGCCGCGCGTACGCGCGCGCACGACGCGCGCCTGATCATCAACGACGACTGGCGGCTGGCCGCGGCCTGCGGTGCCGACGGCGTTCATCTCGGCCAGAGCGACGGCAGCATCGCCGCCGCCCGCGCGGGCCTCGGCCCGGAGGCGATCATCGGCGTGAGCTGCTCGGGCGAGCTCGAGCGCGCGCGGCGGGGCGTCGCCGAAGGCGCGAGCTATGTCAGCTTCGGCCGTTTCTTCGCATCGCGGACCAAGCCCGACGCGCCGCCGGCCGATCCGGCCGTGCTCGGCGCTGCGCGCGCGCTCGGCGTGCCGGTGGTCGCCATCGGCGGCATCGACGCCCACAATGCGCCACGTCTGATCGCGGCCGGCGCGGATCTCGTCGCCGTCGCCGGCGCCCTGTTCGCGGCCGCCGACAGCGCCGCGGCCACGCGCGAGCTGGCCGCCGCCGTGGCCGCGGCCCGACGATCTTCGGATATTCATCTGCTTCAGGAGTCTCGATCATGAGCGAACCCGCAGCCCGTCCCGGCCCGCGCTCGGCGGCCCTGTTCGAGCGCGCACGGCGCTTCACCCCCGGCGGCGTCAACTCGCCGGCGCGCACCTTCGACGGGGTCGGCGGCGGCGCCCCGGCCTTCATCGATCGTGCCAGCGGCGCGCGCATCCACGACGTCGACGGCAACGCCTATGTCGACTACGTCGGTTCGTTCGGGCCCATGATCCTCGGCCACGCCGACCCGGCGGTGATCGAGGCGGTCCAGAAGCAAGCGGCCAAGGGCCTGTCCTTCGGCGCGCCCACCGGGCTGGAGGTCGAACTCGCCGAGCTGATCTGCGACATGGTCGACTCGATCGAGTCGGTGCGCATGGTCAACTCCGGCACCGAGGCGGCGATGACCGCCATCCGGCTAGCGCGGGGCCATACCGGCCGCAACAAGATCCTCAAGTTCGCGGGCAACTACCACGGCCACGTCGACGCCCTGCTGGTCAACGCCGGCTCGGGCGCCCTCACCCTCGGCATTCCGGGCTCCCCGGGCGTGCCGCAGTCGGTGGTCGACGACACACTGGTGGCGACCTACAACGACCTGGACTCGGTGGCCGAGGCCTTCGCCGCCCACGGCGACGAGATCGCGGCCGTCATGGTCGAACCGGTGGCGGGCAACATGAACTGCGTGCCGCCGGTCGAGGGCTTTCTCGAGGGCCTGCGCGCGCTCTGCGACGACCACGGGGCGCTGTTGGTCTTCGATGAGGTGATGACGGGCTTCCGGGTGCACCCGGCCTGCGCCCAGGCCCACTTCGGCGTGACCCCCGACGTGACCGCGCTCGGCAAGATCGTGGGCGGCGGCATGCCGGTCGGTGCGGTCGGCGCCTCGCGCCGGGTGATGGAGACGCTGGCCCCGACCGGGCCGGTCTACCAGGCCGGCACGCTGTCCGGCCATCCGCTGGGCATGGCCGCCGGCATCGCCACGCTGAGCCAGATTCGCGGCGGCGCGGTGCACGCCGCGATCGAGCCCCGGCTGGACGCGCTCGTCTCGGGCCTCGAGGCGCGCGCCCGCCGCCACGGCGTGCCGCTGACCGTACAGCGGGCCGGCGCGATGTTCGGGCTGTTCTTCACCGACGCGTCGCGGGTGACCCGCTTCGACGAGGTCGCGGCCTGCGACGGCGCCGCCTTCCGGCGATTCTTCCACGCCATGCTCGACCACGGGGTCTATCTCGCGCCGTCGCCGTTCGAGGCGGCCTTCATCTCCCGCGCCCACGACGAGGAGGCCATCGAGGAGACGCTGAACGCGGCGGACGCCGCGTTCGCCGCCGTCGCCCGCGGCTGATCGCCCACCGCGCGCGTGGGTCACGGCCTGCTCGAGGCACTGCTGGGGTGGGTCCAGGCCCACCCGCTGGCGGCGCTCGCGCTCGTGTTCGCGGTCGCGCTCGGGGAATCGCTGTTCCTGTTCGGGCTGCTGATCCCCGGCGCGCTGTTCATGTTCGCCTTCGGCGCGCTCATCGGCGCCGACGCCCTGCCACTGGCGGCCACCTTCGCCGCCGCGATGCTGGGCACGCTGGTCGGCGACGGTGCGAGCTACGCGCTCGGCCGCCGCTACCGCGGCCGCCTGCAGGCGCTGCCCGGCTTCGCCCGGGCGCCGACACTGGTGGCCCGGGGCCAGTCGTTTCTGGCCACGCACGGCGGCAAGGCGATCGTGCTGGGCCGGCTCATCGGTGCGCTGCGCCCGATCGTGCCCACCGTGGCGGGTGCAGCCGGGCTGTCGGTCACACGATTCGCGATCATGGACGTGATCGCCACGCTGGTCTGGGCGCCCTGCTACATCCTGCCCGGCGTGGTCTTCGGCGCCTCGCTGGAGCTCGCCGCCCAGGTCGCGACCCGACTGGCGGTGCTGCTGGTGGTGGTCGCGAGCATCGTATGGCTGGCGGTGGCCGCCGCCCGCTTCACGCTCGCAGCCGGCCGGGTGCTGACCCGACGTTATGCCGAACGCCTGCTCGCCTGGAGCGGTCGCCATCGACGGCTGGGCATCCTCGGCCGCGCGCTCGCGGACCCGCGTCAGCCCGAACTGCCGGCGCTGGCGATTCTCGCGGCCCTGGTCATGGCCGCGACCGCGTTGCTCTACTGCGCGGTCTGGGGCTGGCCGCAGCCGGTCTATCCCGGCCGCTTCGACGCGCTGGCCTTCTACGTCACCCAGAGCCTGCACACGCCGATCTCCGACGGGATCGCACGCGTGCTCGCCGAGATCGGCTCGCCGCTGATCTATCTGCCGTTCGCGGCGGTCATCGGCGCCCTGCTGGCGCTGATGGGCAACTGGCGCGCGGCCGGACACTGGGCGGCGGCGATCGGCTTTTCGGCCCTGGCGACGGTGCTGCTGCGCTGGTGGCTGGCGATTCCGGGCCCCGGCGCGCTGCTGCACGGCCGCGCCCCCGATCCGCTGTTTCTGGCCGGCGGCGGCCAGGATCTGATCCTGTGCGCCACCGTGTACGGGCTGGCCGGCATGGTGCTGGCCTCGCGCCAGCCGGCCGGCGCCCGGCCCTACTATTACGCGGTCACGATCGCCGGCGTCGTGCTGATCGCGCTCGCGCGGCTGTATCTCGGTCTGGACTGGGCGAGCGATCTGCTCATCGGCCTGCCGGTCGCCTTCGTCTGGCTGAACCTGCTCATGCTCTGCTATCGGCGCCAGCGGCCGCGACCGGTACGCGGCCGGCCGGTATTCATGGTTCTGGCGGGCTGTCTGGTGATCGCCGCGCTGCTGACGCTGCTGCCTCAGCGGCCTCTGCCGGAGGCCGCCGGCGCGCAGCCGGCCAGGCCGCTCGCCGACTGGGCCGATGACGGCCACCGTGTGCTGGATGCGCGCATCCGCGACATCGCCGGGCGACCGAGCGCGCCGCTCAACGTCCAGGCCGTCGGCGACGCCCACGCGCTGATCGCGACGCTCGCGCGGGCCGGCTGGCATCCGCCGCCGGGCCTGGACGCTGGCCAGCCGCTGCGCTGGCTCGCACCGGACGTCGACATCGAAACGCTGGCGGTACTCCCGCGCATCCACGACGGGCGCCGCGCCGGCATCACTCTCGTGCACGCCATGCCCGCAGACGAGACGAGTCGGCGCAGCGTGCTGCGGCTCTGGCGCAGCGGCGCCTTCACCGCCGACCGGCATCGGCCGATCTGGGTCGGGATGGTCGATCACCAGCGCGTGGAACGCCGCCTGAGTCTGATCGCCACGGCGGCGGATCAGCGCAGCCACGCGCGGGCGCTGGCCGATCTCGAACGCACGCTCGCGGCGGCCGGCATCGGACATCGCCGGGTCGCGGGCATCGGCGGCACCACACAGCTGCTGCTCTGGTCCCCGGTGCCCGGCGTCGATGCTAAAGTAGCGCCGGACTAGCCGGCCGACCGCTGCGCGGCGCCGGCCCCTCCAGATCGTTCATCGTTCGCGCGGACGCGCCGTTACGCCTATGGCATTCGCCCCCTCCAAGCCCAAGAAGAAGAGCAAGCTCAAGCAACCGGGGTTCTTCACCCGGATGCGGGCCAGCCTCAACAAGGGCGACTCCTGGCTGACCTACGACCTGCGCAACCTGCTCCCCGGCGAGACCGTGGATCAGGATGCGCTCGACGAACTCGAGACCAAGCTGCTGCTCTCGGACGTGGGCGTGGACGCCACCGGCCAGGTCATGGGCCGTCTGCAGACGATGTTCGACGGCGGCCAGCTGCGCTCGGGCAAGGATCTCGGCCGGGCGCTGCGCGAGCATCTAGGCGACATACTCGCGCCCTGCGAGGCCCCGCTGGAGATCCCCGAGCAGAGCGAGCCCTTCGTGATCCTCATGGTCGGCGTCAACGGCGTCGGCAAGACCACGACCATCGGCAAGCTAGCGAAGAAGTTCCAGGACTCGGGCCAGTCGGTGATGCTGGCCGCCGGCGACACCTTCCGGGCCGCGGCGGTCGAACAGCTCCAGCAGTGGGGCGAGCGCAACAGCGTGCCCGTGGTCGCCCAGGGCAGCGGCGCGGATTCGGCCTCGGTGGTCTACGACGCGTTCTCGCGCGCCAAGGCGCGCGGCACGGATATTCTCATCGCCGATACCGCCGGGCGCCTGCACACCCAGGGCCACCTGATGGACGAGCTCAAGAAGATCAAGCGCGTGCTGGGCAAGCAGGACGAGAGCGCGCCGCACGAGGTCATGCTCGTGGTCGACGCCACCACCGGCGGCAACGCCCTGCAGCAGGCCGTGGCCTTCAACGAGGCGGTCGGCGTGACCGGTATCACGGTGACCAAGCTCGACGGCTCGGCGGCCGGCGGCATCGTCTTCGCGATCGCCCAGAAACTCGGGCTGCCACTGCGCTTCATCGGCGTCGGCGAGGCGGTCGAGGATCTCGGCGTGTTCGAATCGGAAGCGTTCATGGACGCCCTGTTCCAGCGCTGACGCGCACACCGGCCCGCGCATGACCGATATCGTCGCCTTCAATCACGTCGTCAAGCGCTATCCCGGCGGCAAGATGGCGCTCGACGGCGTGTCGCTGCGCCTCGCGCGCGGCGAGATGGCGTTTCTCACCGGCCATTCCGGCGCCGGCAAGTCGACGCTGATGAAACTCATCGGCCTGATCGAACGGCCGACCCGGGGCCAGGTGGTCATCAACGGCACCGATCTGGCCACGGTCCGGCGGCGCCAGATTCCGCGCTACCGCCAGCGGCTGGGGCTGATCTTCCAGAGCTACAATCTGCTGTTCGACCGCACCGTGTTCGACAACGTCGCCCTGCCGCTGGTGATCCGCGGCCTGGGCCACGCCGACATCGCCCGCCGCGTGCGCGCCGCTCTCGACACCGTCGGTCTGCTGTCACACGAACGCAAGTTCCCGGTGACCCTGTCCGGCGGCGAGCAGCAGCGGGTGGGCATCGCCCGCGCGGTGGTCGATCGCCCCTATCTGCTGCTGGCCGACGAGCCCACGGGCAATCTCGACCCGGCGCTGTCGGCCGACATCATGCGGCTGTTCACCCGCCTCAACGAGACCGGCACGAGCATCATGATCGCCACGCACGCCATCGATCTGGTCCAGCGCATGGGCCATCGCCGGATCGCGCTCGATCACGGCCATCTGGAGGCCGGCTAGGCATGGCCGAACAGCGCCGCGGCCGCGACGGACGCCGGCCGTCCCAGCGCCAGCGCATACCCACCCTGGCCGCGCCGGCCCAGGGCTGGCTGGGCGCGCACGCCCGCTGTCTCATCGAGGCGCTGGGGCGCATGCACCGGCGCTGGGTCGCGAGCCTGCTCACCGTGTTCGTGATCGGCATCACGCTCGCCCTGCCGACCGGACTGTACGTGCTGGTCAAGAATCTCGACACGCTCTCGACCAGCTGGCAGGGCACGGTCCAGGCCTCGCTGTATCTCGACGACGACGTGAGCGTGGAGCGCGGGCGCACGCTCGCGCGCCGGCTCGATGCCCGCGATACGATCGACGGTGCCGAATACGTCTCCGCCGAAGAGGGCCTCGAGACGTTTCGCGAGGCCTCGGGCTTCGGCGACGCGCTCGACGCGCTGCCGTCCAACCCCCTGCCCGCGGTGGTCGTGGTCACGCCCGACGCGGACATGACCCGGGCCGCGGTGGGCGAGCTCGTCGACACGCTGCGCGGCGAGACCGGCGTGGCCCGGGCCGAGCTGGACCAGGCCTGGCTGGAGCGTCTGTTCGCCATCCTCTCGCTGATCGAGCGCGCGGCCTGGGTGATCGGGCTGCTGCTGTCGGCAGCGGTGGTGTTCATCGTCGGCAACACCATCCGGCTGGACATCGAGAACCGGCGCGAGGAGATCGAGGTCATGAAACTGCTGGGCGCCTCCGACGCCTTCATCCGCAGGCCGTTCCTCTACAGCGGCGTCTGGTACGGCCTGTCCGGGGCGGTGGTGGCGCTGATCCTGCTCGGCGGATGCTTCGTGGCG
This sequence comes from Salinisphaera orenii subsp. orenii MK-B5, assembly GCF_003788635.1. Classification (GTDB taxonomy): domain Bacteria; phylum Pseudomonadota; class Gammaproteobacteria; order Nevskiales; family Salinisphaeraceae; genus Salinisphaera; species Salinisphaera orenii. The sequence continues at coordinate 297,447 of NZ_AYKH01000012.1, forward strand.
CTGGCCGGGCCGCTCGGCACGCTGACGCGCTCCTACGACGGCGCGCTCGATCTGGTCGGCCTCGGCTGGAGCGGCGGGTTCGCCCTGCTGGCGACCGGCATCGCGCTGGGCTGGTGCGGCTGCGCGCTGACCGTGAACCGGCGACTCGCGGACATCGAACCACGATAGCGGGAACCAAACGTCGCGCCGCCTGTCTTTGGGATATTACTATTGGACTGCAGCCCCACTCCGGCGTTATTTGATAGAATGACGCCATAGGCAAAAGTCCGAAGGAGGCTTTGCACATGGCTAACGATATCTCCCTGTCCCCGGCCCGCATGAACCTGCCCACGCTCGCGTCCGGCAGCATCGAGTCCTATCTCCAGGCGGTCTCGAGCATTCCGGTGCTCGAGCAGGACGATGAGCAGCAGCTCGCACGCAAGCTGCGCGACGAAGGCGACATTCAGGCCGCCCAGAAGCTGATCCTGTCCAACCTGCGTTTCGTGGTGCACGTCGCGCGCGGCTACTCCGGTTACGGCCTGCCGCTCGCCGACCTGATCCAGGAAGGCAACATCGGCCTGATGAAGGCGGTCAAGCGCTTCGATCCCAGTGTGGGCGTGCGCCTGATCTCTTTCGCGGTCCACTGGATCCGCGCCGAGATCCATGAATTCATCCTGCGCAACTGGCGCATCGTCAAGGTCGCCACGACCAAGGCGCAGCGCAAGCTGTTCTTCAACCTGCGCAGCTCCAAGAAGCGCCTGGGCTGGATGAACGACAAGGAAGTCAACGCGGTCGCCACCGATCTCGGCGTCAAGCCGGAGACGGTGCTGCAGATGGAGCGCCGGCTGTCCGGGGGCGACACCTCCTACAACGCCCTGCCCTCGGCCAACGACGAGGACAGCTACGCGCCGGAGGACTACCTCGCCGCCGAGGACGGCTACGACCCGGCCGCCGACGTCGAGAACGGCGACTGGGAAACCTACCAGCACGCCAACCTGTCGCAGGCGATGACCGGGCTGGACGAGCGCAGCCGCGACATCCTCGAATCGCGCTGGCTGCGCGAGGACGGCAAGATCGGGCTGCAGGAGCTCGGCGACCGCTACGGTGTCTCCGCCGAGCGCATTCGTCAGCTCGAGGTCGCGGCGATCAAGAAGCTGCGCGGCGCCATGGTCGCTGCCTGAGGCGACCCGACGCCCCCGCTCGGCGGCGGCCATGCCTCCCGACACGACGCGGCGGCGTCTGCTGGTGTCGACCGCGACACTTGCCGGCGCCTCGGCGCTGGGCGGCTGGCACTGGCCGTTGCATGCGGCCCCGCCCGATGATCGTCGCTTTACCTTCGAGCATCTGATCGCACACGCGCGTGGACTCGCGGATCGACCCTACGATTCACCCGAGTCGCGGCACGCCGCACTGCTCGATGAGCTCGGCTACGACACCTTCATGGGGATCCATGCCGACCGCGAGCACTCGCTGTGGCACGGCGCGGACCTGCCGGTGACGGTGGAGTTCTTCCAACTCGACCAGAGCGCACGGGTGCCGGTAACGCTGCACGTCGTCGACACCGACGGCCGCGCACGCCGGCTCGACTATCGGCCGTCGCTGTTCCGCTACGACGATCCCGAGCTGGAACAGCGGCTGCCGGCCGATCTCGGCTTCGCCGGTTTTCGCGTGCGCGATGCGACCGGCGACCGCCGCGAATGGTGCGCTTTCAAGGGCGCGAGCTATTTCCGCAGCTCCGGCGCGCTCGACCAGTACGGCCTGTCCGCCCGCGGCGTCGCGGTCGACACCGGCTACGGCGCCGAGGAATCCTTTCCGCACTTCACCGCCTACTGGCTCCTGCGCCCGGCCCCGGAGGATACGACGCTCACCGTGTGCGCCCTGCTCGAGGGAGAGGATCTGACCGGCGCCTATCGTTTCGAAATCGGCGAGCGCGGCGCGGTGATTGAGGTCGAATCGCATCTGTTTCAGCGCCACGGCATCCGGCGGCTGGGCATCGCCCCGATGACGAGCATGTTCTGGTTCAGCGAGACCAACGCCCGGCGCGGCACCGACTGGCGTCCGGAACTGCACGACAGCGACGGTCTCGCCATGATCACCGGGCGCGGCGAACACCTCTGGCGGGCACTGGACAATCCGCCGCGGACCCACTACAGCGCCTTCGGCGACACCGATCCGCGCGCCTTCGGCCTGCTCCAGCGCGACCGGGACTTCGACCACTATCAGGACGCAGCGGTCCATTACGAACGCCGCCCGAGCCTGTGGGTGACCCCCCGCGGCGACTGGGGCCCGGGGCATGTCGGGCTGCTCGAACTGCCCACCGCCGAGGAGGTGTACGACAACATCAACGCCTTCTGGGTGCCCGAGGGCAGCGACCACGCGGACGCCCGCTGGCGCTTCGATTATCGGCTCGACTGGCGGGACCGCTCAGCGCCCGCGTCCGGACGCGCGCAGGTGGTGGCGACCCGAACCGGCCGGGCCGGCGACCCGGGCAGCTACGACGACCAGTCGGTGCTGGCTCGCAAGTTCGTGATCGATTTCGAAGGCGGCGCGCTGCCTCGACTCGCCGACGATACGGCCCTCGATGTCCGGGCCAGCGCCAGTCACGGCGATATCGTCAATCCCTATGCCCGTCGTGTCGCCGGCACGCCGCGCTGGCGCGCGTTCTTCGACTGGAGCGGCGCGCTGCCGCCGGCGGACGAACCGGTCGAGCTGCGCTGCGTGCTCGCCCACAGCGACCGGCTGCTGACCGAAACCTGGCTGTTCGCCTATTTTCCACAAGCGCTGCCGACCCAGATCTTTCACCCGGAGGAAAACGCCTAGGCCGGCACGCGCGACGTCTCCGCGGCGACGGCCTCTGCCTATCGGCCCGCGCCATGGCCCAACCCGTCGCGCCGGGCTCGGAAGGCGCCTGCCTGCCGGGCGTGCGTCCGGCGCGTGGGACCCGCGGGCCGGCTCACGCCGTCTCGTGCTGCGGGCCCTGCCCGCGCCCGCCGCACGTTCGGGAAACGGGGGATCGGATGCCGAACCGCGTGATCTAACGCCCGTCGGCGGGTGCCGGAGCGTCGTCGTCCCGGCCCGTGCGAGCCCCGCCGGGCCCGGCCTCGCGGCCGAAGCGCTCGAAGGACGAATCCATCGAACGCAGGTGCAGATCCCGCTGCGGGAAGGACACGGTCACGCGGTTGTCGGCGAAGGCCGCGTGAATCCGCTTGTAGAGCGCATGCTGGAGCGGCAGCAGATTGTAGAGGTCGTGATAGAACACCCGCGCCTCGTAGGTCATCGTGCCGTCGTCATAACCCACGAGAAAGACCGAGGGTGCCGGCTCCTCCAGAGCCACCGGCTCGGCCTCGATGGCCTCGGAGATCAGACGTTCGACGAGTTCGGTGTCCGTATCCAGCGGCAGCTGCACGCGCAGGATCAGCCGCGTGATGTCGTCGGTGAGCGTCCAGTTGATCACGGTCTCGGTGATGAAGGTCTTGTTGGGGATGACCACTTCCTTGTTGTCCCAGTCGGTGACCGTGGTCGCACGGATGCGGATGCGCGAAACCGTGCCGGTGAGCGTGCCGACCGTGACCGTGTCACCGACCCGCACCGGACGCTCGAACAGGATCACGATGCCGGAGACGAAGTTGGCGAAGATCTCCTGCAGCCCGAAACCCAGACCGACGCCGACGGCGGCGACGAGCCACTGGATCGACGACCAACGCAGCCCGATCAGGCTGACCGCCACCAGCAGGCCGACGATAACGATGGCGTACTGGAACAGCGTGGCCATCGCATAGCGGCTGCCGGCGTCCATCGAGAACCGGCGCAGGATCGTGATCTCGAGGAACCCCGGCAGGTTGCGCCCCGCGAGCGCGGTGATCACCCCCACCGCGAGCGCCAGCATCAGAGCGCCGAGGGTGACGTTCATGAGCTGGTTCTGGCCTTCGATCTCGGTGCTGTACTGCCAGAGCGTGACGTTATCCAGCAGCTGCAGCGCCGGCAGCGTATCCGACCAGATCAGCCACAGGCCGCCACCGATGATCAGCGTGATCACCACCTTGATGAGTCCGCGCGTCTGTTCGCTGATCTGGAGCAGATCGATCTCGAGCGTGTCCAGATTCTCCGGCGCGCCCTCGCCGGCCGCGGCCGCGGCTTCGCGCGCGGCGCGGGCCTCGCGCGCCTCCTCGCGCTTGCGCAGGGCGCGGGTGAGTGCCAGCCGGCGCTCGGCCACGGTCAGCCAGCGCACGATCAGGCTGTAGAGGATGAGACAGCCCGACAGCAGCGCCGCCGAATAGAAGAAACGGGTCTGCAACTGCAGCGCCGTGTAGTAATAGCCCCAGAGCGCCATTCCCGACAGCAGCAGCGGCACCCCCACCGCCAGCGGCAGCCACAGATAGCCCAGCCGCCAGTGGTCGTCGCTGCTGTCGGCCAGGTTGGAGATCGCCCCACGGGTGGGATGCAGCAGCCGCCAGGAGAACGCCGCGATCATCAGCGAGCTGAACACGAACGCGGCCAGCCCGAGCGTCTCGCGCCTGCCGTCCTCGTTGATCGACTCGGTGAGCGCCAGCACCAGGGTCGGCAACACCAGGACGGCCAGCAGCCAGCGCAGATTCCGATGCAGACCGCGGCGAGCCGCCTCGTCCCAGAGAAAATGCCGCTCGGCCAGGCCGTTGGCCCGGCACACCTGGGCGAAGGGCTCGATGAACAGTACCAGCACGCCGAGCTGGATCGCGCTGTAGGCCACGGCCAGCGCATAGGGTGCCGGATCGCTGCCCTGACGGATGAACAAGCCCGTGGCGACCAGCAGCAGCGCGGCCGGCAGCGACAGCAGCAGCGTGATCAGCGTGGTGCGCAGCGTCACCCAGAAGGTATCGCGCCGCACGTTGCCGACCGGTTCTGCGAGCCGTTTGAGCCGTGCGCGCAGCGTCCGCTGCACACTGAGCATGGCGGCGACGATGAGCGCGGCGAGCAGCGCCGCGAGCGGCTCGTTGCTCGCGCCCGAGACGAAGGCCGCCACCGCGCTGTTCCAGCCGTCGGGATCAAACACCCAGGGCAGATCGCGGGCGACCGCGGCCGGCCAGTCCAGACCCACGCGGTCGAACGACGGCAGCCAGAACAGACGCTCGTCGAGCAGTCGCTCGAAGGCGCCCAGCGTTTCCTCGTACTGTTCCCCGAGCGAGCGCAGATCCCGCCCGATGTCGATGTAGCGGCCCTCCGCGTCGACCAGGAGATCGAGCACATCGCGGCGCTGTTCCAGGAGGTTGATCAGTGACCGGCGCTGGCTGTCGTTGAGCGCATCCGGTCCGTCGACCAGCGCATCCGCGCGCGAGGCGAGATCATCGAGCTCCACCCGCGCCTGCTGGAGCTGAAAGCGCTGGAGTTCGGCCGAGGCGATATCAGGCGCCCGACTTCCCGTACCGGGCACCGCCGCGAATTCGGGCGAGCTCAGGTCCCGCTTCTGCGAGCGCAGGACATCGCCGAGGGCCACCGACGTGCCGCCGATCTCGAGCTGACGCTGGACCAGATTCAGGCGCCGCTCGAGATCCTCGACATCGCTGCGGCGTTCCACCTGGCGTGAGGCCAGACGCTCGCTGTCGGCGGTGACTTCGGCCAGCTCCCGTGACAGTTCCAGATTGCGCTGGGCCGCGTCGGCGAGCGGCCGGGCGGCGCCGCGAAGCTCGGTGAGCGTGTCCTGGCTCTGCTCGCGCAGCGTTTTGGCGGTGTCGTTCTGACGCTGCGCCAGCGCCAGCTGGAGCGTGGCGAGCGCCTGCGTGTCGCGGGACAGCCGCGCTTCGGCCAGTGTGCGCTGTGCCTCGACCAGGCGTTCGCGGGCATCCAGGCCGGACAGCTCCTGCTGGAGGCGCTCGATCTCGGCGGTCAGGGCTTCGCGCCGGGCGGACAGCTGGCTGCGCTCGGCCTCGTTGAGCGCGCTGGCGCCGGGCTCGTCGCTCGACGACGATGCGACCGACGTATCCAGGGATTGCAGCGCATTGCGTGCCTCGGCCAGCTCCCGGCGCGCGGCGTCCGGGCGCTGGGCGAGACGGGTCAGCTGATCGCGCAGATCGGACAGGCGGGCCTGCGTCTCGCCGAGCCGGGTATCGAGCTCGTCGGCCCGTGTCGACAGCTTCGAGGTGGCGACCTCCTCCAGTGCGTCCCGGCTGGGCGCGGCCTCGATCGCTCGCATCTGTTCGTTGATGCGTCGGATCTCGGCCGGTGCTTCGGCCGCCTTCTTGCGCAGCGCTTCGGTCTGACGGCGATCGCTCTGGGCCGCCTCGAGCGCGGACACGGCCTGCTGGTAGGTCTCCAGCGCTTCATCGCGCAGCGCCGAGTCGACGTCGTCGCGCGCCTTCAACGCGCTGATGCGATCCTGGAGCTGGCCGAGCCGTTGGTCGATGTCGACATCGGCATCCGTCGGCTGCTGGGCGTGGGCCACGACCATGCAGAGCAGCCAGCACAGCACGAACGCGACCGCACGCCCCACGCCTGCAGGGCGCGGCGCGGCCAGCCCCTGATGCCTCGTCAACCGCATGTCGCCCTTCGCTTTGGTTGCGCTGCCTGACAGCGGCCAGATTCTACCCCGCACGGGGGGCGCACGGCGAGTCAGCGGCTCTCGTCATCGCCGCGCTTTTCGGCTCGCCGGCGCGCGCGGGCATCGTCGATGATCTCGAAGACATCGGTGCCGAACTCGCCGAGTTCGCGGTTCACACCCCGCACGACGTCATAGATCGTCGGTCGCGCGGGATCCGCCGACGCGGCGCGGTCCGCGGCGCCACCGGCGGAGCGGCCCCGCAGGCGGCCGGCCTGGCCGCCGACATAATCGCCGATCAGGCGATGGACGTTCTCGACCCGCGACGCGGCCGAATCGAAGGTCGACTCGGCCGAATCCTTGACGGTTTCAAGCAGCTTCAGCATAGACGGGCGCATCCACGGATGACTCATCGGCAAGCGTATTGCCTTTGCGCCGATGCGGCAACGACATGCGCAGGATGCGCTTGACCACGCCGCCGAACTGCTTGCTGAGCGGGCCGGTGTTGTAGTTCAGACCGTAGCGCTCGCAGATCGCCTGCACCCGCGGTGCGATCTCGCGATAGCGGTGCGAGGGCATGTCGGGGAACAGATGATGCTCGATCTGATAGCTCAGGTGGCCGCTGAGAATATGGAACGGCACCGAGCCGTCGAGATTGGACGAGCCGAGCAGCTGGCGCAGATACCATTGGCCACGGGCCTCGTCGCGCGTCTCCTCGACGTCGAACATCTCCACCTCGTCGGTGAAATGGCCGCAGAAGATGATCATGAACGACCAGATGTTGCGGTTGAAGTTGGCCGCGAAGTTGCCCGAGATCACGAAGGGGGCCATCGGGCCCGCGAGCAGCGGGAAGGCCACGTAATCCTTGAACAGCTGATTGCGCACCTTGCCCCAGATGCCGCGCGCCTGCACGCCGACCTCGCTCCAGCTCTTGTCCTTGCCGATGCGCTCCCATTCCAGATCGTGCAGGGCCACGCCCCACTGGAAAAACGCCGCCAGCGTGAGGGCGATACCGGGCTGCACGAGAAAACGCGGCTCCCAGGCCTGGTCCTCGCTCATGCGCAGCACCGAATAGCCCAGATCGCGGTCGAGATCGACGATGTTGGTGAAGGTGTGGTGCACGTAGTTGTGCGAATGCTTCCACTGATCCGACGGGCAGGTGTTGTCCCACTCGTAGGTACCCGAATCCAGGGCCGGATCGTTCATCCAGTCCCACTGGCCGTGCATGACGTTGTGCCCGATCTCCATGTTCTCGAGGATCTTGGACAGCGACAGCAGGCCCACGCCGCCGAGCCACGCCGGCGGCAGGAAGCCGGCCATCAGCATCGCCCGCCCGACCACTTCGCTGTAGCGCTGGGTGGCGAGGATATTGTGGATATAGCGGGCATCGCGCTCGCCGAGATCGTTCATGACCTCGTCGCGCACGGCATCGAGCTCGCGCCCGAATTCGGCGATGTCGGCTTCGCTCAGATGTGTCGGCTTACCCATGGTTCTTGACTCCCGGACGCGGTGGCGTCCTGTCGTGAATGGCGGTTCGAGCGCGCGTGAGGCGCGTTCTAGAGTTCGACGGCCACGTCGCCGGCGGCGGCGTGGATACAAAGCTGTAGGTCGGTATCGCGCACGTCGCGTACGCGGTTGGTACGCAGATCGCGCACCGTGCCCTCGCTCACCCGGCACTTGCAGGCGTGGCAGATGCCCATGCGGCAGCCGTAGGCCGGCTTGAGGCCGGCGCCCTCGGCGACCTCGAGCAGCGAGCCGTTTTCGCCCGAGGCGGCGATATCGGATTTGACGAACTGTACGGCGCCTTCGCCGTGGGCGGCCTCGCGCCGGGTGGCGGCGAACTGCTCGCGGTGCAACGGCCGGTTCGAGCGCGCCCGGATGAGCGGCTCGGCCGCGTCCATGAAGCCCGCCGGCCCGCACAGCCAGGTCTCACGCTCGGCGAGGTCGGGCACCCGACCGTCCAGGGCGGCGGCGTCGATGCGGCCGCCGCCTCCGGCGGTGTAGACCGTTTCCACGCGCAGCCCCGGATGACGCGCGTCCAGCGCCGCCAGTTCGGCGGCGTAGATCATGTCGGTCCGCGAACGCGCGTAGTGGACAAACACGACATCCTGCACGCGATCCCGCGCGAGCCAGTCGCGCAGCACCCCCATCACCGGCGTGATGCCGCTACCAGCGCTGATGAGCAGCGCACGTTCCGGCACCGACGGGCCGGGACAGAAATCGCCCTCGGCCGGGCTCAGATAGATCAGCTGACCGCGCTCGGCGTGATCGACCAGAAAGTTGCTCACGCGACCGTCGCCGTTACGCTTGACCGTGACCTCGATCAGCGGATCGCCGGGCGCGCTGACGATGGAAAAGCAACGGCTGTGACGGACGCCGTCCAGATCCACGCCGAGCAAGAGGTGCTGGCCGGGCCGATGACCCGTCCAGTTGTCGTTGGGCTCGATGGTCAGGGTGACGCTGTCGGGCGTCTGGCGCGCGACGGCGCTGACCCGGCCGCGCGGCTCGCGCAGTGACAGCCGGCGATCGATCAGGGCCAGATAGTCGTCCACCGAGAGCGGGCTGGCGAGCGCGCCGACCAGCGGGCTGCCGAGCAGTTTCTTCACCACGGGTTTCATGACGGCTTCCTCCGGCACGTGAACAGGTGTACACTTTAGGTGCGGCGCACCATTAAGTCAACACTTGTTCACAAAGAATCATGCCCCGTTGCCGGCCGCCGCTGCGGGCGCCTGTTTGCAACAGCGCCCGCAGCGGCTATGGTCGCCGGCTGATCCCGCGTTGAACCGATGGCCGCACGACCGGACACGATGACCCGATCCGCCGACAATACGCCAGCCGGCGCGGCGCGTCGCACCGCCCCCCGCCGCGGTGAAGCGCGCGAGGCGCTGATGCAGGCCGCACTCGAGCTGGTCTCGACCGAAGCCAACTTCTCGGCGATATCGCTGCGCCGCATCGCGCGGCAGGCCGGCGTCGTGCCGACCGCGTTCTATCGTCATTTCGAGGATCTGGACGCGCTCGGCCTGACCCTGGTCGAAGAGACGTTCCGCGAGCTTCGCCGACTGCTCCAGGACGCGGACCTCAGCGCGCTGCCGCTCAAGGGGCTGACCCGCCATTCGGTCGAACTCTTCGCCCATCACGTGCGCGACAACCGCCTGCTGTTCCAGTTCGTGGTCAAGGAACGCTTCTCCGGCACCGCGCCGATGCGGGCGGCGATCCACGACGAGATCCGGGTGCTCACCCACGCGCTCGCGGCGATCTTCGCGCGTTTCGACGAGTTCTCGCACATCGCCGAGACCGATCTGCGCATGCTCTCGGATCTGGTGGTCAATACCGTGATCGCGCTTTCGGAACGCATCCTCGAGGTGGCGGCGAACCACCCGGAGGACACCGCGCTCATGCTCCGCGCCGAGAAACAGCTGCGGCTGATCTTCATGGGCGTGGGCCAATGGGAGAGCCGGCCCGAGGACCGCGACGAGACCGATCGGCCCCGGGCTGACGGCTGACGGCGGCTGACCGCTACCCTTTTATCGACAACGCCCAGCCCCGCGCTTCATCCGGATCTCGGGCCCGGCGCCGCGGGCTGCCGGGGCACCCGTTAACGCGAGGTGTCAGTCGCTTCCGGTCTCGTCCAGGCGCGACTGCACCCGATCGATGATCTCGGGCACGAGCGACAGGCCCCATTCGCGCCCCAGCGAGAGCGACTCGGTCAGCAGCTGCGGCGACACGCGCACCAGCTTCTGGCCGAGCGGCGACTGGTAGAACTCCAGCAGCCGCGACAGTTCGACGATGTTGAAGTGCCTGGAATAGACCGGGTAAAGCACGGAATACAGGGCGTCGCCGGATTCGATGCGATCGCGCACGACCGCGGCCGACTCCTCCCGGATCACCCGCATGGTCCGCGGGTCCAGCTGCGGCTGCACCAGCGCGACGGCGTTGGCGACGCGATCGATGAACTGGCGCGAGAACACGCCTTCCACCTGCTCGGCGTCGGTGAGCTCGATCAGCTCACGGATGAGCGCTTCGCGGGACGCGTCCGGCGAAGCGGACCCCGAGGCGGGCCGCTCCTGTGCCGTCGCGAACCCGCCAACGCACAGCGCCAGCGCGACCAGCAGCGGCCGCGCGACGGCGAACAGCGGCCGGCGGCTAGGCCGGTTCGGGAGAGCCGACGTTGTCATGGAAGAAGCGCCCTTCGGTGGTTTCGGCAATGATACCCGTACGAACGACGAAATCGCCGAAGGACTCACCGTCGTCACGCTCTTCCGCGTAGCGCTCGATGATCGGCGTCAGTTCCGCCAGGATCTCGTCCTCGCCGATGTTCTCGCGATAGAGCTTGTTCAGGCGCGACCCGTCGTGGGCCGCGCCCAGATACAGGTTGTACTTGCCCGGCGCCTTGCCGACAAAGCCGATCTCGCCGAGAAACGGCCGCGCACAACCGTTGGGGCAGCCGGTCATGCGCACCACGATCGAGTCGTCGCTCAGGCCGGCGTCGGCCATGACGGCCTCGAACTTGGTGATCAGACTCGGCAGATAGCGCTCCGATTCGGCCATCGCCAGGCCGCAGGTCGGAAAGGCGACGCAGGCCATGGCGGAATGGCGCAGGGTCGAATAACGGCTGCCGTCGTCCAGACCATAGTGGGCGACGAGTTCCTCGATCGCCGGCTTGTCGGCCTCGTCGACGTCGGCAATGATCACGTTGTGATTGCCGGTCAGCCGAATGTGGCCCTTGTGGATCTTGGCCAGTTCACGCAGGCCGGTCATCAGCTTGTAGCCCGACGGGCCGGGATACTGGCCGCGATGGAAGCCGGCATCGTCGAAGTCGGCGATCCGACCGTTTTCGATGAACAGCGTCAGATGCCAGCGGCCGTCGTCGGACCGGCGCCAGCCGAGCGGATCACCGTTGCGGTCGAAACGATACTCGCGCGCCGGTTCGAGCCGGATCCCGGCGCGGGTATCGAGCTGTTCGTGGATCCAGTCGATGCCGTGGTCATCGATGGTGTACTTGAAGCGCGCGTGCTTGCGGTTCTCGCGGTCGCCGTGATCGCGCTGGATCTTGACCAGTTCCTCGACCACCGCGAGCGTCGCCTCGGGCGTGGCGAAGCCGATGACGCTGCCCAACCGCGGATAGGTCGCCGGCTCGCCGTGGGTCGAGCCCATGCCGCCGCCGATGGCGACGTTGAAGCCCACCAGTTCGCCGTTATCGACGATGGCGATCAGGCCGATGTCGTTGGCGAAGACGTCGACATCGTTCTCCGGCGGCACCGCGATCGCGATCTTGAACTTGCGCGGCAGATAGGAGGTGCCGTAGATGGGCTCGTGATCCTCGCCCGCCGCCGGCTGCTCCAGGAAGATCTCCTCGTAGGCGCGCGATTTCCAGGCCAGATGCTCGGAGATGCGCTGCGACCAGTCGTGCACCTCGCGATGCACCGCCGACAGCTCGGGGTGGGCCCCGGCCATGACGTTACGATTGACGTCGCCGCACGCCCCGCGGGCGTCGACACCGACCTGATAGGCCGCCTGCAGGAGAGGCCGCAGATGCTTCTTGAGCACGCCGTGGTACTGGAAGGTCTGGCGGGTGGTCAGCCGCAGGGTGCCGTTGGCGTACTTGTGGGCGAGCTCGTCGATGGCCAACCACTGTTCGCCGGTGACCACGCCGGCCGGCAGCCGCAGACGCAGCATGAACTGGTAGTGCGGCTCCAGCTTGGAGGTCTTGCGCTCCGATCTGAGGTCGCGGTCGTCCTGCTGATAGAAGCCGTGGAACTTGGTCAGCTGGGTGTCGTCCTCGGCGATCGAGCCGGTCAGCTCGTCCGCCAGTCCGTCGGCGATCGTGCCGCGCAGATAGTTGCTGGCGAGCTTGATGTGCTCGACCGGGGACAGTTGCTTGTCGTCGCTCATGGCTGAATACTCGAATCGGATGTCGCGCGGGCGCCTGTCTGCAAGATGGACCTGCTACGCGCCGGCTTCAATAGACGTCGCGCTGATAACGCTTTTCCTTCTGCAACTGCTTGAGATAGCCCGCCGCGCCCTCGGCGTCCAGATCGCCGTGCTCGCCGATCAGATCGATGAGCGCATCGTGGACGTCGCTGGCCATGGCGTTGGCATCACCGCAGACATAGACGGTGGCGCCGCGTTCGATCCAGGCGAACATCTGCTCGCCGGCCGCCCGGATCTTGTCCTGCACGTACGTCTTTTCCGCCTGATCGCGCGAGAACGCGACGTCCATGCGCGTCAGCAGGCCCTCGCGGCGCCAGCGCAGCCAGTCGGTCTGGTAGTAGAAATCGGTCAGAAAATGCTGGGCGCCGAAGAACAGCCAGTTGTCGCCGCTGGCCCCGCGCTCCTCGCGCTCCTCGAGAAACGCACGGAACGGCGCCACGCCGGTTCCGGGTCCGATCATGATGATGGGCGCGGCGTCGTCCGCGGGCAGCTTGAAGTTCTTGTTGCTGTCGATATAGACCGGCAGCTTGATGTCCTCGCTGCGATCGGCGAGCTGGATCGAGGCCACGCCGCTGCGCGGGCGGCCGTGCGCCTCGTAGCGCACCGCGGCCACGGTCAGATGCAGCTCGTCCGGATTGGCGGCGTAGCTGGAGGCGATCGAATACAGCCGCGGCGGCAGCTTGCGCAGCAGACGCACGAAATCGGCGCCGGCCAGCCCCTCGATCGGATAGTCCTCGACCAGATCGACGATGAATCGGCCGTCCATGTATTCGGCGAGCGCGTCGCGCTGATCCTCGGCCAGCAGGGCGTCCAGCGCTTCGCTGCGCGCCTGCTCGGCGTATTTCTCGATGAACGGACGGGTCAGCGTCGTGATCTCGTACTGATGCGTGAGCGCATGTTCGAGACTGACCTCGCCGTCGACCCCGGTCACCGTCTCCTCAGGCGCGAGATTCAGCGCGGCGATCAGCTCTTCGACCACCGCCGGATCGTTTTCCGGAATGATGCCCAGCGAATCGCCCGGCTCCCAGACCAGCCCGGAGTCCTCGGTATCCAGCTCGATGTGGTGGACTTCCTTGTCCGAGCCGCGGCCGTTGAGAACGATGTTCTCCAGCACCTCGGCCGGATACGGGTTCTTGCGCGAATAGTTCGCGGCACTCGGCGCGGCCTCGGCGCCGGGCATGGCGGTCACGGTCGGATGCGGCTGCTCGCCGCCGCCGGTGCCGCCAAGCGCGTCACCGAAGGTCTTGACGATATCGTCGATCCAGGCTTCGGCGGCGTCGTCGAAATCGACGTCCAGATCCACACGCTCGGCCATGCGCTTGCCGCCGAGCTTTTCCAGCTGCGCGTCGAAGTCCTTGCCCGTCTGGCAGAAATTGTCGTAGCTGGTATCGCCGAAGGCGAGCACGGAAAACCGCAGCCCGTCGAGTTTCGGCGCCTTCTTGCCGAACAGGAATTCGTGCAGCTCCTCGGCGTTGTCCGGCGGATCGCCCTCGCCGTGCGTGGACACGCACACAATCAGGTTCTGTTCTTTTTTCAGATCCTTGGGCTTGTAGTCGAGCATGTCGTGGACGGTGGCGTTCAGCCCCGCCGCCTCGGCGCGCTCGCGCAGCTGTTCGGCCACGTCCTCGGCGTTGCCGGTCTGCGAGCCATACAGGATCGTGAGCGGTTCGCTGGCCTCGGCCTGCGCCGCGGGGGCGGCCGCACTCTGGGCCGGCGGCGCGACCTCGCCGGTGGCGCTGTGCGCGTTGATGCCGGCGAGATAACCGCTGATCCACGTCACCTGCATCGGCGTGAGCGTGCCGATCAGTTCCGTGAGCTGCTGCGCCTGCTGCGCATTCAGCGGACTCGTATGTTCTTGTATGGGGGCAGATTTCATCGACAATCCGGGCTCGGGTCTGGTCGGGCGCCAGGAACGGTAGAGGCGCAGGGTATCGGCCGCCAACCAGCGTGAAAACGTCTATTTCTTTCTTTTCTTATAACGTCACGCGATATATGGCCGAGACATGAACGGCACGACGCGGCGGCGAGCGGGCGATATTATAACCGCATACGCGGCATTCGCACTCTGCTACCCTAATCTCATGCAGCGTCTGTCCGTCTCCCTCGTCGTCCTGCTGCTGGTCCTGACGATGGCCGGCTGCGTGACCGCCCCGCCGCGCGCGACCGCCAACGTCTGCGACATCTTCCAAGAAAAGAGCGGCTGGTACGACGACGCGCGCGACGCCTTCGACCGCTGGGGCGCGCCGATCCACGTACAGATGGCGATCATCCATCAGGAATCGCGCTTTGTCGGCGATGCCCGGCCGCCGCGTAAACGCCTGTTCTGGTTCATCCCGTGGACACATATTTCCTCGGCCTACGGCTACAGCCAGGCGCTCGACAGCACCTGGGACTGGTACAAGCGCGATACCGGCAACAGCTGGGCGGACCGCGACGACTTCTCGGATGCGACCGATTTCGTCGGCTGGTACATCGATCAAAGCCATGCCCGTGCCGGCATCTCGAAATGGGACGCCTACGATCAGTACCTGGCCTATCACGAGGGCCAGGCCGGCTACCGGCGCGGCAGCTACAGGGCCAAACCCTGGCTCCAACGTACGGCCGGCCGCGTCGATGCCCGCGCCGGGCGCTACGCGAGCCAGCTCGACGGCTGCCGCGAGGCACTCGAACACCCCGGCCACTGGTGGTGGCCGTTCTGATTACAGGACGAACGCGATGAACGCCGACCGCGGGCCGCTGCATGCGGCAGCCGACATCCTCCTTGCACTGGAACATGCCCTGCGCGCGGCGGACCTATGGCACGAGCGGGCACCGACACCGGCCGCCATGGCCAGCCGAACCCCCTTCTGCGCCGACACGCTGATGTTCAGCGAATGGCTCCAGTTCGTGTTCCTGCCGCGAATGCGGCTGATCATCGAGAACGACCGCGCCCTCCCTGCCGCGAGCGGTATCGCGGTCATGGGCCGTGAGGCCCTGGCGGAGGTATCGGGCGCCCCGGCGATCGTGGCCCAGCTGCAGGCCTTCGATCGCCTGATCGAGACCGGTGGGCCGCCTCAGATGCCGAACA
Source organism: Salinisphaera orenii subsp. orenii MK-B5 (assembly GCF_003788635.1). Classification (GTDB taxonomy): domain Bacteria; phylum Pseudomonadota; class Gammaproteobacteria; order Nevskiales; family Salinisphaeraceae; genus Salinisphaera; species Salinisphaera orenii. The sequence goes on from NZ_AYKH01000012.1 coordinate 312,932, forward strand.
CCGCCGGCACGTAGTGGTCCACCAGCAGCGCGGTGAAGATCGCCATCAGATAGAGGATCGAATAGCCGAAGGTGCGCATCGCCAGGCCCGGTTTCGGCACGTATTTCAGCCGAACGGCGTACACCAGGAACCAGCCGGACAGCAGCACGGCACTGAGCAGATACAGCGGCCCGCTCATGCCGGTGGCGAACGGCAACAGTGACACCAGGAACAGCAGCACGGTATAGAGCAGCACCTGCGTTCGCGTGTATTCCAGCCCGTGCGTGACCGGCAGCATCGGGATGTCCACCTCGGCGTATTCCCGGTGCCGCTCGATCGCCAACGCCCAGAAATGCGGCGGCGTCCAGATGAAGATGATCAGGAACAGAATGAGCGCATGCGGATGCACGCTGCCGGTCACCGCCGCCCAGCCCAGCACCGGCGGCGCGGCCCCCGCAGCCCCGCCGATGACGATGTTCTGCGGGGTGGCGCGCTTGAGGTAGACGGTGTAGATACCGGCGTAACCGATCAGCGTCACCAGCGTCAGCCACGCCGTCAACGGGTTGACCAGAAACAGAAGCGTGGCCATGCCCAGGGCACCGATGGCCGCGGCAAAGCGGGCCGACTGCGCCATGTCGAGGTTGCCGGTGACCAGGGGCCGGCCTCGGGTCCGGGCCATGCGGCCGTCGGCCTTGCGGTCCAGCATCTGATTGACGGCCGCGGCGGAGGCCGCCATCAGGCCGATTCCGAGCGTGCCGAACAGGAAGGCGTCCAGCGGCACCATGCCCGGCGTGGCGAGAAACATGCCCACCATCGCGGTGAACACGATCAGCAGCACCACCCGCGGCTTGCACAGCTCGTAGTAGTCCGTCAGCCGCTGTGACAGCGTCTGGCGATCGGCAACGGCGCTCCACGAGCTAGACATGACGACGCGCGCTCCACACGGCGTGATTGATGGCCACGAGCGTCAATAGTAACAGGGCCGCCCCGCCGTTGTGGGCGACCGCCACCGACAGCGGCAGGTGGAACTCGACCACCGAGATGCCGAGCGCGACCTGGAGCGCGAGTGCGGCCGCCAGCGTGCCGGCGAGCCCGCGCCAGCGCCCGTCCACGCGGCCCGCCCGCCAGAGCCCGGCGGCGAGCGCGAGCATCACGATCGCGATCACGATCGCACCGAGGCGATGCGTCCAGTGGATCGTCGCCCGCGGCGTGCTCTCCAGAATGCCGTATTCGTAGTTGATACCCAGCCCGTGCCAGAGCGTGAACGCCGTGGAGAAATCCGTCGGCGGCCACCAGTAGGTCTGACAGGTCGGAAAATCCGGACAGGCGAGCGCGGCGTAGTTGGTCGACGTCCAGGCGCCGAGGAATATCTGCCCGACGAGCAGCACCAGCGCCGCCGCGGCCGCCACGCGCAGCCCGCGTCGCGCCGTCGCCGCCCAGCCGGCGAACAGCGGGCCGGCGCGGAACAGGCACCAGCCCAGCAGCGCGAACGTGGCCATGCCGCCGAGCAGGTGGGCGGTCACGATCAACGGCTTGAGCAGCAGCGTGACCGTCCACATGCCAAGCAGGGCCTGGAATATCACGAGCACGAGCAGCACCCAGGGCAGCACGCGCTGCTGGTGCGGATCACCGCTGCGCCGGAGTGCGGCCAGCGCCATGAGCAGGATCAGAAGGCCCAGCGCCCCGGCGGCATAACGGTGGATCATCTCCTTCCAGGCCTTGGGCGCCTCGACGGGCCGCTCGGAAAAGCGCGCATTGGCGGCGGCGACATCGGCGGCCTCAGTGGGCACGTCCAGATGCCCGTAGCAGCCGGGCCAGTCCGGACAGCCCAGGCCCGCGTCCGAGAGCCGCACGAAGGCGCCCAGCGTGATGACCACGAAGGCTAGACACAGGGTGAGCAGATTCAGCTGGAAACGCGACATCGAGCAACCTAACCGATATGGGAGAGTTTGAGCAGGTGCTTGATGTCGTCGAACAGCGCCGCGCCGTTACCGTCCGGCGGATAATAGAGCATCCAGTTGCCGAGCGGATCGACCAGGTATACCGTTCCTGCAGCGCCCGCGTCGGCCGCCTCAAACAGCTGCATCCACGCCCCGGCATCCTCGCTGCGGTAGACCTCCAGATCGGGCTGCTCCTCGAATTCGGGCATCGGCGAGTCGCCGACCAGCAGCACGCGCTGCACGCGCGTCGAACGGCGATGCAGGAGCGCCCGGATCTGACGCGTCTCTTCGAGGCTCCGGCGGCAGGCGTCCCCGCAGCCGTCCGGTGCCACCTGAAGGATCGTCCAGTCCTGCTCCAGCAGCCGCAGGCTCGGCATCGACTCGCCGTCCGCTGCGTGCAGCGTCAGCTCCGGCAGCGGCTCGGCCGGGTCGATGAGGTTGCCGTCGTTGGTACCGGGGCCGCCGTAGGACAACCCGTAGTAGAGCAGATAGGCGGTCGCCAGCGGCAGCAGGAAGATCATGAACACGCCGATGAGTTTGAGGCGTGCGATGTTTTGTGACTTCATCGGACTCGCTTGAGGTTGACGATCACGAAGATCGCGAGAACGGCCAGGGCCATGGCGAACCACTGGGTCGCATAACCGTAGTGACGCACCGGCGGCATGCGGGAGAGCTGACTGTCCCAGTCGCGCGCGAAACCGCCGGGCGCATCCTCGGCCATGAGCAGCAGACCCGCGGCTACCGGCCCGTCATATTGACAACGCACCTGCGCGATCGTTGGGTAATTGAGCACACGAGGCCAGCCGCGCTGTTCACAGGCGCCGCCGTCGCCCAGCCGCATGCCCGCTTCGGGCAGGTCGCGCCAGCGCCCGCTGAAGGTGACCGTGCCGGTTGGCGCCTCAGGATCCGGCGGCTGACTCCGGCCGCCCGGCCCGAGCGGCACCCAGCCGCGATCGACCAGCACCCGCCGCCCGTCCTCCAGCACCACCGGGGTCCAGACACGATAGCCCACACGCCCCTCGAAGACCTGATTGTCGAACAGCAACTGATGCGACGCATCCACGCGGCCCGTCAACGTATAGTGTTGGCCATGGGCGGCGCGCGCCGAGGCGTCGTCACCCAGTTCGCGGGCCAGCGGCGTCGGCGCCGATTGGCTCGCTGCAGCGCGTTGCGCTAGCATCGCCTGTTTCGTCTCGCCGCGATCGATCTGCCAGACACCTAGACCGCACAGGGCACCCGCGACGAGGATCAGCACCAGCACACCCCACCACGGGGGTGCGAACCGATACCGCCCTACTCGCATATGATCAAGATCATCGTCGTCGCCTTCATGCTCGCCATCGTTATCGCCCTGGGCTCCGGGCTCGTGTTCCTTGTACGCGACACGGGCGACGAGCGACGCGTGGTCAAGGCATTGACTTGGCGGATCATCCTGTCGTTCGTGCTGATCGGACTGCTCGTGCTCGGCTACTACGCCGGCATCGTCCAGCCGCACAATCTCGGGCAGTGATCAGTGCCCGGCCCGCCACCGGGCGGGCGGGCCGATCGACGACCGAGCGCCGACGCTCGGTCCGCGTCAGAGTATGTAGACGAAGATGAACAGCCCGAGCCAGACCACGTCCACGAAGTGCCAGTACCACGCGACCGCTTCGAATCCGAAGTGGTCGTGGGAACTGAAGTGGCCCTTCAGACAGCGCAGCAGGATGATGAACAGCATCAGCGTGCCGAGCGTGACGTGCATGCCGTGGAAGCCGGTGAGCAGGAAAAAGGTCGAGCCGTAGATCCCCGAGCCCAGCGTCAGCCCCAGATGCTGGTAAGCCTCGACGTACTCCAGACCCTGGTAATACAGGAATACCGCGCCCAGAAGCACCGTCGCCGCAAGCCCCGTGCACAGCTTCCAGCGGCTGTCCTCCTTGAGACCCCAGTGCGCCCAGGTCACGGTCACCGAGGAGGTCAGCAGCAGCACGGTGTTCAGCAGGGGCAGATGCCAGGCGTTGACCGTCTCGAAATCACCGCCCACGTTACCCGGGCCGTTCGACGGCCAGGCCCCTTCGAACTCCGGCCAGAGATAGAGATTGGTGAAGAACTTTTCGCCCTCGCCGTTGAGCCACGGCAGCGCGATCATGCGGGTGTAGAACAGCGCGCCGAAGAAGGCGCCGAAGAACATCACCTCGGAGAAGATGAACCAGCCCATGGCCCAGCGATACGTCATGTCTTCCTGATGGCCGTAGACGCCGCCGAGGTTCTCGTTGACGACATCGCGGAACCAGATGAAGACCATGACCAGCGTCATCGCGAGCCCGAGCGCGGCGAAGTACGGCGCCACCGTGGTGCTGCCGTTCAGCCAGAACGCGCCCGAGCCGAGCATGAAGAACAGCGAGACCGTGAGCATGAACGGCCACGGCGACGGCTCCGGCACGTAGTACTTGTGATGTTCGCTGGTCTCAGTCGCCATAGCACATTGTCCTTGCTTGTCCTGCTGCCTCGAAGCCGCCGCGCGGGCGGTTCCATTCGATCCCTGTCGGCCGTCCGGCGCCACGTCAGGCCATCATGCCCGACGAGCGCCCCCGCCGCTGTCTATCGCGCCGCCATCTCGAAGAAGAAGGCGACATAGACGCCCACTGCGATGCCACCGAGCACGATGGCCAGCCACACGTTCTTCCGCTTAGGCGACATACAACCCCGTCGCGCCGGTCACGCCATCTCGCGCGGATCGATCTTCGGCGGCGTCTCGAAGGTGTGATACGGCGCCGGCGAGGCGACCGTCCACTCGAGACCGCGCGCGCCTTCCCAGACCCGGCCCGTGGCCTTCGTGCCCGAACCGCGCATGCACATGATCATGTTGTAGATGAACACGAACTGCCCGATGAAGAACATGAACGCCCCGACCGACGAGACCATGTTGAAGTCCGTGAACTGGACCGCGTAGTCCGGGATACGGCGCGGCATGCCCGCCAGCCCCAGGAAATGCTGCGGGAAGAACAGCACGTTGATCCACACCGCACTCCACCAGAAATGGAACTGGCCGAGCTTTTCGTTGTACATCACGCCGGTCCACTTGGGAATCCAGTAGTAGATGGCAGCAATGATCGAGAAGATCGCGCCCGGCACCAGCACATAGTGGAAATGCGCGACCACGAAGTAGGAGTCGTGATACTGGAAGTCCACCGGCGTGAGCGCGAGCATCAGGCCCGAGAAACCGCCAATCGTGAACAGCACCACGAAACCGAGCGCGAACAGCATCGGCGTTTCGAACGTCATCGAGCCGCGCCACATCGTGGCCACCCAGTTGAACACCTTCACGCCCGTGGGCACCGCGATCAGCATGGTCGCGAACATGAAGAACAGTTCCGCCGACACCGGCATGCCCACCGTGAACATGTGGTGCGCCCACACGATGAACGACAGGAACGCGATCGAGGCCACGGCATAGACCATCGAGTCATGCCCGAACAGCGGCTTGCGCGCGAACGCCGGAATGATCGTGGAGACGATGCCGAAGGCCGGCAGAATCATGATGTATACCTCGGGATGCCCGAAGAACCAGAAGATATGCTGGAACAGCACCGGGTCACCGCCACCGGCCGCGTCGAAGAACGTGGTACCGAAGAAGTGGTCGGTCAGGATCATGGTGACCGCACCGGCGAGTACCGGCATGACCGCGATCAGCAGATAGGCGGTGATCAACCACGTCCAGACGAACAGCGGCATCTTGAGCAGCGGCATGTCCGGCGCACGCATGTTCAGAATGGTGACCACGATATTGATCGCGCCGGTGATCGACGAGATACCGGCCAGATGGAGCGCAAACACCATCAGCGGCAGCGCGTTACCCGTCTGCATGACCAGTGGCGGATACATCGTCCAGCCCGAAGCCGGCCCGCCGCCCGACAGGAACAGCGTGCCCAGCAGCATAGTGAAGGCGAACGGCAGGATCCAGAAACCCCAGTTATTGACACGGGGCAGCGCCAGATCGGAGCAGCCGATCATCATCGGCACCATCCAGTTGGCCAGACCGACGAACGCCGGCATCACCCCGCCGAAGATCATCACCAGCGCATGCAGGGTGATCATCTCGTTGTAGAAGGCCGGATCGACGAACTGGATGCCCGGCGCGAACAGCTCGGCTCGGATCACCAGCGACATCAGCCCGCCGATGAACAGCATCGTGAACGAGAAGATCAGGTAGAGCGTACCCAGATCCTTGTGGTTCGTCGTGCCGATCCAGCGCTTCATCCACGGCCACACACCGTCGGCCAGCGTGACCGGACCGTGGTGATGGTCGTCGTGATGATGGGTATCGGTCGGATTGACAGTGCTCATCGCGTATCTCCTGGGCCGCCGCGTGCGGGGCCTGTGCTATCGCTGCTCGGCAACCTGGGACGGCTGGATGACGTCGCCCGTACTGTTGCCGAACGAATTGCGCTCGTATGTCACGACTGCCGCGATCTCGCGATCGCTGAGCGAGCCCCTGTACGGCGGCATCGCGCCCTTGCCGTTGAGAACCTGCGCCACGTGCGCTTCGACCGGGCCGGTGGTGATCGCGCCGTCCTTGAGGGCCGGGAAGCCGGCCGAGGGCATGCCGCTGCCGTCCGGCTGATGACAGGCCGCACAGAGATTGGCGTACACCGTCTCGCCTTCGCTCATCAGTTCGTCCTCCGAGACCTCGCTCGAGCCGCCGCCCGAAGCGCCGCTCGACCCGTCGCCGGAACCGGTGTCCTCCGAGGACGGCTCGTCGCCGGTGGCCGGCTCGCTGCCTTCATCCTCTTCACCCGAGCCGACGATGCTCTCCTCGGCCTCTTCCGGCTGATCCTCGCGCCCGTCCTCGGTGCGGCCTTCGGTGGCGTTGCCGGCGGTTGGACTTTCCTCGCTCGAAGTAGCCTCGTCGGCGCTGACCTCGCCCGACGAGGGCTGGCCGGTGGCGAGCTCGCCTTCCGATTCGGCGTCGCCGCCCTGCTCCGCGACCCAGTCGTCGTACTCGGACTGGGACACCACCTTCACCACGATCGGCATGAACGCGTGACCGCGTCCGCAGAGCTCCGCGCACTGGCCGCGATAGGTGCCGGTCTCGTTGGCCTTGAACCACATGTCATTGATGTAGCCCGGAATCGCGTCCTTCTTGCCGCCGAGCTCGGGCACCCACCAGGAGTGGATCACGTCGCCGGACGTCAGCAGCAGCCGGACCCGGGTATCGACCGGCACGACCATCGGATTGTCGACGTTGCGCAGATAATGCTCGACGCTCGCCGGGTCGATCCCGGAACCGAGCTGGCGTGCACGATCGCTCTCGCGATCGATCCGGCTGAAGAAGCTCACGTCCTCATCGACGTAGTCGTACTCCCAGAGCCACTGGTAGCCGGTCACGCGAATGGTCATGTCCGGATCGCTGCTGTCCTCGATCTGCAGCAGCGTGCCGGCAGCGGGAATGGCAACCGCGATCAGGATGATGAACGGCACCACCGTCCACGCGATCTCGACGACCGTGGATTCGTGGAAGTGCGCAGCCTCGAAGCCGCGCGCCTTGCGGTGCATGATCACCGAATACAGCATCGCGCCGAAAACGCCGATGCCGATGACCACGCAGATCCAGAAGATCAACATGTGCAGACCGAAGACGTCATCGGTCAGATCGGTCACGCCGCGGCCCATGTTGAGCGTCCATTCGGCGTGGGCCGGCGCCATGGCCAGCGCACCGAGCGCCCCCAGACCCCAACGAGACAGCATGCTGATCTTCTTCATAATCACTCTCTGTATATCCGCCCAGTCCGGCCTACGGCAGCTCGGTCGCGGTGACCCACGACTTGAGCCGCTCGGCGACCTCGGCGCGCTCCTCGTCGGTCAGGCAGCGCCCCAGTTCACAGCCGTGGCCGTGCCGCGTGAGCAGCAGACGGCTCGGGCTGTTTCGATTCACACCGGGCGAAAGCCGCACCTGCGTGAGCAGTCGCGGAAACTCCCATCGCCGCTGTGGTTCGTTCCGTCCGGCCTCGACCTCGATGCGATCCGGATAGACCGAAATCACTTCGCGATACCCGTTGTCCCGCAGACTCGCATAGAGCCCCGCGCCCAGCGCCGCCATCTCGAGTCCGGCGAACGGCCATATCAGCCACAGCCCCCAGACGGTCATCACGCCGGCCACGCCGAACGACACGACGCACATGCCCAGAAAGAACCATTGCGCCTGAGCCACGGTCATCGAACCGTTCGGTGCGATCACCAGACGTCGTACGGAATGTTCGCTGTGCAGTCCGGTCGACATCCCGCCGTATCCTCCGGCCGAGAGTTTATGCGAAGCGCTATACCGCTGGCAAACTTCGGGTTTTATACCCCTACGGGTATGTACGCGCAAACCAGAGCGCCGGATTCAGCGTGAAGTCGGGCGCCGGATCCATGCCCACCCGCGCCACCAGAGGCGCCGGCATGCGCGCTTCGAGGCAGGCCAGATTGGCCGCCAGGCGCGGCTGCTCGGGCGGCAGTGTGTTGGCGATCCAGCCAACCAGGCCCGTGCGGGCGGCGATCGCGTGCGCGGACAGCAGCGCGTGATTGACGCAGCCCAGCCGCATGCCGACGACCAGCAGCACCGGCCAGCCGCGCGCGGCGACCCAGTCGGCGAAGTCCAGAGTATCCGACAACGGCACGTACCAGCCGCCCGCGCCTTCCACGACCACCCAGTCGCTGGCGGCGGCCAGCGCGTCGTGGCCGGCGTCGAGCACCGCCCTGTCCACGGTCGTGCCGGCGTCGGCGGCCGCGATGTGGGGCGCGATCGCGGGCCCGAAGGCATAGGGATTGATCGCATCGTAGCCCCAGCCCGGCGTCCCCGCGGCCTGCAGCGCGAGGGCGTCCTCGTTGCGCAGCCCCTCGGCGCCGGCCACGCAGCCGCTGGCGACAGGCTTGTAGCCGACCGCACTCTGCCCGGCGCCGCGCAGTCCGCGAAGCAGCGCCGTGCTGATACGGGTCTTGCCGACCTCGGTATCCGTACCGGTGACGAACAGCGTGCGCGCGGTCATGTCGCCGGCCCGGCGCGCGGGCCGCGACGCGAATGGCGCAGCCGCGCGCGATCGGCGCGGCGAACGCCCCGCCCGGACGCGTCAATGTCTCGACCCCGAGCCATCCGCGCGCTCACGCCACCGGCTCGCTGGCCCGGACGAACGCCAGCAGGCGTTCGGCGAAGCGCTTCTCGTGGGAGACGAACGGTGCATGCGCGGCCCGCTCGACTCGCCAGCACTCGCCCCGGGGCATCTGCGCGGCCGCCCAGGCCACGCCGTCCGGATGCGCCAGACGGTCGCGCGCCCCGGCGATCCACAACGCCGGGCAATCGATGGCGGACAGCGTTTCGCGGAAATCCGCCTCGAAGAGAATATCGAGTCCGCGCTCCAGCGCGCTGCGCTGCGGCGGCCGATCGATGAGATCGTTGCGCAGGCTGCGCACGGCGCGGGCCGCACCGGGCTCGCCCAGCACCTGCTGCATCAGAAACTCGCTGAGCGTTGTGGAGAAGTCCTCGCTCAGACCGCGGCGAGTGGCTTCGATCGCGCTCGTCTTCATGCCCCAGGACCAGTCCGGCTCGCGCACCATGCGCGGCAACGACGCTACCGGCGCGAGCGCGCGCACCCGATCGGGACAACGCCGCGCCATGGCCAGCGCCACGAGGCCGCCGAGCGACCAGCCCACCACCACCGCCGGCCGTTCGATTCCCGAGGCGACGGCATCCGCCCAGTTATTGAGCCCGGCGTAACCGCCGGGGCTGTCGCCGTGGCCGGGCAGATCGACCAGATGGCAGCGCATCACGTCGGACAGGCGGTCGGCCAGCGGCTGCCAGATCCGCCCGGACAGACCCCAGCCGTGCAGGAAGACCACATCGGGGCCGTGCCCCTGACTGCGGATGTTCAGCGTCATGCACTCTCTCGTGCGGGACAGCGGCGGCGGGCCGCCCCGTCGTGAATCGCATCGGACAGCGCCGCCAGCAGCCCGTCCACCTGGGCCGCACTGTGGCCGGCCGTGAGCGTGACGCGCAAGCGCGACGTGCCCGGCGCGACCGTCGGCGGACGAATCGCCCCGACCAGATAACCGCGGGCGAGCAGCGCATCGCTGAGCGTCAGCGCTCGCGCCTCGGCGCCCAGCACCAGCGGCTGAATGGGGCTGTCCGACGTCTCAAGCGGCAGGTCGAGCTCGGCCGCGCCGCGGCGAAAACGCGCGATCAGCCCGTGCAGATGCCGACGGCGATCGTCGCCGGCGCGCGCGCTCGCCACACCGGCGCGCGCCGCCGCGGCCAGGGCCGGCGGCGGCGCGGTGGAGAATATCAGCGAACGCGCGCTCTGCAGGATCGCCTCAATCACGTCGTCGTCGCCGGCCACGAAGGCCCCGGCCGCGCCGACCGACTTGCCGAGCGTGGCCAGCAGCAGCGGCACGCGGTCGCTGCCCAGTCCCGCCTCGGCGACGCGCCCGGCGCCGCCCGGGCCGAAGACACCGAGGCCGTGCGCATCGTCGACCGCAAGCCAGGCGTCGCGCGCCTGCGCGCTGTCGGCGAGCGCGGCAAGGGGCGCGGTATCGCCGTCCATGGAGAACACGCTGTCGGTCACCAGCAGCCTATGGCCGCCCTCGCAGGCCTGCAGGGCCGTGTCCGCCGCGCCGGCGTTGGCATGGGTGTAAACCTGCTTGGCCGCGCCCGACAGCCGCGCGCCGTCGATCAGCGACGCGTGATTGAGCGCATCGGCCACGATGTGATCGCGCTTGCCCATCAGCGCGCTGATCACGCCGACATTGGCGGCATAGCCCGTGGCGAATACGAGCGCGCGCTCGCGCCCGACCCAGTCGGCCAGCTCGGCTTCGAGCGCGGCGTGCTCGGCGTTGTGGCCGGTGACCAGCTGCGAGGCCGCGCTGCCGGTACCGAGTTCGTCCGCGGCCGCGGCCAGCCGACGCGACAGCGTCGGATCGGCGGCCAGGCCGAGATAGTCGTTGCTGCAGAAATTGATACAGCGGCGCCCGTCGGCCACGACCTCGGGGCCGTGGGCACCCTCGATCACGCGTCGCCGGCGAAAACGGTCGGCGGCGCGGATCTCGGCCAGGCGCTCGCGGCAATGCTCGGCCAGCCTCACGTCGTGTTCAGCCGGCTTCGGCCGCCCGCGCCGCGGCCCGCTCGGCCTGTGGCGCGTGGTCGGCGCTCGGCGCCTCGGTGGGGCCGATATCGCTGTACTTGGGCGAGGCTTCGGGCGCCATGCCGAGCTTGTCGAGCAGCGCCAGATCCTTGAGATGCTCGGGGTTGCTCGTGGTCAGCAGCTGATCGCCGTAGAAGATCGAGTTCGCGCCGGCCAGAAAGCATAGCGTCTGGGTCGCCTCCGACATTTCCTCGCGGCCGGCAGACAGGCGTACATAGGACGCCGGCATCATGATCTTGGCGACCGCGATCGTGCGCACGAAATCCAGTTCGTCGATCGGATCGACGCCGTGCAGCGGCGTGCCCTCGACCTGCACCAGATTGTTGATCGGCACGCTCTGCGGATGCTCGGGCAGATTGGCCAGCTGGCGCAGCAGTTCGGCGCGGTCGGCCGGCGCCTCACCCATGCCGACGATGCCGCCGCAGCAGACCTTCAGGCCGGCCTCGCGCACGTGTTCGAGCGTGTCCAGACGATCGGCGTAGGTGCGCGTGCTGATGATGTCCTCGTAATATTCCGGCGAGGTGTCGAGGTTGTGGTTGTAGTAGTCCAGCCCGGCCTCCTTGAGCTGCTCGGCCTGGCGGGCCTTGAGCATGCCCAGGGTCACGCAGGTCTCCAGACCCTCGTCCTTGACCGCCTGCACCATGTCGATGACCTTCGCCAGATCGCGATCCTTCGGGCTGCGCCAGGCCGCGCCCATGCAGAAACGGGTCGCGCCCGCGCCCTTCGCGCGCCGGGCCGCATCGCGCACCTGTTCCAGCGGCAGCAGCGCTTCGCGCTCCAGGCCGGTATCGAAGCGCACGCTCTGCGGGCAGTAGGCGCAGTCCTCGGGGCAGGCGCCGGTCTTGATCGACATCAGCGTCGACAGCTGCACGGCGTTGGCATCGAAATGCGCGCGGTGCGCCTGCTGGGCGCGGAAGATGAGATCGGTGAAGGGCAGCGCGAACAGGGCGACGACTTCCTCGTGGCTCCAGTCGTGGCGCGGCGCGTGCGCGGCGGCGGTCTCGGACATGGCAGGATCGGCAGTGAAATGTCCGTACAGCTTTGGCGAGCGCCGAGCGGCTGTCAAATCAGAACAGAAATGAAAATTGACCGCTGGTGCAAAATCGTCCAGTCGGCGATCGTCGGCCCGCGCTGCGTACTCTGTCGCGCCCCGGCACCGCTGGATCCCGCGATCTGCAGCGGCTGTCGGGCCGAGCTGCCCTGGCTGGATCGCGCCTGTGCCGGCTGCGCCCTGCCGCTGCCCGGCGATGCGCAGACCACGCACTGTCGTCACTGTCGGCCGACGCCCCGCTTCGAGCACGCCGTGGCCGCATTCCACTACGACGAGCCGGCGCGCTGGCTGATCGCCCGGCTCAAATTCAACGGCGCGCTCGCCCATGCGCGCGTGCTCGGCGATCTGCTGGGCACACGGATTGCGGGGGCCACGCCGGAATCCGAACGGCCCGACGCGCTCGTGCCGGTGCCACTGCACCCGGCCGGTCTGCGCCGTCGGGGCTTCAACCAGGCCACGCTGATCGCGGAACGGCTGGCGCAGGCGCTCGACCGACCGGTGACCCCGCGCGCCGCGGCACGCGTTCGCGACACACCGCCCCAGCGTGAACTGCCGGCCGGCAGCCGCGCCGCCAACGTGCGCGGCGCCTTCGCCTGTCGCGGGCCGTCGCCGGCCGCGCACGTGGCCATCGTCGACGATGTGGTCACCACCACGCGGACCGCCGCGGCGCTCGCCGACGCGCTGCGGCGGGCGGGCGCGCAGCGGATCACGCTCTACTGCGTGGCGCGCGCCTGAGCGGAGCCGCTGCGGCGGCCCGGGTGCCACCGGCGTGCGAGGCGAGACGCATTGCCGGCGCAACCGATTGCCCGGCCTTCAGGCGGCGGGCGCGGACGGCACCGCCAGCACGACGAGTTCGTCGCCGGCCGCCAGTTCGAGATCCGCCTGCTTGTCGGCGGGGTTGAGCTCCAGCCGCGGCGCGCCGCCCGCCCGGCGCATCACCCCGAGCAGGATCTCGTCCTCGGCCGCGCGCTGGGCCTGCAGCGCGGCGAAGCCGACGCCGCGTTCGGCCACGCCCAGCGCCTGCGCGTCGCGAAAGGCGATCTCCGCACCGCCGGCGCCGAACACCTCCTCCATCACCCAGTGCAGCTCGCGACGCAGCGCGATCTGGGTGAGCATGCTCGACTGCAGATCCGGCGAGATCAGGCATTCGACGTGGGGCGCGTCGAACAGACCGGCATTGTCGGCGGACAGCGTCTCGACCAGGATCCGCGGCGGCCGGTCGGCGCTTTCGAGCAGCCGCGAGAGCACGAGATACGCCATGAGCACGCGCGCATCGGCGGCCTCGGCCGAGCCGAGCCAATCGCTGGCCACGAGGATGATGGTGTCGTAGTCGGCCGGCGCCAGGCGGCCCATGTCGTGATAGGCCGTCAGGTCACCCTCGAGCTGGCGCACCGCCGCATGCGCGAACACCGCGCCCGCGCGTTCGAGCTCGCGGTTGCGGACATCGATCGCCAGCTGCGAGAAGACATCGAGGGCCACCGTCTCCCGCCGGTAGGCGTCGAACTCGGCCAGCAGCGCCGGCACCTTGCGGTTCCAGCCCAGCACCAGCACCCGCCGGTGGCCCGCGCGCCGCGCCGCGCGCGCCGAACGCGCCACCGGATCCGGCGTCGCCAGCGCCTGCACCGCCGCGGTGGGCCGACAGTCCTCGAAACTCGCGGCAATGAATGCCAGCCGGTCGTCGGCCTCCACGCGATCGTCGTCACGCGCGTGCAGCGGTACCAGATGCCCGTCGCGCGCCGCGCCCAGCAGCACCGCCCGCTCGAAGCAGGCCGCGACGTCCACCAGCCGCTCGCCGGCCAGGCTCGGACACTCGCGCACGAAAATCTGGCTGCCGACGCCGTCGAGAAACTCGTTATAGACCCAGGACAGGCCGGGGTGGCGGGCGTTCTGCGCCAGCAGGCGGCTGACGATCAGGGCGGTACCGATGAACTCGGCGGGCCCCGGATAGGCTCGTCCCGCCGTCTCGAGATGGCTGGCGTCCAGGATCTCCGTGACCATGAGCGGCAGCGTCTCGGCATCGGCGGTCGCCGCGCTCATCAGCGTCTTGATGGTGGCTTCGTCGGGCGCCGCACCCTCGCGCTCGAACTCCCGTCCCGGGAGCAGCACGGCCGCCGCGTGGCCGAAATCGACCCGCTTGAGGTGGTCCGCGCGCAGGGGCGTACCCGAGCGCAGCGTGATGCGACGCGGATCGTAGCGGGCGCCGAGCCGGTCCTTGAGCTCCTGCACCATGGCCTGGGAGACGCGCTCGGCCAGAATCACGATATGCAGGCGCCGGCCGCCGTGCCGACTGAGAAAGCGCGCCACCCGACCCTCCGAGGCGAGCACCTGCTCGACCATCCGCGCGGTGCGGTTGTTCCAGCCGAGGATGAGCAGGTGATTGTTCTGGGCGATCGGCGTGTAACCGGCCTCCAGCGTCTCGATGGTGTCGTTGAGCCACTGGGTCATGGTCGCGATGAGCGCGCCCACGAACAGCACCACGCCCAGCACCGTCAGCACCGTGGACACGCTGCGCAGCAGCGTGCTCTGGTCGTCGCCGAGATAGCCGGAATCGGTCAGCCGCAGGAAGGCCCACCACACCGCCGCCCCCGGATCGTCGTAGGCGGCATCCGGACCGGCGCCGTAGACGAGCAGACCGGCGCCGAGGGCGATCAGGGCCATGGCCAGCGCGATCACCATGAGCCGGGAGACCACGCCGCGCAGGATGAACTGCTCGATTTTGAACTGGATCAGATGGCGCAGACGCGTGATCAGGCGCATGCGGCGGCTCCCGTGACGGTGTTCAGACGCGCGCGTAGCCGTCGCGCGCACCGGCCCAGCGTTCGATCAGCCGCTCGGCCTCGCGCGGATGATAGACGAGCACGTCGTCGGCGACCGCGAGCGCCCGCTCGGCCAGTGCGGCATCGCGCAAGAGGTCGGCCACCCGGAATGCGGCGGCGCCGGTCTGACGCGTGCCCAGCACCTCGCCCGGGCCGCGCAGTTCCAGGTCGGCGCGCGCGATTGCGAAGCCGTCGGTGGTCTCGCGCAGGGCCGACAGCCGGCGGCGGGCGGTTTCCGACAGCGGCGGCTGGTAGAGCAGCACGCAGTGGCTGTCGACCGAGCCGCGCCCCACCCGGCCGCGCAGCTGGTGCAGCTGTGCCAGGCCCAGGCGCTCGGCGTTCTCGATGATCATCAGCGAGGCGTTGGGCACGTCCACGCCGACCTCGATCACCGTGGTCGCGACCAGCACATCGATGCGGCCCTCCTTGAAGGCGCTCATCGCGCGGGCCTTGGCCTCGGCCTTCATGCGGCCGTGGGCGAGCGTGACCCGGACGCCGTCGAGCGACGTCGACAGCGCCTCCGCCGCGGCCTCGGCGGCCTGGGCCTCGAGCTTCTCGCTGGTCTCGATGAGCGTGCACACCCAGTAGACCTGTCGCCCCGCCGCCACGGCCCGGCCGATGCGCTCAATCACTTCGTCGCGGCGGGTGTTGGGCACGGCGACCGTCACCACGGGCGTGCGCCCGGGCGGCAGCTCGTCGATCACCGAGGTGTCCAGATCGGCATAGGCGCTCATGGCGAGCGTGCGCGGAATGGGGGTCGCGGTCATGATCAGCTGATGCGCGGTCAGCCCGCCGCGATCGGCCTTGTTGCGCAGGGCCAGGCGCTGATTCACCCCGAAGCGGTGCTGTTCGTCGACCACGCACAGTCCCAGCCGGCCGAAGGTCAGCGCCTCCTGAAACAGCGCGTGGGTGCCGACCGCCACCCCGGGCGTGCCGGCGTCGATGGTCGCCACCAGAGCATCGTCGCGCCGTCGCTTGCCGGTGACCAGCCAGACCGGGACGCCGAGCGGCTCCAGCCAGCGCGCCAGACTCGCCGCGTGCTGCTCGGCCAGCAGCTCGGTCGGCGCCATGAACGCCGCCTGCCAGCCGTTCTCCACCGCGGTCAGCACCGCCGCCGCCGCGACCACGGTCTTGCCCGAGCCGACATCGCCCTGGATCAGCCGCAGCATCGGATGCCGCAGCGCCATGTCGGCGAGCATCTCGCCGATCACCCGGCGCTGGGCGGCGGTGGGCTCGAAGCCGAGCTGGGCGAACAACGGCGCGAGCCCGCGGCCGGCGTCACCGAGTGGCGGCGCGTTCTCGGCCTTGACCCGGCGCCGACGCGAGCGCAGGCCCAGCTGATGGCCCAGCAGCTCCTCGAAGGCCAGGCGCGCTACCGCCGGATGACTGCCCGCGACCAGCGCCGCGGTATCATCCGCCGGCCCCGGACGATGGATGCGACGCAGCGCAGCGGCGGATTCGCGGACATCGAACCCCGTGACCAGATCCGCGGGCAGCGCCTCGGGCCAGAAACCCGGCGTATCCAGCAGCGCCAGCGCCTGCCCGGTCATGTCGAACAGACGCTTCTGGGACACGCCCGAGGCCGTGGGGTAGATGGGCCGCAGCTCGGGCTCGATGGCATGGCCCGCGGCCGCATCGGCCACGATCTGATATTCGGGATGCACCATCTCCACGCCGTAGACCCCGGCGCGCGGCTCGCCGAACACCCGGACCCAGACGCCCGGCGCGAAGCGGGCCTGCTGGGCGGGCGCGAAATGGAAGAATCGCAGCCACAGGCGCGCGTCGCCGTCGCTGCAGCTGACCAGCAGGCTGCGCCGACGCCCGTGCCGGATCTCGGCGGCGTCCACGCGCACGACCGCCAGCGCGGCACGATTCATGACCAGCGCCGCGACCGGCGTGACGACGCTACGGTCCTCGTAGCGCAGCGGTCGATGCAGCAGCACGTCGCCGACGCACTCGATGCCGAGCGCCGCGAGCCGCTCGGCGAGCTTGGGGCCGACGCCGTCCAGGCGCCGGCAGGGGTCGTCGGCGCGCGTTACCCGACGGCGGGTCGAGGCCGGCGCCTCAGCCGAGCGCGAGGATGGCATCGGCCTCCACGCGCGCCCCCTTGGGCAGGGCCGCCACCCCGACCGCGGCCCGCGCCGGATAGGGCTTTTGCAGCTTGCGCTCCATCAGCGCATTGACCCGGGGGAAATCGTCGATGTCGGTGAGATAGATCGTGAACTTGACCACGTGGGCAAGCGATCCGCCCGCGGCCTCGGCCACCGCCTCCAGATTGTCGAACACACGCTCGATCTGGGCGTCGATGTCGCCGTCGACCAGATCGCCGCTGGCCGGGTCGAGCGGGATCTGGCCCGAAATATAGACCGCATCGCCGGCCTTGACGGCCTGTGAATACGGCCCGATCGCGCTCGGGGCGCTCTTGGTGTCGATGATCTGATGGGTGATCGGCTGAATCATGATCGCGTCGGCGTCGAAAAAAGCGGTACTCGATTGTCCCACAGCCGGCCGCCGGCCGGCACCCTGCAGCCGGCACGGCGGGCGGGCAACGTGCCCAGGGCCTGTTAACGCTTCATGCGAGCGCCGCATTGGAGATCAGACATCGTGGGCGGCGGGACGGGCAACGCCGCCGGACCCATGGTCGATCGTTCATGTGCGACCAGAAGGGACAAGCACGAGCTCGCATCGGGTGTTCACAGGCCTTAGAAACGCTCGACCTTCTCCACTGCCGGGATACGACGCACCCGCCGGATGATGCCGGCCAGATGGTGTCGATCGCGCACATCGATCAGAAAACGGATGGTGATGAGGGCGCCGCTGGACTCGGGGAACTCGATGTGTTCGATGTTGCAGTCGGCGTCGGCGAACTTGGCCGTGAGGTTGGCGAGCAGGCCGCGCTTGTTGCTCGCGGTCACCCGCAGTTCGACGTCGTACTCGCCGCTGACGTTGTCCGCCCAGGTCAGCTCGACGCGATCCGCCGAGGCGCCCTTGCGAGCCGAGTAGGCACAGCCGAAGCGGTGAACCACCAGGCCCCGGCCCACGCTCGCCTGACCATGGATGGCGTCGCCGGGCACCGGATGGCAGCACTTGGCGAACTCGACCACCAGCCCCTCGGTGCCCTCGACCGCCAGCGGTTTGGCGCGCCGGTTCTTCGCGATCGGCGCATCGCTGGCGAGAAAGTGCCGTGCGACCAGCGGCGCCAGCCGGCGCCCGAGGCCGATCGCGGTGTACAGCGCCGGCAGGCTGGGCTCTTCCATCTCCGCCAGCCCGCGGTCGATGTCGGACCGCGATAACCGGCGCAGGGACAGGCCGAGATCGGCGAGCGCCTTGTCCAGCAGCCGCTCGCCCAGGCGCTGGGCCTTGTCCTCGCGCTGATTCTTGAGGAAGTTGCGCACCCCGTTGCGCGCCTTGGCGGTCTTGAGGAAATGCAGCCAGGCCGCGTTCGGACGGGCGTGCTTGGCGGTGATGACCTCGACCGTCTGTCCGGATTCGAGCTGGCTGTTCAGCGGCGCGAGATTGCCGTCGACGCGGGCCGCCACGCAGCGGTCGCCCAGCTCGGTGTGCACGGCATAGGCGAAGTCGACGCAGGTCGCGCCCTTGGCCAGCCGGATGATGCGGCCCTGCGGGGTGAAGACATAGACCTCGTCGGGAAACAGGTCCATGCGCAGATTGTCGACGAACGTGAGCGAATCGTGCTCGCCGGCGTGCATCTCGGCCAGATGCCCGAGCCATTCCTCGGCGTCGAGGGTACCCAGCTTGCCGGCCCGGTCGCCGAGCTTGTACTGCCAGTGCGCGGCGATGCCGGATTCGGCGATCTGGTCCATCTCTCGGGTGCGGATCTGGACCTCGAACTTGATTCCGCCCCGCGCCATCACGGTGGTGTGCAGCGACTGATAGCCGTTGAGCTTGGGGTTGGCGATGAAGTCGTTGAACTGTTCGGTGATCGGGCGGTACTGGTGGTGGATGATGCCCAGCGCCCGGTAGCACTCGTCCACCGCGTCGACGATCACGCGCACGCCATACAGGTCGAACACATCGAGGAAACGCCGGTGCTTCTCGCGCATCTTGCGATAGATGCTGTAGAGATTCTTGCGCCGGCCCTTCACGTTGGCGCCGATGCCCTCGGCCGCCAGCGCCCGCGACAGCGTCTCCTCGATCTCGCGCAGGAGGCTGCGCCGGTCGCCGGTCACCGATCGGCTGGCCCGCCGCAGCACGTCGTAGCGGCGCGGATAGAGGTTGGCGAAGCCCAGCTCCTCGAGCTCCTCGCGCATGCTGTTGATCCCCAGCCGCCGCGCGATCGGCGCATAGATGTCGAGCGTCTCGCGCGCGATCTGAGCCCGTTTGCGCGGCGCCATGCCGGCGAGCGTGCGCATGTTGTGCAGCCGATCGGCCAGCTTGACGAGGATGACGCGCAGATCGTGCGTCATTGCCAGCATGAGCTTGCGGAAACTCTCGGCGGTAGCCTGCTCGCGGCTGTGGAACTGCGCCCGGTCGAGCTTGGACACGCCGTCGACCAGATGCGCGACCTCGGCGCCGAAACGCTGCGACACCTCGTCGCGCGCGGCGTCGGTGTCCTCGATCACGTCGTGCAGGATCGCGGCGATCAGCGTGGTCGCGTCCATGCGCATCTCGGCGAGAATGCGCGCGACCGCGAGCGGATGATAGATGTAGGGCTCGCCGGTCTTGCGGAACTGGCCGCGGTGCTGGCGCTCGCCGAACTCGTAGGCCGCCCGCACCTTAGCGATGGTGGGCTCCGACAGGTAGCGCTCGAGATATTCCGCGAGCGCATCGATGCCGAACTCACGCGAGATGCGCGAGGTCCGGATCTTGCTCTGTATGCGCGTCAGGCCGCTGGTGATCTCCATGCCTCCAGATTACTGCGATTGCGCCGGCGTGGCGACCATCGGCACCGGCCGGGCGAGCCGCCAACGAAAAAGGGCCGCTGTTCCCAGCGGCCCTTTCGATCGCGAGACGCCGGAGCGTCCTCGGCCGCGGCGCTATTCCTCGGCGTCGGGCTTGTCCTGGGCCTCGGCCTTGTCGGCCCGATCGGCCCTTTCCGCCGCTTCCTCGGCGCGCAGCCGGGTCTCGCCCTCGGCCTCGAGCTCTTCCGGGCTCGGACCCGGCGGCTGCTGGGTCTCCATGCTGGCCGAGACCGGCGGCAGATCGGGCTCGTCGAGAATGGCGATGGTGATTTCGCCGGCCGCGATCTCGCGCAGCGCCAGGACCGTCGGCTTGTCGTCCTCCCACGGCAGATACGCGTTCGCGCCGCGGGCAAGCTGGCGAGCGCGCTTGGACGCGATGCTGGCGAGCTCGAACTTGTTGTTCACATGCTCCAGGCAATCTTCGACGGTGACTCGGGCCATGAGTGTTCTCGCGCGCGGGTGTAAACCGTGCAGTATAGCGCCTATGACGCGCCGCGCCTACCCCAGCGGGTCAGGCCGCCGGGGCGAAGATCCGCTCCAGGGCCGCGAGCGCGGCATCGAAGTGATCGTTGACTACGCGATGGTCGTATTCGTGCGCCCGTGCCATCTCGTCGTCGGCCTCCGCCAGACGGCGGGCGATCGCGGCGTCGTCGTCGGAGGCCCGATCGCGCAGCCGGCGCTCGAGCTCGGCCCGGGACGGCGGCTCGATGAAGATGGTCACCGCCTCGGGCGCGCGCTCACGCACCTGACGCGCCCCCTGCCAGTCGATGTCCAGCACCACGTCATGGCCCGCCGCCAGCCAGCGCTCGGTCTCGGCGGCGCCGGTGCCGTAGTAGCGGTCGAAGACCTGCGCGTACTCGAGGAAGGCCCCCGCCGCGATCATGCGCTGGAAGACGTCCATACTGACGAAGTGATAATCCACGCCGTCGATCTCGCCGGCGCGCGCGGCCCGGGTGGTGTAGGACACCGAGAACCGCACCGTGCGCCCGCGCGGCGCCAGTCGATCGATCAGCGCATGGGTCAGGCTCGTCTTGCCGGCACCGGAGGGCGCCGAAATGACGTAGAGCTGGCCGCGACGCGGCGTACTGGAGGATTCCGAGGACAAGAAGCTACTCGATGCTCTGGCGTTGTATGTGTTCCGGCAGGCGGCGCGGCGGCGACGTGTCCGCACCACGGCCCGGCGCGAGGCCCGTGGCAAACCGCGGCGATGATCTCGACCCGTATCCGACAGGGCCTGCGCCGTCAGGCGCGGAATCTTAGCAGGCCGCCCGCCGCACGCGCGATTGCGGCCCGGCCCGGGCATCCGGGCCTGTGACGGCCGCATCCGGCTCGATCGTGCCGGTACCGGGCGGTTCCGCCCGCTCGCCCCACTCGGCCGGCGGCTCCACTTCCCGGCCCGTGATTTTAGGACTAAGGTGGCGTCGTTGCCGTTTCGGCCGACCGCAACGTTTGGTCTCCAGGTCCTGCCACGGGCTACCGATACGGTGCTGATGCGCGCCCCCGACTCTCGATCGTCCTTCGCCAGCGCGTTCCCGGCGCGGAAGACGGCTGTAGCCCGGTCCCGCGCGACCCCGATGCGGGCTCGTACCCGCCCTACCCCATTCGCCGCAAGGCGCGTTTCGACTGGAGTGATGACTGATGTTCGTTCGACATCTCGACGAGATAACGCAATCGGAAGCCACCGTCGACACCGGTGACTGGGCCAGCCGACGGCTGGTGCTGGCCCGCGACGGCCGCGATTATTCCCTTCACGACACGCTGATGCGCGCCGGCAGCCACACGCTGATCGATTATCCGAATCATCTGGAATCGGCCTACTGCATCGAGGGCGAAGGCGAACTCGAGGACCTGGTTCAAGGGCGCCGTCATCCGATCACGCCCGGCACCGTCTACGGCCTGGAGGCGCTCGACCGGATCCGCCTGCACGCGCATACGGACCTGCGTCTGATCTGCACGGTGACCCCGCCGCTGATCGGCGGCGAGCGGCTGGACGACCAGGGCGGCTTCCCGGTGGCCGCCGACGCGCGACCCGCCCTGCGCAAGAAGAACGTCTTCGTGGTCAACCTGAACGACTTCAATCTCGGACGCCTGCGCTCGATCCGCAACGCCGAGAACTACAATTTCCTCAAACTGCTCGATGCGTCGGACGTGCTCGAACAGGATCACTACGACATCGACGCCATTCTCACCAAGGCGCGGGCCGAACTCGAACGCTACCCCGGCCGCGTGGACGGCCTGATCCATTACATCGACTTTCCGGTGAGCACCACGGTGCCGATCCTGTGCAGCGAATACGGCCTGCCGTCCGCCTCGCTGGAGGCCGTGCTCAAGTGCGAGCACAAGTACTGGAGCCGGATCGAGCAGCAGCAGTGCATCGCCGAGCATATTCCGCAGTTCGCGGCCTTCGATCCGTTCGACAACGACGCCCTGTCGACACTCGGGCTCGAGTTTCCGTTCTGGGTCAAGCCGATCAAGTCGTTCTCGTCGTACCTGGGGTTCATGATCCGCAACGAGCGGGACTGGTCCGAGGCGATCGCCGAGATCCGGGCCCATATCGGCCGTTTCGAAGCGCCCTTCGACCGGCTGCTGTCGCGCGTGCAGATGCCGCCGGAGGTCGCGGGCATCGGCGGGGGCAGCTGTATCGCCGAATCGATCATCGGCGGCCGCATGTGTACCCAGGAAGGCTATGTCCACAAGGGCAAGCTGCGCGTCTACGGCACGGTGGATTCACTGCGCGAGCCCAACGGCTCCTCGTTCGCCAGCTACCAGTATCCCTCGCGGCTGCCCGCGGCGGTGCGCAAGCGCATGACGCGCATCATCGAGACCTTCATGGCGCATATCGGCTACGACAACGCGCCGTTCAACGTCGAGTTCTTCTGGGATGCCAACACCGATCGCATCTGGCTGCTCGAGGTCAATCCGCGCATTTCGGAATCGCACGCCGAGCTGTTCCGCAAGGTCGACGGCGCCTCCCACCACGAGATCGCCACCGATCTGTCGCTGGGCGCCCGCCCGCGACTGCCACATCGCGACGGCGAATACAGCTGCGCCGGCAAGTTCTTCATTCGAGCGTACCAGGACGCCGTCGTCACCGGCGTGCCGGGGGCCGAGCAACTGGCCGAGATCGAGCGGCTCATGCCCGATACCGTCGTCCGGATCATGGCCGAACCCGGCCAACGACTGTCCGCGATGATGGATCAGGACAGCTACAGCTACACCCTGGCGCTGCTGTGGATCGGCGCCAGTTCGCCGCGCCAGCTGCAGCGCCGCTACGAACAGGCGGTGGAGATCCTCGACTTCGAACTGGCGCCGCTCGCCGAGTAGCGCGCGGCGTACCGGGTCGCGACGCGTTACAGACGGCGCAGGGCGGCCGGCTCCATGGCGAGCAGGCTGGCGGTCGCCTGGACGAGCGTGCGCGCGACCCCTTCGGTGGTTGCCAGCGACACCCACTCGTTGGGCGCGTGGGCCTGCTCGATGTCGCCGGGGCCATAGACCACCGTCGGCACGCCGCCGATACGCACCCAGGCCGACATGTCGCAGCCGTAGGGTGCGGCCGAGACCGCGGGCTGCGCGCCGAACACGGCTTCGCCGGCCGCGCACAGGGCATCCACCAGCGGGTGATCGCCCCGAGTCTCGGCGGAACCGAACCCCGCCGCCCGCCAGCGCACCTGCGGCGGATGCGCGCTCAGCCAAGGATCGCTCGCCAGGCCCTCGCTCAGGGTGCGCTCGAAGCGGGCCTTGGCCTCGGCGGTGGTCTCGGACAGCGCCACGCCGATACGGACCTCGACCTCCAGCCGGTCCATCACGCTGGAGGACCACGTCCCCCCGTGAATGGTGCCCACACTGGTCGCATATGGCAGCCTCAGATCCTGCATCAGTGGATGCCGCTCTTCGGCATTGAGCCGCCGCTCGCCCTCTCTCAGCACCGCGTGCACGGCCAGGTAGTGATCGAGGGCGTTCTCGCCCATCAACCGCTTGCTGGCGTGGGCCGACAGGCCGGTGATCTCGAGCACGCAGGACATCGCCCCGGCGTGGGCCACGATGAGCTCGGGCGAGCCGTTGCGGCAGGTCGGCTCGGTGACGATGGCCGCATCCGCGAGCCAGCCGCGTCGGATCGCCGCCAGCGTGCCC
>NZ_AYKH01000013.1 GCF_003788635.1 Salinisphaera orenii subsp. orenii MK-B5
GCTGAATCTGCTCGAGCTCGCCGCGGACATCGCAGCCGGGCGCGAGGAGGCCGCCGGTGCGGCGATCACCGGTGACGATCTCGACGAGGTCCTGCGCGAGGGCCTGCGACGCTTCGACAAGGGCGGAGACTATTTCTACGACCAGATGTCGGCCCTGCACAAGAGCGTGCGCGGCACCGATCCGGACGCCACGCTCTACTGGCTGTCGCGCATGCTCGAGGCCGGCTGCGACCCGCGCTACGTCGCGCGGCGCATCACCCGCATGGCCAGCGAGGACATCGGCAACGCCGACCCGCGCGCGCTGCGGATCGCGCTCGACGCCTGGGACACCTACGAGCGCCTGGGCACGCCGGAAGGCGAGCTGGCGATCGCCCAGGCGGCGACGTACATGGCCTGCGCGCCCAAGTCCAACGCGGTCTATGCCGGCTTCAACGCCGCCTGGCGCGACGCCCGCGAGCACGGCTCGCTGGAGGTGCCGATGCACATCCGCAACGCGCCGACGAAGCTCATGAAGGATCTCGGCTACGCCGAGGGCTATCGCTACGCCCACAACGAGGGCGACGGGTATGCCGCGGGCGAGACCTATCTGCCCGAGGCGCTGGTCGGGACCCGCTACTACGAGCCGGTCCCGCGCGGGCTGGAGATCAAGATCGGCGACAAGCTCACCCGGCTGCGCGAGCGTGACGCCCAGGGCGAGCGGCGCGCTACCCGCAGCCATCCCGAGGCCTCGCGCGACGGCTGAACGCCGGCGGCGCCGGATCGCGGCCGCTTGTGATCAGACCGGCAGCCGGCCCCGAGGGATCGGAAACGCCGGAGCGGGTCGGCGCGTCGTGACGTAGCTCGGCGGGCGTTCGGCCTCGGAGCGGTGCGTATCCGGGCCTCGAGGCGGCACGCAGAGTAATCGTTCCCCGGTCTCAGCCGTAGGCGGCGATCAGCCGGTCGGTGACGACGGTCAGATCGTCGCCGACAAGGGTCGGCGGCGTTCCGGCGTTGTTGTAGACCGCGCCCTCGCGGGCCACGAAGGCGCCGTCGAACCCCGCTCGCAGGGCGCCGGTGACGTCCCAGTCGTGGGCGGCCACCAGACACAGCGATGCCGGCGCGCAGGCCAGCGTCTCGGTGGCCACGCCGTAGGCGTCCGGGTGCGGCTTGTAGCAGCGCGCGTGGGCCACCGAGCGCACGTGGTCGAAGTGTTCGCTCAGCCCGGCGTGTTCGAACTGGGCATCGACCGTGTGCTGGGCCGAATTGGTCAGCGCCATGAGGGTGAAGCCGGCGGCACGCAGCCGTTCCAGTGCGGGCACCACGTCGGGATGGGGCGGCAGCCGGCCGATGGCGGTGAAGATCGCCTCGCGCGCGTCGGCGTCGAGGTCGATGCGCCGGGCCCGGGCCACGGCGTCCAGGCAGTCGCCGGCGAGCGCGGAGAAGTCCATGAAGTCGCCGGTGAGGGTGGTCACCGTCGACCAGTGCAGCAGGCTGGCGAACCAGGTGCGGCGCAGGCCCGCGTCGCCGAGATGGCGGGCGAACAGCGTGTCGAGGGGCGCGAGGTCGAGCAGGGTTTCGTTGACGTCGAATACGAGATGACGGGTCGGCATGGCCAGCAGTCCAGCGGGGCGTATACGCGCAGCGTATCGCCTCGGCGAGTGCCGCGGCCAGCCTTCCGTCGCCCCAACGAAAACGGCCCGCACGAGGCGGGCCGTCGTCGTGCCGGCGATGCCGGCTATGCCGCGTCGATCAGAACGCGTACTTGGCCGAGGCCTGCACGCGGTTGATCGCGCCGTCGGCGCCGCTTTCGACCTCACGCTCGGCGTAGGCGTACTCGATGCCCAGCGTGATCGGCTCCAGCGGATTCCAGAGCAGGTTGGCGTGGACGCTGTTGACCTTTTTGGTCACGTCCGGGCCCTGGGCCTCGTCGTTGTCCACGTCGAGGATGCCGGCGACCAGGTTGGAGCGCCACTTCGGGCTCCAGTAATGGCGCAGGAAGGCGTAGCCGCCCACATAGGGGATGGTCTCGATGTCGCCGCTGCTGTCGACGTAACCCTCGTCGATCACGCCCAGGCCGAGGTAGCGGCCGAGGCCGTCGCCATAGGTGCCCGAGAAGCCGATCTTGTCGCCGCTGCCGCCGAGGTTGATGGTGCCGGACAGGCGCACGCCGTAGCCGACGGCGCTGTCGTCTTCGATGACGGGGTTGGTGTTCTCGAGGTTGTCGGCCGAGATCTGGTGCACCAGGCCGCCCAGGCTCAAGTGGCCGAAGCCGGTCGACTGGGTGTAGTTGACCGTGGCCTCGGGCAGGCCGCTTTCGTCCTCGGCCCCGTCGAGCGCGACGTCTTCACCGGCGCCGAGCGAGTTGTAGGGGTTCTCCAGCGAGAACGACAGCTCGCCCGGTGTCCAGTCGTGGTTGGTGTAGCGGACCTGCGGCTGGCGCGCGTAGACGATGCCTTCGTTGGAGGCGAAGAAGTCCAGCGTCTCCGGGAAGGCGCCGAGATCCATGAAGTTGGACCAGGTCTGACCGAACAGCCACGTGTCGTCGACCTCCACGAACGCGTGACGCAGGCGCGGCGCGAAGTCGTTGCTCAGCCCGTCGCTGCCGTCGGTGCCGTAGAAGTCGAACTCGACGAAGCCCTTGATCTTGTGGTCGCCGAGGTCCGTGAGGCTGGTCAGGTTGATGCGCGTCTGGCGGGCGTTGAAGTCGGTGTAGCTGTAGCTGTCACCGCTGCCGACCGGAATCGTCGACGGGATATAGAAATTCCGCCCCTTCTCGCCGACCGGGCCGTCGCTGGAGGTGCTGTAGACCGTGTCGAACTTGACGTAGCCGCCGACCTTGAGCGTGGTGTTGTCCGACAGGCGGAAGCCTTCGTCCGGCTGATCGACCTTGGACGACTTGTCCATGTCCGGTTCGGCGCTGCGTACGTTGGTGTCCGCCTGCTGCTGCGCCCGCGTTTCCTGCAGCATCTGTTCCAGACGCTGAATGCGCTGTTCGAGTTCTGCGTTGGTGGCGGCGTTCGCCGAGCCGATGCCGGCGCCGGTCGCGATGACCAGGCCCAGCGTCAGCGCCGAGGCGCCCTTGAGTGACGTATTCATTGAATCTCCCCTTTGCTGTGTTGCGCACAATCGCGGTCTGTCCCCGGGCCGTGACGAGAGGCCGAAGCGGCGCCCGGCGACCCTTTTCGTTGCGGAACAGAGTTCCGAATCTAAACTGTATACCGTTGACTGTCTAGTCTCGACGTCATCGCGGCGGCCGTCGTCTTTTGTTGGCGATTGCAATGAGATATTTCGGCAGGCCGGGCCGATTGCCAGCGCTTTGGGCGCAGCTGCATGGCTTTCCCGTCGGCTGTTGCCCGCGCGCTGCGGTAATCCGGATTTCGGAAAAAACAACGTTTCGACCCTGTCCCATGCCCCTGTGCCGGACGAAAAGATGAGGTTTGCCGAACGCGCTCGGGCGCTGGCCTTTTCGCCTTGTGGTGGGCATCCTGTGCGGGCGTTCCGACAGCGACTATTGGCAATAGGTCTGATATCGGTTCGTCGTATATGATTCCAGCTCGCGAAGTGGGGCAGAGCCTATGGCAGCCGAAACACAGGCGCAGCGCATGACGGTCCTGATCGCCGACGATCATCCGTTGTTCCGGACCGCGCTCAGCAACGCCGTGAACCAGTGTCTGGACGCGCCCGACCTGCAGACCGTCGGCTCGTTCGACGAGCTTCGCGCCGCCCTCGAGGCGCATGCCACCGCGGATCTGCTGCTGCTGGACCTGAACATGCCGGGGGCTCGGGGGTATTCGGCCCTGGTGCACGCCCGCAGCGTGGCGCCGGCGCTGCCGGTGATCGTGGTCTCCGCCTACGAGGAGGCGAGCGTGGCGCGGGCGTCGCTGGACCACGGCGCGGCGGGCTTCATTCCCAAGTCGGCCTCGCCGGAGACGATGACCGAAGCCATCGCCACGGTGCTCGACGGCCGCAGCTGGGCGCCGGACATGCCGGACGCGCCCGAGAACAGCGACGACGCCTTCACCGACAAGCTGGCACTGCTGACGCCGCAGCAGCAGCGGGTACTGATCATGCTCACCGATGGGCTGCTCAACAAGCAGATCGCGATCGACCTCGATATCTCCGAGGCCACGGTCAAGGCCCACATCACCGCGATTCTGCGCAAGCTCGGCGTGCATACGCGCACCCAGGCGGTCATCGCCGCGCGCAGTCTCGAGATCGACTGGGCCAGCTACGGCCGCGGTTCGCAGGGCGCTGCCGGCGACTGACGCCGGCTTCTCACCGCCGGTTTCGGCGGATATTGCGATTACGCGCCGACTCGGAAGGAAGCGTGTTGCGGTGTGGTGCAGGCCTTGAAACCGCCGCTGCGCGTGCCAGGTCAGCCGTCGGCGACGCCCGCAGGTTTTCCTTGTCACGGCGACGGCTTTGCGCTCGATAGCCATGACTCGCGCTTTCTGCGATCGCGGGGCGCCTTGGCTTCGCGGTAGAAGCCGCGGTCATGGCGAGGCCGTGCCACGGCCGGGTTGGTTCCATTTTTCGCGCACCGCCGCCACCCGTGATGCCGGGCCGCATCCGGCCGCGAGACTACAGCGGCTGTCGTTCCTCCCGGCGCGGTCTCGGTGCCGGTGTGCAGCCCATGCCGACGTGTCGGCGCCGATCCGGTGCGGCTCGGTCTGTCTGCACGAGCGGTCACGCTGAATCACAGCGCCAGCCGTGCCCTGGAGCCCGATCGTCCGGGTGGGGTCGTCGCGAAAGAATGGCGGACAAGCCAAAGCCGCGGTCCGTACAGACGGCCCACGTGGACGCCCACCCAAGTGCCGAGGCTCAGCCGAGCGCTCCAAAAGCGATGGTGCGGCGGGTGGTAGACGAAGGGCTCGGTTTCCGCGCGGCGATGCGCGAATTTGCGTGGATGCAACGGTGGCGCGTCACGGGGTGGCCCGGTATCGGTAGGCGGATTCGGTCGATGGGGCGAATCGCTCGCATCGGCCGCACCGGTGCGGCCGGTCGACCATGTTCCACGCGGCGTGCGGCGCCGGGCGAGCTGTCGCGGTACCGCGAGGCGGCGTCACGGCTCGTCCGCGCCGCCGCGCGTCGCCTGGCTGAGTGCAGCCCGCAGCTTGGCCGGCGCCAGCGGTTTGTAAAGTACGGTCACGCCGAGCTCGCGCGCCCGGGCCGCGATCGCGCGGTCGCGGTTGGCGGTGACCAGCAGACAGGGCACGTCGCGGATCGCGCGCAGCCGTTCGGCCAGTTCCAGCCCGTTCGGGGCCTCCGGGCCGAGATCGTAGTCGAGTATCGCGGCGTCCATGGGCTCGTCGCCGAGCACGGCGGCCGCGTCCTCGGCGGGCGCGGTGATGCATTCGATGCGCCAGCGTTCGAGCAGCCCCGTCATGGCGTCCAGCGACGCCTGGTCGTCGTCCACGCACAGGACCTGGCGCGCGCCGAGTGCGGCGTCGGGCGCCGGCGCCTCGAACGGTGTCGGCGCCCCGGCGTTGTCGCGCGGCGTCGCGCGGGCGACGTGGATACAGAACCGCGTGCCGCGGCCGACCGATGAGCGTACATCGATCGTATGGCCGAGCAGGCGCGCCATGCGGTCGGCCAGCGACAGGCCGAGCCCCAGGCCACGCTCGCCCGAGGCCGTGCTCGAGGCGCCGCGCTGGAACTCGTCGAAGATCGAGGCCAGCTGGTCGTTGGCGATGCCCGGCCCTGTGTCCCAGACCTCGATCCGCACGGTTTCGGCTTCACGGCGCACGCCGATCAGCACGCGGCCCTCGGGGGTGTAGCGCACGGCGTTGGACAGAAAGTTCTGCAGGATGCGCCGCAGCAGGGTGGGGTCGCTGTGGACCCAGCAGCCCGACGGCACGCTGCGCAGCGCGAGGCCGGCCTGACGGGCCAGCGCGTCGAACTCCAAGGTCAGCGGCTCCAGAATGCGTGCGAGCGGGAAGTCGGTCTCGTTCGTCTCCCAGGCGCCGGCGTCGAACTTGGAGATATCGAGCAGGGGCTCGAGCAGGGCCTGGGCCGATTCGAGCGAGGCCTGGATATGCGTGAGTGCCTGGGCGCGGTCGGTGCCGCCGTCCTCGACGGCAGAGGCCGCGAACAGCCGTGCGGCGTTCAACGGCTGGAGCAGGTCATGGCTGGCAGCCGCCAGAAAGCGCGTCTTGCTCTGGTTGGCGCGCTCGGCCTCGCGGCGGGCGTCCACGGCCGCGCGCTGGGCGGCGGCGCGCTGATCGTTCTCCCGGCGCAGTCCCTCGTTGGCGCGTGACAGTGCGGCCGTGCGCTCGGCCACGCGCGCTTCGAGTTCCTCGTTGGCCCGGGTGAGCGCGGCCTCGGTCTTCTTGAACGCCGTGATGTCGTTGAAGGTGGTCACGAAGCCGCCGCCCGGCATCGGATTGCCGGTCATCTGCAGGACGGTGCCGTTGTGCCGATGGCGCTCGAAGCGGTGCGGCCGGCCTTCGCGCATGTGAGCCAGGCGCTTGCGCACATGTTCCTCGACCGGGCCGGGGCCGCATTCGCCCCGCATGGCGTTGAAGCGGATCAGGTCGGCCACCGGGCGCCCGGTGCGCACGAGCCCCGGCGGATACTCGAACAGCTCCAGATAGCGGCTGTTCCAGGCGACCAGCCGCAGATCCTGGTCGATCACCGAAATGCCCTGATCGATGTTCTCGAGCGCGGCCTGGAGCACGCTGCGGTTGAACTGGACGGCGTCGGCCGTGCGATCCAGCAGCCGTACCATGTCGTCGATGGCCAGATCGCGCTGGCGCAGTCCGGAGGCCAGCATCAGCCGTGCCGAGGCGCTGCCCACGACACCGGCCAGGCGCCGCTCGGCGAACTGCAGCAGGCTCGCGTCCACGAGCTGGTTGGACAACAGATCGCGATCGTGGCGACCTGCGTATTCGTCCAGCGCGGCGCGCGCCGCCTGCGGGCCGAGAAAGCGCTGGAGCAGCACTTCCAGCTCCGCCACGCGGATCGCCGGCTGGCGGTCGTCGACCGGCCGGGGGTTGGCGCGCGGGATACCCAGATCGACGAAGGCGATCGCCTGGGCGCGCTCGATGAGGGTGGTCGGCGTGTTGAGCGACACCGCGGCCATGACCGCGATGTCGGCCGCCAGGATCCAGAACACGCCGTGGGTGAGAGTGTCGCCGAAGTCGTAGCCGAACAGCGCCTGCGGCGTCAGCCAGCTGATCCCCAGCGGCCCGGTCGCCATCCAGGCGCTGTCGAACCAGCCGACCGAGGCGAGGTTGGGCAGCACGAGCGTGTAGAGCCAGACCGCGAGCCCGGCCACAAGCCCGGCGAACACGCCCTTGCGGCCGATCCGGCGCAGATACAGTCCGCCGATCAGCGGCGGCAGGAACAGTACCACCCCGGCGAACGAGAGCAGGCCGATGGAGGCCAGCGCCTCGGTGGTGCCGAAAAGCCGGTAGCAGCACCAGGCCAGCACCAGGATCACGGCGATCAGGATGCGCCGTATGCGCAGCAGCGAGCGGCTCAGGTCCGGGTTGCCGATGAAGCCCAGCCGCGGGATGCGCATCGCCAGCGGCACCACGACCTCGTTGCAGAGCATGGTCGCCAGGGTCACCGTGGCCATGATGACCATGCTGGTGCCGGCCGAGACGCCGCCCACGTAGCCGAGCAGCGCGATGCTCTCGGCGCCCGCTTCCAGTGGCAGCGCGAGCACGAACCGATCCGGATTGACCTCGCCCGGCGAGAACAGCACCAGTCCGGCGGCGGCCAGCGGCACCACGAACAGCGACATCAGGAACAGATACAGCGGGAACAGCCAGCGCGCGGTGACCAGGTCGCGGGTGTCGGTATTCTCGACCACCCCGACGTGGAACTGGCGCGGCAGACAGAATATCGCGGCGACCGCGAGGATCGAGGTGGTCACGAAGCGCGCGTCGATCAGCGGCTGTTCGAACAGGTTGCTGAAAGCGGGGACGGCCCCGGCCTGGCGGAACAGATCGTCCAGGCCGTTGAACATGCCGTAGACCACGAACAGCCCCACGGCGAGAAACGCCACCAGCTTGACGATGGATTCGAAGGCGATGGCGTGGATCAGCCCCTGATGGGACTCCCGCGGATTGACGTGGCGGGTGCCGAACACGATCGAGAACGCGGCCATGAGGATCGCCACGTACAGCCCGGTGTCCACCCAGGGCGCATCCGGGGCCTCGACCACGGTGGACACGCGCGCGCCCTGGGTGAGCGTGTTGAACGACATCGTCAGCGCCTTGAGCTGCAGCGCGATGTAGGGCAGCACGACCAGCAGGGCGATGGCCGAGATGAGCGCGGCCAGACCCTGCGACTTGCCGTAGCGCGCGGCGATGAAATCGGCGATCGAGGTCGTGTTCTGCTGGCGCGAGATCAGCAGCATCTTGCGCAGGATCGGCGAGAACACGAGCAGGGCGGCCATCGGCCCCAGATAGATGGGCAGATACGTCCAGCCCTCGGTCGCCGCGCTGCCGACGTTGCCGAAGAACGTCCACGAGGTGCAGTAGACGGCCAGTGACAGCGCATACACGACCGGCCGCGGGCCCGGCCGCTTCTGCAGCCGCCCGCGTCGATCCGCGGCATAGGCGATGGCGAACAGGATGCTGATGTAGATCAGCGAAAGCGCGATCAGGACCCAGGCGCTGACGATGGCGATTCTCCCCCGCGGCCAATCGGCCGCCTCGCGTGTGAATGGATGCCCGTCGCGATGACGGCCGGTCCGCCCCCATGATGCCGCGCGAATGCGCGAGTGGCGACGTTATCGGCGATTCCCGGCTGCGACGCAATGATCGGTTGTGCTTTGGTTGCAGCTGTCCTTCGTCGGACATCAAGCCGTCCGACGCGGAGGTGATTGCCGCCTTGGGGGTGTTGGGCTGTCGGTGAGTGAAGGACAGGTAGGCGCGCGACAGTTTCGACCGCGTGGGTCGTCGCGGATGCGTTGGCCTGCCCCACCGCCCAGGGCTCCGGCGGGCCGAGCCGTCCGCCGCGCCAAGCGGGTTCGGGTCGTTGCGGGACCCGCTGCACCCCGGCAGCCCGGCGGTTGCTTGGAACCGACGCCCTATCACGTGCACGGGTTGAAGATGGCCGGTGCCCAGGGTTCATCGATCCCGCTCGACCGATTACCAACTTAGTCGCTGCCCTTGGTCATTGTTCAGGTCGTCGGCTCAATTCCGGGCGGGATCGGCCAACCATCGTCACACGTTGTCGTGCCGCACGCCGAGGCGCCATCAGGGCTCGCGGCGGTGGCGGGCGCCCACGGTAGTCCCGGCCGGTGCGCGCCGGGTTGAGATCGTGCGCGCGGGCGTGGCGTGCGTTCCGGATGACCGCGAGCAGCGGTGCGCCGGCCGGCCGCGGTGGGGCCAGGGCAATAGGCCAACGACGCTTGGCGCACAAGTGTTGTCCGGCACCACCGAGGAACAGGCCTGACGGCCGCCAGCAACCTTGATTCGCCGAAATGCACAGGCGGAGACAGCGCCGGCGGCCCGCACCGCACGGTCGATGGCTACTACCTACATCTAATATACCTTTTTCCAATACTTCGGCTCCCCGGTGTGTTGCAGGGTGTATTGACGGTCAGAAGCGCCTCCGCACGTTCGAGGCGTATATCCGGCCACGAAAGAGGGGGGATGCGAGATGCACTGGTCGGTTTGTTGCCGGCAACGCATGCGACATCGGGCCGTCCGAAGCCCGGGTCGCTGGCGCCGCGTACCGGCCCGTCCGCCGGCGTTGGCATCGAGTGCACTCGACGACTTGCTCTCTCTTTCCTTGGTTCGATGCGTTCGCGTGTTCGAACCGATTTGCCATGCACGAGGAGGAGAAGCGTTATGTCCAATAAAAACGACGATTCGAGAATGAGCAGTGGCCACGAGACCGACGCCGCCCTGAGCCGGCGGTCGTTCATGAAAAGCAGCGCGGGTGTGGTCGGGGGGCTGATGGTCCCGTCGATCTTCAGCCTCGCGTACGCGGCCGACGGGGATCATCCCGCCGTGGGCAATTATCCGGCCGGAGTACAGGGCGATACCGTGTTCGTCGGTATCTCCGTGCCGTTGACCGGACCGTACTCGACCGAGGGTGCCGACGAGCAGCGGGGCTATGAACTGGCCATCGCGCAGCTCAACGCGGGGGATTCGCGGATCAAGAAGATCTCGCCGAATACCAAGCAGGGTGTGCTCGGCAAGAAGGTCGTCCACGAGGTCGCCGACAACGAAACCGATCCGAACACGGCCGTTCAGGCCAACACACGCTGGATCCGCGACAAGAAGGCGATGATGATCACCGGCTCCGTGAGCAGTGCGGTGGCCATTGCCTGCGAAAAACTCGCCCAGCGCGAGAAGACGCCGTATCTGGCCTGCATCAGCGGCTCCAACGATACGACCGGCAAGGATTGCCAGCGCTACGGTTTCCGCAGCTGCCCCTTCGCCTATAATTCGGCCAAGGCACAGGCGCCGATCCTGGCGGACGCCCTGGGCAAGGATCGCAAGGCCGTGTATCTCGTGCCCGACTACACTTACGGGCATACGGTTTACGACTCCATGACCGAGTTCACCGAGGCCCTGGGTTGGAAGACCGTCGGCAAGCAGCTGGCGCCGCTCGGTACCTCCGATTTCAGCTCCTACCTGCTGAATATCGCGAACAGCGATGCCGACGTCATGGTCAACATCGCCTTCGGCGCGGACGCCGCCAACTCGACCAAGCAGGCCAAGCAGTTCGGCATCCTCGACAAGATGGCCTATGTGGTGCCCTACATGTCGCCGTTCCTGGCCGACGAAGTGGGCGCCGACATCATGCAGGACGTCTACGGCGTGCAGGACTTCTGGTGGACGATGGCCGACGACAATCAGATCGCAAAGGACTTTGTCGACGCCTTCGAGGAGAAATACGGGGACAAGCCGCGCTGGTCGGCCGCTGCCGCCTACATGCAGACCGCCCTCTGGGCCGATGCGGTCGAACGGGCCGGCACCTGGTACCCGCCGGCCGTCGTCAAGGCCTACGAGGACGAGAGCGTGACGCGCGACACGATCTACGGCGAGGCCCACTGGCGTGCCTGCGATCACCAGCTCGTACGCCCGATCCCCGTGGTCAAGGGCAAGAAGCCGGCGGACATGCGCAATAAGGACGACTTCTTCGAGGTCGTGGGCATGTCGGGGGCCGAGGAGGTCATGCCGGCCTGTGATCACTTCGGCTGCGAGCTGGGCCCGTATACCTGAGGGACGGGCTGTCACCGGGTCGGCCGACGCGCGGGGTGCGGCGGCCGGCCGCCTGACATCGGTGTACGTGTCGCGCTGACCCGTATCCGCGGGCACACAGTGCGCCGGCATGGTCATGGCCGGTTCACTGGCGGGCCTGGGACGGTGCCGTACACGTCGCCGATGCATTGAACCGCAGGGGAGCTTGTTCATGCCCAGTCCATCGCTATTCTTCGCGCAACTGTTCAATGGCCTCGCGCTCGGCTCGCTGCTGGCGCTGGTCAGTGCCGGGCTAACCATCATTCTGGGCACGCTCGGCGTGCTGAACTTCGCCCACGGCGCGATGTTCATGGTGGCGGCCTATGTGGCCTGGTGGACGATGGTCGCCACCCAGTCTTACGTGCTTGCCGCGCTAGCGGCCTGTGCCGTGCTCGTGGTGCTCGGCATGATCATTGAGCGCGGCATCATCCAGTTCTACTACAGCCGGCCGCCAGAGGATCAGATCCTGGTGACCTTCGGTATTGGTGTCGTGCTCGTCGAGGTCATCCGCGTCATCTTCGGCGGCATCTCCCACAGCATGCCGGTACCCGACTGGGGTTCGGGCATCGTCAACATGGGTTTTCTGATCTATCCGAAGTACCGCGTGCTCGCGCTCGGCATCATCGCGGTGGCGCTGCTCGCGCTCTATCTCGTGCTCTACCGCACCCGGCTGGGACTGATCGTGCGGGCCGGCATCGAGGACCAGCGCATGGTCGGGCTGCTGGGCATCAACGTGAAGCGCACGTTCCTGGCGGTGTTTGCCCTGGGGTCGCTCGCGGTCGGGTTTGCCGGTGCGGTCTATGCGCCGATCATCGCGGTCAACCCCGAAATGGGCGAACAACTGCTGGTGCAGTCGTTCGTGGTCGTGGTCATCGGCGGGCTCGGCTCTTTTCCGGGGGCCGTGATCGGCGGCCTGATCGCAGGTGAGATCCTCACGCTGACGACCATGTTCAATCCGGCCTATTCGCACGTGATGCTCTATCTGGCCATGGCGGTGGTGCTCGTACTGCGACCGCAGGGTCTGTTCGGCGTGGAGGGTCGGGAATGACGGGAATGACCAGGGATACCGCTGCGCTGCGCTGGCCGTGGCTGCCGGAACTCGTCACTGCGGCCGCGCTCATTGTTGCCCCGTGGATACTGCCGCACCTCGGCTTCAATGCCGACATCGCTGCCCGAATCCTGATCTGGGGGCTGTTCGGCCTCGGTTTCGATCTGCTGTTCGGTTTCACCGGCCTGCTCTCCTTCGGTCAGGCGGCTTTCTACGGCACCGGCGGTTTCGTGACCGCCTATCTCTCGACCACCGGGGTCATCGACAACGTCATTCTCTGTCTCATCGTCGGCACGCTGGCGGCCATGGTCTACGGCGTGATCATCGGCCTGTTCGCGCTTCGGCGCACCGGGCTGTATTTCGCGATGCTGACCCTGGCGTTTGGCGAGATGTCGTTCTTTCTTGAGAATTCGCCGCTGTCGGAATGGACGGGCGGAGAGAACGGTATCGCCGGGGTGCCGGTGCCGTCGATTCATCTCGGTTTTCTCGAGTACGAGTTCAGCAGCGGCTGGCCGCTCTACGGCTTCATCGCCGCCCTGTTCTGGATCGGCTTCGTGCTCGCGCGTCGGATCAGTCGCTCGCCGTTCGGAATGATCCTGGTGTCGATCCGAGAGAACACCGGCCGCGCGATGGCGCTGGGCCACGCAGTGCAGCGCTACAAGCTCGCCGTGTTCACGATCGCGGCCGCCTATGGTGGTCTCGCGGGCGGCCTTCTCGGTGTGCTGCAGAACTACATGCCCCCCGGTGCCTTTGCGCTGCAGACCTCGGGGCAGCTGGTGATGCAGACGGTGATCGGCGGTGCCGGCACGCTGTTCGGGCCGCTGGTCGGCGCGACCGTGTGGCTCTGGCTGCGTACGGTACTGCAGTACATCCCCGATATCGGCGCGGCCTGGAAGCTCATACTGGGCATCATCTTCATCCTGCTCGTGACGTTCTTCCGCCGCGGTCTGTGTGGTGAATTGATCCACTGGGTTCGTCATCGCCGCGCGGCCACGACCGAGGCGGCCGCGGACGGCCATGCGGTCGAGCGACAGGTCCCGGAAACCGCGCCCGCGCCCGAGCGTGAGTCGTCCGGCCCGGTCACACTGGAGCGGGGGCGCGTCCCGCAGATCGAGCCCGCCGACGGCACGCCGGCACTCGAAGCGCGGGGTCTGACCAAGCATTACGGCGGCGTGCACGCGGTCACCGATGTCAGCCTGTCGATCGGCGTTGGCGAGCTGCGCGGACTGATCGGGCCCAACGGTGCCGGCAAGAGCACGTTGTTCAAGATGCTCGCCGGCGAGATCACGCCCACGGCCGGCGACGTCTTCCTGCACGGCCAGAACGTATCCGGGGTGGGGCCGACCGGCATCTGTCAGCACGGTCTCAGCAAGAGCTATCAGATCAATCAGCTGTTCGACAGCCTGACAGTGCGCCAGAACATGCTGATTCCGATTCTCGGCCGGAACCGCGGACCGTTCGCACTCGACATGCTCCGCAGCCTGGGCGGAGTCGAGCGGCTGGACGAACAGGTGGACAGGACGCTGGACCTGGTTGGGTTGAGTGCCCGGGCCGACGCGCCGACGAGCGTGCTCGCCTACGGCGAGAAACGGCGGCTGGAGATCGGCCTCGCGCTGGCCACCTCACCGACCGTGCTGCTGCTCGATGAGCCGCTCGCGGGGATGAGCCCGGCCGAACGCGCCGACACGGTGGCGCTGCTCAAACGGGTCCGGCGCGGACGCACGATGGTGGTCGTCGAGCACGATATGGACGCCGTATTCGAACTCGCGGAGTACATCAGCGTACTCAACGAGGGCGAACTGCTGGCGGAAGGCACACCCGAGCAGATCCAGAACGACGATCGGGTTCAGAACGCGTATCTCGGAGGCATGAGCGAAGATGAGTCTGCTTGAGGTCCAGGGCATCAACAGCCACTACGGGGATTCCCATATCCTGTTCGATGTCGACATGCGAGTTGAGGCCAACGAGGTGGTAGCACTGCTCGGCCGCAACGGCGCCGGCAAGAGCACGACGCTCAAGTCGCTGATGGGCGTGGTCACGCCGACGCGCGGGCAGGTGCGCTTCGATGGTCAGGACGTGGCCGGCAGGCCGCCGTTCGAGATCGCCCGGCGTGGCATGCAGCTCGTGCCCGAGGAGCGGCGCATCATCGGCACTCTCTCGGTTCACGAGAATCTGAAGCTGGCGGCCCTGAGTGCCGGGCGCGACGCCTGGAGTTTCGAGCGCGTCTACGAGTTCTTCCCGCGGTTGCAGGAACGTCGACGCAGCCGCGGCAAGGATCTGTCCGGCGGCGAGCAGCAGATGCTGGCGATCGGACGGGCGCTCATCCGCAACGCCAAGCTGATCCTGCTCGACGAGCCGTTCGAGGGCCTCGCCCCGATCATCGTCCGGGATCTGATGGCCTCGTGCCAGCAGCTGGCCCGCGAGGGGCAGACGTTCCTGGTGGTCGAACAGAACGTGGCGGCAGCACTCCGGCTGGCCGATCGCTGTTATCTCATCGAGAACGGGCACATGGTCTACGAGGGCAGTGCCGAGGCGCTTCGCGATTCGCCCGAGGTCATGGACCGCTACCTCGGCGTGTGATGGTCGAATCGGCCGTCGGTCGGTCGGGCGCGATCCGTCGCGCTGTCTCCGGGTACTGTCGTGGCGTGCGCCGGTGCGAAGTGCGCCCGTGTGCGGCACGCTGACGGCGCCGCCGGCTGCAGGCGACCGATGCGGCCCATATAATGCCGCGCAAATCCCAAGTTCTCGACGTTATGCTCGATCCCCGCCTGCTTCGCAATGACCCGCACGCCGTGGCCACGGCGCTGGCGCGGCGTGGTTTCGAGTTCGACGCCGACGCCTACGCCGCGCTCGACGCGCGCCGCAAGGCGCTGCAGACGCGCACCGAGGAACTCCAGGCCGAACGCAATCGCCGCTCCAAGGCGATCGGCCAGGCCAAGGCCGCGGGCGAGGATATCGAGCCGCTCAAGGCCGAGGTCAGCGGCCTGGGCGATCAGCTCGAGGCGGCCAAGCGCGAGCTCGACGCGGTCCAGGCCGAACAGGACGAGATCCGTAGTGGGCTGCCGAACCTGCCGCACGACGGAGTGCCCGACGGCCTGTCCGAGGACGACAACGTCGAGCTGCGCCGCGTCGGCGAGCCGGCCGGGTTCGACTTCGAGGTGCGCGATCACGTGGAGATCGGCGAGGCGCTGGCCGGCATGGATGCCGCCGCCGCCGCGAAGATCACCGGCGCGCGCTTCACCGTGATGAAGGGCGGCGTGGCGCGTCTGCACCGGGCGCTGATCGCCTTCATGCTGGAGACGCATACGGCTGCCGGCTACACCGAGCTCAACGTGCCCTACATCGTCAACGCCGACTCGCTGTTCGGTACCGGCCAGCTGCCGAAGTTCGGCGACGATCTGTTCCGCCTGGCCGAGCCGGCCGACTACTATCTGATCCCGACCGCCGAGGTGCCGGTGACCAATCTGGTGGCGGACAGCATCGTGGAGGCGGAGGCGCTGCCGCTGCGGTTCGTCACGCATTCGCCGTGCTTCCGGGCCGAGGCCGGTGCGGCCGGCCGCGACGTGCGCGGCATGATCCGTCAGCATCAGTTCGAGAAGGTCGAGCTGGTGCGGATGGTGCACCCGGACGATTCCGAAGCCGCCCTCGAGGCGATCACCGCCAGCGCCGAGTCCATCCTGCAGGCGCTGGAACTGCCGTATCGCGTGGTGGCGCTGGCGGCCGGCGACATGGGCTTCGCCGCCGGGCGAACCTACGATCTGGAGGTCTGGCTGCCCAGCCAGGGGACCTATCGCGAGATCTCGTCCTGCAGCAATTTCGGCGATTTCCAGGCCCGGCGCATGGGCGCGCGCTATCGCGATCCGGAAACCGGCAAGCCGCGGCTGCTGCATACGCTCAACGGCTCCGGCCTGGCGATCGGCCGTGCGCTGGTCGCGGTGCTGGAGAACCACCAGCAGGCCGACGGCAGCGTGGCGATCCCGGCGGCCCTGCAGCCGTTCATGGGCGGCACCACGCGCCTGGCACCGGCCGGGCAGGCGGCGGCCGCTCAGTAGCGCGGCAGCGAATCCCGGATCTCTCGGATCAGCGCCTCGTACTCGGCGCCCGGAAACGTCTCCAGCACCCGGTCCAGGCGTTCGCCGGTCAGATGCGGGGCGAACATGCCGATGAAACGCCGCATGTAGCCGCGCAGGAACAGGTTGTGCCGGAAGCCGATGTGGGTCGTGCTGGAGGCGAACAGATGGCTGGCGTCCAGGCGCACGAGGTCGGTGTCGGTGGCCGGATCGTAGGCCATGTTGGCGATCACGCCCACGCCCAGCCCGAGGCGGACATAGGTCTTGATGACGTCCGCGTCCACGGCGGTGAGCACCACGTTGGGCGTCAGTCC
This sequence comes from Salinisphaera orenii subsp. orenii MK-B5, assembly GCF_003788635.1. Lineage (GTDB taxonomy): Bacteria > Pseudomonadota > Gammaproteobacteria > Nevskiales > Salinisphaeraceae > Salinisphaera > Salinisphaera orenii. The sequence continues at coordinate 16,619 of NZ_AYKH01000013.1, forward strand.
CTTTGCGTCGAAGGCCGCATCCAGATGCGAGCGGCCGGTGAAGCCGAAGGTGTAGGTCACGATCGGCTGCTCGGCCAGCGCCTCGAGTTCGATGCGCTCGACGCCGGCCAGCTCGTGATCGCGCGGGACCAGCACACAGCGGTTCCAGTGATAGCAGGGCAGCATGACCAGCTCGTCGAAGTGTTCCAGCGCCTCGGTGGCGATGGCGAAGTCCGCGTCGCCCGCCGCGGCCCAGGCCGCGATCTGCGGCGGAGCACCCTGGTTGATGTGCAGCGAGACCCGCGGATAAGCCTGCCGGAAGCGCTGGATGACGCCGGGCAGGGCGTAGCGGGCCTGGGTGTGGGTGGTGGCCACGCACAGGGAGCCGCGATCGGTATCCGCGAATTCGTCAGCCGTGCGGGTGATGTTCTCCACTTCGGAGAGCACCCGTCGCGCGGTCTCGAGAATGCGCGCGCCGGCGGGGGTGACGCGGTCCAGATGCTTGCCGTTGCGCTCGAAGATGAGCACGCCGAGCTCCTCCTCGAGCAGTCGGATCTGCTTGCTCACCCCGGGCTGGGAGGTATGCAGGGCCTGGGCCGCGGCGGTGATGTTGAGCTGGCGCTTGGCGACCTCGCTGATGTAGACGAGCTGGCGTAGCTTCATGGCGGGCCTTCCCTCCGGCATGGATTTTATATTCCAACATATTATTAAACTATAAAAAGATATTTCTATCTGCTTTGATCGGCCGCTGCTAGTCTGCGCGCCTGTTTTCCATCGTTTCTGGACTGTGATGCTCGCGTTCAGCGCGGCCGGCCTGTTCGTCGGTCTGGCGGTTGGTGTGACCGGCGTCGGCGGCGGTTCGCTGATGACGCCGCTGCTGATCCTGCTGTTCGGCTTCTCGCCGTCGGCGGCGGTCGGCACGGATCTGCTTTATGCCGCCGGCACCAAGGGCTTTGGCACCTGGCTGCACGGCCGTCAGCAGACGGTCGACTGGCGCGTGGTCGGCCTGATGGCCAGCGGCAGTCTGCCGGCGGCGGTGCTCACGATTCTGTGGCTGCATCTGGTCGGTCTCGAGCCGTGGGTGGAGGAGCTGATGACGGTCACGCTCTGCCTCGCGATCATCACCACGGCCGTGCTCACCCTCCTGCGGCGGCATATCCTCCGGTATCTCACCCGCGACGGCGCGCTCGAGGAGTCCGGTCTGCCGGCGTCGATGCACCGCTGGCGCGAGCCGGTCACGGTCGTCGGTGGCGTGGTGCTCGGCGTGCTGGTCACGCTGTCCTCGGTCGGCGCCGGCGTGCTCGGCACCACGCTGCTGCTGTTGCTGTATCCGCGCCTGGCCGCGATCCGGGTGGTGGGCACGGACATCGCCCATGCCGTGCCGTTGACGCTGGTCGCCGGTATCGGGCACCTGAGTCTGGGCACGACCGATCTGCCGGTCCTGGCGTTCCTGCTGTTGGGCTCGTTACCGGGTATCTATCTCGGGACGCGGCTGGGCTCGCGCTTGCCCGACGGGCTGCTGCGGCCGATCATATCGGTCCTGCTGCTGGTGGTCGCCGTTAGCATGCTCTTCGACAGCGTGCGTACGCTCACGGCCGCCGGCTGAACCCGTTCGCCCGAGTCGCGCCGCATCTTGTCCGATGATCCGCTGAGTCTGCCGATATTCCTCCGCCTGTTCGGCCACCCGGTGCTGGTGGCCGGGGCGGGGCGTATCGCCGCCCGCCGCATCGAGCGCCTGCTCGGTGCCGGCGCCCGGGTCACCGTGATCGCGCCGGAGGCGACCCCGGCGATCCGGGCGCTGGCCGAGGCGCGGCGTCTCGACTGGCAGGCCCGCGAAGCCCGTGCCGACGACGTGGCCGGCTACCGGCTGCTGTTTGCGACCACCGACGATCCGGACGTCAACGCCGCGCTCGCCGATGCCGCGCGGGCGGCCGGGGTGTGGGTGCAGCGGGCGGACGCGGCCGGTGAATCGGATTTTCTGGTGCCCGCGACCGTGACCCGCGACACGCTGCAGGTGGCGATCTCCAGCGATGGCCGCGCGCCGACGCTGACGCGCATTCTCGGTGCGCGACTGGAGAGCTGGCTGCCGCGCGCCTATGGTGATCTGGCCGCTCTCGCCGGCGAGTTTCGCGAAGCCGTGCGGACGCGGCTCCCAAGAGCCCGGCGTGGCCCGTTCTGGACGCGTGTGCTCGACGGCCCCATCGCCGAGACCGTGCTGGCCGGCAGAACGGACCAGGCGCGTGTCGAGCTGGCGCGCGCCATCGACGCGGCCGCGGCCGGCGAGGCGACGCCCGCGACCGGCGAGGTCTATCTCGTGGGCGCCGGCCCGGGCGATCCGGATCTGCTGACCTTTCGTGCCCTGCGTCTGATGCAGCGGGCCGACGTGGTCCTGCACGACAGCCTCATCCAGCCGGCGCTGCTCGATCTGGTCAACCGCGAGGCGGAGCGGATTCACGTGGGCAAGCGCGCGGCCCGACACACATTGGCCCAGGAGCGGATCAACGAACTCATGGTGCGGCTGGCGCGCGACGGGCACCGGGTGCTCCGCCTCAAGGGCGGCGACCCGTTCGTCTTCGGCCGCGGCGGCGAGGAGATCGCCGAGCTGGCCGCAGCCGGGGTGCCGTTCCAGATCGTGCCCGGCGTGACCGCCGCCAACGGCTGCGCGGCCTATGCGGGCATCCCGCTGACCCACCGCGATTACGCCCAGTCGGTGGTATTCGTCACCGGCCACCTCAAGGCGGGCGCGCTCGATCTGTCCTGGCCCGAACTGGCGCGCGCCGGCCAGACGGTGGTGTTCTTCATGGGCCTGAAGAGTCTGCCGGTCATCTGCGAGGCGCTGATGACCCACGGACTGGCCGCCGACTGGCCCGCGGCTCTGGTTATCGACGGCACCACCGCGCATCAGCGCCTGATCGCGGGCACGCTCGACGACCTGCCGGCGCGGGCTGCGGCCGAGACCATCACCGGACCCACGCTGCTGATCGTCGGCGAGGTCGTGCGTCTGAACGCGACGCTGGGCTGGTTTCATCCCGACGGCGAACCCGGGGCATGACGTGAAAAGGCCCGGCATCGCGCACGATGCCGGGCCGGTCTCGGACGTCGTCGACCGCCGCGGTCGACGGTTGCGCCTTATTCCTCGCCGGCGAACACGCCGAGCAGCTGCAGGAGGCTGAGGAATAGGTTGTAGATGGTGACGAACAGCGTGACTGTCGCGGTGATGTAGTTGGTTTCGCCGCCGTGGACGATCTCGCCGGTCTGGTAGACGATCAGGCCGGCCATGAGCAGCACGAACAGCGCCGAGACCGCCATCGACAGCGCCGGGATCGAGAAGATCACCGCGATCAGGCCCATGACGAAGGCCACCATGATGCCCACGAAGAGCATGCCGGCCCACTGGTTGAAGCGGCGGCCGGAAGCCAGCGCATAGCCGGACATGCCGAGGAAGATCGCACCGGTGCCGCCCAGGGCCATCATCACGATCTCCCCGCCGTTCGAGAACTGCGTCAGATACATGTTGATGATCGGGCCGATCGTGTAGCCCATGAAGCCGGTCAGGGCGAACACGCTGACCAGGCCCATCGCGCTATCCTTGGTCTTCTCGACCGCGAACAGCAGGCCGAAATAGCCGACCAGCGTGATGATGATGCCCGGGTGCGGCGCGTTCAGCGCCATGGCCGTGCCGGCGACCGCTGCCGAGAACAGCAGCGTCATCGACAGCAGCATGTAGGTATTGCGCAGGACGCTGTTGGTGGCCAGCGCGGTCTGCGCTTTAGAGGTCTGTACAGTACGTTCCGCGGTCATGGAAGTTCTCGTGTAGATGACTGATTCCAAGGCTAGCACGGCAGTCGTGGCTTGAAATCTTTGGTTGGATGATGCAGTTAAAACGCCTCGCGCAGCGGCGCCTGCGCCGTGCCTCGCTCGCTTGGACCGCGGCCCTGGGGGCCATGTTCCCCATGGCTTTCGGCATGGTCGCCTGCGGCGGCGGCGCCGATGCCGGGGGCGGCGACTGGCCGGCGGCCGTCGGTGCCCCGGAGGCGTCGGCCCGGCCACTGCGCAGATTGGTCAACCCGGGTTTCACCGTCGGCTACGACACGAGGCGCGGCCGGGCCGCCTGGGTGGCCTATCGGGTGACCCCGGTGGGGCGCTACACGCACCGATCGCGGCCGGATTTCATCGCCGACCCGCGGCTGGACACGGCGCCGGAGACCCGTCGCTACGGGGCCGGTCGCTACGATCGTGGCCATCTCGCGCCGAACTACGCCATCGGCCAGCTATACGGCAACGACGCCCAGCGTGCGAGCTTCTATTACAGCAACGTCGTGCCGCAGCGGCCGCGGCTCAATCAGCTCGTCTGGCAGCGGCTCGAGGAGATCGAGACCGACGAGATCGCACCGGCCACGGTCACCCTGTGGGTGCTGGTCGGCCCCATCCCCGCCGCGTCGGACAACGCCGCGCCCGCCGGTTTTTATCGCATCTGGCTCGCCCGCGACGACGACGGCGCCTGGCGGGTGCTGGCCTTTCGCGTGCCGCAGAGCGTGCGCGGCGACGAGCGGCTGGATTCGTTCCTCGTCTCGGTGGATACGATCGAGGCCGAGACGGGGCTGGATTTCATGCCCGATCTGGCCGCAGACCGCGAACGCGCGCTCGAGGCGCGGCCCGCCGCGGCCGAGACCTTCGGCTTCGCCGCCCACGCCTGCCAGCCCGCGCGCTACGGCGAACGCTGGCAGGGCCGCGACGGTGTGCGCCTGCGCTACGATCGCTGCAGCGTGCCGACGCGGGATTGATCAGGCCGGTGCCGGCGGCGACGCTCGGCGGCCGATTCCCGGCCACCCACCGGTCGCGGTTGCGCTAAAGGCCGGGCGATGCGCGACGTTCCGCCCGGCAGTCGCGAGCGACGGACCGCGCATGCAGCCCGCGTCGTCGGTGTGCGGCGCCGTTTCAGTCTCTGTCCGTGTCGGGCGCATCGAAATCCGCCACGCGTTCCTCGTCGCCCTCGGCCAGAAGCTGATCGACGCGCAGTTCCGCATTCTTGAGCAGCGACTGGCACTGGCGGGCGAGCACCACGCCACGCTCGAACTGGGCGAGGGCGGTCTCCAGCGAGACCTCGCCGCTTTCCAGCGCCTCGACCAGCGCCTCGAGCTCGGCCACCGAGGATTCGAATTCGGCCAGTCGCGGCGCGTCGTCCTCGGTCGCGGGCGGGGTGGGCGTGTCGTCTTTTCGGGCCATGGCGGAACCGGTATCGATTGGGCCTGCGAAGTGTAACCGCGCGGCGAGACCGCGTCAGGCGTGTCTTGCCAGCCCTGCCGGTCTGGCTTACCGTGCCGCGCAACCGTTCCCGCCCGTTCTCCCGAGGAGTCGATGGCCAGTCGCTACGATGCCGCCGATATAGAAGTGCTGTCCGGCCTCGACCCGGTGCGCAAGCGTCCCGGCATGTTCACGGACACCGCCCGGCCGAACCATCTGGCCCAGGAGGTCATCGACAACAGCGTGGATGAGGCGCTGTCGGGGCATGCCAGGACCATCACCGTGACGCTGCATGCCGACGGCGCGCTGTCCGTGGTCGACGACGGCCGCGGCATGCCGGTGGATACCCACGGCCAGCACGGCGTCTCGGGTGTGGAGCTGATTCTCACGCGGCTGCACGCCGGTGGCAAGTTCTCCAGCAAGCAGTACCAGTTCTCCGGCGGCCTGCACGGCGTCGGCGTGTCGGTGGTCAACGCGCTGTCGACGGCGCTGGTGGTGCAGGTCTGGCGCGACGGCCGTCATTACGAGATGCGCTTCGCCGGCGGCGAGAAGGTCGCCGATCTGACCGAAATCGGCCAGTGCGCGAAGACCCGGACCGGGACGATGCTGCGGTTCACCCCGGACGAAAGCTATTTCGACAGCCCGCGGTTTGCCACCGGCCGGCTCAAGCATCTGCTGCGGGCCAAGGCCGTGCTGTGCCCGAACCTCAAGGTGCGCTTCGTCGACGAGGCCGGCGAGGAGGACATCGTCTGGCAGTACGCCGACGGCCTGGCCGACTACATGGCCGATGCGCTGGACGGGGTCGAGACGCTGATCGCGCCGGCGTTCACCGGCGGCGAGAGCGAGGACACGCAGACCGTGGACTGGTCGCTGACCTGGCTGGCTCCGGATCAGCCGGGCGTGGACGGCGTCGCCGAGAGCTACGTCAACCTGATTCCGACCGCGGCCGGGGGCACCCACGTCAACGGCCTGCGCTCCGGCCTGACCGAGGCCGTGCGCGAGTTCTGTGAATTCCGCAATCTGCTGCCGCGCGGCGTCAAGATCGCGCCGGAGGACGTCTGGTCGGGCTGCGCCTTCGTGCTCTCGGTGAAGATGAACGAGCCGCAGTTCTCCGGCCAGACCAAGGAGCGGCTGTCCTCGCGCGATATCAGCGGCTTCGTCTCCGGGGCAGTCAAGGACGCCTTCTCGCTGTGGCTCAACCGGCACGCCGAGACCGGCGAGGCGCTGGCACAACAGATCATCGGCAACGCCCAGGCCCGCGCCCGATCCGCCAAGAAGGTCAAGCGCAAGCGCGTGACCGCCGGGCCGGCGCTGCCCGGCAAGCTCACCGACTGCGTGACCGACGATCCGTCGCGCTCGGAGCTGTTCCTGGTGGAGGGCGATTCGGCCGGCGGTTCGGCCAAGCAGGCCCGCGATCGCAACTTCCAGGCGGTGATGCCGCTCCGAGGCAAGATCCTCAACGCCTGGGAGGTCGATGCCGCCGACATCATGGCCTCCAACGAGATTCACGACATCTCCGTGGCGCTGGGCATGGACCCCGGCAGCAACAATCTCGAACGGCTGCGCTATCACAAGATCTGCATCCTCGCCGATGCCGATTCGGACGGCCTGCATATCGCGACGCTCCTGTGTGCGCTGTTCGTCAAGCATTTCCGCGCGCTGGTGGCCAACGGGCACGTGTTCGTGGCGATGCCGCCGCTGTTTCGCATCGATGCCGGCAAGGAGGTCTTCTACGCGCTGGACCGCGACGAGCGCGACGCCATCGTCAAGCGGCTGGAGAACGAGAAAAAACAGCGCAAGATCGGCGTCACCCGCTTCAAGGGCCTCGGCGAGATGAGCGCGCTGCAGCTGCGCGAGACCACCATGGCGCCGGACACCCGGCGCCTGGTCCAGCTCGGCATCGAGCCCTCCGACGAGGCGAGCGCCAGCGTCGACGAACTGCTCGACATGCTGCTGGCGAAAAAACGCGCCGCCGACCGCCGCGACTGGCTCGAGGCCCGCGGCCACGAAGCCGAAGTCCAGTAACCGGATCCCAGACTCATGGCCACCCCTTTCGAACACGACAGCGAGCGCCTGCCGCTGAACACCTTCGCCGAGAAGGCCTATCTCGACTATGCGATGTACGTCATCCTCGACCGGGCGCTGCCGCATGTCGGCGACGGTCTGAAGCCGGTCCAGCGGCGCATCGTCTACGCCATGTCCGAGCTCGGCCTGTCGGCCGCCTCGAAGCCGAAGAAGGCCGCGCGCACGGTCGGCGACGTCATCGGCAAGTTCCATCCGCACGGCGATTCGGCCTGCTACGAAGCCATGGTGATCATGGCCCAGCCGTTCACCTATCGCTATCCGCTGGTCGACGGGCAGGGCAACTGGGGCACCGCCGACGACCCGAAATCGTTCGCGGCGATGCGCTATACCGAATCCCGGCTGACCGCCTATGCGGCCACGCTGCTCTCCGAGCTCGGCCAGGGCACGGTCGACTGGCAGCCCAATTTCGACGGCACGCTCGACGAGCCGGTCACGCTGCCGGCCCGCCTGCCCAACGTGCTGCTCAACGGCGGCACCGGCATCGCGGTCGGCATGGCCACCGACATCCCGCCGCACAACATCCGTGAGGTGGCCGCGGCGACCACCCATCTGCTGGAACACCCCGACGCCGACGTCGACGCGCTGATTGCGCATATGCCGGCGCCGGACTTCCCGACCGGCGCCGAGATCATCACCCCGGCCGCCGAGATCCGGAATCTCTACGCCACCGGCAACGGCGTGATCCGTCTGCGCGCGACCTACACGGTCGAGGCCGGCGAGGTGGTGATCGACGCGCTGCCGTATCAGACCTCCGGCGCCCGGGTGCTCGAGCAGATCGCGGCCCAGATGGCTTCGAAGAAACTGCCGATGGTCTCGGACCTGCGCGACGAATCCGACCACGAGAACCCGACCCGGCTGGTGATCGTGCCGCGCAGCAACCGCGTGGACATCGACGCCCTGATGGCGCATCTGTTCGCCACCACCGGGCTCGAGAAGAACGTGCGCGTGAATCTCAACGTCATCGGTCTGGACGGCGCGCCCCGGGTCAAGAACCTGCGCGATCTGCTGTCGGAATGGCTGACCTATCGCACCACCACGGTCACGCGGCGCCTGGAACACCGGCTGGACGCGGTCACCGACCGCCTGCATATCCTCGAAGGACTGCTGGTCGCGTACCTGAACATCGACGAGGTCATCCACATCATTCGCACCGAGGACGAGCCCAAGCCGGTGATGATGGAGCGCTTCTCGATCACCGACGTCCAGGCCGACGCCATCCTCAACCTGCGTCTGCGCCACCTCATGAAGCTCGAGGAGTTCAAGATCCGCGGCGAGCAGGACGAGCTGGAGGCGGAACGCCAGTGGCTGGAGGCCACGCTCGGCTCGAAGGAAAAGCTCAACCGGCTGATCGCCGACGAGATCGCCGCCGACGCCGAGCAGTACGGCGACGAACGGCGCAGCCGCCTGGTCGAGCGCGGCCAGGCCCGGGCCCTGTCCGAGGCCGATCTGCTGCCGAGCGAGCCGATCACCGTCGTGCTTTCGCGCGAGGGCTGGATCCGCGCCGCCAAGGGCCACGACGTCGACGCGCCGGGGCTGAACTTCCGCAGCGGCGACGACTACCTCGCGCACGCCCCGGGGCGCACCAACGACACGCTGATCGTGCTCGATTCGACCGGGCGCAGCTACAGCCTGGCCGCGCACAAGCTGCCCTCGGCCCGCGGCCAGGGCGAGCCGCTCACCGGCAGCCTGAGCCCGGCGGACGGGGCGCGCTTCGTCGGCGTGGCCCTGGGCGACGAAACGCTGCGATGCGTGCTGGCGAGCACCGCCGGCAACGGCTTCGCGACCACCCTCGGCGAACTGGCCAGCCGCCAGAAGTCCGGCAAGGCCACGATCACGCCGGGCCGGGGCGCCGTGGCGCTGGCGCCCACCCTCGTTGCGGCCGCCGACGCCGAGGTCTGCGTGGTCACCAGCGCCGGCCAGCTGCTGTGCCTGGCCATCGAGGAGTTGCCCGTGCTGGCCAAGGGCAAGGGCAACAAGCTGATCGCGCTGAAAGGCGACGAATCGGTCGTGGCGGTGCAGGCGATCGCGGCCGAGGCGACGCTGCTGCTCTACAGCGGCAAGCGCCACATGGCGCTGAAGTCCGGCGAGCGCGACCCCTATCGCGGGCCGCGCGCCTCGCGCGGGCGGAAACTGCCCCGCGGCTACACCCAGGTCCAGGCGCTCGCGGTGGCTGCCGGCAAACCGGCGTCGTGATACCGACGAACCGCTGACCCGCGGTCTTCAGGGTCGGCCGCGGTTGCCACGCCGCACGTGCGTTCGAACCGGTGTCGGTGCCCGGGCAAGTGCCGACGGGCCGCACGCCGGATAACGCGTGGTCCTCGTCACCGCCCGGGGCCGTCCCGCGAACATCGCGGCGTCGGCCGCCGTCGCTTTCGGGCCGGTCGTCAGATGGCTTCCATCGCAGCCGGCGGGGACGATCCGAGCGCGCCGGATCGCGCGTGGTGCGCGGCCCGGCACGGCGTCGTTGCCGGGGCTGCCGCCAGCCGGGCGTTCGCCCGCTCAGCGCAGACGGTTCTCGGTGTGGGCGAGCGCCTCGGTGTCCGGCTCCTGGATGAAGTGGCCCTGCACATAGTTCACGCCGGCCTGCCACAGCCGGGCCATGCTGTTGGCGTCCTCGATCTGTTCGGCGATCAGCGGGATCCGGCGTTCACGTGCATTGGCGATGATCGCGCCGAGCTGGCCATCCTCGTTGCCGCCGAGGACCTGCCGGGCGAAATCCGGGGCCAGCTTGATGAATGCGGCCGGGAGGTTGTCCAGCACCTGGATCGCCTTGGGCGTGCTGCCGTAATGGGTGAGGGCGACGCGAAAGCCGTCTTCGTCGAGGGTGCGGGCGAGGGCGCGGGCCGCATGCGTCTGTGCGCGGACGTCGTCCTCGCGCAGGCTGAGGATCAGCTGGTGCCGCGGGATGGCGCGTTCGCGCACCGCCTCTCGGAGGGCGGCCACGAACGCATCGGCGTCCGATAGCGTGGCTGCCGAGAGTTTGACGAAAAGCGTGATGTGGGCGTCCTTGGCCCGCTGCTGGTCGATGACCGCGATCGCGCGGCGCGCGACCCAGCGATCGATCTCGGGCATCAGGCCCGCCTGTTCCGCAGCGCCCAGAAATTCGCCCGGCCGCACCAGCGCGCCGCGATCGTCGACATAGCGCAGCAGACAGTCGAAATAGGGCTGGCTGTCGCCGGCCAGGCTGGTGATGCCCTGATAGGCCAGGCTGAAGCGATCGCGAACCAGCGCCTGCTGCAGCCGCGGTACCCACTGCTCGGCGTCGGCTGCCGGATCGGCCTGCTCCGCCTCCGAGGTTTCGCAGGCGCGGCAGGCGTTGCCGCCCTCGGCGCGCAGGTCGTAGGCGGCGTCCATGACCATGCGCAGCCGCTGATCGGCGCTGTGCGCACCGCCCGCGACCAGGGGAATGTGGGCGACGCTGGCGGACAGCGTCGCGCTGTGGCGTTCGTCGCCGAAGATCTCCTCGGAGAGCATCTGGTGAAGGCGTTCTGCGCTCTCGGCGATCTCGCGGCTCGAATGCCGTTCGACGAGCAGCACGTATTCACCCGCGCCGAAGCGGAACACGCGATCCTCGCCGCGCAGGTTCTCCAGCAGGAACAGGCCCAGCTCCTGCAGGACGAGGTCGCTCTGGGCCAGACCCATACGATCCTGCAGCGTGGAGATCCCGTCGGTGGCCACGAATATCAGGCCGGGGACGCGCTCCGGACTGCGCGCGTCGGTGTGGGCAAGTACCTTGTGCAGGGCCATGCGGCCGTCGTGCAGCGGTCGTTGTGGCGCGTTCGCGATGGGCGCGCGCCCCTGATCGGAGGCCTGGAACACGGCGCTCACGCGCTGGCGGCCGCCGGATTCGTCCACGCCGGGCTGGAACAGTGCCCGCACCGGCTGGCGCCGGCCTTCGCGCGTGGCGAGATCGAACACCATCGACGTGTCGGTGTGCTCGCGCGCGACCTGGGCGATGGCCTCCTCGACCCGGCCGCGTTCGTGCTCGGCGACCGCGTCGAGCAGATCGAGGCCGTTCGCGTCGGCGACGTCCGCCAGCCCCAGCAGCCGGGCGAACGCCGGGCTCGCGTCCACGATACGGCCGTCGATGAGGCTCGCCCGGGCGTCCTCGCCCTGGCTGAGAAGCACGTCCAGCCGGCGCTGCGAGTGCACCAGGCGCTGGCCGAGATCGTGGCGTGCCAAGCGGCTGTGGCCGATCTCCATCGCCTGCGCGACGCGCCGATTCAGCGTCGACGCGTCGTCGAGCGGACACAGATCCCAGGCGCCTTCGGCCACGGCCTGTACCGCATCGAGACCCGCCTCGGCCGTGACGAACAGCAGTATCGGGGCGTCGCCGGCGAGATTGCGCAACAGCGCCAGCGCCCGGCGGGCGCTGTCTGTTTCGGCCGGGCAGACGAGGCCGTAGAGCGCGATCGTGCCCACCTGCTCGGGCGAGACGACGTTGGCCGGATCGCTGGCATGGATCAGTTCGCAATCATGCGGCTGCGCCGATAACGCCGCGCGCACGGCTTCGATCGCGTCCTGTTCGCGACCGATCACGACTGCCTTGAGAGTTTCCGGCGTCGCCTCGGACGTGGCCGCGGCGCTCGCCTGTGCCTGATTCAAGCCTGAGTCCCCCTGTTTGCTTGCGTCCAGCCTAACGTCCCGGCGCCGTGGTCGCGCGTACGCTCTTGGCCGCCGCGCCGGGGGTCTCGCGCGCGAGCCGCGGCACGAGATAGCCCGGCAGGCGGGCGGCGAGCTGCTGCATGATGCCGTCGGCCCGGCGTTCGTCGACCTCGAAGTGCGCCGTCCCGGCGACCCGATCCAGCAGATGAAGATAGTACGGCATCACGCCGGCGGCGAAGAGTTTTTCGCTGAGCGCGGCGAGCGCGTCGGGGCTGTCGTTGACGCCGGCCAGCAGCACCGCCTGATTGAGCAGGGTGGCACCGGTGGCGCGCAGCGCCGCGAGCGCCCGGCAGACATCGTCGGAGAGTTCGTTGGCGTGGTTGGCATGGACGACGATGACCACCTGCTGGCGGCGCGCGGCGAGCCAGTCGATGAACCCGGCGTCGATGCGCTCGGGCAGCACGATGGCGGTCCGTGTGTGCAGCCGCAGCCGGCTTACGTGGTCGATGCGGTCGAGGCCCTCGCCGAGTGCCGCCAGGCGCGGGTTGCTCAGCGACAGCGGATCGCCGCCGGAGAGGATGACCTCGCGAATGCTCGGGTCGGCGTCGATGCGGGCCAGGGCGGCGTCGGCGTGGGCGCCGCCGGCGTGCTGGCCGGCATAGTCGAAATGACGCCGGAAGCAGTAGCGACAATGCACCGCGCAGGCGCCGGTGGTGATCAGCAGCGCCCGGCCGTGGTACTTGTGCAGCACGCCGTCGCCGGCGGCACTCGCGTTGTCGCCGACGGCATCCCAGTCGAAACCGGGGACCTCGGCGTGCTCGTCGGCGACCGGCAGGACCTGGCGCAGCAGCGGATCGTGCGGGTCGCGCCGGCGCATCCGGGCGAGATAGCCGCGCGGCACGCGCAGGCCGAACAGCGCCGTCGCCGAGCGGGCGGCGGCGCGACCCTCGGCGGGCAGTTCGAGTGCGTCATACAGAGTGTCGACGTCGGTGACGGCCTCGCGCATCGCCTGCTGCCAGCGGGGCGCGCTTTGCGATAGACTGACGCGCTTTCGCGCGGCGGCGCTCGAGGGCTCGGCGGGCGCGTGTTCCATGCCCTCCAGTCTAGAGTGCGGCGCCTCGCGCGCCAACACGCCGCTGGCTCGACCGATCCGGAAGTTTTTCTATGGCGCAGTTCAACACCAATCAGTTCAAGGGCGGTCTCAAGATCATTCTCGACGGTGATCCCTACACCATCGTCGAGAACGAGTTCGTCAAGCCGGGCAAGGGGCAGGCGTTCAATCGCGTCAAGGTGCGCAACCTCAAGACCAATCGTACGGTCGAGCGGACCTTCAAGTCGGGCGACTCGGTCGAGGCCGCCGACGTGTTCAATCTCGATCTGCAGTATCTGTATCAGGACGACGAGTTCTATCACTTCATGGAGCCGAACTCGTTCGAGCAGTATCAGGCCAGCGAGGCCGCGGTCGGCGACGCCGCGAAATGGCTCAAGCCCCAGGACCACTGTGATGTGACGCTGTGGAACGGCGTACCGCTGCAGGTCGATGCGCCGAACTTTGTCACCCTGGCGGTCACCGAGACCGATCCGGGGGTGCGCGGCAACACCTCCAGCGGCGGCACCAAGCCGGCGACGCTGGAGACCGGCGCGGTGGTGCAGGTGCCGCTGTTCATCGAGGAGGGCGAGGTGCTGCGCGTGGACACCCGCAAGGGCGAATACGTCTCCCGCGCCAGCGAGGGCTGACGGGCCCGGCCGCCGCGCGTTGACCGACGAGGCGCCGAGCTGGCGGCCGAGCGCGACCCGCGAGACGCTGGCGCGGCGTGCGGCGCTGTTCGCCGACGTCCGCCGTTTCATGGCCGAACGCGGCGTGATGGAGGTCGATACCGGCGTGATCGGCCGCGCGCCGCCCGCCGAACGCGGGCTGGATGCGTTGTCGGTCGCGGGCGCGGGGTGGCTGGCCCCTTCGCCTGAACACGCGCTCAAGCGTCTGCTGGCCGCCGGCAGCGGCGCGATCTACCAGCTTGGCCACGTCTTCCGCGCCGGCGAGTCCGGCCGCTGGCACAACCCCGAATTCTGCATGCTGGAGTGGTATCGCCCCGGCGCCAGGATGGCCGACGTCGTCGAGGAGACCGCCGCGCTGCTGGCCGCGGTGGCGGGTACGTCCGTGGTCGAGCGGGTCCGCTATCGCGACGTCTTTCGCGAGCACGTCGGCCTCGATCCGCTCGCGGCCGGGCCCGCGGCGCTCGCCCGGGCCGCGGACGAACGCGGCGTCGCCCCGCCCGGGGCGCCGGCCGACAGCCGCGTCTTCTGGCTCGATCTGCTCATGAGCGTCGTGGTGCAGCCGCGACTCGGCCGGAACGGGCCGGTCTGTGTCAGCGGCTTTCCGGCCGACGATGCCGTGCTCGTGGAGATCGAACCGGCGGACGCGCGGATCAGCCGTCGGTTCGAGATCTACTGGCAGGGCGTCGAGCTCGCCAACGGCGCCCAGGAATTGACCGATCCGGAGCGCGCGCGTGCGGCCATGGCCCGTGAAAACGAGGCACGCGAAGCCGCCGGGGCGGCGCCGGTGCCCACCGACACGGCGCTGCTCGCAGCGATGGATCACGGCCTGCCCGCCAGCGCAGGCGTGGCGCTCGGCGTGGACCGGCTGCTCGCGCTCATGCTCGGCCACGACGGCATCGGCGCGGTGCTGCCGTTCGCCTGGGCGCGTCGCTGACGCCGCGTATCCGGCCAGCCGAGCACGGTCGAAACGTCTCGAGCCAGCGCGCCGAGCTGCGCGCTTGCGCCCGTGGCGGCCAGCCGGGCGCGCTCAGGCGCCGGTGCCGAGCCGGCCGATGGGTGTGCCCAACCGCAGGGACCGGCCGGCGGCGAGGGTGTTCGGCCATTCGAGGGCGCCGGGGCCGAACAGGAGAATGACGCTGGAGCCGATGGCGAAACGGCCCATCTCTTCGCCGCGCGCGTGGTAGGCGGCGTCGATGTCGCGTTCGGCGACGGGCTGGCGGTGCGGCGCGCGCCGATGGGGCGGACAGATCGTGCCGGCCCAGCGGGTCTCGATGCCGCCGACGATGAAGGCGCCGACCATGATCAGCGCCATGGGCCCGACCGCGGTGTCGAACAGGGTCACCAGGCGTTCGTTGCGGCTGAACAGGCGCGGGATGGCGCGCACGCAGCGCGGATTGACGCCGAACAGCCGCCCCGGCACGTAGCGCATGTCGCGCACGCAGCCGTCGAGCGGCATGTGCACCCGATGATAGTCGTGGGGCGCGAGATAGAAGGTGGCATAACGCCCGCCGAGGAAGGCGGCGGCCCAGCCCTCGTCGCCGCCCATCAGAGTCTGGAGGTCGTAGGTCATGCCCTTGGTCTGGCAGATCGTGCCCCGGTGGGCCTCGCCGCAGGCCCCGAGCGTGCCGTCGACCGGCGAGACGACGGTCTCCGGATCGCTCGGCAGCGGGCGCTGCCCGGGCGCCAGCGCGCGGGTGAAGAATGCGTTGAAGGACGGGTAGGCCTGCGGGTCGGGTTCCTCGGCCTCGGTCATGTCGATCGCCGGGTACAGACGCAGGAAGCCCGCGATCAGCGCGCGCCGCAGCCAGCCGGCGCGGGCCCCGGCCAGCGTGTGGGCGCCGCGCGAGATCAGCCGGGTGGGCAGCAGCCAGAACAGGGCGGCGAAAAGCCGGTCGGCGTGGCTCGCCGGCGTGCGTTCGGACATGGGCATGCGAGGTTGGCAACGGGCAGCGCAAGCCTAGCGCCCGGCGGCCGTCACGCAAAGCAGGGCCGGTGGTTTATCCTAGTCGCGCCCGCACCGGCGCCGGCCGCAACGGCGGGAGCCGGCGGACGGGCCCGCCTGACACCAACCGACAGATCGACGGGCACGGTCGCCCGGGTATCCGACATATGAGCCACGACAGCGCCCCGGACATCACCGCCACGCTCACGCGTGTGCTCGACTATATCCGCTGGGGTGCATCGCGCTTCGCCGCGGCCGGGCTCGCCTTCGGCCACGGCAGCGACAATCCCGTGGACGAGGCCGCGCATCTGGTGCTGGACGCGCTCGGACTCGATCACAGCCTCCCGGATGCCTATCTCGAGGCCACGCTGACGCCGGCCGAGCGCGAGACCGTGCGCGCGACCATCGAGCGGCGCATCGACACGCGGCTGCCCGCGGCCTATCTGACCGGCAAGGCCTGGTTCGCCGGGCTCGAGTTCTTCGTCGACGAACGCGTGATCGTGCCGCGCTCGCCGATCGCGGAGCTCGTCGAGAACGCCTTCCAGCCCTGGCTCGGCCATCGGGAGCCGCTGGCGATCCTGGATCTGTGCACCGGCAGCGGCGCGATCGCGATCGCCTGCGCGCTGGCGTTTCCGGAGGCGCGGGTGGTCGCCACCGATGCCAGCGCCGACGCGCTGGACGTGGCCCGGATCAACAGCGACAAGCACGACATCGGGCCGCAGGTGGAATA
This sequence comes from Salinisphaera orenii subsp. orenii MK-B5, assembly GCF_003788635.1. Lineage (GTDB taxonomy): Bacteria > Pseudomonadota > Gammaproteobacteria > Nevskiales > Salinisphaeraceae > Salinisphaera > Salinisphaera orenii. The sequence continues at coordinate 32,980 of NZ_AYKH01000013.1, forward strand.
CGTCGAGGCGGATCTGTTCGACGGTCTACCGGCCGAGCGCTTCGACCTGATCGTGACCAACCCGCCCTATGTCAGCCAGGCCGAGTGGGCCGGGCTGGCGCCCGAGTATCGGCACGAACCGGGTTTCGCCTTCCACGGCGACAGCGACGATCTGTCGCTGGTCACCCGTCTGCTGTTCGCGGCCCCCGACTATCTCGTCGAGGACGGCCTGCTGGTGCTCGAGGTCGGCTACAGCGCGTTCGCGCTCGAGCAGCGTCACCCGGATCTGCCCATCACCTGGGTCGATCTCGAGCGCGGCGGGCTCGGCGTGGGCGTGCTCGAAGCGGAGGATCTGGCGGCCTGGGTCGCCGCACAGCAGCAGGAGCGTCACTGATGGCGGGCAACACCTGGGGACAGGCCTTCACCGTGACCTCCTTCGGCGAGAGCCACGGCCCGGCGATCGGCTGCGTGGTCGACGGCTGCCCGCCGGGCATCGCGATCGACGAGGCGCTGCTGCAGACCGATCTCGACCGGCGCAAGCCCGGGACGTCGCGCTACGTGACCCAGCGCCGCGAGGGCGACGAGGCGCGCATCGTCTCCGGCGTGTTCGAGGGCGTGACCACGGGCACGCCGATCGCGGTGATCATCGAGAACACCGATCAGCGCTCGCGCGACTATTCCAAGATCAAGGACGTGTTCCGGCCCAACCACGCGGACTACGCCTACCTGCAGAAATACGGCGTGCGCGACTATCGCGGCGGCGGCCGTTCGTCGGCCCGCGAGACCGCCGTGCGGGTGGCCGCGGGTGCGATCGCACGCCGGGTGCTCGCTGAGCGCTTCGGCGTGCGTATCCAGGGCTATCTGGCTCAGATGGGCCCGATCCGGCTGGCCTGCGAGGACCTGGATGCCGCCAATACGAACCCGTTCTTCTGCGCCGAGCCCGCACGCCTGGGCGAACTCGAGGACTACATCAACGCCCTGCGACGCGACGGCGACTCCATTGGTGCGCGCATCGACGTCGTCGCCGCCGGCGTGCCGCCGGGCTGGGGTGAACCCGTCTTCGACCGCCTCGATGCGGATATCGCCAAGGCGCTGATGAGTATCAACGCGGTCAAGGGCGTGGAGATCGGCGACGGTTTCGGCGTGGTCGAGACGCGCGGCTCCGAGCACCGCGACGAGATGGCGCCGACCGGCTTCCGGAGCAACCACTCCGGCGGGATTCAGGGCGGCATCTCCAGTGGCCAGACGATCCGCGCCAGCATGGCGCTGAAGCCGACTTCGAGCATCGTCATCCCCGGGGACACCATCGACACCCGCGGCCAGGCCACGCAGATGCGCACCACCGGCCGCCACGATCCCTGTGTGGGTCTGCGTGCCGCCCCGATCGCCGAGGCCATGCTCGCGATCGTGCTGCTGGACCACGCGCTGCGCCACCGCGGCCAGAACGCCGACGTCGACAGCGGCCTGCCGCCGATCGGAGGCGAGCCCGGCGGCTGAACCGCTCGCCTCGCGCCGCTCGTGTCGGGCATAGTGATGCCGGTGTGCAGCGACGACGGGGGATCGATTGATAACAAAAGGATTTGTGCGAACACGGCGGTTCGCTCTGGCCGCGCTCACGGCCGCCGGCGTGTCTATCGCGCATGCCGACATGCAGGCCGCCCGACAAGCGCTGTCGGAAGGCGACTACGCCCAGGCCGTCGAGCAGCTCGAGGCCGTGCTCGCAGAGCGGCCCGACGACAGCAAGGCGCGGTTTCTCAAGGGGTTGGCACTGGCCCGTAGCGGCGACACGCAGGCCGCGATATCGGTGTTCGAGCGTCTCACCGGGCAGCGCCCGGATATGGCCGAGGCCTGGAACAATCTGGGCGTGCTGCGGGCCCGCCGGGGCTCGCTTACCGGTGCGCGCGACGCGCTCCAGCGCGCCATCCGGATTGATCCAAAACATGGTCCGGCCCAGGAGAATCTCGGCGACATCTACGTAGCACTAGCGCGCGAGGCCTACGGCCGCGCGGGCGATCTGGAGGAGGACAACGCCATCGCCCGCGCCAAGCGCGAGCAGCTCGCCGCCTTCATCGACAACGCCGGCGGCAGCGGAATCGGCGCAGCGGACACGTCAGGCGATGCCGACGCCGGCGCGAACACGAGCGCGGCGGACGGCGATAGCGCCGATCGCGCCCTCGTGGATGCGGACACGCCGGCCGCGGCCGTTCAGCGCTGGGCCGACGCCTGGTCGGCGCAGGACGTGGCCGCCTATCTCGGGGTCTACGCCGAGGATTTCGTGCCGGCCGAGGCGGACAGCCGTGCCGCCTGGGCTGCCGAACGCCGCGAACGCGTGTCCTCGCCGGCGCGGATCGAGGTGAGTCTCGGCGATACGCGCATCGAGCGCCGCGGCGATCAGGCGCTGGCCCGCTTCGAGCAGCGCTATCGCTCCGATACCTATCAGGACGTCGAGGCCAAGGCGCTGCTGCTGACCGAGACCGATGACGGCTGGCGGATCCTGCGCGAAGGCGCGCCCGACACGGTCGATTTCACGGCCGCGGGCGACACCGCGCCCACGGGTGATGGCGACCCGGCCCGGGCCTCGGCCGATGCGGTGGCTGCAGATGTGCGCGCTGCGCTCGAGAATTGGGCCGAGGCGTGGTCCGATCAGGATGTGCAGGGCTATCTCGACGCCTACAGCGACAACTTCGAGCCCGCCGGCGACCGGAGCCGGGCGGCCTGGGCTGAGACGCGGCGCGAGCGCGTGCAATCGCCGGACTGGATTCGTGTCGAACTCGACGATATCCGGGTGACGCGCGGTGCCGACGGGGCGGTGAAAGCCCGTTTCGAGCAGCACTACGAGTCGGAGGGCTATTCGGATCGCGAGCGCAAGCAGGTGACCCTCGAACGCGAGAACGGCGGCTGGCGCATCATTCGCGAGAGCTGAACGGGGCGTCGCCGCGCTCGTCCTCGAGCAGGGCGAGCAGGCGTGCGGCGGCGTTGGACAGACTGCGCTGCGGGTGCCGGACCGCGCCCAGCCGCCGGTGCAGGGCCAGCCCCGGCAGCTCGAGACGCACGAGTTCGGGATGCGCCATGGACGCCGGCAGCACGGTCCAGCCGATGCCGACGCCGGCCAGCATGCGCAGCGTCTCCAGGTAGTGGCTGGTCATGCGCGGGGCCACCGCTACGTCGTGGGCCGCCAGCGCCGATTCGATGATGGCGTAGGTGTAGCTGTCGACCGGCGGCAGGATCGCGGCATGCGCGGCCAGGTCCGCGACGTCGACCGCCGTGCGCTGCGCCAGGGCGTGGTCGCGGCCGACGAACACGCGCATGGGGTCGTCCCAGATCGCGTGTTCGGTGAGCACGGGATGGGGCGACGTCGGCAGGGTGATCACCGCGAGCTCGCGGGTGCCGTTGGCCACCGCCCGGCAGGCGGTCTCCGAATCCATGAACAGAATCTGCGGTTCCACGTCCGGATAGCGGCGGACGTAGGTGCGCAGCACCGCCGGCATGCGGTGCAGGCCCACATGGTGCGAGAGCGCCAGCCGGAGCGGGCCGGCGACGCGGCCGCCGAGATTGTCGAGGGCACGCTGGCCGTCGGTGAGCACGGCCAGCAGCTCACGAGCATGCGGCAGGTAGGCGCGCCCGGCCTCGGTGAGGGCGACCCCGCGTCCGACCCGGTCGAACAGGGGATGGCCGAGCCGCTCCTCGAGATTGGCCAGGCGCTTGCTGATCGCCGGCTGGCTCAGGTGCAGCGTCCGCGCCGCGGCCTGGAACGAGCCCTGTTCGCAGATGGTGACGAAGGCGCGGATGGATTCGGTCTGCATGGGCTGCAACTGGTTCCGAAAAGTAATGGATTATATCGATAACATTCATTTGAGTTATTCGCCGGCGACCCATACGCTTTCGCGCGTATCGCCAGTGAGGAAGTCGTCATGGGTCAGACGTTGTACGAGAAAATCTGGAACGAACACCTGGTGCGCGAGGAGGGCGGCAACGGCCTGCTCTACATCGACCGCCACATGGTCCACGAGGTGACCTCGCCCCAGGCCTTCGAGGGCCTGCGTCTGGCCGGGCGCGACGTGTGGCGGGTGAGCGCCAACCTCGCGGTGCCCGATCACAACGTACCCACGATCAACCGCGAGGGCGGCATCGCCGACACCATCTCGCGGGCCCAGGTGGAGGCGCTGCAGGCCAACTGCAACGAACACGGCATCCGCCTGTTCGGCATGGGCGATCCGCGCCAGGGCATCGTGCACATCATCGGCCCGGAGCAGGGCGCGACCCAGCCGGGCATGACCATCGTCTGCGGTGATTCGCACACCGCCACCCACGGCGCCTTCGGCGCGCTGGCCTTCGGCATCGGCACCTCCGAAGTCGAGCACGTGCTGGCCACCCAGACGCTGCCGCAGTCGCGCTCGAAGACCATGCTGGTGCGTGTCGACGGCCAGGTCGCGCCCGGTATTTCTGCCAAGGACATCATGCTCGCCATCATCGGCAGGATCGGCACCGCGGGCGGCACGGGCTACGTCATCGAATACGGCGGCGAGGCGATCCGCGCGCTGTCGATGGAAGGGCGGATGACGATCTGCAACATGTCCATCGAGGCCGGCGCGCGGGCCGGCATGGTCGCGGTTGACGACACCACCATCGACTACATGCGCGGGCGCAACTATGCGCCGGAAGGCGCCCAGTGGGAGACCGCCGAGGCCTACTGGCGCACGCTGGTCTCCGACGACGACGCCGAGTACGACCGCGTGGTGGTGCTCGACGCCGCCGAGATCGCGCCGCAGGTGACCTGGGGCACCTCGCCGGAGATGGTGGTACCCGTGACCGCGCGGGTGCCGGCCCCCGAGGATGCGGGCAGCGAGACCCAGGCCGAAGGCTGGCGCAACGCGCTCGAATACATGGACCTGACCCCCGGCGTGCCGCTGACCGAGGTCATGCTCGACAAGATATTCCTCGGGTCCTGCACCAACGCCCGGATCGAGGATCTGCGCGTGGCCGCGCACTATCTCGAAGGGCGGCGCATCGCGCCCAACATCAAGCTGGCGATGGTCGTGCCGGGCTCCGGCCTGGTGAAACTGCAGGCCGAGAAGGAAGGCCTGGATGTGATCTTCCGGGCGGCGGGCTTCGAGTGGCGCGACGCCGGCTGTTCCATGTGTCTGGGCATGAACGACGACAACCTGCTGCCCGGCGAACGCTGTGCGTCGACCTCGAACCGCAACTTCGAGGGCCGCCAGGGCAAGGGTGGCCGGACGCATCTGGTCAGCCCGGCCATGGCCGCGGCGGCCGCGGTCTACGGGCACTTCGTCGACATCCGCGAGCTCGAGGCCACCGGCCGGTGAACGCGGTGGCCGCGAACGCGGGCGGCAGCGGCGCCGATGCCGGCTGGGACGCCGAGGCCTACGGCCGGCACGCCCGCTTCGTCGCCGACCGGGCGGCCTCCCTGGTCGACTGGTTGGCGCCGGCGCCGGGCGAGCGGATACTCGATCTGGGCTGCGGTGACGGCGCCCTGAGCGAGCGCATCGCGGCCCACGGCGCCGACGTGCTGGGCCTCGACAGCAGCATGGCCCTGCTGGCCGCCGCCCGCGAGCGCGGACTGTCGGTGCAGGCCGGCGACGGCCAGCGGCTGGCGTTCACCCAAGCTTTCGACGCCGTGTTCTCCAACGCCGCGCTGCACTGGATGAAGTCAGATCCGGATGCGGTAATCGCGGGCGTTTATGCGGCGCTGAAGCCGGGCGGGCGCTTCGTGGCCGAGTTCGGCGTGGCCGGCAATGTGGCACCGATACGCGAGGCCCTGCGGGCCGAGGCTGCCGCCCGCGGTCGGGAACCCGACGCGCTCGATCCCTGGGTTTTTCCGGCGCCGAAAACCTATCTGAAACAACTCGAAACGGCCGGTTTCTCGATCGAACGTGACGACTGCTTCGAACGGCCGACGCCGCTGCCGGGCGACATCGATGATTGGCTGACCACGCTCGCGCGGCCGTTCGTGCACGCCTTCGCTGCGGGCGACGACCGCCGGGATTACATCCGGGCGGTTCGCGCCCGGCTCGCACCGGTGATGCAGGACGCGGACGGCCACTGGACCGCACCCTATGTGCGGCTTCGCTTCGTCGCGCGCCGGCCGGGTGCGAACCGTTTTGCGACAACCCCTTAACGAGAGAACCTCATGCAGGCATTCACCATTCACGACGGTATCGTCGCACCGCTGGACCGGGCCAACGTCGACACCGACGCGATCATTCCCAAGCAGTATCTGAAGTCGATCCGGCGCACCGGCTTCGGCCCGCATCTGTTCGACGACTGGCGCTATCTCGATGCCGGCGGGCTGGACGTCGACGTCGCCACGCGGCGCGAGAATCCGGACTTCGTGCTCAACACCGAACCGTATCGCGATGCCTCGATCCTGCTGGCGCGCGAGAACTTCGGCTGCGGCTCCTCGCGCGAGCACGCGGTCTGGGCACTCGAGGATTTCGGCATCCGCTGCGTGATCGCGCCGAGCTTCGCCGACATCTTCTACAACAACTGTTTCAAGAACGGCGTGCTGCCGATCGCGCTGCCCGCCGAAACCGTCGATGCGCTGTTCGCCGCGGCCGAGGCGCGCCGGGGTCTGGAGGCGCGCGTCGATCTGGTCGAGCAGCGTATCGGCCTCGACGACGGCACGGCCTGCGACTTCGAGATCGACGCCTACCGGCGCAAGAACATGCTCGAAGGCCTGGACGATATCGGCCTGACGCTGCAGCACGCCGATGCGATCCGGGCGTTCGAGGCGCGGCGGGCCGGCGAAAAGCCCTGGATCTTTCGTGAACTCTAGGGCCTGTTGCCGTGTCGTACGAGCGCCCCGTTGGAGACCGCAAATCGTGTCCGGCAAGGCGCGAGCCGCCGCGTCGTGGCGTGCCACGACCCAGGCTCGCAACGCCGTCGGGCGCCCATGGTCAATTTTTTATGGGCGGCCCAACCCGAAGGGACAAGCGCCCGGAAATAAACAACACGACGGCAATCCAGCGTTGCAGCACGCTTGTGCAGAACCACTGCACGGCGCGTACTACGCCTCGTCTTGCCGCAAAACAGCGCTTGGCGCGAACTCGTACGACACGGCAACAGGCCCAAGCGGCGCGATCGCCGCATACCGGACAAGGGACGACTCATGACCGCGAAAATACTCGTCATGCCCGGCGATGGCGTCGGGCCCGAGATCTGCCGCGAGGCGGTCCGCGTGCTGGACGCGCTGGCCAGCGACCACGGGCTCGACATCGAGCTGGACGAAGCGCTGGTTGGCGGTGCCGCCATCGACGCCGAGGGCGATCCGCTGCCCGAGGCATCGTTGGCCGCCGCGCGCGAGGCCGATGCCGTGCTCTTCGGCGCCATCGGCGGCCCGGCCTGGGACGAACAGCCGCGCGACAAGCGCCCCGAGTCCGGCCTGCTGCGGCTGCGCAGCGAACTGGGCCTGTTCGCGAACCTGCGCCCGGCGATCCTGTATCCCCAGCTGGCGCATGTCTCCGCGCTCAAGCCCGAGATCGTGGCCGGGCTGGACATCATGATCGTGCGCGAGCTTACCGGCGGCATCTACTTCGGCAAGCCCTCGGGGCTGCACACCACCGCCAGCGGCCGTCGCGAGGCCTACAACACCATGCGCTACGACGAGGCCGAGATCGAGCGCATCGGCCGGGCCGCCTTCGACACCGCGCGCGCCCGCAGCGGCCGGCTGTGCAGCGTGGACAAGGCCAACGTGCTGGATGTCTCTCAGCTCTGGCGGGACATCATGAACGGCCTGGCCGGCGACTACCCGGACGTCGAGCTCACCCATATGTATGTCGATAACGCCGCCATGCAGCTGGTCCGGGCGCCGAAGCAGTTCGACACGGTGGTCACCGGCAACCTGTTCGGCGACATTCTCTCCGACGCCGCGGCGATGCTGACCGGATCGATCGGGATGCTGCCGTCGGCGTCCATGGACGCGGCGGGCAAGGGCCTCTACGAACCGGTGCACGGCAGCGCGCCGGACATCGCCGGCCAGGGCGTGGCCAATCCGCTGGCGATCATCCTCTCCGTGGCCATGATGCTGCGCTACACCCTCGGCCGCGCGGATCTGGCGGCGAAGGTCGAGAACGCGGTCGGCTACGCGCTGGATCGCGGTCTGCGCACCCGCGACATCATGGACGACGAAACGCAGATGGCGAGCACCCAGGAGATGGGGGGCGCGATCGTCGATATGCTACGCTGAAAAGCGTCTATCCACCCGCGCAGAACGGTTGAGAACCCTACATGGCCAAGGAATACGACGTTGCCGTCGTCGGCGCCACCGGCGCCGTCGGCGAGACCATGCTGAGCATCCTCGAACAGCGGAACTTCCCGATCCGCAATATCTATCCGCTCGCCAGCGAGCGCTCCGCCGGCAAGAAGATCCAGTTCCGGGGTCGGAACGTCACCATCCAGAACCTGGCCGAGTTCGACTTCTCGCAGGTCCAGATCGGCCTGTTCTCCGCGGGCGGCTCGATCTCCGAGGAATTCGCGCCGAAGGCCGCCGAGGCCGGCTGCGTGGTCATCGACAACACGTCGCATTTCCGTCAGGCCGAGAACGTGCCGCTGGTGATTCCGGAGGTCAACGCCGAGCGCATCGCGGACTACCGCAACCGCGGGATCATCGCGAATCCCAACTGCTCGACCATCCAGATGGTGGTCGCGCTCAAGCCGCTGCATGACTTCGCCACCCTCGAGCGGATCAACGTGGCGACCTATCAGGCGGTATCCGGTTCCGGCGCGTCGGCGATCCGCGAGCTGGCCGACCAGAGCGCGCGCCTGCTCAACGGCCAGGAGATCCAGAAGCCCGAGGCCTATCCCAAGCAGATCGCGTTCAACGCGCTGCCGCACATCGACGTCTTCCTGGACAATGGCTACACCAAGGAAGAGATGAAGATGGTCTGGGAGACGCAGAAGATCCTCGGCGAGCCCGACATCCGCATCAACCCGACCGCCGCACGCGTGCCGGTGTTCTTCGGCCATTCCGAGGCCGTCCACATCGAGACCCGCGACAAGCTCACGGCCGCGAAGGCGACCGAGCTGCTGCGGGCCGCGCCGGGCGTGTCGGTGCTCGACACCCGCGAGGCGGGCGGCTATGCCACCGCCGTGACCGAGGCGGCCAACACCGACGACGTCTACGTCTCGCGTATCCGTGAGGACATCTCGCACGACAACGGTCTGGATTTCTGGGTCGTGGCCGATAACGTGCGCAAGGGCGCGGCGCTCAACAGTGTCCAGATCGCCGAGAAGCTGATCGAGACGTATCTGTAGAGATTGCACCGCCACGGCGTCGGCCCGCGGCCGGCGTCGCGGCGGCAGGCGCCGGCCGTCCGCCAGGAAGTCCGCCACCGGGAGCGATGCAGGGCCCGTGCTTGATCTCATGCCGACAATCCGGCGCCTCGGCGCGGGCCTCGCCGTGCTGCTGTGCCTCGGTTATGCGGGCGCGGCGTTCGCGCTCGGCTTCGGCGCTCTCCGGCTGGAATCGGCCCTCAACGAACCGCTGGATGCCCGCGTCACGCTGACCGCCCTTTCGGCAGACGAAGCCGACACGCTGTCGGTGCGCGTCGCGCCGCCGGCGATGTTCGAGCGTTTCGGCATTGAGCGCACGGCGCTCGCCGACGATATCCGCATCGATGTCGCGGCCACCGGTTCGGGGCAGGCGCAGGTACATCTGACGACGCGCGGACCGGTGCGCGAGCCCTTCGTGCGTATTCTGCTCGAAGCCCGAACCGGCGGCGGCCGGGCGCTGCGTGAATACACCGTCCTGCTGGATCCGCCCGGCCGGGCGCCGGCCGCGGCGGACCGCAGTGCGCCGCCGAATCGTCGGGCCCCGGCACGGCGCGAAGACAGGGCGGCGGTCGAGTCGGTCAGCGACCCGACGACCGCCGCCGGTCGCGACACCGCCGATTCCTATGGCCCGATTCGAGCCGGCGATACGCTGTTCAGCATCGCCTCCCGTCTGCGTTATCCCGACGTGACCCGCGAACAGATGCAGGTGGCGCTGTACCGGGAGAACCCGCAGGCTTTCGGCGAGAGCATGAACGTCCTGCGGCGCGGCGCGACCCTGTCCGTGCCCGGCCGGGCACGGGTGGCGGCGATCGACGCAGCCGCAGCGCGATCGACGGTACGCACACAGCGGCCGAGCCGGGAGCCGGCGCCCGCGGCTGTGGCCGAGAACGGCGACACGCCGGCAGCGGCCGCAGACGCCGAGCCGTCATCGAGCCGGGCCCGGCTGCGTCTGCAGCCGCCCAGCGTCGAGGGCTCGACGGCGGATGGGAGCGCGGATGAGCCTCGTGTGGCGGGCGAGGGGGCGTCCGGCTTCGGTCGCCTGTCGGCACCCGCCTTCGCCGATGCGGCGAATACCGGATCGCGCCTCTCGCTTGATACCGGGGCCGGACCCGCCGCGTCCGATGTGGCTGATCAGACTGCGGAGAACGGCGCCGACACTGAACGCGCCGACCCTGCTGGCGAAGACGAGTCCGGGCCGTCGACGCCGATGACGGTCGACGCCGGCGATCCACAGAACGGTGACGTGACCGGCGGCACGACCGCGGTCGATTCGAACGTCGACCGCCCGCAGACAAGCGACACCGAGGCATCGGCTCCCGAATCGGAGGCCGCCGCGGCCGCCTCGTCGGCCGTCGATGCGCCGTCGGCCGCGGATGAGGCCGGCCCGGCCGTCGCGGGCGCGGGATCGGAGGCGAATTCCGGGGACGGCGACGCCCGCGAAGCGGATGCAGCCTCCGACACCGCGGAAGAGTCGGGCACCGACGGCGACGACGGCTCACGCCCGATCGCGGCGGCGGGCGAGCGCGATGTCGCCGCCGCCGGCGAGGGCGGCGGCCTGTTCTCCATCCGCAATCTGTTGCTGCTCGCCCTGCTCGCGGCCCTCGTCGGACTGTTGATCGCTTGGCAGCGTCGGCGCCAGTATCGACCGGTGGCGCTGGACTTCGGTAACGACGACGAGGACGAAACGCATGCGGTAACGGCCACGTCGACGCAGACGACCGCCGGGGAAACGCCGCCGCCCGCCCGGCCCGCGACGCCGGTCGCCTCTTCCGTGCCGACCACAGGGGCCGCGCTGGATGACGCCGATCGCCAGATGGAGATCGGCCTGTTCGACGAGGCGCGTGCCACGCTCGACGAGGCCCTGGCGCGGGCTCCCGATGATGCCGCGCTGCAGGACAAGCGCATCGAACTCGAGTATCTGGCCGGCGACGCGAACGCCTTCGGCGACACAATCACGCGGTTCCAGAGCGCGCTGGCGGGCAGCGGGGTGCGCTGGGCCGGCGTCGCGGCGATGGGACGGGTCCTGCGTCCGGACGACCCGCGGTTTGCGTCGGGGCGTGCCGCGGAACCGGCCCGGCCCGCGCCCGCGGCCCCCGCCCCGGTGCAGGAGCGGGATCCGGCCGATCACGACCCCACCGATGCGCCGCCTTCGGTCGTCCCCGCGTCATACGATTCGGCGGATCACGATCGGGCATCGGCGCCCGATGCGGTCACAGGGGGCGACGCTCCTGTGAGGACGGATCGCGAACCCGACATCGACGTGTCTTCAGCCTACGATCCTGTGGACACGCCGGACACGCCGGACACGCCGGACACGCCGGACACGCCGGACACGCCGGACACGTCCGAGCCGTCCGAGCCGTCCGAGCCGTCCGAGCCGTCCGAGCCCTCGCAGCCCTCGCAGCCCTCGCAGCCCTCGCAGCCCTCGCAGCCGCCTGCGCCTTCGGATGACGACGCGGAGCTCGGGCCTCAGGCCGAGGCATCGCCGCGGGCATCGGCGGAAATCCCCGGCGACGCCGGCGACGGCCTACAACTCGATACCTCCTCAGACGATATCGGCGGCTACGACTGGCAGGCGTCCGAGGTGGCTGAGGGCGAGGCGCGCCAGCACGATCGCGGTGCGGACCCCGGGTTGGCCTTCGAACTGGATACCTCGGATTCGCCCGACAGCGAACCGCGGCCGGTGGCCGATGAGGGCGCGTCGCTGCCGCCGATCGATACCAGCGAGTTCGATCTGGACGAGGGCGGCGAGGCCGAGGACGGCGCTGCCGACACCGAAGACGATCGAATCGACATCCGTCTGGATCTGGCGCGTATGTATCTGGACATGGACGATCCGGAGGCGGCGCGCGAGCTGCTCGAAGAGGCGGCCGCGGACGGCAACGCCGACCAGCGCGAAACCGCGCGCGAGCTCATGCAGCGGCTGGGCTAGGCGGTGCCGATGGCTCGTGAGACAGCACATCGTGCGTTCGAAGGGACGGCCTGCCGATGAGCATCGACCGACACGGACACGGACACCGCGAAGCCGCGTTGTGCGCTTCGAGCGCCGCGCCGGCACGGGCGACGCGGTTTGGCCGCATGGCCACCGCGGCCTTTACATCGGCGGCGGCCGCACGACGTCGCGGTGGACGCTGACATGCGCTGGGCGGCCTGTATCGAATACGACGGCAGCGACTACTCGGGCTGGCAGAGCCAGCCGCATGCGCCGAGCGTGCAGGACACGCTGGAGGCCGCGCTATCGCGGGTGGCCGATACCTTCGTGCGCACGGTCTGCAGCGGACGCACGGATTCCGGCGTCCACGCCCAGGGCCAGATCGTGCATTTCGACACCACGGTCGAGCGTCGCGAACGGGCTTGGGTGCTCGGCACGAACCGGTATCTGCCCGACGATATCGCGGTGCAGTGGTGCCGGCCCGTGCCCGACACCTTTCACGCCCGCTTCGGCGCCTTCGCCCGCGAATACCGCTACTGGATCCTCGACCGCACCGCGCCGAGCGCGCTGTGGCGCAACCGGGCCTTTCACAGCCATCATCGGCTCGATGCCGAAGCCATGCATGCCGCAGCCGCCCAGCTCGTGGGCGAGCACGATTTCAGCGCCTTCCGCGCGGCGGCCTGTCAGGCCCGCAGCCCGTGGCGGACGATCGAATGGCTCACCGTGACCCGCACGGGCGACTGGCTGCGCCTGGACGTGCGCGCCAACGCGTTTCTGCACCACATGGTGCGCAATATCGTCGGCAGCCTGCTGCCGATCGGCCGCGGTGAGCGCGATCCGGCGTGGCTGACGAGACTGCTGGCCGGTCGCGATCGGCGGGTCGCCGGCATGACCGCGCCGGCGCAGGGGCTGTCGCTGCGACGGGTGTTTCACGACCCGGCATTCGGCCTGCCGCCCCCGGCGCTGGACGATGGCGGCTGGTAGAATAGAGGATCGTTCCAACGCTCGAGGCGTGCGCAGCAGCCGATGAAACGGGTTCGCGTCAAGATCTGCGGCATCACGCGTGAAGCCGACGCGCGCGCGGCGGTGACCGCCGGCGCGGATGCGATCGGTTTCGTCTTCTACGCCGACAGCCCCCGTCACGTGGATCTCGACGAGGCGCTGGCGATCTCGCGCAGCATGCCCCCCTTCGTGGCCCGCGTTGCGCTCTTTCTCGACGCCGCGGCCGCCGACGTGCAGGCCGTGATCGATCGGGTGCGCCCCTCCATGCTGCAGTTTCACGGCCGCGAGACGCCCGAATACTGCCGCGCCTTCGACATGCCCTATATCAAGACCGTGCCCATGGGCGAGGCCGACGCCGACCCCGCGGCCTGGGCCGGGGCCTATCCGGAGGCGCACGGGCTGCTGCTGGACGCCAACCGCGCCGGCGCCGCGGGCGGGCAGGGCCAGCGCTTCGAGTGGCACAATGACACCGCGCTGCCCGACATGCCGCTGGTGATCGCCGGCGGCCTCGATGCCGACAACGTCGGTGCAGCCATTCGGCGTTTTGCGCCGTATGCAGTGGATGTGAGCAGCGGCGTGGAGAGCGCGCCGGGCGTCAAGGACCCAGAGCGCATGCACGCCTTCGTGGATGCGGTAACCAGAGCAGGATGAGCATGGCCACCATCGATCCCCAGCACGCCGCCGACCCCGCCACGCTGGCGCAGGCGTGGCGCGAGATGCCGGATGCCCGCGGCCATTTCGGACCCTACGGCGGGCGTTTCGTCGCGGAAACGCTGATGGCGCCGCTCGAGGAGCTCGCCGCCGCCTACGAATCCGCGCGCAACGACCCGGCCTTCATCGCCGCGCTCGACGCCGATATGGCCGATTACGTCGGCCGGCCGACGCCGATCTACCACGCCGAACGGCTGTCGAAGAAGGCCGGCGGCGCCCAGATCTGGTTCAAGCGTGAGGATCTCAACCACACCGGCGCGCACAAGATCAACAACACCATCGGCCAGGCGCTGCTGGCCGACCGCATGGGCAAGACCCGCATCATCGCCGAGACCGGCGCCGGCCAGCACGGCGTGGCCACGGCTACCGTGGCGGCGCGCCTCGGGCTGGAATGCGTGATCTTCATGGGCAGCGAGGACATGCGCCGCCAGGCCACCAACGTTTACCGCATGCGTCTGCTGGGCGCCGAGGTCCGGCCGGTCGAGTCCGGCTCCCGGACGCTCAAGGACGCCATGAACGAGGCGCTGCGCGACTGGGTGGCGAACGTCGACGACACCTTCTACATCATCGGCACCGTCGCCGGTCCGCATCCGTACCCGGCCATGGTCCGCGACTTCCAGGCCGTGATCGGACGCGAGTCGCGTCGGCAGATGCTCGAGCGCTGCGACCGCCTGCCCGACGCCATCGTCGCCTGCGTCGGCGGCGGCTCCAACGCCATCGGTCTGTTCCACCCGTTCCTCGACGACGAATCGGTCGAGATCTACGGCGTGGAGGCCGGCGGCGACGGGGTGGCCACCGGCCGCCACGCCGCGCCGCTGTCGGCGGGGCGCTCGGGCGTGCTGCACGGCAACCGCACCTATCTGATGCAGGACGACAACGGCCAGATCAGCGCGACCCACTCGGTCTCGGCGGGTCTGGACTACCCGGGCGTCGGCCCGGAGCACTCCTGGCTCAAGGACATCGGCCGCGCCCACTACGTCGCCGTCGACGACCAGGACGCGCTCGCCGCCTTCCACGAATGCACCCGGATCGAGGGCATCATGCCGGCGCTGGAATCCGCCCACGCGGTCGCCTACGCGCAGAAGCTGGCGGCCACCATGGCGCCGGACCGGATCGTGCTGGTCAACATGTCCGGCCGCGGCGACAAGGACATGGCGAGCGTCGCCGAGGCCGCGGGGGAAAGCCTGTGAGCCGTCTGGACACGCGATTCTCGGCCCTGCGCGAGGCCGGCCGCACGGCGCTCATCCCGTATCTGACCGCCGGCGATCCGCGGCCGGAGGCCACCGTCGGCTTCATGCACGCGCTGGTCGCGGCCGGCGCCGACGTGATCGAGGTCGGCGTGCCGTTCACCGATCCGATGGCTGACGGCCCGGTCATCCAGGCCGCTTGCGAGCGTGCCCTCGTTCACGGCACCAGCCTGTCGCAGGTGCTCGACATGGTCGCCGAATTCCGGCGCGACGACGGCGATACGCCGGTCGTGCTCATGGGGTATCTCAACCCCATCGACCGGCTCGGCCTGGCCGGGTTCGCCGAGCGGGCCGCGGCGGTCGGCGTCGACGGCGTGCTGATCGTGGACATGACCGCCGAGGAGACGCCGGAGATCATGCCCACACTGAACGCGCACGGCCTGGACGCGGTCTGCCTGATCGCGCCCACCACCAGCGAATCGCGCATGGCGCGGATCTGCGAGAACGCCGGCGGCTTCGTCTACTATGTGTCCTTCAAGGGCGTGACTGGTTCGTCCAGTCTGGATGTGTCCTCGCTGGGCGGCCAGATCGAGCGCATCCGCGGTTACAGTCGGCTGCCCGTGGCGGTCGGCTTCGGCGTGCGCACCGCGGCCAACGCGGCCGACGTGGCGCGGGTGGCGGATGCGGTGGTGGTCGGCAGCACGCTGGTGCGCTGCATCGCCGACGGCGGCGACGATCTGGCGGCCACGCGCGAGGCGCTGGGCACGACGCTGGCCGGGATGCGCTCGGCCATCGACGCACAGGATTCGAACAACAGAGAGGAACGCCGCGCATGAGCTGGCTCGAAAAGATCATGCCGTCGCAGATGCGAAACGACTCGGCGGCCAAGAAGAACGCGGTGCCGGAGGGGCTCTGGACCAAGTGCAACGACTGCGGCGCGGTGCTCTACAGCGCCGAGATGGAGCGCTCGCTGGAGGTCTGTCCCAAGTGCAACGCGCATCAGCGGCTGCGCGGGCGCAAGCGGCTGGACCTCTTCCTGGACGCCGACGGCCGCGAGGAGATCGCCACCGGCCTGGAGCCGAAGGACCCGCTGAAGTTCCGCGACAGCAAGAAGTATCGCGACCGTCTCGCCCAGGCTCAGAAGGATTCGGGCGAGCGCGAGGCGGTGCTGGTCATGCGCGGCTCACTCAAGCAGATGCCGATCGTGGCCGGGACGCTGGATTTCGGCTTCATGGGCGGGTCGATGGGCAGCGTCGTCGGCGAGGCCTTCGTGCGCGGCGTCGACGCTGCGGTCGACAACGGCAGCCCCTTCGTATTCTTCTCCGCCAGCGGCGGCGCCCGCATGCAGGAGGGCCTGTTCTCGCTGCTGCAGATGGGCAAGACGAGCGCGGCGCTCACACGACTGGCGGAGCGCCGCCTGCCGTTCGTCTCCGTGCTCACGCATCCGACGATGGGCGGCGTGGCCGCCAGCTACGCCATGCTCGGCGACATCAACGTCGCCGAACCGGAGGCGCTGATCGGCTTCGCCGGCCCGCGCGTGATCGAGCAGACCGTCAAGCAGACGTTGCCCGAGGGTTTCCAGCGCAGCGAGTTCCTGCTCGAGCACGGCGCGATCGACATGATCGTCGAGCGTCGGCATCTGCGTGACCGCATCCACCGGGTGCTGTCGGTGCTTACGCACAGCCCGCAGGCGCCCGCCTCCGGCGAGACTGCCGACGCGTGAGCGCGGCGGCGCCGATCGGCGGCAGCGTCGACGATTGGCTGGACTGGCAGCTCGCGCTGCACGACACCGAAATCGAGCTCGGCCTCGACCGCGTGGCGGCCGTGGCACGCACGCTGGAGGTGCTGCCGCCGCCTGGACGATCGGTGGTCGTGGCCGGCACCAACGGCAAGGGCAGCTGCGTGGCGCTGATCGAATCCCTGCTGTCGCACCACGGCCGGGTAGGCAGCTACACCTCGCCGCATCTCTGGCGCTACAACGAACGTATCCGGATCGACGGGGCGCCCGTGGCCGACACGGATCTCTGCGCGGCGTTCGCCGCGGTGGAAGCCGCGCGGGGCGGGGTGGCGCTGACCTTCTTCGAGTTCGGCACGCTCGCGGCCCTGTGGCTGTTCGCCCGTGCGGCGCTGGATTTCCTGGTCCTGGAGGTCGGGCTCGGGGGCCGGCTCGATGCCGTCAACGTAGTGGACGGCGACGTTGCGCTGGTGACCAACATCGGCCTCGATCACGTGGCCTGGTTGGGGGACGATCGCGAACAGATCGGCTTCGAGAAGGCCGGCATCTTCCGCGCCGGCCGGCCGGCGGTCTGTGCCGACCGCGACATGCCGGCGTCGATCGCCGAGCGGGCGGCGACCCAGGGAACGCCGCTGGCGGTCATCGGCCGTGATTTCGACCTTCAGGCGCAGGACGATCGCTGGTGCTGGCGGGATGGTGACGCCGCGCTGGACATCCCGGCGCAGGCGGGCGTGCTCGTCGAGAATCTGGCCGCGGCGCTGAGTGTGGTGCGGCGGCTCGGCGCGGCCGTGCGAGACGAGCACGTGATCGCCGCGGCGCGCGTCCAGGCGGCGCTGCCGGGACGGCGCGAACGGGTCGTCGACGGCGATGTGGCGATCATCTACGATGTCGGGCACAACGCCGAGGCCATTGCCGTGCTCGTCGACGATCTGGCCCGCCAGCCGGTTCCCGGGCGCACGCATGTGGTGCTGGGTATGCTCGCCGACAAGCCGGTGGAGGCCGCGGGCGGGCGGCTGCGTGATCTGGCCGATGCGCTCTACATCGCGGGTCTGGATACGGTCACCGATCGCGGCCTGCCCGCGGCCGCGCTCGCGAAGCGGCTGGCAAGCGATGCGCCCTGCCATCCGGATCCGGCAACGGCGCTGGCGGCGGCACGCGCGGCGAGTGCCGCCGGTGATCGCATCGTGGTCTGTGGTTCCTTCTTCACCGTGGCCAACGCCCGGAGGCAGACGCTGTCATGCAGGACGTGATGAAAAAACGCATCGTCGGTGCGGTGGTGCTCGTGATCATCGGCGTGCTCATTCCGCTTCTGCTGGCCCGGTGCCTGAACGGCGGCGACGGCGCCACGCAATCGATGCGCGTCTACGAGATCACGCCGGAGGGCGAGGCGCGCCGCGCCGGCGAGGGCGAAGGGCAGCAGGCGGACGCCGCGGACGAGGCCCGCGGCGCCGGCGGAGACGCGACGGGCGATGGCTCCGGCGACGCGCAATCGGCGCCGCCCCCGGAGCCGGTATCGCCGGAGTCCGATGCGGATGCGACGGCCGCCGGCGAAGCCGAGCCTGACGAGCCGCAGCCCGAGTCGACGCCGACGCCGGAGTTGCCGCCCGAACCGGCGGCCGACACTCAGACCGCGTCGGCGCCGGATGGCCCGTCCGACGCGGCGCCCGAAGCCGAGGCCGACTCCGAACCCGAACCGCCGGAGGCCGGGGCCGCGGACGCCGAGTCCACCGCCTCCGAGGGCGGCGCGCTGCGCCGCGACAGTGCCCCGGCCGGCGGCGGCTGGGTCGTGCAGGTGGCCAGCTTCCGACAGGAATCGAACGCACAGGGCGTGGCCGACGCGCTGTCGGGCGACTTCGACGCCTACTACCGCGCCGGCGACGTCGACGGCACCACCTATTATCGCGTGCGAGTCGGCCCGTTCGAGAGCGAGGACGCCGCCCGTGCTGCGGCCTCGACTCTGCGTTCGCAGGGACGATCAGCGCTCGTGCAGCGCAACAGGTGACGGCCACGCGGCGGCCGATCGCGCCGGCGGTCGCGGTGTTTGCTAGACTGTCCGCGCGCGCAGGGCACGAGCGGGTGCGATGATCTGGGTCGACGTGGCTATTCTCGCGGTGATTGCGCTGTCGGCGATCATCGGCTTCTTTCGCGGATTCCTGCGGGAGGCGTTGGGTCTGGCAACCTGGATTCTGGCGCTCTATCTCGCCTTCACCTTCGCGGAAGTCGGCGCCCGCTTTCTGCAGAACTGGATCTCGGTCGACTCCGCGCGCCTGGCGGTGGCCTTCGGTGTCGTCTTCGTCGCGGTGCTCGTGCTCGGTGCGATCGTCAACTACATCATCGGGCGGCTGGTCAGCGAGACCGGCTTCGCGGGCACGGACCGAGCCCTCGGCGGCGCCTTCGGCGTGCTGCGCGGCGTGGCCGTGCTGGTACTGCTGGTGCTGCTGGCAGGCGTCACGCCCGTGCCGCGCGACGCCTGGTGGCAGCGTTCGATGTTCATCGGCCATCTCGAGGACGGCGCGCTCTGGGCGCGGGATTTCCTGCCGCCGGATCTGGCCGGCGCGGTGACCTACCCGGACACGCCGCCCGCGGACGCCCCGGCGGCGCCCTGATCACTCATTCACTCCAAGCGGTCTCGCTATGTGCGGCATTGTTGGCATCGTCTCCCACTCCCCGGTCAACCAGGAAATCTATGACGCGTTGACCGTCCTTCAGCACCGCGGGCAGGACGCCGCCGGCATCGTCACGACGCACGAGGGTCGGCTGTTCCTGCGCAAGGACAACGGTCTGGTGCGCGACGTGTTCCGGACGGACCACATGCTGCGGCTGCAGGGCAACGCCGGGGTGGGGCACGTGCGCTATCCCACCGCGGGCGTGGAGAGCAGCGCCGAGGCGCAGCCGTTCTACGTCAACACGCCCTACGGGATCTGCCTGTCGCACAACGGCAATCTCACCAACGCCGAACAGCTCGCCGAAGACCTGTTCCGGACCGACCGCCGGCATCTGAACACCGACTCGGATTCGGAGATCCTGCTCAACGTGTTCGCCCACGAACTCATGCGCACGGAGGCGCTGCAACTCTCGCCAGGCGATATCTTCCGCGCAGTGACCGGCCTGCATCGCCGCTGCAGCGGCGGTTATGCGGCGACCGCGCTGATCACCGGCTACGGGCTGGTGGGCTTTCGTGACCCGCACGGCATCCGCCCGGTGGTCTACGGCAAGCGCGAGACCGAAGCCGGCACCGACTACATGATCGCCTCCGAGTCGGTGGCGCTGGACGCGCTGGGCTACGAGATCATCGACGACATCAACCCGGGCGAGTGCGTGGTCATCACCCTGGACGGCCAGATCCACGTCCAGCAGTGCGCCGACCAGCCCAGCTACGCGCCGTGCATCTTCGAGTATGTCTATCTCTCGCGCCCGGACTCGGTCATCGACGACGTCTACGTCTACAAGGCGCGCCTGCGCATGGGCACGTATCTGGCGGACAAGATCCGCCGCGACTGGCCCGATCACGACATCGATGTCGTCATCCCGATCCCGTCGACCAGCCGCACGGCGGCGGTCGAACTGGCCAGCCAGCTCGACGTGAAGTACCGCGAGGGCTTCATCAAGAACCGCTACATCGGCCGCACCTTCATCATGCCCGGCCAGCAGCAGCGGGCGAAGTCCGTGCGCCAGAAACTCAATCCCATCGATCTGGAGTTCGCCGACAAGAACGTACTGCTGGTCGACGACTCGATCGTGCGCGGCACGACCTCGCGCCAGATCATCGAGATGGCGCGCGAGGCCGGGGCGCGCAAGGTCTATTTCGCCTCGGCCGCGCCGCCGGTGCGCTATCCCAACGTGTACGGCATCGACATGCCCAGCGCGACCGAGCTCGTGGCCCACGGCCATACCGAGGAAGAGGTCGCCCAGGTCATCGGCGCCGACAAGCTCATCTATCAGGACATGGCCGACCTCGAGCGCGCGGTCAGCGCCGGCAACGCCGAACTGACCGCGTTCGAGGACTCGGTGTTCTCGGGCCAGTACATCACCGCAGACGTCAGCGCCGACTATCTCGAGCAGCTCGAGCTCTTCCGTGCCGATGCCAAGCGAGAGGAGCGGCGCAATCAGGACAATGCGGTGCTCGAACTGCACAACGCCGAGTAGATGCGGTATGCCGGGCCGTGCGGAGCGGTTGATCGCCTCGCGCGGCCGCTGCATACTGCCCCGCGCGCCGATTTGAAACAGCTTGCGGGCGCCCCAGGGCCGGACCACGGCACGCACAGCGTGAACCGGCCTGAAATTCCGCTAAACGGGTCGAGGGTGGCAGGCCTGCTTTCGCATGCGCGACAGCGGGTTTTTTTGTGCCCGGACCCAGCCAGGAGACAGCCATGAGCGACGATTTCGACCCCGACTGGGGAACCGCCACCCGCGGCGTACGCGCCGGGACGCACCGTACGCCCGAAGGCGAGCACAGCGGCGCCATCTACATGACGTCCAGCTTCGTATTCGAGTCCGCCGACGAGGCCGCGGCGCGCTTTGCCGGCGAGGCGCCCGGCAACATTTATTCACGCTTCACCAACCCCACGGTCGATGCGTTCTCGAAGCGTCTGGCGGCCATGGAGGGCGGCGAGTGCTGCGTGGCCACCGCATCGGGCATGTCGGCGATTCTGGCGACCTGTCTGGCCACGCTGGAATCCGGCGACCATATCGTGGCCGCGCACACGCTGTTCGGCTCCACCATCGGCCTGTTCAACAACTATCTCGGCAAGCTTGGCATCACGACCAGCTATGTCGCGCCGGACGATCTCGACGCCTGGCGGGCGGCGATCACCCCGGCCACGCGCATGCTGTTCGTGGAGACGCCCTCGAACCCGCTGACCGAGGTCGTCGACATGGGGGCGCTGGCCGACCTGGCTAATGACAACGACGCGTTGCTGGTGGTCGACAACTGCTTCTGCACGCCCGCGCTGCAGCGGCCGCTGGATTTCGGTGCCCACGTGGTCGTCCATTCGGCGACCAAGTTCCTCGACGGCCAGGGGCGGGCGCTCGGCGGTGCGGTTATCGGCGACGCGGACATCGTCGGCGACCGGGTGTTCCGTTTCCTGCGCACCTGCGGGCCCACCATGAGCCCGTTCAACGCGTGGATATTCCACAAGGCGCTGGAGACGCTGGAAGTGCGCATGCGCGCGCACAGCGCGGCCGGCCAGCGAGTGGCGGAATGGCTGGCCGACCAGCCGGCGGTCGAGCACGTCTACTACCCCGGGCTGGCGTCGCATCCGCAGCACGAACTTGCCGCGCGCCAGCAGCCCGGCGGCTTCGGCGGCATTCTCTCGCTGCGCCTGGCGGGCGGGCGCGAGGCCGCCTTCCGGCTGATCAATGCGACGAACATGATCTCGATCACCGCCAATCTGGGCGACACGCGAACCACCATCGTGCACCCGGCGAGCACCACCCACGCCCGCATCTCCGCCGAGGAGCGCGCGCGGGCGGGCATCACCGACGGCGTGGTGCGCGTCGCCGTGGGGCTGGAGAACGTCGAGGACATCATCGCCGACCTCGAGCCGGGGCTGGCCTGATGCACCCGGACGACGTTCACGCGGCGTTGATGACCCGCGATCCGGCGGCCAAGTGCGCGGCGGCACGCGCGCTGCACGCCGCCGACAGTGCGCCGCTGGCCGCGGCCGGCGGCACGCCCGTGGATGTCCCAGTGCCCGGCCGGCCGGAGCGCCCCGCGCTCGTGCATCCGGCGAAGCTGTCCAAACGCGGGCTCGGCAGCCCGGAAGGCCGGGCGGCACTCATCCACGCCATCGCCCATATCGAGTTCAACGCCATCAACCTGGGACTGGATGCCGCCTACCGCTTTCGCGGCATGCCCGAGGACTTCTACGCCGACTGGCTGCGGGTGGCCGCCGACGAGGCCCGCCACTTCGAACTGCTCCACGCGCGTCTGGCCGATCACGGCTTCGCCTACGGCGATTTCGATGCCCACAACGGCCTCTGGGAGATGGCGGTCAAGACCGCACATGACGTCATGATCCGTATGGCCCTGGTGCCACGCGTGCTCGAGGCGCGCGGACTGGACGTCACGCCCGGCATGATCGAAAAGCTGCGCCAGGCGGGCGACGACGAGACGGTGGCGATCTTCGAGATCATCCTCGAAGAGGAAGTGCCGCACGTGGAGATCGGCACGCGCTGGTTCCGCCACTGCGCCGAGCCGCGCGGCCTGGGCCCGGATACCACCTTCACCCGTCTGCTCGACGAATACATGAACGGCGGCCCGCCCGGGCCCTACAATTTTCCCGCGCGCCGCGAGGCGCGGTTTTCGGAACCGGAGCTGGACTGGCTCGCCGAGCGCGAGCGCCGTTGATCCGGGGGGACGCGGTGAGATCGACAACGGCTCGCGCCCCGGTCTGGCCCGCGTGACGCACTGCGCCGTAGCGGTGTCAGCAGTAGATCGGGAAGGAACGGGGCGGTCGGCGCCACAGGCCGACTACCGGGCTCGCCTAGCGTGGTGGCGATCGCCCAGAGCCTATTAATACCTCAGAGCCCCGAGCCAAACGCTTCCAAAAAATCGACTATGGGCGCAAGACGAGGCGTCGTGCGCGCCGCGCGATCATTCTGCGTCAGCATGCGGCAACGCTGGATTGCCACACAACGACACTTGTCTCGAAGGTTTGGGCTGCGCAAGAAACAACCATGGGCGCGCTGCGGCATTGCACGTCTTGATCGTGACGTGCCACGACCCGCGACTCGCGCCTTGACGCGCACGATGTGCGATCGCCAACGCAGCGTTCGAATGAAGTGCTGAGGCCCAAGCTCAAGGACAGGACCCCGGCGCGATGCGCCGGGGCGCTATCCGATGACGGTGCGGGCCGTGATCAGGCCTGCACCGCACCTGCGGCCGAATCATCGCGCCGACGACGGAAACCGACGACGGCGATGGCGGCCATTGCCAGGGCGGACAACGGCCAGATCGCGGGTTCGGAGATCGCGCGCGGCGGATCGTTCGGTACTGGCGACGGGAAGTCGCCGTCGAGCACCGGCTGATGTACTTCGCCGCGCTGCGTGAAGCCGGCGGCGACGACGCTGCCGTTGAGGCTGTTGCGGTTGGTCAGCTGGGCGTCAGGGGCAAGTATGGAGCCCCAGAATTCGGTGCCGAAATCGATCGCGCCGATGTCGCCGAAGTTCCAGATCACGTTCGAGGCGATGGTCGACGTCGGCGCAAGGAAGTTGGCCGAGAGCGACAGGATGCTGCCACTGGCCAGCGACGACCCGTCGACGTTGATCAGGATGTGGTCGTCGGTGCCGAGCGAGAAGCCGATCTCGCGGCTGCTCGAGAGCAGGTCGGCGCCGATGGAGAACACGGATAGATCGGCGCCGCCGCCAGCGAAGCGCACGCCCTGGCTGTTCTGAGTGAACGTGCTGTTGCTGGTCTGGCTGTTGAGCGAACCGGAATAGTCCTGGAACACGGTTCCGAAGCTGGGAATCGTGACCGTGGCACCCGTTTGCTTCGACCCGTTGACGTTGCCGGTGACCGTGCCGCCGATGCGCGCACTGCCGCCGTTCAGATTCATGTTCTCGACGTTGCCGCCGACCGCGACATTGCCGCCGCCGTTGATGTTCTTGTAGCCGCCGGTGATGTTGCCGCCCACGGTGACCGCGTCGTAGCTCGAGGCCGGTGCCTGGCTGCCGCGGGTGTAGTAGGTCGACGAGGAACCGCCGAGATTGCCACCGACATAGGTGCGACCCTCGACCTCGGAGGTCGAATCCAGATCGCCCAGTACGATCAGATTGAACTGCTGCATCAGCGCATCGCCGGTGATCGGCGCGGCCGAAGCGCCGCCCGCGGTTGCCAGAAACACGCCCCCGGCCACGGCTGCGGCCAGTGAACTGAACTTGCCTTTCATAGATGTCCCCTCGTTGCCACGGAATCGCCGGCACGACATGCGCCGACCCTTTGGTAGCGCGCTTATTTAACGCCGTGTTTTTGTAGAAAGCAATAGGCTTTCGGACGTATGCTTTTGAGTGTCGGAAGAGTTAACAATTAACCCGGATCGACCCGATACGACGGGGATGGGTATGGGCATCGCGGCTGACGCATCGAGGGAGACGGCAAGGTCCTTTGATGCCCGTTTTAAAGGGCTTCCAGTCCCTTCGATTGTAAACCGAGGCTTGCTGTCATCTTGGATAGTGTCTTGATCAGAAGCAGACACAGCGATGATGGATGGGCCCCGGCGTAATAAAAGTCGACGGCCGCCGTGGCGGTCTTTTGCGCCGGATTGCGCGACATCGGAGCCGTCCAATGGTCGATGCCCGTATCGCCGAAGTGCATGGCTCATCGGGCGGCCATGATGACCGTCGCGCTCATGCTTTTGCCGGTCAGCGGCCGGAGCGGACCAGGCCGCGCCGACTGTCACTCGAATCCAGTGCGGTTCGAGCGGGATCGGGAGTTCGGGCCAGCCGCGGTCGTATCCGTTGGGGCGGATTCGCGGCGCGGGTCGGTTGCGCCGATCCACCACAATCAAGTCCGCTCGGGGCAAGCGTCCCGGACGCTTGCACGTCTGTCGATTTCGGCTGCGGGCCTCGTGTGGGCCGATGTGCCGCCTCCGCGTCAGCCCCTGGCGTCGGCCGGGCGCCGGGCGTGCTCGGCATCGAGCAGCGAATGCCGGTGGACACCGCGCGCATCGACTGTCAGCACCTCCGCCTGATCCGCGCGCCAGTCGGCGATCACGTGGCGCGCTCCGGCATCGCCGTCCAGATCGACGTGGTGCGAGGCCGGCCGATGCGTGTGGCCGTGGATCAGGCGTGCGACCCTGCGGCGGCGCATCGCCTCGACCACGGCATCGGCGTTGACGTCCATGATGCGGGCCGCCTTGCGGGCCTTGCCCGCGGCGCTGCGCCGCCGGGCCCGCACTGCGATCAGGCGCCGCAGCCAGAGTGGGATTCGCAGCATCCGCGCCCGCCAGGCGGGATCGTTGTATTTCGCCCGGAATGCCTGATGCGCGTGGTCGTCGGTGCACAGGCCGTCGCCGTGGGTGAGCAGCGTCGGGGTGCCATAGAGATCGACGACGGTGGGGTCGTCGAGGATGCGCAGGCCGGTGGCCTCGGCAAAGGCCGCGCCGACGGCGAAGTCGCGGTTGCCGCGCATGAAGGCGGCCGGCACGCCGGCGGCGGTCAGCTCGGCAAAGGCGGCGAGGGTGGCGCGATGGCGGGGCAGGGAGCCGTCGTCACCGATCCAGACGTCGAACAGATCGCCGAGGACGTAGAGGGCGTCCGCGGCCCGCGCCGGCCCGGCCAGATAGGCGGCGAGCCGATGCGCGTTGACGTCGTCGTCGCCCTGCAGATGCAGGTCGGCGATGAAGTGCGTGGCCACGCCGTCCTGTCAGTCGGCGACGATCTCGGCGGATTCGATGACGACCGGCTGCTGCGGTGCGTCCTGCCGGAACGGCCCGGCCGAGCCGGTCGGCACGTCCGCGATCTCGTCGACCACCTCCATGCCCGAGGTCACCTCCGCGAACACGGCGTAGCCGGCCCGGTCGCGGCCCGCGTTCAGCGGCGCGTTGTCCGACAGGTTGATGAAGAACTGCGAGGTGGCGGAGGCCGGATCGTTGGTGCGCGCCATCGACAGGGTGGCGCGGTCGTTGTCCAGACCGTTGTCGGATTCGTTCTCGATCGGGTCGCGGGTCTTCTTGCGGTCATAGTCCTTGGTAAAACCGCCGCCCTGGATCACGAAGCCGGGGATCACGCGATGGAAGATGGTGCCGTCGTAGAAGCCGTCGCGAACGTACTTGAGGAAATTCGCGGCGGTGACCGGGGCCTTGTCTTCGTGAACGGCGATCTCGATGTCGCCGCGATTGGTGTGCATGACAACCATGGGGTCTTCCTTGTTCTCGGACGGGGACGCGGTGTCGTCGGCCAGCACAGCCGACGGGGCGGCGACGGTGACGGCGGCGAATAGAATCAGGGCGAGCGGGCGGAGTCGGTGGTGCATCAGGCGGGGGCCTCTTCGAATTCGGGTTCGACCCGCGCCAGCGCGCGGTCGACGACGGACAGGTCGGCTTCGGGGCGGTGCCCCTCCTCGGACAGCACGCGCCGCCAGGCCCGGCCGCCCGGGCAGCCATGATACAACCCCAGCATGTGCCGGGTGACGTCCTTCAGGGCGCCACCGGCGGCCAGGTGACGGCCGATGTAGTCGCGCATGCCGGCCACGATCTCCGCCCGCGTCGGCCCGGTTGCGTCATGGCCGAACAATCGTCGATCGACGTCGGCCATGACGTAGGGGTTGCGGTAGGCCTCGCGGCCGATCATCACGCTGTCGACGTGTTCGAGCTGCGCGGCCGCGGACTCCAGCGTGGTCACGCCGCCGTTCAGGCCGACCGGCCAACCCGCGAATTCCGCCGCCAGGCGATGGACGCGGGCGTAGTCCAGCGGCGGCACCTCGCGGTTTTCCTTCGGGCTCAGGCCGGACAGCCACGCCTTGCGCGCATGCACGGTCAGGTGATCCGCGCCCGCGGCGCGCACGGCCGCGGCGAAGGTCTGCAGAAAGGCGTAACTGTCCTGGTTATCGATGCCGATCCGGGTCTTGACCGTGACCGGGATCGTCACCCGGGCCTTCATCGCCGCCACGCAGTCGGCCACGCGGGCCGGCTCGGCCATCAGACAGGCGCCGAAGGCGCCGTTCTGCACGCGGTCGCTCGGGCAGCCGACGTTGATGTTGACTTCGTCATAGCCGGCGGCCTCGGCCAGCGCCGCGCAGTGGGCCATGTCGCCGGGCTCGCTGCCGCCGAGCTGCAGGGCCACGGGATGTTCGTCGGCGTTGAAGGCCAGCAGGCGAGCGGTATCGCCGTGAATGAGCGCACCCGTGGTGACCATCTCGGTGTAGAGTAGGGCATCGCGCGTGATGCGCC
This sequence comes from Salinisphaera orenii subsp. orenii MK-B5, assembly GCF_003788635.1. GTDB lineage: Bacteria > Pseudomonadota > Gammaproteobacteria > Nevskiales > Salinisphaeraceae > Salinisphaera > Salinisphaera orenii. The sequence continues at coordinate 60,703 of NZ_AYKH01000013.1, forward strand.
GCATGAAGTAGCGCTGGGCCGGTGTGGTCCAGGCCATCATCGGCGCCACCGAGACGCGGGCGCCGGGCGTGCGTCGGATGGAATTCGGGGCTGCGGAGACCGTCATGGCGGGCATTATCGCAGACCCGGCGCCGGCTTTGGGCGGGCCGCGCGCCGCCGGCCCGGAACTTCGCACGCCACGACCACCGCATCCGCAGGAGAGGCCGAATGTACGCGCTGCTTCGCCCCGCACTGTTCAACCTCGAACCCGAGCGCGCCCACCATCTCACGCTGACGGCGCTGGCCCGCGGCCGGGCGGTCGCGCGTCGCTGCTTCGGTGATCGCGTGCCCGAGGCGCCGGTCGAGGTCATGGGGCTGCGGCTGCCGAATCCGATCGGCCTCGCCGCCGGCCTGGACAAGGACGGCACCTGCATCGACGGCCTCGCCGCGCTCGGTTTCGGGTTCGTCGAGGTGGGGACGGTCACCCCGGTCGCCCAGGCCGGCAACGAACGGCCGCGGCTGTTCCGTCTGACCGAGCAGCGCGGCCTGCTCAACCGCTTCGGCTTCAACAACGCGGGCGTCGAGGCGCTGGTCGCGCGTATCCGGGCGGCGAACTACGACGGCGTGCTGGGCGTGAACATCGGCCGCAACGCGGCCACGCCGCCGGAGCGCGCGATCGACGACTACCGGGCCGGCCTGCGCGCGGTCCACGAGGTCGCCTCCTACGTCACGATCAACGTGTCGTCGCCCAACACCGCCGGGCTGCGCGACATGCAGGGCGGCGCCGGGCTGGATGCGCTGCTCGCGGCGCTGGTGGCCGAGCGTGACAGCCTCGCCGCCGAGCACGGCCGGCGACTGCCGCTGGCGATCAAGGTGGCGCCGGATCTGGATGCGGCCGCACTCGATGCGCTCGCCGAGCGGGTGCGTCATCACGGCATCGACGCGGTGATCGCGACCAACACGACCACCGCCCGGGACGGCCTGCCGCCGCGCTGGCGCGATCAGGCCGGCGGGGTCAGCGGGGTGCCGCTGCGCGAGCGGGCCACCGAGTTGATCGCCGCGCTTCACCGGCGGCTCGGCGACGACATCCCCATCATCGGCGTCGGTGGCATCCAGAGTGCCCGCGACGCCGAGGCCAAGCTCGCGGCCGGGGCGCGCGCGCTCCAGCTCTACACCGGGCTGATCTATCGCGGCCCGCGCCTGATCCGCGACTGCGTCGAGGCGGCTCGCGTCCATACCGCTCGCGAGCGCATCCGGGCCCAGGCCGCGGTGGTCAGCGGTGACCGAGCGCGCGCTCGAGCTGGCGCTGGAACAGCGCACCGATAAGGTCGAGCGAATCGGCCAGACGATGGCCGTCGTCCACGATGTGCAGCGCCGCGCTGCGGGCACGGGCGAAATTCAGGCTGGCGGACAGCGGCACGATGTCGTCGTGCCAGCCGTGGACCACGACCGTGTCCGCCGGGCAGTCGCGCGGCTCGCCGGGGTAGCCGTCCAGATACAGCGCCGGCGCCATCAGCAGCAGCGCCGCCGGCCGCAGGGCCGCGCAGGCCATCGCCGAGACATAGCCGCCCATGCTGGAGCCCACGAGCAGCAGCGGCGTACCCGCGGGCGCGAGCGTCTCCAGATGACGCAGGCGCTCGAGCGGATCCATCATCGCGCTGTAGTCGGGGCTGTCGACGGCACAGCCCGCGGCCTCGGCGATCGCCGCCAGGTGGCGGATCTTGCTGCCCCAGGGGCCGCTTTCCTTGCCGTGCGCGAACACGACGCGGGGGGCGTGCTCTGCCTGATTCATGCATCGACCTCGCAGGGGAACGCGGCGTACTATGCCACGCAAGACACGGCGCGCGTGGCGAATCCGAGGTGACGTTCTGAAGATCCTGTCGTTTCTGAACTGGCTCGTGCTGGGCAGCAGCGCGGTGCTGGCACTGCTCTATGCCGTGGTCTGCCTGATGATGCTGCCGTATCCCGAGCTCGTGGCCGACGCGGGCGGCGGCCTGGCCGAAACCGTGCGCCTGACGCTCGTGCTGACCGCGTTCACCGCGGTGGCGGCCGTGGCGACCTGGCTGCTGCAGAAGCGTCACCGTCGCTGGCCGCAGGGCCAGGCCGCGCTCGTGCTGGCCTTGATCGGGCTGCTCGTGTTCGTGGTGGCGACCCGCTAGCGTGGCCGACCCGGACGACCAGCGCATGCGGCGACAGCCGCGCTGGTTTCTCGCGGCGCTGCTGCCGCTGGCGGTCGGCATCCTGTGGCTCAACCTCGGCTGGTCTGCGGGCCCGCTCGCCGGGCTTATCGCGACCCTGCCGGGGGCGATCCTCACCGCCGCCGGCGGTGCCTTGCTGCTCTGGCCCGGCGATCGTCAGATCAGCCGCTACCTGGCGCTCGCGGCGGTGATCAGTCTGCCGCTGGCGTTATTCCTGTGGCCGACGTTCGGCGGGGCCGCCGCGCTGCTGCTGGTCGCCGGCGGTGTCGCCGCGTTTCTGGTCGCGGGCCTCGCGGCACTGTTCCAGAATCCGGTGCCGCGTGCCGTGCCGATGCCGGTCGTGTCGGCGACACTGGCCCGCAAGGCGGCCACCGACGAGGCTCTGCTGGGCTGGTTCATGAACAGTGCGCGCATCCCGCGCGGCCGCATGGTGGCCCGCGACCACGTCGAGATCGAGGCCGCGGAGACGGCCGCACGCAGGCACGGCTGGCGGGCGCAGCCGCAGACGCTGCACCGGCCGCCGCCTGCGCCGCGACATTTCGATCTGCAGAGTGCACGTGGCGGGCGGCTGGCCTTCGAGTGGCTGACCTTCGACAGTGCCTTCCGGCCGCATCCGGCGCTGCCGGGCGGGGCGCGCTGGCACGGGCATGCGGCCAACCGCACGATGCGCGCCCGCGTGCTGCGGCATCCGGGCGCGCCGCGGCCGTGGGTCGTGTGCGTGCACGGCTATCGCATGGGGCTGGACTGGCTCGATCTGCCGCTGTTCGACGTCGCGCATCTGCATCACCGGCTGGGCCTGAACCTGATCATGCCGACGCTGCCGCTGCACGGGGCGCGGACCTCGACCCGCCTGACCGGCGGGCTCTATCTGGACGGCCCGCTCGTGGATCTGCTGCACGCGCAGTCGCAGGCGCTATGGGACCTGCGCCGCTGCATCGCCTGGGTGCGCGCGCAGCAGGGCGAGGACACGCCCATCGGCGTTCTCGGCTACAGCCTGGGCGGCTATAACGCCGCGCTGCTGGCGGCCTTCGAGCCGACGCTGGCCTGCGTGATCGCCGGTATTCCGCTGAGCGATATCCCCGCGGCGCTGTGGCACCACATGCCGGGGTTGCATCTGCGCTTCATCGAGGCCCAGGGGATCACGCAGGCGCGGCTGTCGGAGCTGCTGGCGCCGGTCTCGCCGCTGGCGCTGACGGCCGCGGTGCCGTGGCAGCGACGCTATCTGTTCGCGGCCAGCGCGGACCAGCTCGTGCCGCCGGCGCAGCCGCTGCGTCTGTGGACGCACTGGGACCGGCCGACGATGCACTGGTATCACGGCTCGCATCTGTCGGTGCGCCACGAGCGTTCGCTGCGACCGTTCGTCACGCGCGCGCTGCGCGAGAGCGGGCTGGCCACCGACGCCTGAATCGCGCTGGGCCGCGGCCTGCGCGGCGCGCGGTTGTGGCGCCCGCGCCTGCGCGAGAGAATGCCGGCGATGCGTTTCGCGTCGTCGCCAAAGCAAGGGGAAACACGGTGAGTAATGTCGTCCTGTCCGCCTCCGGGCTGTACACGCCGCCCGAGGCGATCTCCAACGAGGAGCTCGTCGAGGCCTACAACGCCTACGTCGAGAAATACAACGCGGCGCACGCGGACGCCATCGCCGCGGGCGAACTCGACGCCCTGTCGACCTCCGACGCCGACTTCATCTACAAGGCCTCCGGCATCAAGAGCCGCTATGTCGTGGACAAGGCGGGTATTCTCGATCCGGACGTCATGCATCCGCGCATCCGCACCCGGACCAACGACGAGCCGTCGATCCAGTGCGAAATGGCGCTGGAGGCGATCGGCCAGTGCCTGGCCCAGGTGGACTGCGAGGCCGCCGACATCGACGCCGTGCTGGTGGCCTGTTCCAACCTGCCGCGGCCCTATCCGGCGCTGGCCGTGGAAGTGCAGCACTATCTGGGCGGCGGTCGCTTCGGCTTCGACTTGAACGTTGCCTGCGCCTCGGCCGCCTTCGGCATCCAGACCGGCGCGAACATGATCGACAGCGGCAGCGCCCGCCGCGTGCTGGTGGTCAATCCCGAGATCTGCTCGGCGCATCTGAACTTCCGTGACCGCGACAGCCACTTCATCTTCGGCGACGTCTGCACGGCCGCGCTGCTCGAGCACCGCGACGAGGTGGCGGCCGGGCGCGGCTTCGACGTGCTGGGCACGCGGCTGATCACGCAGTTCTCCAACAACATCCGCAACAACTTCGGCTTTCTCAACCGCGCCGAGACCGAGCCGCGCAGCGAGGCCGACCGGCTGTTCGTGCAGAACGGGCGGCGGGTGTTCAAGGACGTCGGCCCGATGGTCGCCGAACTGATCGTCAACCATCTGGGCGAGCATGACCTGGGCGCGGACGCGCTGAAACGCCTGTGGCTGCATCAGGCCAACATCAACATGAACACGCTGATCTGCAAGCGGGTGCTTGGCCGGCCGGCGGAAGAGGCGGAAATGCCCTCGGTGCTCGCCGAGTACGCCAATACCAGTTCGGCCTCGCCAGTGATCGTGTTCCACAAGTATTCGGGCGATCTGGAGCGCGGCGATGTCGGCGTGCTCTGCGGCTTCGGCGCCGGCTACTCGGCCGGCAGCGTCATTCTCCAGCGGCGCTGAACGCGCCGCGACACACAGGACATCAGGCCATGACGGGCAATCCGCAGCGCAAGTACCGCGCCGACTACCAGCCGCCGGCGTGGCTGATCGACGACGTGGAGCTGGATTTCGATATCGGCAGCGCGCAGACGCATGTTCGCGCCACGCATTCGGTGCGCCGCAATCCGGAAGGGCCGGCCGCCGAAGACTGGCGACTGGACGGGCGCGACATGACGCTGGTCTCGGTGGCGATCGACGGCCGGCGTCTGGGCGAGAGCGAATACACCTGCGGTGACAGCGCGCTGGTGCTGCACGGCCCGCCGGAGGCGTTCACGCTGACCGTCGAGACGCGCATCGATCCGGAGCACAACCTCTCGCTGGAGGGGCTGTATCGCTCCGGCGACATCCTCTGCACCCAGTGCGAGGCGACCGGCTTCTCGCGCATCACCTATTTCCCCGACCGGCCGGACGTGATGTCGCGCTACGTCACGCGCATCACCGCCGACGCGCAGGCGCATCCGGTGCTGCTGTCCAACGGTGACTGTGTGGAGACCGGCAGCGCCGGTGCGGGCCGGCACTACGCGGTCTTCGAGGATCCGTTCGTCAAACCCTGTTACCTGTTCGCGCTGGTTGCCGGTGACCTGGGCGTGCTGCGCGACAGCCACACGACGCCCTCGGGCCGGACGATCGACCTGCGGCTGTACACCGAGCACGGCAACGAGGACCAGTGCGCCCACGCCATGGCCTCGCTCAAGCAGGCGATGGTCTGGGACGAGGCCACCTACGGCCTCGAATACGACCTGGACAGCTACGCGATCGTGGCGGTGGGCAGCTTCAACATGGGGGCGATGGAGAACAAGAGCCTCAACGTGTTCAACACCGCCTGCATCTTCGCCGCCCCGGAGACGGCCACCGACGACGACTTCGCCCTGGTGCGCGATGTCGTCGCCCACGAATACTTCCATAACTACACCGGCAACCGCGTGACCTGCCGCGACTGGTTCCAGCTCTCCCTCAAGGAGGGGCTGACCGTTCACCGCGAGCATCAGTTCGCCATCGATCAGGGCTCGCCGGGCGTGACCCGCATCGAGCAGGTGCGCGCGATCCGCGAGGTCCAGTTCCCCGAGGACGCCGGTCCGCGCGCCCATCCCGTGCGCCCGGAGTCGTACGTGGAGATGAACAACTTCTACACCATCACGGTGTATCACAAGGGCGCCGAGCTGATCCGCATGATGGAGGCGATGGCGGGTCGCGATGCCTTCATCGCCGGCGTGCGTCACTATCTCGCCAAGCACGACGGCCAGGCGGTGACCATCGAGGACTTCGTGGTCGCCATCGAGGAGTCCACCGGTCTGGACCTGGCCCAGTTCCGGCGCTGGTATGCCCAGGCGGGCACGCCGCGCGTTGGCGTGCAGACGGACTACCGCGAAGGCGCGCTGGCGCTCACGCTGACGCAGAGCACGCCGGCCACGCCCGGTCAGCCGGACAAGGCGGCCTTCGATATTCCGGTATCCGTCGCGTTGTTCGACGAAGCCGGACGCATGGTCCGCGAGCCTGAGGTGCTGCGGCTCGACACGGCGCAGGCCGAGTGGTGCTTCGACGGCCTCGCCGGCGAGCCGACCGTATCCGCGCTGCGGGGCTTCACCGCGCCCGTGCGCCTGGATCACGCGCCCGACGACGCCGCGCTGGCCCGGCTGATGGCCCACGACAGCGATCCGGTCTGCCGCTGGGATGCCGCGCAGTCGCTGTTTCTCAAGACGCTGGTCGCCGGGGTCGCGGCCCGCTCGGGTGGTGAAGCGCTGCCCGAGCCCTCCGAGCGGCTGTTCGAGGCGATCGCGCATCTGCTGTCGAACCCGCCGGCGGATCGCGCCCTGCTGGCGGCGATGCTCACGCTGCCGAGCGTGGCCCGTATCGGCGAGGAGTTCGACGCCATCGACATCCACGCCGTGTGTGCGGCGCGCGACCATCTCAAGCAGGCCATCGCCACGCGTTTTCTCGAGGAATTCGAGGCGCTGCGGGCCGATCACGCCGCGCTGCAGGCTTATGTCTTCGACGTCGAGGAGGCCGGCCGGCGGCGGGTGTTCCGTCTCGCCCTGGACTATCTCGCGGCGGTGGACGCGCCGGGGCTGCGCGAATGCGCGCTCGAGCTCTCGCGCACCGCCGACAACATGACCGACCGCATGGCCGCGCTCGAAGCCCTTCGCGATCTGCCGGGCGAGGCCCGCGATACCGCGCTGGCGGAGTTCGCCGAACGCTGGGCGGACTATCCGCTGGTGATGGACAAGTGGCTGCGGCTGCAGGCCGGCACGCGGCGCGCGGACAGCGTCGAGCAGGTCACCGCGCTGCTCGACGACGCGCGCTTCGATTTCACCAACCCGAACCGGGTCCGTGCGCTGCTCGGGGGCTTCGCCCGCGGCAATCCCGCCGGTTTCCATCGCGCGGATTCGGGCGGTTACACGCTGATCGCCGATCAGGTCGTGCGTCTGGATGCGCTCAATCCGCAGCTGGCAGCCGCGCTGGCCGGCCTGCTCACGCCGTGGCGGCGCCACGCCGAGCCGGAGGCGTCGGCGATGCGGGCCGCGCTGGCGCGCGTGGGCGAGGGCGTGCACTCGGACAACACGCGCGAGATCGTCGAGGCCGGACTGGCCGAGGCGCCGCCATCGGGCTGAGCAGGGCAGCGCTGAAGCGAAACCGTCATATTGCGGTAATATCCGTTGCATAGCGTTGTCGCGTCACAAACCGCATGAAACGCAGTGTCATGGATGACAAGCATGTTCTAATCGTCGAGGACGAGGCGCCGATCCGCGACATGATCCGCTTTGCGCTGGAACGGGCGGATTTCTCGGTCGCCGAGGCCGAGGACGCGCAGAGTGCGCGCCTGGCCATGGCCGAGCGCCGACCGGATCTGATCCTCATGGACTGGATGCTGCCGGGCGTCTCCGGGGCCGAGCTCGCGCGCGAGCTGCGCCGCGACGAGCTCACCGCCGATGTCTCGATCATCATGGTCACCGCCCGCGTCGACGAGGACGATCGCGTGCGCGGCCTGAACCTCGGCGCCGACGACTATGTCACCAAGCCGTTCTCGTCATCCGAACTGGTCGCGCGCGTGCGCGCAGTGCTGCGACGCAGCCTGCCCGGCGGCCGCGACGAGACGCTGGAGCTGGAGGGCCTGACCCTGGACGCGGCCAGCCAGCGCGTCGCCGCCGGCGACCGCCCGGTCAAGCTCGGGCCGACCGAGTACCGGCTGCTGCGGTTCTTCATGAGTCATCCCGAGCGGGTCTATTCGCGCGAGCAGATGCTCGACCGGGTCTGGGGCCAGAACGTGTTCGTCGAGGAGCGTACGGTCGACGTGCACATCCGGCGGCTGCGCAAGGCGCTTGCGCCCTACGGTTTCGATCACTTCATCCAGACGGTGCGCGGCAGCGGCTATCGTTTCTCCAGCAAAGGCGTCTAGCATCTGACCATGAGCATGCCCTCGCAGGCCATGCGCCGGACCTGGCGTCGCGAAGTCGTGCTCATGCTCGCCGTACTGGCTGCAGGGGCCGTCGCGGGGTTGATCAGCGGCCACATGCTGGTCTGCGTGCTGCTCGGCGTCTGTGCCTATCTGGCGATGCATCTCGTCTATGCCTACCAGCTCCACCGCTGGCTGCTCTCGGATCGGAGCGAGCCGTCGGAGGGTATCGGGGTCTGGCAGGAGATCTACACCGAGCTCTACCGCCTCAAGCAGCGCAACCGCAAGCGCAAGAAACGGCTCAAGCGCATCCTCGACGAGTTCCAGGCCTCGACCGCCGCGCTGCCGGATGGTGCGGTCGTGCTCGACGCCCAGGGCCGCATCGTCTGGTTCAACAGCGCGGCCGGTGCGCTGCTGGCCCTGCGCACGCCGCAGGATCTCGGCCAGCGCATCGCCAACCTGCTGCGTCATCCGCGTTTCTCCGCCGCGCTGTCGCAGCGGCGACGGGAGATCGGCGAACTCGAGATTCCATCGCCGGCCAGCGATACCGACACCGTGCTGGTGCGCCTGATTCCCTATGGCAACGACCAGCGTCTGCTGATCGCGCGCGACGTCAGCGAGCAGAAACGGCTCGAGGCCACCCGCCGGGACTTCGTCGCCAACGCCTCGCATGAACTGCGCACGCCGTTGACCGTGCTGCGCGGCTATCTGGAGATGATGGAGGAGGAGGCCGCGGGCGACGGCCCGCTGGCCGAGTGGCGCAGCCCCGTGACGGAGATGGGCGAGCAGGCGCGCCGCATGAACTCGATCATCGAGAGTCTGCTCAAGCTGGCCCGGCTGGAGGCCGAAGGGCTGCAGCAGCGACAGGAGCGCATCGACGTGCCGGCGATGATCGACGACCTCGCCGACGACATCCGTCGGGCCGACGACGAACGACACGACATCACTCTCCATCTCGACCGCGAGGTGGGGCTGTTCGGCCGGCCGAACGAACTGGAGAGCATCTTCTCGAACCTGCTCGCCAACGCCGTGCGCTACACGCCCGACGGCGGCCCGATCGCGGTCCACTGGTGGCAGGACGACCAGGGCGCGCACTTCTCCGTCCACGATGCCGGCGCCGGCATCGAGGCCCAGCACATCCCCCGGCTGACCGAGCGTTTCTATCGCGTCGACGCCGGCCGCAAGGCCAGCGACGGCGGCACGGGGCTGGGGCTGGCCATCGTCAAGCACTGTCTCGAACACCACGAGGGCGAGCTGGACATCGACAGCACGCCGGGCGAGGGCTCGACGTTCACTTGTCATTTTCCGCTGCAGCGCCGGCTGCTGCAGCGCGCGGCGTGACCGATCTGCGAGCGTCATCGAATCGTCACATGGGCGACACCGACCGGTAACACGCACTGCGTAACGTTTCCCGCGGCTGACAAGCCGAGACACACTCCAGGGAGACCTACGCATGAAACGCTTTTACACGCGCGCCGGCGGCGCAGTCGCAGCCGTGGCCGTGACCGCGATGCCGATGCTCGCCTCCGCGGGCATCACGCTCTACGACGAGGGCGAGAAGTCGCTCGAGATCGGCGGTCGCCTGCAGCCGCAGTACCTGATGGTCGACGCCGACGGTGGCGAGAACGATTCCGGCGACGATTTCTTTCTGCGTCGGATGCGTTTCTACATCGAGGGCACGCTGACCGAGAACATCTACGGCATCTGGCAGGTCGACTTCGGCGGCGTGTCCGACGACCCCGAGGTCAAGGACGCCTTCATCAACTACTCCGGTCTGCCGATGGGCAGCATCACGATCGGCAACCACAATGCGCCGTTCTCGCGCGAGCTGCTGACCTCCTCGAAGCGCCAGCAGTTCGTCGAGCGCACGGTCGTGGGCGATCATAACTACGGCGTGCCGGACCGTCAGATCGGTGTGAGCTACACCCTCGATGACAACGACATGGTGCAGGGCCAGCTCGGGTTCTATCAGGCCGGTCTGGAATCGGATCTTTCCAAGCTCGACTTCGAGTCGCGCGTGAGCTCCGACCCCGACTACTTCGGCAACATGCTCGTCGGTCGTCTCGATTGGACGCCGCTGGGCAGCTTCAAGAAGGCGCAGGGCGCGTTCGGCGACGAGACGCGCTTCGGCATCGGCCTGAACGCCTATACGTGGGGCAACGACGACGATATCGACAACAGCTTCTCGGTCGATCCCGCGAACGGTGACTTCATCGCCAACGATGTCGCCAGCCAGTACGACAGCGTCAATGCCTACGGCGTGGATGCGGCTTTCCGTGCCGGCTATTTCTCGGCGGATGCCGCGGCCCAGTTCTACGACGCTGAAGTCACCGACGAGACCCGTGACTTCATCGGCGGCCCGACCGGGCTGGTCAACGCGGATGGCGACGCCCAGTTCGCCACGTACATGGTCAAGGGCGGCTACATGCTCGTGCCCAGCAAGCTCGAGTTCGTCGCCGGCTTTTCGGCGCTGGATCCGGACGACGGGTTCTATGCCAACGGCCAGAACTATGACGACATGGACAAGCGCTACTCCGCCGGTCTGAACTACTTCTTCAACAAGCACAACGCCAAGATCCAGCTCACCTACGAGATGGGCCGTGACGTGCTCTACACCAACGATGCCGGCGGTCAGGTGCAGTCGCCGTCGAACATCGGCGACGATCAGAACACGCTGTATCTCCAGTTCCAGCAGGTGCTCTGAGGCAATCCCCCAAAACCACAATCCCTTTGCTCCCCAAATGACCCCGGTACGCCGGGGTCTTTTTTGTCCGGGAGCGGATTCCGAACACGACTATCAACGAGGTTCTCCCATGCGTGAATGGTTTCTGGCCGGTGCCCTGGTACTGGCGGTATGCGGACTCGCCGCCTGTAGCGACGACGATGACGACAACGATGTGGCGCCGGACGATGGCGACGCCGCCGCGGCCGAGCTGAGCGTCACCCCGGCCGGGCGTTACCAGGTCGACCCGTTCGTATTCGACGAAGGCGCGGCCGAGATCGTGAGCTACGACGCCGAACAGCGCCGGCTCTATGTGGTCAACTCGAACGCCCGCACGGTCGATGTGCTCGACGTCAGCGATCCCGACAACCCGATGAAGATCGCGGCCATCGACGCCAGTGCCGAGGGCGATTCGGCCAACAGCGTCGCCGTGGCCGAGGGCGTGGTCGCCGTCGCGATCGAGGCCGACGACGCCCAGGCCAACGGCAAGGCCGTGTTCTACTCGAGCACCGACTACAGCAAGTTGGGCGAGGCCGAGGTCGGCGCGTTGCCGGACATGCTGACCTTCACCCCGGACGGCAGTCGCGTGCTGGTCGCCAACGAGGGCGAGCCGAGCGACGACTACGACAACGACCCGGAGGGCTCGATCAGCGTCATCGACCTGGGCGGCGGCTATCAGATGCCGTCTGTGACCACGCTCGATTTTCGCGGCTTCAACGACGACGCCGAGGCCCTGCGCGCGGCCGGCGTGCGCATCTTCGGCCCCGGCGCGACGCCGGCACAGGATTTCGAGCCCGAGTACATCGCCGTCTCGGCCGACGGCACGCGCGCCTGGGCCAGCCTGCAGGAGAACAACGCCATCGCCGTGATCGATCTGCAAGCGCTCGCGATCACCGACGTGCGTCCGCTGGGCTTCAAGGATCACAGCGTCGAGGGGCAGGGCATCGACCCCAGCAACAGCGACGGTTTCGACGTCCGGACCGTCCCCGTGCTCGGCATGTATCAGCCGGACACGATCGCGGCCTTCGAACAGGACGGCGAGCGCTATCTGCTGACCGCCAACGAAGGCGATGCGCGCGACTACGACGCCTTCAGCGAGGAGGTCGACGTCAAGGATCTGGCGCTGGATCCCGACGCCTTTCCCGACGCCGAGGCGCTCCAGGCCGACGAGGCCCTGGGTGACCTGAAGGTCACCAGCACGCTGGGCGCTACCGGTGTCGAGACGGCCGAGGGCGAGCCGGTCTATGACACGCTCTACGCCTATGGGGCGCGCTCGTTTTCCATCCGCCGCGCGGACAGCGCCGAGCTCGTCTACGACTCGGGCGACGATTTCGAGCGCATCACCGGCGAGCGCTACGGCGATGCGTACAACAACGACAACACCGAGAACGACGGCGATTCGCGTTCGGACAACAAGGGCCCGGAGCCGGAGGCGATCGCTTACGGCGAAATCGACGATCGCGCCTATGCCTTCATCGGCCTCGAGCGCATGGGCGGTTTTCTCGTCTACGACATCAGCGACGTCACCGCGCCCGCGTTCGTCACCTATGTGAACAACCGCGATCTCGACGCCGATCCGGAGTCGGGCACCGCCGGCGATCTCGGCCCGGAAAGCATCGTGTTCATCGCCGCCGCGGACAGCCCCGAACCGGGTACGCCGATGCTGGCGGTCGGCAACGAGATCAGCGGCTCGACCACGCTCTATCGGCTCGGCCGCGAATGATGGCGGGGTGTCATACAAATGTCATCCGAGCGCCATACGATCTTCATCGCGGCTCGCCACAATCCCGACAGGTCATCGAGGGTGGCCTGCCACTTATTAACCGGGAGAACCGAATGAAACCACGTGTGCAATCGTCGCTCCGCGCTGCCGTCGCGGCCGCTGCCGTGGTGGGCGCCGCCGGCGCCGCCCACGCGCAGGACCAGATCCGGGTCGTCGGGTCGTCGACGGTCTATCCGTTCTCGTCCTACGTCGCCGAGGAGTTCGGTGCCACCACCGATTACAGCACGCCGGTGGTCGAGTCCACGGGCTCCGGCGGCGGCTTCAAGCTGTTCTGCCAGGGTGTGGGCGAGGATACGCCTGACGTGACCAACGCCTCGCGCCGCATGAAGCCCTCCGAGCTCAAGATGTGCCAGGACAACGGCGTCGAGGACATCACCGAGAACGTGATCGGCGCCGACGGTATCGTGTTCGCCCAGAGCAAGCAGGACGATTCGATCAATCTCTCGCGCGAGCAGATCACGCTGGCGGTCGCGGCGAAGGTGCCCAAGGACGGCGAGCTGGTCGACAATCCGTACAACCGCTGGAGCGACATCGACTCGTCGCTGCCGGACCGCGAGATTCTGATCTACGGCCCGCCCACGTCCTCCGGTACGCGCGATGCGTTCGAGGAGCTGGTCATGGAGTACGGCTCCGAACACATCGACGGCTATGAAGAGGGCTACACCACGATCCGCCAGGACGGCAAGTACGTGCCGTCGGGCGAGAACGACAACCTGATCGTCCAGAAGCTGGCCCAGAACAAGGCCGCCTTCGGCATCTTCGGTTTCTCCTTCCTCGAGGAGAATCGCGACAAGGTTCAGGCGGCGACCATCGATGGCGCGGAAGCCAAGCGCGACCAGATCTCCTCGGGTGAGTATCCGGTTTCGCGTTCGCTGTTCTTCTATACCAAGAACGCGCACCTCGAAGAGGTCGACGGCATGGAAGAATACGTCGATATGTTCCTGTCCGATCAGATGATCAGCGATCGCGGCTACCTCAAGGGTATCGGCCTCATCCCGATGCCGGAGGACAAGATCGAAAAGGAACGCAGCGAATGGGAAGAGCGCGCCAAGGTCTCGGCCTCGGATCTCAAGGGCTGATTTCCTGCGGGCACTGCCCACCGGCCGGCCGGCCGCGGCGATGCCGCGGCCGGCTCCTGTTTTCTCGTATCATGACCGGCCAAGCC
>NZ_AYKH01000014.1 GCF_003788635.1 Salinisphaera orenii subsp. orenii MK-B5
GTGCGTCGCCGGCCGGCCACTATGCTATTCTAGAGAGCTTTCCGTGCCGCAGACGCGGGCCGGGAAGTCGGAAACGACAGCGCGGCGGATTAAGGCGAAGTTAAGGCCCTGTCCATAGAGTGTGACCATCGATGATGACGGCTTTATGACACGGCGCGCCAGCCGTTTCAAGACTGCATAAGGACAACAACCCGATGCTCAAACAACGCACGCTGAAGAACCCCATTCGGGCCACTGGCGTTGGTCTGCATACCGGTCAGAAAGTCTACATGACGCTGCGACCGGCCACGGCGGATCAGGGTATCGTGTTCCGTCGCACCGACTGCTGCCCGATGGTCGAGTTCCGTGGGGACGCATTCAAGGTCGGCGACACCACGCTGGCCACCACCTTGGTCAACGGGGGCACCCGGGTGCAGACGGTGGAGCATCTGCTGTCCGCGATGGCGGGTCTGGGCATCGACAATGCCATCGTCGAGCTGTCCTCCGACGAACTGCCGATCATGGACGGCAGCGCGGGACCGTTCGTGTTCCTGATCCAGTCGGCCGGCATCCAGGAGCTGGATGCGCCCAAGAAATTCATTCGCATCAAGCGCTCGGTCGAAGTCACCGAAGACGACAAATGGGCCCGTTTCGATCCGTTCGAGGGCTTCAAGGTCAGCTTCAGCATCGATTTTGACCATCCGGCGTTCGATGCCGACACCCAGTCGGCGACCGTCGATTTCTCCACGACCTCCTTCGTCAAGGAAGTCAGTCGTGCGCGCACCTTCGGGTTCATGCGCGACATCGAGTTCCTGCGCTCGAACAATCTCGCCCGCGGCGGCAGCATGGACAACGCGGTCGTGCTGGACGACTATCGCGTGCTCAATGCCGACGGTCTGCGTTACGACAACGAGTTCGTGCGTCACAAGATTCTCGACGCCATCGGCGATCTCTATCTGCTCGGCCACGGGCTGATCGGCAGCTATTCCGGCCACAAGTCCGGGCATGCGCTGAACAACAAGCTGCTGCGCGCGCTGCTCGAGGACGCCAGGGCCTGGGAAGAGGTGACCTACGAGGATGTCGAGGACTCGCCGATCTCCTACATCAACGCGCGGCCGGTGGTCGCGGCCTGAGGCAGTTCTCACCGTGCGCCGCTCGAATGCGGCCGCGCGGAGCCCGCCGCCCTAATCGGGCCGGCGGCCGGCCTGAGCCAGTCGCGTCAGCGCCGCGGCCAGGCGCGAATCGTCGACGTGGGTGGCCACCTGCCGGATGTGATCGCGGGTGGTGTCCGACAGCGGCCGCGGCCGGGGCGCGGGCCTCGGCCGCGGGGCGTCCGGTCGCACGCGCACATCCACGCCCTCGACGTGCAGACGCAGGCGCTGGGCGATCGCCTGTGTGATCGCTGGTTCCATGTAGCGCAGGCGCGTGGCCCAGCTGCCGTGGCCCACATGCAGTTTCAGCCGATAGTGCTCGTAGCCCGCGATGCGCACGTGCTCGGCTGCCGCCGGCGGCAGAATCTCGAGCATCGCCGCGCGGATGCGCGCGAGAAAGCGGGCGCGCCCGAGCAGATCCTCGATATCCGGGGTGGCGGTATGCAGCAGGGACTGGATCGAACGCGGGGACGTCCCCATGGTCGTAACTCTGCGGGGGCGGTGAGACGACCGCCAGCCTAGCAGCGGGCCGCAGCCGACGTCACTGAAAGCACGCGGTTGGCTACGGTATCATGCACGTTTTATCCGGCCGGGCCTCGGTTCGACCGTGCGAGACGACGAGGGTCCATGAGCAACTTCCTGACCAAACTGATCGGCAGCCGCAATCAGCGCGTCGTCAAGCGTCTGCATCGTATCGTCGACGCCGTGAACGCGCTCGAGAGCGATTTCGAGGCGCTCGACGACGACGCACTCGTCGCCAAGACCCAGGAATTTCGCGAGCGCCTCGAGGCGGGCGCCAGCCTCGACGACATCTCGGCGGAGGCCTTCGCCACCGTGCGCGAGGCCAGCAAGCGCATTCTGGGGATGCGCCACTTCGATGTGCAGCTGATCGGCGGCCTGGTATTGCACCAGGGCAAGATCGCCGAGATGAAGACCGGCGAGGGCAAGACGCTCGTCGCCACGCTCACGACCTATCTCAACGCCCTGCCCGGCGACGGCGTGCACATCATCACGGTCAACGACTACCTCGCCAGCCGTGACGCCGAGTGGATGGGCCGCCTCTACCGGTTCCTCGGTCTCAGTGTGGGCGTCATCTACTCCGGTCAGGATCCGCAGGGCAAGCGCGCGGCCTACGCCTGCGACATCACCTACGGCACCAACAACGAATTCGGCTTCGATTACCTGCGCGACAACATGGCGTTCTCGCCGGGTGATCGCGTCCAGCGCCCGCTCAGCTACGCGATCATCGACGAGGTCGACTCTATCCTCATCGACGAAGCGCGCACGCCGCTGATCATCTCCGGACCCACGGACGACGACCCGGCGACTTCGCAGCACGTCGATCGGCTGGTCAAGCATCTGCAGCCGCAGGAGGAGGAGGAGGGCCCCGGCGACTACTGGCCGGAGGAGAAGAACAAGCAGGTCTTTCTCACCGAGGACGGCCACCAGAAGGTCGAGGGGCTGATGCGCGACGCCGGCCTGCTCGAGGCCGAGGAGTCGCTCTACGACGCCAACAACGTCGCGCTCATGCACCACATGAACGCGGCCCTGCGCGCGCATGTGCTCTACCAGCGCGACGTCGACTACATCATCAACGACGGCCAGATCGTGATCGTCGACGAATTCACCGGCCGCACGATGCCGGGCCGGCGCTGGTCCGACGGGCTGCATCAGGCGATCGAGGCCAAGGAAGGGGTCAAGATCCAGAAGGAGAACCAGACCCTGGCGTCGATCACCTTCCAGAACTTCTTCCGCCTCTACGACAAGCTCGCCGGCATGACCGGCACGGCCGACACGGAAGCCTTCGAGTTCCAGTCCATCTACGGCCTGGAAGTCGTGGTGATACCGACCAACCGGCCGCTGGTCCGCAAGGACCTGCCCGACCAGATCTACATGACCGGCGCCGAGAAGTTCGAGGCCATCGCCGAGGAGGCGCGGCAGGCCAGCGAGCGCGGCCAGCCGGTGCTCATCGGCACCGCCTCCATCGAGGCCTCGGAGGTGCTGGCGCGTCTGCTGAGCCAGCGCGGCATCCGCCACGAGGTCCTCAACGCCAAGCAGCACGAGCGAGAGGCCGAGATCATCGCCCAGGCCGGCCGGCCCGGCGCGGTGACCATTGCCACCAACATGGCCGGCCGCGGCACGGATATCGTGCTCGGCGGCAACATCGAGGAGGATATCGAGGCGCTCGAGGAGGGCGACGAGGTCGGCCGCCAGCGGCTGCGCGAGGCATGGCAGCAGACCCATGACGCCGTGGTCGAGGCCGGCGGCCTGCTCGTGATCGGCTCCGAGCGACACGAATCCCGGCGCGTGGACAACCAGCTGCGCGGCCGTTCCGGCCGCCAGGGCGACCCCGGCGCGTCGCGGTTCTATCTGTCGCTCGAGGACAGCCTGATGCGCGTGTTCACGCCGCCGCGGCTGCGCTCGATGCTGCAGAACCTCGGCCTCGAGAAGGGTGAGGCGATCGAGCACAAATGGGTCACGCGCGCGATCGAGAACGCCCAGCGCAAGGTCGAGTCGCACCACTTCGACATCCGCAAGCAGCTGCTCGAGTACGATAACGTCGCCAATGACCAGCGGCAGGTGATCTACGAGCAGCGCAACGAGATCATGGACGCCGACGAGGTCAGCGACATCGTCGAGAACATCTGGGGCGATGTGGTCGACAACCTCATCAGCGAGCACATCCCGCCGCAGAGTCTCGAGGAGCAGTGGGACGTCGAAGGGCTGACCGAGGCCATCCAGCGCGATTTCGGCCAAGAGATGCCGATCCAGCAGTGGCTCGACGAGGAGAAGACGCTGGACGAAGAGGGGCTGCGCGAGCGCATCAGTGCGCGGCTCAAGGAAGCGTACGAGGCCAAGCGCGAGGAGGCCGGACCCGAGGTCATGGCCCAGATCGAGAAGGCCGTGCTGCTCCAGGTGGTCGATTCGCTGTGGCGCGAGCACCTCGCCTCGATGGACTACCTGCGCAAGGGCATTCATCTGCGCGGTTACGCCCAGAAGGACCCCAAGAACGAGTACAAGCGCGAAGCCTTCGAGATGTTCAACGACATGCTCTCGCGGCTGAAGCACGAGGCCGTCACCGTGCTCGCCCGCGGTCGGGTGCGCGCCGATATCACCGAGGAGGCGCGCGAGGATCGTCGCCGGCAGATGGAGAATCTCGACTTCCAGCACGCCGAGGCTGCCAGCGCGGCCGAACAGGCGGCCGCGGCGGCCCAGGCGCAGCCCGAAGGCGCCTCGGAGGACGCGGCCGCGGACGAGGTGGCCCGCGCCAATCTGCCGGGCACCGATGCGCCGGCCGAGCGTGTGCCGGGCGACGGTGACACGCGGCCCGAGACGTTCGTGCGCAACGAGCGCAAGATCGGCCGCAACGAGCCCTGTCCCTGCGGTTCGGGCAAGAAGTACAAGCACTGCCACGGACGCGACTGATGGCGGTCAATCTGAGCGCACCGGAGCAGCTCGCGCCGGTGGCCGGCGCGCGCTGGGCGACCGCCCCGGCCGCCATCAAGAAGCCGGGGCACGACGACCTCGCGCTGCTGCTGCTCGACGCGGGCGCGACCGTGGCCGGCGTGTTCACCCGTAACGCCTTCGCCGCCGCGCCGGTTCACATCGCCCGGGCGCGGCTGGCCGGGGCGCGTGCGCTGCTGGTCAACAGCGGCAACGCCAACGCCGGCACCGGCCGGCCCGGGCATGCGGATGCGCTGGCCTGTTGTGAGCATGCGGCCGTCGCACTCGGTCTCGAAGCCGATCAGGTGCTGCCGTTCTCCACCGGCGTGATCGGCCAGCGGCTGCCACTTGATCGCATGATCCCGGCCATCGATCGGCTCGGGGACGAACTCAGCGAGGCCGGCTGGCTGGCGGCCGCGCGCGCGATCATGACGACCGACACCGTGCCCAAGGGCGCGTCGCGCATGATCGACATCGACGGCGAACGCGTCGTGCTCACGGGCATCGCCAAGGGCTCGGGCATGATCCGCCCGGACATGGCCACCATGCTGGCCTTCATCGCCACCGACGCGACCATCGCGCAGGCGGATCTGGACGCGGCCCTGCGCGAGGCGATGGCGCGCTCGTTCAACAGCATCTCGGTGGACGGCGACACCTCGACCAACGACGCCTGCATGGCCTGCGCGACCGGCCGCGCGGCCACGTTGTCGCCGGCCGCTCCCGGCTGGCGCGATTTCGTCGCCGCGCTGACCGATCTCGCCGCCGAGCTCGCGCGGGCCGTGGTCCGCGACGCCGAAGGTGCGACCCGCTTCATCACCCTCGCGGTGGGCGGCGCGCGCGATGAAGCCGAAGCCCGTGCCGTGGCCTTCACCGTGGCGCATTCGCCGCTGGTCAAGACGGCCTGTTTCGCCGGCGACCCGAACTGGGGCCGGATTCTGGCCGCGGTCGGACGTGCGCCGGTGCCGGATTTCAGCATCGACGGCGTGGCGATCGCGCTCGACGATGTCGCCATCGTCGCCGAGGGCGAGCCGCGGGCGGACTACGCCGAGGCCGACGCCGCCGCGGTGATGGCGCAGGCGGAGTACACCATCGCCATCGATCTCGGGCGCGGCGATGCCGCGAGTACCGTGTGGACCTCCGACCTGTCCTACGAGTACGTGCGGATCAACGCCGAATACCGCAGCTGAGCGACCGATCGTGGACGATACCGCGCCGGACAGTCGCTATCTGGATATCGCCGTGGGCGTGGTCGTCGATCGCGACGGCTGTCTGCTGGTCGCCCGGCGACGCCCGGGTACGCCGGGGGCCGGCAGCTGGGAGTTTCCCGGCGGCAAGCGCGAACCCGGCGAAACGATGGCCGCCTGCCTGGAACGCGAGCTCGGCGAGGAGATCGGCGTGGTCGACTGCCGCGGCGAGCCGATCATCCGGTTCGCTCACGAGCAGGGCGTGCGCCCCGTGCGTCTGCATGTCTGGCGGATCCACCGCTGGCGCGGCGAGCCCGCGGGACGCGAGGGCCAGCAGCTGCGCTGGGTCGCACCCGAGGCGCTCGCCGGGCTCGATCTGCTGCCGGCCACAGACATCATCCTCAATGCCCTGTTTCTGCCGCAGCGCTATCTGATCACGCCGGACTTCGAACCGGCGCATGAACGGGCCTGGTTCGCCGGTCTCGACGCGGCTCTGGCGCGCGGCGTGCGGCTGCTGCGTCTGCGTGCAGGCGGGCTGGACGACAGGGCCTACGAGCGGCTGGCCGAACGGGTGGCCCCGCCGGCGGCGGCCGCGAACGCGCGCCTGCTGCTCGACCGTGACGCCGCCATGGTCGAACGCGTGGGCGCGGCCGGTCTGCACTGGCCCGCCGCTCGCGTTGCCGCAGCGGCGGCCCGGCCGGTCGCGCGGCCGCGGCTGTTCGCGGCCTCCGCCCACGATGCCAACGAGTTGGCCGCCGCGGCGGTGCTGGGGGCGGATTTCGCGACCCTGTCGCCGGTTCGGGCCACGCCGAGTCATCCGGAGACGCTCGGGCTGGGCTGGGCCGGCTGGGCAGAGCGTCGCCGTGACCAGGCGCTGCCGGTCTACGCCCTGGGCGGTGTCGGTGAGCTCGATCTGGCCGAGGCCCGCGCCTGCAACGCCCAGGGCGTGGCCGCGATTCGCGCCTTCTGGGGAACCGGCGGCGGTTAGAGCGTTTCACACGTCGGCCGCGGCTTGCCGCGGCCGACGATCAGTGCTCGGATACACTAGATGCTGTTGATCCGCTTCGCGCGGGCCGCGGCGACGACGAGCGGACGTCACGCCGGCTGTGCGATTCAGCGAGCCCGGTGTAATAGTGCGCCTCGTTGGCGGTCGCGTGGCGACCCGATGGGCGCATCGACCACGATCCCGTTTTAAAAAGGTTGTGCCTCGGTTCGGTATGCAGCCGCTTCGACCGGCGCCTTCGGCCAGTTGGCCCGACTTGTTTCGCAGCGCCTCGGCTGGACGCCGCCGCAGCGCCGGCATTCGGTGATGCCGTTAGCGGTGCGGTGCCGAGGCTCGCTCTAGTGCGTCGGGTCGGATTCGTCCTCGCCGCCGGACCAGGGCGCGCCTGAGGCGTCCGGGATGCGGTTCTCCTCGTCGAGCCAGTCGCCGAGATCGATCAGCTTGCATCGGCGCGAACAGAACGGCCGATAGGGGTTGTCCGGATCCACCCGGGCGGGCTTGCCGCACTGGGGGCAGTCGATGGTCCGCGGCTTGGTCATGGCGTTCTAGTAGCGGCAGCAGGCCATGCGGAATTCGACTGACGTCTGGGCCTGGCAGACGCGCAGATCGGTGTTCTCGTACTGCATGAAACGAAGCGTCGCGCGATGGCGACCGGCGCTGATCTCGGGATAGACGTCGGCGTCGTCGAGCAGCACCCGGATGAGCTGGGTGCCGGTCTCGGTGTTGTGCACGAACACGCCGTTCTCGGCGGTGACCGGGCGTGGCCGGGCGCTGTCTCTGAGCAGCCGCAACAGCGTTCGCACGGCGTTCTCGAACGGCAGGATACGCTCGCACCAGCGTTCGATGTCGGCCCGGATTCCGGCGGCGTCCTGCGCGAGCCAGTGCTGATAGGCGGGCAGGTCGAAGCCGCAGCTGCCGCCGGGTATCGGCAGCCGGTTGTTGAGGCTGTTGAGCAGCTCGTTGTCGCGCAGCAGATAGGAGGCGAACTGGGGCGGCACCCGCTGCAGCTCGCGTCCGAGCGTGTCCAGTTCGTCGAGCACGTGGCGCAGCGCCGCGTCGTCGACGTCGTCGCGCTCGGCCAGACGTTCGAGACCGGCGTAGCGCTGGCCCAGCTCCTTGCTGACTTCGGTGCGGATGTCGTGACGCGACATCACGTTGAGGATGTCCAGCAGCGCGCCCATGGCCGCCCGCCGCCCCCAGACGCTCTCGTCGGCCTCGTGATAGCGCAGGCGCGCCAGCAGATGCTCGAGGCGCAGGAAGGTGCGGATGCGTTCGTTGAGTGGCTGCTCGAAGCAGAAAGCGCCGTCGTCCGCCACAGGCAGAGTCTCGCAGCAGGGATCAGGCCCACAGTCTATGCCCGGGTCGCCGGTCGGCAAAATCCCGTCGCCTTCGTGATCCACGTCGCGCGCCCGAAACGCCGTCGTCGCGGTTCAGCCCGGCAGATGCAGCGGCGGCAGATCCGCGACCTCGCCCTGGGCCAGACGCAGATAGCCCGCATGCAGGGCCGCCGCCAGATCGGCGATGTCCTTGCGCGGACCGGTGTTGATGAGCACGTCGTCGGCCATCGCCAGGCGCTCGGCACGCGCATCCTGGGCGGCGATCATCTTGCGGGCGAAGGCCTCGTCGATGTCGTCGCGCGCCATCAGCCGTTCCAGCTGGATGCTTTCGGGGGCGTCGATCACCAGCACGCGATCGACCAGATCGAGCATGCTCGACTTGACCAGCAGCGGCACGACGAGGATGCAGTAGTCCGACTGTGCGGCATCGCGCTGGCGTTCCAGTTCGGCCCGGATGCGCGGATGGGTGATGCCTTCGAGATCGGTTCGTGCGGCGTCGTCCTCGAACACGATCTGACGCAGCGCGCGACGCCGGAGATGGCCGTCAGCGTCGACGATATCGTCGCCGAAGCGGTCCACGATCTCGGCCAGCGCCGGCTCGCCAGGTTCGACGACGGTGCGCGCGACCGTGTCGGCGTCGATGATCTTGACGCCCATGCGCTCGAACGCGCTCGCGACCGCGGATTTGCCGCTGGCGATGCCGCCGGTCAGGCCTATGGTGAGCGTGCTCATGAGTGCGGGTCGGTCGGGGCTGCGGGCGCGGGGCCGTCCGTGAACGTCGCTGCCTCGTATGTCGTTCGGATCGCGTGGATCCGCCCCCAGATCAGACCGTCGACCGTCGTTCGCACTAGTTCAGTCCCGCCAGCGATGAATAAGCGCCGCTGATTGTATCGCCTGCAACCAGCGCCAGCCAGCCGGCCAGCGCCAGCCAGGGCCCGAACGGCATGGGCCGGCCGCGCGCGAGATGGCCGCTGGCCATGAGCAGGCCGCCGACGACGGCCCCGCCCAGCGAAGCCAGCAGCAGCACCATCGGCAGCGCCTGCCAGCCCAGCCAGGCGCCGATCGCGGCCAGCAGCTTGAAATCGCCGAAGCCCATGCCCTCCTTGCCCGTGGCCAGCAGAAAGGCGTGAAACACGAGCCAGAGCGTGAGGTAGCCTCCGGCCGCGCCCGCGATCGCCGTGTTCGGATCGACCAGCGCCGCGCCCGCGCCGTGGCCGAGGCTTGCGAGGAGGCCGAGCCACATCAGCGCCAGTGTGAGCACGTCCGGAAGGAACTGCGTCCGGGCGTCGATCACGGCCAGCGCCAGCAGCGTCCAGGACACGACCATCGCCAGCGGCGTGAACGGGGTCGCGCCGAAGCCGGCGAGCACGATCACGGCCATGACGGCGGCGGTGATCTCCACCGCGGGATACTGCCAGGAGATGCGCGCACCGCAGGCCGCGCAGCGGCCGCGCAGCAGCAGATAGCTCACCACGGGAATGTTGTGCCATGCGCGGATCGGCGTCTGACAGCTGTTACAGCGCGAGCGCGGCCGGGCCAGCGACAGCTCCACCGGGGCCTCCGCGTCGGCCGGCTGGCCCAGGATCTCGGCGGCGCCGGCGCGCCATTGCGCCTCCATCATCCGCGGCAGACGCAGGATCACGACATTCAGGAAGCTGCCTACGATCAGCCCGAGCAGAGCGACGGCGACGTAGGCGAGCAGCGGCTGCTGGGCGAGGAGGTCGGCCATTCAGTGCGGATGCGCCGCGAGGACGGCAGGCGCGGTCCGGTAGTCAGTCAGGGGCATTTCGATGTCTCCACTTCTGATGTCGTGCGCGTCCGCGCCGGCCGGCTTCGATTTTCGCCCGCTCGAACGCATGGCTCGCTTTCCGGCCCGGTGCCGGCCGCGTCGCGATGATAGTGCCAGCGCTCGGTGACGCACGATCTGGGCGGTGGCCCCGGCCTAGACGACCGAGCCGAGCTTGAAAATGGGCAGATACATGGCGATGACGAGACCGCCGACCAGCACGCCGATGATGGCCATGATCATGGGCTCGAGCAGGCTCGACAGCGAATCGACCTGATTGTCGACCTCGTCCTCGTAGAAATCCGCCACCCGGGAGCACATCGCGTCCAGGGAGCCGGATTCCTCGCCGATGGCGACCATCTGCTGGGCCATGCTCGGAAACAGCCCCGTGTTGCTCATCGCCAGCTGCAGCTGCACGCCCGAGGACACCTGGTCGCGCATCTGCAGAATGGCTTCCTCGAACACGATGTTGCCGGCCGCGCGGGCCACCGAATCCATGGCCTCGACCAGCGGTACCCCGGCCGCGAACATGGTCGACAGGGTCCGCGCGAAGCGCGCGACCGCCGCCTTGTAGAGAATGTCGCCGATGACCGGGATCTTGAGCGCGATGCGGTCGTTCATCCGGCGGAACGCGCGGGATCGTCGCCGGGCCTGGAAGAAGCCGTAGAACGCCGCGCCGATGGCGCCGATGATCGCCCACCACCAGCTCTGGACGAACTCCGACAGGCCGATCACGAGCAGCGTGAAGGCCGGCAGATCGGCGCCGAAGCCCTCGAACAGCGACTGGAACTGCGGCACCACGAAATAAAGCAGGATGCCCATGACCACGATCGCGACCACGATCACCGCGCTCGGATAGAACAGCGCCTTGCGTACCTTGGCCTTGATCGCCTCGGTCTTTTCCTTGTACGTCGCGATCTTGTCGAGCAGGGCCTCGAGTGCGCCGGACTTCTCGCCGGCATCGACCAGGTTCACGAACAGGTCGTCGAAGTGCTGCGGATGCTGGGCCAGCGCCTGGGCGAGAGTCACTCCGGATTCGATATCGTTGCGGATCGCCGAGACCAGCTCGGCCAGAGACGGATTGTCGGCGCCCTTCGCGATGATGCCCAGCGACTGCACCAGCGGCACGCCGGCGCTCATCATTGTGGCCAGCTGGCGGGCGAACACCGCGATGTCGGCGGACTTGATCTTCTTCTTGCGCTTGCCGCCGAGACCGAAGATCGTGGTCTGCTTGCGCACGCGGATGGGGGTGATGCCCTGCTTGCGCAGACTGGCCTTGATCGTGGCCTCGTTCGGACCGTCGGTTCGCCCCGTCACTCGGCTGCCGCTGCGATCGGTGCCGGTCCAGAAGAAGGTGTGCTTGTCGGTCAGCGTATCGGCCATTGCCCCTCCGGAAACCACGCCGCGGCGGCCCGGGCGACTGCCGCCCGTTCCCGCCGTGCACAGGGGTTATCGGCCGTGATCGCGTTTAATTCATGCCCAGCTTGGCCAGACGGTAGCGCAGCGCCCGGAAGGTGATGCCGAGATGCTTGGCGGCCTGCGTCTTGTTGTAGTGGCAGGTCTCGAGCGCGGCCTGGATGCGCTCGCGCTCGAGCGCTTCCAGCTGGCTTTCCAGATCGGCGCTGGTATCCGGCGTCGGCGTCGACGATGCGGGGCCTGGCCGGCCGGTGCCGTTCTCGTCCGGGGCCTCGGCAGGAGCTGGAGCCGGGGACGACTCGGCCGTGGCCTCCGACAGCGGCGAGCTCAGTCGCAGATACCGGCGTTCGATGACGGCATTGTCGCTGAGCGTGACCGCGCGTTCGAGGATGTTTTCCAGTTCCCGGATGTTGCCCGGAAAGCTGTAGTGCTGGAGCGCCTCCAGGGCGCGTGGAGCCAGCCGCGGTACCTGGCGCAGGCGCAGCTTGCGCGTCAGACCTTCGAGAATGCGGTCGGTCAGCGCCGGGATGTCGGCCGTGCGCTCGCGCAGCGGCGGCACGTGGACCTCGATCACGTTCAGGCGATAGTAGAGATCCTCGCGGAAACGCCCGCGGGCGACTTCGGCGGTGAGATCACAGTGGGTAGCGCAGATCACGCGCACGTCCACGGCCGTCTCCACGTTTGCGCCCACCGGCCGGATGGCCCGCTCCTGGATCGCGCGCAGCAGCTTGACCTGCATGGTCAACGGCAGGTCGGCCACTTCGTCCAGGAACAGCGTGCCGCCGTCCGCGCGCGCGAACAGCCCCGGGGTGTCGCGCATGGCGCCGGTGAAGGCGCCGCGCACGTAGCCGAAGAACTCGGACTCCATCAACTCCGAGGGGATCGCGCCGCAGTTCACCGGCACGAAGGCCGCGCCCATGCGCGGGCCCTCCGCGTGGATCATGCGCGCGACGAGTTCCTTGCCGGTGCCCGATTCGCCGCTGATGTAGACCGGCGCCTGGCTGCGCGCGAGCTTGGAGATCGTCTCGCGCAGGCGCAGCATCTCCGTGGTCCGGCCGATCAGCCGCGGCGAGGCGTCCAGCGACGGGTGCGGCGGAGCGTCGTGATCCAGGCCCGCGAGCTTGAGCGCCTGGCCGACCAGCGCCCGCAGCCCGGCCACGTCCAGCGGTTTGGAGACGAAGTCGAAGGCGCCGGCCTTGAGGCTGGCCACCGCGCTCTCGGCGTTGCCGTAAGCGGTGATGACCGCGACCGGGCAGTGGGGGCGGCGCTCGGCGATGAAGGCGACCAGGTCGATGCCCTCGCCGTCGGGCAGACGCATGTCGGTCAGGCAGAGATCGAAGGGCTCGTTCTCGAACGCCGTCTTCGCCTGCGCCAGCGTGGCCACGGCCTTGGTGTCGATCGACATGCGGGCGAGCGTGATCTCGATCAGTTCGCGGATATCCGCTTCGTCGTCGACAACGAGGGCGTAGGCTTTGCTGTTGCTGGGCGTCATGCGCGTGCGTCGTGTATGGATGAAGTCGCCGGTTCGCCGGTTCGCCGGCGCCGGCCCAAGCCTGGGCGAAAACGATACGAAAGCAGGCGCCGTCGCTTTCTGCAACCGGAGCGAGGCGGGCACGGTTGGCCTCGCAGAGCTCGCGCGCGATGTGCAGGCCGAGCCCGGTGCCCTCGCGGGCGGTCGTGAAGAACGGCTCCATGACCCGGTCGCTGATGTCGGCGCCCAGCCCCGGCCCGTTGTCGGCGACATCCAGCCCGAACAACCCCGAACGGCTGTGATGCCCGCGCAGGCGTACACGCAGCGGCGTCTCGTCGCGGCGGGCATGACGCTGTGCGTTGTCCCAGAGATTGAACAGCAGCTGGCGCAGATGGCCGGGGTCGAATTCGATGCACAGGGCGGCGTCGATGCCGACGATCTCGAAGTCGGGCGCGCGGGTATTGTACTCGCGATAGTCGTTCACGCAGCTGGCCAGCCAGTCCGCGAGCGCGATCGTCCGGCGCGTGGTCTCGGAGCGTCGCGACAGCCCCAGAATGCTGTCGATGATGTCGTCGATCCGGCGCGTGTGGCGGTGCACGATATCCAGCAGACGCCGGCCGTCGGCGTCCAGCGTCGCGGTCTCGGCCAGCAGCTGGCCGGCGTGACTGATCGCCCCGAGCGGATTGCGGATCTCGTGCGCGATGCTGCTGGTCAGCCGCCCCAGGGAGACGAGCTTGAGCTGCTGGGCCTGCTCACTCTGGCGCAGGGCATCCTCCAGGCTGATCAGCACCAGTGCGTCCCGCGCCGTGCCCAGGCGGGAGAACAGCGGTAGCAGCGCGCGGCCGGAGGCCTGAAGCGTGTCGATGCCGTCGGCCGACGTCTGGAGCCAGTGCGACAGCGCCTCGTCGACGGCGGGGGCGACGCGCGTGAGGGAGGCGTTCTGCGGCGCCGTCTCGGTCAGATCGAGCAGGCGCACGGCCGCGTCGTTGATCAGGCGGATGCGGCGGTCGGCGTCGACCACGATCGCGCCGATCTCCATCTGCTGGATGATATGGCGGTTGAGCGCGGCCAGATCCTGCACCTCTCCGGCACGTTCGGCGGCCAGCGCCTCGCCCTCGCGCGCCCGGCGTGCCAGCCAGTGCGACAGCCCGACGCTGAGAAAGAACAGCACACCGAGGATGCCGGCCTGGACGAACGCGCTGCGCGCGCCCTCGATCTGCAGGGGGCGCAGCGCCTCCTGGCCGAGCACGCCGATCGCCGCGCAGGCCGCCAGCAGGAACGCCAGGCGGGCCGGCAGCAGCATGCCCGCGGCCGACAACGGGGCGATCAGCAGCATGCCCAGGCCGCCTGCGACGCCGGTGCCGGCCAGGATGAGGGTCGTGAAAAAGGCTACGTCCACCGCGACTGCGAACAGCACCTGGGCCCGCAGCGGCGGCGTGCGCGTCAGCGCGGCGATCAGCGACAGCACCCACAGCGCGAGATAGGCCAGACAGGCGCTGCGGAAGACATCCGGCATCACCACGTCGAACAGATGCCCGGCCTGGGCGAACAGCAATAGCGTGACCAGACCGAATCCGATCAGGCCGCGGTAGGCGTTGAGGGTGGCGATCGCGCGCCAATCTTCGGTGTGCCGGATCAATGGCGCGCCGACGCGCCGGCTCATGATCGCGAGCGGCAGGCGTGCTCGCTGCACACGTAATCGTCACCGTCGCGCTCGGCCAGCGACAGCGGCAGATGCACGCCGCAGCGTTCGCAGCGCACCGTGCGTTCGAATTCCGGCGGCGCCTCGCGCCGGTGCATGCGCGTACGCGCCCCGCCCGCAAGCTGGCGGAATGCAAGCCAGGCGATACCGATGATCAGTAGCAGTCCGAGCAGTCGGGCCATGGGATATCCGGGTTTGAAGAGCGCGACGGGACAGCCCCGAGTGTATCCAAATCGCGTCGCCGCGGGGTCCGGGCGGGGGCCGTCGCAAGTTGTCGTGCCGGGCTACAGGCGCCACAATGCGCGGCATTACGAGTTTGATGTCTCAATCAAGGCGATGCCATGAACGTTCACGAATATCAGGCCAAGGAAATCTTTGCGCGCTATGGCGTGCCCGCCGGCGAGGGCAAGGTCGCCCGCAGCGCGGACGAGGCGATCGAGGTCGCGAAATCGCTCGGCGGCGAACGCTGGGTGGTCAAGGCCCAGGTGCACGCGGGCGGCCGCGGCAAGGCCGGCGGCGTGAAGATCTGTGACAGCGTGGACGACGTCAGGCAGGCCGCCTCGGATCTGATCGGCGGCGAGCTCAAGACACAGCAGACGGGCGACACCGGCCTGCCGATCCACGCCGTCTACGTCGAGAAGCCGGCCGACATCGAGTCCGAGCTGTATCTGTCCGTGCTCGTGGATCGCGCCACGCGCCGGGTGACGTTCATCGCCTCGCCCGAGGGCGGCGTGGACATCGAGGAAGTCGCCGACAAGACGCCGGAACGCATCACCCAGGTCGCGATCCATCCCGCGGCGGGTTTCCAGGCCTACCAGGCGCGCGAGATCGGTTTCTTCCTCGGCCTGGACAAGAAGCAGGTCGGCGAGTTCGTGAAGGTCATGAAGGGCCTCTACGAGATGTTCGTGGAGTGCGACGCGTCGCTGGTCGAGATCAACCCGCTGGTCACCACGAAGCAGGGCGGGCTGATCGCGCTGGACGGCAAGCTCAACTTCGACGACAACGCGCTTTTCCGCCATAAAGAGTTCGCGGACATGCGCGACATGACGCAGGAGAACGAGCGAGAGGCCAAGGCCGCCGAGCACGATCTCAACTATATCCAGCTCGACGGCAACATCGGCTGCATGGTCAACGGCGCGGGCCTGGCCATGGGCACCATGGACCTGGTCAAGCTGCACGGCGGCGAGCCGGCCAACTTCCTGGACGTCGGCGGCGGCGCGACCACCGAGCGCGTGACCGAGGCGTTCAAGCTGATCACCGCCGGTGAAGGCGTCAAGGCGATTCTGGTCAACATCTTCGGCGGTATCGTGCGCTGCGACCTGATCGCCGAAGGCATCATCACCGCGGCCAAGGACGTCGGCATCGAGGTGCCGGTGGTCGTGCGCCTGGAAGGCACCAACGCCGAGGCCGGGCGCAAGCTGCTGGACGAGTCGGATTTCGATCTCATCGCCGCGCAGGATCTGACCGACGCGGCCAAGAAGGTCGTGGCCGAGGCCCGCGGCTGATCGCGCGACCGCCACGCCGTCCACCGAATACGCTTCAGACCAGGATCAATCCATGAGCATTCTCGTCAACAAAGACACCAAGCTGATCGTCCAGGGCTTCACCGGCTCGCAGGGCACGTTCCACTCCGAGCAGTGCATTGCCTACGGCACCAACATCGTCGGCGGCGTGACCCCTGGACGCGGCGGCGAGACCCATCTCGATCGCCCCGTGTTCAACACCTGCGGCGACGCGGTGCGTGAGACCGGCGCCAACGCCACCATGATCTACGTGCCGGCGCCGTTCGCCGCCGACGCCATCCTCGAAGCCGCCGACGCCGGTATCAAGACCATCATCTGCATCACCGAGCATATCCCGGTGATGGACATGCTGCGCGTGCGTGCCGCGCTCGACGATTCCGACTCCGTGCTGATCGGGCCGAACTGCCCCGGCGTGATCACGCCGGGCGAGTGCAAGATCGGCATCATGCCGGCGCACATCCATCAGGAAGGCAAGATCGGCATCGTCTCGCGTTCCGGCACGCTGACCTACGAGGCGGTGTTCCAGACCACCCACAACGGCCTCGGGCAGAGCACCTGCGTGGGCATCGGTGGCGACCCGATCCACGGTCTCGACTTCACCGACGTGCTCGAGATGTTCGAGAACGACCCGCAGACCGCCGGCGTCGTCATGGTCGGCGAGATCGGCGGCACCGCCGAGGAAGAGGCCGCCGAATACATCAAGGCCCACATGAAGAAGCCGGTCGTGGCCTACATCGCCGGCGTGACCGCGCCGCCCGGCAAGCGCATGGGCCACGCGGGCGCCATCATCTCCGGTGGCAAGGGCACGGCGGACGACAAGTTCGAAGCCCTCGAGGCCGCCGGCGTGGCGACCGTGCGTTCGACCGCCGAGATCGGCAGCAAGATGGAGGAAATCCTGGGCTGATCGATGCGTTGATCGCATCGTCATCCGCTGGATGATTGAAGCCGGCGTCCGTTTTGGCGGGCGCCGGCTTTTTTGTGGGTGAAGGTTCGAGACCCTTGTCGCGTTTCGCTTTTTTTCAAAGCGAAGCTTGGTTCGGTTTTGGTGACCAGTGTCGAATCAACTGCTTAGGTTGATTTGGACCTGGTGTTTCGCACTGCTGTGCGACTCACTTTCATTTGCTTGTCCAAATGAAAGTGAGCAAAGCAAAGGACACCCTGACTTGCGTCGATGCTTCGCATCGATGCCCTGTGCTGCTCGCCCGTCCGGGGCGCAGCCGGAACTCGCCGCGCTACGCGCGACTCAGACACCCGGCTGCTTCATCCCCGGCCGTGCTCCGCTGCTCGGCGCTACGCCCAAGGGACTGGAATACAGGCAAGCTCGCTATCGCTCGCTCAAGGTCACAATTGTTGTAAGTCGGATTAGCCGAAGGCGTAAGCCGACAGGAATAATGAAGACGCGAACCGTAGAGAGAACGCGGTAGCCGATTACCACTTGATGCCCGGCACTCTGCGCCTGTATTCGGGTCCCGTTAGTGCAGCGCCGGAGATGCGTCGTGGCGACGGGTGTCCGGCGCACAGCGCCGGTGCGGCAAGCTGTTTTAGCATCGCCAAAGCGATGCGAGCCTTAATCAATTATTAGGACCGCATCCCGTCGCCGCTGCGCCTCGGCGTATCGCCCCGAGAGGCGGAGCAGGGCGCTCCGGCAGCGACGCTGTGGGATGCGACCCTCGGCGGGACGAAACCGTACGAGTCGTCGCCTCGGGGCTCGGGCCGAACGCCGGCGGTCGCATCCCAACTACGCTGGGAAGGCCCCGCTCCTCGCTTCGTACGGCACGGCGTAGCCGGCGCTATGCCGGGTGTTCTTTCCTCTGCTTACTTTCGTTTGGACAAGCAAACGAAAGTGAGACCCACGGCAGTGCGAAAACAAAGGAACGACCAACTAGTGAGCGCTGAAAGCCTCATGGTGTGAATGTTTGAATTCTTGAATGAGCTTTGCGCGTAAATTCCAGCCCGCTAATCACGCGTTCGACGTTATAGAATTACGCCTATGATACGTGCTCGAATGACGTCATAGTTCAATTGAGCGCAATCGATATGAGCCAGACCTACGACATCAGCTGCGACTGCGGCCACGTGAAGATGACGGTCCGAGGCGAGCCCAAGCTATCGCTCTACTGTCACTGCGGCAGCTGTCGCGAGCTGTACGCCGCCGACGTGCTGGGCCTGACCGGTTGGGACGAGGAAAACGTCGATCTGCCGGACGACTCCAAGCTGTTTCACCATAAGACCGACGGCAAGGAAATGCACCGCTATGGCTGCCCGAAGTGCGGCATGACCATGTACGGGCGCCACAAGCCGGGTATTCCGGTCATCCGTCATAACGTGTTCCGCAAGAACAATGGCGGCAAGCTGCCGTCTGAATTGGCACCCGCGCTGCACCTGTTCTACGGCGAGCGCGTGCTCGATATCGACGACGATCTCGACAAATGCGAGGACGGTTCGGCGGTCGGTCTGTAGCTGACGCGCTCGACTCTAATCCAAAATCGAATCGGTACGGGCCGGCTTGTCGTCGGCCCGTTGTCGTTTCGGCCGCCTGCGTCCTGGCGTATCCTTGGCGTCGCAACGCCCGCCGACGAGAGGTCGGCTTTTCTTCAGCCTCGGGAGTCCCCCGTATGGGTGATTCGTCACTTCGTATCGCGCTGGCGCAGCTCAACGTCTGGGTTGGCGATATCGAGGGCAACGCTCGCCAGATGATCAATGCCGCCATGACAGCGCGCGACGATCAGGGCGCCGACCTGGTGGCCTTTCCCGAGATGGCGCTGATCGGCTATCCGCCCGACGATCTGCTGCTGCGGCGCGGCCTGCCGCGTGCGATCGAAACCGCGCTGGAGCGGCTCACGCATGAGCTGACCGGCATCACCGCCGTGATCGGCTATCCGGAGTACGACGGCGATATCATCTACAACGCGGCGGTCGTGGTGCGCGACGGTGAGCGCCTTGCGCACTATCGCAAGCAATGTCTGCCCAACTACGGCGTCTTCGACGAACGGCGCCATTACCGGCCGGGCGATTCGCCCTGCGTGTTCGAACTCGCCGGCCGGCAGGTCGGCGTCACCATCTGCGAAGACATCTGGGAAACCGGCCCGGCCGCGCAGGCGAAGGCCGCAGGCGCGGAACTGCTGGTCAATCTCAACGCCTCGCCGTTTCATGCCGACAAGCAGCCCGAGCGCGAAGGCCTGCTTGCGAAGCGCGCCACGGCCAACGACTTTGCCATCTGCTACGTGAACTGTGTTGGCGGCCAGGACGAACTCGTCTTCGATGGCCGCTCCTGTGCGGTCGATCGGCGGGGCCAGCTGACGCTGCGCGCGCCGGCGTTCGAGTCCGGCGTCTATTGCCTCGACTGGCCGGCGCCGCAGGACGGGGCGCACGTTGTCGGTACCATCGCCGAAGACCAGTCGCCCGAGGCGCTGGTCTACGACGCCCTGGTCCGTGCGACCCGTGATTATGTCGATCGCAACGGCTTCCCCGGGGCGCTGATCGGCGCCTCCGGCGGCATCGACTCGGCGCTGGCCATGGCGGTGGCCGCCGATGCGCTGGGCGGCGATCGGGTCTGGGCGGTGTCCATGCCCTCGCGCTACACCGCCGACATCAGCAACGTCGACGCCGCCGAGCAGGCCAGGTGCATGGGCGTGCGCTATGACGAGCTGTCGATCGAACAGGGCTTCTCCGCGCTGCTGGACACGCTCGGCCCGCTGTTCGGCGATCGCGCGCCCGACACCGCCGAGGAGAATCTGCAGTCGCGTATTCGCGGCGCGCTGCTGATGTCGTTGTCCAACAAGTTCGGCCACGTGGTGCTGGCGACCGGCAACAAGTCGGAGATGGCGGTCGGCTATGCCACGCTGTATGGCGACATGTGCGGCGGTTTCGCGCCGCTCAAGGACATCTACAAGACCTGGGTCTACCGGCTGGCACGGTTTCGCAACACCCGTGGCGAAGTGATTCCCGCGCGCGTCATCGAGCGCCCGCCCTCCGCCGAGCTGCGCGCCGATCAGGCCGACACCGACACCCTGCCGGACTACGACGTGCTCGATCCGATCATCGAGGCCTACGTCGAACGGGGCGAGTCGATCGAGGGCATCTGCGCGCTCGGCTACGCCGAGGCCGACGTGCGCCAGGCGGCCGGCCTGATCCGCCGCAACGAATACAAGCGTCGCCAGGCCGCGCCGGGGCCGAAGGTCACCCACCGTGCCTTCGGCCGCGATCGACGCTATCCCATCACCGCCGTCTACGGCGACCTGTAGGACCGATCACACCCGACGCGTCGGCGGCGCCGGGCGGTGGCGCGCTAGTCGCTGTCGTCGTCCTGTGCCGGGCTGCCGCCGGCGGCCGAGGCGCTGCCCATGTCCGGCAGTTCATAGGCCGGTTCTTCGCCGGCGCGCTGCCGATAGAACTCGTCGCGGTGCAGGATGTAGTTGGGATAGGACGTCTGCAGGATGGCGCGGGTGTCTTCGGCCAGGTCCGGCAGCCCGAGCCGGGCGTAGCTTTCCTCCATGATCTCCAGTGCGCGCGGCACCGAATCCGAGCCCTGGAAGCGCTCGATCACGCCCTCGGCGCGGCGGCTCGCGGCCACGTAGGCGCGCCGGCGCAGATAGTACTCCGCCACGTTGATCTCGTATTCCGCCAGCCGGTTGCGGATGTCGATCATGTGCAGCTGGGCGTCCTTGGCGTAGACGCTGTCCGGATAGTTCTCGATCAGCAGCTTGAAGTCGGTGAACGACTGTTCCAGAAAGCGCGTGTCGCGCTTGTCCGGATCGCCGCCGAGAATGCCGCTGTCGTTGCGGCTGTAGTTGGACAGCCCGCGCAGGTAGTACACATAGTCGATGTTCGGATTGCGCGGCCGCTGCTTGATGAACCGGTCCGCCGCCGAGACCGCGGCCTCGTACTGCTGGGCCCGGTAGTGGGCCGTGATCGACTCGAGTTCCGCCTGCGCGGCGTAGGGCGAGAACGGGAAGCGGGCCTGGACTTCGGCATACAGACGCAAGGCGCGATCCGGCTGCTCGTCGAACATGAATTCGCGGGCGGATTCGTACAGCCGCTCGGCGTCGGCGGAATCGAGCTTGTTGCCTTCCCGGTCGATCAGCGGCTCGTCGCTGTAGCCGGTCTCGTTGATACCCTTGTCGCCGCCGCAGCCTGCGGCGAGCAGCACGAGTAGAATACAAAACGCGAGAGCGATATTCCGCATGCCAGCCCCGAGCGCGCCCAAGGGCGCGGATAGTCTGAAAACAAGCGCGGAGTATAACGGTCAAGCTCCGCCGCAGTCATACGCGCCCGCCGCGGCGCCGGATCGGCGGCCGGCGGGACGCGGCGATGACGTGCCGTACCCGGTCGGCAGCGGCCTTCGCGCGGCGGTGTGCCGGCGCGTCTCGCTCGTTCCATGCCCGCTGTCGCAGCGGCCCACGGTGAATCAACCATGACGACGACTACGCGCATGCCGGATTTCGATGCGCCCATTCCGCCCGAATACGCCGGCCGGCGGCTGGATCGCGCGCTCGCCGAGCTGCTGCCGGACTATTCGCGCTCGCGCCTGCAGCGCTGGCTGGCCGACGGCGCGCTGACCGTCGACGGCGCCACGCCGCCGGCCAAGACCCCGGTCGCCGGCGGCGAGCATGTGCGGCTGTTCGTGCCCGCCGAGGCCGACGATGGCGACGTCCGTCCGGAGCCCATCGCGCTCGAGATTCTCTACGAGGACGATGACCTGCTGGTCATCGACAAGCCGGCCGGGCTGGTGATGCATCCGGGCGCGGGCAACGCCGACGGCACGCTGCAGAACGCGCTGCTCAATCATGACCCGGAACTGGCGGCGCTGCCGCGGGCGGGCATCGTCCACCGGCTGGACAAGGACACCTCCGGTGTTCTGGTGGTGGCAAAACGCTTCGCTGCGCACCGGCAGCTGGTGGCCGATCTCGCCGAGCGCACGGTCAAGCGCGAATACGAGGCGGTGGCCGTCGGCGTGATGACCGCGGGCGCGCGGGTGGAGGCGCCCATCGATCGCCATCCGGTCGATCGCAAGCGCATGGCCGTGCGCGAGGAGGGCCGCGAGGCGATCACCGAGTATCGCGTCATCCGGCGCTACCGCGCGCACACCCATATCCGCTGCCGGCTCGAGACCGGGCGCACGCACCAGATTCGCGTGCACCTCGCCCACGTGCGCTATCCGCTGCTGGGCGATCCGGTCTACGGCCGACGGCTGGCGCTGCCGCCGGGGGCGAGCGCGGCCTTCAGCGAGGTGCTTCGCGGCTTCAAGCGTCAGGCGCTGCACGCGCGAACCCTGGGCCTGACGCATCCGATCAGCGGCGAGGCCATGCAGTGGCAGGCCGAACGCCCGGCCGATTTCCAGGGTCTGCTGGACGCACTGGCCGTCGATGCCGAGGAGGCGTCGGCGCGATGAGCGTCGGTTTCCTGGCAGCGGACTGGCCGGCGCCGGTCTCGATACGCGCGGGCACGACACTGCGGGCCGGCGGCGTCAGCGCGCCGCCATTCGACAGCCTCAATCTCGGCGATCGGACCGGCGACGACGCCGCGGCGGTCGCCGCGAACCGGGATCGTCTGCGGGCGGAACTGGCGCTGCCCGGCGCGCCGGCGTGGCTGTACCAGGTGCACGGCACCCGGGTAGTCGACGCCGATGCGGCGGTGGTGGGTGAGGCCGACGCAAGTGTGGGCGCCGCGACATCGACGGTCTGTGCCGTGCTCACGGCGGACTGCCTGCCGGTGCTGTTCTGCGATCGGGAGGGCACCTGCTGGGGCGCGGCCCACGCCGGCTGGCGCGGACTGGCGGCCGGGGTGCTGGAGGCGACCGTCGCCGCGTTGCCGGCTGCGCCGGAACGTTTGCTGGCCTGGCTCGGCCCGGCGATCGGTACGCACAATTTCGAGGTGGGCGCCGAGGTTCGCGCCGTCTTCTGCGATCACTGGGCCGACGATGCTGTCGCCTTCACGCCCGCGGCCGCCCCCGGCAAATATCTTGCTGACATCTACGCGCTGGCGCGTGCGCGCCTGCGCCGCGCCGGGGTGGTGTCGGTCCACGGCGGTGGGCTGTGCACCATCGACGACCCGGAGCGCTTCTACTCCTATCGGCGCAGTCCGCGGACCGGCCGCATGGCAAGTCTGGTGTGGTCCGTGGGTTGAGACTGCGCGAAAACGGCCCCGCGGCCGCCTGGCCGCGCCACCGGCCGTACGACAGATAATGCTTGCACGCGATCCTGTTGTAATCCTGTGTTTAACGTGAATAAATACGTGTAGTGCAGCATTCGGCTGCGATCAACGGGGGTTGTCCATGGTGTTCGATCGGATATCGCGCTGGTGCGTCCTTGCGCTGTTGGTTCTCGCGCTCGCGGGATGCGGCGGTGGTGGTGGCGGCGGCAGTGACGATGACGACGACGGCAACGACGGTGCCGATCCCGGCGAACCGAATGCCACGCTGAACGCCGATGCGGGCGACGACCGCGATGTCGTGACCGGCACCACGGTCACGCTGGACGGCTCGGACAGCACCGTTAGCGACGACGCCAGCCTCGCGTTCGCCTGGCGGCTGGTGTCGATTCCGGATGACAGCGACGCCGATATCGCCGACGGCGACACCGCGACGCCGCGGTTCTCGGCCGAGGCCGACGGCACCTACGTGGCCGAATTGACGGTCGCTGACGGCCGCGGTAACGAAGCGACCGACCGTGTCACCGTCACCGCGACCTCCGGGAACACGCGCCCCTCGGCCGACGCCGGGGCCGACCAGGCCGTGAAGACCGGCGCCGAGGTCATGCTCGACGGCACCGGTAGCCGGGACGCCGACGGCGACGATCTGAGCTATCGCTGGGCCTTCGTCTCGCAGCCGTCCGGCAGTGCCGCTTCGCTCGACGACGCCACGGCTGCCACGCCGACCTTCGTGGCCGACGCGGCCGGCGACTACACGCTGTCGCTGGTCGTCAACGACGGGGAGCGCGACAGCCGTGAGGACCGGGTGACCGTCACGGCGTCCACGGCCAACAGTGCGCCGGTCGCCGACGCCGGCCCGGACCGGAACGTGTCGGTCAACGAGACTGCGACGCTGGACGGCCGCGGCAGCAGCGACGCCGATGACGATGATCTGAGCTACGACTGGCGGCTCGTCTCCCGTCCCGATGACAGCGCCGCGAGCCTGGCCGACCCCAACGACGCCCAGCCGTCGCTGACCACCGACGCGGTCGGCGACTACATCGTCGAACTGACGGTCTCGGACGGCCAGGCGAGCGATACCGATCGCGCGACGGTCAGCGCCGGACCGGTTCTGGTGTTGTTCGTCGACCGCGGCAATCCGGTCGACGGATCGCCCGACTATACGGCCACCGACGCCAACATCTTCGCCTCGCAGCTGACCATCACCGAGATTCCGGATGGCGCGGATATGCTCGGGAGCCTCCGTGTCGGTCGCTTCCGCCTGGAGGCGACCGGCCAGGCCTATACGATCGACGATCTTCGCTACGAGGTCGTGCGCAGCACGAGCGATGGCAACGAGCCGGAGTTGTCCGTCGACGGCCTGGCCAGCGGCGATACGGTCGTGGCCGGCGACTCGCTCGCGTTCGCGACCTTCGCCGAGAACATCCCGGTGCCGGGCGAGTACCGTTTCGACTTCATGTTCACGGTCCGCGAGACCGGCGAGGATTATCGCCTGACGTTCCGGGTCGACCTGACCGACGCCGATTGAACCGGCTGAGGCGAGCCGTTCGTCGTAGGCGAACGGTTCGCCCCTCGTAGCGGCTGTGGCGCGGTCCTGCGGCTACGCTACGGCCTCGGCGACTCGCGCGGTGCATGTTTGAGCCACTCGGGGCCGAATCCCTTGGTGCTTCGATAAGACTGGCTTTCCGGCGACGCCGTCCGGTTCGCGGCCTCGCGCCACATGCGGCAAGGCGGGCACCGCGGCGGAACTGCCGACACGCTCCAAGCCTGTAGCGGTAGCGGCGCGATCGTGGCGGTCCGGCGTGCGTGGGAACGCCTCCGCACCCCGGCTTCAACTCAGGTCGACGTGTGTCGTTTGCCGCGGGTGCTGCTCGCGCCGGTCGCGCTACGCTTGCGCGCTTGGGACGTTTTGCTCTGGGCCTTGTTCTTTCGAGGCGGCAGGCCGGTGGGCTTGTCGTCACCGCTGGTGTTGTGGCCGGTGCCCGGCCGGGTCGCGCCCAGCATCGGCTTGAGGAAGCGTCCGGTATGGGAGGCCTCGACCGCGGCCACGTCCTCGGGCGTGCCGGTGGCGATGATCTCGCCGCCACCGTCGCCGCCCTCGGGCCCCAGATCGATCAGCCAGTCGGCGGTCTTGATCACGTCCAGGTTGTGTTCGATCACGACCACCGCGTTGCCCGCCTCGCGCAGGCGCAGCAGCACCGCCAGCAGCTGCTTGATGTCGTGGAAGTGCAGGCCGGTGGTGGGCTCGTCCAGCAGGTAGAGCGTGCGGCCGGTGTCGCGCTTGGACAGCTCGCGCGCGAGCTTGATGCGCTGGGCTTCGCCGCCGGACAGGGTGGTCGCGTTCTGGCCCAGCTTGACGTAGGACAGGCCCACGTCCATCAGCGTTTCGAGCTTGCGCCTGAGGCTGGGCACCGGCGAGAAGAAATCCAGCGCGGCCTCCACCCGCATGTCGAGCACGTCCGCGATGGTCTTGCCCTTGTAGTGGACTTCCAGTGTTTCGCGGTTGTAGCGGGCGCCGTGGCAGGTCTCGCAGGTGACGTAGATGTCCGGCAGGAAATGCATCTCCACCTTGATCACGCCGTCGCCCTGGCAGGTCTCGCAGCGTCCGCCCTTGACGTTGAACGAGAACCGGCCCGGCTTGTAGCCGCGGGCCCGCGCCTCGGGGGTGTTGGCGAACAGTTCGCGGATGGTGCCGAACAAGCCGGTGTAGGTGGCCGGGTTGGAGCGCGGCGTACGCCCGATCGGCGCCTGGTTGATGTCGATGACCTTGTCCAGATGCTCCAGACCCTCGATCGCGGTCACCGGCGCGGCCCGGGCCACGGCGCGGTTGACCTGACGCGCGGCGGCCGGGAACAGCGTCTCGTTGATCAGCGTGGACTTGCCCGAGCCGGAGACGCCGGTGATGCAGGTCAGCTGACCCATGGACAGGCTGGTGGAGACGTTCTTGAGGTTGTTGCCGCGCGCGCCCTGGATGCGGATCTCGCGGTCGCTGTCGTAGCGCACGCGCTCGGCCGGTATGGGCAGTGTCAGCCGAGACGACAGGTACTGCCCGGTCAACGAGTCCTCGCTGGCCTCGATCTCCGCGGCCGTGCCGCGGGCGATGACGTGGCCGCCGTGGTCGCCGGCGCCCGGGCCCATGTCGACGACGTAGTCGGCCTCGCGGATCGCGTCCTCGTCGTGCTCGACCACGATCACGGTGTTGCCGAGGTCGCGCAGCCGCTCGAGCGTGTTCAGCAGGCGCCGGTTATCGCGCTGGTGCAGGCCGATCGAGGGCTCGTCCAGCACGTACATCACGCCGACCAGGCCGGCGCCGATCTGGCTGGCGAGCCGGATGCGCTGGGCCTCGCCGCCGGACAGCGTCTCCGCGCTGCGCGACAGGGTCAGATAGTCGAGGCCGACGTCAAGCAGGAAACGCAGGCGCTGGTTGATCTCCTTGAGGATCGGCCGCGCGATCTCGGCGCGGTGGCCCGGGATATCCAGATGCTCGGTGATCTCGTGGGCCTCGGCGATGCTCGCGGCGTTGATATCGGGCAGCGTGCGGTCGGCGACCCGGACGTGCCGGGCCGCCTCGTTGAGCCGCGCCCCGTTGCAGGTGGGGCAGGGCTTGTCGGACAGATACTTGGCCAGCTCCTCGCGCACGGCCATGGAATCGGTCTCGGCGTAGCGGCGCTGCATGTTGTCGAGCACGCCCTCGAAGGCATGCCGGCGCCGGCGCGTGTTGCCGCGGGCGTTGACGTAGCGGAACTCGATCTTCTTGCCGCCCGAGCCGTGCAGGATCACCTGCCGGGCCTGCTCCGGCAGATCGTGCCAGGGCTGGTCGACGTCGAAGCCGTAGGTCTCGGCCAGCGATTCGATCAGGCCGAAGAAATAGGGGTTGCGGCGATCCCAGCCGCGCACCGCGCCGCCGGCCAGACTCAGGCTGTCGTCGGTGATCACGCGGTCGACGTCGAACACGCTCTGCGAGCCCAGCCCGTCGCAGCCGGAGCAGGCGCCGTGCGGCGAGTTGAAGGAAAACAGCCGCGGCTCCATATCGTTGATCGAGTAGCCGCAGGCCGGGCAGGCGAATTGCGAGGAAAACACCTCCGGCTCGCCTTCGCCGCGCCAGGGCATGATCCAGGCGATGCCCTCGGACAGCCGCAGCGCGGTCTCGAACGATTCGGCCAGACGCTGCTGGATGCCGTCGCGCACCTTGAAGCGATCGACCACCACTTCCAGGTCGTGCTTCTTCTTGGGGGCGAGCTCCGGCACGCCTTCGTCGAGCTCGATGATTTCACCGTCGACACGCATGCGCACGAAGCCCTGGCCGCGCATCTGCTCGAAGATCTCGCGATGCTCGCCCTTGCGCGAGCGGATCACCGGGGCGAGCAGCATCCAGGCCGATTCAGCCTCCTTGGTCAGCGTCTGATCGACCATCTCCGACACGCTCTGCGCGACCAGCGGTTCGCCGTGCTTCGGGCAGAAGGGCGTGCCGGCGCGGGCGAACAGCAGGCGCAGATAGTCGTGGATCTCGGTGACCGTGCCGACCGTGGAGCGCGGGTTGTGCGAGGTCGATTTCTGCTCGATGGAGATCGCCGGCGACAGGCCCTCGATCGAGTCCAGGTCCGGCTTCTCCATCATCGAGAGGAACTGGCGCGCGTACGCCGACAGCGATTCGACGTAGCGCCGCTGGCCCTCGGCGTAGATGGTGTCGAAGGCGAGCGACGACTTGCCGGAGCCGGACAGCCCCGTGATCACGATCAACTGATCGCGGGGCAGGTCGACGTCGACACCGACGAGATTGTGCGTGCGCGCGCCGCGTATGCGGATATGGCTTTCCATGCGGAAAAGACCACCGGGCAAAGATCAAGAGAGCGAGTATACGTGGCGCCGAAAATCCATTACACAAGGCCGGCCGAGACGGCGCTGTGCTAGACTCCGCGACCGTTCGGCGGCGTCGCTTCAGGCGGTGTCGATGCCCGCCCGCACTTTGAGCCGAGGCGGGCGGTGGAGCCGGCGGTGCGCGTCGCGATCGTTCGCCGATGCGTAGTCCGGCCCTGAACCCATCACGCTCCACCAGGGCGCCCTATGACCAGCACCGAGACCCGGGCAGCGTTCTCTCTCGCAGGCATCTTCTCCCTGCGGATGCTCGGGCTGTTCATGATCTATCCGGTGTTCACCTTCTACGCCGAGCACTTGGCCGGCTCGACGCCGCTGACCGTGGGCCTCGCGCTGGGCGCCTACGGGCTCACCCAGGCGCTGCTGCAGATTCCCTTCGGCATGCTCTCCGATCGCATCGGCCGCAAGCGCATGATCACGATCGGCCTGCTGATCTTCGCCGCCGGCAGCGTGGTCGCCGCGATGTCGGGCACCATCCACGGCGTGATCCTCGGGCGCATTCTGCAGGGCGCGGGCGCGGTGGGGTCGGTCATCCTGGCACTCGGCGCGGACCTGACCCGGGAAACCGAGCGCACCAAGGCCATGGCGATCATCGGCATGACTATCGGCCTGTCGTTCGCGCTGTCGCTGGTGCTGGGGCCGCTGCTGGACGCGGTGATCGGCGTGCCGGGGATCTTCTGGCTGACCGCGCTCTTGGCGGTGGCCGGCATCGGCGTGCTGTTCGGCGTGACGCCGCAGCCTGCGCAGCTCAAGAGCCACCGAGACACGGGCACCGTGCCGGCGCTGTTCTCGCGCGTGCTGGGCGACGCCCAGCTGCTGCGGCTGGATTTCGGCATCTTCGCCCTCCACGCGATTCTCACCGCCAGCTTCATCGCGTTGCCCAATGTCCTTCACGACATCATCGGCATCCCCCAGTCGCGGCAGTGGATGGTGTGGCTGCCGGTGCTGGCGGCCTCGGTCGTGATCATGGTGCCTATGATCATCCTCGCTGAGGCCAAGCGACAGATGAAGGCGGTCTTCGTCGGCGCCATCGTCACGCTCGGCCTCACCCAGGTCGCGCTGCTGATCTGGCACGCCAGCCTGGTCGAGCTGGTGGTGGTGCTCACGCTGTTCTTCGCCGCGTTCAACATCATGGAAGCCAGCCTGCCGTCGCTGATCTCCAAGGTCGCGCCCGCGGAGGCCAAGGGCACGGCCATGGGCGTCTACTCCAGCTCGCAGTTCTTCGGTATCTTCGTGGGCGGCACGGTCGGCGGCTGGGCCTATGGCGTGGACGGGCCGTCGGGCGTGTTCATCTTCTCGGCGCTGGCTGCGTTGATCTGGTTCGGCGTGGCGGTCACCATGAAGCAACCGCGGTTCACCAAGAGTCACATGATCAACGTGGCGGAACTCGACGATACGGCCGCGGAGCACTTCGCGGCGCGGCTGCGTGGCGAAGAGGGCGTGGTCGAGGCCGTCGTGGTGCCCGAAGATGGCGTAATCTATCTCAAGGTGGACAGCGCGATCGTCGGCGAGGACGATCTCGAGCGTTTTTCACGACGTCCCGCCGAGGCCTGAAGGCACGGCCCGGCACAAACAGCGATGGAGTGTTGCAATGGCAAGTAGGGGTGTGAACAAGGCGATCCTGATCGGCAATCTCGGTGCCGATCCGGAGACGCGCTATACCGCCGGCGGGACCGCGGTCACCAACGTCAATATCGCGACCTCTGATACCTGGCGCGACAAATCCTCCGGCGAGATGCAGGAGCGCACCGAGTGGCACCGGGTGGTGTTTTTCGCGCGCCTGGCCGAAGTCGCCGGCGAATACCTGCGCAAGGGCAGCAAGGTCTACGTCGAAGGCCGTATCCAGACCCGCAAGTGGCAGGGCCAGGACGGTCAGGACCGCTACACCACCGAGATCGTGGCCAACGAAATGCAGATGCTCGATTCCAAGGGTGGTGGCAGCGCGCCGTTCGGCGGTGGTGGTGGTCAGCAGCGCGCCCAGGGCGGTGGCTATGGTGGCGGCGGTGGTCAGTCCCAAGAGCGGTCGCAGAATCAGCAGCCGCAGCGTCAGCCCGCCGGGGATCCCGGTTTCGACGACGACCTGGACGACGACATTCCGTTCTAGACCGGCGCGCCTGCGCCATGGTCGGCGCGGGGGCCAAGACACGGGTGCTGGGTCTTAGCCGATTGCCCAATGACTGTGCGACCGGAGCGTTGGCTCTAGCGGCCATTACCGGCGTGGTCGTTCGGCTCGCTTCGATCCGGCTCGAGTTTGGCTGGGTTTTCAGCGGGGCATCGGTCTCCGAGCGCTGCGTGGCGCCAAGGGCCGACTTCTGGCGCTACCTCGCAGTCGAGTCGGCTGATGGCCGCCGCAAAGTGGATTGTGAACTCGCCTCGGGGCGTGCGTCGTGGGTCCGCTCGGCCAGGAATCGAACTGTGTCTTCGTCGGCATGTTGTATTCGGATGGTTTTCGTGCGCAGCTGCATGGCGGCGCTCGGCCCGGTCGGCGGGGAACATCCGTATTGGCATGTACGGCCGTCATCGCAATCGATCGGTCCAAGCTTTCGATATGATCCATATCAAGTACGGGCCAGGTCGAATTTCCGAGAGTAGACGAGGGCTCACCCCGTTTCGAACGTGGGTGGCGAGAAGCGCTTGTCACCGGAGGAGCGAAGATGATGCAAGATGAGCTGAATCAGGGTCGGGTGAGCGAGCTGGATACGGGGACCTGTCGTCAGCTGCTTGGATCGCATTCTATCGGCCGGCTCGCCTTCAATGCCGACCCGAGTCCCGAGGTGCTGCCGGTCAACTACACAGTGCACGACGCCATCCTGTTTCGTACCGGTGAGGGGGCGAAGCACGATGCGGCAGTATCGCGTCG
The DNA here is from genome assembly GCF_003788635.1 of Salinisphaera orenii subsp. orenii MK-B5. Lineage (GTDB taxonomy): Bacteria > Pseudomonadota > Gammaproteobacteria > Nevskiales > Salinisphaeraceae > Salinisphaera > Salinisphaera orenii. Next base: position 30,881 of record NZ_AYKH01000014.1, read on the forward strand.
GGCGGCCACGTTCGAGGTCGACGGCAGCGACGCCGCTCGACGGTCCGGCTGGAGCGTCATGGTCCACGGCACGCTCGATATCGTCGAGGTGAGCGCGGATGCGTTGCAGATGCTGCCGCAGCCGCTGCCGGGCGGCTCGCGCGACTATCTCGTGCGGTTGACGGTGGAGCGTATCAGCGGGCGGCGCATTCCGCCCGAAGCAGGCTGGGCACTGCCGTTGCACGTCTGGCGTGGCCGCGATGCCAGCGACCTCATGGGCTGATCTCCGACGCGGTGCCGACTTTGGCGCAAGATACGGTGGCCGGGGACTGGCGTTTCGGTCGTGTGTCGCGCCCCGGACGCCAGCACGCCCGGGACGTCACGCTCAGCCGGCGCGACTGCGCGAATCCCGCAGGTAATAGATCGGGTCGCGACCGAACAAGCCGGTGACGCTCAGATAGAGGCCGACCAGCGCCAGCACCAGACCCACCGGCTCGCCCCAGCCGAAATGGCCGGCGTAATAGAACGCCGCGCCGATCGCGCCCAGGCGCACGATGCGGTCGGTGGGGCCGAGCCGGCCGGATCCCCGGCGCGGCGGTCGGGTGGGCACGGGCAGGCCGAGCATTTCGTATTTCGGCGCTTCGGCGTCGAATTCCTCGTGCCGCAGCGCGGCGAGGAAGAGGATGACGATGCCCGCGCCGGTGGCCAGGGCGATGGCTTCCCAGAAACCCATGTCAGTGGCTCCCCGAGTCGTCGCTCAGACTTTCGATGAAGGCGATCAGGGCGTCGAGATCCGCGTCCGACATGTCGCCGTAGGCGGCCGGCATCACCGCCGGATAACCCTTGACGATATCGGCCTTGGGATCGCGAATCGCGCGGGTCAGATAGCCGTCGTCGGCGGTGACCGTCTCGCCGCTTTCGAGCGCGACATCGTGCCCGTAGAGCCCCTGGAAGGTCGGGCCGACGTTGCGTGCGCCGTCGGTGCTGTGGCAGCCCACGCAGCCGAGGCTGCTGTAGAGCTTCTTGCCCTGCGCCGCCGGCGTGTCGGTGTCGGTGGGCACCGAGGGGCCGCCGCTGCCGGTTGCGGTGTCCGCGTCGTCGAGCGTGCCGGCCTTGAGCTTGCGCGGGTCGTTGCCGAGGCTGACCAGATAGGCGGCCAGGTCCTGCAGATCGTCCTGCGACATGTAGTCATAGCGCGGCATGATCGAATTCGGCTTGAACTGACGCGGATTCTGCAGATGCGCGATCTGGTAGCTCATGTCCGGGATCTGGCGGCCGATGATGGACAGATCCGGGCCGTTGCGCTGGGTGCCGAGCAGGGTGTACGGATAGTTGGCGAAATCCTGCGGCACGCTCACGTCGGCCTCGGTCGCGCCCGGCGCCCAGCCGGTGGCGATGTCCTGCGGGCGCACGTACATGGTATGGCAGTAGGTGCAGCCTTCCGCGCGGTAGACCTGATAGCCGCGATAGGGCTCGCCGCTCATGTCCGAGCCGCCCGGATCCTGCAGTGTCTCGCCCGGCGACCAGGCCCAGGCGTCGTCGGAGGCGCCGAGCGCGTCGATGCGGCCGGCGACCACGACATACAGCAGCAGCGTGAACACGGTCATGGCGAGCACCAGCGCGCCCAGGGCGTGGTAGCCCTTGCGGCTCGGGCTGGCCTCGCGGCCGCTGACCGGTCGTTCCACCGCCCAGTAGGTGAACAGCAGCAGCGCGCCGATCACCATCACGGCGACGAACCAGAAGCCGAGCGGGGCCTGGCTGATGTGTCGGTAGGGGTGCCACTCGGCGGCGCCTGCGGTATCGAATGCGCCCAGCGCCAGAGTGGCGGCCAATGCGAGCCGCCGGATCATGCCCGTGCCTCCTCGAACGGTGTCTCGATGCCCATTTCCGGGACTTCGTTCATGCCGGATTCGTAGGGCGCGCCGACGCGCAGACTGCGCAGCAGCAGCCATACGTAGGCAATGAAGCCGACCACGACGACCGTGCCGGTGATCGTGCGCGACAGTCGCGGAATCCAGGTGATGTTGATCGTCTGGTAGATGGTGTTGCCCATCAGGTTGATCGAGGCGCCGGTGGCCACCCCGGACCAGGTGAAGCCGATGTAGAAGATCGGGAAGAAGATGACCATGCACCAGAATGTGACGCTGGCCAGCCCGCGACTGTAGAGCTGGCGGCCGGTGATGCGCGGGAACATGTAATAGCCCGCGGCCATGCCGTAGCAGGTGAACGCGCCCGCCAGCGCCAGATGGGCGTGCGCCTGGACCCACTCGGTGAAGTGCACGTACCAGTTCACCGCGGCGGTGGCCTGGAACGGGCCCTGCAGGCAGGTGGCCAGATAATAGAGCGTGCCGAGCGCCGCGAAGCGCAGCGGGTAGCTGTCGAAGGCACGCGACCAGTTACCGCGCGGCGTGGCCAGGAAGTTGGTGACCACGGCCAGCACCGGGATGCCCAGCAGTACCGAGGAGATCACCGCGAACTCGTTGATCCAGATCGGCACCGGCATCTGCAGGAAGTGGTGCAGGCCGGTACCCGGATAGAACGCCATCAGCGTCCAGAAGCCGACGATCGACAGCCGGTGCGAATACAGCGGCTGCTGCGCGGCCAGGGGCACGATGTAATAGGCCGTGCCCAGGCCCAGCGGGGTGATGATCATGCCCACCGCGTTGTGCAGCCACCAGGCCTCGATGACCTGATAGCCCTCGCCGGAAAAAGCCAGTACCAGGAAATTGCCGACCAGATAGGTGATCGCCGTGGTGTAGAGCCCGCCGAGCAGGTACCAGACCGAGACATACAGATGCGGCCGCTCGCGGGCGAACACGGTCAGATGCAGACTGGCGATCACGCAGACCACGGCGGCGACGATCATGACGTCGACCAGAAGCGGCGCCTCGGCGTATTCGCCGGCCTGGATCGACAGCCAGAAACTGTCCGGGATCGCGGCCCAGATCAGCACCAGATCCAGCACCAGCGCCGCGTTCCAGATCCAGCCGGCGGCGTAGGCCAGCTGCGGAAAGCGCAGCGGCGTGTTGCACAGCCGCGGCACCATGAACAGCGCCGCCGAGATGAAGGTCATCACGATCCAGCCGAGGATCACGGTGTTGGTGTGCACGATCCGCAGCTTGCTGTAGGGCAGCGCGATCGCCGACAGGAAGTTCATCCAGTCGGGGGCGATGAACTGCAGCGACTGGAAGGCGCCGATCGCCGGGCCGATGACCAGCCAGACCAGCGCGGAGAAGAACCAGAGCTTGATGGCGCGATCGATCATGGTCGCGCTCCTACGGTGAAAACCAGTCGAACGGCCCGATCACGAAGCCGTAGATCACACAGGTCGCGATGAACAGCCACGCCCAGCGCGGCAGCGGACCGTGTTTTTCCTTGATGGTCACGTGTTCGACCGTCTCGTCGTCGCGCATGTCTGCCCCCTTGCGGTTTACGGGCCGGCGGCCGGGCATGGCATTGCGCCATGCGGGAAACCGCCGGTTCGGGCGACAGTCTGCCCGGTTGTCGTCGTGTCTTATTTGATCCAGATCAATTCCTTGCAAATCGCAGGGTGGTTGATCCAGGTCAAGGGGGCGGTAACGCGTCGGCGCGATCATCGGGCCATGAGCGAGCCTGTTGCGGATCGAGCCTGCGCAAGAAGAGCGAAGCCGGTCGCGGCGTGGCGCCATGTGGTGTCGATGCCGCACCGTCTGTACTTCTTTCTGGGGCTGTTTGCGCTGATGCTGGCGCTGTTCTGGTGGGCACTCGTGCTCGGTGCGCGGTCGCTCGGTCTGGCCGCGCCCGCAGGGGCGTTGCCGGCCGGCTGGATGCACGCCTGGCTGCTTGTCTTCGGCGCCCTGGTGTTCATCGTCTTCGGCTTTCTGATGACAGCGCTGCCGCGCTGGGCGGACGCGCCGGCCGTGGGCGCACGGGCCCATGGCGGTGTCGCACTCGCTCTGGCGGCTGGCTATGCGATGACCTTTGCGGGCACGTTTTCCGGAATCGGTGTCACCGCGGCCGGCATGACGACGACCGGGCTGGCCTGGCTCGCCGGCTGGGTCGCGCTCGCCGTCCGGGCACGTCGTGCGGGGCCGCGCGCCGCGGCACACGTGGCTGGTGTGCTGCTCCTGCTGGGCCTTGGCGCGGCGCTGGCGCTCTATGGCGGCGCGGCGCTTCTGACGGGCGACCGGGCGGCGTTCGCGCGTGTGCCCCGGCTCGGGGTATGGGTGTTTCTGGCGCCGCTGGTGTTCGTGGTGACGCACCGCATGCTGCCGTTTTTTGCCGCGGGCGTGCTGCCCGAGTACGCAATCTACCGGCCGTCGTGGGGTCCGCCCCTGGCATTGCTCCTGTTCTTCGGCCACGGGCTGCTGCTGTGGCTGGGCGCGCCGGCCGGTTTCGTGGTAACCGATGCGGCACTCGCGTTCATCGCCGCGTACCTGCTCGTGCGCTGGCAGCCGTGGCGGGTGCGGCGGAACCCGCTGCTGTGGAGTCTGTTCGTCGCCTACGCCTGGCTGCCGGTGGCACTCACGCTGTCGGTCGTGCAAGGGCTTTGCGCGGCATCGGGGCGGTACCCGGTGCTCGCGTTCGCCCCGCTGCACGCGCTGACGATCGGTTTCGTCACCAGCATGGTGTTCGCGATGGTGACCCGCGTCAGTCTCGGCCACTCCGGGCGGGCGCTGCGCATGGACCGGCTCGGCGTGGGGTGCTTTCTGTTCCTGCAGGCTGCCGCGGCGATGCGTGTCGCAGCCGATGTCGGCATCGCGCCGGGGGCGCGGGCGACCTGGATGCGGGCCTCGATCGTCTGCATGCTGGTTGCGCTCGTTCCGTGGGCGTTGCGCTGTATTCGCTATTATGCCCAGCCTCGTGTCGATGCCCCGGTCCGGCCGGCAGCCAAGCGATGAGCCTGTATCCGATCCTGAAAACGCTGCACGTAGGCGCGGTGGCGTTGAGTTGCGCGCTGTTCGTGACGCGGGCGAAATGGATGACCGCCGCCGATGGGCGGCTGCAACGGCGCTGGATCCGGGTGCTGCCGCATGCGGTGGATACCGTCTTGCTGGCCAGCGCCCTGGGCCTGCTGTGGGTGCTGCGCCTGAATCCCGCGCACCAGCCCTGGCTGTTGGCCAAGTTCGCCGCACTGGCCGCGTATATTCTGCTCGGTACGATCGGTCTAAAGCGCGGGGCCACGCGCGCCATCCGGCTGGTCGCCTGTCTGGCCGCGGTGCCGGTTTTCGGTTATATCGTCGCCGTCGCCGTCGCGCACGATCCGCGCGGACCACTGGCGTTGCTGGCGGTCGCGGCCGGAGGCAGCTGAGCGGTGGTGGCTCCGGACGGCGGTGCCGCGCGGCCCGAGATGCATGACGTCCTCGAGCGCCAGTATTTTCTGGCCGGGCTGAGCGAGGCCCAGCGCGAGCGGCTGTTCGCCGCCGCGGTGGAGCTGTCCCTGGCCCCGGGCCAGACCCTGTTCCATCAGGGTGAGCCGGCCGGCGCCTTCTTCGTGGTCACTGCCGGCCGGGTGAAGCTCTACCGGCTGTCGCTGCAGGGCGACGAAAAGATCATGGGCCTGGCCGGCGCGCACGACAGCTTCGCCGAAGGCGTGCTGTTCATGCCCGAGCCCCGCTATCCGGTGAATGCCCAGGCGCTGGAAGCCAGCCGCGTGGTGGCGATCGCCTGTGCCGATTACCGACAGATGCTGCAGGAATCGTTCGATACCTGCGTGTCGGTGATGGGCAAGTTGACGGCTCGCATCCAGGGCCTGCTCGACGAGGTCGAGTCGCTGACACTGCGCGACAGCCGCTATCGCGTGATCAACTACCTGATCGAGCTGCTGCCGTCGCAGAACACCGCGGCGCTCCGGTTGCGTCTGCCCGCGCCCAAGAGCGTTATCGCTGCCCGGTTGTCGATCCGGGCCGAGACGTTCTCGCGCACGCTCCGCTTGCTCGCCGAAGAGGAGCTGATCGTGTTGCGCGGCGGTCGCGCGATCGAGGTGCCCGACCCGCGGCGTCTGCGCCGTGCGTTGTACGCCTGAGCCGGCCCGGAATCGGCGCGGGGGTTCCGTCGCGCGTCGCGACCGATGCCCGACGGAAGCAGCGGTGCCGGCCAACTGCGCGGCAGGCATGCATGGCAAGCGCTGGTCGCGACAACGACATGCATCGATCGGGATCTCGGCTGCGCTTGCCTGCCGGGCAAGGCTCGCTCGAGCGCGGGTTGTCGGACCCGAAGATGCTCTCGCCGGGGGCGCCGGCGTCGCCGCATCTTTCAGCGCGGTCGTCCAGAGCGGCGGCCCGCGGCCCGGCCGGCGTGGCCGGGAGATTCAGTCGCGGTCGTCGCGGATCTGGACCATGCCATCGACCAGGCGCACCGGGAAGGCATGGATGTCCTCATAGGCTGGCGGCGCGACCACCCGTCCGGTGCGGATGTCGAAGCGCGCGCCGTGGCGCGGGCAGACCGCGCAACCGGCTTCGACCCATCCGCTGGCGAGGTCGCCGCCGTCGTGGCTGCACCGGTCCTCGATGGCGAAATACTCGCCGCCGAGGTTGTAGATTGCGATGTCCTCGTCGTCGAGATCGCATATCACGCAGCCGTTGTCCGGAATATCGGCCGCGCGGACGGCGCTGATCCAATCGCTGCTCATGTGCTTTTGTCCGTATAGTGGTTGCCGCGTCTGCATTCAAGCGCCCTGGCTGGCCGGTGCGACTTGACGTGGATCAGTTCCGGAGGCGATCGATGACGGTATCATGAATGCCCGTCCGAGCGACGCTCGGCGCGCGCCGCGGCTGGCGCGCTCCTCCCGGACGAGGTGATATGACAATCTGCCGCTCGCTGCGAGGTTCCGCTACATGAACGCTGCCGATATGTCGGATCCGGTAGGTCGCGTCATCGAATGGATCGCCGCCGCGCGCGAACGCGGCGAGCGCGACGCCCAGGCGGCCACGCTCGCGACCGTCGACCCGGCGTCCGCGCGGCCGAGCGTGCGCACCGTCTATGTCCAGACCGATGCGGATACGCTGGTCTTCTTCGTCAATGCGAACACGGGCAAGGGACAGCATCTGCGCTGGCACCCGCACGCCGCGCTGTGCTTCTTCTGGCGCGAGCTGCAGCAGCAGATCAATATCGAGGGTGTGGCCGAGGTGCTGGACAACGCGGATGCGGACCGCCTGTGGGCGCAGCGCCAGCGCGACAGTCAGCTGTCGGCGCGCAGTTCGGCACAGGAAGCGATCTTCGGCGACATCGAGGCGTTTCGCCAACGTCGTGAGCGCGAGCACGATGCCTACAGTTTCGAGCAGGTGCCGCGGCCGGAGCACTGGATCGGCTATCGTCTGTTGCCCACGCGCATCGAGTTCTGGGCCGCCGGCTGGCACCGCCTGCGCCCGCGCGAACTGTTCGAGCGCGATCCCGACGGCGGTTGGCAGGAGGCCGATCAGGAGCCTTGAGGGGGATGTTGAATTCGCGCCGGGGGGGGCCGGCGCATCGTGCATCGCTATTGCGCCCAGTCCCAGCCGGTACCGTGACGCAGCACCAGCACGCTGGTATGCGCGCGGCGCAGCACGCGATCGGCGGTGCCGCCCAGCAGCAGGTCGGTCATTTTCGGGTCGTGGGAGGCGATCGCGATGAGCCCGGCGTCCACGCGGGCTGCCTGTTCGACGATCGTGGTCGCGACCGGTCCGATAACGGCTTCGCTGTGCCACCGGATATCGTCGCCATATTCGAGACCGGCGATCTCGGCGAGTTGGGATTCCGCCAGCTTCCGGGCATCGTCAACGAAGCCTCTGGGCACGTAGGGCCAGGCGGCCATCGCCTCGGGTACCACGGTCAGCAGGTGCAGCTCGGCGGCGTGCCGCCGAGCCATGGCTGCCGTGGATGAGAAGATCAGATCGAAGGTCGCTTCGTGCGACAGATCGATCGGCACGAGGATACGGTTCTGCATCGCTGTGGCCTCCTCGGTAAGGCGCGAGGGCGTACGAGCCCCGCGCCCGGCTCATTCCGCGAGCGCGTCGCGGCTGTCGTCTTCGATATCGGCCGCGTTCGCGATCTGTTTCTGGCGTACCACGAGTACGGAATGCCGGGCGTGCTTGACTACCTGGCTGGCGATACTGCCGAGCAACACGTCCCAGAACACTGGATTGTGGGAGGCCATGACGATCAGATCGGCGCCGAAATGATCGGCGCGGCGCACGATCGTGCGGGCGACCGATCCCACGCGTACGTCGAGCTGCCAGTTGACGGCTTCGCCGAGGCGTTCGTAGCCGATGCGCTCGAGTTGAGCGCGCGCGGTCTCGCCCAGCTTCCGGACGTAATCCGTGCCGACATAGGGGAAATCGCCAACGTCGATCTCGGGAATGACCGTGAGCAGAATCACGGTCGCAGGCTCGTTGCCGGCGACGCGATTCACGGCTTCGAATACGCTGTCGAGCACGGCATCCTGATTCAGATCCAGCGGTACGAGTATGGTCTGTGACATGGTCCATAGCCTCGGGTTGGGTGTTCGGGAAGAGTCTGACTCGATTGCGACAACGAGCGCTTGATCTGGATCAAACCGGTGGAATTGATGGCGCTGAACGCACAAGCCATTGTTAAAAAGAAAGTCAGCGCAACTTCTGCGCAGTCGGGTTAAAAAAAGAGGGCCGACAGCGTACCTTGCGCTGCCAGCCCTCGGCCCCCCGACTGTGGATTAGTCGTTGTGCTGGTCGTCGACCTCCAGAATCACTGTGCCCGTCACGGCGATCAGGATCATCATCACCGTGCCCAGGACCCAGGCCAGATACCAGGCCCCGGAATCGCCGAGCACGATGGCGAGGAACAACGCGATCAGCCCCACGAGGAACCAGAACGCGAACAGTAGAACGTTCTTCATGACTTGATCTCCCTAGTAGGCGTGCTCGTCGTGTTCGATCTGCTCGGGCGTGACCTTGCCGCGCATCACCCAGAACGCCCAGCTGGTGTAGATGGCCACGATAGGGATGAATATGGCGGTGAACACGAGCATCCAGCCCAGGGTGGTTGCGCTCGAGGAGGCGTCCCACACGGTCAGGCTGTGGCCCGGGTTCGTCGACGAGGGCATGAGGAACGGAAACATCGCCGCACCCACGGTGCCGATGGTGCCGGCCCAGGCCAGCGCGCCCAGCCACCAGGCCAGGTGCGAGAAGCCGCGGCGCGCGGCGAGCACGCCGGCGAGCACGGCCGCGTAGACCAGCCCCGGCACCAGCCACAGCAGCGGATAGGCGCCGAAGTTGTGCAGCCAGGCACCGGCCGAGGCCTCGACGGTCTTGCGCAGCGGCATGGCCGGGCCGGCCGGGTCCGCGCCGCCGGTAATCACGTAGCCGGGCATGAACCACACCCACAATCCGCAGACCGTGAACAGCGCAAGGGCCGCCAGGCCGGCGGCCGTCAGCAGGTTGCAGGCGCGCTCGCGGATGACGCCGGTACCGCGGTTCATGACCATCGCGCCGCCCTGATAGAGGGCGAGTGCGATCGACATCAGCCCGCAGAGCACCGCGAACGGGTTGAACAGGGCGATGAAGCTGCCGGTGTAGTAGGACACCATGTTCCACTCGAAGTGAAACGGCACGCCGCGCAGCATGTTGCCCATGGCCGCGCCGAACACGATCATCGGCACCGCGCCGGAAATGAACAGCGTGACGTCCCAGAGGTTGCGCCAGCGCTGCGAGGGCAGCTTGCTGCGGTATTCGAAACCCAGCGGGCGCACGATCATGCTCCACAGCAGCACCAGCATGACGACATACAGGCCGGAGAAGGCGGTGGCGTAGATCGTCGGCCAGGCCGCGAACACGGCGCCGCCGCCCAGGATGAACCAGACCTGGTTGCCGTCCCAGTGCGGCGCGATCATGTTGATCACGGTGCGGCGTTCGCTGTCGGTGCGGCCCAGGTAGCGCAGGCCGGCGCCCACGCCCATGTCCATGCCGACCATGACGGCCAGGCCGATGAGCAGCACGCCGAGCAGCGCCCACCAGACGAGCTTGAGAACGATATAGATTTCCATGGCTTAGGCTTGGCTCCACTGGGACGTGTGACCGGGGGCGGCGACGGCGGACTCGGTCGGCGGCGGTAGCGGGCCGTCGTCCGGGCCTTTCCTGATGAACTTCACCATCAGGAACATCTCCACGATGATGAAGACGGTGTAGAGCGCCACGAAGCCGACCAGCGAGAAGATCATGTAGCCGACAGAGTGGGTCGAGGCCGAGATCCAGGTCGGCAGCTGGCCGTAGACCGTCCACGGCTGGCGGCCGAGCTCGGCGACCACCCAGCCGGCCTCGTTGGCGATGAAGGGCACCGGGATCATCCAGGGCGCGACTTTCAGGAACCAGCGCTTGTCGACGATCTGGCCGCGCAGCGAGTAGATCGTGGCCAGGATCAGAAAGCCGAGCATGAGAAAGGCGGCGGCGACCATGATGCGAAACGACCAGAAAACCGGCGCGACCGGCGGGATGGTATCGCGTGCGGCCTGCTCGATTTGCGCCGGCGTGGCCTGGGTCACGTCCGGCGCATAGCGCTTGACCAGCAGCGCATGGCCGAGATTGTCGCCATGCGCGCGGAACTGGCGCAGCGCGTCGCGATCGTCGGGGTCTTCGCTGAGTCGTTCGAGCGCGACCAGCGCCGGGATGCCATCGCGGATGCGGGTTTCTGCGCGGCTGACCAGGTCGTTGGCGCCCACGATCGTGCCGTCGAAGGTATGGGTGACCAGTGGCGTGAGTACGTAGGGAATCTGCAGCTCGAAGCGATTCTCCATCGACTCCTGGTCCGGCCAGGCGACGACGTTGAAGCCGGCCGGTGCCTCGGCGGTCTCCCAGAGTCCTTCCATGGCGACCAGTTTGCTCGGCTGGCCTTCGCCGTTGATGAAACCCAGTGCATCGCCCAGACAGATCACGCCGATGCTGGCGAACACGCCGAACAGGGTGGCGACCCGGAACGAGCGCACCGCGACCGCCATGTGGCGCCGACGCAGCATGTAGAAGGCGCTGATGCCGATTACGAAGATCGCGGCGGTCACGAAGCCGGCGACGCTGGTGTGCACGAACTTGGCCTGGGCGTCGTGGCTGAAGAACAGCGCGGTGAAGCTGTCCAGCTCCATGCGCATGGTCTCGGGGTTGAATTCGGCCCCGGTCGGATTCTGCATGTAGGCATTGGCGACCAGAATCCACAGCGCCGACAGGTTCGAGCCCAGCGCGACCATGTAGGTCACCAGCAGATGCTTGCCCCGCGAGAGTTTGTCCCAGCCGAACAACATCAGCCCGACCATGGTCGACTCGAGGAAGAAGGCCATCAGACCCTCGATGGCCAGCGGCGCGCCGAAGATATCGCCGACGAAGTGCGAGTAGGTCGACCAGTTGGTACCGAACTCGAATTCCATGGTCAGACCGGTGGCCACGCCGAGCGCGAAGTTGATCGCGAACAGCTTCGACCAGAACTGGGTCATCTGCCGGTACACCGGGCGACCGCTGATGACGTAGATCGTCTCCATCGTCGCCAGCAGTACGGACAGGCCGAGCGTGAGCGGCACGAACAGATAGTGATAGAGCGCGGTCGCCGCGAACTGCGAGCGGGAGAGCGCGATGACGGTTTCCAGTTCCTGCATGGGTCGGGACTCGCTGTCGGACGGTCGTCGTGACCGGGCGGTAATGCTCGGGCCAGACTAGCCCGCTGCTGTGACGGGGCAGTTGATCTGCATCAAACGCTGTGTGGTGGGATATGGCGGGCTCAGGCGTGTCGGCGAAGCGATAACTCCGGTGTCGGCGCGGTTTCCCCGCGCCCGGCATCCGGTGCGTGCCGGTCCAGCCTGCGGTTGAAATAGGCGCCCTGCAGCCGCCGGTAGGTCTCGCAGTGTCGGACGAGCGTGGCGTGGTCGCCGTCGGCGACAAGTCCGGCGTTTTCGAGTACCAGGATCCGGGCGAAATCGTGCACGCGCGCCAGGTCGTGCGACACGACGATCAGCGTGCGATCCGCCAGATGCCGCTCCAGCCGCGACCAGAGTCGGGCGGCCGTACGCATGTCCAGGCCCTCGAATGGCTCGTCGAGGATCACCAGGGGCGTATCGCGCAGCAACGCACGGGCGATGCCGATCCGCCGGATCTGGCCGCCCGACAGGCGCAGGCCCTCTTCGCCGACGAGGGTGTCGTAGCCTTCCGGCAGAGCCATGATGTCGTCATGGATGCCGGCGACATCGGCCGCGGCGATCATGTCCTCGGCCGTGGCCTCGGGACGGCCGACGAGTAGATTCTCGCGCACGCTGGTATGGAAGAGATACACGCGCTGCGGCACGAACGCGATGCGCGCGCGCAGATCCGCCGCGCGGTAGGCGCTCAGTGGCCGCCCGTCCCAGCGGATCTCGCCTTCGCGGATCTCGGCGAGCCGCAGCAGCAGGTTGACGAACGTGGTCTTGCCGGCCCCGCTCGGGCCGACCACGGCGATGTGTTCGCCCGGCGCGATCGTGAGCGTCACCTCGCGCAGCGCCCACGTGTCGTCGGCCTGATAGCGCGTGCCGACATGGTCGAAACGGATCGCCTCGCAGGCGGGGGGCGGGGCGGGGTGTGCCGGTTCGGCGACCGCCGGCCGGCGGTCTTCGAAGGCGCGCAGCCGCGCGGTCGCGGCCCGCGCCTGGCCCAGCGCCTGCCAGGCGCCGGGCATGAGGGCCACTGCCTCGAAGCAGCCCATGACGAGCAGGATCAGTGGCGCGAAATCCACCGGCTGCAACGCGCCGGAGCGAATCAGTGGCACCAGGAAGCAGGCCGTGCCGACGAGCGCCAGATTCGTCAGCAGCAGCACGCCGGCGCTCGACAGGCCGCTGAGCTTCGACAGCTGTTTCTGGTGTGCGATCCAGTCGCGCGATAGCGCATCGATCGTCTCGCGGCGAGGCTCCAGGGCACCGAAGACCGTCAGCTCGCCGAGGCCTTCGACCCAGTCGACCGCGGCGGCCTTCATCCGCGCCGAGGTGTCGACGGCCGCCGCCCCCGGAGCGCGGCCCAGCCGGTAGGTCAGCCCCGGAAGCGCTATGCCCGCCACGCCCAGCAGGGCGAGATTCACGTGTGCTACCGCCGGGCTGTAGAGCCACATCACCGCGACCGCGCCGAGAAGACAGGCAAGTCCCACCGTGACCGGCGCGATCAGCCGCAGATAGACATGATCCAGCGTGTCGATGTCTGCGCGCACGCGCGCCAGCAGGTCGCCGTTGCGCATATCCACCGTCGACAGCGGTTCGATCTGGCGGTAGAACCATACCCGCAGGCCGGTGAGCAGGCGCAGGGTCGCGTCGTGGGTGATCAGGCGCTCGAGATAGCGCCCGCCGGTGCGCACGATGGCCAGCCCGCGGATCACCGCCGCCGGCGTGAAGTAGTTCATGCCCGCGCCCGCGAGCCCGGCCGCCGCCATGCTGGCGATGAACCAGCCGGCCACCGCCAGTAGAGCCATGTTGGCCGAGACGGTGACGATGGAAACCGCGACGCCCAGCGCGAAGGCGCCGGCATAGGGCCGGGCCAGGCGCAGCCACCAGCGCAGATCGCTACCGAGGCTGTTCATGCCGCGATGGTCCGACTGTCAGATGCGAGCCGCGCGTAGACGCCGCCGTGCGCGAGCAGCTGCTCGTGCCTGCCCTGCTCGACGATGCGCCCGCCGTCCATCACCACGATGCGGTCGGCGTGCGCGACGCTGGCCAGGCGGTGTGCGATCAGCAGCATGCCGCGACCCTGGGCGAGCGCTTCGAGCGCAGTCACCAGACGCCGTTCGTTCTCGGCATCGAGATGGGCGCTGATCTCGTCGACCACGACGAAGCGGGCGTTGCGGACGAAGGCGCGGGCGATGGCCAGCCGCTGGACCTGGCCGCCGGACAGACGCTGGCCGCGTTCGCCGACCGGCGTATCCAGACCCCGGGGCAAAGCGGCCACGAAATCGCGAGCCTGGGCCCGATCGAGGGCGCTCCAGAGGGCGTCGTCGTTGGCCGCGGCGTCGCCGAGCAGGAGATTGTCGCGCACGCTGCCGTGAAACAGGCGCGGCTGCTGGGGCACCCAGGCCAGCTGTTCGCGCCAGCGCTCGATCGCGATCGTCTCCAGTGGCGCGCCGTTGATACGCAGATCGCCGCGATCGGCCCGGATCAGGCCGAGCAGCGCCAGCGCCAGCGTGCTCTTGCCGGCGCCGGAGGCGCCCACGACGGCGATCGTTTCGCCGGCTGCAATGTCCAGGTCGATACCGGCCAGCGCCGGCCTGTCGCTGCCGGGGTAGGTGTAGCCGAGCGCGGCGAGCGTCACCCGTGGCGGCGCGTCGGCGAACACGTCGCGCCGCGTGCCCGGCCATTCGAGCGCGGGGGCGTCGAATATCTCGACCATGCGCTCGGCGGCGGCGATCGCCTCCATGCGTGCGTGGTAGACGCTGCCCATGTTGCGCAGCGGCAGATAGAATTCGGGGGCGAGCAGCAGTACGAGAAAGCCGGCCTCGAAGCCGATCTGGCCCCACATGAGCCGGAAGCCGATCAGCACCGCGACCAGCGCGATGCTAACGGTTGCCAAGAATTCCAGCACCAGCGACGACAGGAACGCCACGCGCAGCACGGCCATCGTACTGCGGCGATAGTCATCGGACAGGCGCTCGATCAGTCGTGCCTCGCGGGCGCCGAGGTTGAAGATGCGCAGCGTGGTCAGCCCCTGCAACGCATCCAGGAAATGGCCGGAGAGCACGCCCATGCGCCGCCACTGGCGCTGGTTGAGCTTTTCCGCGCCCTTGCCGATGAAGATCATGAACACCGGAATCAACGGCGCGGTGGCCAGCAGGACCAGGCCCGACAGCCAGTCGATCGGCATGATGACCGCCAGAATCGCCAGCGGCAACAGCACCGCGACGGCGGTCTGCGACAGATAACGTCCGTAGTAGGCTTCGAGTTTTTCAACGCCCTCGGTCAGCGTCTCCACGAGGTCGCCGCTGGGCATGCGCCGCTGCCAGACGACCCCCAGACGCTCGATGGTGCGCAACAGGCGCTCGCGCACGACGGCCTTGATGGTGGCGCCGGCGGCAAAGCGTGCCTGCTCGCCGGCATAGCTCAGTATCGCCCGCAGGCCGATGAGCAGGAACAGGCCGACCAGCCAGGGCAGGATCGCGGTCAGTGCCGCGCCGTCGAAGATCGCGGCATCGGCGACGTGAGCCAGTACCGCGGCCTGGGCGATCATGAGCACGCCGCCGGCACTTTCGATGGCGATCGCGCGGCTCACCGGCCGGCGCACGATGTCGCTCTCGCGCTTGAGCCAGGCGGCGGACGTGTTCGGTTGCGGCATGCGTTACGCGGCGGCGATCGGGAGCGGGGTTTCGGCGCGTTCACGAAAGCGCCGGGACAAGCCTACGCCTGTCCCGGCGTCCGGGGCAGCCCGGATGGATGTGACCGCGACGGGGGCCGTTAGAAGCGATAGCCCAGTGCCAGCGTGTAGACCCAGGGGTCGATGTCCACGTCCACGTGGGTGGTGCCGGTCGCGGTGCGCACCTCCGCGGTGGTGTCGATCTGCAGGTAGCGCACGTCGGCATTGACGAGCCAGTGATCGCTGATGGCGTAGTCGAAGCCCACCTGTGCTGCCGGGCCGAAGGAATCGTCCAGGTCGATGTCCTCGATTCCCAGCGCGCGCGCTTGCGAGGAGACGTGCTCCGAGAAGAAGAAGGTGTAGTTCAGGCCCAGTCCGACGTAAGGCGTGAAAGCGGTCTTCGTGTCGAAGCGGTACTGCAGGCTGAGCGTCGGCGGCAGGTGCTTGATATCGCCCAGAGGCGCGCCATCGAGCGCGCCGCCGTCGAGTGTCAGATCATGTTTGAACGGCGAGGCCGCCAACAGTTCGAGGGCTAGGTTGTCGGTGAACAGGTAGGCGAGGGTGGCACCGAACTGCGGTTCCGAGCTGACGGCGACATCGGTGCCGGCCAGTGCGGGGGCGAGCTCGCCGTTGCGGCTCGAGGTGTCGTCGTTGGGGGCGACGTAGGTCACCCCGCCGCGCACGATCCAGTCGCCCGCCTGGGCGGCCTGGGCGCTGATCGGGACGAGGGTCGGGACCACGGCCAGAGCGGCGGCGAGGGCGAAGCGGTTCATGGTTGTCTCCTGGACTGGTATTGATGGAATCCATCTTGCGTGCCCGTTGACGGGGGTGATTTGATCCAGGTCAACGGCGCGACTTTCCGGTGCTAATCGATCGAGCGCAAGTAACTGCCTCCCAATGGGAAAGGGCGCGCCCAAGAAAGCCTGAAAGTTTCGTTCGGTTTGGCTAAGCTGGGCCCCGAAAGGGGTCTTACCGATTCACCGAGAACAAGGCCAGGGGAATGGGCGCAGCATCCCAGCAACTCGAACAGCTAAGCGAAACGTGCAGTCATTGCTCGCTGAACTATCTCTGTCTGCCCTACGGCTTGAGCCAGGATGATGTCTCCGAGCTCGAAAGGCTGGTCAGTCCCGGTACGCCGGTCGCGATGAATGCCGAACTGTTCGGCCAGGGCGATACGCTGACGGACCTCTATGCCATCCGCGATGGCTCGATGAAGACCGTCGTGGTCGACGAGGACGGGCTGGAGCAGATTCTGGGATTCTATTACCCGGGCGATCTGCTCGGCCTCGACGGCTTCGCCGATCAGCATCATCACTGCACGGCGGTCGCGCTCGAGTCCACCCGTGTCTGCCGCATCCCGGTCGACCGGCTGGACCGGCTGGTGGACAAGCTGCCGAGCCTGCGTCACCAGATCATGCGGCTGATGAGTCAGGCGCTGTCCGACGAGGAACGGCTGCTGCTGACCCTCGGTCGCAAGAACAGCGAGGGCCGCATCAGCAGTCTGTTGCTCACGCTCAGTCGCCGGCGCGAGATGCGCGGGCTCGACCCGAGCCCGGTGTCGCTGAGCATGAAACGATCGGAGCTGGCCAACTTCCTGTCGATGCGGCTGGAGACGGTCAGCCGCGTGCTCACTCGACTGCAGCGCGACGGCGTGATCCGCGTGCGCCAGAGCCGCGTCGACATCCTGGATCGCGAGGCGCTGCGTTCGCGCTCGAGCCGGGGCGCATGGGCGGCCGATCAGTCATGAATCGGGACGGCGCCCGGCCGCGCGCCCGCCGGGTTGCACGTTTGCCGCATCGGTTACACTGTAAGGCTTGCTTGCAATCGCCCGGTAACGGGCCGGACGGGTCATGACCAGCGCGACGCAACCGAAAGTCTTCGTGCAGACCTGGGGCTGCCAGATGAACGAGTACGACTCGGCCAAGATGGTCGACGTGCTCGTCAAACAGCGCGGTGCGATGCGCGTGGGCAGCGCGGAAGCCGCCGACATCATCCTGCTCAATACCTGCTCCGTGCGCGAGAAGGCGCAGGAAAAGGTGTTTTCGCAGCTCGGCCGCTGGCGTGAGCTCAAGGAAGCGCGCCCCGAGATCGTGATCGGCGTGGGCGGCTGTGTCGCCTCGCAGGAAGGCCACGCGATCCGCGAGCGCGCGCCCTACGTGGATATGGTGTTCGGCCCGCAGACGCTGCATCGCCTGCCCGAGATGCTGGACGCGGTGCAGGACAACGGCGCCGGCGTGGTCGATATCGCCTTTCCGGAGATCGACAAGTTCGATCACATGCCGCCGGCGAAAGCCGAGGGCGCGACCGCGTTCGTTTCGATCATGGAAGGCTGCTCGAAGTACTGCAGCTTCTGTGTCGTGCCCTACACCCGCGGCGAAGAGATCAGCCGCCCGTTCGACGATGTGATTCTCGAGGTCGCGGAGCTGGCCGATCAGGGCGTGAAGGAAATCACGCTGCTGGGGCAGAACGTCAACGGCTACCGTGGGCCGATGGAAGACGGCTCGGTCTGCGATCTGGCGATGCTGGTCGAGTTCGTGGCCGAGATCGAAGGTATTGAGCGCATCCGCTACACCACCAGCCATCCGCTGGAATTCTCGGACGCGCTGATCGAGGCCTATGCCCGCGTGCCCAAGCTCGCCAACTATCTGCATCTGCCGGTGCAGTCCGGCTCGGACGCGGTGCTCGCACAGATGAAGCGCGGCTATACGGCCGATCATTTCCGCGAGCGCATCGCGAAGCTGCGCGAGGTGCGCCCTGACATCAGCCTGTCGACCGATATCATCGTTGGCCACCCGGGCGAGGGCGAGGCCGAATTCGAGGAAACGATGCAACTGGTCGATGACATCGGCTTCGACGCGGCGTTTTCCTTCGTCTACAGCAAGCGCCCCGGCACGCCGGCCGCCGACATGGCCGATGACACGCCGCGCGAACTCAAGAAAGAACGTCTGGCACGGCTGCAGGCCCGCATCGGCGACTTCAACCGGCAGTTCATGCAGGGCATGGTCGGTACCACCCAGCGCGTACTGGTCGAGCGCGAGTCCAAGCGCGGGGGTGGGCAGATGGCCGGCCGCACCGATTCCAACCGCTGGGTGAACTTCGACGGCCACCCGCGGATGGCCGGGCATTTCGTCGAGGTCGAGATCACTGAGGCGCTGGACAACTCGCTGCGCGGACGTGTGGCCATCCGCGAGCCCGATCTCGCGGTGGCGGCCGGATAACGGAAGCATTTTGAGCGAAACCGTACGCAAGACGATCGAGCTGGCCCCGGCCGATGTAAATCGGCTCGCGCAGCTGTGCGGGCCGCAGGATGGCCATCTGCGCCTGCTCGAAGACAGCCTGGGTGTGCGCGTGCACAACCGCGGCCATCATTTCCAGGTGGCCGGGCCCGAACAGGCGGCGACCGCCGCGGTCGATGCCCTGAACGAACTCTATGCCGCGACCGCCGCCGGCCCGGTCACGCCCGATCGGGTGCACGTGGTCGCGCGCACCGCCGAGCGCGAACGCGATGAAGCGAGCGAGGGCGCGACCGACGAAGACATCGTCATCAAGACCCGTACCGGACTGGTACGCGGCCGCGGGCCGAGCCAGCGGCGTTATCTGGCCAATCTCAAGGCCAACGATCTGAATTTCGGCATCGGCCCGGCCGGCACGGGCAAGACGTTTCTGGCGGTGGCCGCCGCGGTCGACGCGCTGGAGGCCGAGCGGGTGCGCCGGCTGCTTCTGGTGCGCCCCGCGGTGGAGGCCGGCGAACGGCTGGGCTTTCTGCCGGGCGATCTGGCGCAGAAGGTCGATCCGTACCTGCGCCCGCTCTACGACGCGCTCTACGAGATGCTCGGCTTCGACCGCGTCGGGCGGTTGATCGAGCGCAACGTGATCGAGATCGCGCCGCTGGCCTATATGCGCGGGCGCACGCTCAACGAGGCCTATATCATCCTCGACGAGGCCCAGAACACCACCGTCGAGCAGATGAAGATGTTTCTGACCCGTATCGGCTTCGGTTCCACCGCGGTGGTCACCGGCGACATGACCCAGATCGATCTGCCCGCGTCCAAGCGCTCCGGACTGCGCCACGCGGTGGATATTCTCACCGGCATCCAGGGCATCAGCGTGACGCGCTTTTCCGCCCGCGATGTGGTTCGCCACCCGCTCGTTCAGCGCATCGTCCAGGCCTACGATCGGGACGACGACGCCGAGCACGGCGAGGGCACGGAGTCCGGTCGCGGCTGAGATGATGCTCGACATCGAAGTCGCCGGGGCGGGTGCTGCCGGCGACGCCTTCGACCCCACGCGCATCGAGACGGCCGCCACGGCCGCCCTCGAAGCCGTCGCGGCCTTCGACGCCGAGACCGCGGTGGAGCTCGGCGTGCACATCGTGGATCGGGCCGAATCCGCCCGCCTCAACGGCGCCTATCGCGACAAGCCGTACGCCACCAACGTGCTCTCGTTCCCTGCGGACGTGCGATTGCCGGGCTTTGCCGCGCTGGGCGATCTGGTGATCTGCGCGCCGGTGGTCGAGGCCGAGGCCGAGGCCCAGGGCAAGACGCTGTCGGCGCACGTCGCGCACATGGTCGCGCACGGTGTCCTGCACTTGCTCGGCTTCGATCATATCGGCGACGATGAGGCGGATGTCATGGAGTCCGCCGAGCGCCGCGTGCTGGCGCGGCTGGGCTACGATGACCCCTATCTCGAACGTGACTGATCGACCTGCCGCTACGGCCGGTGACACAAGGAGGGCGGCCGTAGCCGCAGCGCGAGCATGAGCGAAGACGACGAATCGGAATCCAACCGAAGTAGCAGCGGCAACTGGCTGCGTCAGATCGGCATGAGCCTGGCCGGGCCGCCGCGCGATCGGGACGAGCTGGTGGCCGTGCTCACCGAAGCCCAGGAGAACGAACTGCTGGACGTGGACGCGCTCTGGATGATGCAGGGCGTGCTCAAGGTCTCGGAGCTGCAGGTGCGCGACATCATGATCCCGCGCTCGCAGATGGTGGTGGTCGAATCCGACGCCGACATCGCCGAGGTGCTGGCCACGGCGATCCAGTCCGGCCACTCGCGATTCCCGGTGATCGGCGAATCGCGCGACGAGGTCGCCGGCATCCTGCTGGCCAAGGACATGCTGCAGCTGGCCGAGTCGCCCGGCGGGCGCGCCGAGTTCGAGATCGGCGATGTGCTGCGGTCGGCGGTCTATGTGCCGGAGTCCAAGCGCGTCAACGTGCTGCTCAAGGAATTCAAGGCCTCGCGCAATCACATGGCGATCGTGGTGGACGAGTACGGCGGCGTCGCCGGGCTGGTCACCATCGAGGACGCGCTCGAGCAGATCGTGGGCGACATCGACGACGAATACGACCAGGCCGAGGGCGCCTATATCCTGCGGCAGGAGAAGAACCGCTTCCAGGTGCGCAGCCTCACGCCGGTCGACGAGTTCAACAAGTACTTCGACACCGATTTCTCGGACGAGGACTTCGACACCATCGGCGGCCTCGTGGTGCACGAGTTCGGGCACATGCCCAAGCGCGGTGAGACCACGACCATCGACCGTTTCCAGTTCAACGTCCAGCGCGCCGATTCGCGCCGCATCCATCTGTTCCAGATGACGATTCTGCCGGAGGCCGCCGAGTAGCGCCGAGGCTGCAGCCCGCCTCCGTCGGCCAGGGAGACCGTTGTGACGACACCATCCAGCATCGCACCGCCGGCCGCCGGGCGCGTTTCGTCGCCGGACCGGGCGTGCCGGCTCGGCGGGCGCTAGATGGCGTCTCGTATTTCCGGCCGGGCTCTGCTGCTCGATGTGCTGGCGCCGGCGCTGCTCGGCGGCGCGGCGACGCTCGGCTTCGCGCCGTTCGGCTACTACGGGCTGACGCTGGTCGCGCTGGTCGGCCTGGTGGCGCTGTGGTGGCGGGCCAGCGCCCGGCGCGGCGCCTGGCGGGGGTTTGTGTTCGGGCTCGCCCATTTCGGCAGCGGCATCTACTGGACATTCGTCTCCACCTATTACTACGGCGGCGCACCGCTGATCATGGCCATCGGCCTGGTCTGCCTGCTGACGATCTATCTGGCGCTCTACCCGATGCTCGTGGGCGCCTTCGCGGGCGCCACGCGGCGGCTGCCGCGCACGCTCTGGGCGCTGGTCTTCGTGCCGGGCGCCTGGCTGCTGGCCGAACTGGTGCGCAGCTGGGTGATGACCGGTTTCCCCTGGCTGTCGCTCGGCTATTCGCTGATCGATGCGCCCGTCACCGCGATCGCACCGCTGGGCGGCGTGTATCTGCTGGGTTTCCTGATGATGGCGGCGGCGGGCACCATCGCGCTGCTGTTCGCGGGCACCATCGCGGGCCGGACGGTCGCGGTGCTGCTGATCGCGATCGCGCCGGTGGCGCTGTGGTGGCTGCCGGCGGCCGGGCACTGGACACAGCCGAGCGGCGAGCCGGTGCGGGTCGACATCCTGCAGGGCAATTTCCCGCAGGAGATCAAATGGCGGCGCGACACGCTGGCGAAGACGCTGTCGCGCTACCGCGACATGACCGAAGCCAGCGACGCGCCCCTGGTGGTCTGGCCCGAGGTCGCGGTTCCCGCGCCGGCCGATCGCGTGCGCGACTATCTGGACGACATCGCAGCGCTCGCGGCCGGGCGCGACCAGACCGTGCTTGCTGGCACGCTGGTGCCGGATGACGCCACCGGCGCCTACTACAATGCAGTGCTCGCCCTCGGCGCGGGCGAGGGGCGCTACTACAAGCGCCATCTGGTGCCCTTCGGCGAGTATTTCCCGGTGCCCGGGTTCGTCAAGGACTGGCTCGACGGCATCGACATGCGCTTTTCAGATCTCGGTTTCGGCCCCGACGAACAGGCGCCGATCGAGGCCGCCGGTCTGCGCCTGGGGCTGTCGATCTGCTTCGAGGACGCCTTCGGCTACGAGATCGCCCGGGCGCTGCCGGCGGCCGGGGTGCTGGTCAACGTGACCAACGATGCGTGGTTCTCCGGCACCACCGCCGCGCCGCAGCATCTGGAGATTGCCCGCATGCGGGCGCTGGAGGCGGGCCGGCCGATGCTGCGCGCGGCCAATACCGGCATCTCCGCGATCATCGACGCCGAAGGGCGCGTGCGCGAACGCACCGATCAGTTCACCGTGGCGACCATCGAGTCCACGGTGCAGCCGCGTGACGGGCTGACGCCCTACATGCGGCTGCGCGACCGGCCGTTGTGGCTGGCGGCTTTCGTGCTCGTCGCCGCGGGCCTGGCGCTGACCGCGATCCGGCGGCGGGGGCGATGACTCGGGCGGGTGTCCTCTGGTGACGTGCGGGCGTCGCCTCGCGGCCGCACCTCGCCGCCGACAGGCGTGGTGCGCCGGCCGTGGCGGGGCCTGATCGCGGCGCGCGCCGACCCACGGCGTGATTAGCGGCCGGAGGCTTGCCCACAGGCGCCGTTCCCGGCGATCCAACGTTGCGGCGCGCTGGCGCGCAATTGCTGCGCGCCTCGTGTCGTCGCCGGGCAGCGCCTGTCGCGGGCTCGCACGAAAACGCCACACCGCCTAGACTAGCGGGCTGTTTTCGACCCGATGTCGCTGCGCCCGCGAGCGACGAGACGATAATACCGCCCATGGATGCCACCTACCGTTTCGAGGCGATCGAGGCCGACGTGCAGTCGCGCTGGACCGCGGCGCGCGTCTTCGAGGTCGTCCGCGACGATCGCGACAAGTTCTACTGTCTGTCGATGTTCCCCTATCCCAGCGGCAAGCTGCACATGGGGCACGTGCGCAACTACACCATCGGCGACGTCATCTCGCGCTATCAGCGCATGTGCGGCAAGAACGTGCTCCAGCCGATGGGCTGGGACGCCTTCGGCCTGCCGGCCGAGAACGCGGCGATCAAGAACGGCGTGCCGCCGGCGAAATGGACGCGCGAGAACATCGCGGCGATGCGCGAGCAGCTCGCCCAGCTCGGCTTCGCCTACGACTGGTCGCGCGAGTTCGCGACCTGCGACCCGTCCTACTATCGCTGGGAGCAGTGGCTGTTCACGCGGCTGTTCGAGAAGGGGCTGGTCTATCGCAAGGAATCGGTGGTCAACTGGGATCCGGTCGACCAGACCGTGCTCGCCAACGAGCAGGTGGTCGACGGCCGCGGCTGGCGTTCGGGCGCGATCGTCGAACAGCGCGCGATTCCGCAGTGGTTCGCGCGCATCACCGACTATGCCGACGAACTGCTGGACGATCTCGACAAGCTCGACGGCTGGCCGGAGGCGGTCAAGACCATGCAGGCCAACTGGATCGGCCGTTCGACCGGTCTGGAGATCGATTTCGAGGTGGCCGGCCAGGACGAGCCGCTGACGGTCTACACCACGCGCCCCGACACGCTGCACGGCGCGACCTACATGGCGCTGGCGGCCGATCATCCCCTGGTCGCGGCCGCCGCCGATACCGACGCCGAACTGGCGGCGTTTGTCGAGGAATGCCGCGCCGGCGGCACCGCCGAGGCCGGGCTGGAAACGCGCGACAAGAAAGGCTATCGCCTGCCGGTCGAGGCGATTCACCCGCTGTCGGGCGAGAAGCTGCCGATCTTCGCGGCCAATTTCGTGCTGATGGGTTACGGCACGGGCGCGGTGATGAGCGTGCCCGCGCACGATCAGCGCGACTGGGAGTTCGCCACCGCCTACGGCCTGCCGATCGTACCGGTGGTCGCCGATGCCGAGGGCAACGCGCCGGATATCGGCCGCGGCGCGAGTGCCGACAAGGGCGTGCTGATCAACTCGGGCGAGGACGACGGCAAGGACTTCGACGCCGCCTTCAACGCCATTGCCGACCGGCTGGAGGCGCGCGGCGTGGCCCGCCGCAAGACCCAGTACCGCCTGCGCGACTGGGGCCTGTCGCGCCAGCGCTACTGGGGCGCGCCGATCCCGATCATCCACTGCGACGACTGCGGCGCGGTGCCGGTGCCGGAGGCCGATCTGCCGGTGGTGCTGCCAGAGGACGTCACCCCCGAGGGCGCGGGCTCGCCGCTGCCGGACATGCCCGAGTTCGTGAACTGCGACTGCCCGGCCTGCGGCAAGCCGGCCCGGCGCGAGACGGACACCTTCGACACCTTCATGGAGTCGTCCTGGTACTTCGCCCGTTTCGCCTGCCCGGACGCCGACGTCATGCTCGACGACCGGGCCGGCTACTGGCTGCCGGTGGATCAGTACATCGGCGGGGTGGAGCACGCCATTCTGCATCTGCTGTATGCGCGTTTCTTCCAGAAGGTCATGCGCGACGAGGGCCTGAGCCACGCCGACGAACCGTTCTCGCGCCTGCTGACCCAGGGGATGGTGCTGTCCGACGGCGCCAAGATGTCCAAGTCCAAGGGCAACACGGTCGATCCGCAGGCGCTGATCGAGACCTACGGCGCGGACACCGTGCGCCTGTTCACCATGTTCGCGGCGCCGCCGGATCAGTCGCTGGAATGGTCGGATGCCGGCGTCGAGGGCGCGCATCGCTTTCTCAAGCGGCTCTGGCGTCTGGTCGCCGACCACGTCGACCGCGGCGTGGTGGCACCGGCGGGCACCGCCGAAGGCGAGGCCGGGGCGCTGCGTCGCAAGCTGCACGAGACCATCGCCAAGGTCGGCGACGACGTCGGCCGGCGCTACACGTTCAACACGGCCATCGCCGCGATCATGGAACTGTGCAATGCGCTGGGCCGCGTCGACGACGCCGATCCGGCGCAGCATGCGGTGCGCCAGGAGGCGCTGGAGGCGATCGTGCGGATGCTGGCGCCGATCACCCCGCATGTCTGCGACGTGCTCTGGCGCGAGCTCGGCCACGACGATCTGTTGCTGGACGTGGCCTGGCCCGAGGCCGACGAAGGCGCGCTGACCCGAGACAGTCTCACCCTCGTGGTGCAGGTCAACGGCAAGGTGCGTGCCCGCATCGAGGTGCCGGCCGACGCCGATCGCGATACGGTGGCCGCGGCCGCGCGGGCGGACGACAACGTCGCCCGTTTCGTGGACGGCCAGCCGATCAAGAAGACCATCGTGGTGCCGGGCAAGCTCGTCAATCTCGTGGTATAGATCGCTCCGTAAAGCCAAGGACGTGCCGCTATGAAACGCCGATCGCCGACCGCCATCAGCCCGCGCCGCCGGGCCTGGCCGCCCCTTCTGGCGGCGCTCGCCGTGCTGGTGTCGCTGGCCGGCTGCGGTTTTCATCTGCAGGGCGCCTCGCCGCTGCCGAGCGGCGTCGAGCGCATGCACGTCAGCTACAGCGACGATTACCGGGTGGGCGACCCGCCGTTGGTGCAGACGCTGGAGCAACGGCTGCGCGAGCGCGGCGTGCTGGGCGAGTCGGGTGCCGCCGCCCAGCTCGACATCGCCGAGATCGACAACAACCAGCGCATCGTGTCCGTGAGCCCGCGCGACGGCCGCGTCGCCGAGTACGAGCTGACCACCCGCGTGCGCTTCGACTACAGCGTCAACGGCGCCACCCAGCTGTCCGGCGAGACCCTGTCGGTCACCCGCAACTACAGTTTCGACGACACCGAGCGACTGGCCGCCGAAGCCGAACAGCGGGATCTGCTGACCAGCATGCACCGGGAGCTGGCGGACCTGATTCTGCTGCGCATCGCCGATGCCAACGATCGGCTCGGCGCGGCCGCCGGCGACAAGGGCGCCTGAGGCGATGGTCGACCGCGCCGCCCTCGAGGCCAGCCCGATAGAGCCGGCCGACGCCGCGCGCTTTTTGCGCGGGCGCCGCTCGGTGGATCAGTTCCGCGACACGGTGCCGGACCCGGCGCTCGTGCGCGAGGCGATCGAGATCGCGCGCTGGGCGCCCAACCATCACGAAACCCAGCCGTGGCGCTTCTATCTCATCGGCCCCCGCACCCAGGCCGACATCGTCGAACTCAACGCGGCGCTGGTGGCCGAGCGCAAGGGCGACGACGTGGCCGCCACCAAGCGCGAGCGCTGGCGCCGTGTCCCGGGCTGGCTGGCGGTGACCTGCGTGCGCGACGACGACCCGGTCACTGCGCAGGAGGACTACGGCGCCTGCGCCTGCGCGATCCACAACCTCTCACTGTATCTGCACAGCGCCGGCGTGGAGAGCAAGTGGACGAGCGGGGCGGTCACCCGCGAGACGCGTTTCCTCGAGATGCTCGGCGCCGATCCGGCCCGCGAATACTGCGTGGGCCTGATCTGGTACGGTTACCCGAAACGGCGTCCACGCACCCAGCGCCGCGACCTCGGCGAGATCGTTTTCTCCTGCCCGTGAATCGGCCGCGCGGCGGCGTTGCAAATCCGGCGCGCGCGCATTAGAATTGCGCGCTTTCCGCAGCCACGGGTGGCTGCACGTTCGCGTTCGCTCCAGGATATGCAATGAAGACGTTTTCCGCGAAAAAGGACGAAGTGCCCGGCGACTGGTTCGTCGTGGACGCTGCCGACAAGACGCTCGGTCGGCTCGCCTCCGAGGTCGCCTTCCGTCTGCGCGGCAAGCACAAGCCGGAGTTCACCCCGCATATGGACGTCGGCGACCACATCGTGGTCATCAACGCCTCGCAGGTGAAGGTCACCGGCAAGAAGCCGCAGCAGAAGGTCTATCACCGTCACACCGGCTATGTGGGCAACCTGAAGTCGATCACGCTGGAAGACCAGCTGGCGACCCACCCGGAGCGCGTGATCGAGAGCGCGGTCAAGGGCATGCTGCCGAAAAACCCGCTCGGCCGGCAGATGGGCCGCAAGCTGCGCGTCTATCCGGGCGCCGAGCATCCGCACGCCGCACAGCAGCCGCAGACGCTGGAGATTTAAGCATATGGCAACCGAACAGTCGTACGGCACCGGCCGTCGCAAGACCGCCACCGCGCGCGTTTTCATCAAGCCGGGCAGTGGCCAGATCACGGTCAACAAGAAGACGCTGGACGAATACTTCGGTCGGCCGACGTCGCGCATGATCGTGCGTCAGGCGCTCGAGGTGACCGATTCCACCAATCGTTTCGACATCAACATCACGGTCAACGGTGGTGGTCCGAACGGTCAGGCCGGCGCCATCCGCCACGGCCTGTCGCGCGCCTTGGTGCAGTACGATGAAATGATGCGCGCTCCGCTGCGCGCTGCCGGGTACATGACCCGCGACGCGCGCAAGGTCGAGCGCAAGAAGATTGGCCTGCACAAGGCGCGCAAGTCGCCGCAGTACTCCAAGCGCTAGCGACGAGACACGGCCGGGCAGCCCCGCGTTGCCCGGCCGGCCCAGGTTACTGGGGGATCGTCTAATGGTAGGACTACGGACTCTGACTCCGTCAGTGGGGGTTCGAATCCCTCTCCCCCAGCCAGACCAGAAGCCCGCCTATCGGCGGGCTTTTTTTGTCTGGCCGGAAGAAAGCGCTTGTGGGAACCGCTCGATTCGATGGGCGAATCCAGGACTGGTGAGGACGGTCGGGCGGCGCGGCCGCGAGCCATCCGGCCCTCGAGCCCCCGGCCTGTCGTCAGCGTTACGTAGTTCGAGCCCGCCTATCGGTGGGCTTTCTGTCTGCCGGCGAACAGGCGCTGATTGGCGACCCCTCGGTTCGATGGGCGTACGAAGGGCTCGATATAGGGTCGGGCGATGGTGCGTTCGCGCCGCCGGGCCGGGTGGGCGCAGTGCAGGCGCGACCGAATATGCGGTGAGCACGCTGGAGCGTCGCGACGGCGGCGCCGAACGGGCGCGCGGCGCCGGCCGGGGATGACTCCAATCGAATATTGCATCATCTCAGCGTGCCGCGATGTTGAATCCGCCTCGCCGCCGGCTCGCGCGGTGTGCGGGAGTCATCCTCGAGAGACGGCTTCGGCCTGGCGCGAAGCCCAAGATCGGCGCAGCGATGGGCAAGGTGTTTCGTGGGGCCCGGATATGCGGTTGGCAACGACGACGAGCCGCGCATCGGCCAGGCGCCCGTGCTGAGGCCGTTTTCGATCATCGAACGATCCCGCGCTCGGCGGCCTTGGGAGACGAACCGGCCCTGCCGGGCGTTGCCCGATCGTGTCGGCCCCGTTGGGCCGGCTTGCCGTGACGGTTAGACTATCGCCTCGACACACTGGGTTTTAACACTATGAAACGTAATCTGACGGACTGGGATACGCTCGAACGGGATGCGGACCGCGGCTTCGAGATTCTCGGGCGCGAAGTGGATGGCGGCTGGGAAGTCGAGGTGCGCTTCGACGACAACACCGAACCGCAGCGCTCCACCGGCTCGCGCACGCCCCAGACACGAGAGGAGGCCATCCAGATGGGTCGCGAGATGGCCACAATGACGGGGTGAAGCGCTATCGGTGAGGGGGCTTCGGGGCCCCTTCGCCTGAGAGCGGGGCCGGTTCGCACAGCCAGCCGCGACCGGCCCCAGTCATCGGTGCCAATCTCTGACGGCGCGGTACGAACCCGCGACGCGTGGCCCCAATGAAGCCGCGTCGCTGGAAACACCCGGTCGGCGGCTGCGCGTAGCCGCGCCGGTGTCTGTGGTGCTCACGATTCCGAAAGCGAACGCTGGGCGACGATCCGCGCGCGTCGAGTCGAGAGTGACCCGACGTCAATCACATCGGTCGTAGGCGAGCCGCCCGTACGAGGCGACGCCGAAGATCTCCGACGAGTGCCCCGTGAAGCGCGTACCGGCGCCTGCCATGCCGTCACAGCGGCCGAGGGGCGACACGCCTGAAACCGCTCGCTTTCACGACCCGTTGCGCGACCGTGGCCCGTTGCCGTGCGTTCTCCCGCCGGAAGGAAGCCTTCAAGGGTCTCCGCTGTTCCCAGCACGCCGTCGACCGACTCACGGGCTGTTGCCGGACGAGGCTGGTTCGGTCTCCCCGTGTGCTGAATCACGACAGGAACGGCAGACGGATCGCCGCGGCTGACCCGCAAGAGCCCGGCTTCCGCGGTGACGCGATCCGCACCGATACGCTTGCGGGCCCGGCCGGTCGAGTGGTTCGCGTCTGCCCTCGTGGCTAATGCGCCTCGCGAATAGACGGGCTATCGCATCGACGTCGTCAGCAGGTGCCGATGACTCCATCTGGCATGCGGTCGGGGTTTGCTGGCATGCGTGGGGCGGTTGACCGGCTGACACCGTCTCTGTCGACGCCCGGACAATGTCGGCAGCGGGGTACGTGTCGATCAGCCGGTCTGGGCGGACGCCGTCCGTCGGCGTCGGTGCGGCCGAGCCGGCGGGCCGGCCTCAGTCGGTCGAACGCGGCGCGTCGGCGTGCGTAGGCTTCTTAATACGGTGGTAGGCCAGCTCCGCGTCGAGCCGCGTACGGCGGCGGGCGTGGCGTCGATAGGTCAGCGCCGCGCCGGCGGCAGTGGCCACGATGCAGGCGACGCTCAGACTGGCAATGAGCATAGGGCGGCAAATGTATTGTAGGCCACATTATTGTGTAGTCATTCGGGCGCTATTTCAACAGGCGATATTGTATTTTGCATTCGCTCGATAAGCGTCCTGCACATCGATTGCGTCATGCACGATGGAATGTCGGCTGCGGCACGAGCCATACGCAGCTTTGCATGGCAGGATCGACCGCTGGTGCCGGAGCGCGGGAGATGCGTGATGTCGAGAACGGAATACGGAAGGCCGGGGCGCCGGGTCCGGCGGGACGCGCTGGCGGTTATCGGCGCCCTGTTGCTGTGCCTGGGCCCGGTATCGGCGGCGATCGCCGCATGTGATGTCGAGCGGCATGTGTTCAGCTGGTCGACGCTGGACGATTGCGCGCCCGCGGCGCGCGGCGGCACGTCCGCCGGCGCGCCGGTGGAACTGGCCGACACGCCGAGCGCCGCCTGGGCGCGGTTGCAGGCCCCGAACCTGAGTCGCTTCGAACGCGACCGGCGCGCGATCCTGGCGCTGGCCGGTGACTACCGGGTCGATTTCGAGTTTGTGGAAACGATCGGCTACGCGCCCGGCTACGAGCGCGCCGCGCCGTATCGATCCTGGGCGACCGAGCGCGTGCGGGTGATCGCCGACGACGGCGATTTCATCAGCCTGCAGCATCTCATGGTCATGTACTACGAAGCCCCGGACGAGGACACGGGCGAAACGCGTCTGCAGGGCCCCGTCGTGATGAAGCACTGGCGGCAGGACTGGCGCCACGAGGATCGCGACCTGTTCGTCTTCGCGGGCGAGCGCCGATGGGAGCCGCGTCGCGTGGCCGCCGATCGTGCCGCCGGACGCTGGACCCAGGCGGTCTACCAGGTCGACGATGCGCCGCGCTACGAAGCCGCCGGGCGCTGGCATCACGACGACAGTCGGTCCGTGTGGCAGAGCGATCGCACCTGGCGGCCGCTGCCGCGACGCGAGTCCGGCGTGCGCGGCGACTACGACGTGCTCGTGGGCACGAACCGCATCACCGTGCTGCCCACCGGCTGGGTGCACGGACAGGACAACGAGAAGGTTGTGCTCGACAAGGCGGGCGAGCCGGCCGATCGCCTGGCCCGCGAGCAGGGCGTGAACCGGTATCGACGCATCGTCGACTTCGACTTCTCGGCCGGCGCGCGGTACTGGCGGCGTACCGCGCCGTTCTGGGCCGAGGTGCGTGCCTACTGGGGCCGTCTGGAGACGGATGCCGACGCGGTCTCGATCCGTCGGCATCGCGACGGCACGCCCCGTTTTGCGCCGCTGTTCGACTACGCGCAGGCGCTCGCCGAGGGCCGGACCTACGACGCCGAGGCGGCGCGGCGCTTCATCGACCGTACGCTCGGGCGCTACGTGCAGAGCGATCCGAGCGGCTGAGACGGCCGATCATGCGCGCCCGCCGGACGGGCCGGCTCGGCGTGGCATGTTTGTTGCTCCAGCAGAACACGTCGGTTAATCGGACGATGGCCGTGGCCCTACGCGTACTGCTTGTGGATCGCCGGTCGGCGCGCCTGTCGACGCTGCGAGCCGTCATCGCGGATGCCGGCTATGACGTCGTGGATGTCGTCAGCGACGAGGCCGATCTCTACGATGCGATGGAGCGGCTGGCACCCGATGCGGTGATTGTCGGCGCCGACTCGCCGTCGCGCGACGTGCTCGAGGACGTCGCCACGCTGGGCGAGCGTTATCCCAAACCGCTGCTCATGCTTTCCTCGCAGGACGATCGGCGGCTGATGGCCGAGGCCTCGGCCGCGGGTATCAGCGCCTATGTGATGGAAGGGCTCTCGCCGGCGCTGGTGAGATCGCTCGTGGACGTGGCCGTGCGCCAGTTCCAGCAGGTCGAGACGTTGCGGCGCGAGTTGGCCGAAACCCGCGAGACGCTGGCCGACCGTCAGGTGATCAACCGCGCCAAGTGCCTGCTGATGGAGCGCGAGGCGATGAGCGAGCAGCAGGCCTATGCGCGTCTGCGCAAGACGGCCATGGACCACAGCCTGCCCCTGGCCGAGATCGCCCGCCGCGTGATGACGCGGGCGGCCGAGTAGGCGTCGCCGCTGCACGGCATCGGTGCAGGCTGCACGTCGACAGGGCAGCGTGACCGGGCGGAGGCGGGCTGTGACGCGCCGGCGATGCCGGCGCCCAAGACGTTCTGAAACAGGGCTCTGAGGCATCTGAGGCGGTCTGGCACGGTTGCTGCATCAGTCCCACTAAGCCGCGCCGGCATGTCTCCGATCAATGGCGGTCGGGGCCGAGAGAGGTCCGCATCCGGCACGGCGCGAAACAATCGGTTGGGGGGCAAGGAAGCCCGGTGACGCCGCATGGTGACTGCATGCAGCGAGCCGGGCTTTTTTGTGTCCGCGACCGGCAGACACGACACCCAGGCCCGGAACGCGATGAAGCCATCCCGATCATACCGCCCGCTCGAGCGCAGCGCCCTGACCCTGGGCTTCGTGCCGCTGACCGATTGCGCGCCCCTGATCGCCGCGCAGAGCGCGGGTTTCTTTGCCGAGGAGGGCCTGACGGTCACACTCTCGCGGGAGGCCTCGTGGGCGGCCATCCGCGACAAGGTGGCCTTCGGCCTGCTGGACGGCGCCCAGATGCTAGCGGGCATGCCGATCGCCGCGACCCTCGGTGTCGGCGCGCCGCCACAGGCGATGGTCACGGCGCTTTCGTTGGGCCTCAACGGCAACGCGATCACTGTCTCCGAGGGGCTTTACAGCCGCCTGGTGGCGGCCGACCCCGAGGCGATGATCGAGCGCCCGTGTACGGCGCGGGCGCTCAAGCGGGTGATCGACGCCGATCGCGAAGCGGGGCTGGCGCCGATGACCTTCGCCATGGTGCATCCGGCCTCGGCCCACAATTATCAGCTGCGCTACTGGCTGGCCGCGGCCGGCATCGATCCGGATCGCGACGTGCGGCTGATCGTCGTGCCGCCGCCGCGCATGGTCGCGAATCTGGAGGCCGGACGCATCGCCGGCTACTGCGTGGGCGAACCCTGGAATCAGATGGCGGTGCGCGCCGGCCTCGGCCGCGTGCTGATCACCGGTTACGAGATCTGGCGCAACGCCCCGGAAAAGGTGCTCGGCGTGACCCGCGACTGGGCCGAACGCCATCCGAACACGCATCGTGCGCTGGTGCGGGCCCTGGTGCGGGCCGCGCGCTGGCTGGATGAGCCGGCCAACCGCCGCGGCATCGTGACACGGCTGGCTGCGCCGGATCGCCTGGATGCGCCCGCCGAGGCCATCCGGGGGCCGCTCGTCGGCGAATTTCGCCACGCGCGGGAGGCGGCGAGCGTGTCGCTGCCCGATTTCAATGTCTTCCATCGCTACGCCGCCAACTTTCCCTGGTGCTCGCAGGCGATGTGGTTCATCACCCAGATGCTGCGCTGGGGCCAGATCGGCGGCTCGCTGGACATCGCGGCGACCGCTGCGGCCGTCTACCGACCCGGCATCTATCGCGAGGCGGTGGCCGACATCGGCGTGGCCTGTCCGGATACGGACACCAAGTCCGAAGGCCGGCATGCCGAGGGCTGGGCGCTGGCGACCAACGACGGCGCCATCGCCATGGGGGCCGATCGCTTCTTCGACGGGCGCGTCTTCGATCCCGCCGACTGTCTCGGCTATATCGCCGAGACCCAGCCGACCGCGCGCACGGCGCGGCTCGCCGAACTCGCACAGGTCAATCCCTCGAACCGCTCATCCGTCGCCGGCTAGGAGATCGTCATGGAACTCGCCAACAAGGCCACCCGCATCCGCCTGTTCGACTTCAAGTCGGTGCAGATGCGCGCCTTCCACATGAGCTGGCTGGCTTTTCACCTGTGTTTTTTCGGCTGGTTCGGCATCGCGCCGCTCATGGCCGTGGTGCGCGAGGATCTGAACCTGGATAAGTCGATGGTCGGCTCGACCATCATCGCCTCGGTGGCGATCACCGTGCTGGTGCGCCTGCTCATCGGCCCGCTGTGCGACAAGTTTGGCCCTAGAAAGACCTATTCGACGCTGCTGATCGTGGGCTCGATCCCGGTGATGTGTATCGGGTTTGCCGACAGCTTCGAGACGTTCCTCATGGCGCGCCTGTGTATCGGCGCGATCGGCGCGTCGTTCGTGATCACCCAGTACCACACCGCGGTGATGTTCGCGCCCAATATCGTGGGCACGGCGAATGCGACCACCGCGGGCTGGGGCAACCTCGGCGGCGGCACCACCCAGCTGATCATGCCGCTGATCTTCACCATGATCGTATCGCTGGGCGTGACCGAGGCCGTGGGCTGGCGTCTGGCGATGGTGGTGCCCGGCATCCTGTTGTTCGTGCTGGGGCTGGCCTATCTGAAATTCACCCAGGACGCGCCGGACGGCAACTATTCCGACCTGCGCGCAGCCGGCAAGATTCCCAAGGCCGACCGCGAAAACGGCGGCATGGCCAGTTTCAAGAAGGCTGCGGCCGACTATCGCGTGTGGGCGCTGTTCGTGGTCTATGCCGGCTGCTTCGGCGTCGAGCTGACCATCAACAACGTCGCCGCGATCTATTTCTTCGACAACTTCGATGTCGATCTCAAGACCGCCGGCCTGATCGCGGGCCTGTTCGGGCTGATGAACATCTTTGCGCGCACGCTGGGCGGCTTCTTCTCGGACCTGTCGGCGCGTTATATGGGACTGACCGGACGCGTGCGTTTTCTGTTCGCGGCGATGCTCATCGAGGGCATCGCGCTGGTGGCCTTTTCGCAGATGGAGGTGCTGGCCACCGCCATCGCCACCATGATCGTGTTCAGCCTGTTCGTGCAGATGTCCGAGGGCGCGACCTTCGGCCTGGTGCCGTTCATGAACAAGAAAGCGCTGGGTGGGGTGAACGGCATCGTGGGCGCCGGTGGCAACGCGGGCGCGGTGCTCGCGGGCTTTCTGTTCAAGGCGGAATCGTTGAGCTACGCCCAGGGGCTGATGTTTCTCGGCTTCGCGGTGATGGTGTGCTCGCTGTTCACCTTCTTCGTGCGTTTCTCGCCCGAGGTACTGGCCGAGGAGAAGGCGGCCTTCGATACGGCCTCATCCGGCGACGACCCGATCAAGGCGCGCGGCGGCAAGCCGGAGCCGGCTTAGGCCGGGCCTCGCAATGCGTGAGACCGCCACCCAACCGAAACTCGATCTGGTCGTGATCGGCAACGGCATGGCCGGCGTGCGTACGCTCGAGCACGTGCTCGAGGCCGAGCCCGAGCGCTACAACGTCACCGTGTTCGGCGCCGAGCCGCATGCCAGCTACAACCGCATCATGCTCTCGCCGGTGTTGGCGGGCGACAAGGCCTTCGAAGAGATCGAGACCCACGGCCGCGACTGGTACGACGACCACGGCATCGCGCTCTACACGGGTGAAGC
The DNA here is from genome assembly GCF_003788635.1 of Salinisphaera orenii subsp. orenii MK-B5. Classification (GTDB taxonomy): domain Bacteria; phylum Pseudomonadota; class Gammaproteobacteria; order Nevskiales; family Salinisphaeraceae; genus Salinisphaera; species Salinisphaera orenii. The sequence goes on from NZ_AYKH01000014.1 coordinate 65,786, forward strand.
CGTGGTCGCGATCGACCGGCGCCGGCGTATGGTCGTCTCCGACACCGGCCGCGAGATCGGCTACGACCGCCTGCTGCTGGCCACCGGTTCCACGCCGTTCATCCTGCCCGTGCCGGGGCACACGCTCGCAGGCGTGATCAGCTTTCGCGATATCGGCGATGTGCATCGCATGGTCGAGGCGAGCGAAAAGGGCGGCAAGGCGGTGGTCATCGGTGGCGGGCTGCTGGGTCTGGAAGCCGCCTACGGCCTGCACCGGCGCGGTATGGAGGTGACCATCGTGCACCTGATGGAAACGCTCATGGAGCGCCAGCTCGACCCGGCGGCGGCCGAGTTGTTGCAGTATTCGCTCGCCCAGCGCGGGCTGTCGTTTCGTATGGGCGCCAAGACCGCGGCCATTCTCGGCGACGAGGCGGGGCGGGTGACCGGTCTGCGTTTCGACGACGCCGACGCCTCCGAGATCGCCGCCGATATCGTGGTGATGGCGGTCGGCATTCGCCCGAACGTCGAACTGGCGAAGACGGCCGGGCTGTACTGCGAGAAGGGCATCGTCGTCAACGACACGATGCAGACCTACGACCCGCGAATCTATGCGGTCGGCGAATGCGTGGAGCACCGGCATGCGGTCTATGGTCTGGTCGCGCCGCTCTGGGATCAGGCCAAGGTCTGTGCCAATCACTTGGCTCAGCGCGGGCACAGCCACTACGGCGGCTCGACCACCGCGACCCAGCTCAAGGTCACCGGGATCGATGTCTATTCCGCGGGCGATTTCGCCGACGCCGAGAGCACCGAGGCGCTGACTTTTTCCGACGTCCGCCGCGGCGTCTACAAGCGCATCGTGCTGCGCGATGATCGTATCGTCGGCGTCGTGCTCTATGGCGATACCCGCGATGGCGGCTGGTATTTCAAGCTCATGCGCGAGGGCGTGGACGTCTCCGACTTTCGCGATCTGCTGCTGTTCGGCCCGGCCTATCTCCCGGACGATTCGGCCGCCGCGGAGGCCGCCTGATGAGCGCGGTGACGACGCGTACGACCTGCCCCTACTGCGGCGTCGGCTGCGGCGTGAACGCCGTCGTCGAAAACGATGCCGTGAGCGTGGCCGGCGACGCGGCGCATCCGTCCAATCTAGGCAGCCTCTGCTCCAAGGGCACCGCCCTGGCCGACACGGTGGGCCTCGACGGGCGATTGCTGCACCCGATGGTCGACGGCCGGCGTGCGAGCTGGGACGACGCCCTCGACGAAGTCGCGGCCCGCTTTGGCGAGATCATCGCCGAACACGGTCCCGACGCGGTGGCCTTCTATGTCTCCGGCCAGCTGCTCACCGAGGACTACTACGTCGCCAACAAGCTGATGAAAGGCTATATCGGCTCGGCGAATATCGATACCAACTCGCGGCTGTGCATGTCGTCGGCGGTGGCTGGCCACAAGCGCGCTTTCGGCGAGGACGTGGTGCCGGGCTGCTACGAGGATCTGGAGATCGCCGACCTTGTTGTCTTGGTCGGCTCGAACACCGCCTGGTGTCACCCGGTGGTCTATCAGCGCATCGTCGCCGCACAAGAGCATGACCCGAACAAGAAACTCGTGGTGATTGATCCGCGACGTACGGCCACCGCCGAAGGCGCCGATCTGCATCTGCCGCTCGCCCCCGGCACCGACGTGCATCTGTTCAACGGCCTGCTCGCTTATCTCGCCGACCAGGGCAGTACCAGCGATCTGCCTGACGCCGAAGACGCGGTCGCCGAAGCACGAAACATGGGCGATATCGCTGCGGTGGCGGCGGCCTGCGGCATGGACGCCGACACCGTCTCGGCCTTCTTCGAGCTGTTCGCGGCGACCGAACGCACCGTCACCGTGTTCTCTCAGGGCGTGAACCAGTCGTCCGCCGGCACCGACAAGGTCAACGCGATTATCAATTGCCATCTGCTGACCGATCGTATCGGCAAGCCCGGCGCCTGCCCGTTCTCGATCACCGGCCAGCCGAATGCCATGGGCGGGCGCGAGGTGGGCGGGCTGTCCAGCACGCTGGCCGCGCATATCGGCTTCGACGGCGCCGATCGTGTCCAGCGTTTCTGGGATTCGCCCACGATCGCGCGCGAGCCGGGCTTGAAGGCGGTCGAACTGTTCGAGGCGATCGAGCGCGGTGAGGTCAAGGCGGTCTGGATCATGGCCACCAATCCGCTGGTGAGCCTGCCGCATGCCGATCGCGCCAAACGTGCGCTCGAGGCCTGCGAGTTCGTGGCCGTATCGGACTGTATGCGCCATACCGATACGGTCGATCGCGCCCACGTATTGTTGCCGGCCGCGGCCTGGGCCGAAAAGAGCGGCACGGTCACCAACTCCGAGCGCATCATCTCGCGCCAGCGCGCCTTCTTGCCGATGCCCGGCGCCGCACGCGCCGACTGGGACATCGTCTGCGACGTAGCGCGCCGGATGGGCTTCGACGGCTTTGATTTCGACAGCCCGGCGGCGATCTTTCGCGAGCATGCCGCGCTCACCGCGTTCGAGAACGACGGCCAGCGCGTGCTCAATCTCGACGGGCTGGCCGATCTGAGCGACGACGATTACGACACGCTCAAGCCGCTGCGTTGGCCGGTGCATAGCACGCAAGCCCTGCGCGCGGCCGGCGCAATGGCCGTACAGCAAGATAGCCGGCGCCTGTTCGCCGACGGCGTCTATCCGACGTCCGATGGCAAGGCCCATCTAGTCGCGGTCACGCCGCGAGGCCCGGCGAACGCTGTGAGCGATCAATGGCCGTTGGCGCTGAACACCGGGCGCGTGCGCGATCACTGGCACACGATGACGCGCACGGCCAAGTCCGCGCGGCTGGCCGCCCATATTCCCGAGCCGTTCGTGGAAGTACATCCGCGGGATGCCGAGCGGTATGGCGTGGCCGACGGTGCGCTGGCGGCGGTCTCGACCACGCTGGGCGAGGCGCATGTACGCGTGATCGTCACGGCCGGCCAGCGCGAGGGGTCGCTGTTCGTGCCCATGCACTGGAACGACCAGTTCGCGGCCCGCGCCCGGGTCGGCGCGCTCGCCAACCCGGCGGTCTGCCCGATCTCGGGCGAGCCGGAGTTCAAGCACACGCCCGCGGCCATCGCACCGTTCGAAGCCGCTTGGCACGGCTTCATTCTCGCCAGCCGCCCGCTGTTGCTGGCGGCCGAGGCGAGTATCGACTATTGGGTGAAAGTGCCGGGCGAGCGTTTCTATCGCTACGAAATCGCCGGCCTGCACACACCGGGCGACTGGGCCGCGACCGCACGCAGCTGGATCGGCGTGGGCGAACGCACGGCCGACTGGCTGGAAGCCGCGGATACGGCGGGCGGGCGCTATCGCGCCGCGCATATGGACGCCGGCCATATCGAGGCCTGCGTGTTCGTCGCGCCCGAGCCGGCCGCGCTGCCCGACCGCAGTTGGCTGGCCAGCCTGTTCACCGGCGAGCCGGTCGCCGAAGACGAACGCATCGGCCTGCTCGCCGGGCGCCCGGCCGACCCCGGCGCCGATCCCGGCCCGCAGGTGTGTTCCTGTTTCGGCGTGGGGCGCAACACGATCGCGCGCGCGATCAACAACGACGGCCTGACCAGCGTGGCCGCCGTCGGCGAAGCGCTCGAGGCCGGCACGAACTGCGGCTCCTGCAAGCCCGAGATCGCCGCGCTGATAGAAGCGCAGGCGGGCGAATGATTCATCCCGATTTCATCGACAACCGTTCGACCACACGGATCGACCCCTCATGAGCACACAGGATTTCGACGAAGAACAGCAGCGCTATCTCAAGGGCGTGACCGCCGGGCTGCATATCGCCCGCGGCGTGCCCGGCATGACCGGCCTGACCACCGGCAAGCGCCTGCGCCCGGACGATTTTCATAGCCAGGCGCGCATTCGGGCCCAGGCCATGGGCGGCGAGCTGACAAGCCAGGAAGAGGCCAAGGCCGATCTCAACCCCAACGACATGTGGAACGAGATGGTGGCGCTCGCCAATCTGGGCGAATACCCGAAAGGCGACGACGTGTTCCTGATGAAAGGCCGCGGCATGTTCTATGTCGCACCCAACCAGGACAGCTATATGTGCCGGCTGCGCATGCCGGGCGGCATCTTCTCGTCGCATCAGTTCCGCGCGGTGGCCGATCTGGCCGAGACCTATGGCGGCGGTTATACGCACGTGACCACGCGCGCCAATCTGCAGATTCGCGAGATCGGCCCGAAGGACCCGGTCAACGTGCTGATGGGCCTGCAGGATGTCGGCATCCTGAATCAGGGCAGCGGCGGCGACAACGTGCGCAACATCACCGGCAGCCCGCTGGCCGGCATCGATCCGGACGAGCTGATCGATGTCACGCCCTACTGCCGGGCCATGCATCACCACATCATCAACCATCGTGAGCTGTATGGGCTGCCGCGCAAGTTCAATATTGCCTTCGACGGCGGCGGGCGCATCAGCGCGCTGGAAGGCACCAACGACATCGGTTTTTCGGCCGTCATGCCGAAAGCCGACGGGCCGCTGCCGCGCCGGCCATATTTTCGTATGGGCCTGGGCGGTATCACGGGCCACCAGGATTTCGCCCGCGATACCGGCGTCATGCTCAAGCCCGAGGAATGTGTGGCGGTCGCCCATGCGGTGCTGCACGTGTTTCTGGCGAGCGGCGATCGCACCAGCCGCGACAAGGCGCGGCTGAAATACGTGCTCGATCGCTGGGGCTTCGACAAGTTCATGCGTGAGGTGCAGAAAAAACTGCCGTTCACGCTGCGCCGTTATCCGCTGTCGCGCTGCGAGACACGCGCCCCGGTCGACAAGGCCGGACATGTGGGTATCCACGATCAGATCGACGATAAACAGTATGTCGGCGTGGTGCTGCCGGTCGGCCGGCTGACGATTCCGCAGATGCACGGCCTGGCCGATCTCGCCGATCGCCATGCGGATTCCAAGATGCGCACCACGGTCTGGCAGAACCTCGTGCTCGGCAATGTGAAGAAGTCGGACATGAAGGCGCTGGTCGCCGGCATCGAAAAGCTCGGTCTGCATGTGAACGCCAGCCCCGCGCGCACCGGCATGGTCGCCTGTACCGGCAGCTTTGGCTGTAAATTCGCCAACGCCGAGACCAAGGGCAACGCGCTCGAGCTGGTCGATCATCTCGAGGACACGCTCGAGCTGGACGAACCGCTCAATATCCATATGACCGGCTGCCCGAATTCCTGTGCCCAGCACTATGTCGGCGATATCGGCCTGCTCGGCGCGCGCGTGGCCGACCCGGACGCCGACGACCCGGAAGAAGCCGATCAGGTCGACGGCTTTCATGTCTATATCGGCGGCGGCTACGAAGACGAGCAGGGCATCGCCCGCGAGCTGGCGACGGCTATTCCGGCCGTGCACCTGAACGCCTATCTGGAAAACCTGCTCGGGCTTTATCTCGACGAGCGCCACGCCGGCGAGCGGTTCGTGGCCTACGCGCGGCGCCAGGATATCGACGAACTCAAGGCCCGGCTCGCCGAACGCTCGGAGAAAGCGGGCAAGGCCCAGCGCGAATCCGAAGAGAAAGCCTATTCCGAAGCCGAAGCCCGGGCCGACACGCCCGAAGCGGTCAAGAGCGAACGCGACGACGCGGCAACGGACGAGTACGACCGGTCGCCGGACGACGCCGACGACAATGCTCAGCGCACGGCTTGACTCTGACAATCGATCGGTCGTTAGAGCACGCACACAGGCGATTAAGACGACCGGTCACGAGAAGCGGTTTGCCCGGCGGTAAGCGTAGGTCGGATTAGCCGAAGGCGTAATCCGACAACAGCCGTCAGGGAGCCGCTGTCGCAATGCATGGCTCCGCTTTCAACGCCGTGTCCATCTACGAAAACGTCTGAAGCGGGCACGAGACAAGGCCCCAGCACGAGGTAGAACATGCCCACACAAGTCGATCTGATTCCCGAGGATGCACCGTTCGAAGCCGAGCAGCGCGAATGGCTCAACGGCCTGATCGCTGCGCTCGCCGGCTGGGAAGGCTCGCTCGGCGGCGCCGAGCAGGGCGGTGGGGAAGCCAAGGAGTCCTTTCCCTGGCACGACCCGGCCATGAAAATGGAAGAACGCATGGAGCTGGCCGAAGACAAGCCCCACGAGCGCCAGCTCATGGCGGCCATGGCCCAGCTCGACTGCGGCCAGTGCGGTTATCTGTGCAAGACGTACGCAGAAGCCATCGCCTTCGAGGGCGAGGATCTCAACCGCTGCGTGCCCGGCGCCAAGGAGACCGAACGCAAGCTCAAGGAACTCGTCGCCGAACACGAGGCGGCGAACGCCGGCGCTGCGGATGCTCCCGCGGAAGAAGCAAAGCCCGAGCCGAAGCCCAAAAAGAAAGGTCCCCTCGGCACGCGCGACAACCCGTACATGGCCAAGCTCAAGGCGAGTACGCCGCTCAATGCCGAAGGCTCGAGCAAGGATACACGCCACGTGGTCATCGATCTGGGAGATTCCGGCATCGAATACGAAGCCGGCGACTCGATGGGCATCTATCCCGAGAACGACCCGCGCACCGTGGATGCGATCCTCGCCGATATCGAGGCCTCCGGCGGCGAGAAGGTCAAAGCCCCTGACGGCGACAACAAGCTGCTGCGCCAGGTGCTGCTCAAGGAAGTCGATATCACCAAGCCGAGCGACGAAGTGATCGCGTTGCTGGCTGCCTCCGCCAGCGACGCGGAAGAAGCGGACGACCTGCGCATGCTCTCCGAGCGAGGCGCGGAGGAAGGCCAGAGCCTGCTCGAACTGCTGCGCGTGTACCCGAGCGCACGCCCCGACGTGCAGAAACTGGTCGACGAACTCGGCCCGCTACAGCCGCGGCTGTATTCGATCGCCTCCTCGGCGCGCAAGTATCCGAATGAGATCCACACGACGGTCGCGGTGGTGAAGACCGCGGTCTACGGGCGTGGCTACAAGGGCGTGGCCTCGACGTTCCTGGCCAAGCGCCTGTCGCGCAACGGCGAAGTGCCGGTCTATATCCAGCGCTCCGACGAATTCCGCGTCAACGCCGACCCCGATCACCCCGCGATCATGATCGGCCCGGGCACCGGCATCGCGCCGTTCATTGCCTTTCTGCAGGAGCGCGAGGCGCGCGGTGACGCCGGGCGCAACTGGCTGTTCTTCGGCAACCCGGAAAGCGCGAAGGACCACATCTATCGCGACCAGCTCGAAGCCTGGCGCCACGACGGCGTGATCAGCCGCCTGACGCTGGCCTTCTCCCGCGACCAGGAAGACAAGGTCTATGTGCAGAACCGCATGCGCGAACAGGCGCGCGAGTTCTGGGCCTGGCTGGAAGCCGGTGCCGTGATCTATATCTGCGGCGACGCCGAGCGCATGGCCAAGGACGTCGATGCGGCCCTGCACGACATCGTGGCCGAACAGGGCGGCATGAGCGAGGCCGACGCGAAGCGCTATGTCGCAACGCTGTCATCGGAGCATCGTTATCTGCGCGACGTTTACTAGGGCATGTCGTCACGAGATATGTTGACATAGGGCACTAGGGCATGTCGTCACGAGATATGTTGACATAGGGCACTAATACTTCTGATCGACGACACAGCATGTCGGAT
>NZ_AYKH01000015.1 GCF_003788635.1 Salinisphaera orenii subsp. orenii MK-B5
GCGTCGACATCATCCAGAACTGCGAGGTCACGGGCATTCGCCGCGAGGACGGCCGAGTGACCGGCGTCGAGACCAGCCGCGGCTTCATCGCGGCGCCGAAAGTGGGGGTGGTCGTCGCCGGCCACGCCAGCGTGCTCGCCGACATGGCCGGCTTCCGGCTGCCGGTGACCTCGCATCCGCTGCAGGCGCTGGTGTCCGAGCCGGTCAAGCCGGTACTGGACTCGGTGATCATGTCCAACCAGGTCCACGGTTATGTCAGCCAGTCGGACAAGGGCGAACTGGTCATTGGCGCCGGCATCGACGCCTATCAGGGCTACGGTCAGCGCGGCAGCTTTCCGGTGGTGGAACACACGCTGGCGGCGATCAAGGAGCTGTTCCCGATCTTTTCGCGCATGCGCATGCTGCGCCAGTGGGGCGGGATCGTGGACGTCACCCCGGACGCCTGTCCGATTCTCGGCAAGACGCCGGTGGACGGGCTGTATTTCAACTGCGGCTGGGGGACCGGCGGTTTCAAGGCCACCCCGGGCTCCGGCTGGGCGTTCGCCCACACCATCGCGCATGACGCCCCGCATGAGCTCAACGCGCCCTTTTCGCTCGACCGGTTCGTGACCGGCCATCTGATCGACGAGCACGGCGCCGCCGGCGTCGCCCACTGACCCCCGGAGGACATGGCCATGCTGCAGCTCGAATGCCCCTGGTGCGGACCGCGCGACGAGGAGGAATTCACCTACGGCGGCGAGGCGCACATCACGCGGCCGCCCGAACCTGACGCCGTCAGCGACGCGGCCTGGGGCGACTATCTGTTCTTTCACACCAACACCCGGGGTCTGCAGTCCGAGCAGTGGTGTCACAGCCACGGCTGTCGGCGCTGGTTCAACGTCGCGCGCGACACCGTGACCTACCGCATCCATCGCGTGTATCGCATGGGTGAACCGCGGCCGGGGTTCGACGCATGAGCGGCTATCGACTGGCATCGGGCGGGCGCATCGATCGCGACCGGCGCCTCGAATTCACCTTCAATGGCCGGCCGATGGCCGGATACGCCGGCGATACCCTGGCCTCGGCCCTGATCGCCAACGGCGTGGACATCGTGGCCCGAAGCTTCAAGTATCGCCGGCCGCGGGGGATCGTGGCCGCCGGCGCCGAGGAGCCCAACGCGATCCTGCAGCTGGGCTGCGGTGCGCGCACCCGGCCGGTACAGCGGGCGACCCAGACCGAGCTCCACTACGGCCTGAGCGCGCGTACGGTCAACGGCTGGCCGAGCGCGGAAACCGATCTGACCGCAGTGCTCGACCGTGCCTCGCGGCTGCTGCCGGCCGGCTTCTACTACAAGACCTTCAAATGGCCGGCCGCCGGCTGGAAGCACTACGAGCACGTCATCCGCGCGGGCGCCGGCCTGGGGTACGCCCCCGACGATGCCGACGGGGACCGCTACGACCGGGTCAACGCCCACTGCGACGTGCTGGTCGTCGGCGCCGGCCCTGCGGGGCTGTCCGCGGCGCTGGCCGCCGGGCACAGCGGCGCGCGGGTCATCCTCGCCGATGAGGGCAGTGAGTTCGGCGGCAGCCTGCTGTCCGCCGCCGAACACATCGACGGCGCGCCGTCGACGCACTGGATCGCGCGTGCCCGCGCCGAGCTCGCGGCCATGCCCGAGGTCACCCTGCTGCCGCGCGCGACCGTGTTCGGCTATTACGACCACAACTTCCTGACGCTGGTCGAGCGTCTGACCGATCATCTGCCGGCCACCGATGCCGTCGGGCCGCGGGAGCGGCTGTGGCGACTGCGCACGAAGCAGGTCGTGATCGCCACCGGTGCCATCGAGCGGCCGCTGGTCTTCGGCAACAACGACCGGCCCGGCGTGATGCTGGCCTCGGCGGTATCCAGCTACGTCAACCGTTACGGCGTCGCGCCGGGGCGACGCGCCGTGGTGTTCGCCAACAACGACAACGGCTATCGCAGCGCGCTGGACATGCAGCGCGCCGGCATCGACGTCGCCGGCGTGGTCGACGTCCGCGCGGATCCCTCGGGTGCGTGGCACGAGGCCGCGCGTGCGGCCGGCCTGCGCGTGTTCGCCGGCCACGTTGTGCCGGATGCCCGCGGTCGGCGTCGGCTCGCCTCGGTACGCACCGCGCGTCTGTCGGCCGACGCCGGCCGGATCGAAGACGAGGGCCCGCGACTGGACTGCGACCTGCTGGCCGTCTCCGGCGGCTGGAGCCCGGTGGTGCATCTGCAGTCGCAGTCCGGCGCACGGCCGCGGTTCGATACGGATCGCGCCTGCTTCGTGCCGGGCGATCCGGTTCAGGCCGAGCGCTCGGCCGGCGCGGCGCGGGGCACCTGGGATACGGCCGGCTGCCTGCTCGAGGGCAACGAGGCGGGCGTCGCCGCCGCGTCCGCCTGCGGCTTCGAGGCCCCGGCCACCGCCTTGCCGAGCGCGGCCGCGGCCGACGAACAGCCGCTGCTGCCGTGCTGGCTCGTGCCCGGATTCAAGCCGGTGTCGCGCGGGCCCAAGCAGTTCGTGGACTATCAGAACGACACCACTGCCGCCGATCTGCATCTGGCGATCCGGGAGAACTACACCGCGATCGAGCACGTCAAGCGTTACACCGCGCTGGGTTTCGGCACCGACCAGGGCAAGCTCGGCAATATCAACGGCATGGGCATCGTGGCCGAGAAGCTCGGCCGGCCTTTGGCCGAGGTGGGCACCACGACCTTCCGGCCGGCCTACACGCCCGTGACCTTCGGCGCGATCGCCGGACGCGATGTCGGTGCGCTGCTGGACGCCACGCGCCATACGCCGATGCACGCGTGGCACGTCGCGCGCGGTGCGGTGTTCGAGAACGTCGGCCAGTGGAAGCGGGCGCGCTACTACCCCCGGCCCGGCGAGACGATGCAGCAGGCCGTCGATCGCGAATGCCTGGCCACCCATCACGCCGTGGGCGTGCTGGACTATTCCACGCTCGGCAAGATCGATATCCACGGACCCGATGCGGTGACTCTGCTGGAACGGGTCTACACCAACAACTGGCGGAAGCTGGCCGTCGGCCGCTGTCGCTACGGCCTGATGCTCGGCGAGGACGGCATGGTCATGGACGACGGCGTGACCGCCCGGCTGGCCGAGCACCACTATCTGATGACCACGACCACCGGCGGGGCCGCGACCGTTCTAGCGTGGCTCGAGCGCTGGCTGCAGACCGAGTGGACCGATCTCGAAGTCCATCTGACTTCGGTCACGGACCACTGGGCCACCGTCTCGGTCGCCGGCCCCTACAGCCGTGACCTCGTCGGCGAGGTTTGTGCGGACGTCGACCTGTCGGCCGAGGCCATGCCGTTCATGTCGATCCGCGAGTGCACCGCCGCCGGCGTGGCGGCCCGCGTGGCACGCGTGAGCTTCACTGGTGAACTCTCGTTCGAGATCAGCGTGCCGGCCGCTCACGGCCGGCGCCTCTGGGAGGCCGTGATGGCCGCCGGCGAGCGCTACGGTGCGACGCCCTACGGCACCGAGGCCATGCACGTCCTGCGGGCGGAGAAGGGCTTCGTCATCGTCGGGCAGGATACCGACGGCTCGGTGACCCCCGACGATCTGGGCATGGCCGGCCTGGTCAGCGCCAAGAAGGATTTCATCGGCCGGCGCTCGCTGGCGCGGCCGCACCTACAGCGCCGTGATCGTCGTCAACTGGTCGGGCTGCTGACCGATGAGCCGGCGGCCGTGCTGCCCGAGGGCGCCCAGCTCGTGGATGATCCGGATGGACCGTTGCCGCTGCCCATGGTCGGCTGGGTGACGTCCAGCTACGCCAGCGCGCGGGTCGGGCGCTCGATCGCGCTCGCGCTCGTGGACGGCGGCCGCGACCGGATCGGGCAGCGCGTGTTCGCGCCGCTGGCCGATGGCCGCGTGCTGTCCGCACGCATCACCGACCCCGTTTTTCTCGATGCCCCAGGGAGGCCTCCGCATGACCGAACAGACCGAACAGACCGAAACGCAGAGCGCTCTGGCCACCGTCCCGAGCGCCCACCGGCCGGCGCTGTCGATGCGTGAACGCCCGGCGCGCGGGTATCTCAATCTGCGTGGACAGCCGGAGCAGGCGGCCTTCGTGGAGGCCGTGCGCACGGTCACCGGCCTCGACCTGCCGCTGACGCCCAACACGATGACGATGGGCCAGTCGCTTTCGGCGATATGGCTTGCGCCCAACGAATGGCTGCTGGTCACACCGCCGGACGACGCCGTCTCGCTCCAGGCGCGGCTGCGTGCGGCCTTCGGCAATCTGTTCGCCACCGCGACGGAGGTCAGCAGCGGCTACGCCACGCTGGAGATCGCCGGGTCGCAGGCGCGGGCGCTGCTCGCCCGCGGCTGCTCGGTGGACCTGCATCCGCGCGTCTTCGGCCCCGGCGACAGCGCCCAGACGCTGCTGGCCAAGGCCGACGTGATCCTGGCCCAGCGCGATGCATCGCCGCGCTTCCATGTCATCGTGCGTCGCAGCATGGCGGACTATCTCTGGTCCTGGCTGGACGACGCCGCCCGCGACGTGGGCAACGGCGCATCGCTTCGTTGAGCCGCGGCTGCTGGGCCACGCCGCAGCCGCCTACGGCGTGCTCGCTTTCCGGCGCTGATTGCGCGCCCGCGCCGGCGTGGCCGTCGCGGCGGCGCTCGACTCGCCGCCGGCCCGGCTGCGGCGTTCCCGGCTTGGCGGGTAGCCGAAGAAGTCGTGATAGCACTTGCTGAAATGCGGCGGCGAGGAGAAACCGCAGGCCAGTGACACGTCGATGATCGACAGTTGCGTCTGCAGAAGGAACTGACGCGCGCGGCTCAGCCGCAGTTCCAGGTAATAGCGTGTCGGCACACAGTTCAGGTGTTTCTTGAACAGGCGCTCGAGCTGTCGCCGCGAGACGTTCACCAGCCGCGCCAGATCGCGCAGCGACAGCGGCTCCTCCATGTTGGCCTCCATCAGCGAGACCGCCTCCACCAGCTTCGGCTGGCTGGTGCCCAGATGCACTCTCAGCGGCACCCGCTGGATGTCGCTGACATTGCGAATGCGCTCGTGGATGAATTCCTCGCAGATCGCCTCGGCGATCGACGGGCTCTTCTGCCGGCCGATCACGTTGAGCATCAGGTCCAGCGGGGCGATGCCCCCGGCGCAGGTGTAGCGGTCGCGGTCGATCACGAACAGCTCCGAGGTGAAGACCGTGTCTGGAAAGCGGTGCTCCTCGTCGATGCTCGAGATGTTCTCCCAGTGGATCGTGCAGCGATACCCCTTCAGCAGATTCGCATGCGCCAGCAGATAGGTGCCCGTGCAGATCGCGCCGAGCTCGACGTGACGCTCGGCCAGCGAGCGCAGCCAGGCCAGCAGGCGGCGGTCGCAGCAATCGCGTATGCCGGTGCCGCCGCAGACGAAGAGCATGTCCAGCGCGCCCGCCGAGCGGATGTCGGCGTCGGGGGTGACCGCCAGGCCGTTGCTGGCGGCCACCGGGTCGCCGTCCAGGGTGATGACCGACCAGTCATAGAGGGCCACCCCGGCGAGCTGATTAGCCATGCGCAGCGGCTCGATGGCGGTCGAGAAGGCGATCGCCGAATAATTGGGCACCTGCAGGAAACCGATGCGCGTCGGCCGCTGCGCGCTGGCCTCACCGGCTGCGGGCCGCATGACCTCGCCCCCCGTCGCTGGCTATCACGGGCGCCGACGATCGTGCGCGGGAGATATGGAGACTGTCGTTCACGGTTGACTCACTCGTGGTCGGGTCCCGCCTCGTTATCCGATTTATGGATCATCGCGGGCAACGGCGCAAGCGCTTTTCCCGCAGTAATTTGCGCGCTGTCGTGTCGGTGCATCTTCATGTCGCCCCGAAGACAATCGAGCGTGCCGGCCGGCGCTAATCTCGTTTTCGAATCCTGCATCGGCAGCGTGCCCGCGCTGGTCCCGCCGCCGATCACGCCATTCGAACAAGGGCCCCGCCGAGGACCTCGACATGACCGAAACCGTCTTGACGCCACGCGTGATCGAACAGCTCAACAGGCCAACCGGCGATGCGGTCTGTCTGCCGAACGCCGCCTATACCTCGCCGGAGATTCTCGACCGCGAGCGCGACGAGATCTTCGATCGGCAATGGGTGATCGCGGGCGTCGGCGCCGAACTGCCCCGGCGCGGGGACGTGGTACCGGTCGAGATCGCCGGACGGCCGGTGGTGCTCACGCGCAATCGCGCCGATGCGGTCCGGGCGTTCCACAATGTCTGCCGGCATCGTGGCTTGCAGCTGGTGGGCGAGGCCCGCCGCGGCTGCGCCACGCTCGTCTGCCCCTATCACTCCTGGGCCTATTCGCTCGATGGCGAGCTCAAGAAGACCCCGCATTTCGGCGGCCACGACTGCGACGACTCGCCAGCGCTGGACCGCCGGCAATACGGCCTCGCCGAGATCCGCTGCGAGACGTGGTACGACCTGATCTTCGTGAATCTTTCGGGTGACGCGCCCCCGCTGGCCGATTGCATGGGCCCGCTGGAGAGTCGCTGGGCCGACTACGATCTGTCCCGGCTTCGCCACGGCGGGAGCGCGACGTTCGAGGTCGAGGCCAACTGGAAACTCGCGGTCGAGAACTTCGTCGAGAGCTATCACCTGCCGTGGACGCATCCCTCGCTCAACGACTATTCGCGGATGCAGGCCCACTTCAACATGCTCGAACCGACCTATATGGGCCAGGGCAGCCAGGGGTACGACTCGGTGGCCGCGGGGCACCCCGACCTGCCGACCTTCCCGGATCTGCCGGAAGCCCGCCGTTCGACCGCGGAGTATCCCTACGTCATGCCCAATCTGATGCTGGGCATGCACCCGAGCTATCTGTTCGTGTTCGCCATTCAGCCGTTGTCGCCCGAGCGCACCCGCGAGATCTTTCATTTCTATTTCGTGGGCGACGCGGCCATGGGCGACGACCTGGCGGCCCAGCGTCAGCGCCCGATCGAGGCCTGGACGGGCATCAACGCCGAAGACATCGAGATGATCGAGGGCATGCAGCGCGGACGTCATTCGCCGGGATACGCGGGCGGCCGCTTCTCGCCCTACCACGAGGCGACCACACACGAGTTCCAGCGTCGAATCGCCAATCAGCTCGGCCGTGATACCGCGGCCGCCCGCGTGGCCAGCGAATAGAGGATGACCGAGATGACAGGCATGACATCATCCGCCGGGCCCATCGTGGTCGTGGGCAGCGGCCTCGGCGGCTACACCCTGATACGCCAGCTGCGCCAGCACGACCCGGCGCGGCCGGTGGTGCTGGTGACGGCTGACGGGGGCGAGGTCTATTCCAAACCGCTGCTGTCGAACGCGCTGGCCAAGCACCAGACGCCGGAATCGATGGTGCAGAAGTCCGCCGAGGCCAAGGCCGCGGAACTGGACGTGCGTCTGATCAACCACTGTCACGTGCACGCCGTCGACCCTGACGCGCGGTGTCTGGACACCAGTGCCGGTGAGATCCCCTACGGCGATCTGGTGCTGGCCACAGGCGCGCGCCAGCGGGTGATCGTGCCCGCCGCGGCCGATGCCCGGTGGATCGATAGCGTGAACAATCTCGACGACTACCGCCGCTGGTACGCCAAGCTCGAGTCCGGAGTGTCGCACGTGCTGCTCATCGGCGCCGGCCTGATCGGCTGCGAGTTCGCGGACGATCTCATGCACCGCGGCCTGCGCGTGACGCTGGTCGACCCCGCCGACTGGCCGCTCGCGCGCCTGCTGCCGGCCGCGCTCGGGCGCACGCTGGCGAGCGCGCTGGCCGACAACGGTGCGGACGTGCGCACGGGCCATCACGTCGCGCGGCTGGCGCGCCACGGTCGCGGCTTCACCGCGACGCTCGACGACGGCAGCCGCGTCCACGCCGATCTGGTGCTCTCGGCTGCCGGACTGGTGCCCGAGACCGCACTGGCACGGTCCGCCGGGCTGGTGGTCGATCAGGGCGTGCGCGTCGACCATCGCCTGCGCACCTCGGACCCGCACATCCACGCGATCGGCGACTGCGCCCAGACGCCCGCCGGGGTGCAGCCCTACATTCTGCCGCTCATGGCCCAGGCCAGGGTGCTCGCGCAGGTACTGGCCGGTGGCGACGCCCGTCTGGCGATGAAGGCCATGCCGGTGGTGGTCAAGACGACAAGCCTGCCGCTGACGGTCTGCCCGCCGGCCGCGGGCAGCGCCGGGCGCTGGGAGATCGACGGCCACGGGCGGCATCTGCGCGCCGTATTCCGCGGCGACGACGAGGCCCCGCTGGGTTTCGCGCTGGCCGGCGACAGCACCGCCGAACGCGCCGAACTCGGCCGTCAGCTCCCGCCGCTGCTGGCCTGAGGCGGCGGCGCGCCCGGATTTGAAGTTCCCGATTCGACAATGGAGGTTGGCATGGCGCAGATATTCGTGATCGACCGGACGGGGGGCGAACACCGCCTCGAGGCGCAGCCGGGCCGCAAGGTGATGGAGATCATCCGTGACGCGGGCCTGCCGCTGGAGGCCTCCTGCGGCGGCTGCTGCGCCTGCGCGACCTGTCACTGCTATGTCGATCGCGCCTGGTTGACCGCACTCGCGCCGGCCGACGAGGAGGAGGTCGACATGCTGGACATGGCCTTCGACGTGGACGCCGCGCAATCACGGCTGACCTGTCGCATCGCCTTCAGCGAGGCGCTCGACGGCCTGCGCGTGACGCTGGCACCGAACTAAGACAATCAGGGCCGGTTGACCGGCCATACGGGCGCCACGTTGGAGGCCGCGGACCGTATCGTGCCAGGGCGTGTGTCGCCGATCGCGGCGAGCCGAGATCGAGGCCTGCAACCCGGCAGGGCGCCCGGACGGCAGCGCCGCGCGCCCGAAAACGAACGATTGCAGCCCCCGGCGTTGTCGCACGCGCGCGCTGCGCCCAGCCTTGCCGCCGAACAAGCCCGGGTGCGGTTCGTCTGCCCCGTGGACAGCCCGGAGTGCGTGGATGCCGCGGCGATCGCGGGATGAGCCAAGGCCTCGGTGCGCCGGCCACCGGCGCGGTCGTGGCGTTACGTCGCGCCCGGCTCGCCGGCACGAGTGAGCAGCCGTTCGGCCACGTCGATGTGCGGGCGATCGACCATGCGGCCGTCCACGGTCAACGCGGCCGCATCGGGGGCATCGGCCACCGCCGCGCGAACGCGCCGCGCCCAGGCCAGCGCGTCGGGGTGCGGGGCCAGTCCGGCGTCGAGCGCTTCGATCTGGGCCGGATGGATGGCGAGCTTGGCCACGAACCCGAGCTCGCGGGCATAGTCGCAGCTGCGCGCCAGGGCCGCCTGATCGCGGAAATCGGCGCTGATGCCGTCGATCGCGTCGACCCCCGCGGCTGCGGTCAGCAGCAGACAGTGGCGCTGGACCATGCGCGCAAGGTCGGCGTGCGCGTCGGTATTGCCGGCCAATGGCGGTCGGCCGAGTACTGCGGAGAGATCCTCGGTCCCCCAGCTGTAGCCGCGCAGTCGCGGGTGGCCGCGGGCCAGGCTCGAGCCGTGCTCGCCGACCAGCGCCTCGGCGGTTTCGGTGACGATGCCGAGGATGCGCGTACCCTCGGCGGGCAGGCCGTCGCGCGCCTCCAGCGCGTCGAGCCAGGCGCCCATGCGTTCGAGCTGGTCGTGGCGCTCGAGCTTGGGGTGGACGATGCCGGCGATCCGCGCCAACGGCAGGGCGGCGAGTTCCGCCAGGGCGG
This sequence comes from Salinisphaera orenii subsp. orenii MK-B5, assembly GCF_003788635.1. GTDB lineage: Bacteria > Pseudomonadota > Gammaproteobacteria > Nevskiales > Salinisphaeraceae > Salinisphaera > Salinisphaera orenii. The sequence continues at coordinate 9,677 of NZ_AYKH01000015.1, forward strand.
CGGTCGGCTCGGCGGCGTTGACGCGTACCCAGAACTCCGGCGTGGCGTCCGCGGGCCGCGCGTCGAGAAATGCGGCCACCGCGGTCAGCGCGTCGGCCTTGCGGGCCGGGGCGACCGAGTCCTCGAGATCGAGGATGATGGCGTCCGCGCCGGCGGTCAGCGCCTTGTCCATCTTGCGTGGGGCGTCGCCGGGTACGAACAGATAGGCGCGCGGCGTGCTCATGCCGTTTCGCCCGAGCGACAGTGCATCATGGCCTGACGCCGGCAGCGGGCGACCTCGGTCCCGTGCTGGTTGTGGGCCTGGTGCAGGAATCCGACGATGCCGACGTGCTCGCGCGAGCGGCTTCGGCGCAGGCTTTCCACCGTGGTCACCACCGAGAGCGTGTCGCCGTGGAAGACCGGCGCCGGAAAGGCGGTTTCGCTCATGCCCAGGTTGGCGACCGTGGTGCCGTGCGTGGTGTCGTGCACGGAGATGCCGATCATCAGCCCGAGCGTGTAGAGGCTGTTGACCAGCGGCTTGCCGAACGGCGACCGAGCGGCGAAGTCGTGATCGATGTGCAGCGGCTGCGGATTCATCGTCATGCCGCAGAACAGCGTGTTGTCGGACTCGGTCACGGTCCGCGTGATCGGGTGTTCGAAACGCTGGCCTTCGCTGAAATCCTCGAAATACAGACCGGGCATGGGGCCTCCTGGTTGGGGCCGGCGCTCAGGCCGGATCGGGGTCGTCGCCGGGCAGGATCATCGCACCCGCGGCGATCAGGGCGTCGATGGTGGTGTCGTCCATGCCGTATTCGTGAAGCACGGCCCGGCCGTCGCCGCCGAGATTCGGGGCCGGTCGGTCCGGCCGCGTCGGCGCGTCGATGAAGCGCAGCGGCTGGCGCAGCGTCGTGATCGCGCCTTCGCTGGGGTGCTCGGCCGACTGGAAGAAGCCGATCGCCTGCAGGTGTTCGTCGGCGACGAGATCCTCCAGCCGGTTCACGGGCCCGCAGGGGATGTCCAGCCGCTTGAGCTCGGCGAGCCACTCGGCGGTCGAGCGCTGCGGCATCGCCTCGGCGAGCACGGCATACAGCTCGCCGATGCGCTCGCTGCGGGCGGCGTCGTCGCGCACCCAGCCCGCTTCGGCGAGATCCGTGCGGCCGATCACCTGCAGCACCTTCTGCCAGTGCTTGCCGGAATAGGGCAGCGTTGCGATATAGCCGTCGGCAGTGCGGTACGGTCGGCGGTGCGGCGAGGTGACGCGGTCGTAGCGCAGCGTGCCCAGCGGCGGATCGAAGACATGGCCGCTGAGGTGCTCGGCGAGCATGAACGAGGCCAGGCTTTCGAACATCGCGGCCTCCACCGCCATGCCCCGGCCCGTGCGTTCGCGCGACATCAGCGCGCCGAGCATGCCGGCGACCGAATACAGCCCGGCGATCTTGTCAGTGAGCACGGTCGGGATGAGCGCCGGTTCGGCCTCGGGATCGGTGTCCATCGCCGCGAAGCCGGTCATGGACTGGATCACGTCGTCGTAGGCCGGATCGTTCGCATACGGCCCGTCACTGCCGAAACCCACCGCGCCGCAGTAGATCAGACGCGGGTTGAGTGCGGCCAGGCGTTCGTAGCCGAGGTCGAGGCGCTCGATCGCCCGCGGGCGCATGTTGTGCAGGAAGACATCGGCCTCGCGCACGAGGTCGTCCAGCGCCGCGCGACCCTCGGGGCGCTTCAGATCGAGCGAGATGGAGCGCTTGTTGCGGTTGAGGTTGAGATAGCCCGCGCCCATGCCGCGGTGCCGAGCCGGTGCTGCCGCCCGGAAGATGTCGCCGTCCGGCGATTCCACCTTGATCACGTCGGCGCCGAAGTCCGCCAGCATCTGCGATGCGAAAGGGCCGAAGACCACCGTGCTCAGATCCAGCACGGTCACCCCCTTCAGCAATTCGAACATGCATGCCTCCCTGCACGTTGAGCCAGATCAGCGGCCCGCGACTCGCCGCCGCGTCGCGCGGCTGTGGTTCGGGCAGCGGCTCGAAATGATTTGCGCGCCGAGTCTTGCACGGGCATGCTGACGCTGCAATCAATTTTTGAACCGATGGTTCACTTAGTGAAACATTTATGGCCTATACGCCGGTTACGGCCCTGCTGCGCGGGCTGAAGGTGCTGGAAGCGGTCAACCGCATCGGCCCGGCGACACTGACCGAGGTGCGCGAAGCCACCGGCCTGCCCAAGGCCTCGGCGCTGCGCGCTCTGGAGACGCTCTGCCACGGCGGTTATGTCGCCCAGGACGGCGAGTCCCGGCGCTATCTGGTCGCCGCGCGATCGCTGGCGCTGTCGAACAACTATCGCGCCGACGCGGCCCTGCTGGCCGCCGGTCGGCCGGTCATGCAGCGGCTGCGCGAGGCCAGCGGCTGGCCCTCCGATCTGGCGATCTACCAGGCCGGCAAGATGGCGATCGCCGACACCAACCGTCAGCCGGGGACCTTTTCGGTCAACCGGACGGTGGGGTCGCGCGTGTCGGTGATGCGCACCGCCATCGGGCGCGCCTATCTGGCGTTCTCCACCGCGGCCCAGCGCGCGGCCATTCTCGAGGACCTGGTGGCCGGCGGCGACGCCGACGAACACGAGGCCGGCGACGCGGCGCGCGTGGCGGCGCTCGTCGAGCGCACGCGCGAGCGCGGCTATGCCGTGAGCGACCGCGAGTTCGTGCCCACCATCCGCGCCGCCGCCGTGCCGGTGATGCACCACGGGCGCGTGCTCTGCGCGTTCAACCTGATCGCGCTGGCCCAGGCCGTTCCGCTGGCCACGTTCGAAGACACCTACATCCCCATGCTCAAGGAGGCGCGCGCCCGCATCGAGGCCGCGCTTTCGGAGGCCGGCGATGCCTGAGTGAACCGCGTCCGGACCGAGGCACAGAACCTCGGCCGGCGCATCGATAACCGATACAGATCGGAGGAGATCATGAAGAAGAAGCATGTATTCAAGCCGCTCGCGCTGGCCGCTGCAGGCATGGCGACCCTGCTGGCCAGCAGCGCACCGCTGGCCGCCTCACTGATGTTCGCGGACTCGTTCCCGCCGTCCAACACCCTGTCCAGCGAGGGCACGGTCTACTGGATGGACCGGGTCGAGGCGCATACCGACGGCGGGGTCGATTTCCGCTATTTCCCGAACGAGCAGCTCGCCAAGGAGGGCGAGATTCTGCAGAAGATCAATGACGGCGTGGTGCAGGCGGGCTACATCGGCATCGGCTATGTCAGCGACGAGATGCCGCTCAACGGCGCGACCATGCTGCCGGGCGAGGTGGACGACGTCGTCGAGGCCAGTCAAGCCTACTGGAGCGCCCTGCAGGCGGATACGCCGCTGCGTCAGGAATTCCTCGACAACGGCGTGGTGCCGGTCTTCGCGGTGCTGCTGCCGCCCTACCAGCTGCTGCTCAACCGGCCGCCGGTCGAGGACATGGCCGGCCTCGAGGGCCTGAAGCTGCGCTCTTCGGGCAGCCTGAACATGGTCGTCGAGACGGTCAGGGCCAATCCGGTCTCCATGGCCGCGCCCGATACCTATCTCGCGATCCAGCGCGGCACCCTCGACGGCGCGCTGTTCCCGGTCACGAGTATCGCGCCGTACAAGCTTCAGGAGGTCAGCAAGAGCCTGTCGCGCAACGCCGCCTTCGGCAGCTTCGGCATCACCGTGGCCATGGACCGGGACGTCTACGAGGGCTTGAGCGAGGCGCAGAAACAGGCGATCGCCAAGGCCGGTGACGAGACGGTCGCGCATCTGTCGAAGACCCTGGCCGACGACGTGGCCGACGATCTCGCCCGGTTCGAGGAGGCGGGCGTGACGGTCTACGAACTGCCGGAGGCCATGCAGCAGGCGCTGGCGCCCAAGTACCGCGCCGCGCAGCAGCGCTGGATCGAGCGCATGGACGATCGCGGTCTCGACGGGCAGGCCGCGCTCGAGGCGTTCGAGTCGCGGCTCGGCGACGGCGCCTAGGGCCTGTTGATGTTTCGTACGAGTCCGCGCCAAGCGCTGTTGTGCGGCAAGACGAGGCGTAGTGCGCGCCGTGCAGTCACTCTGCACAAGCGCGCTAGAACGCTGGATTGCCGCACAACAGCGCTTGTCCCGAAGGGTTGGGCCGCACATCGCGCCCGGCGACGTTGCAAGCCTGGGTCGTGGCACGCCACGACGCGGCGGCTCGCGCCTTGCCGGACAACGATTTGCGGTCTCCAACGCGGCGCGCGTACGAAACATCAACAGGCCCTGGGGCACGGCCGGCCATGAAGGTGCTCATCCGTATCCATGCGGGCGCGGAACGCGCGCTGTTCATGCTGGCCGCCGCCACGCTCGTGGTCATGATGGCGCTGGTCTCGGCCGACGTGGCCGCGCGCTACCTGCTCAACGCGCCGCTGGCGTTTCAGTTCGAGCTGACCACGAACTACCTCATGGTCATGGTGGCGACGATCGCGCTGCCCTGGTGCGAGCGGCGGGGCGCGTTCATCCGGCTGTCGGTCGTCGGCCGGCTGCTGGGCCCGCGCCGCCGGCGTGTGCTGCACGCTGCGGGGGCTCTGACCGCGGCCGCGATCATTGCGGCCATCGCCTGGTATTCGGGCTGGCGCACCGTCGATAAGTACCAGTCCGGCGACGCCATCCTCGGCGTGATCGATTGGCCGGTGTGGGTCTCGCTGGTCTGGGTGCCGATCGGCTGCGGCATGCTCGCGCTGCGGCTGCTCGTGCGTGCGGCCACCGATATCGTCGAGCCGGAATCGGGCGAACCCGATGCCGAGACCGGCGCATCCTCGGAGGCGCACTCGTGAGTGTTGCGATCGGTGTGGGAGTGCTGCTCGGCCTGCTGATACTGGAGGTGCCGATCGCCTTCGCGATGATGATTGCGGCGACAACGGGTCTGTATCTGACCGGCGGGCTGCCGTTCGTGGCCAGCTATCTGGCGGATGTGTATCACAGCGTCTCGGCATCCTATGTCTTTCTCACGATCCCGATGTACGTGCTCATGGCCCAGTTCATGGCGCAGTCGGGCATGGCGCGCGACGTCATCCGCGCCAGCGATCTGTGGCTGGGAAGGCTGCGCGGCGGCCTGGGGGTGGCCTGCGTGATGGCCAGCGCCTTCATGGCCGCGATCATCGGCTCGAGCACCGCGAGCGCGGCGACGATGTCGGCCGCCGCCTATCCGAGCATGCGCGAGGTGGGCTACGACGCCCGGGTGTCGGTCGGCGTGATCGCCATCTCGGGGACGCTGGCGATCATGATCCCGCCGAGCATCGTGCTGATCATCTACGGCATTCTCACCGAACTCTCGGTGGGCAAGCTGCTCGTGGCGGGATTGGTTCCGGGGCTGCTGACGGCGCTCGGATACATCATCGCCATCCTGTTGATCGGCTGGCGGCGCCCGGAGGCGATGCCGGCGCAGCCGCATTTCGATGCCGGCGCCGCCGTGCGAGCGCTGGGGCCGGTCTGGCCCGTGCTGCTGCTGATGGTGCTCGTGGTGGGTGGGCTCTACGGCGGCATCGCCACGCCGACGGAGATCGGCGCGGTGGGCGCGGCCGGGGCGCTGGCGATCACCGTGCTCATGCGCCGGCTCGGCGTGCATGCGTTCGCCGACGCCGTGGCCGACACGCTGTCGACCACGGTGATGATCGTGACCATCGTCATCGGCGCGATGATGTTCGGCTATTTCCTCACGCTCACCCAGGCCACGCAGTCGCTGTTCGCCGCGATCCAGGACGCCGGCCTCGCCCCGTGGATGGTCATCGCCGTGCTCGTGCTCATCTATCTGGTGCTCGGCATGTTCATGGACCAGATCGCGATCCTCGTGCTGACCGTGCCGGTGACCTACGCGCTGATCAGCCAGCTCGGCTACGACGGCATCTGGTACGGGATCGTCATCACCAAGACCGTCGAGATCGGTCTCGTCACACCGCCGCTCGGGCTTAACGTCTTCGTCACCTCGGGCATTACCGGGGTGTCGGTCGCCGACTGCTTCCGCGGCGTGGCCCCGTTTCTGCTCGTCGAGTTCGTCGTGCTCGGCCTGCTGCTGGCCTTCCCCGAGATCTCCCTGTTTCTTCCCAATCTGATGTCTTAAAACCTAGGAGCACCAGCTATGAATTTCGACCTGCCGGCGGATATGGCCGCGCTCAAGGAGGCGACCGCCGACTTCGCCACACGGCGGCTCACCGAGGAGGCCGAGGCCTTCGAGCGCAGCGGCGAGTTCGCCTACGATCTGATCCGTGCGATGGGCGAGACGGGCCTGTTCGGCGCGCCGTTTCCGGAGGATCTGGGCGGCAGTGCGGCCGGATTTCTGGCGGTGTCGGTGATCGCAGAGGAGGTCTCGCGCATCGCCCCCGCCTACGGCTATGCGATGAACATGCAGTGCGCGACCTGCCCCTACACGATCTACAACTGGGGCAGCCCCGCGCAGGTCGAGCGCTTCGTGCCGGGGCTGATCGCGGGCGAGTCGATCGGCATGTTCGCGCTCTCGGAGGCCGGGGGCGGCTCGGATCCGGCGGGGGCGATGCGCACGACCGCCCGGCGCGAGGGCGACCACTACGTGCTCAACGGCTCGAAGATGTGGATCACCTTCTCGCATGCGGCCGATGTCGGCGTGCTGTTCGCCCGGACCGACCCGAAGGCCGAGCCCGCGCATCGCGGCATCAGCGCCTTCATCGTCGAGCCGAAGCGCTTCGAGGGCTATACCGCCCAGCCGATCGATCTGCCGGGGCTGTCGAAGAGTCTGCGCTCCTGCGAGATATTTCTCGACGACTTCAAGGTGCCGGTGGAGAACCGGCTGGGTGACGAGGGCGAGGGCTTCAAGATCGCGATGAACGCCCTGGAGTACGGCCGGCTGACGGTGTCGGCGCGTCTGACCGGCATCGCCCAGGCCGCGCTCGATGCCAGCGTCGCCTACGCCAACGAGCGATTCGTCGGCGGCGGGCCGATCGCGCGCCACCAGCTCGTCCAGGAACGCATCGCCGACGCCACCGTCGCGGTCGAGGCCGCGCGGCTGATGGCCTATCGCATCGGCTGGACGATGGATCAGGGCCGGGTCTCCACGCGGGTGGCCTCGCGTGCCAAGTATTTCGCCACCCAGGCCGCGCGGCTGGCCGGCGACGTCGCGCGAGAAGTGTTCGGCGGCAACGCGCTGGCCGCGGAGTATCCCGTCCAGCGATTGAACGCCTATATCGACATGCTCACCGTGGGCGAGGGGTCCGAGAACGTCCAGCGCATCCTCATCGGCGAGGACGCGCTCGGCATCAAGGACGCGACCCGACACACGATGCGCAATCGTTTCGTCGGCGCTGGCTGACCGGCGGTGCCGGGACGGGCGGCGATTTGCGGGCGTTGTCGAAGAGTGCCTATTATCGCTGGCAATAATAAAACGTGAACTGACGAGGTTCGCGTATGGAGGAGAGCAGACAGATCATGTCGGCGTGGGAGCGTTTCGTCTCCCGCGGCGGAGGCCGCGTGGCCGGGGTTCGTCGTACCGTCGCCGAATCCTGGGAGCGGTCGATCGGCCGGATCGGCGTCGACTGGCAGCGGGCGCCGTCGGCTACGGCCGGCGAGCTGCTGCGCGCCCGCCAGCAAACGCCGCTGACGCAGCGGGTCGCCGAACCGGTGATGCGCGAGGCAGAGCGGTTTTTGTCGGCCACCGGTTCGATCATGCTGCTGACCGATGCCCAGGGCCACGTGCTCTATTCCCAGGGCGACGACCGCACGCGTGACTTGGCCGAGGATATCAACCTGCAGCCGGGCGGCATGTGGAGCGAGGCGAACATCGGCACGAACGCGATCGGCACCGCGCTCGTCGACCAGGCGCCGGTACAGATTCATTCGGTCGAGCATTTCTGCGCCGAGATCAAGAAGTGGTCCTGCGCCGCGACCATCATCCGGCATCCGCTGGACGGGGACGTCGTGGGCGCGGTGGATATTTCCGGGCGCGCGAGCACCTTTCATCCGCAGGCCCTGGCGCTGGCGGTCGCCGCCGCCTCGCGCATCGAAGGTGGTCTGGCGCGCCTGATCAACGACAATCATTCCGCGGTCATGCGCCGCTATCTGGACCATAGCCGCCGGCGCGCCGAGCACGTGCTGCTCGTCGACCGCGAGGGGCGGCTCATCTACGCCGGCGAGCGCGCCCGACAGCTGCTGGCCGGCGACGACCGGCCGTATCCGAAGGTGGCCGAAATCGGGGCGCTGGAGCCGCGGGAGTGGCTGCAGGCCCTGCCGGAAACGCTGGGCCGGATACGCGTCGAGCCGATCGAGGAGGACGAGCGCCTGATCGGCGCGGTCATCGAGACTGACGTCGCGGGTGCGCGTGGTCCTGCGCGCCCGCTGCACGTCGAGACCGAACCGGCGACGCGCTTGTACGGGCGCAGCGAGACATTCAATCGCTGCATCGATAAGGCGTACAAGCTGGCGCGCTCGGACGTGCCGGTATTGATCGAGGGCGAGACCGGGGTCGGCAAGGAGCTGTTCGCCCGGGCCATTCATGCGTATTCAGACCGTCACGGCGCAGGCTATGTGCCGATCAATGCCGCGGCGCTGCCGCGCGATCTGATCGAGTCGGAGCTGTTCGGCTACGAGCCGGGGACGTTCACCGGCGCGTCCAGCGGTGGCCGCAAGGGCAAGATCGAGCAGGCCGACGGCGGCGTGCTCGGTCTCGACGAGATCGGCGAGATGCCGCTGGATATGCAGCCGACGCTGTTGCGGGTGCTCGAGGACGGGGTGGTCTACCGGCTCGGATCGGGCACGCCGCGCCAGGTGTCGGTGCGGGTGTTGTCGATGACCAACCGCGATCTGCGCAGCGAAGTGGCGGCCGGGCGTTTCCGGGCAGATCTGTACTACCGGCTGTCAGTGGCGCGCCTGAAGGTGCCGCCGCTGCGCGAGCGGGCCGAGGACATCGAACCGCTGGTGGCGCGTTTCGCGGCCGCTTTCTACGCCGCGGAAGGGCGGGCGCCGCCGGTCATCGACGCCGAGGTCTACGCTATCCTGCGCGGCCATGACTGGCCGGGTAACGTGCGCGAGCTGCGCAACGTCGTGGAGTCGATGCTGCTCATGGCCGAAGGCGATCGGGTGACCCCGAAGGTGCTGCCCGAGGAGGTGCTGGACCCGGCGCGGCCGCGCCTGTCGATGGCGGCCGGCAACCGGAGCTTGCGCGACAGCGAATACGAGGCGGTGGCCGAGGCCGTCACCGCGGCCGGCGGCAACATGGCCGAGGCGGCGCGCCGGCTGGGTATCGCGCGCTCGACGCTGTATCGCAAGGTCAAGGCGTTCGGGTTGGACTGAGGCGAGCGGCCGGGTACGGCGCCATGCCGAACACGAAAAAAGGGGGGCGCCGCGGCGGCCCCCCCCCTCCGTTTGTCGACGCCGTGGGCGCCGGCAGTCTAGGCCCGCTCGGGCACTTCCAGGCCGAGCCAGTCCCGATAGAAGGCCTCGATATCCGGTTCGAAGTCGTGTATGACCGGATACCACGGCGTGGGTGCCTCGACGTCGTGCAGGGTGGCGCACTGCGGGCAGAAATACTCCCGCAGCACCTGCCAGTTGGACGACGGGGCCATGAGGCCTGGGTAGAGCTCTTCCATCAGCTCGGGCGTGTCGCGGACGTGGATGAGCGCGTGCAGCTTCCAGTTGTCGGACTGATCGCAGAAATCGTGGCCGCAGCGACAGCGGATCACCCATTGCCGTGTATCGCTTTTCTGCACGCAGAACAGCGACGGCCCGTAGGGCAGGATGATGCGGTCGTCCCAGGGCATGCGTTCCTGCAGCACGTCGATGTACAGCTCGAAGCGCTCCGTGTCCTTGGGCGACGACAGCATGGTGTGCAGCGTCTCGTCGTCGATGGTGCCGTCGACGAGCTCGCTGATTTTCTGGCGGGTGTAGGCCATGATGAATCTCCTCCTTGGTATGAACGGCGGTGCCGGGGTGGTTATTCCTCGACCAGGATCACGGGATGGACGTCCGGCAGCTCGCTGATGTCCATGGCGTAGTGGGCGCCGTAGCTGGGCCGGTCCAGTTCCTCTTCGGTCAGGGTCCAGTCCTCGGGCAGCGACCAGAACGTCTTGAACTGTTCGTAAAAGCGCGGCCCGAGCCGGAACGAGGACGCGAACATCTGCTTGACGTGGTCCTCGGCGCCTTGCTTGGCCAGGATCTTGTCGCGTTCGCCCGCCATCCAGTCGCGGGTGGGCTGCGCTCTATCCAGACGCTCCTGGCGGATCTGCTCGCGGCGACGCTCGGTGGCCGCGGTGTTCACCGTATAATGGCCGTCGTTGTCGCAGGCGAGCACGACGCCGTAGGCGCTGTCGGCGAAGCGGGCGAGCAGATAGTCGCCGTTGACGTCGTCGGCCACCGCCTGCGGGGCGCGCTCCAGTGGATCGCCGAAGCCCGGGCCGCCGCGCAGGTAGTTCAGGTAGAGATCGTAGTCCGAGAACATCTCCTCGGTGGTGATCGCCTGCTTGTCGCGCTTGATACGCGCGCTGTCGGGCAGCAGGGCGTCCCAGGCGGTCTGGTCCGGATCGCGGTCACCGCCCAGCGGCAGCTCGGCGCCGTCGGCGATCGCCTGCTTGAGCTGGGTATCGTGGGCGGCGAAGCGATAGCCCGCGGCCGAGGGATAACCGCCCATCAGCCCCCAGTCGGAGACCATGTGGCCGTTGCCCATGAAGAACATGGTCCAGTCCTTGGCGTTCCAGACCATGCGCAGGGTTTCGTAGCCGCAGCCGCCGCGGTACTTGCCGTAGCCGCCGCTGTTGGTTTTTACCTTGCGGCCGAGATAGATCAGCGGCTCGGCCAGTTCCCAGATCTCCATGTCGCCCATGTCGCCTTCCGGGTTCCAGATCGCGGCGGCGTGATTCAAGCCGTCGCGCAGGGCCATGGCACCGACGCCCTCGGCGGCCGACTCGAAGGAGTTGACCGCGTGGATCTCGTCGTACTGGTTGAAGCCGCCGCCCTGTAGCCAGTTCGAGGTGTTGGCGTTGCCGGCGTTGACTTCCTCGAGAAAGCCGCGGCCGAAATAGGCCCGGCTTAGGCCGCGCCACAGCGAGGTCCAGGACGACACCAAAAAATGCCAGGCATAGGCGAAGGCGACGCGGCGGTCGTCCGGGTTCATCCAGGTGCCCTTGGGCAAGCGGAACTCGGTGCCGTAGGCCGCACCGTCGTTGATCAGTTCGGTCGGGATCAGGGTCTGCGTCATCATCACCCAGATGCCGGAGGTGAACGTCACCTGGTGGGCGTTGTAGGTGTGCCAACCCCAGCGGCTGCTGCCTTCGAAATCCAGGCGCCAGCTGCCGTCGCGCCGGATCTCGATCTCCGAGGGCGTGTGCATGATGGAGTCGACCTTGGCGAAGTCCGACGGCACGCGCACGTCCTCGTGGCTGTAGGGCACGTCCACGAACCCGACTTGGCGGTACCTGCCCGGGATGGTCATCGCGCGCAGGCGATTCTGCAGGCCGGTGCGGCCGTGCTCGATCGCCTCGTAGGCGAAGGCCCAGTAGGCGTCGATGCCCTCGTCGGCGATGATTTCCTCGACCTGCTTGCGGATCATGTGGCAGCCGGCCAGCCGGGTGCGCTCGTCGAGCATCCAGTAGCGGGTAGTGCGGACCATACGCTGGCTTTCGTGCAGCCAGTCGCGGTGCAGCTTGTCGTTGGTACCGATCTTGCGGCAGGTGATCTGGTAACCGTCGCCGAAACGCTGGACCTGGCCGGTGGTCATCGAACCCGGGCCGACCGCGCCGGTGTCGATCACGTGGGTGACGCCGCCGACCCAGCCGATCAACTCGCCTTCCCAGAAGATGGGCACGATGGTGTGGATGTCGCAGGGGTGGACGTTGCCGGTCAGGCAGTCGTTGTTGCAGAACACGTCGCCGGCGGCGACACCGGGATCTTCCTCCCAGCCGTTTTCGATCATGTACTTGATCGCCGCACCCATGGTGCCGACATGGATGATGATGCCGGTGGAGGTCAGGATGCAGTCGCCGGCGGCGTTGTACAGCGAGAAACACAGCTCGCCTTCCTGCTCCACGATCGGCGAGGCCGCGATCTTCTTGGCGGTCTCGCGGGCGTCGACCACGCCGGCGCGCAGCCGCGAGAACAGCTTGTTGTAGTGGATGGGCTGGGTTTCACGCAGCTCGCAGTGGGTCAGCCCGGCATAGTGTCCGCTGTCGCGGGTGGCCTTCAGGATGCGGTCGCGGTGCGCTTTCAGAGTTTCGCCGCCGCGCACGATGCCGGCTGCGGTGTCTTCTTGCATCGGGGTGACTTTCTTGGTTTGGGTTGTCATGTCGATCTCCTTGCACGCAATGATTGGAAACGCTCGTCGAACGTTGGTTTCAGGCCGGGACGTCGCGCAGATGAAACAGGCGATGCTCGTCCAGCCAGGTTTCCATGCCCTTGGGCACAACGAAGGTGGTGGCGTCGGACTCGATCACCGCCGGTCCGACGATGTGGTTGCCCGGCTCGAGCGACTCCATGTGAAACAGGCGGGCGTCCACCCATTCCTTGTTGCGATAGAACTTGCGTGTGCCCGTTTCGGCTGCCGCCGGCGGCGTCTTGCCGGCGATCGGGTCCTTGGGGATGTTGGGCTTGGGAATCTCCACCAGGCCACGCATGACCGCAGAGGTAACCGAATAGCCCAGCTCCGGCGAGCGGGCCGAGGCGGCATAGACCTCGGCGTAGTGGGCGTTGAACGCATCGACCAACTGCTGCCAGCCGGCCGCGCTGTCGATCTCGGCGATCGGCGATTCGATTTCCAGATCGTTGAGCTGACCGCGATACTGCATGCGAAACACCGGCTGCAGGCGGACATCGTCGCGGGCGAAGCCGTTGACCTCGAATTCGTGCAGCACGTTCTCGGTGAGCTCGTTCCAGGCCGACTGCAGGGTGTGCGCGGCCTCGGTCTGCTGATCTTCGCTGGCATCCGGCGCGATATTGATGTCGAGGCTCTTGTCGTAGCGGTATTCGAAATCTGCCGCCGCGCAGCCGAAGGCCGAGAAACCGGCGGCCCAGGCGGGTACCACCACGTCCTCGAAGCCGAGCCCCTGGGTGTAGCCGTAGCAGTGCACCGGGCCGGCGCCGCCGTAGGAAAAGCAGGTAAAGCTCGCCGGGCTGTAGCCCTTGGCCGAGACCATCGAGCGCATGTAGTCGCGCAGGCTCGAATCCAGCAGCTCGATGACGCCCGCCGCGGCGTCCTCGACCGACAGGCCGAGCGGTTCGGCCAGTTGCTCTCTGACGGCGTCGACCGCGCGCTGGCGGTCGAGCTTGACCTGGCCGCCCAGGAAGTTGTCCGGGTTGATATAGCCGAGCACCAGATGGCAGTCGGAAATCGTGACCGTCTCGATGCCGCTGTCGGCCCAGCACACGCCGACCCGATAGCCGGCGCTGTCGGGGCCCAGGTGAATGGCCTTGGTATAGGGGTCGAGGCGTACGAAGCTGCCAGCGCCGGCGCCGACCGAGTCCAGGGCGACCAGCGGCAGCGACAACACCAGCCGGGCCATGTCGGGGTCGTTGCGGATGGTGACGTCGCCCTTGGTGATCAGCGCCAGGTCGAAGGAGGTGCCGCCGATGTCCGAACAGACGATGTTCTTGTAGCCGAGCTGCTCGCCCAGGTACTTGGCGCCGATGACGCCGCCGATCGGCCCGGAAACCACGGTGCGCGCCAGCTCCTTGGCCTTGCGCGAAATGGTGCCGCCGTGGGTCGCCATCACCCGCAGGTCGAACTGCGCGCCCTGTTTTTCGAAGGCGGTGCTGATCTTGGCCAGGGTCTGGCGCGACGGCTCGGCCGCATAGGCTTCCAGAATGGTGGTGTTGGTCCGGTGCGACTCCTTGCGCATCGGGTAGTAATCCGCAGAGGCGAAGATCGGAATCTGCACGCCGGCGGCGTCGATCTCTTCCTGCACGATGTCGCGCACCCGACGCTCGTGCGTGGGATTCTTGTAGGAATGCAGCAGGCTGATGGCGATGCCCTTGACCCCGAGCGCGATGAGCTCGCGCGCCGCCGCGCGGGCGCCGTACTCGCGCAGGGGAATGACGACGTTGCCCATCATGTCGATGCGCTCGACTACGCCGCGGGTGCGCTCGCGCGGCACCAGCGGTTTGTCGTAGCGATGGGTGTTCAGGTGGATGCGATCTTCATAGGCATAGCCGAGATAGCACTGGATGGCCCGGCCCATGCGGTGAAAATCCTCCATCCCGGCGTTGACGATCAGGCCGCATTCCAGGCCCTTGCGCTGGACCACGCGGTTGAGCATGGCGGTGCCGGAATACACGCCGGTACGCAGCGACGAAAAGCCGTCGTCGACGGCCATGTCCCAGTTGGCTAGCGCGTCGGCGCTGGATTCCAGCAGACCGATCGACTCGTCGTCGGGCGTGGTCTGGGCCTTGCCGACCACGAAGTCGCCGGTGCGGTTGACGAAGAAGGTATCGGTCATCGTGCCGCCGGCATCGATGCCCAACACCTGCGGCCCTTCATTGGCTGTTGCAACCATCGGGTTCTCCTCCTTGTGATTGCCTGTTTGGTTCTTGGCAATCAGGGCAGGGGCAACGGCTATGCCAGGGCGTCAGCGAAGGCCGCTCGAATGGCCGCGGATGCGGTCCAATGCATTGAAACGGGGCCAGTTGAGGATTTATTTATCGAAAGATGGCCGTCGAAGCGCTCGTATCGGTATGTGTTTCGTCATGAAACAGGGTGTTGCATAACGCTATGACCGATGTGTAGCGCTCGGCCCGGCGGCCGAGCGCTACACAAAGTATGACTTTGGCGACGCGTTAGCATTTTTTTTCGGAACCTGACAAAGTGCGCCGAAACGTCATGGAGGAGAATGTCGTGGACAGCGAAGCGCCCGTAATGTATCGGCCCAGCGAACAGGCCGTCTCGAGCTCGATAATGTTCGATTACATGCGCTGGCTCGAGCGTCAGGGATACGGCAGCTTCGACGACTACGCCGCGCTGCATCGATGGTCGGTGGATGCGCTCGAGGATTTCTGGCGCAGCATCTGGGACTACACCGGCGTGCGCGCCGAGCGTGGTCCGGATCGCGTACTCGATACCCGCGAGATGCCGGGCGCGCACTGGTTCCAGGGCGCGCGGCTGAACTTCGCCGAGAATCTGCTGCGCGAGGCCATCGACGGCGACCCCGGGCGAACCGCCGTCGTCGGCGTATCCGAATCGCGGGCCGAGGTGCGGCTGTCCTACGGCGAGCTACTGACGCAGGTGGGGGCGATGGAGGCCTATCTGCGCTCGGTGGGCGTGCAGCCGGGCGATCGCGTGGCCGGCATCGTCGCCAACACCCACGAGCCCATCGTCGCGATGCTGGCCTGCACCAGCATGGGGGCGATCTGGTCGTCGGCCTCGCCGGATTTCGGTGTCGGCGGCCTGGTCGATCGCTTCGCGCAGATCGAGCCGCGCGTGCTGATCACGGTCGACGGCTACCGCTACGGCGGCAAGGACTTCGAACGCATCGACCATGCCGCGGCGGTGTGCGAGCGGATCCCGTCGATCGAGACCGTGATCGTGACGGCCAACGGCGATCAGACTCCCGAGCTGAACAGTCGTGACGGCTTCGTATCCTGGGACGCGGCGCTGGCGGCCGGCCGCGGCGCACAGCCGTCATTCGTCGCGCTGGACTTCGAGCAGCCGGTCTACATCCTGTTCTCGTCCGGCACCACGGGCGTGCCCAAGTGCATCGTCCACGGCGCCGGCGGCGCGCTCATGCAGCACAGCAAGGAGTTGCTGCTGCACGCCGACATTCATCGCGACGATGTCTTCTTCTACTTCACCACCTGCGGCTGGATGATGTGGAACTGGCTGGTCTCGGGCCTGCTCACCGGCGCGACGCTGGTGCTCTACGACGGCAATCCGGGCCATCCCGATCTGGACGTGCTGTGGGCGCTGGCCGAGCGCGAGGGCATCACCCATTTCGGGACCAGTGCCAAGTTTCTCGCCGGCTGCCGCAACGCCGATCTCGCGCCCGGCCGCGATCACGACCTGTCGGCACTGCGCGTGCTGCTGTCCACCGGCTCGCCGCTGTTGCCGCCGGACTTCGACTGGGTGTACGAGGCCGTGCGCTCGGACGTGCTGCTGGGCTCGATCTCCGGCGGCACCGATCTGGTGTCGTCGTTTGTCGGCTGTTGCCCGCTGCTGCCCGTGCGCCGGGGCGAGATCCAGTGCCGCCTGCTCGGCATCGACGCCCACGCCTTCAACGACGAGGGCGAGGCGGTGATCGACGAATGCGGCGAGCTGGTCTGCACCCAGCCCGTGCCGTCCATGCCGGTGAAGTTCTGGAACGATCCGGACGGCAGCCGTTATCGCGCGGCCTATTTCGACACCTTTGCCGGCGTCTGGGCGCACGGCGACTACATCCTGTTCACCGCCGAGGGCGGCGCGATCATCTACGGGCGCAGCGACGCCACTCTCAACGTGGGCGGCATCCGCATCGGCACCGCCGAGATCTATCGTCAGGTCGAGCCGCTGGAGGCCATCGCCGACGCCATGGTCGTGGCCCAGCCGCGCGGCGAGGACAGCCGCATCGTGATGCTGGTGGTGCTCAATCCGGGCCACGAGTTCGACGACACGCTGGCGGCCACCATCCGTCGCCGGCTGCGCGAGCACGCCAGCCCGCGCCACGTGCCCGGGCTGATCGTGCCGGTGGCGGCGCTGCCCTACACGCGCAGCGGCAAGAAGGTCGAGGTGGCCGTGGCCAAGCTCCTGCGCGGCGCGACGGTCGACAACACCGGCGCCATCGCCAATCCGGAATCGCTGACCGACATCGCGGCGATCGAGGCGCTGGAGATTCCCGCCGGCGGACCGGGCGGCGCCGGCGCCTGAGTCGTCAACCGCGCGGCTGCGTCGCCGCGAGCGGCTCGCCCACCGGGATGACGTCGTTGAGGGCGCAGAAATCGATGATGGCGCGCATCTGCGCCGGTGCGTTGACGAAGCGCAGGCTCGCACCGGCCGCGCGCGCATCGCGCACCCAGGCCAGCAGCAGGGCGACGCCGGCGCTGTCGACCCGAGTCACGCCGGACAGGTCGATGACCGTCTCCGCGCCGCGGTCGAACCAGTGTTCCGAGTCGCGCAGGCGCCGCGGTGCGGTCTCGGCGTCAAGCTCGCCCGATACTGCGGCGGTGGCGTCGCCCGTCTCGCCCATGTTCAGCCGTCCGAGTTGTATCGGGCTTCCATGCGCTCGATGAGCGACTCCAGGCCGCCGTTGCGGATCTGCGAGTTGAACTGGCCGCGGTAGTTAGTCACGAACGACAGATTGCCGACGCTGCCGTCGTAGATCTTCCATTCGCCGTCTACCACGTGCATCTGCAGGCTCACCGGCACCTTGTCGCCTTGGTCATCCGTGATCTGGGCACGGAAGGTGATGTCCTCGGCGTCGTCGTCGCCGCGGACCGGCAGGTACTCGATGCGCTGCTGGTCCTGGAAGCTGAGCAGGCCGTTGCCGTAGGTGCGGATCAGCATGTTCTGGAACGCCTCCTGGAAGCGCTCGCGCTGCTCCGGCGAGGCGGTACGCCAGGCGCGGCCGAGCACGAGCTGCGACATGTATTCCATGTCCACCAGCGGCACCAGTTCCTGCTCGATCAGCGTGTAGAGTTCCTGCGGGTTCTGGCGCAGCTCGTCGCGACGGCCCTCCATGCTGTCGAGAATCGTCTGCACGGTCTCGCGCGCCAGCTCCTCCGGCGGTTTCGGGGCGGCGAGCGCAATCGCCGGCAGCAGAAGCGACAGCGCCATCACCTGCAACAGGCGCTTGAGCAAGGGGGTGCGGGGGGTTCGCATCATGGCGGATTTCACTCTGGGGGTGATTGGGCGCAAGTCTCGATCGGCCGGCATTAATCCGGCCTGAATCGATCGCGTCACGGAGCCGACTCGTTGTCCGGTGCGGGGGCGCCGCGCGAGCCGGCATCGCCGGCGCCCATGCTGGTCATGAACTGGCCGATGAGCTGTTCCAGCACGACCGCGCTCTGGGTGATGATGAAGCGGTCGCCGTCCTCCATGTTCTTCATGGCGCCGCCGGGGCCGACGCCGACATACTGTTCGCCGAGCAGGCCCGACGTCAGAATCTGGGCGTCGGAGTCGCGCGGAATCTTGTAGCGCTCGTCGATGCGCAGCGTGGCCACCGCCTGATAGGTCTGCTGGTCCAGCGTGATGTCGGCCACGCGACCGATGCGCACCCCGGCCATATTGACCGGCGATCCCTCGTTGAGGCCGCCGATGTCGTTGAAGGCCGCGGTGACGGTATAGCCGTCGATGCCGCTGGTATCGGTCAGGTTGCTGACGCGCATGGTGAGGATGAAGATCGCCGCGATCCCGAGGCACACGAAGAAGCCGACGAGTATTTCCACTGCACGAGACTGCATAGACTGATCCTGATTTCCGCCGAGCAGGCTAGTTGCCGCCGAACAGCACGGCGGTCAGCATGAGATTGGCGCCGAGGATGGCGAGCGAGGCGATCACGACCGTATTGGTCGTCGCCCGCGACACGCCCTCCGAGGTGGGGGGCGCATGATAACCCTGATAGACCGCGACCCAGGTCACGATGGCGCCGAACACGCCGCTTTTGAGAAACACGTTGATGATGTCGCCGCCGAAATCGACGTTGGACTGGATGCCGCTCCAGTAGGAGCCGGCGTCCACGCCCAGCATGTCGACGCCGACGAAGTAGCCGCCGCCCGCGCCGATCGCCATCACGCAGAAGATGGCGGTGAGCAGGGGCAGGGCGATCACGCCCGCGGCGAAGCGCGGCGCCACGATCCGGCGCACCGGGTCCACCGCCATCATCTCCATGCCGGACAGCTGGTCGGTGGCCTTCATCAGGCCGATCTCGGCGGCCAGCGCGCTGCCGGCACGGCCGGCGAACAGCAGGCCGGTGACCACGGGGCCGAGTTCGCGTACCACGACCAGCGCGACCGAGGTGCCGAGGGCCTCCTCCGCGCCGAAATCCACGAGCAGCCGATAGCCGGACAGGGCCAGCACCATGCCCACGAACACGCCCGCCACGACCACGATCACCAGTGAGAGCACGCCCACCGAATAAATCTGCTCGACCAGCAGCCGCGGCTTGGTCACCAGCGACGGCAGATTGCGCAGGATGCGCACGAGAAAGAGCGCCGCCCGGCCGAGTTCGGCGATCCAGTCGGTGGCGGTGTGGACGATGGCCCGGACGTCGCTCATCCGCGCTCTCCCGTGAGCAGCTCGTCGGCGTAGGGCGCGCCGTGATAATGGAAGGGCACCGGCCCGTCGGCCTCCGCGTGAATGAACTGCTGCACCCAGTCGGAGCGCGAGTTGCGGATATCGTCGGGCGTGCCGTGGTCGATGACCGTGGCGTCCGAGATCACGTAGACGTAGTCGGCGATGCCCAGCGTCTCCTTGACGTCGTGGCTGACCACGATGGCGGTCAGGCCGAGCACGTCGTTCAGACGCCGTATCAGCCGCAGCAGCACGCCCATCGAGATCGGATCCTGGCCGGCGAACGGCTCGTCGTACATGATCATCTCGGGGTCGAGGGCGATCGCCCGCGCCAGCGCCACGCGCCGGGCCATGCCGCCCGACAGCTGGGCCGGGTACAGCCCGCGCGCGCCGCGCAGGCCCACGGCCTCGAGTTTCATGAGCACGATGTCGCGGATCAGGCGTTCGGGCAGCCGCGTGTGCTCGCGCAGTGGAAAGGCGACATTGTCGTAGACCGACAGGTCGGTGAGCAGCGCCCCGGATTGGAACAGCATGCCCATGCGCTTGCGCTGTTCGAACAGTTCGCGCTGCGACATGCGGGCGACCTCGGCGCCGTCGAAGCGCACCGAGCCGCGCGCCGCGCGCCACTGGCCGCTGATCAGCCGCAGCAGGGTGGTCTTGCCGGTGCCGCTGGGGCCCATGATCGCGGTGATGCGCCCGCGCGCGATGTCCACGTCGACGCCGTCGTAGATCACGTGCGCGCCGATCGCGAAGTGCAGATCGCGCACCTCGACGAGGAGATCGCTGTTGTCACGGGGCCGCGCAGGCCCGGGAGTCTCTGGAGTCATGAGCCGTCACGCGCGGAACTTGCGCGCAAGCCTATCAGATGGGAACGCCGGACCCGTGCTCTACGTCGTTGATCCCGAGGGCGATGCAGAGCTGGGCGCCGAGATCGTCGGCCACCCGGTCCAGATCGCCGGGCCCGCCGAGATCGGCGATCTGGGTCATCGTCAGGCCGTGATAGCCGCAGGGATCGATGCGCGAGAAGGGCTCCAGGTCCATGTTCACGTTCAGCGCCAGGCCGTGATAGCTCGCGCCGCGGCGCACGCGCAGGCCCACCGAACAGATCTTGGCGCCGTCCATATAGACGCCGGGGGCATCGGGTTCGGCGCGGGCGGCGATGCCGTAGCCGGCCAGCGTGGCGATCACGGCGTTCTCCAGCGCGCTGACGAGGCTGCGGATGCCGATGCCGTGCCGGCGCAGATCCAGCATCAGATAGGCCATGATCTGGCCGGGCCCGTGATAGGTCACCTGGCCGCCGCGATCGATGGGCACGACCTCGATGTCGCCCGGTGCCAGCACGTGCTCCGGGCGGCCGTTCTTGCCCTGGGTGAACACCGGCGCGTGGTTGAGCAGCCACAGCGCGTCAGGCGTGCCGGGCCCGCGCTCGTCGGTGTAGGCCTGCATCCGGTGCCATACGGGGCGATAGGCCAGCGGGGTCCAGCCGTAGCGGCGGATAGCCAGCGGTGGCGAGCTCACGAACGGCTCACAGCGCCATGACGATGTCGTCGCTCGCGGTCAGCGCCGCATAGATCGCGTCCAGCTGCGCCTGGCTCTGGGCGGTGATGTGCGCGGTCACGGACACGAAACGGCCGCCGCTGCTCTCGCGCCGCGACAGATCGGCGTGGGTGAGTTCGGGCACATGGGGCTTGAGCAGGTCGTGGACGACCGCCTCGAAGCCCTCGCCCTGCCGGCCGAAGGCCTTGACGGGGAACCGGCAGGGGAATTCGAGCAGCGTCTCGCGGTCGTCAGTCATGGAGTCCAGCCTGCAGCCAGCCGCGGACCCGCGTCCAGAGCGGCCCGGGCACACCGTCGCCCACGCTGGCGCCGTCCAGCCGGGTCACGGGGAATATCTCGCGCGTCGACGACGTGATCCAGACCTCCTCGGCGGCGCGCAGCGCCTCGGGGGTGAGTGTATCCACCTCGGCGTGGTCCAGTGCCTGGGCGCGCGCGATCCCGAGCACCACCCCGCGGGTGATGCCCGGCAGGATGGTGGGCCGCAGCGCCGGCGTGACCAGGCGGCCGTCGATCACGGCGAACACGTTGGAGGATGTGCCCTCCAGTACGGCGCCGTCGCGCACCAGGATCGCCTCGGTCGCGCCCTCGGCCCGGGCGGCGTCCGCGGCCAGCACGTTGGCCAGCAGCGAGGTCGACTTGATGTGACAGTCGCGCCAGCGCGTGTCGTCTGTGGTGATCGCCGCCAGGCCCGCGGCCAGGGCCTCGGGGTCGGGCGCGGCACGGGTCTGGCAGAAGGCGACGACCGTGGGCTCGACGTCGTGCGGGATGCGGTGATCGCGGCGCGATGGCGCGCCGCGCGTCACCTGCAGATAGATCGCGAGATCACCGCCGCCGTTGACCTCGACGAGTTCGGCGAGCAGTGCCCGCCAGCCGTCAATGCCGTGCGGGTCGGCGATCCCAAGGGCGTCGAGACTGCGGGCCAGCCGCTGCAGGTGGTCGTCCATGCGAAAGGGGGTCCCGGCATAGACCGGAATCACCTCGTAGACGCTGTCCGAGAACAGGAAGCCGCGGTCCAGCACGGACACGCTCGCATCCGCGAGCGGCAGGAAGCGGCCGTTGACCCAGGCGGTGTCGGGGGCGGTGTCGGTGCGCATGGCGGCCTACTCGAACATCATCATGACTTCGTCGGTCAGGCGGCGGATGATGCCGCCCTCGGCGATGGCCTGGCCGGCGTAGAGCGGCACTTCCGCCAGGGTCTCGTCGCCGTATTTGACGTGCAGGGTGCCCAGGCGCTCGCCGTCCTTGACCGGCGCGCTCAGGTTGGACGGCAGCTCGGCGCTGGTGGACAGCTCGTCGCGCTTGCCGCGCGGGTAGGCCACGTGGACCGCGCCGTCGGCGACCACCGGCAACATGGTTTCGTCGCCCTTCCAGACGCGGATCTCGGAGATCTGCGTGTCGGCATCGAACAGCTGGCCGCTCTCGTAGAAACGAAAGCCGTAGTTCAGCAGTGCCTGGCTCTGCGACTTGCGGGCGTTGTTCGAATCCGTGCCGGTGACCACCGAGACCAGCCGCATGTCGTCGCGCTTGGCGGTCACCGCGAGGCAGTAGCCGGCGGATTCGGTATGGCCGGTCTTGCCGCCGTCGACGCTGTCGTCGGACCACAGCAGCGAGTTGCGGTTGTACTGCTCGATGCCGGCGTAGGTGAACTTCTTCTGATGGAAGTACTGGTCGTAGAGGTCGGGGAAGTCGCGCACGATGGCGCCCAGCAGGCGCGCGATGTCGTGGGCGCTCATCACGTGGTCCTCGTGCGGCCAGCCGCTGGCGTCGACGAAGTGACTTTCCGTCAGCCCGAGATCCTGCGCGTACTGGTTCATGTAGTCGGCGAAGGAGGATTCGGTACCGGCCACGTACTCGGCCAGGGCCACGGTCGCATCGTTGCCCGAGGAGGTGATCATGCCGTGCAGCAGATCGTCCACGCTGACCTGGTCGCCGACTTCGATGAACATCTTCGAGCCGCCCATCTTCCAGGCCTTCTCGCTGATCGTGACCTGGTCGTCGAGGGCGATGTTGCCCTGGTCGATCTCGTCGAACAGGATGTAGGTCGTCATCAGCTTCGTGATGCTGGCGGGCTCGATCGCCTTTTCCGCGTTCTTGGCCGCCAGGACCTGTCCGGAATCGAAATCCACGAGAATGTAGCTGCGTGCCTCCAGGTTCGGGGGGTCCGGGATCGGCAGCGAGGCGGCCAGTACCGGCGTGGCGACGAACAGCAGAACAACGGCAAAGAAAAGGCGAGTGGCGTGGTGCATCGACTTCGACTCGGTGGCATGAGAGTGACTGGGCCGGCGACGCGGGAGTTTATCGCGTGGATCGGCTGCGGGCTAACGTTCGACCGCGCGCGCGGCGAAGCCGTGTTGGGTCAGGATTCGCTGGGACGAGCGGCGGCGGCGCGGATCGTCGAAGGGGCCGACGCGCACGCGATACAGGGGTGTGGCCGCGCTCGGTTCGATGATCGACACGCGCTCGAAACCGGCGGCTTCGAGGCGCGTGCGCAACCGGTCCGCGTTGGCGGCCTCGCCGAAGGCGCCGGCCTGGAGATACAGGCGCGGGCTCCGGCGGCTTGACGGCGGGCCGTCGGCAACCGGAATCGCGCGGCCGGGGGAGCCGGAAGCACTCGTGGATGCGGCCGCGCGGCGGTCATCCTGCGGGCCGGATGCCGTGGGCGTGGTGCTTCGCTGCGCGGTGCGTTCGGGCGGCTCGGACGCCCGGCGTTCGGCGCGCAGGCTTGCCGGCGTGACGGTCTCGATGCGCACGGGCGCGCTGCCGCGCCTGACCACGCCGAGGCGTCGCGCGGCGACGTAGGACAGGTCGATGATGCGGCCGTCGTGGAAGGGTCCCCGATCGTTGACCCGCACGATCGCCTGCTTGCCGTTGTCGAGATTGGTGACGCGGACATAGCTCGGGATGGGCAGGCGCTTGTGCGCCGCCGTCATCTTGAACATATTGTAGTCCTCGCCGCTAGAGGTGCGTCGGCCGTGGAACTGACGCCCGTACCAGCTGGCGCGGCCGGTCTGGGAAAAGCCGGCCGCGCTTTCCAGCACGTAGTACGTCTTGCCGAGTGCTTCGTAGCTTGCCGGGTTGCCGTATTTGGATTTCGGCTCGTCGCGTGGCACGGCATCCTCGATCGAGTCGAGGTCGATGCGCTCGTTCTCGGGCGGACCGTCGTTCTGATAGTAGCCGCCACCGCCGCCCGCCGAACCGCCGGTGCTCCGGCCGGAAGTGCTCGCGCAGCCGGCCAGCATCAGAGCGGCCAGCACCGCCGTCGCCGGGATCCACGCGCCACGCATCAGCCTTCGGCGTCCTGGCGGGCCGCCGCGATCTCCTGGCTGAGCTGGTAGACGGCCATGGCGTAGAGCGGGCTGTGGTTGTAGGTCGTGATCACGAAGAAGTTGTTCAGCCCGACCCAATACTCGGTGCCGTGGGCGCCGTCGAACTCCAGCAGGCCCACGCGGGCGTCATCCGCCGGCGGCGCGTCCACCCGGATGCCGAGCCCGCGCAGCGCGTCCCAGCGATAGGCCGGTTCGCGTTCGCTGCGCTCGATGCCGTCGATCTGATCGGCGTCGCCCACCCAGGCGGGCAGGGCGACGCGGGCGTCGCGCTCCCAGCCGTGCTCGGCGAGATAGTTGGCCACCGAGGCGATGATGTCGGCGGGCTCTTCCCAGAGATCGCGCCGACCGTTGTCGTTGCCGTCCACCGCGTAGGCGCGATAACTGGAGGGCATGAATTGCGGCTGGCCCATAGCCCCCGCATAGGAGCCGACCTCACGGTCGCAGTCGAGCGACTCCTCCACGCAGAGCCGGATGAAACCTTCGAGCTCGCGGGTGAAGTAGTCACTGCGTTCCGGGTAATCGAAGGCCAGCGTGGCCAGCGCGTCGAGCACGCGGTCGTTGCCCAGCACGCGGCCGTATTTCGTCTCCACGCCGATGATCGCGGCGACGATATGGGGCGGCACGCCGGTCTCGTCGGCGACGCGGTCGAAGATCTCGCGATGCGCGGCGATATAGTCGGCGCCGAGCGCGGCTCGCTCGGCCTGCAGGAAAATCGGCCGGTAGTCCCCCCAGGTCAGCGTGCGTTCGGCGGGCGTGCGCATCTTTTCGACGATCTCCGGCTGGTATTCGGCCTCGGCGAGGAGCGCGCGCGCGGCGTCGATGTTCACGCCGTCGACGCCCTCCAGCCGTTCGAGCAGGGCCCGTCCGGCCTCGCGCTCGGCGTAGTTGCCGCCCGGCGCGGCGAGCAGGGGCGCGGCGGCCAGCGCCAGCGTGATGAGAGCGATGGATCGAATCATGTGGCGAGCAGCTTCCGGTGGGTGTGGATGGACATGAGGATGCCGAAGGAGGCGAGCAGGATCACCATCGAGGTGCCGCCGTAGCTGATCAGCGGCAGGGGCACGCCGACCACCGGCATCAGCCCGGCGACCATGCCGATATTGACGAACACGTAGATGAAGAACGTCAGGCTCAGGCTGCCGGCGGCCAATCGCTGGAAGGTGTCCTGGCTCTTGGCGGCGATGTACAGACCGCGGGCCACGATGAAACAGTACAGCGCGAGCAGCGCCATCACGCCGAACAGGCCGGTCTCCTCGGCGAAGACGGCGAACACGAAGTCCGTGTCCGACTCCGGCAGGAAGTTCAGATGCGCCTGGCTGCCGTTGAGCCAGCCCTTGCCGAACAGCCCGCCCGAGCCGATCGCGATCTTGGACTGGGAGATGTGATAGCCGGCGCCGGTCGGATCGCTCGCGGGGTTGAGAAACGTCAGCACCCGCGCCTGCTGGTACTCGTGCATGTTGAACCACAGCAGCGGCGCGGCGGCCGCGGCCAGCAGCGCGAGCACGAGGATGACGCGCCAGCGCAGACCGGCGAAATAGATGGCGAAGGCGCCGGCGATCGAGATCAGTAGCGATGTTCCCAGGTCCGGCTGGTTGGCGATCAGGCCCGCGGGCACGGCGATCATGGCCGCGGCGACGGCGACCCGGGCGAGCGTCGGCGGCAGGCTCTTGTCGTGGAAATAGGCCGCGATCGCCAGTGGCGCGGCCAGTTTCATGATCTCCGACGGCTGAAACCGCATGAAGCCGAAGTCCAGCCAGCGCTGTGCGCCCATAGCGGTGTCGCCGATCAGGATCACGAGCGTGAGCAGCACTACACCGAGCGCGAACAGCCAGGGCGCACCGACGCGGAACCAGTCGGGCGGGATCTGGGCGATGATGAGCATGCCGAGGATGCCGATCCCGAAGCGGATCGCCTGGTTGAGGACCAGCGTCGTCGACTGGCCGGAGGCGCTGTAGAGCACGAACAGGCCGACCGCGCCGCCACACAGCAGAGCTACCAGCAGCTGCAGGTCGATGCGCCAGTAGACCAGCCACTCGGAGAGTGTCGACGGGGCGTTGGCCGCGGTCTGCGTGGTCATTGCGGCGTCTCCGTGCTGGCCTGAAGCATCGGTTGATCGGCGCGGTAGGCGTCGATGACTTGACGCGCGATGGGGCCGGCGACGCTGGAGCCGCCGCCGCCGTGCTCGACGACCACTGCGACCGCGATCTCCGGGTCCTCCACCGGTGCGAAGGCTATGAACAGGGCGTGGTCGCGAAAGCGTCGTTCCACATCCTCGATGTCCGGCGCTGCCTCGTTCTGGGCCAGGCCCGCCACCTGAGAGGTGCCGGACTTGCCGGCGATCGAATAGTCGAGATTCTGGCCGACATAATGGTGCGCGGTGCCGCGCGGCGCGGAGACCACATCGACCATGCCGTCGATGACCACCTGCCAGTGATCGCGGTCCTTGAGCTCGATCGGCTCGAGCGGCCGCGGCGGCGCGCTTTGGAAGCTCTCGTCCGAGGGCGCCTTCCAGCCGCGCAGCACATGCGGCTGATAGCCTGCCCCGCGCTCGGCGATCAGGCTCGTCATCTGGGCGAGCTGCAGCGGCGTGGCGGTCATGAAGCCCTGACCGATGACTGTGTTCAGCGTTTCGCCGGGGTACCAGGGCAGACTGCGCGCACCGCGTTTCCATTCGCGGGAGGGCATGATGCCGCTGGATTCGCGCGGCAGGTCGATGCCGGTCGGGCTGCCCAGACCGAACATGGCACCGTAGCGATGCAGGTTGTCGATGCCGAGCTTGAGCGCAAGCTTGTAGAAGTAGACGTCGGAGGAGCGATAGATCGCCTCGCGCATGTCCACCCAGCCGTGGCCGGTCCGCTTCCAGTCGCGGTAGCGGCGCTCGCTGCCCGGCAGGGTGATGTAGCCGGGGCACCAGACCTTCTTCGTCGCGGGGACGGCGTTGGTCTCCAGTCCGGCCAGTGCCATGACCGGCTTGATCGTGGAGCCCGGCGGGTAGCGTCCCTGCATGGCCCGGTTGTAGAGCGGCATGTGCGGATCGCTGGTCAGCTGCCGGTAATCGTCATGGCTGATGCCGTCCACGAACAGGTCCGGCTCGTAGCTCGGTTTGGAGACCATGGCGAGTAAACCCCCGGTCTCCGGGCTCATCGCCACCACGGCGCCGTCGTGGTCGCCCAGCGCCTCGTAGGCCGCGCTCTGCAGGCGGGCGTCGACCGTCAGATAGAGGTTCTCGCCGGCCGTGGGGCGGTTCATTTCCAATTCCCGCAGCGCGCGGCCGCTGGCATTGGTCTCGACCACGCGCGAGCCCGGATAGCCGTGCAGACGGGACTCGAAGCTGTACTCGACCCCGGATTTGCCGATGTGATTGGAGCCGCGATAGCGCGTGTTGTCGACGTGATTGAGATCCTCGGCGGTGATGCCGCCGACATAGCCGACCAGGTGCGCGGCCACGCGGCCCAGCGGATAGTGGCGCGTCAGACCGGCGCGGATCTCCACCCCCGGAAACGCCCCGCGGTTGACCTCGAATCGTGCCACCTCGCGCTGGCTGAGATTCATCCGAATGGGCACGCCGCGAAAATCCGGCGTCTTGGACAGCCGATCTCGAAAGCGTTGGCGATCGGCCTCGCGAATCTCGACCACCTCGCCCAGCCGGTCCAGCGTGGCATCCAGATCCTCGACCTGCTCGGCCACGATCTCGAGCCGATAAGCCGGCAGATTGTCCGCCAGCACGACCCCGTCGCGATCGTAGATGAGCCCGCGCACCGGCGGGATCACCTGGACTCGCATGCGGTTGTCCTGCGAGCGGGTCTCGTAGTAGGCGTGCCGGTAGACCTGCAGATAGGCCACGCGGGCGACCAGGGTCGCCACCATCACGCCCAGCACCGTGCCGATGACGAGCGTGCGCACGACAAACAGACGTCGCTCCGCGGCGTGGTCCTTGATCGCGTCGTCTGCGGCCATGCTGGTATGTGCGCTCCCGTCCCCTTGCGCCCGTTCGGGCAGACATTCTTGAATACGGCGTTTGTCCGCCGGCTCAGTTGGTTAGAGCCGAAACTTCAACGTCATCATCATCCGACCTCGAATTCTGCGATACGTTCCAGCAGAAACGTCCATAGAGGCCAGATCAGCGGCGTCGTCAGCACGGGCAGCCAGCGCCACCACTGGTTGACTTCCGCGCCGGCGACGCCGTCGATCCAGAACAGTACGAACTCGTAGGCCACGATGGCCGGCGCGATCAGCAGACTCTGCTGCCACGGCGGAAAACTCCAGAGCAGCTCGCGCATCTGGACCACCAGGTACGCAGCGACCGCGAGCGCCAGGCCGTGCTCGGCGAAGGGCGTACCGTAGATGACGTCGATCAGAATGCCGCAGACCCAGGCCGCGACCAGGCCGAAGCGCAGCGGTTGCATGAGCACCCAGAACAGCACCGTCGCCGGATAGAAGGCGGGCCGGGCCGCGGCCAGGGCCTCGGGCAGCGGCAGGAGCGTGAGCAGCAGACCGATCGCCAGCGTGAACAGGATCATCAACCCGCTCACGTGATGATTGGTGATCATCGATCGTCGCTGCCGGCATCGGCCCGATTCGCGCCATCGGCCGCGTCGGCCGTGTCAGCCGACGGCTTCTCGTCATTCGCCTTTTCCGCCTTCGCTCCGGTGTCACTGGTCCACACCAGCAGGACTTCGCGGCCCCGGTTGAGATGGGCCGCGGGCTCTGCGACCACGTCCAGGAATTCGTCACCCGGCTTGTGATCGACATTCTGGACCCGACCGACCGGATAGCCCGCCGGGTAGCGGCCGCCGAGGCCCGAGGAGACCAGCAGATCGCCGTTCCGAACATCCGCGTTGTTGGCCAGAAATGGCAGCCGCAGTTCGTTCGATCGGCCGGTGCCCTGGGCGATCGTCTGCAGTCCGGTGCGATTGATCTCCACCGGAATGCCGTGATTGGCGTCCGTGATCAGGATCGCGCGCGAATCGAGCGGGGTGACGTCGGTCACCTGACCCATGATGCCGTTGGCGTCGATCAGCGCCTGGCCCTTGAAGACCCCGTCCGCGCTGCCCTTGTTGAGCTTGATGCGATGGCGGTATGGGTCGGGCGTGACCGACAGCACGCGAGCGATCAGCACGTTCTGATCCAGCGAACTCGCCGAGGCGAGCAAGGCGCGGATGCGTTCGTTCTCGGCCTCGAGGGCGGCCAGCCGCTGCAGCCGCGCCCGCAGCAGCAACACCCGGCGGTTGAGCGCCTCGTTGTCCTCGATCAGCTCGCCGCGGTTGAAGTAGCGGCCGAGGTAGTCGGCCACGTCACCGGGCATCTCCGCGGCGATCTGGATCGGCTGCATCGCGATTGCGAGCGTGCCGCGCACCGGGGCGAGCGCATCGTGCGCGTTGTCGACCATCATCAGCACGACCGAGACGATCGCGATCGCCACGATCTTGATCCCCGGCGAGACACCGCGACCGCGCAGGGGGCCCTTGTTGTCGTCGTCGTCGGCGAATCCGCGCACTTAAAGCCCGTGTCGTTGGAAACCGTCGCCGCCGCACGCCGGACGCACCGGCGCGGCACATCGCGCACCCTCCGTCACGCGCCGGGCCGGGCGGCGGAGATGAGCGTCCGGGGCTGCGTCCTGGCAGCACGTCTGCGGTCCGTCGGCGTACTCGTCATGCGTACCCCGCCGTACGGTAACGGCAATATGGACGGTGAAGAATAGGGGCGCGCGGCGGCGCCGCGCAACTCGCGAGTGGGCCTATTCCAGCGCGAAGACCTGGCCGGCCTTGCGGTCGATCATCTCCAGCAGAATGCCGCCGCCGCGGGCTACGCAGGTCAGCGGATCGTCGGCCACGATCACCGGCAGGCCGGTCTCCTCGGAGATCAGCTTGTCCAGATCGGCGAGCAGCGCGCCGCCGCCGGTCAGCACGATGCCGCGTTCGGCCACGTCCGAGCCCAGCTCCGGCGGGGTCGACTCCAGCGCCAGCTTGACCGCGCTGGTGATGTTGGACAGCGGCTCCTGCAGGGCGTCGAGCACCTCGTTGGAGTTGAGCGTGAAGCTGCGCGGCACGCCCGCGGAGAGATGCCGGCCGACCACCTCGATCTCCTTGACCTCGTGGCCGGGGAAGGCGGTGCCGATCTGGTGCTTGATCGATTCCGCCGTGGCCTCGCCGATGAGCATGTTGTACTGGCGCCGGACGTAGTTGACGATCGCTTCGTCGAACTTGTCGCCACCGGTGCGCACCGACTCCGCGTAGACGATGCCGTTGAGCGAGATCACCGCGACCTCGGAGGTGCCGCCGCCGATGTCGAGCACCATCGAGCCGCGGGCCTCGCTGATCGGGATGCCGGCGCCGATGGCCGCGGCCACCGGCTCCTCGACCAGATACACACGGCGCGCGCCGGCGTTGGAGGCCGATTCGCGGATCGCCCGGCGCTCGACCTGGGTCGAGCCGTAGGGCACACAGACCAGCACCCGCGTCATCGGCCGCAGGAAGCGCTTCTTGTGCACCTTGCGGATGAAGTGCTGGAGCATCTTCTCGGTGACCGTGAAGTCGGCGATCACGCCGTCCTTGAGCGGCCGGATGGTGCTGATATGGGTCGGGGTGCGCCCGAGCATGCGCTTGGCGTCGGCGCCGACCGCCTCGATACGCTTGCCGCCGCGGGCATCGGTGCGCACCGCCACGACCGACGGTTCGTCGAGCACGATGCCCTGGTCGCGGGCGTAGACCAGCGTATTGGCCGTGCCGAGATCGATCGATAGATCGTTGACGAACAGGCCGCGAAAGTTTTCCAGCATTAGAGGGGCACCCGAGCGCAAGTACGATACAGCGCGCCAGCCACGCGCTGCCGTGTCGCGCCTTCGAGCGCGACACGGTCAAGGGCGCAATGCTAGCAACGGGGGTGGGCCACGGCAACGCCGCGGTTCGGCAAGCGGTCAATTATGCTAGTTTTATGCGCCGCGCTGCGGTGCGCGGGCATTCACCGACAGACCCAAGACAGGCAAGCACTCGTGAGTCTGACCGACGATCAGGTACGCAACGTGGCGCGGCTGGCGCGCCTGGGCCTCGACGATGCGCGCATCGCCGAGCATGCCGGCGAACTGTCGAACATCATCGACGTGTTCGAGTCGCTGGCGCAGGTCGATACCGACGGCGTTGAGCCGATGGCGCATCCGCTGGATCTGACCGCCCGGCTGCGCCCCGACGAGGCCGTGCCGGTGACCACGCGAGACGCCTTCCAGGCGATCGCGCCGGCCGTGGCCGACGGCGTCTACCTCGTGCCGAAGGTGATCGAATGACGGCCGAAAACGGCATCCGGTCGCTGGTCGCGCGCCGCGCCGCAGGTGAGATCTCGGCCGCCGAGATCGCCGCGCACTATCTCGAGCGCATCGAGCGCCACGACGGCGACCTCAACACGCTGATCAGCGTCTGTGCCGAGCGCGCCCGCGCCCAGGCCGAAGCCGTCGACGCCGGCACCGCGGCGGACGGGCCGCTGGCCGGCCTGCCGCTGATCCACAAGGACATCTTCTGCACCGAGGGCGTGAAGACGAGTTGCGGTTCGCGCATGCTCGACAACTTCATCGCGCCCTACGACGCCACCGCCGTGGCGCGTCTGGCCGCGGCCGGTGCGGTCACGCTCGGCAAGGCCAACATGGACGAGTTCGCCATGGGCTCGTCGAACGAGACCAGCTACTACGGCCCGGTGCGCAACCCGTGGAACCGCGACTACGTGCCTGGCGGCTCCTCCGGCGGTTCCGCGGCCGCGGTGGCCGCCGGGCTCGCGCCCGCGGCCACCGGCACCGATACCGGCGGTTCCATCCGTCAGCCCGCGGCCCTGTGCGGCGTGACCGGCATCAAGCCGACCTACGGCCGGGTGTCGCGCTACGGCATGATCGCCTTCGCTTCGAGCCTCGACCAGGGCGGCTGCTTCGCGCGCTCGGCCGAGGACTGCGCCCACGTGCTCGGCGCCATGGCCGGTTTCGACGCGCGCGACTCCACCTGCGTGGAGCGGGACGTGCCCGACTACGCCGCGGCCCTGGACGGCAACATCCGCGGCCTGCGTATCGGGCTGCCGAAACAGTACTTCGCCGACGGCCTGGAGGCGGGCAGCCGCGCGGCCATCGACAAGGCGATCGCGGAACTCGAGGGTCTCGGCGCCGAGCCCGTCGAGATCGAGCTGCCGCACACCGATCTCGCGGTATCGACCTATTACGTGATCGCGCCGGCCGAGGCCTCGTCGAATCTGGCTCGCTACGACGGCGTGCGCTACGGCCACCGCTGCGCCGATCCGGTCGATCTGGACGATCTCTACAGCCGCTCGCGGGCCGAGGGCTTCGGCCGCGAGGTCCAGCGCCGTATCATGGTCGGCGCCTATGTGCTCTCGGCCGGCTACTACGACGCCTACTACGTCAAGGCGCAGCAGACGCGACGGCTGATCGCCGACGATTTCACCCGCGCCTTCGCCGACGTCGACCTGATCGCCGGGCCGGTCACCCAGGCGCCGGCCTTCCGGCTGGGCGAAAAGCTCGACGATCCGGTGTCGATGTATCTCAACGACGTCTACACGCTGCCCGCCAGTCTGGCCGGGCTGCCCGGCATGTCGGTGCCGGCCGGCTTTGTCGAGGGGCTGCCCGTGGGTCTGCAGCTGCTCGCGCCGTGGTTCGAGGAGGGGCGTCTGCTCAACGCCGCCCATGCCTTCCAGCAGGCCACTGACTGGCACACGCGCCGTCCGCCGGGCTACGAGTCGCAGGAAACGCCATGAACTGGGAAGCGGTGATCGGGCTGGAAGTCCACATCCAGCTCGCCACACAGAGCAAGATATTCTCCACCGCGCCGACCGCCTACGGCGCGGCGCCCAACGCCCAGGCCAGCGCGGTCGATATCGCGCTGCCGGGCGTGCTGCCGGTGATCAACGCGGGCGTGATCCGCATGGCCACGCGCTTCGGCCTGGCCATCGACGCCACGATCGCGCCGCGGTCGGTGTTCGCGCGCAAGCATTATTTCTATCCGGACCTGCCCAAGGGCTATCAGATCAGCCAGTACGAGCTGCCGATCGTTGCCGGCGGGCATCTGGACATCACCGTGGCCGGCCGCGACAAGCGCGTGGGCATCACCCGCGCGCATCTGGAGGAGGACGCCGGCAAGTCGCTGCACGAGGCGTATGAACGCGAGACCGGCATCGATCTCAACCGCGCGGGTACGCCGCTGGTAGAGTGCGTCTCCGAACCCGACATGACGAGCGCGGCCGAGGCCGCGGCCTATGCCCGCAAGCTGCACTCGCTGGTGACTTATCTGGGCATCTGCGACGGCAACATGGCCGAGGGCTCGTTCCGGATCGACGCCAACGTCTCGGTCCGCCCGGCGGGTAGCGTCGAGTTCGGCACCCGGACCGAAACCAAGAACGTCAACTCCTTCCGTTTTCTGGAAAAGGCGATCGACTTCGAGATCGAACGCCAGATCGACGTCCTCGAATCCGGCGGCACCGTCGTTCAGGAGACCCGGCTCTACGATCCCGAGGCCGACGAGACGCGCAGCATGCGCAGCAAGGAGGAGGCGCACGACTACCGCTACTTCCCGGATCCGGACCTGCTGCCGGTGGCGATCGACGCCGACTTCATCGAGGCCGAGCGCGCGGACCTGCCCGAGCTGCCCGACGCCAAGCGCGCGCGTTTCGTCGCCGACTACGGCCTGGGCGACGACGACGCCGCGGCGCTGACGCAGTCGCGTGTGCTCGCCGACTATTTCGAGGCCACCGTGGCCGCCGCCGGCGGTGACGCGGCGAGCCAGGGCAAGCCTGCGGCCAACTGGATCATGGGCGATCTCTCCGGTGCCCTGAACCGCGAGGGCCGCGGCGTGGACGCCTCGCCGGTGAGCCCGTCCCAGCTCGGCGGCCTGATCGCGCGGGTCGCCGACGGCACCATCTCCGGCAAGATCGGCAAGGAGGTCTTCGAGGCACTGTTCGCCGGCGAGGGCGAGTCCGCGGACGCGATCATCGAGGCCCGTGGCCTGCGGCAGATCACCGACACCGGCGCCATCGAGGGCTATGTGGACCAGGTCATCGCCGACAACCCGGACCAGGTGCAGCAGTATCTCGACGGCAAGACCAAGATCGTGGGCTATCTCGTCGGCCAGGTCATGAAGGCCTCGCAGGGCAAGGCCAACCCCAAGGACGTCAATCGGATGCTCGTCGCCAAGCTCGACGCGCTCTAGCCTTCGTCGAGGCGTATTGCCCGGCGCCGGACGACGGCGCGCGATGACAGTGGGTACGCGAGACGGGCCCGATTGCACACGGATTGCCGACAGGGCTCGGTGGACGCCGGGTTCCATCGGTCCGGGCTCGGCCGCCGTGCGGGCTTGCCGGCCGATCCGCGACGGTGGGCGTGGCCGGCAGCGTCGAGCTGGCCCCTTCGGTCGCACGGCCCTGGCCGCAGACGCCGCGGGTTCGACGCGTTAGCCTGTCGCGCAGAGGTTTTTCGACTCGGTAGCAGCGCATGCAGCAGACACTGTCGTTCGAGACCCCGGGGCGCTCCACCCGGGACATCACCGCCGACGTGAACGCGGTGGTGCGTGCGGCCGGCGTGGCCGTCGGCGTGTGCCACGTCTTCATCCGCCACACCTCGGCCTCGCTGATGATCTGCGAAAACGCCGACCCGAGCGTGCGCGAGGACGTCGAGCGCTGGATGGCGAAGGTCGTGGTCGACGGCGACCCCATGTTCGAGCACGACATGGAAGGCCCGGACGACATGCCCGGTCATATCCGCAGCATCCTCACCGGCATGGATCTCACGGTGCCGATCACCGACGGCGCGCTCAATCTGGGCACCTGGCAGGGAATCTATCTCTACGAGCACCGCAGCGCGCCGCATCGCCGCGACGTGGTGGTCACGCTCATGCCCGCCGTGGGGTAGCGGCCTCTCGCGGCGCGGTGGGCGGTCGTCGAATCCCTAACGACGATACCCTGGGAGCGAGGCGCGCCACCGATCGGTCGTATGCCGCGTACTATCCAACAATAAACAAGAAGATAGACAAGGAGGAGTCTCATGCGAATTCCCCGGCGCCGGGCGGGCGCGCTCGCGCTTGCCCTGCTGGTGTCGTGCGGCGCGCTCGCAGCCGAACGCACGGCGACGCTGCACGAGATCACCGCCCAGGGCGAAGCGGGCGCGGTCGGCACGATCACGTTCACCGATGCGGCCCACGGCCTGCTCGTCACCCCCGATCTGCAGGGCCTGGCAAGCGGGGGCGCGCATGGCATGCATATTCATGCCAAGGGTGCGTGCGGCCCGCGCGAGGGCTCGCACGGCCATGCGATGGCCGGCGGTGCCGCGGGCGGCCACTATGACCCGGACGATACGCAGCGCCACGAAGGCCCCTACGGCGAAGGCCATCTCGGTGATCTGCCCAATCTGATCGTGGCCGCCGACGGCGCTGCCACGATTCCGGTGCTCGCACCGCGGCCGACGGTCGCCGACCTGGACGGGCGTGCCGTCATGGTCCACGGCGCGGCCGATCACTACGACGGCCACGACGATCACGACCACGGCAAGGGCGGCGTGCGCATGTACTGCGGGGTGATCGAGTAGGCGTGCTCGGCTAGAGCGGCTAGAGTGCGATCCGCGCGCGCAGGGTCGCCACCGTGGCGTCGTCCAGGCCGGTGCCGCCCGGGTGGACGATGTACTGCAGGTCCGGCTTGAGGGTCAGCCAGCCCGTCGCCCGGATGGCGTGGAACGCTTCGATCGCGAGTTCGTAATCGTCGCGAAAGCCGGCGCCCGGTGCATCGGAAAAGGCCACGTAGCTGGCCATCAGGCCGCTCACGTCGTTGGGATGGTCGGCGAGCAGCGACTGGATCTCCACGCCGAGACTGGCGTGGTGCGTGGCCTCGCTCACGGCCTCGTCCGCGAGCGCGTACTGCGCGAAAACGCCGGCCTCGCGCGGCGAGGCGCTGTCGGCATAGACGGTCTGGTCCCAGACCGCATAGACGCCGTCGGCATGATCCGCCGTGCCGCCCGCGAAGCGCTCGAAGTCGCCCGTGTGGCGCCACGCGCCGAATCCGATGCGCCCGTCGCGGGCGTATTCCAGGCCGGTCTCGCCGATCCAGAACAGCCCGCCCGGATCGTCGTCGAAGAACGTCGACGGCCCGCGCGTGCCCGTGCGCACGCCCGCCTGGGTGGCGCCGTCATAGACCCCCGCACCCAGATAGAACCCGCCGTGCGGGCGCAGGAAGACGCTCATGCTCGTCGCCGGGTCGGGATAGGAGGGAAAGCCCTGGATCGTGGGCGAGAACCCGGGTGAGGAATGGATGAAGCCGCCGCCGTTGTCGACGTAGGCGAAGTCGGTGTTGGCGTCGACCTTGCCGACCCGGATCGACAGCCGTTCGTCGAACAGACGCTGGCGATACCAGACCGAGTACAGCGCATCGAAGGGCTCGGCGTCGATGTTGGAGTAGGTCTGGAAATCGCCGCTGTCGAGATTGCCGCTATCGCCGTGGAAGCCGACATAGGCCACGCGGAGCGTGCCGCCGGGCAGCCCGAAGGCGGTGTCGGTGTCGACCGTGACGCCGGCTTCGGCGAGATAGCGCGTCGCGGTGGCGCGCGGCGCCCGGCCGCCGTTCAGCACGATCGAATGATCGCCGGTCAGATTGGCGTCGAGCGCGAAACCGTGGTCCTCGGCCGCCGAGCGCAGGCCGCCCGGGTCGCCGAGCAGATGCGTGCGCGGGTCGAAATCGTCGGCGACCCGGGCCTGAGCGACACCGCCGCACAGGGATCCGAGGCCGATCGCGGCAAGGCCGGCTGCGGCGGTCGGGTTCAATGATCGTTGCGGCGTCATGCCATGTCCCAGCGGTGCAACTGTCGCGGCGGGCCGCCGGCGACAGCCTACGATACGTATACTCGCGCTGTCTGGACGACGAGTCGGTGACCCGTCGGCGGGCCGGTCACGCGGCGGCCGGGTGGGGCGACGGTTCAGTGCGCGCGGGCGACGGGCGCGACCGGTTTCCATTCGGTCACCCCCTCGATCGCGCTTTCGGTCTCGCCGACCCGGATCGGGATCGTCCAGCGTTTGACGACCGTGGCCTCGTCGGCCTCGGTGACCGAGCCCGTGAAGCCGGCGCGAGGATCGATCCAGCCGTAGCTGGGCTGGCCGGATATGCGCGCCCAGTCGACGCCGTCGCCGGCCGCATAGTCGGGCGCGCCGGCCGGGGCGATGTCCTGCCAGGTCGGGCTGTGCCGATTGACGGCCACACCGTCGGCGTCGAAGCGCAGCAGCGGTTCGTCGAGCGCGCCGCGCACGGTCAGCGGGCGCTCGCCGCGGTAGGACAGGAACAGGCCCGCACGCGCGCTGCCGTTCATCGCCCGCACCAGAGCGACATCGGACAGCGCGCCGGTGTCGGCGATCCGGGCTTCGGGAATGCCGCCCGGGTCCGGCACGAACTCGAAGTGGCCGCTGATTTCGGTGGTGGTGTCGCCGTGCCGGACCGGGATCGACCAGCCGCCGAGACGCGCGCGCTCGCCGCCATCGGTCACGGCATGGGGCACGTCGAGGCCATCGGTGCGCAGGCGCAGGTCGAACCAGCCCCAGTGGGGCTCGGGTTCGACCGTTTGCCAGCGTGCCTTGGTCGAGGCGTCGGCCGGGATCGCGCCCGGGGCCATTAGGGTATTGCTGCGATGAAAGGCGGCCGCGCCCAGATCCGCCCGCGTCTCGCCGTCGCCGATGCGCAGGAACGCGCGACCGTCGCTGTCGAGCACGGTCAGCGTCCGCTCGCCTTCATTGGCCACGAGCAGCTGCGGCGCGAGCGTGCGTCGCAGCTGCACGCGAACGCCGTCGAGCGCCGGCGGCAGCGGGCCGAGCACGGCACGGACGCTACCGTCGCTGTCGCCGCCGCCGTGGGCGAAGGCGTTCGGGGCCGACAGTGCAAGTGCCAGCACAAGGGCCAGGCCCCGGCCGCGCAGGCGCGGCCGAGTGGTTCGCGGCGTGACGGCGATCACTGATCGCCCCCGGTGTCGTTGCCGTCGTCCCCGCCCATGTT
This sequence comes from Salinisphaera orenii subsp. orenii MK-B5, assembly GCF_003788635.1. Classification (GTDB taxonomy): domain Bacteria; phylum Pseudomonadota; class Gammaproteobacteria; order Nevskiales; family Salinisphaeraceae; genus Salinisphaera; species Salinisphaera orenii. The sequence continues at coordinate 47,705 of NZ_AYKH01000015.1, forward strand.
GGTGATGTCGGTCACCACGCCGGTGCCGGCGCCGGGCAGGCTCCGAACGGTGCGTTTCAGCAGGTCGAAGGTGCGCTGGCCGAGGGCCGCGCCCTCGTCGGCCACCCCGGGGGCGCCGGTGATCGCGGTCTCCGGGCCGGGAATGACGCTGGTCACGCCGCTGAGCAGATCCGTGACCGGACGCAGGGGCGAGACCGAACCGTCGAAGGCGCTGCCGGTGCCACCGCTGAACAGGCCGCCGTCGGTGCGATCCGCGATCGGCGCCGGTTCCGGCTGGCGAATCTCGCCGTCGCCGCCGAGCTGGACGCTCACCGGTGTCGACTCCGAGGGCACGCGGGTGCCGTCGTCGGCTTCGTGGCTGGCGAAGAGCATGTATTGGCCGGCCGGCACCACCGCCGGATTGGCCGTCATCTCCACGGTCAGCTCGTTGCCGCTGCGGGCGGCGATCGGCAGCACGACCGCACGCTGGTCGCCGTCGACGAGATGGGTCGTCGCGGTGCGGCGGATGAGCATGACCTGATCGATATCGCTCCGATCCGTGGTCAGGGTGAAGGTCTCACCGTCGGTCTCCAGCTCGGTGGGTGCGTCCTCGATCACCGGGCGGTCGTCACGCAGGGCGTAGGGCGGGGTGTAGATCTCGAAGGACGGATCGCGCCCGGAGTAGTCCGCCAGCCCGAGGCTGTCGAGATTGGTGAACGACAGATAGGCCGTGTTGATGGGCGAATGCCCGCCCACCAGCACGCGCCCGTCCGGCATGAGCACGGCGGTGTTGTGGTAGGTGCGCGGCCGGTTGGCGGTGGCCATCGGCTCCCAGGTCTCGGTCTCGATGTCGAAGCGCTCGGTCTGACGGATCGCGCCCTCGAGACCGGGTACCACCACGCCGTCGCGTGTGCCGCCGGAGAAGATCATCACGCCGTTGTCGGGCATCACCACGGCATAGCTGTACCAGCGCGGCTGGTTCAGCGGCCCGGTCAGGCGCGACTCGTAGCTCATCTGCTCCTCGTCGACGGTTACGGTGTCGATGCGCGACGAGGACACCGGCAGATAGCCGCCCGGGCTGCCGACGGTCACGTAGGTGGGTACGCCGCCGGCGGTCAGGAACTCGGCCTCGTGGTAGCCGCCGTTGGCGTCCGGCTCCAGCGGCAGCATCGCCGAGAAGGTCGATCCGCGCATGCCGGAGCCGATGGTGCGTTCGAGCGCGCGGCCGTCGATCGGCGTTTCGAGCAGCTGACCGATCGCCGCGGTCGGGTCGTCCAGGGTGGTGCCGACCAGATCGCTGAGCAGGCTCTGCACCTGTTCGCCGTCGACCGTGGTCGGGTTGAGCGTGCTCGTGAGCTGGCCCAGGCCGATCTCGTTCAGGCGCAGCGGCAGGCCCGCATAGCCGAGGTCGGTCCAGGTCTGGTTCTCGGGATCGTAGGCGGCGACGATGTTCCACAGCGCCTGATCGTAGGCCTGGCCGAACGGGTTGAAGGCCTGGCCGCCGGCGTTGTAGTAGACCTGCCCGTTGGGCAGCAGATGCATGCGCGGGAACAGCGGCAGCGAGCGCTGTGCCGCCTCGCCGTTGCCCTGCCACTGGCCGGTCTCGATGTCGTAGGTCTCGGTCTGGGCGACGTTGCGCCCGGAGTTGAGCGGCTGCTCGGGATAGACCGGCTTGAGCAGCTTGGTCACGCCGCTGGCCACGAACACGTCGCCGTCGGCCAGCGTCACCAGGCTTGGGTACCAGCGCCCGAACTGCATGTCGCCGCTCTGCGTCCAGGTGTTGGTGTCGGGATCGAAGATACGCGAGGACTTCAGACCCTCGAGTTCGACCACGCCCACCGGCACGCCGTCCACGCCGGGCTCGGTGTAGTAGTCGGTGCCGCCGACAGCCATCATGCTGCCGTCGGCCAGAAACACGACGTCCGCGCAGAACAGGGCCCCGTCGTTCTTGGTGGTGTTGTCGGCGGTCGACAGCGCGCCGTCGGGCACGCCGGGCAGGCCGCTCGCGATGGTTTCGCTGTCGGCGCCGTCGGGGTTGGCGCCGCCGTCGACCGGCGTGGGCCGCGCCCAGGACGGGTCGTCGTTCTCGTCGAGAGTGAGCACGCGCGACTGGTCGTTGACCGAGACCTCGCCGAACTCGGCGACGATCGACAGCTCCACGTTCTCCGTGCCTTCCAGCGCGTTGAGATAGACGAAACGGCCGTCGCCCAGCACGGCCACGGTGCCGGCCGCCGGCTTGCAGTTGAGCGAGCCGTCGGCGCCGGGGATGCAGCGGTCGTCGGTAGCGATCTCCTCGCCGTCCACCGAGATCGTGGGCTCCGCGAACGGCGCGCTGAAGCGACCGCCGGCCCCGGCGAGGTCGTCGTCGGCACTATCGTCCGACACCGTTTCGGGCTGGCTTTCGGTCGGGCTGTTGTCGGTCGTTTCGTCGGCGCTGTCACCGCCGCCGAGCAGCTGGCCCAGCAGGCCGTCGCCCAGGGCGGCGAGCGCCGGGGTCGTGGTCAGCGATAGCGTGAAGACGGCCGCCGTGGCCGCGGACAGGATCATGCGCATGCTTATCTCCTCTGCACCACGGCGTGCGTGGCTTACCCGATTCTTGGATTATTGATCGATCGGTGAAGTGCAGAGTTATCATGGGATATAAATCCCATGCAAATCATGCGATGTGCGGATCGGTGCGCCGCAGCCGCGAAACGACGCCGTAGTGCGGTTCGCCGCCGTCTTCGGCCGCGGCGTGGCGACGGCCCTCGCGCGCGCCGCCGGCGGCCGGCCACGCGCTGCGATCGCCGTTTCAATGCCGGCCCCTTGGCCCCTCGTCGGGGCGTCGAACGGCAGGCAGCCACGCGCGGCAGCGGCCCGAAGGCTCGTTCGGCGTTGCGGCGGCGCGGGCTGCCGGTGTGGGCGATGCGAGTCCGGAGGCGTCCGGCCGCGACGAGCGGCGAGTCGCGTCGGCGCTTGAGTTCGGCCGCGTATCGCCTGTGATCGTCCGCCCGATCGGCGGAAGCGCGCGAGCTGCGGGCCGGGCGATGCGCCGTGGTGAGATGCTCGAACTAAGCGCAGCGCGGGCGCCGCTGGCCACGGTGGGGCGGGAAGGGGTGTGCGAGCGCGCCCGTTCAGACGTCAGGCGCAGCCCCGGTCCGGGTGCCGGACTGCGAGGCGGGCGTGGCTTCGACCCGGGGATGACCACCGGGCTGGTATCGAACGGTCGCGGCGCATCGCCCGCGCCGGCGGTCCGACCGGGCCGTGGCCCGGGCATCGCCGAACGGGCACCGTCGGCCGGCTGCCGGGGCGTTTCGGCGCGGGGCCGAGGCGGCCTGTCAACACGTCATACGAGCGCCGCGTTGGCGACCGCACATCGTGTGTGGCAAGGCGCGAGTCGACGATCGTGGCGCGCCACGCTCCGGACGGCCAACGCCGCGGCGCGCCCATGGTTGTTTCATGGGCGGCCCCTCTTTCGGGCCAAGCGTTGGTTCGCGGCAACCCGGCTTTCCAGCGCGCTTGCGCAGACGGCCGGACCGCGGCCCGGGTACCGCCGAACGAGCGGCGTCGACCGGGCCGTGGCGGGCGTTTCGGCCCTAGTGCAGGAAGTGGCGGATACCGGTGAAGACCATGGCGATGCCGGCCTCGTCGGCGGCGGCGATGACCTCGTCGTCGCGGATGGAGCCGCCGGGCTGGATCACCGCCCGGATGCCCACCTTCGCGGCGGAGTCGAGCCCGTCGCGGAAGGGGAAGAACGCGTCCGAGGCCATCACCGAGCCGGCGACCTCGAGCCCGGCGTCGGCGGCCTTCTGGCCGGCCAGCCGGGCCGAATCCACGCGGCTCATCTGTCCGGCGCCGACGCCGATGGTGCGGCCGTCGCGGGCGTAGACGATGGCGTTGGACTTGACGTACTTGGCCACCCGCCAGGCGAACAGCAGATCCTGCAGCTGGGTGCCGTCGGGCTGGGTCTCGGTGACGACCTGCAGCTTGTCGCGCTCGAACAGCAGGCCGTCGGCGTCCTGGACCAGCAGCCCGCCCGCGATTGGCTTGAGCGCATAACCGGGCGTGGCCGCGGGCTTGAAGTCGCCGGTGGCGAGCACGCGCAGGTTCTTCTTCTTCGCGAACACCGCCAGGGCCGCGTCGGCGATGTGCGGGGCGAGGATGACCTCCGCGAACTGGTTGGCGACGATGCGCTCCGCGGTGGCCGCGTCCAGCGTCTCGTTGAAGGCGAGGATGCCGCCGAAGGCCGAGACCGGATCGGTGGCGAAGGCGCGCTCGTAGGCGGTGGTCAGATCCGGGGCCACGGCGACGCCGCAGGGGTTGGCGTGCTTGACGATCACGCAGGCCGGGGCCTGGTCGAAGGCGCGCACGGCCGCCAGCGCGGCGTCGGCGTCGGCGAGGTTGTTGTAGGACAGCGCCTTGCCCTGGCAGACGCGGGCGTCGACGAGGCTGCCGGCGACCGGCGTATCGCCGGCGTAGAGCGCGGCCCGCTGGTGCGGATTCTCGCCGTAGCGCAGCGACTTCCGCTTGTGCCAGGCCGGTGCGAAGCGATCCGGCAGCGCGTCGTCGGTTGCCGCCGGGGCGTCGCTGCCGCTCAGGTAGGTCGCGATCGCCTGATCGTAGGCGGCGGTGTGGTTGAAGCCCTTGGCCGCCAGCCGGGCGCGGGTGGCGTCGGTGGTGCCGCCGCTGTCGGCCAGGTCGGTCAGCACGGCGTCATAGTCCGCGGCGTCGACCACCAGCGTGACGTGGGCGTGGTTCTTGGCCGCGGCCCGCAGCATGGCCGGGCCGCCGATGTCGATCGTCTCGATGGCCTCGTCGCGGCTGCAGTCCGACCGGGCGACGGTCTGCTCGAACGGATAGAGATTGACCACCACCAGGTCGATGGGCGCGATCGCGTGCTCGGCCATCACCGCGTCGTCGGTCCCGCGCCGGCCGAGAATGCCGCCGTGGATCTTGGGGTGCAGCGTCTTCACGCGGCCGTCCATGATCTCGGGCGCGCCGGTGTGCTCGGCCACGTCGGTCACGGAGACGCCGGCCTCGCGCAGGGTGCGCGCCGTGCCCCCGGTGGACAGGATCTCGACGCCGTGGTCCTCGGCCAGGCGGCGGGCGAAATCGGCCACGCCGGTCTTGTCGGAGACGCTGATCAGGGCACGGCGGATCGGGGTCGGCTCGCTCACGTCGGTGGAAGTCCTCTCGAAAAAGAAAAAGCCCGCGAGGCGGGCGGATGGCTTCGGGGCGCCCGGCTACTGGGCGATGTCGTAGGCGCGCAGTTTCTTGCGCAGCGTGCCGCGGTTGATGCCGAGCATCTCGGCGGCGCGCGACTGATTGCCGCGGCTGTACTCGAGCACGCGCTCGAGCAGCGGCTTCTCCACCTGCTCGAGCACCATGTGATAGAGATCGCAGGGCGGCGCGGAGCCGTTCAGCGACTCGAAATAGCGATCGATGCTCGTGCTCACGTAGTGGCTGAGCGGCAGGGCATCGGCGTCCGGGTCGGTCTGCGTCATCCGTTCTCGAGGCGCGCGGGCGGGTTAAGGACTCGAAACTATAACGGCAAAGCCGGGCGATAGAAAGGCGACTTTCGGCGATGCCGCCCCGCGCCGTCCCTCGCCGCGCGACAGGCCGCGAAGCGGGCTGCCGGCGATACTCGGACGGGCGCGGTGCCGACGCGCGTCGGAGCGCCGCGACAGCCGGCTCGGACACGGCCAAGCGGCGCCGTCCCGGAACGACGTGGCCGGCGATGGTCGGCGCCCCTGCCGGCACCGAGTCCGGGACATCGAGCGGGATCGAGCGCCGGCCGCGCCCGAGCGCGCTCGCCGGGGTCAGCCCGCCGGGCGGCGGGCGTCGAGGCGGACCCAGTCGTCGCGGTGCGCGTCGCCGGCCAGCGTGAAGCCGGTGGCGATGTAGGCGGCGGACACGGCCTCGCGCTGGCGGGTCAGCAGGCCCGAGAGCAGCAGATCGCCGCCGGGCGCGGTGAGGGCGTGCAGCGTGGGCGCGAGATCGATCAGCGGCTGGGCCAGGATATTGGCCAGCACGATGTCGAAGGGGCCGTGCTCGATGGCGTCCATCGGCGGCGTGGCGACGGCGTCGGCCACACCGTTGCGCGCGGCGTTGTCGCGGGTGGCGCGCACCGCCTGGTCGTCGATGTCGACCGCGGTCACCGAGGCCGCGCCCAGGCGCGCCGCGGCGATGGCGAGAATGCCCGAACCGCAGCCGTAGTCCAGCACCCGCCGGCCGGCCAGATCGGTCCGGGCCAGCCACTCCAGACACAGGGCGGTGGTGGCATGGGTGCCGGTGCCGAAGGCCAGGCCCGGATCCAAGCGGACCACCACGGCGTCCTCGTCGGCGTCCACCGGCGCGCTGTGCGGGGCGATCCAGAGCCGTTCGCCGAAGCGCAGCGGCGGATGCTGCGACAGCCAGGCGCCGGCCCAGTCCTGGTTCGCCAGCGTCTCGGTGGCCGCCGAGACGTCGTCGCCGAGGACGTCGCGTAGCACCGCCAGGATCGGCTCGGCCGGCGTGCCGTGGGTGAACAGGCCGACCACGCGCGCGGCGTCGAAGTCCGGCTGCGCGTGCGGGGCCTCCTCGGCCACCAGATCGTCGCCGGCGTCGAGCACGGTCACCGCATCGGCGCCGTGTTCCTCGAACACGGCCTCGGCCAGTGCGGCCCGCGGTGTGGTGACGGTGATCTGCAGCCAGGCTGGCGCCTCAGCCGTCGTCACTTTCGTCCCGCAGCTTCTTCTCCAGGAAGTGGATGGACACGCCGCCCTCGATATGCGCGGGGTCGTGGATGATGCGCTTGTGCAGGGCGATGTTGGTGTGGATGCCCTCGACCACCATCTCCGACAGTGCCATGTCGAGCCGCTTGCGCGCGGATTCGCGGGTGTCGCCGTAGGCGATAAGCTTGCCGATGAGCGAGTCGTAATGCGGCGGCACGCTGTAGCCGGCATAGATGTGCGAATCCATGCGGATGCCGGGGCCGCCGGGCGCGTGATAGGCCTCGATCTTGCCCGGAGAGGGCACGAACGTCTGCGGATGCTCGGCGTTGATCCGGCACTCGATGGCATGCCCGCGAATGTGGATGTCGTCCTGGGTGTAGCGCAGCTCCTGCCCGTCGGCGATGCGCAGCTGCTCGCCGACGAGGTCCACGCCGGTGACCATCTCGGTGACCGGGTGCTCCACCTGGATGCGCGTGTTCATCTCGATGAAGTGGAACTCGCCGTTCTCGTACAGGAACTCGAACGTGCCCGCGCCGCGATAGCCGATGCGCTTGCAGGCGTCCACGCAGAGCTGGCCGATCTGGTTGCGCTGTTCCTCGGTGATGCCGGGCGCCGGTGCCTCCTCGACCACCTTCTGGTGGCGGCGCTGCGGCGAGCAGTCGCGCTCGCCCAGATGGATCGCGTTGCCGTGGTTGTCGGCGAGCACCTGCACCTCGATGTGGCGCGGCAGCTCGAGATACTTCTCCATGTAGACCGACGGGTTGCCGAAGAAGCTCGCGGCCTCGCGGCGCGCCATGTCGATCGCGCCGGACAGCGCGCTGGCCTCGTAGACCACGTGCATGCCGCGGCCGCCGCCGCCGCCCGCGGCCTTGATGATGACCGGGAAGCCGATCTTCTGCGCGAGCTTGCGGTTGGCGGCGTCGTCGGCGGCCAGCGGACCGCCGGAACCCGGCACGCAGGGCACGCCCGCGGCCTGCATCTCCTGGATGGCCGAGGTCTTGTCGCCCATCAGGCGGATCGTTTCCGCCCGCGGGCCGATGAACGTGAAGCCGGACTGCTCGACGCTCTCCGCGAAGTCGGCGTTCTCGGAGAGGAAGCCGTAGCCCGGGTGGACGGCCGTCGCGCCGGCCACCTCGGCCGTGCTCATGAGCGTGGCCATGTTGAGATAGCTTTGCGTGGCCGACGGCGGCCCGATGCAGACCGCCTCTTCGGCCAGCAGCACGTGTTTCTGATCGCGGTCGGCGGTGGAATAGGCCGCGATCACCGGGACGTCGAGTTCGCGGCAGGCGCGCAGGATGCGCAGCGCGATTTCGCCGCGATTGGCGATTAGAACTTTGCCCAGCATAGGAGTGGCCTCTACTTGACCACGAACAGGGGCTGGTCGAATTCGACCGGCTGCCCGTCCTCGACCAGGATGTCGGCGATCTCGCCGGAGACCTCGGCCTCGATCTGGTTGAGCATCTTCATGGCCTCGATGATGCACAGCGTGTCGTTGGGGCCGACGGTGTCGCCGATGTCGACGAACGCCTTGGCGTCCGGCGCCGGCGCGCGATAGAAGGTGCCCACCATGGGCGAGCGCACCACATGCCCCTCGGGGGTGTTGTCGGCCGGCTCGGCGGCCGGGGCGCTGCCGCCGGCGTTCTGGGCCGGTGCCTCGGCCGGCGGCGGCGCGGCCGCATACGCCTGCTGCGGGGCCGCCGGCACGCTGCCCGGCGCCGGATAGCGGCCGATGCGCACCGACTCCTCGCCTTCGGTGATCTCGAGCTCGGCGATGCCCGAGTCCTCGACCAGTTCGATGAGTTTCTTGAGCTTGCGAATGTCCATGATGATCAGTGCTCCCGCGCGGTTTCCGCAAAGCCCGCCATGGCGGCGTCCAGCGCCATGGCGTACCCCCGTGCGCCGAAACCGGTGATGGTGCCGACGGCGATGTCGGCGAAGTACGAATGATGGCGAAACGGCTCGCGCTTCGCGGTGTTCGACAGATGAACCTCGATGAAGGCCAGCTCCGCGGCCAGCAGGGCGTCGCGCAGCGCCACGCTCGTATGCGTGAACGCCGCCGGATTGAACAGCGCACAGGCGACGTTCTCATCGCGCGCGGCGTGGATGCGCTCGATGAGTTCGGCTTCGCTGTTGGACTGGAAGCAGGCCAGCGTGTGGCCGGCGGCGCAGGCCGTGTCGGCCAGGCGCGATTCGATGACGGCGAGGCTGTCCTGCCCGTAGACCCCGGGCTCGCGCGTGCCGAGCAGGTTCAGGTTGGGTCCGTTGAGCAGCAGAAAATGCGCCACGCCGCCGTCCTTGAGTGTCGTTCGGCGAAGTCTGCACCAGCGTTGCGCGCGATACAACCGTGCACTGCAGCACTTCGGTGCCGTTCGCTGCCGTATTGTGGAGGAATCGCCGACGATCAGATCACCGCAGGCGCCGCGATACGCGCCGTTACCGCGTCTCGGCCGGCGGCGTCGCTTTGAGCGGGCCCTGCACCAGCCGGTCCAGATGCGCCCGCGTCAGCTCGCCGGCGACCCGGGCGACGATCCGGCCCGAACGGTTCACGACGACCGTGTAGGGCAGCACCCCGGCGGGCGTGTCGGCGCCGGTGTAGCGGTCCTGCACGCGGGCGGCCTCGGTCGGGTCGACCAGCACGGGATAGTCGATTTCGTACTCGCGGGCGAAGTCGGCGACCGCGCCGCGGGTGTCCACGGCGATGCCGACGATGGTCAGCCCGTCGTCGCCGTAGTCGTCCTGGGCCTCGACCAGCATGGGGATCTCGCGCCGGCATGGTGCACACCAGGTCGCCCAGAAATTGAGCACCAGCACGTCGCCGTCGAATTCCGAGACCGACCGCGGTTCGCCGTCGAGACCGGGCAGCGTGAAGTCGGGGCGCGGCGGCTGCGCCGGGGCCGCCCAGCGATAGGCGAGCACGCCGCCGCCGAGCACCGCGGCGAGCACGAGCAGCCCCGCGACGATGCGCGCGCCCCGGCTCATGGCGCGCTCCCGGTGGCGCGCTGCAGATGGCGTACGAACTCTGCGGCGTCGATCTCGCCGATCACGCGCCGCTCGGCGGCCTCGCGGCCGTCGGCACGGAAGAACAGCAGCGTGGGCGGGCCGAACACGTCCATCGCCCGCAGCAGGCGACGGTCGCCGGCGTCGTAGTCGGTGACGTCGACCTGCAGGGCGGCAACGTCCGCAAGTGCTTCGTGCACGCGCGCATCGGCGAAGGTGGTGCGCTCCATGCGCACGCATTCCACGCACCAGTCGGCGTAGAAGTCCACCACCGCGGGGCGGCCGGCCTCCGCGGCCCGATCCAGCGCGGCCCGCAGGGCGGCCAGATCATCCACGCGGGTGAACGGCGATTCGTGCGCCTGCTGCCGGTCCGCTGTTCCGTCCGCAGCCAGCGTCAGGCCCGCCAGCGGCCGGTCGACGCGGCCCTGGCCGGCGAGCACGCCCACGGCGGCCGCGCCGGCATAGACGAACAGCAGGAAGACCACCGCGCGCCTGAGCGCGAGCCCGGCCCGCGAATCCGCGGCCGCCGTCGACAGCCAGGCGCCGTAGCCGAGTGCGAGCAGCCCCCAGCCGGCCAGCGCAGTGACCGGCTCGACCAGGCGCGAGGCCAGCCACAGCGCCACGCCCAGCAGCAGCACGCCGAAGAACACCCGCACCTGGGTCATCCACGGGCCGGCGCGGGGCACGAAGCGGGCGCCGAAGGTGCCGATCACGATCAGCGGCAGGCCCATGCCCAGGCCCAGCATGAACAGCGCCGCGCCGCCCAGCCACATGTCGCCGCTGCTGGAGATGTAGAGCAGGGCGCCGGCCAGCGGCGGCGCCAGGCAGGGCCCGGCGATCAAAGCGGAGAAGAACCCCATGCCCGCCGCGCCGACGAGCCCGCCGCGGCGGCTGCCGATCGCGCCCAGCCGCTGGCGCCAGGCGCCCGGCATCTGCAGGTCGAAGGCGCCGAAGCTGGCCGCGGCCAGCAGCACGAACACCGCCGCGAACGGCAGCAGCACCGCCGGCATCTGCAGCGCGGCCTGCAGATTGGCGCCGAAATAGCCGGCCACCACGCCGAAGACGGTGTAGGCCGCGGCCATGGCCAGCACATAGGCCAGCGACAGGGCGAAGGCCCGCGCCGGCCCGGCGCCGCTGCCGACGACGATGCCGGACAGGATCGGAATCATCGGCAGGATGCAGGGGGTGAACGCCAGCAACAGCCCGAGCCCGAGGAACAGCGCCAGGGTCGAGGCCTCGGCCGGGCCGGCCAGCCGGCGCGCGAGCGCGTCCTGCTGCGCGACGAAGCCGTCGTCGGCACCGCGGGCCGTAGCCCCGCTCGATTCGTCCGCTGGCGCTGCGCCGGTCGCGTCGGCGCGCGAGCCTTCGGCCGATGCGTTGGCCGGCGGCTCGGCCGGCGCGTCGGCAATCGCCAGCGTGCGCGTCTGCGGCGGATAGCACAGGCCGGCGTCGGCGCAGCCCTGATAGGTGACCTCGATGCGGGCGTCCTCCGGCAGCGGCTCGCCGTCGGCCGTGGGCACCTCGACGCGCACGCGGTCGCGATAGGTCTCGACCTCGCCGAAGAAGTCGTCGCTTTCGGTGTCGCCGTCGGGAATGCGCGGCTCGCCCGCGCGGGCGCCCTCCGCGTCGACGAAGGCGAACTCGAAGGCGTGGCGATACAGATAATAGGTGTCGGCGATGGCCCAGGTCACCGCCACGGCGCCGTCGTCCGCGCGGCTGGCCGTCGGCGCGAAGGCCTCGTCCACGGGCAGGAAATCGTCGGCCGCCGACGCCGCGCAGGCGGCCACGGCCAGCCACAGGCCGGCCAGCAGCCAGGCACAGCGGCGCAGCGGCCGGCGGGCGGCGCTCATTCGGGCGTCGTTTCCTGCGTCAGCCAATCCAGATAGCCCTGCGAACCGTCGCTCAGATGGACTGCCACGACCTCCGGAAGTTCATCCGGATGCAGGGCGCCCACCCGCGCTTCGACCTCGGCCAGGCGCGCGGCGCGCGTCTTGATCAGCAGCAGCACTTCCGGATCGGTTTCCACCGCGCCCTGCCAGCGATAGACCGATTCCAGCCCCGGCACGATGTTCACGCAGGCCGCCTCGCGATGGGCGACCAGCGCCTGCGCGATCGTGCGGGCGGTGGCCTGGTCGGGGCAGGTCACGTAGACCATGCGGGCGTCGTCGTAATCCGCGGTCATGGGCATCGTCGATGGCCTGGGCTCGAGTGGCGCCACAGCTTAACAAGGCCGGCCCCGGGGCTTGTCTCACGCCGCGACACGCCCCACATCTAAGCATCGAACGGATGATTATTTAGTGCCGCAAAGCGCGGCTGCTATAGTCGCGCGAAACCACGGATGGAGAAACGAACATGAGTCTGCGACTGGGCGATACCGCGCCGGATTTCACGGCCGAGACGACCGACGGCACGATCAACTTCCACGACTGGCTGGGCGACCAGTGGGGCGTGCTGATGTCCCACCCGGCGGACTTCACGCCGGTGTGCACCACCGAGATCGGCGCGACCTCCAAGCTCAAGGACGAGTTCGACAAGCGCAACGCCAAGGCGATCGTCGTCTCGGTGGACTCGGTCGAGGATCACAAGGCCTGGGCCAGGGACATCGAGGAAACACAGGGCTGCGGCCTGAACCTGCCGCTGATCGGCGACACCGATCGCAAGGTCTCCGAGCTCTACGACATGATCCACCCGAACGAGGGCGACACCTCCACGGTGCGCAGCGTCTTCGTGATCGACCCGAACAAGAAGATCCGCATGACGCTCACCTACCCGAAGAGCGCCGGGCGCAACTTCAACGAGATCCTGCGCGTGATCGATTCGTTGCAGCTCACCGACAACTACAAGGTGACCACGCCGGCGAACTGGGAGGACGGCGACGATGTCATCGTCTCGCCCGCGCTGTCCAACGAGGAAGCCGAGAAACTCTTCCCGGCGGGCTGGAACGAGCTCAAGCCCTACCTGCGCATGACCAAGCAGCCGAACAAGTAATCGGCCGCCCGATCGGCGCACGAGGCGCGGCCCGCTCGGGTCGCGCCTTTTTTGTGTCCGGCGGTGGCCCGGGCACGTCGCGCCCCGCCCACGGCAACCCGCTCCGCGCCGGCTGACGCGCAACCGGCGGAACCGCCCGAGATGGCGCGGGCGCGCCTCTCGTACGAGCCTCATGGAAAGCATCCGGGCCGACGGCGCAACATGGAAAAGGGTCGGGCTCGATGGCGCAACCCGCGGGCCAGACCACGCACGGCGCGGGTCGGCGACCCCCAAACCGGGCGCATCGTCCGACCCCGCCAGCGCCCCGAGCCCGCCGCTTGCGTAGGTCGGATCAGCGCAGCGTGCTCCGACAGAACAACGGCTCCGACCGCGCCCGAGCCACCGGTCGGCTAAAGACAGCGCCGCCCGTCCTTCGCGCCGAATTCGCTTCCGCCCCATACCAAGCGCCCGGCTCGGCAGCCCAGGCCAACGCGAAAAAAGCGCGCCACCGCCCAGCCTGCACCCAAAGTAGGTCGGATCAGCGAAGCGTGATCCGACAGAACAAGGGTTACGAAACTGCCCGAGCCACCGACCGGCCGGATACGTCCCCCCGCCGCCCGTTCCGCGCGCGCTGCATCGCTTTCCCGCGCACGCCCGTCGTCCGCGCGGGCGAGGTGGGTCCGTACCCACCTGCGTGCGACACACAGCGTCGGGCGCCCGCCTCGTCGGTCGCGGCCAGCGCCGCGTGATCCGACTGAATACACCCGCTCACAGGCCATGTGTCTCCGAATCGGCCGCAGATGCCGGGGTGTATCGAGCGAACAACCGGCCGCCGGGCGATGCATCGAATGCCGGGCATGGCCCCGCGGCCCGCCCGCGCCGGCGCCGCCTCGAACCGCGCGCAACGGTTTTTGTGCGTCATGCACGCGAATCGGCATAATAGCCGGCCTTCCAAACCGCAGGGGTCGTGCCATGGCCGAGGACAAGCCGCTCAACCGTCGCAGTCGCGTCGCCACCCAGGGCACCGCGCGTGCGCCCAACCGCGCCATGCTGCGCGCCATGGGCTATGTCGATGCGGACTTCGACAAGCCCATCGTCGGCATCGCCAACGGCTACTCGACCATCACACCCTGCAATATGGGCCTGAACAAGCTGGCCGTGCGCGCCGAGGGCGCACTGGAAGCCGGCGGCGCCAAGTCGCAGATGTTCGGCACCGTGACCGTGTCCGACGGCATCTCCATGGGCACCCCGGGCATGAAGTACTCGCTGGTCTCGCGCGAGGTCATCGCCGACGCCATCGAGACCGCGGTGCAGGGCGAGTCCATGGACGGCGTCATCGCCATCGGCGGCTGCGACAAGAACATGCCGGGCGCGATGATCGGCATCGCCCGCATGAACGTCCCGGCGATCTTCGTCTACGGCGGCACCATCAAGCCGGGCCGCGTGCCGGGCAGCGACGAGGATCTCACCGTCGTCTCGGTGTTCGAGGCCGTGGGCCAGCGCGTGGCCGGCACCATCGACGACGAACAGGTTCGCCGCGTCGAGTGCAACGCCTGCCCGGGCGCGGGCTCCTGCGGCGGCATGTTCACCGCCAACACCATGTCCTCCGCCTTCGAGGCCATGGGCATGAGCCTGCCGTATTCCTCCACCATGGCCGCCGAGGACGCGGAAAAGGCCGAGAACACCGCCGCCTCCGCGGAGGCGCTCATCAACGCCATCGCGCAGGACATCAAGCCGCGCGACCTGCTCACCTTCGAGGCCTTCGAGAACGCCATCGCGCTGATCATGGCCGTGGGCGGCTCCACCAACGCCGTGCTGCACCTGCTGGCCATCGCCCAGGCCGCGGACGTGAACCTCACCATCGACGACTTCGAGCGCATCCGCGGCAAGGTGCCCGTGTTCTGCGACCTCAAGCCCTCCGGGCGCCACGTCGTCACCGAACTGCACGCTGCCGGCGGCATCCCGCAGGTGCTCAAGATGCTGCTCAACGCCGGCCTGCTGCACGGCGACTGCGGCACCATCACCGGCCAGACGCTGGCCGAAGTGCTGGCGGACGTGCCCGACGCGCCGCCGGCCGGGCAGACGGTCATCCACCCCATCGACCAGCCGCTCTACGAGACCGGGCATCTGGCCATCCTCAAGGGCAATCTGGCCGAAGAGGGCGGTGTCGCCAAGATCACCGGCCTCAAGAACCCGGCCATCACCGGCCCCGCCCGCGTTTTCGACTCCGAAGAGGAGGCCATGCAGGCGATCGTCGACGAAAAGGTCGTCGCCGGCGACGTCGTGGTCATCCGCTACGAAGGCCCCAAGGGCGGCCCCGGCATGCGCGAAATGCTCTCGCCCACCTCGGCGATCGTCGGCCGCGGCCTGGGCGAAAAGGTCGGCCTGATCACCGACGGGCGCTTCTCCGGCGGCACCTACGGCATGGTCGTCGGCCATGTCGCGCCGGAAGCGGCCGTGGGCGGCAACATTGCCCTGGTGCAGGAAGGCGACAGCATCACCATCGACGCCCGCGAGCGGAAGCTGCATCTGGAGATCAGCGACGACGAACTCGTCGAGCGCCGCAAGGCCTGGCAGCCCAAGCCGCCGAACGCCACGCGGGGTGTGCTGGCGAAGTATGCCCGGTTGGTGGGGACGGCTTCCAAGGGGGCGGTTACGGATCAGCCGGACGACTGATTCCGCGAGCGTCCGCGTATCGCCCCATCAAGAAGCCCGCTTTACGCGGGCTTTTTAGTGGGTAACGAATGCTGGGTCGGCGCCGATACAGAGTGTTAAGGTCGCCACTGAATGCGGTTGGCGCGCGGAAACGCTATTACGCGTTAGGTATTGTCGATCTTCGTATAGCGATAATTACGGTGGCGTAACTGACGGAAAACATTATTCGAATTATTCGTTACGCGAAGTCGTGCTTAAGCGCTATACCTAGCAGTGACCGTATACTTGGCGTTGGGGTGATTGATGACATGTATTAACGAATCGACTGCCCAGCGTTTTATCGAGCATGCTAAAACGGTCAACGAAACAGCAGCTTTAGCACTGCGCTTGGAAACGCGTGATGCGACAGCGATTCAAGCGAAAATATCGTTCGGGCTATCTCTGCAAGCGGCAGAACTCGCAGCGAAAGCGATGCTAATTACTACTGGGCTAACGCCCGATGAGGCTCGCGCTCGACACCGGCGCCACGACGTATACCAAATGCTGCTAGAAGCCAACGAGAGAGTCGAAGGCCATCCGAATCGTGCGCTCAAGCTATACGGTAAGTTTCTAAGTTGGTTGCCCATTGTTGACGGAGCAGAGTTCGCAACGTCACTGGGAGAATATTTTGAGCAACACTTCAGCCATGGCCCTACGGCGTTTCCGAGAAATTACTTCTATCCTGATCTTGAGCAATTTGCGGGCCCGCAGCCGCCCCAGGCGCTATACGTTATGGTCGAGCACCTCATTCAATGTGCCTCGGAAGTGCGCGTTGCAGCAGAAGGCCAGTAGTGAGTTGTAACTACCCCAACAGGTCGCTGCAGCCGACCGCCCAAAGCGCTGCCGCGCTTTGGGTTCCCTCCGCAGCCTCTGGCTGCTCCGGCGTCGGCTGAGCTTAGGCGTTAGGGCTACGGAATTAGACCTATGGGAAATACACTGCTGATTGAACGTCTTCGTAGTCGCCGTTTGCGACTGCTGAAAGCGTACGTCTTCCATGTCGGGTGGCTCGCGTCAACGTGCGCATCAGCGACAACAAGCGGAGCGCATGTAGCGGTCGTAACTTCGCTTTGGCTTGCTTTACTTACCATCCCGCCAGTCTTGTTTTACACAGTGTCAGTTCATAAAGCCTGTCGCGCAGTAGATCCGAAGTCACGCACGGCAGGTTTGCTGCAAATCACTCTTTTCACCATATTTTTTACTCCGTTCGAATCCGGCCTGGTACTACCGGCCAAAAATCTATGGGTGTCGCGCTGCATACTTCGGGCGTGGGACAAAACCCTAACAGGTCGCTGCAGTTGACCGCCCAAAGCGCTGCCGCGCTTCGGACGGCAACTGAGCTTCGGCGTTGGGGGTAGCAGTGCAAAAATATTCATATCGCGGGTGCTTGGTCAGCATCACCCACATGGTAGACACCGGCGGCCTTTGGAAAGGCGAGGCCTGGATAACCACCGGCCTGCAATCAAATACCACCGAAGATCACAAAGTGCTCATCGACGTTGGTGCCTCGTCAGAGAAGATGGCGTACCTGATGGCGTCTCGAACCTGCAATGGCTGGGTTGATGAGTATTTTCAGAACCAATAAGCTCGCCACTTCGCTTAATGCACCAATCGAGCCGCTCGCGTATCTGGTCGAGCGTTTGCTGATACGTTTCAGGGTTCACAATCGCCGGATCATATTCCACCACAAGGCGGTTATCGGCCCACTCGGCCCGAACCGTGCACAGTTTCGTTACGCTATTCGTCATCGTTAACCCCAACAGGTCGCTGCAGTTGACGCCCACTGCGTGGACGCAACTGAGCTTCGGCGTTGGGCGAATTAGCAATATGGAAAAACATTGAGCGATAAAAGCTGCTTTATCCTTTGTCCCATCGGGGCAGAGAAGTCGAGTGATCGCGAAAGATCGGATCTTCTACTGAAGCACGTCTTTCAGCCTGTTTTATCGGAGATCGGATATTCGGCCCTTAGAGCCGATCAAATCCCGAAGGCCGGCCTTATAACGTCGCAAATAATTAACCTGATCATGGACTCAGACTTGGTGATTGCTGACCTTACGGGAGGCAACCCAAATGTCTTTTACGAGCTTGCTATCAGGCATGCAACGGCAAAGCCTTACATACAAATCATAGAAGCTGGTGCGTCGATCCCATTCGATATAAGTGGGGTCAGAACTATTCAGATCGATTCCAAGCATTTGGATTCGGTTCAAGCCGCAAAGTTCTCTATTAAAGATCAAATTCAGCAGTTTGAGAAAGGCCACCGCGCCGATTCACCAATCTCGGTCGCTGCTAACGTGCGACTACTTCAATCTGATAGCTCATATGCAGAATTGATTGTAGAAAAGTTTGATGAACTGAGAGGCTTTGGCTGGACAAATCTAGACGAGTTAGGCGACAAATTAGACGACGTGGCTAGAAGGCTAGAGGAAATCGAGGAGAAACTGAGTGATCCTTGATCTCACTTCAGAGCCCAACAGGTCGCTGCAGTTGACCGCCCAAATCGCTGGCGCGCTTCGGGTTCCCTCCGCAGCCTCCGGCTGCTCCGGCGGCAACTGAGCTTCGGCGTTAGGGAAATTGGGGAATGACATGAAATCCGGCTCTTTAGCTTTGTTAATGTTATTACTAATCGTTTCGGGTTGCGACAGTTTTTCGCAGCCAAGGAACTATAGTGAATGTATATTAAAAAACATGAACAACGTGCAAAGCGATCTAGGGGCTTCTGAAATACGCTCCTCGTGTCGAGAAAAATTTCCTGAAGGCACTGAATACCTTTACAAAGAGAGAGCGCTAAATCCTATAGAGATTGGTTTTATTTCTGGTAAGGGCGGCATGTCAACTTACGGAAACAGCTTCAATGGAACCCTGTACAACGGCAACCAGAATATCGTTGTCACCTCCGTTACGATACGACTTTCAGACAAAGAAGATGGAAAAGAAACTCCACGAGATTACGAAGTTGATGTAAAAATTCCTCCGCTTCAAACGGCGAGTTTCAGTGTTGATGTGTTTCCCAGCGATAAAACAGGCGACTTTTCCTGGGGCCTACGAGCGGCTGATGGGTTTGAGAAGTAAATTCCCTAACATGGCGCTGCAGTTGACCGCCCAAAGCGCTGCCGCGCTTTGGGTTCCCTCCGCGGCCTGCGGCCGCTCCGGCGGCAACTGAGCTTCGGCGTTAGGTAAAAGGTGCGCGGTGGCGAAAAATGAAACCTCGCTAGAGGCCCGATTTAAGCGCTTTCTAATTACGCTTGATGGTACTGAAGATATTGACGGTCGCCTTTCGGAGCAGGAGCTTAAAGGTGGTCAAAGAGCCGATTATCTACTGAATGATCGGGCTATCGTGCTGGAACTAAAGAGCTTAGAAGTTGACCCGGCCGAGAAGCTTCAACGAAAAATATCAGAATATGAATCTAGATCTGAGTTCCCAGTATTTTATTGGGAGTCCGATCTCAAAGAAATATTACGTAACTTTCCTGACAAAGAAAGAATAAAGCAGAAGATCGATACGGCTGTTCTGAGGTCGGTGCAAGGAGTTTTCGAGAAGGCTGACGACCAAGTGGACGCTACGAAAAGCGCTCTTGCAATCGAGCAAGCGTGCGGTGTCTTGGCTATTTTGAACGAAAGTGCCAAAACACTTTCACCAGATTTAATAACAGCGAAAGCAAGTCAAATGCTGCTCAAGAAAGACTCCGACGGGAATATCCGATATAGGAATATAGCGTATGTCCTAGTGATCTCAGAAACGCATCGAGTAACTGGTTCAAATCCTCGCGAGTCTCTTCCAATAATTACGCTTGAAGGTCCAACTGCCGATGAATTTATCTCTGTCGATAGCTTCCTGAGCAGTCTTCTAGAAAAGTGGGCGAGGTTTGAAGGGCATCAATACGTGTCCATGGGTGAACGTGAAAACTTTGACGGGATGCATTTCCAAGAGCGTAGTGAAGAAAAATCACCCGAAGAAGGGAAGCAACTTACTCGCCAGGAGTACTGGCGGAAATCGTATCAAAGATATCCTTATCTTCGACAATTATCGGAGCAAGAATTCCTGGAGCGAACTGCGAAGATAATGAACGCAATGAAACCACACTTCATTATCGGTGGCAGGAAGCTTCCATTTCATGAAATTTCCCAATTGATGCAGCAGTGGACACACTGCCTCGAGGAAGCCGAGTTCCGGCGCATGGACATGAAAAAGTTGTCGCGATTTTTGTGACTAATGAGGATGGCGAATAGACAACTTGAGAAGTGCCTAAAAATACCTAACGAATCGCTGCAGTTGACCGCCCAAAGCGCTGTCGCGCTTCGGTCGGCAACTGAGCTTAGGCGTTAGAACGCATTGGAGTTCCATGGATTACGCGACGATCAAAGGCACTTACGAGGCGGTCAAGTACGCACGGTCGGCTTTAGAGCTCGCCATAAACGCCAAAGCAAACGATAAAGCTCGAGAGCAAGTTTCGGATGCAATGAGCAGACTGGGCGAAGTCCAAGACGGCTTATTTGCTCTTCGTGAAGAACTATCCAAGCTCCAAGATGAAAATCATGAGTTAAAAAACAACCTGCGCGAGCTCGCGGATTGGGACGCTAAAGCTAGCGAGTACAGCCTCACTAAAACTGATGGCGGCGCGGTCGTTTATTCTGCCAATACGCCAATAGAACACTACGTGTGCCCAAGTTGTTTCAGTAATCAAAGACTAGAGCCCCTGCAAGATCGAAATGTTGTGAGTGGGCACTTTGAGTGCCCGGCCTGCAAGGCGAAATATCCAGTAAAAGAAAGTCTTGCTGCGGGCGGCACTGTCGCTATAAGCAAAGGTGGTCCTTGGCGATAATGCGTTCTAACGAATCGCTACAGTTGACCGCCCAACGCGCTGCCGCGCTTCGGGCGGCAACTGAGCTTCGGCGTTATGCCTTATTAAAATATGGATGAGCAAGCCGAACTGCTCCAAGAGGCGAAATCCTTGGCGCGGCGATATCGAAATCTTACCGGCAAGCCTTTGGGCATCACTGGCGAGGTTGCTGAATTTGCAGCCGCTGAGCTTTTAGGCTTAGAGCTCGCTGGGGCTCGGCAAGCCGGCTACGACGCTATCCAGGCCGATGCCGGAAAAAATATCAAGGTACAAATAAAGGGCCGTGTCATTCCGAAAGGTGCGAAGCCTGGTCAGCGACTCGGCAGCATCCAACTGGATAAAGAGTGGGACATTGTTGTTCTTGTCGTCCTCGACC
>NZ_AYKH01000016.1 GCF_003788635.1 Salinisphaera orenii subsp. orenii MK-B5
TGCACCTTTCGGAATGACACGGCCCTTTATTTGTACCTTGATATTTTTTCCGGCATCGGTCTGGATAGCGTCGTAGCCGGCTTGCCGAGCCCCAGCGAGCTCTAAGCCTAAAAGTTCAGCGGCTGCAAATTCAGCAACCTCGCCAGTGATACCCAAAGGCTTGCCGGTAAGATTTCGATATCGCCGCGCCAAGGATTTCGCTTCTTGGAGCAGTTTGGCTTGCTCATCCATATTTTAATAAGGCATAACGCCGAAGCTCAGGTGCGCCGGAGCGCGTAGCGCGGAGGGAACCCAAGCCGCGACAGCGGGTTGGGCGTCACCTGCAGCGCCTCGTTATACCAAACACCGCATTGGCGCATTAGGCTCGAAATAACTGAAGCACCGAAGCTTCTTGTTACTTCACCGCAACCACATTTGCCCCCAAGCGCTTCAGTTCTTTAATCAGCTTCGCGATATTTTTTTGCGCGGCTTCTTCATTCGCTAAGCGTAAGCGCTTAACTCCAAAAAATGCATCTCCCATAGTTGCTGAACCAGTTGATCCTATTATCTCGTTGTAAATTATGTCATTGCTACCTAAGTTTCGAAGCATATAACGCACACGCATTGTTACAGACAACGTAAATCCAGCGATCGGCTGATCTACACTCAGCAAATCAGCCATTAAAAGATAACGGCCTTCTCCTTGTGATGAGGCGAGCATACCAACTGACTTTAACGACTCGCGTAATGCCTGACCAAAGTTTCCGCTACTAATTTCGGATGTCCACATCGGGTTTGTGTCGCTTCCTCCATTAACCGCTCCGACGGATATTTCATCGTGCAGTGCTGTGGATGAAGCTACGGGCTTCGCCGTGTAAACACTCATGCCTTTCACGGTAGCTGGTGCTGCGCACCCGGTTAGCTGTACCACGACAAACGCAAATACGGATATTGCCAACAAGTTCTTTACGGACTTCATACTTCCCCCTTTCGAAAATAATAGGCTACATCAAAATTCCAGATCCGTCCCACACTCCACGACATGCTCAATTTGATTCACACAAAATCGGCGTGAAGCAAACCGGAGCCAGGCCGGGCACGCCTAGAACCAAAGGCGTATAACGCTGTGCATCACCGGCAGCAAAAAGCAGAGCGACAAAGGAGCGGCGCTTTTTGCTGTCCGGGTGCATGCAATTGTTAGGCTTAGTACTGATCTAGTATTTGAAGAATTTGGCCGTCCAGGCTCACCTTCGCCTTCACGGAGTTCTTTACGACACCGCCAAATGCATTCTTGCCTCTAAAAGTAGTTCGCACTATCAAATAGTCACCCTGATCCCAATATACAGTCTCAACGTGATCGTAGCTGTCTGGATCATTCATTGAATTCTGAATCACACGCTCCAAATTTCTATGCGAGCCGTCCCATGCACTGAACTGAGACTCGATTCTTTTTTTCCTTTTCTCGGCGGCAATCTTCTTTCTTTTCTCTTCCTCTATCTTTTTGCTGTAGAACGCGACTTTCTCTTTGTATAGGTCATTATTCGGGTGCATCTTCAGTAGTTGTTGGTACAAATTTTTATTCTTGTTATATTCTTCTACCGGTATGGATTTCAGCTCGGCCAACAACTTCTCGGTTTTTTCGGCCTTCTGAATTGCCGCACGCTCGTTTTTTGCTTGAGCATTCAATTGCTCAAGCTTCTTGTCGCCAGCAACAAGGTACTTGCTAGACTGGGAAAGAGCCGCCTGATATTCCTCATGTGTAATCGCTTTCTCAACTGAGGCTATTATCTGGGCGCGGTTGGCATTGAAGTGATCAATTCTTTCCTGCCGCAATTGGGCTGCCTTTTCAGCCCTTTCTTCGGCTTTCTGGGCAGCTAACTCTTGTTCTCTTTGTTCCTGCGCCTGTCCGGCGAAAAAACCAAATGCCATAAACAGAACAAAGACGGAAACAGCTCTAGCCTTTACAGGAAACTCTCGATTTGTTTTTGAGTAGACGAAATTCCTTACCGGAGGAAGCAAGAGAGTGGATGCAGCAATGAGACACAGTCCAGCCAAAGGTGATTCAATTAAGGAAAGCGCCCCCGCTAATAAGAAAAGGACGCCAAAGACCCAATTTAGCGCCAGATATACATATTTCACTATTCTCTCCTTCTACGTTGCCGCATCCGCAGATGCCTAACGCCTAAGCTCAGGTGGCCGAAACCGCGACAGCGGGTTTCGGATCACCTGCAGCGCCCTGTTGTACGCCAGAGGAGCAAGGAACATGAGTGAGATAATGCTTGGAGTGCTGGAAATGCCGGATGACCTGTTTTGGTCTGACGAAACAATGGCGCGATACCAGCACAACCAGATACGCAAAGAGGCTGCGGCAGCACTCCGGAAGCTGCAGGAAGAAAACGACGCGATGCGGAGAATGCTTGAGTATTCCCGCGAAGCCATCGCATCACAGCCAATCGACGCATTCGGAGATGGACAAACGCCGGAAGGGCAGACATATCCGATTCGCGATGAACTCACACACGACATCACCAAGGCACTGTCGTACAACGCCGAAGCTCAGTTGCCCGCGTGGAGCGAAGCGGAACGTGGGTCAACTGCAGCGACCTGTTGGGTGACTGCATCACCACGAACTTACCACCGTTCGGCTGAGCGAAGGCAACCAACGTGATTGAACAAAGCCCGCGGCTTATAGCTGATAAATCCCCCATGCCCTGAAGATAGCAAAGCTTGAACGAAGCCGCTTGGGCAGCCGCCGACTCTAAGCATCAAACGAGGCCCGCTTGGCGGCTTAAAACGAAGGGGCCGGAACCACTGGCGACTGCGAAGTCTGACTTTGCCGAGACACGCCAAGCCTCGACCGAAGGCGCTGTGTCCGAATGGCCATTTTCCATCGCCGGACGGGCTGCCAAATAGCGAAGCCGAATCGGGCCAATGGTCGGCTGCAAGCCCGGCGTGCAGCAACCAAACAACACAGTTACCCAACGCCAAGTATACGTCGACTGCTAGGTATAGCACTCGTGCTGAAATTCGTATAGCGATACAATGGTCTAGTAAATGGCGGGCATTTTGGTGCTAATCTCACTGCTATAGCAAAACACGGAATAAGCAATGGCGGACGAAGCCGGTAATGAGCCGAAACTCCTCGATCGGGTGTCGGAGAAGTTGCGGCTGGGCCATTACAGTCTTCGTACGGAAAAATCGTATATCGCCTGGATCAAACGCTTCATTGTCTTTAACGGCAAGCAGCACCCGAAGCTGATGGGCAAGCCGGAAATCGAGGCGTTTCTGACGCATCTGGCGGTGGAGCGTCATGTGGCGGCGGCCACACAGAATCAGGCGCTGAACGCGATTCTGTTTCTCTATCGGCAGGTGCTGGCCATCGATCTGCCCTGGATGGACGATGTGGTGCGGGCCAAGCGGCCGGAGCGTATTCCGGAGGTGTTGAGTGCGGCGGAGGTGGCGCGGCTGCTGGCACAGCTCCAGGGCACCTACAAGCTAATGGCGTCGCTGCTCTACGGCTCGGGCCTGCGGCTGATGGAAGTCGTTCGGTTACGGGTGAAGGATGTGGACTTTGAGTACCGCCAGGTCGTGGTGCGCGACGGCAAGGGGGCGAAGGACCGTGTCACGCCGTTGCCTGCGAGTATCGAGGCGGCGCTGCGGGCGCAGATCGAGACGGTCGCGGCGTTGCACCGGGTGGATCTCAAGGCGGGCTACGGCCGGGTGTTTCTGCCGAACGCCCTGGCGCAGAAATATCCCAACGCCCAGCACGAGTTCGGCTGGCAGTACGTCTTTCCCTCCAGCCGACTGTCGCGAGATCCGCGTTCGGATGCGGTGCGGCGGCATCATCTCAACGAGAAGGGCTTGCAGCAGGCGGTGAAGCGCGCGGTGGCGCGGGCCGGCATCCACAAGAAGGCGAGCTGCCATACGCTGCGGCATTCCTTCGCGACCCATCTGCTGGAACGTGGCAGCGATATCCGCACGGTGCAGGAGCTGCTGGGCCACAAGAACGTGCAGACGACCATGCTGTACACGCATGTCCTCAAACGCGGCGGCCGCGGCGTGGTCAGCCCGCTGGACAGTTGACCGGCGGGGTTGCGGCTCGAGGGTGTCGATCAATCGGCCCGCGGGAGCCGGTGGTGCGGGTCGGTCAGCGCGTTGTGGTGCGTGTTGCGCTTTGCGGAATGATACGCACCAGGGCCCGGTCGTCGCTTTGACCGGGCGGCGAATCCTTTTCGTCGAAAGCCTCAGGCGACCATGCCCCGGACCTGCAACCGATCGACATCGGTGCGCTCGCTCGCGTGCTCGAACGTGATCGCGCAGATATTGCCTTTGGCGTCGATGTCCAGAATCGTGTTCTCGTCGAGGTCTCTTGTTTCGGCGATGTCGCCGGCGCGGAACTCGATATAGATCGTGTCGGTGTCGTCGAAGTACTGAACTTTCATGGCGTATATCCGCGGTCGAAGAAAGCGTTGTGGACCGTTTCGCCGTCATCCAACAATACGACTCTCAGGTAACGACCGTCCATATCCCCGATCGCCGCCCAGCGTCGCACACGGCCGTCGGCTTGCACGACCTCTCGCTCTGGCTTGTCGATGACGTGCTGAATCCATTCGTCGCGGATGACGGCTCGATCAGGCCGGGTGCGCGTCGCCTGGAAGTAGCGTGTCGTTTTCATCTCCGCGAGCCGCCGGGCCGCGTGGCTAGACCGGATTCGCGAGTTGTTTCAACAGAAACGCGAAGATCAGGCCGGTCTCCTCCAGCGCGGCGAAGCGACCGGGGACGCCGCCGTGTCCGGCCGCCATGTGGGTCTTGAGCAGCAGCGGATTGTCGTCGGTTTTGGTGGCGCGCAGCTTCGCGACCCATTTGGCCGGTTCCCAGTAGGTCACGCGCGGGTCGGATACGCCGGCGATGACAAGCATGGCCGGATAATCCTGGGCGGCGACGTTCTGGTAGGGGCAGTACGAGCGGATGGTCTCGAAGGCCTGGGCGTCGTCGCGCGGGTTGCCCCATTCCGGCCATTCCGGCGGGGTCAGCGGCAGGCTGTCGTCCATCATGGTGTTGAGCACGTCCACGAAGGGCACGTCGGCGATGGCCGCGCCGAACAGGTCCGGCCGCTTGTTGACGACCGCGCCCACCAGCATGCCGCCGGCGCTGCCGCCGAAGGCGGCGATCCGGCCGGGGGCGGTGTGGTTGGTCTCGCACAGGTGCTCGGCCACGCGGATGAAGTCCGCGAAGGTGTTGGGCTTTTTCTCCAGCTTGCCTTCGGCGTACCAGCGATAGCCGCGTTCCTTGCCGCCGCGGACATGGGCGATGGCGTGGACGAAGCCGCGGTCGACGAGCGAGAAGCGGGCGGCTGAGAAGGCCGCGGCCTCGGAGATGCCGTAGGCGCCGTAGCCGTGCAGCAGACAGGGCGCGCTGCCGTCGATGGGCGTGTCGCGGTGGTGCGTGATCGTGATCGGCACGCGCTCGCCGTCCGCGGTCTCGGCGGTCAGCCGGCGCACCACGTATTGCGCCGGGTCGAAGCCGCTCGGCACCCGGCGCTGCTTGCGCAGCACGCGCTCGCGGGTGGTCATGTCGTAGTCGAAGGTCTCGTCCGGCACGTGCGGCGCGCTGTATAGAAAGCGCAGCGTGCTCGTGTCGTACTCGTAGCCGGCGGCCATGCCCAGGGAATAGGCCTCGTCGTCGAAGGCGATGGCGTGTTCCTCGCCGCTGGCCTTGTCGGTGATGACGATGCGCGGCAGGGCGTCCGCGCGCTCCATGCGCACGCGATGGCGGGCGAGCTCGACGTGGTCGAGGATGAGCCGGCCGGGCACGTGCGGCACCAGTGCCTGCCAGTGGTCGTAGTCCGGTGTCTCGATCGGCGCGCGCATGAGGCAGAAGTCCTCGGCCCCGCCCGCGTTGGTGAGGATGACGAAGTGCGTGCCGTTGTCGTCGTCCACGCCGTATTCGCGGCCGGTGACGCGCGCGGCGATCAGCCGCGGCTCGGCGGTCGGGTCGTCCGCGGGGATGAAGCGCGTCTCGCTGGTGGCGTGGTCGTGGGCGTCGATGAGGATGTAGCGCGCGCTCTGGGTCTCGCCCAGGCCCACGAAAAAGCCGGGGTCGGGCTCTTCGTAGACCAGCACGGCGTTGTCGGGGGTCTCGCCCAGCGCCAGCCGCCAGACGCGGCAGGGGCGGTGGTTGTCGTCCAGCGTGGTGTAGAACAGCGTGGCGCTGTCGGCGGCCCAGACCACGTTGCCCGTGGTGTTGCCGATGGGCGGCTGGAGCTCGGCGCCGGCCTCGCCCGCGCCGCCGGTGTTGTCGGCGTTATCGGCGGCGTCGTCGAGCGCGCGGACGTGGATGGTATAGGCCTCGGAGCCGCGCTCGTCGACGGCGAAGGCGAGCCGGGCGTGGTCCGGGCTGTGGTCGACGCCGCCGAGCGCGAAGTACTCGCGCCCCTCGGCCTCGGCGTCGCCGTCCAGCAGGATGCGTTCGCCGGGCAGCGGCTCGCCCGGCTCGGCGCGGCCGTCGGCCGCCCGCGGCGCGCGGCAGAAGATCGGGTGCTGGCCGCCCTCGCGAAAACGCACGTAGTAGACCCAGTCGCCGTCGGCCGTGGGCACGCTGGCATCCGCCTCGGCCATGCGGGCGCGCATCTCGGCCACGAGCGTGGTCTGCAGCGCGGCGGTGTCGGCCATCATCGCCTCGGTGTAGGCGTTCTCGGCCTCGAGATGGGCGCGGATGTCGGCGCCGAGCTTCGTCGGGTCGAGCATGGCCTCGCGCCAGTTCGCGTCGCGCAGCCAGGCGTAGTCGTCGACGAGGGTCACGCCGTGGATCGTGGTCTCGCTCGGCCGGCGGGCGGCGACGGGCGGCTGCGGGGCGGCGTTGTCGGCGGCGGTCTGGTTCATGGGCGGGGGTCTCGAAGGTCGGCGCAATCGCACACCATCATGCCGCGGCAGGCGGGATTCAAGCGCCGCCGGCCGCCGCGTCCGCCCGCGCAGGTGCCAGCCGGCGCCGCGCGCGCCGGTGGGCCTGTTCCAGGGCGGCGGTGTCGCGCCGGCTGGTCGCCGCGGCGACGGCGGCCTCGCGCAGGGCGTCGGCCTGTTCGCGCAGCCGGCGGCGCGGGCTGTCGTCGTCCAGAAAGGCGCCGATCGCGCCGATGTGTTCGAGCATGTGCAGCGCGGCGTTGCGGTCGCCGGCGAAGTAGGGGCGCAGCTGGTCGAACACGGCGTCGGCCAGGGTGTGGAAGTCGAACGGCGGCACCCACAGGCGCAGCCGGCCGTCGGCGTCGAAGCGGTGGCGGGGCGCGATGTCCTGCCGGGCCAGCCGGATGAGCGCGGCCGCCAGCCAGTCGAGACAGCCCATGGCGGTGTAGGGGTCGTTGATGCCGGGTGACAGCGCGCGGGCGGCGATCTCGACCAGCTCGTTGACCAGAAAACCGATGTCCTGGGTCTGCGTGCGCTGGCGGCCCAGGGCGTAGCTGTTGCGCAGCGCCGCGGCGAGGTCCGCGTCCACGCGCGCGGCCGGCCAGGCGCGCAGCAGGGTCTGGCCGTCGGCGACGAAGTCGCCCGGGGCGCGTTCCAGCCGCAGGACCAGATCGTGCCGGGCCGCCGCGCGCACGAGCGAGGCAAAGCCCAGGTTCTGGATGTAGCCGTGGTCGTCCGCGGTCACCGCCAGCGCGGCGTCGTCGAAGCCGGCCGGCAGGCGCGCGGGCCCGTGTTCGGCCGCGGTCTCGGCCTCGGCGGTGTAGTCGTCCAGGGCCGCGTCGAGGTCGCGGGCGACGTTGCCGACCACGTTGGAGACGTGCAGCGATTCGGTGATGTGATGGATGAAATAGATCAGCACCGCCAGGCTGGCCACGGTCAGCCCCAGGGCGAAGACCAGTGACAGATGCGGTATGAAGGCCGCATCCGCGCCACTGTCCGCCTGCACCGTGCGCAGCAGCAGCAGGCAGTAGACGAACGTCGCCACGAACGTGCCCAGCGTGATCTGGTTGCCGCGGTCGTTCATGAAGTTGGTCAGCAGCCGCGGGCCGAGGGTGGAGGTCGTGTACGACAGCGCGGCGATCGTGATCGAGAAGGTCACGCCGGCCACCCCGATCATCGAGCCGGCGACCGTGCTCAGCACGCCGCGCGCGCCGTCGGCCTGGATGCGATAGACCCACGGCACCGCGTCCACCCAGGCGCTGCCGATGGCGCCGTCCACGGCCACCAGCACGAACGAGCAGGCCGCCGCGGCCAGCGACATGACGGTCGGCAGGAACCAGTAGCTGCCCCGCAGCCGGTTCCAGAGCTGGATGAGTCGTGCCATTGGCGGCGCCCGCTGCAAGCCGGATGATGGGGGCACTCTATCGCACCGGAGAACGAGCCATGCAGCGCGAAATCCAGGGCCTCACCCTCGAATGCGTCCAGGGCGACATCACCGCCCAGCCGGACATCGACATCATCGTCAACGCCGCCAACAAGCAGCTCAAGGGCGGGGGCGGCGTGGACGGCGCGATCCACCGCGCGGCGGGCCCGCAGCTGGTCGAGGCCAGCCGCGCGCTCGCACCCATCGAGGCCGGCGAGGCGGTCATCACCCCCGCCTTCGATCTGCCCAACGCCCACGTCATTCACTGCGTCGGCCCGGTCTACAGCAACAATCCGGCGGTGGCCGACCGCCTGGCCGGCTGCTACCGCGAGGCCATGCGCCTGGCCGCCGAGGCGGGCGCCGAGTCCGTCGCCTTTCCGGCCATCTCCTGCGGCGTCTACGGCTACCCGCTGGATGCCGCGGCGCGGATCGCGGTGGATACGGTGGCCGCCTGCGCGGCCGACGCCGCCCCGGTCACCCGGGTGCGCTTCGTGCTGTTCGACGACGCCGCGCGGGCGGCCTTCGAGGCCGCGCTCGCGGATCATCGGCCGGCGACGGAACAGCCGGGGCGACCGGGCTGAGATCGCGGTGCGGCCCAGCGCGTCTTCGCCGCGCCGATCGGGCGGGCCGGGACGACGAGTCCCCGGATCGGGCGCCGTAACCGGCGCCCGGCCTCGATTCCGCGAGTGCGGATGGCCGTTCTCGCATCGGGTCGATCACGCCGCCGAGCCTCTGGCGACGCGGCCGGGTTGGCGCGCGAACGCGATTGGTGCGGACGCCGGGGTGGCCGTTTCCGGGGCTTCGGGGCGGGGCGACGGGACGCTGTCCGGCGCGGCCGATGGACGGGCCGGCTGCCGATCCGTGTCCGTCGGCCCGCCATTCCCGCGAGCATTGGGGGTGCGTGGACGCCGGGCCGAAGGCCGTGATCGTCGGCCGTCCCGCGGCACGCCGGGTTTTCCGGAACGCGGGCTGTACCGCGGGGCGTCTCGAGGGCCCCGCTTCATGGAGATGTCACGAACACCGCCTAGCTTTCGGTGGGCCCGTTGCGTGTTCCGGGCAACACGCACATCCCAGGACCCACCACCGAGAAGGGGGAATCGTGAGCGAAGAAATCGAAGACCATCGGCTGCTCAACACGAGCGACAACGAGCCGTTTTCATCCGTGCTGGAGCGGCGCGTGTCGCGTCGCGGCGTCATGCGCGGCGGCCTTGGCATGGCCGCCGTGGGCATGCTCGGCAGCTTCGGCCTGACCGCCTGCAGCGACGACGACGGCGACGGCGTCGATCTGGACGACGACGACATGGCCGCGGCCATGGCGCTGGCGTTCGAGTCCGTGGCGGGCTCGAAGACCGACGCCGTCGTGGTGCCGGCCGGCTACACCGCCCAGGTGCTGATCCCCTGGGGCACGCCGATCAACGCCGCCGCGCCCGCCTACAGCGCCGATCTCGCCTTCACGCCGGAGATCCAGGAAAACAGCGTGGGCATGCATCACGACGGCATGTACCACTTCGCGCTGGACGACGAGAGCGCCTCCCGCGACTTCATCCTCGCGCTCAACAACGAATACATCGACCAGGGCGCGCTGTGGGCGCCGCAGGGTGGGCCGACCGGCATGGACGACGACGACGATCGCCGCCCGGCCGACGAGGCCCGCACCGAGATCAACGCCCACGGCGTGACCCTCGTGCGCGTCAACCGCGGCGACGACGGCCGCTGGACGCTGGCCGACGACACCTCCTACAACCGCCGCATCACCAGCGCCACGCCCATGCGTCTGTCCGGCCCGGTCGCCGGCACCGACTACGTGCGCACCGCCTGGTCCAGCGATGGCACCCGGACCCGCGGCACCAACAACAACTGCGCCAACGGCTACACGCCCTGGGGCACCTATCTGACCTGCGAGGAGAACTGGCCCAACGTCTTCGTCAAGGACTCGGACCGCTACGCCGACGACGACCGCATCGGCATCCCGACCGGGCGCGGCCGCTACGGCTGGGAGACCGCCGCGGGCGACGACAGCGAGCGCGACGGCGAATTCGCCCGCTTCAACGCCACGCCCACCGGCGGCTCGGCGACCGAGGACTACCGCAACGAGCCGCGCACCTTCGGCTACATCGTCGAGATCGACCCGTACAACAACACCGCGCGGCCGGTGAAGCGCACCGCGATGGGCCGCTTCCGCCACGAGGGGGCGTGGATCGGCAAGCTCGTCGAGGGCGAGCCGGTGGTCTACTACTCCGGCCACGACTCCCGCAACGAGTACATCTACAAGTTCGTCTCGGAGCAGACCTGGAGCGCGAGCGACGAGAACATGGCCGGCGGCAGCTACGACCGGCTGGCGATCGGCGACAAGTATCTGGACCGCGGCACCCTCTACGTCGCCCGCTTCGACGACGACGGCCGCGGCGAGTGGCTGGCACTCACCCCCGACGCCATGACCCGGGACGGCGACCGCACGCTCGCCGAGGCGCTGGGGCTGGCGGCCGACGATCTCGCCGGCATCATCATCCACACCTGCGACGCGGCCGATCTGGTCGGCGCCACGCCCATGGACCGCCCCGAATGGGGTGCCGTCGACCCGGTGTCCGGCGAGGTCTACATGACATTGACCAACAACGG
The DNA here is from genome assembly GCF_003788635.1 of Salinisphaera orenii subsp. orenii MK-B5. Classification (GTDB taxonomy): domain Bacteria; phylum Pseudomonadota; class Gammaproteobacteria; order Nevskiales; family Salinisphaeraceae; genus Salinisphaera; species Salinisphaera orenii. Next base: position 10,921 of record NZ_AYKH01000016.1, read on the forward strand.
GGATCGCACTGCCGCCGGCACCGATGCGACCTATAGCAATGGCGGCGCCAATGACGACGAGCTGGGTGTCGGTTTCGCGACCGCGCCGGTCAACGACGCCAATCCGCGGCCGGAAAGCGACGATGGTCACGTCATCCGCTGGGTCGAACCGAGCCCAGGCGATACCGTTTTCAGCTGGGACATCTTCGTATTCGGCAAGGTGCCGAGCAGCGACGACGAAAACCTGTCGGACCTGAGCGATCAGAACTACTTCTCGAGTTGCGACGGCCTCTGGTACGACGACCGCAACAACGGCAACGGCATTCTCTGGATCGAAACCGATACCGGCGGTACCGACTACACCAACGACCAGGTGCTCGCGGTGGTGCCGCAGGGCCTGAGCCAGGGCGACAATGCCGCCGTGATCAACAGCGACAACCAGGCCCAGCTCAAGCGGTTTGCCGTCGGCCCGAACGGCTGCGAGGTGACCGGTATCTTCGCCACCCCGGACAAGACGGCGCTGTTCATCAACATCCAGCATCCGGGCAACTGGCCCGCGCAGGCCGGCGACAACGTCCAGGACGCCACCACCGAGACGGCCGGCGAGGTCCGCCCGCGGGCCTCCACCGTGGTCATCCAGAAGGCCGACGGGGGCCAGATCGCGGTCTGAGCACCGCGCTCGCATCGACCCGTCATCGGGGCCGCCTTCGGGCGGCCCTTTTTCGTTGGCCCGCCCCGCGGCGTCCCGCGCTCTGGCAATCCCGCGCCTATCGGCGTGGCCGGGCGCTGCAATCCGTCGTGTCTAGATGCCGCTGGCGCGATGCCGGCGGCGTTCTGCGCTCGGTGTGCGGCCGAACAGCCGGCTGTAGCGGCGCGTGAAGTAGGAGTTGGAGCCGAACCCGCAGCCGTGGGCGACTTCGGCGATCGAGGCCTGGGAATAGCGCAGCCGCGTGCGTGCGATATTCAGCCGGAGCTGCATGTAGTAGCTGCTCGGCGTGCAGTCGAGTTCGGCGGCGAACAGGCGTTCGAGCTGGCGTTTGGACAGGCCGGCGTGCCGGGCGAGTTCCGCGAGCGCGAGGGGCTCCTCGATGTTGGCTTCCATGATCGTCACCGCGTCGCGCAGTTTGGGACGCGTCATGCCCACCTCGTGGCGCAGCGGCAGATGCTGGCTCTCCCGCCCGGTGCGGATGCGGTCGTGGACCAGCAGTGCGGCCGCGGCGCCGGCCAGATCGCCGTCGGCACGCACCATCGCGATGTAGTGCAGCATCATGTCCATCGCGGCCGTGCCCCCGCCGCTGGTCAGCCGGTTGCGGTCGATCTCGTAGAGATGGTCCGACACGACGATGTCGGGAAAGGCCACCAGCATGCTCTCGCGGTCCTGCCAGTGGATCGTGCAGCGGTAGCCGTCGAGCAGCCCGGCCCGCGCCAGCAGCACGGTGCCCGTGTCGAGGCCGCCGAGCACTACGCCTTCGGCGGCCATGCGGCGCAGCCGGTGGCCCAGATACGCCGGCTGCGGGAAGGCGATCGGATTGGGGCCGCAGACCAGCAGCGTGTCGATATCGGTCAGCTCGTCCAGCAACGTGTCCGGCACCGTTTCGACGCCGTTGCTCGCGGCTACGATCTGGCCGTCGACCGAGGCCGTCAGCGCCTCGAACACGGGCGTGCTGCTGACCATGTTGGCCATGCGCAGTGGCTCGATCGCCGAGGAGAAGCCGATATGGCTGAAGCCCGGAATCAGCAGAAAGCCCACCCGGTGCCGTTGCGCGCGCGGGCCGGGCGGCCCGTTGAGACGGCGCGGCGGGCCGGCCAGCTGCGCCGGCATGGTCGCGATCCCGGCCGGGGGCGCCTCGGCGCCGGGCGGGCTGTATTCGGCCGCCGTCGATGGTTCGTTCGTCGCCTGCGGCGCGGTGTCCGCGCAGTCCGCTCGTTGTGAATGGATGTCGGTGTCGGACGATGGGCGCACGCGGAACTCTCGTAAGGGTGATGTCGCCTTTGTATTAACACATGTCGTTTGAAGACGAAAAACGGATCGGCCAAGCGGCTAGGGTCTCTCGTGTGGCGGGCGGCTGCCCCGGCCACGACTCATTCATGCGACACGAGCGACACGAACATGGCGATGCCTCAGACACTGACCATCCGCAACGGCGAACGCGTCACCGGCACCTTCTCGGACGCGGAGATGCAGTCCCGGCTCGACCGGCTGCGCGGGGTCATGGCGGCGCGCGGCGTCGATGTCGTGCTGTTCGTCTCGTATCACAACATCAACTATTACAGCGACTTCCTGTACTGCCAGTTCGGCCGACACTTCGGCCTGGTCGTCACCCCCGAGCAGTCGACGTCGATCTCGGCGAACATCGACGGCGGCCAACCCTGGCGGCGGACGTTCGGTGACAATCTCGTCTACACGGATTGGCATCGCGACAACTACTTCGTCGCCGTCCGACAGCTGATCGCGGATGGCCTGCGTGTCGGCATCGAGTACGATCAGGTCTCGCTGACCCAGCTGCGCAAGCTCCAGGGGGCGCTGCCCAGCAGCGAATTCGTCGACATTGGCCTGGCGGCCATGCGTCTTCGCATGGTCAAGTCCGCGGAAGAGATCGCGCATATCCGCGAGAGCGCGCGGATCGCCGATGTCGGCGGTTGGGCCGGCGCCGAGGCCATCGACATCGGTGTGCCGGAGCACGAGGTCGCGCTGCATTCGACCCGGGCCATGGTGCGCGAGATCGCGTGGACGTTTCCGCATGCCGAACTGATGGATACCTGGACCTGGTTCCAGTCGGGCATCAACACCGACGGCGCCCACAATCCGGTGACCAGTCGCCGGATCGAGCGCGGGGACATCCTCAGCCTCAACTGTTTCCCCATGCCGGCCGGCTACTACACCGCGCTGGAGCGCACGCTGTTCGCCGGCGAGTGCAGTGACGCGCATCGGCGGCTGTGGGACATCAACGTCCAGGTCCACGAGGCCGGGCAGGCGCTCATCCGGCCGGGCGTTCGCTGCTGCGATATCGCCCGCGAGCTCAACGCCATCTACGCCGAGCATGGCGTGCTGGCGTATCGCACCTTCGGCTACGGGCATTCCTTCGGCGTGCTGTCCCACTACTACGGTCGCGAAGCCGGACTCGAGCTGCGCGAGGACATCGAGACCGTGCTCGAACCCGGGATGGTGATCTCGATGGAGCCGATGATCATGATCCCCGAAGGGCAGCCCGGCGCGGGCGGCTACCGCGAGCACGACATCCTCGTGGTGACGGACGACGGCGCCGAGAACATCACCGGTTTTCCCTACGGGCCGGCGCACAACGTCATCGCCTGCTGAAGCCGCGGGCGCGCGCCGCGGCCGGCCGCGGATCTCATTCCACGGGGCGTCGACGGGGACGGCGCCTGTGCAAGCAGGGGGCACCGATGTTGATTGATTCCTGGCCACTTGAGCTGTTCTGGATTCTGAGCGCGGCGACCGTGGCGTTCGCCGGCGCGGCCTACGTGCTGCTCGAGTGGCGCAGCCGCGCCCGTCGCCGCCGACGCTGACGCCGGCTCCGCTCACGACGGGCTTTTTCTCTGGGGGACAACACCTATGTTCGACAACTGGATGTGGCTCAACTGGAGCCTGATGGGGCTATCGTTCGCGGTGCTCATCGGGCTGGGCATCCGTGCGGCACGGATCGCGGATTCCGGCGACGAGTCGGGCTTTCTGATCGCGGGCCGTTCGCTCGGCCCGTTCGTCGGTGCGGCCACGATCATGGCCACCGGCTACAGCGGCTGGGGCTTCGTCGGGTCGCCGGGCGTGGCCTACGAATACGGCGCGATCGAAGTGCTCGGCAACTTTCTGTTCGGCCCGGCCTTCGTTCTGGCCATCCTGTTCTTCGCGCAGTTCCTGCGCGCGCGGGCGCAGGCGATCGGCTGCTGCACGATTCCGGAGTACATCGCCCGCGAACACGGCGCCGGCCGGTGGGTGAACGTGCTGCAGGCGATCTCGGCGGTGATCATCGTGGTCCTGCTGCTGGTGTTTCTGGTCAGCCAGATCAAGGCCGTGGGGCTGCTCGGCGCGCGCTGGCTCGACATCGACCTGGCCGCGAGTGCGACGCTCATGATCGCCGTGGTCGTGCTCTACACGCTGCTCGGCGGGCTCGCGGCCGTGGCCTGGACCGACACCATCATGCTCTGCGGCATGATGCTGGCGGCCGTGGTCATCGTCGGCCAGATGCTCGGTGATACGAGCATCGGCGGGCTGATCGCCGAGCTGCGGGCGATCGACCCCGCGCTGGTCGATCCGCAGGATTCCGGTCCCTACGGCGCCAGCCGCGGCTCCGTGTTCACGATCCTCGCCTACGCGACCCTTTGGGCGGCCGTACTGCCGTACATGGGCATGCGCTTCATGGCCTTCAGGTCGGACGTGAAGATGCGCACGGTGGCACTGTATGCCGCGCCCATGGGCGTGGTGCTGAGCCTAGTGCCGCTGGTCGGCCTGTACGTGCGTGCCCGGGTTGGTGGGCTGGACGATTCCGACGAGGCGATGCCGGTCTATCTCACCACCTTTCTGCATCCCGCGGTGGGCGCGGTCATCACGCTGTGCATTCTGTTCGCGATGAAGTCGACGGCCAATTCGATACTGCACACGGTCTCGTCCGCGGTGTCTCACGACCTGCGGCAGGCGTTGTTTCCGCATCGCACCTTCAGTGCGTCGGCCACGCTCTGGATCAACCGGGGCGCCGTGGCGGTGCTGGGTGTGCTCGCGCTCGTGCTGATGCTCTATGCACCGCCGTTTCTGCTGTCGTGGCTGGGGATCCTCGGCACCGGTACGCTGCTCGCGGCCACCGTCGCGCCGGTCTTCGTCTCCGTGTTCTGGCGCGGCAACGCCTACGGCGCGCTCGCGTCGATGCTGACGGGCACGCTCACCAGCGGCGGGCTGCTGCTGTTCAGCGGCGCCGGCTGGATGATCGGCCCGCTCGCCGGCTGTGCCGTGGCGACGGTCGCCTATGTCGCGGTCAGCTGGTCGACCTTCTCGATCCAGCCGCGCGTGGACGCGGGTGTCGCCGATCGCTCGGACGCGGCAGTGCCGAGTCCCGCGGCGGGGCGGCTCGCTCGCGGTTAGCTATCGGTAACGTGTGGCGGCCGCTATCGACGCGGGCGCCTTGTCAGTACAGGAAGCAGCGGGCCGTGTGGCCGTCGCCGAAATCGCGCGCGGCCGGGTCCTCGCGCCGGCAGCGGTCCATGACGTGCGGGCAGCGCGGGTGGAAGTGGCAGCCGCTCGGCGGGTTGGCCGGTGATGGCAGATCGCCGGTGAGCCGGATGCGTTCGCGCCGGCCGGCGTCGTCGACGCTGGGCGTGGCCGAGAGCAGCGCCTGGGTGTAGGGGTGCTTCGGGGCGCGCAGGATCCGCTCGGCCGGGCCGGATTCGACGATGCGCCCGAGATACATCACCGCGATGTCGTGGGCCAGATACGACACCACCGCCATGTCGTGGGTGATGAAAAGATAGGCCAGCCCGCGCTCGGCCTGCAGCCGTGCCAGCAGGTTGAGGACCTGCGCCTGCACGGAGACGTCCAGCGCGCTGGTCGGCTCGTCGCAGATCAGCAGCTTCGGTTCCAGCGCCAGCGCGCGGGCGATGCAGATGCGCTGGCGCTGGCCGCCGGAGAATTCGTGCGGGTAGCGCTCGAGGGCGCCTTCCGGCAGGCCGACGTCGGCGAGCAGTTCGGCGGCGATGCGGCGACGATCGGCGCTGTTGCGGCCGATGTGCTGCGCGATCAGGCCCTCGGTGAGAATCTCGCCGACCAGCATGCGCGGGTTCATGGACGAGAACGGGTCCTGGAAGATCATCTGCAGATTGCGCCGCGCCGCGCGCAGGCCGCGCCCGCGCAGGTTCAGCAGGTCCGTGCCGTCGAAGTCGGCGCGGCCGGCGGTGGCGTCCAGCAGCCGCGCCAGGGCGCGCCCGAGCGTGGTCTTGCCGCAGCCGGATTCGCCGACCAGTGCCAGCGTGCGTCCGCGCGCCAGCCGCAGGGACACCCCGTCGACGGCGCGCACATGGCCCACGGTGCGCCAGAGTACGCCCCGTGTGATCGGAAAATGCACCGCCACGTCGCGGGAGTCGAGCAGGGCCTCGGCGTCGGCCCCGGCCGCCTCGGTCGTGACGGGCTCGGCCGAGGGCAGCGCCGCCGGCAGCGGATGGCCGGCCATGCGCGTGTCGTAGAGATGGCAGCGGACCTGCGCGCCGCGGTCGCTCGCCCACGCCGGGCGGGTGTCGAAGCAGGCGGCCCAGGCGTGCTCGCAGCGATCGGCGAAGCGACAGGCCGGCAGGGTGGCGGTCAGCGGCGGCACCTGCCCGGCGATGATCGACAGCCTGCGGCCGCGCTGGGCCGCACCCGGCAGGGCCGCGAACAGCTTGCGGGTATAGGGATGGCGCGGGGCGGCGAACAGAGCCGCGCGGTCGGCGGTCTCGACCAGATGGCCGGCGTACATGACCGCGACGCGGTCGGCGACCTCGTTGACCACGGCCAGATCGTGGGTGATCAGCAGCAGGGCCATGCCGCGCTCGCGCTGCAGCCGGGCCAGCAGTGCCAGGATCTGGGCCTGGATGGTGACGTCGAGCGCGGTCGTGGGCTCGTCGGCGATCAGCAGCTCCGGCTCGCCGGCCAGGGCGATGGCGATGACCACGCGCTGCTTGAGTCCGCCGGAGAGCTGGTGCGGGTAGGTGTCCCAGCGCTCGGCCGGATCGGGAATGCCCACATCGTCGAGCAGGGCCAGTCCGGCCTCGCGCGCAGCCCGGCCGCGCAGACCGCGATGCGCGGCAAGCGCCTCGGCGAGCTGGCGTCCCACGGTCAGCACCGGGTTGAGTGCGCTCATCGGCTCCTGGAAGACCATGCCGACGCGGCGGCCGCGAACCGCGCGCAGCTCGCGCTCGGACAGGGCCAGCAGGTCGTCGCCGCCGAGCGCCACCCGGCCGTCGAGCACGCGGGTGGCGTGGGCCGGCGTCAGGCCGATGAGCGACAGCGCGGTCATCGACTTGCCGCAGCCGGACTCGCCCAGCAGGGCCAGCGTCTCGCCGGCCGCGATCGTGAAGCTGACGTCGTCCACCGCCCGCAGCGGCCCCTGCGGAGTGTCGAGCACGGTGGACAGCGCCTCCACGCGCAGCACCGGCTCGTCGCCGCGACGCGTATCCATCAGCGGGCCCCGCCCGCGGGCTGGAGCGGCGCGCTGTCGTCGTTGGCGTCGGCGCCCTCGCCACCCTCGGCGCCGCGCAGGCGCGGGTCGAAGGCGTCGCGCACCACGTCCGCGAACAGATTGGCTGCCAGCACCAGCACCAGCATGAACACGAAGGCCGCGAACAGCGGCCACCAGACGATGGGCTCGCGCGCCATCTCCAGCCGGGCGCTGTTGATCATGTTGCCCCAGCTGTTCATGGACGGGTCCACGCCGACGCCGATGTAGGACAGCACCGCCTCGGCCAGCACCAGCGCGGAGAAATCCAGCACCACCTGGATCAGCACGATGTGCATCACGTTGGGCAGCATGTGGCGGGCGAGTATGCGCCCCGGCCCGCTGCCCAGCCCGCGGGCGGCGGCCACGTAGTCCAGCTCGGCGAGCTTGCGGGTCTCCGCGCGCAACAGCCGGCACAGGCTGGTCCAGCTGGTGATGCCCAGTATCAGGCACAGGAACAGCAGCCGCAGATCCGCGCGTTCGGTGGTGGTGCCGAAGGCGTCGGCGTTGTTGGCCATGTAGACCTGCATCATCAGCACCGCGGCGGCGATGAGCAGCACGCCGGGGATCGAGCTCAGCGTGGTGTAGAGATACTGGATGACGTCGTCCACCCAGCCGCGGAAATAGCCGGCCAGGAGTCCCAGCACCAGCGCGAAGGGCAGCATCACCAGCGTGGTCAGCGTGCCGATGGCCAGCCCCGTGCGGATGCTCTTCACGGCCTGGTAGAACACGTCCTGGCCGACCTTGTCGGTGCCGAGCACGTGGTAGTCGCCGGCCAGCACGACCAGCGTGCCGACGCATACGGACACGACCAGGGCGGCGATCAGCCCGGCCCGCCAGGCCAGACGCGTGCGCCCGCCCGCGATGCGCCGGGCGACCCGCTGCGGCGGGCCGCGCGTGGCCGCGGCGATCGTCAGGACCAGCGCCAGCGCCCCGAGCAGCCAGGCCGCCAGCCCGTAGCCGGCCCCGACGAGCCCGCGGCGCGCGATGTCCTCGACCCGCGTCAGGCCGGTCTCGTCGAGCCGGGTGCCGGCGTAGGACAGCCGCGGATAGGTCTGCACCTTGCGCCCGTCGGCCTCGGTGACCACCTGCTGGACATAGGAATCCAGCGCGAACGGCGCGGAATAGGTCTGCTCGTTCTGCTCGATCAGCGGCCGGGCCAGCGTGTCCAGCACGCTGACGACCTCGCTGGCGACCCGCGTGCCGCCGTCGCCGGTCGCCTCCACCGGCCGGTAGTGGATGCTGTCGAGCACGCCGACCACGGTATAGGCCAGCAGCACGACCAGCGTGACCATGCCCACCGGGCGGGCGAACACCCGCAGCCACGGCACCCGCAGCGGCTTGCTGCGCGCCGCGAAGACCGCGAACACGCCGATCGCGATCAGCAGCAGGTAGATCAGCGCGTCGGTGTAGAGGAGGACGTACAACGTGTTCAGCTATGCGAGGAAATGACGGTGAGCGACGCGATCATGCTTCTGCGGGTTCATGATCAGGCCGCGTCGAACTCGATTTTCTCGACCGTATCCAGATCGATCGTACGCCGGGCCTGCCAGAGTTCGTACTGATCCTGCATGGCCATCCAGCTTTCGGGCGAACGACCGAGCGTTTTCGACAGCCGCAGTGCCATTTCGGAGCTGATGCCGCTCGTACCTTTGAGCACCCGGTTGAGTGTGGATGGGGACACGCCGAGCTTGCCGGCCAGCGTGCGTCCGGTAATACCGTGGGGCTCCAGATAGACCGCGCGGATGAATTCACCGGGATGCGGGGGATTGTGCATGGTCATCAGTGATAATCCTCGTAATTCAGTACGTACGCGTGCCCGTGTCGGAACTCGAAGGTGAGGCGCCAGTTGCCGCTGACCCATATCGACCATCGATCGAAGTTGTCGCCGCTGAGCGAATGGAGTTTGAAGCCCGGGATATCCATATCGCTGACCGTCTGTGCGGTATTCAACGCGGCCAGTTGCATTTGCAAGCGCTTCGCATGGTCGGGTTGTATGCCGGCCTTCGAGCCGGTCTCGAAATATTTCTTGAGCCCCTTGTGTCGAAACGATTGGATCACGACTCGATTCTAGCGCGTTGCGCAACGCGCAACAAATGACGGATGTCTTGTTCCGGTGCTGCTCACAGCCGTATCCGCGGATCGAACAGTGTGTAGCTGATATCGGTCAGCAGCAGGCCGACGATGTAGAGCACCGAGCCGAGAAACACCATCGCCCGCACGATGGCGAAGTCCTGGTTCTGGATCGCCTCGATGGTGTAGCTGCCCAGGCCCGGGATCCCGAAGAACGATTCCATGATCAGGCTGCCCATGAACAGCAGCGGCAGCAGCACGACCACGCCGGTCAGGATCGGGATCATGCCGTTCTTGAGCACGTGCACGAAAAGGATGCGCAGGTCGCCCATGCCCTTGGCGCGGGCGGTGCGGACATAATCCTTGCCGTATTCCTCCATGAAGATGGTGCGATACCAGCGCGTGCCCGAGCCGATGCCGGAGACCACGCCGATGACCACCGGCAGGACGAGGAACTTGGCCATGTCCCAGCCGCCGGCATAGCCGGAGATCGGCACGAGATTCATCAGCTTGCCGGCCACGAACTGCCCCGCGATGATGTAGAACAGCGGCGAGATCGACATCAGCACCACGCACAGCACGACGCCGCCCCAGTCGATGGCGGTCGAGCGGAAGAACACCAGCAGCAGGCCGAAGGTGATGTTCACCGCCATGCCCACCAGCAGCGTGGGGATGGCCAGCGCCAGGCTCGGACCCATGCGGGCCTGGATGTCGGCGGCGATGGCGCGCCCGCCGTCCGAGCGCCCGAAGTCGAAGGCCATGACCTTCACCGATTTCTGGAAGAACAGCGTGTCGGTGAACGCCGCCAGACCCGGTTCGTCGGCGTTGTGGAAATAGGGCCGGTCGTAGCCGTGGGTGGCCTTCCAGGTGTCGATGGCCTCGGGCGTGACACGCTTGGCGCCGAGCTGCATGCGGGCGATGTCGTCCGGCGTGTTGACCACGAAGAACAGCAGGAACGTGATCAGGTTGACGCCGATCAGCACCGGAATCGCGTACAGGGCGCGGCGGACGATATAGGCGAACATCAGCGCGCCGGCCGCCGCACGGCTCGGTGTTCGCGCCGGCGATGGATCCACACCCCGGGCAGCAGCAGCACGAGCAGCCCGCCCGCCCCCGCGGCGAGCGGCCAGAGCACGGGCTGATTCCAGGCGAGGCGTTTTTCGGCGCGCGCCGCCGGGTCGATGTCGAGGTACTTGATCGTGTTGTTCGCCATCGCGTTGGGCTTCGTGTTGGCGAGCCAGCTCTGGTAGAGGCCGTACTGGCGCGGATACATGCCCCACACCCAGGGCGCGTCGCGCTGGACGATGTCGATCATGCGGTCGATGAGCTGCTGGCGCTCGGGGCCGTTGTCCATGTCGCGCATGCGCCTAAACAGCCGGTCGAAGGTGTCGTCCTGGTAATTGGCGATGTTCTGGCCGTTGTTCTCGGCCGCGCTGTTGGGGCCGTAGAGCAGGAACAGAAAGTTCTCCGGATCGGGATAGTCGCCCATCCAGCCGGAGCCGAAAAACATCTGCACGTTACCGTCGGCGGTCTTCTGCTGGAACCGGCTCCAGGTGGTCGCGCGCACCACGAGCTGAATGCCCAGCTTGTCGAACTGCTGGCGCATCCAGTCCATCTGCGACTTGAATTCCGGGCCGCTGGCCGGCGTGTCCAGATTCAGCAGCAGCGGTCGTCCGGTCTCCTCGTCGGTGCCGCCGGGATAGCCCGCCTCGGCCAGCAGCTCGCGCGCGACCTCGATCGGCTTGCGCCGGCGTTCGCCGTCGACCCAGTCGTAGACCACGGGGTTCATGCCGGCTTTGCCCTCGCGGGCGCCGAACAGCCCCGGCGGCAGCGGGTCCTGGGCGACCAGGCCGCGGCCGTTGAGGAATATGGCGACGTAGGACTCGTAGTCGACGGCGATCGAGATCGCCTGGCGCAGCTTGCGGGCGTCGTCGTCGCCGCCGACCACGTCGTCGTTCATGTTGAAGCCGAGATAGTAGATCGCCGGCAGCACGGTGGTGGCCAGCCGCATGCCGCGCTCGGCCATGGTCTCGGTCAGATGCGGCTCGCCGTCGGCGTCGATGCGGATCGCCTGGCCGAAGGCGTCCGAGGAGATGCCGGAACTGTCGTAGTAGCCCTGCAGGAACTTGTTCCAGTAGGGAATGGATTCCTTCTCCAGCGAGAACACGACCCGGTCGATGAAGGGCAGCGCCCTGCCGGCGTCCTCGAGCAGGCCGGCTTCGCGATCGCCGGGCGCACCCTCGCTCGGGTAGCGCTCGCCGTGGAAGTTGGGGTTGGTCTCGAGCACCATCCGCCGGTTCGGATTGTTCTCGGTGAGCATGTAGGGCCCGGTGCCCACCGGAAAGGTGTCGATGCCGATGTTCTTCGCCGCCAGCGCGTCCTGGTTGTAGAAGGCGATGGCCTCGGGCGGCATCGGCGCGAAGAACGGCATCGCCAGCCAGTAGCGTAGCTGCGGGTAGACGCCGTTGACGCGGATCTCGAAGTGGCGGTCGTCGACGGCGCGGGCGCCCTCGAAGTCGTGGCGGGTCAGATCCAGATGTTCGCCCGGTGCGAGTGTGTCCCGCGCGGCGCGCAGGCGTTCGGCCAGATCGGCCAGGCCGACGATGTGCTCGCTCATCACGCCGAGGATCGGCGAATTCACTTCCGGGCTCGCCAGGCGCTTGATCTGATGCACGTAGTCCGAGGCGCGCAGCGTCCGGCTGCCCTGGTGAGCGAAATCCGCGGGCGAGGCGATGCCCTCCAGATCGGCCGGCGACAGGTCGCGATAGCGCGGCGCGCCGTCCGGCCCGCGGGCGAACGCCGGGTGCGGCTGATAGCGCACGCCGGGCTTGATCTCGATGGTATAGACGCTGGTGGCGACGTCCTCGGGCGGCGTGTCTGCGGGCAGGGGGTCGCCGTCGGCGTCCAGATACTGCGGCTCGGGCAGGCGCGTCGCGGCCAGCGGCTCGAGCTGGTAGGGCCGCTTGAGATAGTGATACTGGAGGGGCGGCTCGTAGATCTGGCCGGTGAACTCCACCTCGTCGGTGGCGTAGGAGCGCGCCGGATCCAGATGCCGCGGCGGTTCGGTGAAGGCGCGATAGAGCGTGTCGCTGGCGCGCTCCGCGTCCGGGTAGGGGCTGTTCCAGGGCCGTTCGCAGCCGGCGCCGAGGACGATCGCCAGCCACAGCAGCGCCCAGAGCGCGCCGCGCCGGGCCGAAGGGGTACGAACGCATGTTGCGCAGGGCATGCCCCGCAAAATAGCGGATTCCACCGGCCGACCCAAACGCGGCTCGTCGGGTGTCCACCTTCGTCGTATAGGGCCGGGGGCCTTCACGCTGGCATATTGCCGGAATCTGCGAGTAGAGGAGCGAGCATGTCCGACCCCAGCCGATACGCGGCCGAATTCGAAGCCGCGCGCGACAACCCGGACGCGTTCTGGGCCGATCAGGCCGAGGCCATACGCTGGACGCGGCCGCCGACGCAGGTGCTGGACGACAGCCGCGCGCCGTTCTATCACTGGTTCCCCGACGGCGAGCTCAACACCGCCGACAACTGTCTCGATCGCCACGTGGACGCCGGCCGCGGCGACGTCACGGCCCTGATCTACGACAGCCCCGTGACCGGCACGCAGGCGCGCTACACCTACGCCGAGCTGCGCGACGCCGTGGCCCGTTTCGCCGGCGTCATTCGCGATCAGGGCGTGGCCAAGGGCGACCGCGTGATCATCTACATGCCGATGATTCCGGAAGCGGTCATCGCCATGCTCGCCTGTGCCCGCATCGGCGCGGTGCATTCGGTGGTCTTCGGCGGCTTCGCGGGCGCCGAGCTGGCCAAGCGCATCGACGACGCCACGCCGACACTGGTGCTCTCGGCCTCCTGCGGGATCGAGCCGGGGCGCGTGGTCGAGTACAAGCCGCTGCTGGACACCGGCATCGATCTGGCCGAGCACAAGGTCGAGCGCTGCGTGATCTTCCAGCGCGACACGCAGCGCTGCGAGCTCGTTTCCGGCCGCGACATCGACTGGAACGAGGCCCTGGCCGCGGCCGAGCCGGCCGACTGCGTGCCGGTGGCCGCCACCGACCCGCTCTACATCCTCTACACCTCCGGCACCACCGGCAAACCCAAGGGCGTGGTCCGCGACAACGGCGGCCACGCCGTGGCCATGCACTACTCCGCGCGGGCGGTCTACGGCCTGTCGCCGGACGACGTGTTCTGGACCGCCTCCGACGTCGGCTGGGTGGTCGGCCACTCCTATATCGTCTACGCGCCGCTGCTGCTGGGCTGCACCTCGGTGATGTACGAGGGCAAGCCGGTGGGCACCCCGGACGCCGGCGCCTTCTTCCGGGTGATCGCCGAGCACGGCGTCGATGTCTTCTTCACCGCGCCCACGGCCTTTCGCGCGGTCAAGAAGGTCGACCCGAACGCCGAACTCGGCGCCGCCCACGACACGTCCTGTCTGCGCGCGCTGTTCCTGGCCGGCGAGCACACCGACCCCGACACCGCCCGCTGGGCCGGCGAGAAGCTCGACGTGCCCGTCATCGACCATTGGTGGCAGACCGAGACCGCCTGGGCGATGAGCGCGAACCCGCTGGGCATCGAGATGCTGGACGTGCCGCCGGGCTCGGCGGGCCGGCCGATGCCGGGCTACGACATCCGCGTGCTCGCCCCGGACGGCAGCGAGGTCGGCGCCGACGAGATGGGCGACATCTGCGTGAAGCTGCCGCTGCCGCCCGGCTGTTTCCCCACCCTCTGGCAGAACGACGCCCGGTTCCGCTCGTCCTATCTGGACGAGTTCCCCGGCTACTATCGCTCGGGCGACGCCGGCTATTTCGACGCCGCCGGCAACGTCTGGGTGATGAGCCGTGTCGACGACATCATCAACGTCGCCGGGCACCGGCTGTCCACCGGCATGATGGAGGAGGTCATCGCCGACCACGCCGACGTCGCGGAGGTCGCGGTGGTGGGCGCGGCGGACGCCGACAAGGGCCAGCTGCCGGTGGCCATGGTGGTGCTCAAATCCGGCGTCACGCGGCCCTCGGACGAAGTCATCGCCGAACTGGTGGCGCTGGTGCGCGACCGGATCGGGCCGGTCGCGGCCTTCCGTCACGCCACCCTCGTCGAGCGTCTGCCCAAGACGCGCTCGGGCAAGGTGGTGCGCGCCACCCTGCGGCAGATCGCCGACGGCAAGGAGTGGAATACGCCTGCGACCATCGACGATCCGGCCATTCTCACCGAGATCGAGGCGCAGCTGGCGACCATCGGTTATCCGCGCCGCGGCGGCTGAACGCGCTAGGGCCGGACCCGGCCGCGGCGAAGCGGTGATCCGCGCGGCGCTGGTCGTCGGCCTCGTGCTCGTGCTCGGGCTGGGGCTGTCCGCACCGGCGGCGGTCGCCGACACCCGCGCCGGCATCGCGGCCCATGCGCGCGGCGATTACGCCGCCGCCGCCGAGGCCTGGCAGTCGCCGGCGGCCGAGGGCGCGGCGCGGGCGCAATACGGGCTGGGCCTGCTCCATGCCGAGGGCCGGGGCGTGCCCGCCGATCCGGCGCGGGCGCTGGGCTGGTACACACGCGCGGCCGAACGCGGTTTCGCCCCCGCCCAGTACAACCTGGCCGTGCTGCACGAACGCGGCGCCGGCGTCCCGCGCGATATCGCCCAGGCGGTGTTCTGGTATGCCGAGGCGGCGCGCCGGGACTTCGCCCCCGCGGCGACCAACCTGGCGCTGGCTTATCTGGACGGGCGCGGTCTGCCGCGCAATCTCGAGGCGGCGGTGCAGACGCTGGCGGTCGCCACGCCGGCCGATCGGGCGCGCCTGCGCTCGGCCCTGCCGGCGGCGCGGGTGGGCCCGGCCCGGGTGAATCTGCGCGCCGGGCCGTCGCTCAACGCCGCGGTGCGCAGCCGGCTTGCCGCGGCCACGCCGCTGCGCGTGTATCGGCGCCAGCGCGGCTGGGTCGAGGTCTGGGCGGCGGACGGCGAGCGCGTGGGCTGGGTCGCCGAGCGGTTGCTGCGCGGAGTGCCGAAGTCTCTGTCGCTCGATCTCGAGGGCCTGCGCCGCGGCCCGCTGAACGGCTTCGACGCGGCCGCGGCGCCGCGACGGGTGCCGGCGCGCGGCGCCGGGTCCGAACCGCCGACGCTGGCGGCCTATGTCGGTTTGCCCGCGCTCTTCGCCGATATCGACGCCGGCCGCGGGCGCGACAGCCCCGAGGCGATGCGGCGCGTGGCCACGCCGCGGCTGAACGTGCGCGCGGGGCCCGGTACCGACCGGGCGGTCGTGGCGACGCTCTCCCGCGGTGCGACGGTGCGTGTTCTCGGCCGCGCCGGCGGCTGGCGCCGCGTGCGCTACGGCGCGGAGGCGGCCGAGGGCTGGGTCGCGGCGTTTCTGCTGGCGCCCGCGGTGGGTGCGGAATCGGCCGCCGACACGCGGCCGGCGGTCGGTACGGGCGGCGGTTAGGCGGGGAGCGCGCGCCCCATCAGGTAGTCGTCCATGATGAAGCCGGCGCCGATGTCCTTGACGTCCTCGGCCTCCACCGCGAAGCCCAGGCGCCGGTAGGCGTGGACGGCGTCGACGTTGTGCCGGTTGACCCGCAGTCGCAGCCGGGTCGCGCCCCGGCGGGCGGCGTCGGCGAGGCTGTCCGCGACCAGCCGCCGGCCGAGCCCTTCGCCGCGGGCCTCGGCGTGGACATAGAGCTTGTCCAGCCAGGCGGTGGCGGCGTCCGCCGGGTCGGGCGAGACGGCGGCGAAGCCGATGGCCCGGCCCGCCCGCCGGGCGAGCACGAAGCGGGTGCCGGCCCGCTGTTCGGCCGCCAGCGCCTGCGGGCTGTAGCCGCGTTCGAGCATGTAGTCGATCTGGGCCCGGCTGATCAGCCCCGGGTAGTGCTCGTGCCAGATCTCGCGGGCGAGCGCGGCCAGCCGGGCGTGATCCGCGGCCGTGGTCGCCGCCGCGAGGACGGCGTCGGTCATGCGCGGTCGTCGTTGCCGGCGAATCGGTCGCGTACCGCCGCGGCGTAGTCGGGATCGGCCAGCAGGGCGCGGCCGCGGCGGCTCTGGCGCAGGCGCGTCTCCAGCCAGCGCAGGCGCCGGGTCAGGCGTTCGGACTCCGCGCTCTCGGGCTCGGTCGCGGCGAGCAGTTCCTCGATGTCGCGGATCGCGCGGCGGGATTCGATCTCGGGCGGCACGAAGCCGGCGTTCTTGAGCAGACGATAGCCGGCCCGCAGTTCCGGCGGCACGTGGCGGTCGTCGTCGAGATTCAGCGGTTGGCCGGCGCCCGGCAGATCGTCGAACTCGCCGCGCTCGGCGGCGGCCTCGATATGGGCGTCGGCCAGTCGGTCGAGCAAGCTCATGACGCTAGAATACACGCGTCGCGCGCCGGGGCCGAGTGCCCCGGGCCCGGAACGAGCAGTCGCAGGATGGTTCGCTATGACAGAGTTTCTGGCGCCCGCACTCGAGGGGGCGGACAAGCAGGGGCGGGTGGCCGCCAACGGCCTCGAGCTGGCCTGGGAGCAGTTCGGCGACGACCGCGACCCGGCGCTGATCCTGATCATGGGGCTGGGCACCCAGCTCACCGGCTGGCCGGACGCCTTCTGCCGCGCCCTGGCCGACACCGGCCTGCGCGTGATCCGTTTCGACAATCGCGATATCGGCCTGTCCACCAAGCTGCGTACCGCGACCCGGCACGACGGCCCGCGGGCGGCGTTCTTCAAGTCGCTGCTGGGCCGCGAGATCGACGCGCCCTACACGCTCGAGGACATGGCCGTGGACACGGTCGGTCTCATGGACGGGCTCGGCATCGCACGGGCGCATCTGGTCGGTGCCTCCATGGGCGGCATGATCGCGCAGCTGGTTGCCGCGCTGTATCCGGAGCGCGTGCAGACGCTGACCTCGATCATGTCCACCTCGGGGGCGCGCCGTCTGCCGCGCGGCCGGCTCAAGACCCTCCTGCGCCTGGCCAAGGCGCCGCGAAGCCGCGACCCGGACGCGATCGCCCGGCACATGGCGGTGACCATGCGCATGATCGGCAGTCCCCGCTACGGCCGCAGCCTGGCCGACTGGACCAGCGAGATTCGCCGGAACGTCGCGCGCAGCTACTATCCCGCCGGCACCCGGCGGCAGATGCTCGCGGTGATGGCCGCGGCCTCCCGAACCGATCTGCTCGGCGGCATCCGGCAGCCGGCGCTGGTGATCCACGGCGCCGCCGACCCGCTGTTGCCGGTCAAGCACGGTCGCAGCACCGCCGAGCATCTGAGCGACGCGCGCTACGAGGAGTTCCCCGGCATGGGTCACGATCTGCCGCCGCGGCTGCTGCCGCGGTTCGTGGAGCTGATCGGCGAACTCGTGCACGGCGAATCGGAGCCCGCCGGCCGGGCGAGGTAGCCGCGGTGCGGCATCCGGCCGGCCGATCGAGACGGACCGCCGACGGCCGTCCGTCGACCGGGCCGCACTCGCCCGCGGGTCGCCAGGCCGGGCCGGCTGCGCCCTGCAGGCCGGGCGACTGCGGGTCGACGGCGCTCCAGCCATGCGGCGGCGCATCCGTCGCGGGCGCCGCTCGGCGCGCCGGGATCGGCCAGGTCGTCGTGTCCGGGCGGGTTGGCATTTGTGGCCCGGCACGCGGCGGCACGGAGGCGGATGCACCGCGTCGTCCCGGAACGCCTGTCGTATGAGGCCGACGATCGCGAATCGCGCCGGCCCGTCGTTCAGGCGAAATCGAAGGCCTTCTGGTCGCCGGCCGCCGGCGGACACGCGAAGCGGCCGGTATCGAGCGTGATGCGGCGGCTCGCGTCGATGCCGGCGCGCCGGCAGGCGAGCCGGAAGCGCCGCGCGATGAGTTCGGCGTGCACGCCCGAGCCGCGCATGCGCTGCCCCCAGCGGGCGTCGTAGTCGCGCCCGCCGTGGCTCTGGTTGATCAGGCTCATGACGTGGGCGGCCCGGTCCGGATAGTGGGCGGCGAGCCAGTCCCGGAACAGATGCTTGACGCCGTACGGCAGGCGCAGCAGCACGTAGCCCGCCGTCAGCGCGCCGGCCTCGGCCGCACGCGCGACCAGCGCCTCCAGCTCGTGATCGGTCAGCGCGGGGATGACCGGCGCGACCAGCACGCCCACCGGAATGCCCGCGCGCCGCAGCGCCTCGATCGCGGCGAAGCGCCGGCCGGGGCCGGCCGCACGCGGCTCCAGGCGCCGCTTGAGCGTCGCGTCGAGGCTGGTGACGCTGACCATCACGCTGGCCAGATTGTCCGCGGCCATCTCGCCCAGCACGTCGATGTCGCGGGTGACCAGTGCGCCCTTGGTCACGATCGAGATCGGCTGGTTGAAGCGGCGCGCGACCGCGAGCAGCGCGCGGGTGATCCGCAGCCGGCGCTCGTCGGGCTGGTAGGGATCGGTGTTGGCGCCGAGGGTGATCGGCGTGCAGCGATAGCCCGGCGCCCGCAGCTCGGCCTCGAAGCGCTCGGCGGCGTCGGGCTTGTAGTAGATCTCGGTTTCGAAATCGAGCCCGGCCGAATGATCGAGGTACTCGTGGGTGGGCCGCGCGAAACAGTAGATGCAGCCGTGGCTGCAGCCCTTGTAGGGGTTGATGGAGGCCGAGAAGGGCACGTCCGGGGAGTCGTTGCGGCTGATCACGCGTCGCGCCGGATCGGCGTGCAGCCGGGTGGCCGGCGGCGTGTCGTCGGCCAGCGCCTCGGCGTCGAGCGTGCCCCAGCCGTCGTCGAAGTCGTCGGCGCCGGCCGCGGCGAAACGCCCTGCGGGGTTGGTCAGCGCGCCGCGCGTCTTGTGGTGGGTCGGGCGATGGGGCATGCTTGCAACTGTATAAATAAACAGTTTATTCGGCAAGAGGTCACGGTTCGATGCTTTCGCCCGCCCAGTCGAAGACGTGACCGCTGTCCTCCGGCGTGAGCCGGTCGATCACCGCCAGCAGATGCCGGGCCGCCGTGTCCGGGCTCTGCAGGCGGCCCGCCGGCACGCGTCGCTGGAAGGGCTCGGACAGCCCGGTGTCCACGGTGCCCGGGTGCAGGCCCACGCAGATCAGCGCCCGGGAATGGCGTCGCAGCTCGATGGCGGCGGTGCGGGTGAACTGGTTCTGGGCCGCCTTGGCCGCCCGGTAGGCGTACCAGCCGCCGATGTGGTTGTCGCCGATCGAGCCCACGCGGGCCGACAGACTGGCGATGACCGCGCGCTCGCCGTGCGCGAGTAGGTCCTGGAAATGCTTGATCATCAGCAGCGGCCCGGTGGCGTTCACGGCGAAGCTCGTGGCGACGTGGGCGGGGTCGATGTCGGCCAGGCGTTTTTCCGGCCAGAGGCCGGTCCGTTCATCGTGAAGCAAGCCAGCCAGCACCAGCATGCCGTCCAGACGCTCGACCGTGCGCCCGATTCGGGCCCGCGCGTCGGCAACGCTGGTTTCGCTTGTCACATCCAGCGCCACAATCCGGAGCCGTGTATCGCCGTGCGCCTCGGCGAGCGCCTGCAGACGCGGTGCGGCCGACGGATCGCGCACGGTCGCGACCAGTCGCACCGCGTCGCGCTCGAGCAGCCGGGTCGCCAGCGCGAGGCCGAGGCCTCGACCGGCGCCCTGTATGAGGATGTTCATGGGGTTTGCCTGCTCCCGGATTGGATGGGCTGTCGTCTGCCGCGGCCGCAGCGGGCCCGGTACGGCGGATGCGTGCGCCTGTGCGGGCGCGCGGTTCGGCCCTGGGTGTGGCCCGAAGGGATACAACGACAATGCCGAACAAGGAAACCACCTCCGCCGAGCTGTACCGGCTGGAACGCGCGGAGGAGCAGCAGTGGGCCGAGGGCGCGCAGCAGACGCCGACGGAACTGCTACGCGAGCAGCGCGAACGCGGTTTCGCCACCCTCTGGTTCCGACCGGAACTGGAGGCGGATTTCTGTCGCTATCTGCGGCTGTCCGGCCGGCTCAGCCGTCTGACGCTGCTGTCGATCGCCTTTCTGGCGATGGCGATCACGCCGCTGATCGACACCACGCTGCTCGGCATGCCGGAACCGCTGGTGCCGCTGTCGCGCTGGCTGCAGCTCGGCGGGATGATCCCGCTGCTGCTGGGTGTCGGCCTGTTCTGCTGGAAGCGGCCGGACGCGGCGGCCATCGAGCTGGTCATGGTGTTGCTGTTTCTCGGCTTCATCGCGGGGCTGCTGGGCCAGCGGATCGTCGATGCCCGATACGGCTTCGACCTGCCGGTGGAGTTCATCGGCATCTGCACCGTCACCATGTTCGCCCTCGCCCGCATCCGCTTCTGGGTGATGCTGCCGGCGGCGGTCGTGGCCGGCATCGCGGCCATCGGCGTCGAGATCGCGTTCATCCATATCGAGCCCAACGTCAACTATCACGTGTTCGCGACCGTGGTGCTGATGGTGGTGGCGGTGTGTGCGGGCTATTCGCTGGAATACTTCATCCGCTGGACCTGGCTCAACGGCACGCTGCTGCATTATCTGTCGCGCCAGGACAGCCTCACCGGGCTGCTCAACCGCTATGCGCTGGAGGATGCGCTCGAGCAGGCGCAGGCGCAGGCGGCCCGGGAATCGGCGGGCTACGCGGTGGCGATGATCGATATCGACGCCTTCGGCGCCTATAACGACCACTACGGCCATCAGGAGGGGGATGCGGCGCTGCGCCGGGTCGCGGCGGTGCTGCGAGCCGGAGCCCGGCGGCCGCTGGATGTCTGCGGCCGCTACGGCGGCGAGGAGTTCGCCATGCTGTGGATGCACGGAGACGCCGACGAGATCCGGGCGCTTGCGGAAAACGTCTGTTCAGCCATCGCTGCGGAACGGATTCCGCACGCGGTGTCGCCGGTGGCCGAGTGGGTGACGGTGAGCATCGGCGTCTGCCACATCGGCCCCGACGACGGCCGCGTCGGTCTCTCGGCGGCGCTGCGCAAGGCCGACGCGTTGCTCTACGAGGCCAAGGCGCGGGGCCGCAACCGGGTGCTGTGCGAGCGTTTCAGCAGCTGGCCGGACGACGACGGCTGAGGCGCCGCGGTCGAGCGCCGGCGGGCCGACTTGCCGGTATCGCCGGCCGCGGAGCCTGCGGCGGGTGGTCGCGCGTCAGTGGATCAGCCAGGTCAGCACCACCACGCCCAGCGCCGCCCAGATCACCGCGCCGATGAGCCGGCGCTTGAGCAGCGCACGCAGGGCTGCCCAGAGCATCACCAGGCCGAGCAAGAGAATGAGCAGGCTCAGCACCGAGGTGCTGATGCCCAGGGCGTTGGTCAGCCCCGCCAGAAAGCTGTCGATGAGGCCGTAGAGATTGCCCAGCAGCCCCGCCAGCCCGTCGACGATGAAGCGGATGGCCGCGCCCAGTGTCTCGCCGATCCAATGAAAGAATTCTTCCACGTTCCTGCACGCTTCCGGCGAGCGCCGGTCCGACCAAACCAGCTGCCAGTCTAAAGCCTCATGAGGCCGATGCGGGCGGTTGGGCGCGCGCCGCGCGGTTGCCGCCGGCGGGACCGCGACCGTCGGATGCGGCCGGCGTGACCGTCGTGTCCACAGCCACCTCCACCATCATGCCCGGGCTGAGCGCGGTCTTCGGCCCGTGGTCGATGGCGATGCGCACCGGGATGCGCTGGGTGATCTTGGTGAAATTGCCGGACGGGTTCGGGTTCGGCAGCAGCGCGAACTGGTTGGTCGCGGCATGGCCGATGACGGCGACATGGCCGCGATAGGCGATGTCCGGGCGGGCGTCGACGTGCACGGCCACCGGCTGGCCGACGGCCAGTTCGGCGATCTTGGTCTCCTTCATCTTGGCCTCGATCCAGACGTCGGCCGGGTCGTGCATCATCACGATCGGCTGGCCGGCAGAGACGTATTCGCCGGCTTCGATGAAGGTCTCGTCGACGACGCCGTCGATCGGCGCGGTGATCGCCAGATCGTCCAGACGCGTGCGCTGGTGTGCCAGTTCCGCCTTCGCCTCGGCGAGCCGATGTTTCATGACCGCGCGCTCGTCGGTCAGCACCTCCGGGTTGTCGATCGTGGCCTGCGGCGCCGACAGCAGGCCGGTTCGGGCGTTGTCCAGGGCGATGCGATCGACGCGCACCTGCCGCTCGGCGCGGTCGTGCTCGGCGCGGGCGGCCTGGTAGGCGTAGCGGTCGGCGTCGCGCTCGGCCTCGGAGACGCCGTGGCGCTGATAGAGTTCGGCCGACCGTTCGGCGTCGTGGCGGGCCCGGGTGGCGTCGGCGGCGGCGGCCTTCTCGGCGGCGACGTCGGCCGCCAGCACGTCTTTCATCTGCTCGATGCCGCCGCTGATCTGGCGGCGGGCGAGGTCGATGCGGCCCGCCTGGGCGTCGAGCTCGGCCTGCATGCGCTCGACCCGCGCGGCCAGCTGGCGGCGGCGCAGCGCGTCCGGCCGGCTGTAGAGCTGGGCCACTCGCGCGCCGGTCGCGAGGCGGTCGCCGCGAATCAGGTCGAAGCCGGTCACGCGCCCGGCCAGCCGGCTGCTGACCGTGATCTCGTGGGTGGCCACCCGGGCGTCGTTCTCGCTGACGTGGGTCAGGCGGTGATGCAGCCAGAAGCCCACCCAGATCGCCGCGATCCCGATCAGCACGGCGGCCGCGAGGAGCTTGAACAGCCGCCCGGTCCGGCCGCGGCCGGATGCGCTGGAGTCGGTGTCGTTGTCGGTCTGCGATGCGGTCATGTGCGAAGCGTCGGTTGAAGGTCAGCGGTCGGCGGCGCGGGCGCCCCAGCGGCTGAGCAGAAACGAGGGCAGGCAGACCGCGACCAGGGCGGTCGCCACCATGAGAAAACCGTCCTGATAGGCGTAGATCGTCGCCCAGATGCGGTCGATGCCGGAGAGCACGTGCTCGGCCGCCGCGCGCCGGTGCGTCGCGTCCACGCCGGTGCGCCCCAAGACCTCGCCCAGATGAGAGAGCGCACGGCGGGCCATGTCGTTGCCCGGGTTCAGGCCGGCGGTCAGGTGATCGCTGTGGGCCAGCGTGCGGCGGTCGAGCATGGCCACCAGCGTGACGGTGCCGAAGGCCCCGCCCAGCTGCAGGGCGAAGTTGATCGCCCCCGAACCGTAGCCGATCAGCCGCGGCGGCAGCGCGGCGATGGAGCGCGACAGGGTCGGCGGCGGCACGGCGGCCATGCCCACGCTCAGCAACGCCATCGACAGCGCGAGGCTGGCAAACGAGGTGTTCCAGTCGGCCTGGGCCATCCGGCAGACCGCCCAGATCGCGAACGCCAGCCCGGGCAGGGTCAGCCAGTGCGGGGCCATGCGGTCGCTGAAGCGGCCGACCAGCGGCACGAGCACGGCCAGCACCAGCGTCGACGGCGTGAACAGAACCCCCGAGGTGATCGGGCTGAAGTGCAGGATCGCGTCCATGAACTGCGGCAGCAGGTACATCACGCCGTAGAAGGCGCCGCCGAACAGCAGCATGACGATCGACCCGGCCAGGAACTCCTTGTGCCGGAAGATGGCGAGGTCCAGCAGCGGGCGCGGCTGGCGCAGCTCCCAGCCGATGAAGAATACCGTGGTCGCCAGCGAGAGAACTTCGAGCTGGAGGACCGCGCTGCTCTGCCAGCCCCAGCGCTGGCCGTTGGCGATCGCGGCCAGCGCGGCGAAGATGGCCACGAACAGCGTGATCGCGCCGACCCAGTCCAGCGGCGGCCGCGGCCCGGTCGACTCGCGCCGGGGCAAAAAGATGGCGCCCATGACCATCGCGGCGACACAGATCGGCAGCACGATGAAGAACACGTAGCGCCAGGAGAAATGTTCGACCAGAAAGCCACCCACCACGCTTGCCAGAGTCAGCGGCAGGCCCAGGCTCATGCCGTAGAGCGCGGTCGCCATGCCGCGCTGATGGGGCGGATAGACCGCAAATAACGCTTCGAGCGCGACCGGGCGGATGATGCCGGTCATCGCGCCCTGCACCACGCGCGCGACGATGATCGCGCCCATGCCGGTGGCCAGACCGCCCACGAACGAGGCGGCGATGAACACCGCCAGCAGGCCGACGTAGGTCGCGCGCTGGCCGAAGGCGCTCATCAGCCAGGGCGAGATCAGCAGCGTGACCGTGGTCGCGGCCAGAAAACCGGTCGACAGCCATTGCACCTGGTCGGCGCTCATGCCGAAGGCGCCCTTGATGTAGGGCGTGGCGACGTTGACGATCGTGATCGACATGCCCAGCGCGACCAGCCCCAGCAGCACCGTCAGCGTGACCAGCCAGCGGTATTTCGGGCCATAGCGCTCGAACATGGCCTCGACCTGGGTCATGCCGCTCCGGAAGGGGAAAGACGAAGGCGTATTCTATTGCATGTAAACTACAATAAAAATGACAGTCATCGGGAGCGAGTCATGGGCGATCACACCGGGGCGCCGCGCCGCCGCGCGTGGGGGATGATTCTGGCGGCGGTCGTGGCTCTCGCGGCCCTGTCCGGCTGCGCCGCCGCGCCCGGCATGTCCGACACGTCCGTCGCGTCGGCGGCCTCATCGCGGCACTACCACAGCCCGCGCTACGGCCTGGCCATCGCTTACCCGCAGGGTGTCCCGGCCGCGCGGCGGTTCGAGGCCGATTATTTCCTGGGCACGCGCTGGAATCCCGATGCGGCGGCGGCCGTGCCCGGCGACGCCCTGCTGGCGTTGACGCTGCCCGGGTCCAACACGATCACCCGTGGGGTGATGCGGATCGGCGCCAGCCGCGCGCCGCGCGCGCTGGCCGCCTGCAGTGGACCGTCCAGCGGGCCGGCGGGCGCCCCGGCCGAGCCGCGGCGGGTGTTGATCGACGGGGTGGCCTTCACCCGGGTCGATACCGGCGATGCCGCGATGAATCACCACCTGCAGCGCCACAGCTACCGCGCGGTGACGGCCGGCCGCTGTATCGCCATCGACCTGATCGTGACCGGCGTCAATCCCTCGGTCTATGCCTCGCCGCCGGCGCGGCCGTTCGACCGTGAGACCGCATTCGCCCGGCTGGAGGCACTGTTGTCGCGGCTGCGGCTGGAATGATGGATCGCGCCCGCCCATGGGCGGCGGGCGTCGGTCCTATTCGGCGGCGTCCTGGACTTCCTCGCCGGCGCGTTCCATGTCTTCGCCGGCGCCCTGGATCGTGTTGCAGCCGGTGAGCAACGACATGCCGATGAGCATCAGAGCCACGAGGCCGGTCCATCTCGGGGTATTACGGTTCATCTGCGAACGCCCTCCGGGCGTGTCCACGGGGCGGGCTCGCCCCGCATCGACTATAGCCCCAGCCCGGGCGGATTGCGAGAGGCCGTCGAGGCCCGTGCGCGGTCGCTGTCGGCGGCGTTGTCCCCCGACATGCAAATCCCGTTTTGCCAAGTTGATGACGTCAACGGCTCCCGGCGTGTCGGCCGCAGCCATCGGCCTTTAATCAATTGAAAATAAGTAACAAAAGTGTGACAACCTCTGTTTCCAGGTGCGTTGAAAACAGCTGGTGATTCGGCGGTTTCGCTGCCAGGTCAATGATCGCAGCGGGTGTGGGCGATGTCGGCCCACGCCGGCCGTTGCCCTGCTATCGGGGCCGCGACCCGGGATCGCGCGGTGCCGCGGCCGGCCGCGAGAAGCGGCAGGCTAGGCCATGCGCGTCGGCGCGCGAGGCCGCTCGGGCGACGCGTCGGGTGTGTCTGCCCGCGCCACCGCGGCGGGCCGCTGTCGGGGCGATCGGTCCTGCGGGGCGCGAGTGCCGACCGGTTGTGGCGCGGCGCGCGCTGTCCCGGGCGGGCCCCGCGAGCCTCGGCCGCGGGCGCCTCGACGTGCTCGCTCGTACCGGCCCGGGGTGGAGATGACGTCATGCCCGGACCTATCGCGAACGGCCGCGAGCCCGCGGCTTGGAGGCGGGATTTCGCCGTCCGCATCGGCGGATCGACCCCACGTTTCCGGTTGCCGGGCGAGACCCGGCGTCAGCGCGGCGGCAGCACGCGGTCGTGCATCACCCGGCGCAGCACGAAGCTGGAATGCACGCCCGAGACACCTTCGATGCGCGTGATGTGCTGCAGCAGCAGCCGCTGGTAGTCGTCCATGTCCACCGCGGCGATGCGCAGCTGATAGTCGGCCTCCTGGCCGGTGATGAGCAGGCATTCCTGAACCTCCGGCAGCTCCGCGACCCGGGCCTCGAAGTTGGCGAAGCGTTCGGGCGTGTGCTTGTCCATGGAGATCAGCAGCAGCGCGACCAGACCGTAGCCGAGCGCGCGCGCGTCCACCTCCGCCCGATAGCCGGTGATCAGCCCCGCGGCCTCCAGTGCACGCACCCGTCGCAGGCAGGGCGAGGGCGACAGGTTCACGGCCTCGGCGAGCGCCTGGTTGCTGATGCGGCCGTCGGCCTGCAGCACCTCGAGGATGCGGCGGTCGAAACGGTCCAGGCCGGCGGTGTTGCGCTGATTTGACATGAGTTGGCAATAATTTTTATTCAGCAGGATATTATCAGCATGATATTGCGTGCCGATGCATTCCATGCGTCGACTTGGCAATCCGGTGCCGCCGCAGGCGGGTTAGACTATGTCCAGCCGGATCCCGACTAGTCGCGACCCGGCGTTCGACCGACAGCAAGGACGCAGACATGAGCCGTTTCGACCATCGCAAGTATCGCCCCGCCCCGCGGGTGACCGGTTTCGACCGCACCTGGCCCGAGCGCGACCTGACGCAGGCGCCGATCTGGGTCAGCGAGGACCTTCGCGACGGCAACCAGGCCCTGCTCGAGCCGATGAGCGTGGACCAGAAGAAGCGCCTGTGGCAGCTGCTGGTCGATGTCGGCATCAAGGAGATCATGGTCGGCTTTCCCTCGGCCAGTCAGCCGGATTACGACTTCGTGCGCTGGCTGATCGACGGCAATCGGATTCCGGCGGACGTGACCATCGCCGCACTCACCCAGTCGCGGGATCACCTCATCGACCGCACCTTCGAATCGCTGGAGGGCGTCGACAAGGCCATCATCCATCTCTACAACTCGACCTCCACCGTCCAGCGCGAGCGCGTGTTCGAGATGGACGAGGACGGCATCATCGACATCGCCGTCGAGGGCGCCAGGCGGGTCAAGGCCAACGCCGAGGCCCGCCCGGGCGTGCACTGGCGGCTGGAATATTCACCGGAGAGTTTCTCCACCACCGAGCCCGAGTTCGCGGTGCGCATCTGCGAGGCGGTGATGGACGTCTGGCAGCCCACGCCCGACGACCGGATCATCTTCAACCTGCCGAACACGGTCGAGATGGCCGGCCCGCACCATCACGCCGACCAGATCGAGTATTTCTGCCAGAACGTCAAGAACCGCGAGTCCGTGATCGTGTCCGTGCACACGCACAACGACCGCGGCGGCGCGGTGGCCGCGGCCGAGCTGGCGATGCTGGCCGGCGCCGAGCGCGTGGAAGGCACGCTGCTGGGCAACGGCGAGCGCACCGGCAACATGGATATCGTGATCCTGGCGATGAATCTCTACGGCCAGGGCATCGATCCGGAGCTGGATCTGTCCAACCCGGATGAGATCATCCGCGTGGTGCACGAGTGCACCGGCATTCCGCTGCATCCGCGCCATCCCTGGGTGGGCGAGCTGGTCTATACCGCGTTTTCCGGCAGCCACCAGGATGCGATCCGCAAGTCGCTGCGCAAGCAGGGCGAGGACGAGCCCTGGCAGGTGGCCTACCTGCCGATCGACCCGCGCGACATCGGCCGCGACTATCAGGCCGTCATCCGCGTGAACAGCCAGTCCGGCAAGGGCGGCATGGCGTTCCTGCTGGAGCGCGACTACGGCATCAACCTGCCGCGCTGGATGATGCTCGCACTCGCCCCCCACGTGCAGGCCGAGAGCGAGAAGATCGCCGGCGAACTGGCCAGTTCGCAGATCCGCGATCTGCTGTTCAGCCACTTCTCGCGGCGGGCGCCGATCGCGCTGGTGGACTACGGCCTCAGCCGCGCGGGCGATACGCAGTCGATGGTGGTCACCCTCGAGCAGGACGGCGAGCAGTTCACGCTGGAGGGCCGCGGCAACGGGCCGCTGTCGGCGTTCGTCAACGCCTGGAACGCGCATGCGAACGACGACATCGCCGTGGCCGATTACGCCGAGCATGCGCTGTCGACCGGCTCCGACGCCGACGCCATCGCCTTCGTGCAGCTCAAGTGCGGCACGGTGCGGGTACCCGCGGTGGCCGAGGACAGCGATACGGTCAGTGCCTCGCTGCAGGCGATCATCAGCGCGATCAACCTCACCCGGGAGCGCGACGAGACCGGCCAGCGGGGCGGGCTGACCGCGCTCGCCAGCTGATCGCCCGCGCACGGGCGCCGGCCTCGCTCCGGCGCCCGCTTTTCAGATGCGCGGGAGGCGCGTTTCCATGGCCGAATTCATCCGTTTTGACGTAGACGCCGACGGCATCGCCCACGTAGTGCTCGATCGGCCCGACGTGCTCAACGCCATGCACGCGCCGATGCGCGAGGCGCTCATCGATTGCATGGCCACCCTCGACGCGCGCCCCGACGTGCGCGCGGCGGTGCTCACCGGCGCCGGCGAGCGTGCGTTCTGCGCCGGGCAGGATCTAGACGAAGCCGTGGCCTTCGACGGCGACGACGCGGTCGCGGCCTGGGCGCGGCACCAGGGTGCGCTGCTGCGTGCCGTGCGCGCGCTCGACAAGCCGCTGGTCGCCGGCTTCAACGGCGTGGCTACCGGCGTGGGCTTTCAGCTCGGCCTGCTCGCCGATCTGCGCATCGGCTATCCCGAATTGCGGCTGGGCCAGCCGGAGGTCCGGGTGGGGCTGGCCAGCATCTACGGTTCCTGGCTGATGTCCCTGCATCTGGGGCTGGCCGCGAACGTGGAGCTGTCGATGACCGGCGACCTGATCGACGGCGAGCGTGCGCAGGCGCTGGGGCTGGTCAACGAGCTCGTGCCGCAGGGCGGCGTTCGCGATCGCGCCGGGGCGACCGCACGACGTCTCGCGGCGCAACCCGCCGCCGCGCTCGCCGCGACCAAGCGCCGTTTTCGCGAACAGACCCAGGCCGGCTTCGATGCCACCTGCGAGGCGGCGGTAGCCGCCCAGGTCGCGGCCTACGCGAGCGGCGAACCCCAGCGGCGGATGTCCGCCTTCATCGCCCGTCGCCAGGCCTGACGCAGCCGCCCGGGCGGGTGTCGCCCGTGATCGCGCGTTGGCGCATCCCGATCCGGACCGTTGCGGCGGTCGGGCTCGGGTCACCACCACGAGACCCGGTCGCGGCCACGGCGCTGGCCGCCAGTCATCCCTCGGGGTCGGGCGCGCGGTCGCGCTTGATCCGGACGTGCGGTGCCGCGGCCTGTGTCGCCGGTGTACCCGGTCGCTGGCTCGACTCAGCGCCGGAGGTTGGTGGCCGACACCGGCGCGGCGTCGTTGCCCCAGCTGCCGCGGATGTAGCTGATCACGGCGGCGAGCTCGCGTTCCGATAGCTGGTGGAACGGCGGCATGCCGTAGGGGCGGGGATTGCCCGCGGTCGCCGGTGGAAAGCCGCCGCGCCGGATCATGTTGGCGACGTTGACCGGGTTGTCCATGGTCACCGCGCGGTTGCCGGCCAGGGACGGGGCGCCGTCGCCGCCTTCGCCCTCGTCGCCGTGACAGTCGGCGCATGCGTTCGCATAGATGCGCCCGCCCTCGCGCATGGCCGCTTCGCGCCCGCGCTCGGACAGCCCGATCAGGCGCTCGGGCGAGGCCACCGTCCGTGCCGGGATCGATTTCAGATAAGTGGCCATGGCCTGGGCGTCCTCGGAGCTCAGGTACTGCAGACTGTCGAATACGACATCGGCCATCGGGCCCATCGTCGCGGCGTGCTCGGTTCGGCCGCTGCGCAGCAAGGCCGCCGCCTCGGCCACGGGCCAGTCCTGCAGCCCGGCCTGGGCCGGATCGGCCAGCGGCGGCGCGTACCAGCCGTGGATCATCGCGCCGGGGGCGTCGGCCTCCGTGTCGGTCGCACCGAAGGTGCCGCGGGCGCGGTGGCAGCCGTCGCAGTGGCCCAGGCCCTCGACGAGATAGCGCCCGCGCGCCCGCACGGGATCGGCGTCCGCCGTGTCCGCGGGCGTGCCCGGCTCGAAGTACAGCGCCTGCCAGAGATTGACCAGCGGCCGGTAGCCGTAGGGCCAGTCCAGATCGTGCGGCGCGGTCTCGTGCGCCACGGCCGGCACGGTCTCGAGATAGGCGTGGATCGCGTCGATGTCGTCGCGTTCGACCCGGGTGTAGCTGGGGTACGGGCAGGCCGGATACAGCGGCGAGCCGTCGGCGCGTTCGCCGTCGTGCATGGCCGCCCAGAGGTCGTCGGCGCCCCAGTCGCCGATGCCGGTGGCCGCATCCGGCGTGATGTTGGGCGTGATGAAGGTGCCGTAGGGGCTGTCCAGGCGCAGGCCGCCGGCGAAGGGTTCGCCGCCGGGCGCCGTGTGACAGCCCGCGCAGTTGCCGATGCGGGCGAGATACTCGCCGCGTTCGGCATCGGCGCTGTCAGTGGCGCCGACGGCCGGGGCCGCGGTCAGAAGGAGCAGCAGTATCGGAAGCAGGCGATGCATGGGTCAGGCGTTGTCGTCGGGCGCCGGAACGCTGCCGCAGTCCATCGGCGGCTCGGCGATCGGGGTGTCGGCGGGTTCGGTGTTGTCGGGCACCGGCCGCGCGGCCAGCCAGGCGGCCACGGCCTCGACGTCGCGGCCGTCGAGCCGCGCGGTGATTTCGGCCATGCAGTCCGGCGCCGCGGCGTGCCGGGTACCGACCTGCCAGGCGCCCAGCTGGGCCATGATGTACTGACGCGGCAGGCCGACCAGGCCGGGCGTGTTCGGCTGCACACCGGTCAGGCGCTCGCCGTGGCAGCTCGCACAGGCGGGCACCTCGGCCTGCGGGTCGCCCTCGCGCACGAGCTGTTCGCCGCGTTCGGCCAGGGCTCGGCCGGGGCGCTCGGCGGCGGCGGGATAGGGCGGATGCCGCTCGGCGAAATGGCGTGCGATCTCGTAGAGATAGTCGCGCGACAGATGCGACACCATGTGATTCATGGTCGCGTTGCGCCGCCGCAGCGTCTGATAGTTGACCAGCTGGTTGTAGAGATAACCCGCCGGCTTGCCGTGGATGCGCGGCACGTAGCCGTCCTCGAGCCGGATGCCCTCCTCGGCGTGGCAGGCGGTGCAGGCCGCGACGCGGTCGCCCATGCCGTCGTCCGCCGCAATACCTTCGGCCGGCAAGCACAGCAGATAGAGCAGGCAGGACACGATCGTGGCGAGCCGGTGCATGGGTTCGATCTCCGAGTGGCGGCGGGGCGACGCGACGAGCGCCCGTGAGCGGGGCAAGGATACGGTTTTTCGCCCCGAGCTTCAGCCCCGCGGGAGCACCGCTGGGCCGGGCCGGCTACGCAGGGCTACGGATGGCGACCCGGCTCGGGTGCACGCTAATCTATGGCGCTGTGCATTGATGCCGGCGGATGCGCGACGGGGCGCGATGGGATCCGGCCGGGGAAAGGGGAGCCTTGCATGGCTGAAGAGTCGAAGCCGGTCGACCGGGCACCGGACAATTACGTGATGCGACTGTTCGAGCGGCCGATCCAGGTGCGGTCGTTCATCATGACCGCGATCCTGGCGCTGCTGGTGCTCTATACGCTGTACTTCGCGCGGTTCGTGTTCATTCCGGTAGTGCTCGCGCTGATCTTCAATCTGCTGCTCGGGCCGCTGGTCACCAGGCTGCAGCGCTGGTACGTGCCGCGCTGGATCAGTGCGCTGCTGATTCTCGGCAGTTTCGGCTCGTTGGTCATCTACGGCGCCTACGCTCTCATGGGGCCGGCGCAGTACTGGATCAACCATGCCCCCCAGGCATTCACCTCCTTCAGCCAGCAGACGTCCGAACTGCAGCAGCAGATTCAGGACATGAACGAGAGCACCGAGGAGATCAAGGAAGCCGCCTCCGAGCTGATAGGCGAGGCGTCGCGCCGGACCATCACGATCAACGATCAGGGCATTCGCGATCAGATCGTGGCCAATCTGCAGTGGACGAGCGGCATCCTGTTCATGACCGTGATCATGCTCTATTTCATGCTCTGCGGCCGCGGCTTCCTGCTTCGACGACTGCTCATCCTCACCCGTACCGGCCGCAGCCGGCGCAACGCCGTGCGCATCGTGCGCCATCTGCAGAGCGACATCAGCCGTTATCTGCTCACAGTGACCGTGATCAACACCGTGCTCGGCGCCGCGGCCGCCGGCGTGCTCTGGGTGATCGGTCTGCCGGACCCGATACTCTGGGGCGTGCTGGTCGGGGTTTTCAATTTCGCGCCCTACGCCGGGGCGGCGATCTCGCTGGCCGCCATCTCGCTGGCCTCGTTCGCGACCTTCGACACGCTGGCGCATGTGCTCGCCGCCCCCGCCGCGGTGTTCGCGTTGAACGTGCTGGAAGGCAACTTCATCACCCCCGCGATCCACGGGCGACGCTTCGAGATGAGCGCGCTCATGGTCTTTTTGGCGCTGTTCTTCTGGGGCTGGCTCTGGGGCGTGGCCGGCATGCTCATGGCCGTGCCGCTGCTCGTGGTCATCAAGGTCACCTGCGACCACATCGAGGAACTGCGGCCGGTGGGGCGGTTCCTCGGGAACTAGCCGGGCAGATCCCGCAAAGACGTGCCGCCGGGTCGTCGATTCGGCGCAGGCTGTCGCCGGGCCGGCCGGTGCCGGATGCGCCGCCGGGCCCGAATGGCGAGCGGCGCGGGCGCCGTGGCCGGTGGCCGACGGACCACGCCACTATCGACTTCGGACGTGACCGACGCACCGCCGGCGACTCCGGACGGGCACGGCTGGCCTGACCTCGAGGTTCGAGCTTGGCTCGCGCGCCTAGCCGGCCGGCCGCAGGAACACGAAGTAGCCCAGAAAGATGACCGCCAGCGCGTACATCAGCGGGTTGATGTCGCGGGCGCGGCCGGCGGCGGCCATGGTCAGCGGATAGACGATGAAACCCAGCGCGATGCCGGTGGCGATGGAGTAGGTCAGCGGCATCATCAGCACGGTGACGAAGGCCGGCGCGGCGGTCTCGAAGCGTTCCCAGTCGATCTGCTTGAGCGAGGCGCACATCAGCACGCCCACCACGATCAGCGCCGGCGCGGTCACCGCCGAAGTGACCACCGCCAGCAGCGGCGAGAAGAACAGCGCCAGCAGGAACAGCACGCCCACGACGACGGCGGTGAAGCCGCTGCGGCCGCCGGCGGCGACCCCCGAGGCGGACTCGATGTAGGCGGTGGTCGAGGAGGTGCCGATCAGCCCGCTGGCAGTGGTCGCCAGGGCGTCGGCGAACAGCGCCCGGCCGGCGCGCGGCAGACGGTTGTCGCGGATCAGCCCGGCCTGTCGGGCCACGCCCATGAGCGTGCCGGCGGAGTCGAAGAAGTCCACGAACAGCATGGTCGCGATCACCACCAGCATGTTCGCCGTGAACAGTTCGTCGAGACGGGTCAGGGCCACGCCGGCCACCGGGGTCACGTCCGGCACCTGGCCGACGATGTGGTTGGGCAGCTCGATCAGGCCGGTGACGATGCCCGCAGTGGCGGTGGCGACCATGCCGAGGAAGATCGCGCTGGTCAGGCGCAGCGTCATCAGCACCAGCGTCACCGCGAGGCCGAAGATCGCCAGCAGCGTCTCCGGCGTGGTCAGCGGCGCCAGCCGCACCAGCAGGGCGTCGTCGTCGAGCACGATGCCCGCGTTCTGCAGACCGATGAAGGCGATGAACAGGCCGATGCCGGCGGCCACCGCGTGCTTGAGTTCCGGGGCCACCGCGTCGATGATGCGCTGGCGGATGCGCGACAGCGACAGTGCCACGAAGATGAGCCCGGAGACGAAGGTGCCGGCCAGCGCCGTCTGCCAGTCGATGCCCATACCGAGCACCACCGAGAAGGCGAAGAAGGCGTTGAGCCCCATCCCCGGGGCCTGGGCGATCGGAAAGCGCGCCAGCAGCCCCATCACCAGCGAACCGAAGGCCGCGGCCAGCGCGGTCGCGGTGAATACCGCCTCGCGCGGCATGCCCAGCGCCTCGGCCTCGGGGCCGGCGCTGGCCAGCGAGAGCACGCTGGGGTTCACGAACAGGATGTAGGCCATCGACAGGAAGGTCGTCAGCCCGGCCACCGATTCAGTGCGGAAGTTCGTGCCCAGCGTGTCGAAATCGAAATAGCGCGCGATCGCGTTCACGGCGTAATCCCTGATGCGGCCCGGCACGAAACGATACAAGAAACGTGCCGTTCCCGGCGCCGGCGGTGGCTCATGCGCCGCCGCTGCGGCCGGCGACGCGGGCGAGAAAAGCGGTCAGCGGCGGATTGACCGCCGCCGGATGGGTCAGGTTGGCCGCGTGTCCGGCGCCGGGAATGCGCACCAGCTCCGCCCGGGGCAGCCGTGCGGCCATTTCCTCGGCGAGCGTCATGTCGATGGCGCGGTCGGCCTCGCCGTGGATGACCAGCGCCGGCACGTCGATCTCGCCGAGGCGGTCGCTGATGTCATCGCGCGTGTCGAGGGTGGCGTAGATGCGGGCGACATTGGCCGCGGAGGACGCCGCCCAGCGCGACTTCCACTGCTCGGCGTGGGCGCTGTCGTCGCCGAGGATGCGCGCGGCGATGTTGTCGGCCATCTCCGGCGTCAGGCCGTGTTCGGCCCAGAGGGCGGCCGCCCGTCGATGGGTTTCGATGCGCTCGGCGGGCTCGGGCCGGGCCTGGCTGTCAATGAGCGCCAGTGCCGCGACGCGCTCCGGATGGGTGAGTGCGGCCCGCAGGGAGAGATAGCCGCCCTGGGACATGCCGATCCAGACCGCCCGCTCGATGCCGAGAGCGTCGAGCAGCCCGACGGCGTCGTCGGCCGAATCGTAGTAGGAGAACGGCGCCTCGTCGGTCACGGTGGCGCCGTGGCCGCGTTCGTCCCAGGCGATGCAGCGATAGTCTTGTCGGAGCGCCTCGATCTGCGGCTCGAACATGCGATGGTCCATATGCAGTCCGTGCGAGAACAGCAGCGGCGGACCGTCGCCGCCGGTATCGATATAGAACAGTCGCTGGCCGTTGCTGTCGATGTGCGGCATGTCGTCTCCTCGTTGCGCGGTGGCTGTGGCGGCGCGACCGGGGCCCGGCGGTCAGCGTCCGGCGGACGGGCCGTGGCGCGGCTCGCGGCGGCGCGCCATCTGGCGGGCCAGCCGGCTGGAACGGGCCACGTCCGACAGCGTCAGGACACCCTGGACCTCGCGGGGATGGTTCATGTGGCCGTCCGGGGTCACCAGTGCGACCTCGCAGTGGGCGGCCCGCAGCCGGCCGACGATGTCGAAGATCAGGTCGTCGGCGCCGACCACGATATATTCGTGCTCCATGTGCTCGTCCGCCCAGCTGCGGATGCGCCCGCGCCCGGTCAGCCGGTAGTGGCGGCGCGAGGAGAAGATCGACTGGATGCCGCCTTCGGCGTCGAGCACCAGCACGTTCGGCGTCTGCCGGCCGAACCGGCGGAAGCGCCGGCGGATCTCGGCCATGCCGCGGGTGCTGCCGACCCGCACGACCCGCGGATCGTAGAAGTCCGAGGCCTTGCGCAGCATGAACAGATTGGTCTCCAGCGAGGCCGGCACCGGGTGATTGCGGCGGCTGAGCTTAAAGGTGTAGATCGTGTCGGCGGTCAGGAACTGGCGGATGCCGTAGGCGATGGAGACGATGATCACCATCGGGATGATCACGTGGTAGTCGCGGGTCATCTCGAAGATGATCACGATCGCGGTGAGCGCGGCGCCGGTGGAACCGGCCACCACGCCGGCCATGCCGAGCACGGCCATGGTCGCGACATCCAGCTCGAACCACGGCGCGATCTGCTGCATGCCCACGGCGAAAGCGCCGCCCAGGGTCGCGCCGAGATACAGCGCCGGCGAGAACACCCCGCCCGAAGCGCCGGAGCCCAGCGTCAGCGACGTTGCCAGCAGTTTCGCAGCGAACAGGAGCAGCAGCAGGCCGGGCGCGGTGAGCGCGTTCTGGAGGATGTCCTGGATGGTCGCGTAGCCCACGCCGTCGACATAGTAGTGCCCGGTCGTGGTCACGAACACGTACATCATCAGCCCCACGCAGCCCATGCCGAGCACGTGGCGCAGATAGGCGTTGCCGGGCAGGCGCTCGAACAGATCCTCGAACAGATAGATGCTGCGGTTGAACAGCCAAGCCGCCAGGCCCATGAGCACGCCGAACACGAGATAGACCAGCAGTAGTTCCGGCGAGTTCAGGTCGAGGCCGTTGTTGGCCAGCGCCGGGATGTCGAACGAGGGCGTGTTGCCGAACAGCGCCCGGCCCACGAACGAAGCCGCACCGGTGGCCAGGGCGACCGGAATCAGCGTGCGCCCGGAGGTCTCCGGCAGGATGATCTCGATGGCGAACAGCAGCCCGCCCAGCGGCGCGTTGAAGGTCGCGGCGATGCCGGCGGCCGCGCCGGCGGCGATGAGCGTGTTGCGCTGCCATTCGCGCAGCATCGTAGCCTGCCCGACGCCCGAGCCGAGCGCCGAGCCGATCTGGATGATCGGGCCCTCGCGGCCGACCGCGCCGCCGGTCGCGATCGAGATCGACGAGGCCAGCGCCTTGACCCCCGCCACCGTCGGCCGGATCACGCCGCCGCGGTAGTAGATCGCGTCGATGACCTCGGGCACGCCGTGGCCCTTGGCCTCGGGGGCGAAGTTCTGCACCAGGAAGGTCACCGCCACCGCGCCCAGCATCGGCACGATGATCACCCAGGCGCCCCAGGGGCTTACGCCGGTGTGCTGGTTGGCGTCGTAGATCCGCGACAGCTCGCCGAAGAAGGCGAGGTTGTGGAAGATCGCGATCAGGTCCCGGAACAGGGCGGCGCCGAGCCCCGCCGCGATGCCCACGCCGACCGCGAGGAGGGCGAGGACGAGGCTGGAGCGTTCGATCGTGCGCGGCCGGGCCACCGGAATCCTTTCATTGTCGGGCATATGGCGATGCCGCAGCCGACGTCTGCGCGGCGGGACGGCATCGACCTGATGCATGGATTATACAGTAGACGGTCGGCTCACCGGAGCCGGCCGGCCTGTCCCCCGGGCCGTGTCCGATCGACGCCGACCATGCGGGTCTCGGTGTCGTCGCCCGAAGACCGAGCGGCCGCCGGGC
Organism: Salinisphaera orenii subsp. orenii MK-B5; assembly: GCF_003788635.1. Taxonomy (GTDB): domain Bacteria; phylum Pseudomonadota; class Gammaproteobacteria; order Nevskiales; family Salinisphaeraceae; genus Salinisphaera; species Salinisphaera orenii. Next base: position 48,157 of record NZ_AYKH01000016.1, read on the forward strand.
CCGGTAGACACGTCATGCGCGCGTCGCCCTGGCGGGCGTGTCCGGTAGCTGGCGGGGCGCGAATCGCCGATCGTGGTGCACCGCAATCAGGACCTGCCACGCCGCTGGGTGCCGATGGCTGATCGTTCTCGGGTGGCCCGGCCCTGTGCGACAGGCACTCTATCGCGTCAATCCGGCGTGCCGGCGCGATCGCGCGACGTGACGCCCCAGTGCGCACCACGTCTCGTGTGTCCGCGAACAGCGCTTGGCGCGGGCTCGCATGTCGTGTCGACTCGCCCTAAGCTGGCCGCATGAGCGATACCGATTCCCGCGACTGGCGCGCCCGGGTGATCGCCGGCGTGTCGCGATGGCTGCGTCAGGAAACCCGGCCGCTGGGCATGCCGCGCAACGACTTCGAGCGGCTCTGCGAGCAGCTCCGTCCCGCCGATGTGGTGCTCGTGGAGGGGCGCACGCGCATCTCCGGCATCATCCAGAGCGTGACCCTGTCCTCCTGGACCCACGCCGGGCTGTATGTCGGCCGCCTGGACGATCTGGCCGCCGGCGACGCGGTGGCGCGGCTGCGGGATGCCGGCGTTCCGGGCGACATGCCCGTGCTGCTGGAGGCCGAGATCGGCCGCGGCGTGCATCTGTCGCCGATCACGCGCTACGCACGGGAACATCTGCGATTGTGCCGGGCGCGCGAACTGAGCGTGCGCGACGCCCAGACCGTGGTGGCGTTCGCGCTGGCGCGGCTCGGCGCGCCATACAACCTGCGCCAGATCGGCGATCTGCTGCGGTTCTTCTTCCCCTACGGCCTGCTGCCACGGCGCTGGCGCTCGAGCCTGTTCGAGGCCGGCCACGGCGACATGGCGCGCACCATCTGCTCCACGCTCATCGCGCGGGCGTTCGCCCGCGTGCGCTATCCGATCCTGCCGGAGATGCACCGCGGGCCCCACGGCGAGGTCGTCCTGCACCGCCGCAACGCCCGGCTGGTGACGCCGCGCGACTTCGACCACTCGCCCTACTTCGAGATCGTCAAGTATCCGTTCTTCGGGGACGACGTCGCCCGCTACCGCGAACTGAGCTGGGCCGACGACCGGCCGGTGCCGTGAACCGGCCGGTCCGTGGGCCTATTTGTCGAACATGTGGGTGGCGTGGGTGATCGCGCCGCCGGCGCGGATGGCCGCCGCGACCACCGCGGTCTCGCCGAGCTCGGCATCGCTGGCGCCGGCCTCGCGTGCGGCGTCGGTGTGCAACTCGATGCAGTAGGGACACTGGGTGGTCATGGCCACCGCCAGCGCGATCAGCTGCTTGGTCTTGCCGTCGATGGTCCCTGCCTTGAAGGCGGCCTGGTCGAAGGCCCAGAAGGCGTCCATGCCCTCCGGGGCGCTGGCGTTCAGGGTCTCGAGCCGGTTGAGATTCTGCTTGTCGTACATCACGCCTCCGATGATCGTTGTCGTTGTGCTTGCCGCTGCAAATATCTGATTGCGGCGGCATTCGAGACTGCGCCGCGGCTGTTGCGGCTGTCAACGTGAATCGAACGATCGGTACAATCCTGGGCGTTCGATGGGCCGCGGGTGCGCCGATGCCGCTGGCCACCCCGCAAACCGCGCGGCACCGAGTGCGCGTCGCCCGTTCGGCATCGCTTCCCCGGCCGTCGCCGTCCTGCGGCCTGAAATCGCAGGCGGATTGCGGTGCGGCCAATCGGGCGCGAACCGCCGCGCAGGCATGGCGCGATGGTTCGCGGGGCGCAGGGGAACCGCTGGCTCGCGCTCGGGCGTCGGCCCCGGGGCCGCGTATAGACGCGCCGGGCCGGCCACGCCGCGGGCGTGCGGCCGGTCTGGGCGAGTAGGCCCTAGCGCGGCGGCGTGGGCCGGGTGGCCAGAAACACGGCCACGCCGCACAGCCCGGCGGTCACGCCGATCGCCAGCGGGCGGTAGTCGATGTGCCACCAGACGATGCCCGCGCTCGCGGCGATCGTCGTCAGGGCGATCAGCTTGGCCCGGGGGGCGATCGCGCGGTCGCGTTCCCAGTTGACGATGGCCGGGCCGGCATAGCGGTTGGCGCGGATCCAGCGGGCGAAACGCGGCGAGCCGCGCGAGGCCAGGGCCACGGCGGCTAGCATGAAGGGCGTCGTCGGCAGCAGCGGCAGGAACACGCCCAGCACGCCGAGCGCGAACAACAGCGCCGCGGCGAGCACGTACAGATGCCGGATGAACGCCGGGCGCGGGTTCACGATCGCGCTCCGCGCAGAAGGATAGACGGGCGTTCGGCGGCGATCATGGCGAAATGCTACGTGCCGGCGCGCCCGGCTGTCATGCCGCGCGCAACCGTGTCGTGCGCGGTGCGTATACTCGACCATCGCATTTGCAGGTGGGACTCGATGGTGCACCGACGCAACGCCCAGCGACCGGCGCCCGACGGCGAGGTCGCCAACGACGGCCGCGGCCGTCGCGCGCGCAATCCGGCCGCCATTCCGCTGATCGGCTGGCGCGACGTGCTGCTGCGCGTCTATCACGCCTTCGGCGACAACAACCTGTCCATCATCGCGGCGGGGGTTTCGTTCTACGGTCTGCTCGCGATCTTTCCCGGCATCGCCGCCTTCGTGGCGATCTACGGCCTGTTTCAGGACCCCGGACAGGTCGTGGCCCAGATGCAGGCGATGCAGGGCATCGTGCCGGCCGACGTCATCAACACCGTCACCGCTCAGATGACCCAGATCGCCGGTCGTCCGGAGGCCTCGCTGGGCTTCGCCGCCCTGTTCACGCTGGTGCTGGCGCTGTGGAGCGCGCGCAAGGGCACGACCGCGCTGATGGTCGCGCTCAACGTCGTCTACGCCGAACGCGAGACGCGCAACTTCTTCGTGCAGATCGCGGTCTCGCTCGCGCTCACGCTGGCGATCATCCTGGGGCTGAGCGCGATCGCGCTGCTGGCCGCGGGCGTGCCGCTGGTGCTGACCGCCCTCGACTTCGCGGATTGGGTGGTCACCATCGGTCGCGGCCTGGGTCTCGGCGGCGCGGCCCTGCTGCTGATGACCGGCATCGCCGGGCTGTACCGCTTCGCCCCCAGCCGGCGGGCGCCGCGCTGGCGCTGGGTGCTGGTGGGTGCGGCGACGGTCACGGTGTTCTGGATTCTCGGCTCGATCGCGTTCTCGGTCTATGTCGCGTTTTCCGGTTCCTATTCGGCGACCTACGGCTCGATCGGGGCGGTGGTGGTCGTGCTCACCTGGCTCTACATCACCGTGCTGATCATGCTGGTGGGCGGCGAGCTCAACGCCCAGCTGGAATACCAGACCGCGGCCGACACCACCGCCGGCCACACCCGGCCGATGGGCGAGCGCGGCGCCTTCGTGGCCGACAACGTCGCCCGCAAGACCGAGGCGATCGACTTCGAGCAGCAGGACAGGCCGGAGTAGCGCGTGGCCACGACCGATCTCCACGTCGACAGCAGCCACGCCCCCGGCGAGCGCATCCGGCTGCGCGAACGCCATGCGGGTGTTTCACCCGCCGCGGCAGGGCGCGCGGTACTGTTCATCCACGGCGCGACCTATCCCGGCGCGATGTTCGATGTCCCCGGCACGAGCTGGCTGGCCCACGCCGTGGCCGACGGCTATGCCGCCTACGCCCTGGACGTGCGCGGCTACGGCGGCTCGACCCGGCCCGCGGCTATGGACGGGCCGCCCGAGCGGGCCGCGCCCTTCGCCCGGGCGGACGCCGCGATCGCCGACATCGCCGACTGTATCGCGACAATCCGCGAGCGCGCGGAGGTGGACACGGTGGATGTGGTGGGTTGGTCCTGGGGCACGATGACCTGCGGCGGGTACGCCGCCACGCGGCCGGGCACCATCGGCCGTCTGGTGTTGTTCGCGCCGGTGTTTCGTCACCGCGACCCGTCGCGGCTGCAGGCGCTGGTCGGCCGCCGCGGTGCCGGCGATCCGGGGGCGCTCGGCGCCTATCGCACGGTCACGATGGCGCAGGCCGCGGCCCGCTGGGACGCCGACTTCGACGGCGACGACCCCGCGCGCTGGCGCGCGCCCGGGGTGCTCGAACGCTGGTTCGATCTGATGTGCGCCGACGAGCCGGCGGAAGTTGTGCGTGCACCCAACGGCGTGCTGCTGGATCTGGCCGAGGCGCTCGACGGGCGCGCGCTCTACGACGCCGGCGCGATCGACAGGCCTACCCTGGTGGTGCGCGGCAGCACGGACGCCACCGCGGTGCGCGCGGACGCGCTGGGGCTCTACGACGCCCTGGGCGGCGCGCATCGCCAGTACGCCGAGATCGCCGACGGCGGCCATTTCCTGCTGCTGGAGCGGCGGGCCCCGGCGCTGTTCGAGACCGTTTCGCGTTTTCTCCGCGGCCCGCTGGACGACAGCGACGCCGGGCGCCTCTAACCCCGGTCGTTACCCGCCCTCGGAGCCGGCCGGCGACGCCGCCCGGGCGCCCCGTGATCGCGGCGCGCTTATCGGCGCGCTATCTGTTGCGCCTCGCCGGAGCCGAACGCGTCGATCGACCACGGCCGGTCGCCCATGCCTGAGCGTGGACTGGCGACAGCGCCGTGCCGAATTCATGATTCTCAGCGTTGTTTGGCGCCCGCCGCCGTTCTGATCGGGGCCGGTGTTCACCGGTGCGCACGATGCCCTGGCACGGGCGCGCCGACGCGGTGGGATGATGTAAGCGGGCGCGTCCTCCGCGGGGACGTTGCCGTGCGACGTGGCGGCGCGGCCGGAAATCGCCGCGGCGGACGCGGCATGCGGCGAGCGTAGCGCTCGAGGCCGCGACCGCGCCGATGAGCTCGCGGGCTCGCCCGCGTCTGAGCAAGATCACGCGAGGCAGCCGAGCCGTGGGTGCCGGCGCGATGATGTCGGCCCGGCGGAGGCACGCCCGGGCCCTGCCCGGATCGGCTCTAGAACAGCGCCCGCAGCAGGAAATAGAAGATCGCGGTGAACAGGGCCGCGCCCGGCAGGGTCAGCAGCCAGCCGATGAAGATGGTGCCCAGTACCGACAGGTCCAGCGCGCGGATGCCGCGGGCCATGCCCACGCCGAGCACGCCGCCGATCAGCGTCTGCGTGGTCGAGACCGGGATCGCGAACCAGGTGGCCAGCACTATGGTCGAGGCTGCCGACAGCTCGGCGGAGAAGCCGCGGCTGGGTGTGAGCTCGGTGATACGGGTGCCGATCGTGCGCATCACCCGGTGGCCGTAGGTCGCCAGCCCCACCACGATGCCGCCGCCGCCCAGGGCCAGCACCCAGCCGGACAGCTCCGAGCGCGCGCCGACCGCCTCGGGGTTGCCGACCACGTTCAGGACCGCCGCGACCGGGCCCACGGCGTTGGCGACATCGTTGGAACCGTGCGCAAACGCCATGGTCGCCGCCGTGAACACCTGGGCATAGCCGAACACCCGCTCCACGTTGCGATAGCGATCCGAGGCCCGGGCCTCGGCCGACAGGTCCACCCGCCGCAGCACCAGTGCGGAGAACACGGCGGCAAGGGCGCCGAGCGCGAGCGCGCCGACGACGCTGGTGGTCGTCGAGAGCGTGAGGCCGATATGGGCCAGGCCCTTGACCAGGGTGACCAGCGCGATCACGAAAGCGGCCAGGAAGACGTAGTAGGGCACGTAGCGGCGCGCACCCGCGGCCGGATCCGGATGGTTGAGCACCAGCATGCGGATGGATTCGAACAGCACGAAGGCGACCAGCCCCGCCAGCAGCGGCGAGACGACCCAGCTGGCCACGATCTTGCCGATCGCGCCCCAGTTCACCGGCTCGACCCCGAAGGCCACCAGGGCGAAGCCGAGAATGCCGCCGACGATCGACTGGCCGGTGGATACCGGCAAGCCGCGCATGGAGGTGACCACCAGAAAGCTGCCCGCACCGAGCAGGGCCGCGAGCATGCCGTAGACCAGCAGTTCGGGCTGGTCGGCGAAGGCCTCCGGCCGGATCAGCCCGCCGCTGATCGTCTCCGTGACCTGGCCGCCGGCGAGCCAGGCGCCGAGAAACTCGAAGGTGCCGGCGATGAGCACGGCCTGCCAGACCGTGATCGCGCCCGAGCCGACCGAGGTGCCCATGGCGTTGGCGACGTCGTTGGCGCCGATGCCCCAGGCCATGAAGAAGCCGAAGACGCACGCCAGGACGATGAACAGGTCGGCGTGCTGCGCGATGATCGACATGAGGCGGGTGGGAGACGCGGCGCGGAGCGCGCAGGTTAGCGGATGCGCCGGCTATCGCGCCATCATGATCTGCAGGCGCGAACCCACACGCTCGGCGCGGTCGGCGACCGTGCCGATCCAGTCGATCACGCGGTAGAGGAACATCACCTCCAGCGGCGGCAGCTCGCTTTCCAGCGCCAGCAGGCGCTGCCGGATGTCGATCTGCTCCTCGTCGGCGCGTTTTTCCAGCCGGCCGAGTTCGACGACCATGTCCTCGATCATCTCGCCGACGTTGCGGCCGAAGCCCGAATCGAGCAGCTCGTCGAGCTCCTCGATCACCTTGCGCGCCTGGTGCACGGAGGCGATCGAGGTCTGCATGTAGTCGCCGATCGGCTGCTCAAGCGTGGCCGGGAACTGCATCCGCCGCCCGGTCATCAGGCCCGAGATATCCTTGATCTTGTTGATGATCTTGTCCTGCGCCTCGATCAGGACCAGCAGATCCGAACGCGAGATCGGGAGAAACAGGGTGGACGGCAGGTTCAGGCGGATCCGATCCTTGAGGTCGTCCGCGGCGTGCTCGCACTCCGCGATCTGCGTGTGCAGCCCGTCCGCGCGCGCCCAGTCGCCGGCCGCGCTGGCCTCGAGGTAGGCGCCGAGCAGGTCGGCGCCGTGATCGACCTGACGAATGTGCTCGGCCACCGCGTCGAACGGCGAGCGCCCGAACAGACGGCTCAGAGGGCTGTTCTTGCTGGGGTCCATACGCTGCTCCGGTGTCGAGCGTTCATCCTAACGTCTGCCGCGGTGCGGCGGCATGCTTCGGCCAGCCGCGCGGGCTGCGACCGGGCGCGCCGGAATGCGTCGTGGCGGTTGTCGGGCCCGCATCGCGGCGACGTCGAGTGTGTCGACAGGGCGGCGCAGGCAGACGAGCGGAGACGCGTGGGCGTTCGCCGGGCCGCCGCCTGCGATCCGAAGGCTGCCGCCTCCGTTCGATCGACTCCGGCCGGGGGATCGAATCGCCGGCTCGGCAGCGTGCATGTTCGCATCGCGACGATGGCCCGGCACGCCGACGGGCCGTCGGGACTCAGTCGCGATCGTCCAGATGGGCGGCCCGGCGCGAGCCTTCGGCCAGTACCGACAGATCCAGGTCGGCCTCGCCGGCCGCGAGTGCTTCGACCAGGCGTTCGCGCGCGGTCGCGGCCAGCGGCAGGGGCACGTGTTCGGCCCGCGCGGCGGCCAGCGCCAGATTCATGTCCTTGGCGCCGAGCGCCAGCCGGAAGCCTTCCGGGTTGTCGTAGTCGCGGTCGGCCATGGCGCCGGAATAGCCGAGATAGGCCGGAGCCGCGAACACCGAACCGGTGATGATCTCGAGAAAATCCGCGGGCTCGACGCCGTAGGCCGAGGTCAGGCTCGTGGCCTCGCCCATGGCTTCCACCGCGGTCACCAGCATGAAGTTGGCGGCCAGCTTGATGGCGTTGGCGCGATGGGGTTCGTCACCGGCCGGCCAGACGTTCTGCCCCATCGCCGTCAGCGCCGGGCGCGCGCGTTCGACGGCGTGGGCGGCGCCGGCGGCGACGATGTTGAGCCGCGCCGCGCGGGCGATGTCGGGCCGGCCCAGCACCGGCGCGGCGACGTAGTCGCGGCCGGCCTCGGCGTGGCGTGCGGTCATCTCCCGGGCGCATTCGATCGAGCAGGTCGCCATGTTCACGTGTACGCCGTGATCCGGCATGGCGGTGATCAGGTCGTGCGCGTCGACCACCGCGCGCACGGCGTCGTCGTCGGCCAGCATGGTGACGAGCACGTCGCAGGCCGCGGCCTCGGCGGCGTGTCCCGCCCGCCGGGCGCCGGCCGCGACCAGGCCCTCGCATGCCGCCGGCGAGCGGTTCCAGACTGTGACCGCAAAGCCGGCCCCGAGCAGGTTGTGGGCCATCGCGCGGCCCATGACGCCGAGGCCGATGAAACCGATGCGGGCGCTGTGTTCCGGTGCCATGAGCGCTTGTGCTTTGGGTGTTGCTGTCAGGCTAACACCGGTGTCGCCGCCGGCGATGGCCGCCCGTTGACGCGATCTTGACGCCCCGGTTGCGGAACCATGACAGGCAGACTTGTCTCATATCGCAGAAATTCAACGCCTCCTCGCAATGTTGAACCCTGTGGATCGGGCCGTCCGGCGCGGCGAACTGCTGCGCTGGCTGGGCTGGCTCGTCGTCGTCAACACGCTCGTGCTGTCGCTGATCGCGCTGCGCTATCTGGATGTCGGCGATCTCGCCGACGGCTGGGCGGCGCGAACCTTCGGCGTGGCGATGTTCTTCGCGCACTTCGTCTCCGTGGCGCTGATACCGCTGCTGCCGGTGATGCTCCTGGCGCTGATCGCGCCGCTGCGGCACGTGGTGGTGCCGCTGGCGTGGGCGATCAACGTCGTGCTGAGCTGTCTGCTGCTGGTCGATACCCTGGTCTTTCAGCAGTACCGCTTCCATCTGAACGGCGCGCTGGTGGCGCTGTTCTTCTCCGACGCCTCGGCCGAGACCTTCGAGTTCTCGACGCTGATGAAGATTCAGGCGGGGCTGATCGCCCTCGGCGTGGCGCTGGCTCATGCGGTGCTCGCGCGCCTGGTCTGGCGGTTCGTCACCCGCACGCCGCACCGGCGCGACGGCTACGCGGTGGCGGGTGCGTTCGTTGTGCTGCTGCTGGGCACGAATCTCTACCATGCCTATGCCGACGCCGCCGGCCGCGGCGCCGTCACCCGTCAGACCCAGCTGCTGCCCGGCTACGAGCCGCTGACGGCCAAGGGCTTTCTCGCCGACCGCGGCTACGAGGTCGCCCGGGCGCCGCGCACGGAAACCGATGGCGGTGCGCTGGACTATCCGCGCGAGCCGCTGGACACGCACCGGCCGGCGGAGCGGCCCAATATCCTGTTCATCGTCATCGACTCCTGGCGCGGCGATGCGATGAACGCGCAGGTGTCGCCGCACATCGCCGAATTCGCTCGCGAGAACACGCGGTTCACGCGCCACTACAGCGGTGGCAACGCCACGCGCATGGGCATGTTCTCGTTGTTCTACGGCATTCCGGGCACCTACTGGCAGAGCGCGCTCAACAGCAGCACGCGGCCGGCGCTGGTCAATCGGCTGCAGGCGCTCGGCTACGACTTCGACATCTTCCGCAGCGCGCCGCTGTCCTCGCCCGAGTTCGACCGCACCATCTTCGCCCACATGCCGGACCTGCGGATGGAGTCCGAGGGGCATTCCTCGCCGGCACGCGACATCGACGCCAATCGCGACTTCATCGCGTATCTGAACGACCGCGACCCGGCGACCGATCCGCCGTTCTTTGGTCTGGTCTTCCACGACTCGCCGCACGCCTATGACCTGCCGGACGACGCCCCGCGCCCGTTCCAGCCGAGCTGGGATGCGGTCAACTATCTGTCGCTGGACGAGGACACCGACCCCACCGGCCTGCACAACCTCTACCGCAACTCGGTGCATTTCGTGGACGGGCTCATCGGCAAGGTCTTCGACAAGCTCGAGGCGGAAGGCCTGATGGACGAGACCATCGTCATCGTCACCGGCGATCACGGGCAGGAGTTCAACGATCTGGGCCTGAACTACTGGGGCCACAACGGCAACTTCAGCCGCTACCAGACCCGCGTGCCCATGATCGTGCACTGGCCGGGCCGCAGCGAGCCCGGCCGGCGGGTCGAGCATCTCACGAGCTTCTTCGACGTCGCGCCCACGCTGCTCGACCACGCGCTGGGCGTGGACAACGCCTACCGCGCCACCAGCGTCGGCCACGACCTGTTCGAGCCGGCCGACCGGCTGCCGTTGATCATGGCGCGCTACCGCCGCCACGCCGCGATGACCGAGGACGGGTTCATCGAGTTTCCGCCGATCGGCCCGGTCAAGGCCGTCGACCGCGACTATCGCCCGCGTGAAGACGGCCCGTCGCCGGCTGCGATCCGGGACACGCTCGAGCAGATGACGCGGTTTCGCGAAACCGACTAGCCGCGCGGCCGGTCGCCCGTTCTATTCAGACGAACGGCGACCACACGTGCGGCAGAAAACGATAGCCATCGCCGTCGGCCACCACATGGCCGATGCCGGGGAAGTCGATATGGTGGCCGGCGATCAGCTCGCCGGTCGCCGCGACCTCGGCGAACAGCGCCTGGCGTGAGTGCACCGCCTGTTCCGGGTCGGTATCGAACATCACATGCGCATCCGGGCGCGGGAACTGGATCTGCGGCAAGTGCACGATATCGGCCGCGATCAGCAGACGCTCGCCGTTGGATTCGATCCGATAACCGCTGTGATCCGGTGTATGGCCGGGCAGCGGATAGCGTGTGATGCCGGGCATGATCGCATCGTCATCGATCGCGCGTAGATTTGCCGCACACGCATCGAACACCCGTTGTGCATTGGCGAACTGATTGCGCAGCATGTCGCTCGGATCATCCGGCACCGCGCCGCGCCAGAAATCCAGCTCGCCGGCCGGTACGAAAATCTCGGCCTGCGGAAAGACGGGATTGTCGTCGCCATCGATCAACCCGCCGAGGTGGTCCGGGTGGCTGTGGGTGAGAATCACGCGGTCGATATCCGCCGGCGTCAGCCCCATCTCATCGAGCCCGGCGCCCAGCCGCGCGCCTTCATCGCCCACCAGACCGCCCAGCCCGGTATCGATGAGAATCCGCTCGTCACCCGTATCCACCAGATAACAGTTCAGCGTGATCTTCGGCGGTGTCGGCCGCCGGCTTGCCGCGTGCAGATCCTGCACCGTCGCCTCGTCCAGATTCGAGATCAGCCCGAACCCACCTTGCAGATAGGCGTCCTGGATGGTCGTGACGACAAAGTCGCCCACGCGCAGGTGGTGGATGTTGGAGGATTGGGTTTGGGGTTGTCCGTGCGGCATGTCGCTTCGCTATGGGCTGGCCAATACGAACGGACTTGGTGACGATCGTGAGGCGTTAAAGAATGCGTGGCCAGAAACAACGGTTAGCCAGCGGCTATGCGCCGCAATTATCGAAGGCTGCGATCAGTCGAAGTCGGTGTTTCGAGCCGCCGCATCGCGGCTCGGCGAATCGAGTCCGGCACCGCCTGACATGCTAAAGCGATCTCGAATGCGACTGCCAAGGCGAATACGGTTGTATGCGTAGCGTTGCACTCGTTCAGTGGCCACATGTTTTCGGCAAAATGGTGGCGATGACGTGCTGACGAATGGCGGTATACGCGACGCTGTCGCTTCGAGTGTATTGCTTCAAATCTTGACTGCCTGCTTGAGATGTTTTCGCGTTTCCTCGTCTTCAATCCAAAGGTATACGCCGCGCAACGCCCGCGTAAGCAGGATGCGATAGGCCTGCTTGACCGACTGTAAGAGTTGGTCGCGAGCCTCAGTGTCGGGATCGCGTTCGCGCCTTGCACGGCTCGCCGTATTGATAACGCCGGATTCGTGAACGTGCTGCGGATCGACGCACCAACGGTTCGTGCGCCATACGAGATCGCTCATCCAAAGAATCCCGACGTAGTCAAAATCGAAACCCCTAACGGCGTAGGTGCAGCCCACTTCGCATAAGGGATCGTTTGCCATCGGGCTACCTGGGCGGGCTTGCACGAAGAATGCGTAGTCGTTGTTCGGGACGTAGTTCCAAGGACGCCGCCACTCCTGGCCATTGCCGATGGCAATGCGGAAGTCGTTTAGTTCAGCTGGCGCGTTGTGGGGATCAGGAAAATCTCGTGACGACCATGGACGCGAATAGCTCGCCAGGATGCGTGCCGAACGACCGTGTTCGATTTGCGCGCGCAGTGCGTGTTCCAGTTCGGTGGGCGTATCGAATATCTCGAAAGCCATACGGTTGGAGTTCGATGAACTACGGTAGCGTGTCGGTTTTTCGGCGACTTGGGATAGTCCAGTCGCCCCCGGTTGCCGTCCGGGTGATGCGAGCCAGCGCCGGGCGTTCCTAGCCGCGAAGCGCGGATTGATATTCTCGAATACTGAGTCGAGCCATTCCACGTACTCGCGTGAGCCGGCGCAACGAAATTGGGTGTCCTCAAGGCTGATCGTCTCCACCTCCGCGTCAAGTTCCCGCGCCCAAGCGTGAATATCCTCGCGGCTAGTGTTCTCTCGGTCGCGAAAGCCCTGTTCGGGATCGAGGAAAAATACCGTCAGGCGGGAACAGCGCATCACGTGAAAGGCTTGAGGGCCGAGTGGCGCCGGAAAGCCAAATTGTCCGCGGCCCGCGATTTGTTCGGGATTGATCAATGCATGAGCCTCATCCACCAACGACACGAGGTAGGCATCGTTCTCGGCGCCATATCGTGGTGTGTTCATAGCCGCGAGATGGCGCAAATTCTGGCGCCATTGCTGTGAATCGCTGAATAACGACTTCCCATGCTGGCGACGCAGGCGGCCGATATCGTGGGTCGTGGCCGGATAGTACTGATTTACTTTCTTGACCACGCCTGCGGCACTTGCTCGTTGTGCCGCATCACGGAAGATCTGTGTCCAGTTGCTGTTTTGGCTCTGGGAAGTTGTGGTAAAGACAAGATCGCCCTCGCGCGTCGTGTCGTCGGTGACCAGGGCGGCCCACAGCTTCGCCGCCACCACCGATTTGCCGCTGCCCGGCGGCCCCTCTACGATAACGACGCGCTTCGGTGCATCGCCCATGCGTTCGTCCAGGTAGCGTGACGTGCGTTCGCGGCACAGCGAAAGCGCCGCGCGCTGGTTTTCCAGAAGCACGAAAGGGTCCTTCGTCGAATCGAGAAGCTGTTGGCCGATCTGGGCGACGAAGCCACGCTCCTGCCGATAACCCCCAGCCGAAAACCGTGCAGCGAACTCCTCATCGGGCGTGTTAACCCGTGTGCGGAGGAAGTCTGGAAACCGTGCTTCGATGTCGTTAGCGGCTGTAGTGAATATTGGATAGTTGAGGGTCAGGCCGCGATTTGGGGCAGCGCTGTAAGCCGTGGCGTTACCCGAGCGGGTGAATAGCACGCAGCCATCCACGGCAGCGTGCGAATCTTGAACGGCGGTATGGTAACGACGGCAATACTCGGTATAGCCGCGAACTTGGTCGCTGGGATGCAATACATCGCGGCCTCGACGATTGATCAGTCCTTCTGCGGAGCCGGGCGTATCGCCGTTGAGCAGCCAGTGCTTGAGTTCGATGATAACCGCAGAAGGCCGACCAGCGGCATTTCCGAGCAGCACAGCGTCACACCAGGAAGCAGTAGCCGGTAGCTGATATTCGACGTCGACATGGCCTGCGCCTTCAGCGAAGAAAAGATGCAAGTCGTTTAATGCCGGTGCAGAAAGCATTTCAGCTAATACAGGAAGCGAGTGCTGCCAGGCGTTGCGTTCTTCGGGAGATTGCCGTCCGGTCAGATCCTGGAGTCGGTGTATAAAGCTATCGAGATCTTGTTCGATGGCGTTTTTATACTCTGCGACCGTTAGCAGCATCGGCGTAGCTCAATGGTAATTCTGCGTTTAGATTGCCGTTTCTAAGGTTTTCCGTCTATCTGCTTTTGCGAGTGTATGGCTCACTGAAAGTGTTAACAAAGCCGACTCGATCCACGAATACATACGGGATTTTCGGCATCAGCGGCGGGATCGTGGCGTTCTGATGTGTGACGCCCAGCTGCTTCGATTCAAACAGGATTTCCGCTTCAATTCGCCGTCGCTGGCGGCCGGTGTGCTGGTCGGCGGCAGTGCGAATGGGCGGATTTGCTGGAAGGATGAACGCGAGCGCACGCTGAAGTCGTTGCAAGCGGCGCGCGCAGACGCAGCGATATGAATATCCGGTTGCGTTCAGCCGAATTCAGCGATAAGGGCGTTTACGTCTGTTTCCAGTTGGGGTAAACGATCGATGACGGCGCTCCAGACCAGGCCATCGTCCAGCTCGGCATATCCGTGGATGAGAATGTTGCGGAAGCTGATGATATTTCTATAGTCACGTACGCGCGCTTGCGCGGCTGGGTCGAGGCGGCCGAGCTTGTTGAGCGCTTCGCCGATAATTTCGAACTGGCGCTCGACGGCGGAGCGCAGCAACAGATCACGGGAGTATTGCGGGTAGGTTTTGTCTCGGCAAAACTCCCGGATCGCCTTGGCGGCTCGTTGCATGTCGTACAAATACATCGCGACGTCACGCGACATAAACTGCCTGCCGCGTTTTTTCGATGCTCTTCAAGAAGTACGGGTTTTTTATCGCGTTGGTGCTGACAAGATCGACAGGGCGATCGAACAGCCGACTCAGTTCGTTCTGAAGACCGAAGAAAGCGTCGAACTTGCCGCTGGGGTCGTCGTCGCTCTTGAATTCGACCAGAAAGTCCAGGTCGCTGGTTTCCGGGTCGAATTGCTGCGTAGCGGCAGAACCAAACAATTCCAGGCGCGCCACGCCATAGCGTCGGGCCACCAACGCCAATTCATTGGAATATGGTTCGACTATGTTCATCGCAGACTAGATTAAGCGATCCCGGGTATCGGGTCACGTAGGGGTAGCATGGCTTTATGCCGCTGTTTGGCCACCATGGGCTCTGCGCTTAAATTCAGCGTGCTCGCCGCTCGTCTGTGGAGCTTATATTAATGCGCTGCTGGCGTTCGAGCTGGCAATCGTGGGAACGCGAGTCCGAGCGTATTATTGTAGCGTGCCGAAGGACAAGTTTTCTTGATCGGACTGTGGCCTATGACTGCACTGCGCTGTACCGCCAAACTGCTCAAGCCTCTCAAGACAAAGCCCGCGGCTGACCTCTGTGCGCCAACGAACTGCCTGGGCGACTGGTCGGCGAATGTGGTGCGCTACGCACGTAAACCGTTCGTGATCGCGGTCGCGGAGTATTCGCGGATTGCGCTTATTTTGCCGGCCGCGCCTTATGCCACGTTGGTCGAACGGTTTCAGCACGATTTGCCGTATCTACTGCGTTATCTGCGTGTCCCGGAGGTGCAGATCGAGGCGGAACTCGCAGCCATGCAGCCGGTGCGTATTGCCAAGACCAATTCGCGTTCCGTGCTGGCGAGCATCAACAATTACGACTTGATGATTTCGTGGCTTCTGGCGGGCGGCGAGGATTGGAGCACCGTCGATTTAATGCAGCGCATCGCGGAAGATATAAGCAAGCCGAATGACTACCAGCCCACGGGCGATGCCGTACGGGTGCGGTTTGGCCTGGAACCGATGATTGGCCCCGCCATGCGGGAACAGGACCGGCGCTTTGGCGAGGCGTACAGACAATCGTCGAGCGCGCATTGAGCAGGTCCGGCATGCCGCAATCGAGGGCGTGCCGATCAATCCGGCGCCGCGAGCATATTCATGACCAAGCGAATCATCACGTCCTTGGTTGCCGGATCGGATTCGGCCACCAGCAACGTGAGCGCAGCGAGACCCACGTCGTTGACGATCGCCTCGCTGCGTTCGTTGAACAGGCGATCGTTGCGGTGCAGGAAGTTCACGAATAGGAAGGCAGCGCTGCGTTTGTTGCCGTCGGTGAACGGGTGGTTCTTCACCACGAAATAGAGCAGGTGGGCGGCCTTGGCCTCAACGGACGGATAAGCGGGTTCGCCGAATACGCTTTGATCCAGATTCGCGAGCAGCGCCTCGAAAGCCTCGCCGCGTTCTCGCGCGAACAGGTCTGTGGCTTCGCCGCGTTCGATCAGCCCGGCCTTGAGCTCGGCGAGCGCGGTTCGGGCCTCGTCGAGCGTGGGTAGATGACCGCCGGATTGCGCCTGGGGCTCGGTCAGCAGGCCTTCGTCGTAGCGTTGCAGCAGCAGAAAAGTCTGGGCGTAGCGTGTCGCGATATCCACCAGGCCACGGCCGCTGGTCGCATCGAGCGCCGGGCTTTGTGCGGTCTTGCGTAGCAGGGCCATCGCCGCTTCGAGTTCGCGGGCGTTGGTGTCGAAGCGCTGGCGCGCCAGCGTCCAGCCTTGCAGCAGGTGTTCGCGTAAAACGCGGGTGGCCCATTGGCGAAACTGGACGGCGCGCTTTGAGTTGACGCGGTAGCCCACGGAGATGATGGCGTCCAGGTTGTAGTGCTGAACTGAACGGCGAACCTGGCGCTGACCTTCTTGGCGAACTACCGAGGATTCCTCGGTAGTTGCCGCGGCCTCTAATTCCCCGTCCTGGAATATATTCTTCAAATGAAGACCGATATTGTCGGTCGACGTGTCGAATACATCAGCCATCTGCCGCTGTGTTAACCAAACGGTTTCCCGAGCCGTATCCAGACGCACGTCGACCGACTGGTCGGCGTCTTCATAAATCAGGATCGGTGTGTCGGCGCTGGGATTCACGACAAGGCGGGGCAGGACGTCACAATCGGAAGATTACGTCATCCCGGTCGATGGAGGTGATATCGGGTTGCGCCGCGATCAACGGGCCGGAATCACCGTCAAAGACCGCACGCCCTGCGCGCCGCGCACGAGAACGCCTTCGATATCCGCGGTGGCCGAGGGGCCGGTGTGGAAGACGGTGTAGTTGGCGTTGACGAAGTCGTCGCGCTGGTAGGCGCGGTGCATGTTGGTGACGATTTCGCCCGGGTCGAGCAGTACGACGAGGTGCTGGGCGAGGTAGGCGACGGCGTTGACGGTGAGTTCGGCTTCGGTGAAGCACACGCTGCCGGTTTCGGCGATGCCGAAGCGGGCGCGCAGCACGGCGATGTCCACGTCGTGGACGCTGCCCGGATCGTCGCTGTCGGTCAGCGCGCGGTTGCCGGCGACTTCCGGTACGTTCGAGGCGATGACGGCCTCCTCGAACGGCTTGCCGAGCTTGTCGGCGAGCGCTTCCTGCAGGGCGGCGTCGACGCCTTGGCCGTCGGTCAGCGCGTGCCAGGTGCCGCCCATGGTGGCCAGGCGTTCGGCGAACAGGGCGGCGAGGCCGTCCGCGTCCTGCGGGTAGCGGTCGTCGTAGTTCGGCACGGCGGGCGCGGGGGCGTTCATGGCCGGCTTGTTGGCGCGGATAGCGCCAAGAATATCGTCGCGCGCGCTCATTCGTTGGCCCCGCCGGCCGACGTTTTCTCTTGGCCGCTCAGTCGGTTACGCTTGTACCAGTCGTGGAAAGTGCCGTTTTCCGGCGGGCTGGGCATTTCGCGACCTTCGCCCCATACGTTCATACGGTTATAGAGCGCCCAGCGCGGCAGGTGCTTGAGCGCGGAGTTCGTCGTCTTGATCGCCATCCGGTAGCCCTTGGGGCTGGCCAGCACCTGGCCGGCGGCGGTCAGGCCGGTCTTCTTGGTCCACGGCAGATGGCCCTCTTCGGCCAGCACCTGGCGCCAGCCGAAGATCTGTTCGTGGATATTGATCTTCACCGGGCAGACGTTGGTGCAACTGCCGTTGAGCGTGGAGGCGAACGGCAGGTTGGAATAGCGGTGGGCGTCGAAGCTCGGGTTGAGGATCAGCCCGAGCGGGCCGGCATAGG
>NZ_AYKH01000017.1 GCF_003788635.1 Salinisphaera orenii subsp. orenii MK-B5
GAGCGCGAACTCGCCGGTCTTGCGGCAGAACTTGCGATAGGACCAGCCCGCCTCGGCAGACAGGGCCGGAACGCGGACGCCGACGAGTATCTCGCCGGCCTCGAGCCGGGTCTCGAAGGCCGAGACCATGAATTCGCCGGCGGCGATGCACCGGCTGCCGTTCGGCCCCGTGATGTCCAGGGTCGCACCGAGCGCAGCCAGGGCGGCGATCCAGTCGGCGGCCGGATCGGCGTGGCAGAGGCTGCCGCCGATCGTGCCGCTGTTGCGCACCGCGCGATAGGCGATGCCGCGCGCGACTCGGGCGAGCATGCCCCGGGTCACGTCATCGATAAGCCCGTCCTCGATCGCGGCATGGGTGACCAGTGCACCGATCACCAGGTCGTCGCCCTCGATGCGCGCGCCCTTCAAAGCCTCGATAGACGCGATGTCGACCACGCACTCGGGCTGGGCGAGGCGCAGGTTGAGCATCGGCCCGAGCGACTGCCCGCCGGCGATCGGCTGGGCGAATTCGTTCGCCTGCAGTGCCGCCACGGCGGCGTCGACGCCCGTGGCCGGCTCGATCCGGTAATCAATCGCTTTCATGAGCGGCCTCCCGCAGCGCGGCCATCACCCGTTCGGGACTGATCGGCACGCTGTGAATCTCGGCGCCGAGCGGTGCGAGCGCGTCATTGACGGCGTTGGCGATGGCCGCCGGCGGCGCGATCGCCCCGCCCTCGCCGATGCCCTTCTGGCCGAAACGGCTGAACGGGCTGGGGGTTTCCATATGATCGAGGATCACGGCCGGCATTTCGGCGGCGCCGGGCACGATGTAGTCGGCCAGTGTCGAGGCCAGCGGCTGGGCCTCGCCGTCGAACGGCATTTCCTCGTAAAGGGCGGTGCCGATGCCCTGGGCCAGCCCACCGAGCAGCTGGCCCTCGACGACCATGGGGTTGAGCAGCACGCCGCCGTCCTCGCAGATGGCGTAATCCAGCAGCTTCACCGCGCCGGTGGCCGTGTCGACCTCGGCGACGCAGGCGTGGGTGGCGTAGCTGAAGGTGCCCATGTCGGGCTTCATCTTGTAGCCGGCGACCAGGCCGAGGCCGGCCGGGTCGACGTCGTCCGGTAGCCGCTGGGGCGCGCGATACCAGGTGTGCGCGATCTCCCTGAGCGTCATCGAGCGGCTGCGATCACCGCTGATCACTTCACCGTTCTCGAAGACCAGTTCGTCAGCGGCGACATCCAGCAGATGGGCCGCCAGATGGCGCACGCGCCCGGCGAGCTTCTCGCAGGCACTGGCCACCGCGCCGCCGGCCATGACCGCGCAGCGCGAGCCCCAGGTGCCGGTGGAATACGGCGAGCTCGCCGTGTCGCCGTGCAGGATGCGGACGTTCGCCGGATCGATGCCCAGAACCGTGTTCGCGACCTGAGCCATCGTGGTTTCCATGCTCTGGCCGTGCGAGTGCACGCCGATCTGGAGCTCGAGAATGCCGTCGGTCGTCATCCGGGCGTTGCACTGCTCGTAGCCCGGCACCATCGGAATGCCCCAGCCGTGATAGACCGAGGTGCCGTGGGCGCCCTGCTCGCAGAAGGTCGCCAGCCCCAGACCGATGCGGCGCGCACCGGTCGTTTCGGCCTGGCGCCTGCGCCAGCCGGGCCAGTCGAGAGCGTCGACCGCGCGGTGCATGCAGGCGATGTAGTCGCCCGAGTCGAACAGTTTGTCGGTGATGTTCGTGTAGGGCATGTCGTCGGGCCCGACGAGACTCGCCTCGCGCAGCTCGAACGGCTCGATGCCCAGTTCGCGCGCCGCGATATCCAGCATGACCTCCAGCGCGAAGCAGACGCCGGTGCGGGCCACGCCGCGATACGGCAGGATCGGCGGCTTGTTGGTGGCCGCCGAGCGCGTATGACAGCTGTAGCTGTCCATCTTGTACGGTCCCGGCAGGATCGAGCCGACCTGGGCGGCTTCCAGGCAGGCCGAGAACGGATACGACGAATAGGCGCCGGAATCCACGATCGCGTCGCAGTCGATCCCGGCGAGCCGGCCGCTGCGTTCGACGTGCACGGTGATGTCGTAGGCGTGTTCGCGGCAGTTGGCATTGGCCGACAGATGCTCGCCGCGGTCCTCGATCCAGCGGATCGGCCGGTCCAGCTGCATCGCCAGCCAGGCGCAGCAGATCTCTTCGGGCAGAAGGATGCCCTTGTAGCCGAAACCGCCGCCGACGTCGGGCGAGTCCACGCGCACCCGGCCTTCGTCCAGACCCAGGCATTCCGCCAGCCCGGTCCGATTGATATGCGGCATCTGAGCCGATGTGGTCACCTCCAGCCGGTCCAGCCGGTGATCCCACCGGCACACGACACCGCGGCCCTCGAGCGGCACCTGGCACTGGCGCGAGGTGGAAAGCTGCCGACGCACGGAGAGCACGTCGTCGCCCGGCGAGGTGCCGGCGTCGACCTGGGTTTCGAGAAACACGTTGGAATCCCAGTGCTCGTGCAGCCTGCCCTCGGCGCGACCGTCGGCGGCGGCGTGCATGTCGGCGACCACGGGCAGATCCTCGTAGTCGACGAACACCTGCTCGGCGAGATCCTCGGCACGCGCCCGGCTCGGCGCGACACACATCGCCACCATCTCGCCGACGAAACGGACCTTGTCGCTGGCCAGCGGGTATTGCTCGGACGTCTGGAAGCCCGGCAGCTTAGAGGCCGCCACGATCGGCTTGACGCCGGCCATGTCCGCCATGGTGTAGACCAGCGACTCCCAGCCCTCGGGCTTGTCGATTCCGGCGATGCGGGCATGCGCGACCGGCGCCCGCACGAACGCGACATCGAGCATGTCGGGCATGCGGATATCCGCGACGTATCGGCCGCGGCCGGCCAGAAAGCGCGCGTCCTCCTTGCGCGCCAGCCGCGCACCGACGCCGCCGGCCGTGGTGTGTGGGGGCGCGCCGGTCATGCCGAAGCGGCCTGCGCCGGCGCGAAGTTCGGCAGCGTGGGCGCATCGGCGTCGAAGCGCTCGCCGCGACGAAGACAGAAACGCGGCGTGAGCATGCGCTCGGCGGTCACGCGGTGATCTTCGTTGTCGCGCAGCGTCCACTGTCCGCGCTCGTCGTTGAGCACGGAGACATCGCCCACCGCACCCGGGCGCAGGTGGCCGATCTCGTCAGCCATGCCGAGCATGCTCGCGGCGTTGGCGGTGACCATTGGCACGACCTGCTCCAGCGTGAGCCCGAGCGCGAGCATGCTCGTCATCGCCGATGTCAGCGAGAAACGCACGGCGCCGGCGAACATGTGATCGCCCTCCTCGGGGTCGGAGTGGACGTCCGGCGTGCCCGGCGGTGGCGCCACGCGCGTGTTGTAGCCGTGCATGTCCGCGCCGAGGGTGTTCGGGACGATGCCCGCGTCGAGGACCTTGCGGGCGACGTCGAAACTGAAGTGCGAGCCGTGGCCGACATCGATCTTCACGCCCTTGTCGATGACGTCGCGGATGAGTTCGTGCACCTGGCCGTGCTTGTCGACGAAGCCGCCCGGATGACGCGTGAACGGATGCGCCAGCACGTCGCCGGGCTTGACCAGCTCCAGCACGCTCGGAAAGATCGTGTCTGGATCGATGTCCATCGGATCTTCCGGCGAGGGCCAGAGCTGTCCGAAATGCAGATAGACGGGCATGTTCGACTGGCGTCCGATCTGCGCGGCCAGCTTGATCACGTCCATGCCCCAGCGCTGAAAGCCGCCCAGTTCGGCATGCGCCTTGATCCCCTTGACCAGATCGGGATTGGCATCGACCGACTTCGCGGTCGCGTCGATGTTCAGACACTCCGGCTGATAGAGCTGCGGGTAGTAGTGGCCTTCGAGCCCGCCGACGAGATAGGCGGAGATGAATGCCAGCACGCGGGTCTTGGCCGGCTCGGCGATGAAATGCCGAAAGCCCGGCAGCGTCATGCAGCTCGGCCCGCCCTGATCGACCAGCGTGGTCACACCCGAACGCACGCCCACCATGTCCGGGTCGAGGCCGAAGCGGCCAGTAACATAGCGATAGATATGGGCATGGGTGTCGATCATGCCGGGCAGCACGAGATTGCCCGTGCAGTCGATGACCTCGGCGTCCTCGGCGTAGGGCGCGTTCAGGCCGGTGACGATACCGTTCTGAATGACCAGGTCGGCCTGCTCATCCGTACCCGTTGCCGGGTCGACCACCCGACCGCCTTTCAACACCGTTGTCGACATTCTCGCTCCTGCCTATCCGAATCCTCGATGGGCCGGATAGCGCAAGGGCTGTGCCAGAGCGACTCGCTGCGGTCCTCGCAGACACCACAAGCAACTGATCAAAAAAGATTAAAATATTTAGAAAATAAGTGGTATACCCCGCATTTGATTGCTAAAGGCCGAGTGAAGGTCAGGTCATACATGCGCCAAAACAACGCCGCTGCACCAGCATGGGGGAACTATGTGGTGCACCCCGTATTTCGACAGAGCTTCGATCACGCGGCGGGGAGGTGCTGGTGAAACGATCAGACGATTCGACGCTCGGCCATCGCCGAAGCCCGCCCAAAGAACGGGCCTGGCCAGAACGGCCGACCTAGCGCAGACGGAAAGGCACTGTACCCAACTCGTTGTTCGCTTCGACCAGGCGCGCGAGGTACAGGACGAACAGGTCACGATCGGGGCCGTCGAGCGCTTCGATCGTGCGCTCGTGGGCGCGTGCTACCGCCTCGGTCATCCGGCGCACATGATTGCGCCCCTGGCGGGTTGCGCGGGTCAGACGTACGCGCCCGTCTTCGCGGCTTGGGCGGCGTTCGACGAGCTCGCGCTGCTCGAGCCGGCGCAGCACTTCGCCCACGCTCGTGCGTTCAAGCCCGATCTCGTGGGCCAGCGTCATCTGATCCATCTCGCCATGCTCGGCAAGAGCGGTGAGCACGCTGTATTGAACCGGGGTGATGTTGAAGCCCTCGGTTTCCTTGGTGAACAACGCGCTGTGAATCTGGTGCAGACGTCGAATGAGAAACCCCGGTCGAACCAACAGCGGCGAGCGCGCTTCGATATGAGCGAGTTCTTCGGCAACGTCGAAAGGATCGGGCATGGCAAGGGAGCACGCGTGGGGCAAAAGGTCGTCGACACCGCGACAGTCCAAAAGCCCGAACCGGGGCCGGGTGGTCGCGAATGCTCGGATAATCCGTCGGCGCTGCTTCGTCGACGGACTCACCCCGCGTTTTTACACACCCGTCAATTCTTTGGCAACGCAGACACGTGCGCCGAGACCACCCGCCAGCCGACATCGAAACGTACCCAGCACTGGCTCTGCCGGCC
Source organism: Salinisphaera orenii subsp. orenii MK-B5 (assembly GCF_003788635.1). GTDB lineage: Bacteria > Pseudomonadota > Gammaproteobacteria > Nevskiales > Salinisphaeraceae > Salinisphaera > Salinisphaera orenii. The sequence goes on from NZ_AYKH01000017.1 coordinate 5,281, forward strand.
GATCGATACGCCGTTCTCGCTATCGCGCTCGAATTCGATACTGGCGGTCGCAAAATCCTCGCCGAACGTCGTGATAGCGAGCCGCCGTATCCGGCGATCGAGATTGGCGGGATCACGCGACTGGCGAAATGCCCGGATCTCGTCGTGGCCGTAGAGCATCTCGGTCGCCCCGTAGCGCACGGTGTGCTCGCTGGTCCAGAACAGCTCGTCGAGCGTATCGACATCGTTGCCGGTGAGCGCGGCTTCGTAGCGCATGAGCGCATCGGTGACTTCGGCAACGACGTCGCGCCGGTTGATCTGATCGGGCGACTGACTCATGCCAGCGCCATCTCGGGCGGCACCGGCACCCGGGGGCATACTCGCCCGGCCAGCTCGATCAGGCGCATGTCGCCGTTGCGACGCGTCATGATCGACAGCCCCAGTGGCAGACCCTCCTTCATCGCCAGCGGCAGACTCATCTGCGGCAGACCCGCCAGGCCCGCGCTGCACAGCAGCGACATTGCCTGGAACCGATATGTGGTTTCCAGGGCGGCATCGCCGCCACCGCGCGGCGGGGCCGGACGCGGTGTGGAGGGCAACACCACGACGTCATCTTCTCCGATCAGCGAATCCAGCCGGACCGTGATCTCGGCCCGGTGCGCCTGGGCGGCACGCAGCTCGACTTCATCGATGTGGGCTGCCTGTTCGATACGCTCACACACACCGGGGCCGAGTGCGGGCCGGGTCCGGGTCACCCAATCGCCAAGCGCCGACCACACGTCGGCGGCCTGAATGATGCGAAAGGTCTCGAACCAACGATCCAGCCCGTCTTCGGAAAGGCGCACTTCGCCTACTTCGCCGACCTCGGCGGCGAGTGTTTCCAGCGCCGGCGCGAAGGCCTCGGCAATCTCGTCGTCCACGGCTTCGAAAGCATCGGTGGCAATCAACACGCGTTTGAAGGGCCCATGCTCGCGCGCCTCGGGCAACAGCACACGTGCGACCCGTTCAAAGATTTCCGCGTCGCGCGCGAACCAGCCGATGCAATCGAACGCGTTGGCAAACCGCAGCAAGCCGTCTGTCGGTACGCGCCCGTGGGTGGTGCGCAGACCCAGCAGGCCGCAATAACTCGCCGGCACGCGGACCGAGCCGCCACAGTCCGTGCCGAGCGCGAAATCGACGAGCCCCGCGCACGTCGCCGCGGCCGAACCGCTGGACGAGCCGCCGCTCAATCGGTCGAGGCCCCAACTGTTGACCGGCGCCCCGTAATGGACGTTGTCGCCGGTCAGCGAATAGCACAGCTCGTCGGAGATCGTGCGGCCCACCAGTTCCGCGCCAGCGCCCAACAGTCTATCGATAGCGTCCGCGTTGGCCCGGGCCGGCGGATGCGATGCCAACCAGTCGGGCTGGCCGAACCCCGTACGTGTGCCCGCGATCTCGAATACATCCTTGGCCGCAAAACGCAGCCCGTCCAGCGCGCCGTCGCCGGTGGGCGCCAGTGCCGCCGGATTGTCGCGGCAGAAGGCGTGGACGGTATCTTCGATGACTGACATAGGGCTATCCAATGATTGCGCGCGGTGCACAGCGGGCGAGCAGGCCCGGTAGGCGTTCGATCTGGTCAAGCAAACGCGCCTATCCGGCACGTCTATTGCTAGCAAAGCCCGCGATGCGCCAACGCGCCGCGTGACGTCTCTGCACGCGGCGTTGTATGCAACCGACGTGCCAGCTACATTAGCGGCCGGCCGGAGGCATGTATTCGCGTCCGGCGGCGCGACAACCGTCCGCTCGCCGCTCAATCCGTGGCACGGTCCGTTCGACCGGCCCTGCAAGAATTGAAGGATTTTCCATGCTGCACAGTGCGAAAGGCCGTTACGGCTGTGTCACCGCTCCCCATCTGTCGGCGGCCCTGGCCGGGCGCGACGTGCTCGCGGCCGGCGGCAGCGCGATCGAGGCGATGGTCGCAAGCGCGGCCACGATTGCGGTGGTCTACCCGCACATGAACTCGATCGGGGGCGACGGTTTCTGGTTGATCCGCAAGCCCGGCCAGGCGCCGATCGGCATCTCGGCCTGCGGTCGCGCGGCCGCGCTGGCCACGCCGGACTGGTATGCCGGCCGCGGACACCACGAACAGATCCCGGCCCGCGGCGCGCAGGCGGCGCTGACCGCACCCGCGACGATCGCCGGCTGGCAAGCGGCACTGAACCAACTCGAACGCGAGCCGATGGCGCTGGACACACTGCTGGCACCGGCGATCGCCCATGCCCGCGACGGCTTCGTGACGACCGGCAATCAGGCCGCCTGTACGGCCGCCAAGGCCGACGAACTGCGCGACGTGCCGGGGTTCGCGGATAGCTTCCTGCCGGGCGGCAACGCCCCGCGCGAAGGCGATATCTTCTATCAGCACGCGCTGGCCGATACGCTCGAAACACTGGCCCGCGAAGGGCTGGACAGCTATTACACCGGCTCGCTGGCACAAACGCATGCCGCCTATCTGGAGGCGATGGGCTCGCCCCTGCGCGCGGCCGACCTGGCCCAATGCGCGGCCGACATCGCCGCCCCGCTGTCGACCAAACTCTCGGTGGGCACGATCTACAACATGCCGCCGCCGACCCAGGGCGTGTCGTCGTTGATGATCCTCGCCCTGTTCGACCGTCTGAAAGTGGCAGAGGCCGAAGGCTTCGATCATCTGCACGGCCTGATCGAGGCGACCAAGCAGGCGTTCATTCTGCGTAACGCCGAACTGGGCGACCCCGATCATATGAGCCGCCCGGCCGAGTCCTGGCTGGAAGCCGCACATCTCGATGAGTTGCACGCGGCGATCGACCCACGCAAGGCGCTCGACTGGCCGTACGAAGCCAAACGCGGCGACACCATCTGGATGGGCGCGACCGATCGCGACGGCACCATGGTGAGCTTCATTCAGAGCGTGTTCTGGGAGTTCGGCTCAGGGCTGGTGTGCCCGGACACCGGCGTGGCCTTTCAAAACCGCGGCGCCGGCTTTTCACTCGCGCCGGGCGCCAACCAGCTCGCGCCCGGCAAGCGCCCGTTCCATACCCTGAACCCGGCCATGGCCGAACTCGACGACGGCCGCGTGATGGCCTACGGCACCATGGGCGGCGAAGGCCAGCCGCAGACCCAGGCGGCGGTATTCTCGCGCTATGCGATGTACGGGCAGGGCCTGCAACGCGCGGTGACCGCGCCGCGCTGGCTGCTCGGCAAGACCTGGGGCGATGCCACCACCAGCCTCAAGCTGGAGAATCGTTTCGATCCGGCGTTGGTGGACGAACTCATCGCGACCGGCCACCAGGTGGAAATGATCGATGCATTCTCCGATCTGGCCGGCCACGCCGGCGCGGTCGTGCGTCATCCCAACGGTTACTGCGAAGGCGCCAGCGACCCACGCGCCGACGGTGGGGCCGTCACGCTCTAGGCTGTCGAATTCGTCGCGTTGTATGGATCTGGCGGCCCAGTCGGCTGCGCAGGCGTCGAAGGTTCCACTACCAAATTCGCCGTTGTCCCAAGCGACCGCGCTTCTTTCAAGCAATCGCTAAGCGAACCCAGCGATCGGGCCGACCGTCTTTTTCGATAACCGCGGGCGAACGCCACGCTATTCCACCGTCACCGACTTGGCGAGATTGCGGGGCTGATCGACGTCGGTGCCCTTGGCGACGGCGACGTGATAGGCCAGCAGCTGCAACGGCACGGTGTAGGCGATGGGCGCGAGAATGTCGTCGACGTGGGGCATGTCGAGGACGGTGATGCCGGGCCCGGTGTTGAGCCCCGATTCGGCGTCGGCGAAGACATAGAGCTTGCCGCCGCGGGCGCGCACTTCCTGGAGGTTGGATTTGACCTTTTCCAGCCACTCGTTGTTCGGCGCGATCGCGATCACGGGCATGTTCTCGTCGACCAGGGCGAGCGGCCCATGCTTGAGCTCGCCGGCGGCATAGGCTTCAGCGTGGAGATAGGAGATCTCCTTGAGCTTGAGCGCGCCCTCCATGGCGATGGGGTACATGGGCCCGCGGCCGAGAAAGAGCGCGTGCTGCTTGTCGACGAATTCCTCCGCCAGCTTGCGGATCGCCTCGTCGAGCTCGAGAACCGCGGCCAGCGCGGTGTCGACGCCGCGGATGTTCGCCGCCAGGGCGGCACGCTCGTCGGGGCGACGATCCAGCATGCCGGTGAGCAGCAGCAGACACAGCAGCTGGGTAGTGAAGGCCTTGGTCGAGGCCACGCCGATCTCCGGGCCGGCCCGCGTCATCATCACCAGGTCCGATTCACGCGTGAGCGAGGTCTCGGGCTTGTTGCAGATGGCGAGCGTGGCGAGATAGCCGTCCTCGCGCGACTTGGCGTAGCGCAATGCCGCGAGCGTGTCCGCGGTCTCGCCGGACTGCGACAGCGTCACGAACAGGCAGTTTTTCGGCACGACCGGGTCGCGGTAGCGGTATTCGCTGGCCAGTTCGACGTTGCACGGAATCCGCGACATGGCCTCGATCCAGTAGCGGGCCACGAGTCCCGCATGATGGCTGGTGCCGCAGGCGACGATGTGGATGGCCTCGACCCGCCCGAAAATCTCCTCGGCCGTCGGGCCGATGCTCGAGGCGAGGATGTCGCGCGCGGTGACCCGCCCCTGCCAGGTCTCGGCAAGTGCGCGCGGCTGCTCGTGGATCTCCTTGAGCATGAAGTGGCGGTAGCCGCCCTTCTCGGTCGCCGAGATCGACAGTCCGGATTCCTTGACCGGCCGCTCGACCACGGCGCCGTTGCCGTCGCGAATGGTGTAGTCCTCCGGCGTCAGGGTGACGAGATCGCCCTCCTCCAGATAGACGAAATTACGGGTGACCGGCAGCAGGGCGGCCACGTCGGAGGCCACGAAGTGCTCGCCGATGCCCACGCCGAGCACCAGCGGCGAACCGCTGCGCGTGGCGACCAGCGTGTGCGGATCGTCGCGGCAGACCACGGCCAGCGCATAGGCGCCGTCCAGCTCCGAGACGGCCGCCCGCACCGCCGTGGACAGATCGCCCGATTCGGCGAGATGGCTGTCGACCAGATGCGCGACGACCTCGGTGTCGGTTTCGGAGGTGAAGGTGTAGCCGGCCGCGGCCAGACGCCGCTGCAGCGGCTCGAAGTTCTCGATGATGCCGTTGTGCACCACCGCGACGCGGTCCGAAGAGACGTGCGGATGGGCGTTGTCTTCCGACACACCGCCGTGCGTCGCCCAGCGGGTGTGGGCCACGCCGAGGGTGCCGGGCCGCGGGCCGTCCTCGAGCTTGTCCGCCAGCGCCTGCACCTTGCCGACCGCGCGCACGCGATCGAGCACGCCCTCGTCGACCAGCGCCATGCCGGCCGAGTCGTAGCCGCGGTACTCGAGCCGCCGCAAACCCTCGAGCAGGATGGGTTCGACGTTGCGCTGGGCGCTGGCTCCGACTATTCCGCACATGCCTATGGGCCTCGTGAAAACGTTTCAGGTGGATCGGGCGGACGCGCCGCCGTCACTCGTGTTCGGGACTGTCCTTGGTCGGCCGCTGCCAGCCGGGCAGCGAGACCTGGCGCGCGCGCGACAACGTAAGCTGCTGCGCCGGCGCGTCCTTGGTGATCGTCGACCCGGCGCCGATGGTCGCACCGGCGGCCACGGCCACCGGCGCGACCAGCTGGACGTCGGAGCCGATGAAGGCGTCGTCGCCGATGGTGGTCAGATGCTTGTGGGCGCCGTCGTAGTTGCAGGTGATCACGCCCGCACCGACATTCACGTTGGCGCCGATCTCGGCGTCGCCCACGTAGCTCAGATGGTTGACCTTGCTGCCCTGACCGAGCGTGATCTTCTTGGTCTCGACGAAGTTGCCGATCTTGGCACGGTCGGCCAGACGGGTGTCCGGGCGCAGCCGCGCGAAGGGGCCGATCTGGCAACGCGCGCCGATTTCGGCGTGTTCGATCACGGTATGCGACAGCACCTGCGTATGGTCGCCGATGGTGCAGTTGCGCAGCACGCAGTAGGGGCCGATGTGCACGTTGTCGCCGAGGACCACTTCGCCCTCGATCACCGCGTCGATGTCGATGCGGGTGTCACGCCCCGCATGGAGCGTACCGCGCAGGTCGAAGCGCTCCGGATCGCGCAGGGTCAGTCCCGCCGCCATCAGCGTGTCGGCCTGGCGCCGCTGGAGCATGCGCTCCGCGCAGGCCAGATCGCGCTTGTCGTTGATGCCCTGGGTCTCGGCCACACTGCCGGCCTGGCCGGCCACGACCGGCACGCCGTCGGCGGCGGCCATGGCGATGCAGTCCGTGAGGTAGTACTCGCCCTGGGTGTTGTCGTTGGTCAGCCGCGACAGCCAGTCCCGCAGATGGCGCGCCTGCGCGCACATCAGCCCGGTGTTGACCTCGCGGATGTGGCGCTCGTCGGCGCTGGCGTCCTTGTCCTCGACGATGCCGACCACGCGGTTGTCGTCGCCCCGCTTGATCCGGCCATAGCCGGCGGGATCGTCCAGCAGCACGGTCAGCAGGGCGAGGTTGTCGGTACCCGCGGCCTCGACGAGATGCGAGAGCGTGCCCGGGCGGATCAGCGGCACGTCGCCGTAGAGCACCAGCACGCGGGCGTCGTCCGGCACGGCATCGATCGCCTGCATGACCGCGTGCCCGGTCCCCAGCTGCTGCGCCTGGAAGTCCCAGTCCACGTCGAGATAGCCGAGCGCGGACTGGACCTGCTCGGCGCCGTGACCGTAGACCACGTGGATGCGCGCCGGGTCCAGCGCCTGGGCGGACTCAACCACATGCTTGAGCAGCGGCCGATCGCCCAGCGGCTGCAACACCTTGGGCAGCGCCGAATTCATGCGTTTGCCCTTGCCGGCGGCAAGGACGACGATATGTAGGCTCATGCGTCCTTCGACTCGTTTGTTGCGGCGACTATACCGTGCCGACCGGGGCTTGCGTAGCCGTGCCGCGGTGCGGCTCGAGCGGCTCGTCGGGGGCCGAGGCCGTCAGCCGATCGGCCCAGGCCGCGGGCGCCTCGGCCCAGACCCGGCGATGCAGCCGATCCATGCGCGCCGGGTCGGCGAGCAGGATCCGCGTTTCATCCGTCGAGAGTGCGCCGGGCCCGTTTTCCAGAACCTGAACGAGCAGATCGTCGCGATAGCTGTCGAGCTCGGCGGTCAGCCGCCGCGCTCGACCCTGCAGACCGACATGCAGCGCATTGAGGGTAGGGTCGACGACGACCGCGGCGAAATCGGGCTCCACCGGGGCGTCGGCGAGCAGCGCCACCAGGCGCGACAACTCCGGGGGCGGATTGCGCTCCTCGGGGATCAACTGCAGATCGTGATCACGCAGCCAGACGCCGAGATCCGTGCGCGAAGTCAGTACGGTGATCGCCGGCGCAATCAGCAGCGGCACGAGGATCGGTGCCAGCCACGGCGCGAAACCGGGCGTGTACCAGAGCAGCAGCCCGCCCCATACGGCGGCAAGCACCATCCCCGGCAGATGAAAACGCAGCGCCCTAAGCCAGGCCACCTGGGCGTCCGCTCGCTGCTGGCTGTTCCATTTGACCTGCCGGCCGAGCAGCGTCGTGAACACGAACCGGGTGTGCGCCAGCATACGGATCGGCGCCAGCAACGAGGTGAGCACGATCTCGATCAGGGTGGAGCCGATCAGGCTGCCGACGCCGCCGAAATCGGCCTGACGCCCCCGCGCGATGATCATGGCCATGCCCAGGATCTTGGGCAGGAACAGCACGATCAGCGTCGCCACGAACAGGCTGACGGCCCAGATCGGCTGCCAGACCGGCCACTGCGGGAACAGCGCCCCGGCTACCGGAAAATAGTCCGGCGTGCGCAAGGCCTCGAGCACGGCCTCGCCGCTGGACAGCAGCAGGAAGATGAACCAGATCGCCGCCGACGTGTAGGCCATCACCCCGTTGGCGAACAGGGCGCGGTGGGCGGGCGCGAGATTGTCCGAGAACAACAGCCGGATATGCTGGATGTTGCCCTGACACCAGCGTCGATCGCGGCCGAGTTCCTCGAGCAGCGTGGGCGGGACCTCTTCATAGCTGCCCGGCAGATCGTAGGCGATATAGACCCCCCAGCCGGCGCGCCGCATGAGCGCGGCCTCGACGAAATCGTGCGACAGGATTTCGCCGGACAGCGCGCCGCGGCCGGGCAGGCGCGGCAGCGCGCAATGGGCCATGAACGGCGCGATCCGGATGATCGCGTTGTGGCCCCAGTAGTGGGCGTTGTCCAGGTGCCAGTAATGCAGGCCGGCCGCGAACATGCGGCCGTAGACCCGGGTCGCGAACTGCTGCACGCGCGCCAGCAGACTGGAGCGATTGACCGCGGTCGGCGGCGTCTGGATCAGGCCGGCGCCGGGGTTGGCCTGCATCCGGTCGACCAGCTGCGTGAGCGTCGAACCCGTCATGATGCTATCGGCATCGAGCACGATCATGTAGCGATAATGGCCGCCCCAGCGCCGACAGAAGTCGGCCAGATTGCCGCTCTTGCGCTTCACCCGTGCGCGCCGACGGCGATAGAACAGCCGGCCGAAGGCGTCGAGCCCCTGGCAGGCGTCGGCCCAGGCCCGCTCCTCGGCGGCGACGGTGTCCGGCTTGATCGAGTCGCTGAGCACGAAGAAATCGAACCCGTCGAGGCGACCGGTGGCCTCGAGCGACTCGTAGATCGCCCGCAGCCCCGCGAAGGTTCGTGACACGTCCTCTTCGTAGATGGGCATCACGATCGCCGTGCGGGCGCCGTCGTCGGGCACGGCCTCCGGCTCGGCTCGCACGAGATAGCGATCCCCGCGCCAGAGCACGAAGAACCCCGACAACGCCGTCCAGAAGCCGACGAGGATCCAGGCGAACAGGAGAAAGGCGGCACCCAGGATGACGCCCTCGAGCAGCGTGGCGCCGCGGTGGGGCAGCACCGTGGCCATATAGGCTGCAGCTCCGGCGGCCGGCAGCGCGATCATCAGCGCGAGCAGGATCTGGCGCCGGCGCACCACCGACTTCAGGCGGCTGGGCACCGCCCGTGGCAGGCGCCGCTGCGCCCGGCGCAGCCCCGGCCAGACCCGGGACAGGAAACGCCAGGGGCGGCGATCCACATCCGCCGGGGACATGGGCCACCGGTTCAAGCCCGGCATCGATGCGCCGCGGAACAGCCCGGCGCGCGAACGGCCCGCCGCCCGCGAGCGCAGCCCCGGGTAGGCGCCGTCCAGGCGCGCGGCCACGTCACGATCGTGGCCGTCGGCCGACGCTTCGTCGCAGGTGGCCGCGAGATGTCGGTACAGGCAGTCGAGGGCCTCGGCCCGATCGGCCGGGGCGTCCGCAACGACGCGTGCCCGCAGCTCGCGTCTGCGCGCGTCGCCGAGCCTCAGACGCGAGAGATAATCATCGACGGCCGCGAGGGGCGCAGCGCTGGCGGCGGCATCGGTCACGGCTTGAGCGCGTAGCTCCAGGTCTCCGTCAACGCGCCACCCTCCTTGCCGGCGAGGTAGGCGCGCAGCTCGAGGGGCGAGTCCAGCGAATCGGTCGGTACCAGAAACGTCAGGCGCCAGCCGCCGGTGTGGGGATTGCGCACCGCCTGAATGTTGTTGATGGTGGCGTCCCGTAGCGCGTTGACCCGGGGCTGCACGGCCGCGGAATCCTCAAGACCGCCGAGCTCACCGCCGACGAACTCGATCGCCACGCGAATGGTGTTGCGCGGCTGGCCCGGCACCGTCGCAGCCCGGCCGATGCGCGAGGCCTGCGCGTGGCCGAGCGAATTCGGGACCACGCCCTCGGTGCTCCACTTGATGTCATAGGCGTAGTGCAGCCGCTGGCCGGCCTTGACCGGCGCCTTCGGGATCCAGTACAGCGCGATGTTGTCGTTGACCTCGCTGTCCGAGGGGATCTGGACGAGTTCGAGGCGCCCGGCGCCCCAGTCGCCGTCGGGCGTGATCCAGGCATTCGGGCGCCGCTCGTATTCGTAGTCCAGATCCTGGTAGTGATCGAAATCGCGATCCCGCTGCAAAAGCCCGAAACCGCGGACGTTCTCCGCCGAGAACTGATTCATCCACAGCGTCTGCGGATTGACCAGCGGCCGCCAGAACCATTCGCCGTTGGCCGCCGATATCAGCAGGCCGTCGGAATCGTGCGCCTCCGGCCGATAGTCGTCGAGCCGGGACAGGCTGTTCTCGCCCCACATGAACATGCTGGTCAGCGGCGCGATGCCGAGCTTGTCGATCGCGTTGCGCGTGAACAGCGTCATCTCGACGTGCGTCACGGTCGCATCGCCCGGGTCAAGTTCGAAGCGATAGGCGCCCGCCACGCTCGGCGAGTCCAGCAGCGCGAACACGGTCATCGTGTCGTCGCCCGCGGCCGGCTCCACCAGCCAGAAGTCGGTGAAGGCCGGGAACTCCTCGCCGTCGTTGGACCCGGTATCGATGGCCAGACCGCGCGCCGACAGGCCGTAATGCTGGTCGGCGCCGAGGCCACGGAAATACGAGGCGCCGAGAAAGGACAGCACCTCGTCCATCTTCCCGGGGTGGTTGAGCTCATGCAGCAGCTTGAAGCCGGCATAGCCCAGGTCATCCGGAATGCGCTCGCGCATCTGGTCGTCCGGATAGCTGAACCGGTTCTTGTCGAAGGCGAAGCGGCCCTCGCCGTTGGCATTGATCAGCCGAATCGAGACCGGGTGGGTGTAATAGGAGCCGGGATGATAGAACATCGCCTCGAACGGACGGTCGCTGTCATGCCACAGCGCCTGGTCCCGCTTGAACTGGATGCGGTCGAGGCCGGCCCAGTCCAGCTCCTTGAGAAAATCGGGAATGCTCGGTGGTGCGGCATAGGCCTTGTCGGCCCGCGCCTTGGCCTTCGCCACCACCGCCTCGTAGCCGAACGCCTCTCCGGTGGCGCCGGCCTCGGACGCCGAGCCATCGCCGCTCTGGCCCTGCTCGGCGGCAGCGGACGAATCCTGCGCGATCGACAGCGGCGCGATCGCCGCCAGACCGAACACGACACACCCCCACAGCAGGCCACGTGACCAACGCCTTTTCATTCGACACTCCAATGATGTGTGGCCCCCCGCATACCCGCGGCGCGATCGACTCGGCTCCGCCGGATTCAGCGCTCAATCTAACAAATTCGTCGATTCGAAGGGCGCGCGCCGCTCAATAGCGCGGCACCCACGGCAGGCGCAGGGCGCGAGCCATCGAGTGGAGTCGCGGGACGAGGGCGGCCGTGCTCTGGCTGTAGTTGAGCATCAGCTGCACATCGCCGTCGTCCTCCGGCGTCGCGCCCCAGCCGTCGCTGAGATAATCCACGCTCAGGTCGACACGATCGATCCGATCCGCGAGCCCCAGCGTGAAGCCGGCGCGGCCACCGTATTCCCGATCGTCGAAACGACTGCCACCGACGGCGAATCTCGGCGAGACTTCCGCCGACAGACCGCCCAGGCTGAGTCCGCGCGTGGCCGAGACCCGCCACATCGAGCCGCTGACCGGCAAGCCGCCGGGCGCGGCCATCACCGGGTCGTACCAGCCGACGCTCGTATCCAGACGCCAGTCGCTGACGCGTACGGTTGGCACCAGCAACTGCAGTGCCATCGGCGCATGGCCCGCGTGCGTGCCCAGACCGGGGTTGCCGACTTGCGCGCTGAACCGCCAAGGGCGGCCGATGTCAGTGAGCCGCGCGTTCCGCGACAGCCGCCATTCCTGTACCAGCCCGGCCTGCGATCGCAGCGCGGTCGCCTGATGCAGGCGCAGCGTCTGCGACAATTCCCAATCGCCGCCGACGGCCTGGCTGCCGCCGACTTCGAAGCCCGCATCGCCGGCACGTACCGAACTCCCGAGGGCGTTGAAGGTCGGATCCGCCTGGAAGAAGCCGAGACGATAACTCTGGGTGTCGAAGGTTTCGGCCAGAGCCAGGCGCGCCGCGCGACCGCCCAGCGTCGGGGCATCAGCCATCCGGCTGTTGCTCACCTGAGCGACTTCCGTTTCGAGCGTGGGCAGAAACCAGCGTTCGCCGAGGTCCAGCCGGTTGGCCGCGCGCATCAGGGTTTGGCTGCGGCCGAGCTCACCGCTGCGACTCTCGGTCCGGAGCGCCGACATGCGAACGACGGGCGTCCCGACGACATCCGAACGCCACTGGAGCCCGCTCGTCAGGTACTGCTGACTGGCGTTGCTCAGCGCATCCAGACCGGCGAACGCCCGCGCATGGCCAAGATTCCGCCCGGCCAAGGAGAGATCGAAGTCCCGCGCCTGGCCGTGGACCGTGCGATTGAGCGACGCAGAGACGAACGGTGAGATCGTCTGTGGTGGCGCGGCGCCGGCGCTCGTCGCGCAAACCATGATCAGCCCTGCCAGCAGAGCCGGACCGATACGGTGTGGGACGACGCGGAGCATGACGCGGATGATGGATCGGCACGGTGGATCGCTGCAGCGCACCAATCTAGTCGCGATTCGCTGAAACCGCAAGTTAGCGCCGATAGTTGACGCGTATTGTGAAAAGCGCGCTCAGGGCGCGCGATGCGTCAGTGGCCCGAACGCAGCTTCTGGACAATGCTCAGCCGTGCCGCGGCTTCGGCGAGCTCCGCCTGAGCCCGTGCCATATCGACGCGGTCGTGCGCCTCGGACATCGCCTCTTCGGCGCGCTTCTTGGCCTTCTCGGCCTCGGCCTCGTCGATGTCCGCGGCGCGCTCCACGGTGTCCGCGAGCACGGTGACCAGATGCGGCTGCACCTCAAGCACCCCGCCCGAGACGAAGAACGTGACCTCGTCCTGGCCTTCCTGCTGCACGCGTACCTGACCGGGGCGCATCCGCGTCAACAGCGGCGCGTGTCGCGGCGCGATGCCGACCTCGCCGAGTTCGGCGGCGACGAACACCATGGAGGCGGATCCCGAATAGATCTCGCCTTCCGCGCTCACAACGTCGACATGTATTTTCATAACCCTGCCCTGTGGCGCGCGCGGCCCGTACGGCCGCGCGCCGATGCGCGATCCAAGACGGCCCTAGGCCGCCTGCTTGTCCATGTCCTCGCCCTTCTTCACGGCTTCGTCGATGGTGCCGACCATGTAGAAGGCCTGCTCGGGCAGATGATCGTAGTCGCCGTCGACAATGCCACGGAAACCACGGATGGTCTCGGACAGCGGCACGTACTTGCCGGGCGCGCCGGTGAACACTTCGGCCACGAAGAACGGCTGCGACAGGAAGCGCTCGATCTTACGGGCGCGGGAGACCGACAGCTTGTCCTCTTCGGAGAGCTCGTCCATGCCCAGAATGGCGATGATGTCCTTGAGCTCGCGATAGCGCTGCAGCGTCTGCTGGGTATCGCGTGCGGTCTGGTAGTGCTCCTGGCCGATCACGTTCGGGTCGAGCTGGCGCGAGGTCGAGTCCAGCGGATCCACCGCCGGATAGATGCCGCGCTCCGCGATCGAGCGAGCCAGCACGACGGTGGCGTCCAGATGCGCGAAGGTGGTGGCCGGCGACGGGTCGGTCAGGTCGTCCGCGGGCACGTAGACCGCCTGCACGGAGGTGATCGAGCCGGTCTTGGTCGAGGTGATGCGCTCCTGCAGCAGGCCCATCTCCTCGGCCAGTGTCGGCTGATAGCCCACGGCGGAGGGCATGCGGCCCAGCAACGCCGAGACCTCGGTGCCGGCCAGCGTGTAACGATAGATGTTGTCGATGAACAGCAGGACGTCGCGGCCTTCGTCGCGGAAGAACTCGGCCATGGTCAGGCCGGTGAGCGCCACGCGCAGACGGTTGCCCGGCGGCTCGTTCATCTGGCCGTAGACCAGGGCGACCTTGTCGATGACCTGCGACTCCTGCATCTCGTAGTAGAAATCGTTGCCCTCACGGGTCCGCTCGCCGACGCCCGCGAACACCGAATAGCCGGAATGCTCTGCCGCGATGTTGCGGATGAGCTCCATCATGTTGACGGTCTTGCCCACGCCGGCGCCGCCGAACAGGCCGACCTTGCCGCCCTTGGCGAAGGGGCAGAGCAGGTCGATGACCTTGATGCCGGTCTCGAGCAGCTCCTGGCTGCCGGCCTGCTCCTCGAACGTCGGCGGCTCACGATGGATCGGCGCGGTCTGGTCTGCACCGATGTCGCCCGCCTTGTCGATCGGATGACCGAGGACGTTCATGATGCGGCCGAGCGTCTTCTGACCGACGGGCACCGAGATCGCCGCGCCGGTGTTCTCGACGGTGCCGCCGCGGGTCAGCCCCTCGGTCACGCCCATGGCAATGCAGCGCACGACGCCGTCACCGATCTGCTGCTCGACCTCGAGCACCAGGTCCTTTTCCTTGAGGATCAGCGCGTCATGGATGTTGGGCAACGATTCGCGATCGAATTCCACGTCCACGACCGGACCGATGATCTGTACGACTTTACCGCTACTCATTTCCGATTCCTCACATGGGCAGCGCTCGGGCTGCCGGTATGTCTCTTGAATGCGTTGATTGCCGCGCCCGGGCTACGACACGGCGGCGGCGCCCGCCACGATCTCCGAAAGCTCCTGGGTGATCGCGGCCTGGCGCTGCTTGTTGTACTCCAGCTGGAGGTCGTCGATGATGTCGCCCGCGTTGTCGGAGGCCGACTTCATCGCGACCATGCGCGCCGCCATCTCGCAGGCGACGTTCTCCACCACACCCTGATAGACCTGGGCCTCCACGTAGCGCACGAGGATGTCCTCGAGCAGCTCGGCCGGTTCCGGCTCGTAGATGTAGTCCCAGTGATCGGGCAGGTCGTTGTCATCCGCCGGCTGCACCGGCAGCAACTGCTGGCTCTCCGGCTTCTGGGTCATCGTGTTGACGAAGCGGTTGCCCATCAGGAACAGCCGGTCGGCGTTGCCTTCCCGGTAGTCGTCCAGCATCACCTTGATGGTGCCGATCAGGTCGTCGATGTGCGGGCGATCGCCCAGATCCACGACCTCGGCCTTGATGTCGGTCAGCCGCCGGAAGAACGACGCCGCCTTGCGGCCGATGACCACGAGCTCGACCGGCACGTTGCGCTCTTCCCAGTGACGCATCTCCGCCAGCACCTGCCGGAACAGGTTGATGTTGAGACCGCCACAGAGCCCCCGGTCGGTCGAGATGACGATCATGCCGACGCGATTGACCTCGCGCTCGACCATGAACGGATGCTCGAAGTCCGGGTTGGCCTCGGACAGATGCCCGATGGTGCGACGGATCTTCTCCGCATAGGGCCGCGCCGCCTCGACGCGCTCCTGGGCCTTGCGCATCTTCGATGCGGCGACCATCTCCATCGCCTTGGTGATCTTCTGCGTATTCTCTACGCTCTTGATCTTGCCCTTGACTTCCTTTGCGCCGGCCATTCGGAAACTCCGTTAAACGATGCCAAAAAGACGCCCGGTGTCGTTACCAGGTGTGCGTCTCCTTGAACTGTTTCAGCGCCTTGTGCAGGGACTCCTCGACCTCGTCGCCGTAGTCGCCGGTCTCGTTGATCTGGTCCATCAACTCCTTCTGCTCCGTCTCCATGTACTGATGGAGGGAAGCTTCGAAATCGGTGACCTTGTCGGCGTTGACGTCGTCGAGATAGCCCTTCTCGGCGGCGAACAGCGAAGCGGCCATCAGCGCGACCGACAGCGGCTGGTACTGCTTCTGGATCATCAGCTGCGTGACGCGCTCGCCGTGCTCCAGCTGCTTGCGGGTGGCGGCATCCAGATCCGAGGCGAACTGGGCGAAGGCGGCGAGTTCGCGGTACTGCGCCAGCGCAAGGCGAATGCCGCCACCCAACTTCTTGATGATCTTGGTCTGGGCCGAGCCACCCACGCGCGAGACCGACAGACCCGCGTTCACCGCCGGCCGAATGCCGGAGTTGAACATGTCGGCCTCGAGATAGATCTGACCGTCGGTGATGGAGATCACGTTTGTCGGCACGAACGCGGAGACGTCGCCCGCCTGCGTCTCGATGATCGGCAGCGCCGTCAGCGAGCCGGTCTTGCCCTTGACCTCGCCGTCGGTGAGCTCTTCCACATAATCGGCGTTGATGCGTGACGCGCGCTCGAGCAGACGCGAATGAAGGTAGAACACGTCGCCGGGGAAGGCCTCGCGACCCGGCGGCCGGCGCAGCAGCAGCGAGATCTGACGATAGGCCACCGCCTGCTTGGACAGATCGTCGAAGACGATCAGCGCATCCTCGCCCTTGTCTCGGAAGAACTCGCCCATGGAACAGCCGGCGTACGGGGCGATGTACTGCAGCGCCGGCGAGATCGCCGCGCCTGCAGCTACGACGATGGTGTGATCCATCGCGCCCTGTTCCTCGAGCTTGCGCACCACCGCCGCGATCGAGCTGTTCTTCTGCCCGATGGCGACGTAGATGCACTTGATGCCGCTGTTCTTCTGATTGATGATCGTGTCGATCGCGATCGCGGTCTTGCCGATCTGACGGTCACCGATGATCAGCTCGCGCTGGCCGCGGCCGATCGGAATCATGGCGTCGATCGACTTCTGGCCGGTCTGCACCGGCTGGTCGACCGACTGACGCTCGATCACACCCGGCGCAACCTTTTCGATCGGCGCGGTCTGGGTCGTGCCCAGCTCGCCCTTGCCGTCGATCGGAATGCCGAGCGGATCGACCACGCGACCCAGCAGCTCGTCGCCGACGGGCACCTCGAGAATACGGCCGGTCGTCTTGACCTCGCAGCCCTCCGAGATGTGGGTGTACTCGCCCATGAGCACCGCGCCGACCGAATCGCGCTCGAGGTTGAGCGCGATACCGTAGGTGCCGCCCGGGAATTCGAGCATCTCACCCTGCATGGCGTCGGCCAGCCCGTGAATGCGGGCGATGCCGTCCGCCAGGCTGACCAGCGTGCCGACGTTGCGCGACTCGGTGACGGAATCGAAGTTTTCGATCCGCTTCTTGATCAGGTCTGAGATTTCCGACGGATTGAGTTGCATTGACCTTGTCCTCTGTGTCCTTGTCGCCGCGGCGCCTGCCGCCGGCGGATGATCGCCTGTAAGAGCCGGGCTTAGTGCGCCAGTGACTGCCGCATGCGCTCGAGCTGGGCGCGCAGCGACCCGTCGATGATCAGATCGCCCGCCCGGATGACCGCGCCGCCGATCACGCTCTCATCGCGCTCGAAGCTCAGGCGCACGGTGCGCGCCAGCCGCTGCTCGAGCGACTGCGCGAGCGCGGCCTGCTGGTCGTCCGAGAACTCGACGGCGGAGGTCACGCTCACGTCGACCCGGTTCTCGGCCTCGGCCTTGAGCGACTCGAACTGGTCGGCGATGTCGGGCACCAGACGGAGCCGGGAATTCTCGACCAGCAGACGCACGAGATTGCGTGCCCCGTCGTTGAGGTCGTCGTCCGCGATGCCGATGATGGCATCGGCCAGCACGCGATCGTCGATCTCGGGATTGTCGAGCACCGCAGCCACGTCCGGATTGCGGACCACGGCCGAGAGCGCGGCCAGCGCGTTGGACCACGCATCCAGCGTGCCTCCGGCCTGTGCGATCTCGAAGACGGCCTCCGCATAGGGCCGTGCCAGCGTCTGGATCTCGGCCATGGCTTAGCGGATCTCCGTGACGAGATCGTCGATGATGTCGTTGTGCGCTTTGGCGTCGATCTCGCGCTTGAGAATGCGCTCCGCGCCGACGACGGCCAGCTCGCCGACCTCGCGCCGCAGGTCCTCCTTGGCCGAGGCGACCGCCTGGTCGACCTCCTCTCGGGCTGCGGCGACGATTCGATCGCCTTCCGCACGCGCTTCGTCGCGCGCCCGATCGAGGGTCTCGTTGGCCTGACGCTGAGCGTTGGACAGGATCTCCTGCGACTGCTCGCGTGCCTTGCCGACCATTTCCTCGGCCTTGGCGGTCGCCTCGTTGAGCTCGCGAACGCCGCGCTCCGCGGACGCCAGACCTTCGCTGATCCGCTTCTGACGGTCCCGCATGGCCTGCATGATCGGCGGCCATACGAACTTCATGGTGAACCAGACGAAGATCGCGAAGACGATCATCTGGGCCAGCAGTGTGGCATTGATGCTCATGGGTTACCCCGGGCTTGCTTAACTCGACTCAAGGCGGTGGCGAAAAAGTCCGCGACTTAAGCGCCGCCCGCCGACTGCACAGCCGCCACGAAGGGGTTGGCGAACGTCAGGAACAGGGCGATACCGACACCGATCATGGACACGGCGTCCAGCAGGCCGGCGATCAGGAACATGCGCCCGGTCAGCATCGGGGCCATTTCGGGCTGGCGCGCAAGGCCTTCGAGGAACTTGCCGCCCAGCAGACCGAAGCCCAGCGCGGTACCGATGGCGCCGAAGCCAATCAGGATCGCGACGGCGATGGCGGTCATGCCCTGAACGTCAGCAATGGCTTGTTGCATTTTCTACTCTCCGTTTACGAGTCAGTGGGGTCAGTGGGTTGGTCGACTAGTGATCCTGCTGCGCCATGCTCAGATACACGATCGTGAGCATGCCGAAGATATAGGCCTGCAGCGTGATGACCAGGATATGGAAGATGGCCCAGCCGACACCGAGCAGGACCTGCAGGATGAACATCGGGATCGCGAGCAGGCTCGCGCCCGCGCCCAGCGTGAATGTGGCGATCAGGATGAAGATCAGTTCGCCGGCATAGAGGTTGCCGAACAGTCGCAGCGACAGCGACACCGGCTTGGCGATCGTCTCCACCAGGAACAGCATGAAGTTGAACGGCGCCAGCCAGGGGCCGAAGGGATGCGTCAGCGTCTCCTTGAGAAAGCCCACGCCGCCCTTGACCTTGATGCCGTAGAACATCATCAGCAGGAACACCGAGATCGACAGCCCGAAGGTGATGTTCAGATCGGTGGTGGGCACGACCTTGAGATACTCGATGCCGCTGGCATGGGCCGCCGCCGGCAGCGCGTCCACCGGGATCAGGTCCATGAAGTTCATCAGGAAGACCCAGACGAAGATGGTCAGCGCCAGCGGCGCGATCAGCTTCGAGTCCCCGTGATAGATGTCGCGCACCTGGGTATCGGTGAAATCGACCACCATCTCCACGAAGTTCTGCAGCCCGCTCGGCTCGCTGGCCGTGACCTTCTTGGCCGCCAGCCGAAAGAAGTACAGGAAGAACACACCCAGCACGATCGAGAAGAACAGACTATCAACGTTCAGCACCCAGAAGCCACTGGCGTGCCCGTCGATCTGCATGCTGCTCAGATCGAACTTGAGGTTCGTCAGATGGTGCTGGATGTACTGGGTGGCGGTGCTGCCGCCCTCTTCGGCACTGGCCATGCGATTGTTCCTCGATCCAAGCCTCTGTCGAACCCGCGGCGCGTTCGCCGACGACCTATCGCGTCATCATCAGGGCCAGCCAGTAGCACGCCAGACAGGCCACGTAGGTGACGAGCAGCGGCAGAAACTGCTGACCAAACAAAAGGGCTGCCGCGAAAAACAGCCCTACGGTCAATCCGAGTTTTCCGAACTCGCCCATGTAGAAGGCGCGAGCCATCTTGCGTGCATCGATCGCCCGACGGCGCGGAAGCATCCAGAGCGCCATCCAGAAACCGGGCACTGCGGCAACGATCGCGCCGAAAAAGGCAGCCGCTGCAGCGTCGGCCCCGCGCAACCCGCCGAAGCCGGCGGCACACACGAGCCCCATGGTCAGCTGCGCCCCGAGCACCGCGAACGCGAGACTCATGTGACGCAGACGTGGCCGGTTCATCTTAGAGAATCCCCCACCGCGGCGACCGTCCCGACACATTCTCTCCTCGTGTCGGTCACGGCGCTCGACGGACTATAGACAAAGGAAAAACGAAGGTCAATTGCAGCAAAAAGCTGCCTGATACAGGCAAATGCCGATTATTTGAGCCGTTCCAGCAGCGCTTCCAGCTCGCCGGCACTGGCGTAGTCGATCACCACACGGGCCCGACCGCCCCGCTGCGAGCGCACGGTGACGCGGGCGCCGAGCGTATCCCCGAGCTCGCGCTCGAAGCGCACCAGCCGGTTGCTCTGGCGTGGCGCCGTCTCGCCGTCATCGTCCTCGGCCATGGCCGAGGCCACGAGCGCCTCGGTCTGGCGGACGGTCAGCTGACGGGCGGCCACCCGGGCCGCGAGATCGGCCTGCAGCGCGGCCGGCGCACCGAGCAGTGCCCGCGCGTGCCCCATCTGGATGTCGCCGCTGCGCAGCAGCGCCTGGGCCTCGGGCACCAGCTCGGCCAGGCGCAGCAGATTCGACACCGCCGCGCGCGAACGACCCACCGCCTCGGCGCAGGCGGCATGGGTCAGGCCGCATTCCTCGATCAGCCGGCGCAGCGCCTCGGCCTCTTCCAGCGGATTGAGATCCTCGCGCTGGATGTTCTCGATGAGCGCGACGGCCATCGCGGTCTCGTCGGGCAGCGCCCGCACGACCACCGGCACCGTCTCCAGCCCGGCCAGCCGCGCGGCCCGCCAGCGGCGCTCACCGGCCACGATCTCGTAGCCGTCGCCGGTGTCGCGCACGACCAGCGGCTGGACCACGCCCTGCGAGCGGATCGACTGCGCGAGCGACTCCAGCGCCTCGGCGTCCATGTCGCGGCGCGGCTGATAGCGGCCCGGCCTAAGCGCGTCGAGGCCGACCTCGGTGAGCTCGGCGGCGACGCCGGCCTCGGCGGCCTCCTCGAGGTCCTTGGACAGCAGCGACTCCAGCCCCCGGCCGAGCCCGCGTTTCTTCTGTGCCATAACTGCGTCTTCCCGATGAGACCGCTAGCGCGCGCGCCGCCGCCGACCGAACAGCGACGACACCGCGCGCCGCGCGCCGGATTGGGGGGCCCCGACGATCTCGCTGTCGTCGCGGCCGAGGATCTCCGCGGCCAGCGCACGATAGGCCGCGGCCCCGGTTGCGGCGTTATCGTAATGCATGATCGGCAGGCCGTAACTCGGCGCCTCCGCCAGCCGCACGTTGCGCGGGATCACGGTCTCGTAGACCGCATCGCCGAAATACTCGATCAATTGATTGGAGACGTCCCCGGTCAGGCGGTTGCGGGCGTCGTACATGGTGCGCAGCACGCCCTCGATGGTCAGCTCGGGATTCATCATCTGGCGCACGCTCTCGATCGTCTCCAGCAGCGCCGACAGCCCCTCCAGCGCGTAGTACTCGCACTGCATGGGTATGATGACGCCGCGCGCGGCGGCCAGCGCGTTGATCGTGAGCATCGACAGGGCCGGCGGGCAGTCGACGACGACATAGTCGAAGCTGTCCGAGATCTCGGCGATCGCGTGCTTGAGCGCGAGACGGCCGTTGCGCCGATCGCGCAGACCGACCTCGGCGGCGGTCATGTCGCCGTTGGCGCCCAGCAGATAGAACGCGCCGTCGAGCACGACCTCCAGGGCCTCGGCCACGCCCTTGTCGCCGAGCAGGAAATCGCAGACCGTGGCCTCGAGCGCGTTCTTGTCGACGCCCACGCCCATGGTCGCGTTGCCCTGGGCGTCCATATCGACGAGCAGCACCCGCTGCTCCGCCTCGGCGAGCGCGGCGGCCAGATTGATCGCGGTCGTGGTCTTGCCGACGCCGCCCTTCTGATTGGCGATGGCGATGATGTTGCTCATGAGCGCGTATCCTAAAGCACGATGCGACCCGCGCGCCGACCCGGGCGGCCCGGCGCGCGCGCATCCGGGCAGCGATCAGGCCCGAACGGGCTCGAGAACGACCAGATGCCGCGCGGCATCCAGCCCGGGCACCGTCAGCGCGCGCGTCTCGCGATGCCGGAACGCCGGCGGCAGCGCCCCCAGTTCCGCGGCCGGGTCCCGCCCCTTCATCAGCAGGAAGCGCCCGCCCGGGCCCACCAGATGGCCGGCCAGGCGCAGGCAGTCGTCCGCCGCGGCAAAGGCGCGGCAGATGACGCAATCGAAACCGGTCGCGGGCGCATGGGCCTCCACGCGGGCCCGCACGACCTCGACGTTGGCGAGCTGCAAACGTCGGCGAACGTGACGCAAAAAGGCCGCCTTCTTCGCGCTCGACTCGATCAGCGTGACCGCGATCTCCGGCCGCGCCAGCGCGATCACCAGCCCCGGCAGCCCGGCGCCGGTGCCTACATCCGCCAGCCGCGGGCCCGTCACCGCCTCGAGCACGGCCAGGCTATCGAGCAGATGCCGGGCCACCATCGCCCGCGGCTCGCGTACGGCCGTGAGGTTGTGGGTGGCGTTCCAGTTGGCCAGTTCGGCGAGATAATCCAGCAACCGCGCGCGCACGCCCGTGCCCAGCTCGAGGCCGAGCGCGGCCGCACCCGCGGCGAGTTCGCGCTCGCAGGCGGCCCAGTCCGTCGGCGCCGTGGCGCGAGGCATCGGCACAGCCCTCAGCGGCCGTCGTCGATCTTCGACCAGCTGTCGCGCAGCGGCACCACCCGGTTGAACACCGGCGCCCCGGGCAGGTGATCGAAGCGATCGGCCACGAAATAGCCGATGCGCTCGAACTGGACACGCTGCTCGGCCTCGACCTCGGCCAGGCCGGGCTCGATCCAGCAGCCGGCGTGGACCTCGAGCGAGGCCGGGTTGAGATCGTCCAGAAAATCGCCCGTCTCGCGGCCGGGATTCGGAGTCGCGAACAGCCGGTCGTAGGCGCGCACCAGCGCCCGCCGGCCGTGGCTGGCCGAGACCCAGTGGATCACGCCCCGCGGTTTGACGCCGTCGGCGGGGTTGTCGCCGAGGGTGTCCGGATCGTAGCGGCAATGGACTTCGATCACTTCGCCGGCGTCGTCGCGGACCACGTCCGTGGCCTCGACGACATAGGCGTTGCGCAGCCGCACCCGCTTGCCGAGCACCAGGCGCTTGTACTTCTTGTTCGCCGACTCGCGGAAGTCGGCCTTCTCGATGAAGACCTCGCGCGTGAACGGCAGCGTGCGCGCGGGCAGATCGTCGCGGTTCGGGTGGCCCGGGGCGGCGAGCATCTCGACCGCCTCCTCGGGGAGGTTGGTGATGACCAGCTTGAGCGGGTCCATCACGCACATCGCGCGCGGCGCGTTGTGGTTGAGATCGTCGCGGACCGCGTTCTCCAGCACCGCGGTGTCGACCACGCCGTCCGAGCGCGACACGCCCACGGTCTCGCAGAAGGCGCGGATCGAGGCCGGGGTGTAGCCGCGCCGGCGGATGCCCGACAGCGTCGGCATCCGCGGATCGTCCCAGCCGTCGACGATGCCGGCATCGATGAGCCGCCGGAGCCGGCGCTTGCTGGTGATGGTGTAGTTCAGATGCAGCCGGCCGAATTCGTACTGGACCGGCCGCGCGGGCACCGGCAAGTGCTCGATGAACCAGTTGTACAGCGGCCGATGGTCCTCGAACTCGAGCGTGCAGATCGAGTGGGTCACGCCCTCGATCGCGTCCGACTGGCCATGGGCGAAGTCGTAGGACGGATAGATGCACCAGGCGTCGCCGGTCTGGTGGTGCGCGGCGTGGCGCACGCGATAGATGATCGGGTCGCGCAGATTCATGTTGCCGGCGGCCATGTCGATCTTCGCGCGCAGGGCGGCCTCGCCCTCGGCGAAGCCGCCGGCCCGCATCTTCTCGAAGGCGGCCAGATTGTCCTCGACGCTGCGCTCGCGATAGGGGCTGTCGGTACCCGGGGTGTTCCAGTCGCCGCGGTATTCGCGCGCCTGCTCGGAACTCAGTTCATCGACATAGGCATGGCCCTGCTCGATCAGGTGCAGCGCGTAGTCGTAGAGCGTATCGAAGTAGTCGGAGGTGAAGCGCACCGCGCCTTCCCAGTCGAAGCCCAGCCAGTGCACGTCCGCCTGGATCGAGTCGATGTACTCCTGCTCCTCCTTCTCGGGATTGGTGTCGTCGAAGCGCAGCCGACACTTGCCGCCGAAGTGTTCGGCCAGCCCGAAATTCAGGCAGATCGACTTGGCGTGGCCGATGTGCAGATAGCCGTTGGGCTCGGGCGGAAAGCGCGTCACCACCTCGCCGTGGTGCTCGCCGCGGGCGATCTGATCGGCGATCAGCTGGCGCAGGAAGTTGTGTCCGCCCCGGGGTTCGGCCCGGGACGCGTCAGAGGCGTTGTCGGTCATACCAGGCGGCTCGCGCCCGAGGGGGCGCATGGTTGCGAAGTCAGGTCCATTGCCGCGTCAGTATAGCGTTTCGAGGCGAACCCGCCGTGACCGGGCGGCCCCGCCCCGGGATTCGGCCTCCCAATCGGCGCCGGTCCGGGCGCCGCGCGCTGGGCAAGCCGCGCCCAGTGCGCAAGAATGCGGACAGGGCCACCGGAGGGCTTTCGATGAGCGACAAGATCGTACCCGTGGATTTCAGCAGCGCGCGGCGCGGCGCGGATGCCGCCCGCCCGGACGCCAACCGGCCGCCGGTCCCGCGGGTGCCGGATTTCGCCCACGCCGACGCGATCTGGCCGCGGCCCGGCGATATCGCCTTCCTGCTCGCCGCCGCCGGCCACCCGAGCGACGACGACAGCCTGCTCGCCCCGGGCGCCTCGCCGGCGGTGGAGGCGCTGATCGAGGGCGAGGCGGTCTATCGGCAGGTCACCGGTGCGGCCGGCGGCTGGCTCGACATCTCGCCCCAGCTGTATTTCCACGTGCTGCTGCGCCGCCACCTGCCACGGCCGCGCACCTATCTGCAGCGGCGCGTGCAGCGCTATCTCGCCAATCTCCTGAGTCTGTTCGTGCGCACCGACCGGCTCTACCGCATCCAGCCCGGCGAGCACGAGACCTTCGAGTATCTCGTCGACCTCATGGCCGAAGCCGCGGAAAGCGGGCCCGAACGGCAGTTTCTGGTGCACGCGCACATGGGCAACTATGCGCTGTATCTCGCCGGCATCGGCCGCGGCTGGATCGAACACCGCCAGCGCTACGGGCGCAGTGCGCTCGGGCTCGACTACTACCGCGACATGGGCTGCAGCGCCTACCAACGCGCCGCCGACCATCGTCTGGCGCGGGAGCTGGACATCGCGCCCATCCTGGAACATCTGGCGCAGCGCTTCTCGGGCTACGCCGGCGCCCTCCAGCGACTGCAGCCCGGGGGGCCGCCGGGCAACGGCTGAGCACCCCGCCGGCGCGGATCCGCCCTCAGGGCGTCACCTGCCCGGGCAACGAGTCGTCGCCGGCGAAATGGGCCGCGAGGCTAGCCAGCCCCTGGGTCACCATCTCGTCGAATGCGACCGCCGACAGGCCGCCGACGTGGGGCGTACAGATGAGATTGGGCAGGGTACGACAGGCCGCGGGCACGTCGGGCTCGCCCTCGATGACGTCCAGCGCCGCCCCGGCGATGCGCTCGTTCTCGAGCGCCGTGACCAGCGCCTCGGTGTCGACCACCGAACCGCGGGCGACGTTGACCACACAGCCGTTCGGGCCCAGCGCCTCGAGCACCGCCGCATCGACCAGATGGTGCGTCGCCGGCCCGCCGGGGCAGCAGAGCACGAGCAGCTCGCAGCGCTCGGCCAGCTCGATCGGCGAGGCGGCGTAGTCGGCCACCCTGGCCTCGGCCGGGCGCCGGGCGTGATAGACGATCTCGCAGTCGAATCCCTGCAGCCGTCGTTCGATCAGGCGGCCGATGCGGCCGAAGCCCAGAATGCCCACCCGACGGCCGGTCAGCACCGGCTCCAGCTCGCGCACGGCCAGCCACTGGCCGTCACGCACGCAGCGATCGTAGTGCGGCACGCGGCGCAGCAGCGACAGCAGCAGCGCCATCGCGTGGTCGGCCACGGTGGTGCTGTTCACGCCGCGCCCCGCCACCACCGGAATGCCGCGCCGCTGCGCCGCCGCCCGGTCCACGCCGTCATGGCCCACGCCCTGGCAGACGATGATCTCCAGCGCCGGCAGCGCCGCCATGGCGGCATCGGACAGCCCCACCATGCCGTTGGTCCAGACCACCGCCGCGCGCCGGCACAGCGGATTGTCGGGCACGATCTCGCCCGGGGCGAGGCACGCCAGCTCGTAACGGTCGGCGATCCGTTGCCGATAGGCTGCCGGCAGGTCGACGATGAGGAGTACCAGGGGCATGTCCGTTCCCGTTTCTTAACGCGGGCGCGACCCCGCACCGTCATGCGTGCCGACCTCGCCCGGCGTCGCCGATGACACCGGATCGCGATAAAACCCGGCGATGTCCGGCGCCGGCGCAGCTCGCTGTCGTGGCGTGGTCGGCCACGAGGCCGCCGAGCATCGCGGGGTTCCCGGCCGCGATCCCGAAGGCCGGGACGCGGAGCAAGAACCTTCCGTGACCGCGATGACGCCCGCATATTCGGTCGACGGTCGACCGCATGATACACCGATACCGTCTCGACCCGGCTGCCGCGGCACGGCGACACCCCGATGCGGCGCGGGGCGGCGACGAGGCATTCCCCCGGACCGCGCTCGGCCCCGACGACCGTCCGGCCGCGTGCGTGCATCGACATATCGATCGGCGGCCGCCGGGGCGTCGCCACCGCGCCCGGGCTGCCCGGACTCGGCGGCGCAGTCGGGTACCCCGGCCAGCGTCGCGCCTTTCGCAATCGAACCGACGTGCTCGGCGCAGGCCGGCCCCACGAGCACCGGCCGCCCCGAACGCACGTTCCAGCCGGCCGGTGGCGCGCGGTTGCGGTGCCTCGGCACGGCGATACGGGGCCACGCGTGGCCGGAACGCACGCCGCCTGCCTAGGCCGGGGTTCGGGACCGGCCGCCCGGCCGCGCGACCTCAGCCGCGCGGCGAGCGCCGGCTCGGCTGCTTGCGTCGCGGCGCGTCGCCGGCGCCGTCCAGATAGAGCGCCTTGAGTTCCGCCATCGCCTCGCCGGCATAGACCGCGACGTTCTGCATCGAAGGCAGGCTGTCGTGACAGCCGATGAAACCGAAGCCCATGGTGTCGGCATAGCCGTGCACGGTGATGTTCAGCGCCTGGCCGTGGGTGACCAGCGAGGTGGGATAGAAGGCCTCCATGCGCGCACCGCGGATGTAGAGCGGCTTGCGCGGGCCCGGCACGTTGGAGACCGTGACGTTGAACACCGGCCGGGTACGCCCGGCCATGCCCGAGACCAGCGACAGCACGTAGGGCGCCATGAGCGCGACCGTGTACTGGGTGATCGCGGCGGCCGAGAGCTTCTCCAGGTTCTGCTTGGCCTGGCGCGTGGAGGCGGACACGATCTCGAGCCGCTCGCGAATGTCGGCCACGTCCGTGGCCAGGCTCGCGATGATGAAGGTGATGGCGTTGCCGCAATCCTCGTCGTCGGCCGGGCGCACGGACACCGGGATCCCGGCGGTGAGCGGCTTGGCCGGCAGTTCGCCCAGCTCGCGCAGATAGCGGCGCAGCGCGGTGCCGCAGATGGTGAGCACGATGTCGTTGACGGACACGCCCGCGGCCCGCGCCAGCATGCGCAGCTCGGACAGCGGATAGAGCTGGGTCGCATAGCGCCGGGTGGCGTCGATCCGGCCGTTGAGGATCGACTGCGGCGCGGCGAAGGGCAGGCCGAGGCTGCGCGTCTTCGAACGCGCGGCACTGAGCATGTCGCGCAGAACGCTGGCGAAGCCGGGCAGCGAGGTGACCTGCTCGCGGGCGCCCGAGGTCAGTTCGGCCACGGCGCGATACAGCCCCGGCGGCGTCTCCTCAGGCGCCTTCTTCCAGCGCCGCTGCTTCGGCTCGATGGCCCAGAACGGCGGCCGCTCGGGCTCGTCCGGCGTCTCCGCCAGCGCGCGCGCCAGCAGCCGCATGCCGGCGACACCGTCGATCAGGGAATGGTGCATCTTGAGGTAGATCGCGAAGCGCTCGTTCTCCAGCCCCTCGATCAGATGGCATTCCCAGGGCGGACGCGAGAAATCCAGCGGATGGCTGTGCAGGCGCGAGGTCAGCGTGCCGAGCTCCAGCTCGCCGCCCGGCGCGGGCAGCGCGGAATGGCGGAAGTGATAGTCGACGTCGATGGTGTCGAGCAGCTCCCATTCGGGCGACAGATAGTTGAACCGACCGGGACGCAGCCGCTGGTTCCACGGCCGGTAGGCCGCGCTGTGGCTGCGCCAGGCATCGACGACCTGCTGGCAGAAGTCCGCCGGCGCATCCGCCGGCTTGTGGAAGGTCAGCAGGCCGCCGACGTGCATCGGCGCGCGCGCCGATTCCACCCGCAGCCAGGCCATATCGACCAGATTGAGTCGCTTGGTCCGCATCTCGCTCCTCTCGCACCCCTGAAGGGCGCCGCATGCAAAAGCCGATGACACCGCCCCGGGGCGACGCCGATCCCATCCCTCGCTCGTAGTGCTCTTGTCGTTCGATTTTTCATCGGCGACCCGGCGTGCCGGGCCACGACCACGATCGAGCCGGCGTGTACCGGCCATCCTGCATGATAGCGATCCCCGAGCGCGAAGGGCATGACGCCGCGCGTTCCGGACGCTCGGCGGCCGAGGCGAGGCGCCGAAGCGACCGACCGGCGATGCGACAGCTCGGTCATGCCTCGTGAGCCCGGCCGGGCGCCGCCGTGCGCCCCGGGCCCGGAGCAGGGCGTCAAACCGGGGCGATCGGGCGGCCGTGCCCGCAGCATCGAAACGAATCGAGCATCGGCCGGTCCGCGCCCCGACCCGGGCCTCGGAAGGGCGGCAACGAAAGTCCACCGGCCCGAACATCGCCGGGCCACCCGTCAGGCGCGCATCGCGCGCGCGGCGCGGGCGTTCGCCCGGGCGCCGCGACGCCCTAGCCGATCGCGGCGACCAGAAACAGCGCGATGGTGCAGGCGGTGGCACCGAACCAGACGAGACTGCGCGCCGTGGCCCGATCGGTGATATAGCACCAGCCGTAGGCAATGCGCAGCAGCACGAACAGCACCGCAAAGACGTTGATCGCGCCGATCGAGCCGCCGGAGATCACCGCGATGATCACGCCCGCGGCGAACGCCGGAAAGGCCTCGAACGAATTGAGCTGGGCCCAGTAGGCGCGTTTCTGCGCGCCCTCGGTCTGCTCCAGCCACGCCCGCGGGTGGTGGTTATCGGCCAGATCCATCCGCCGCGAGCCGCCGGCGAACTTCGCATAGGCGACGAAGGCCACCGGCATGAACGCCGCGATCAGCACGCACCAGTACGCCAGAATCATCTGCATCTCCCCGCCGCCGATTGATCGCTCATGGGCCCGAGACTACCGGGTGCCACGCCCGCCGGGAAGCGGGCGCCGCATTCTATGACCCGCGCTGATCGATCGGGCGGAAGTCGCGGATCTCCGGGCCCACGTATTCCGCGTTCGGCCGGATCAGCCGGTTGTCGGCGCGCTGCTCGAATATGTGCGCGCCCCAGCCCGTCAGCCGCGAGATCACGAAGATGGGCGTGAACAGGTGCGTCGGAATGCCGAGGAAGTGATACGCCGTGGCGTGGTAGAAGTCCGCGTTCGGAAACAGCTTCTTCTCGTCCCACATCACCTGTTCGATGCGCTCGGAGATCTCGTAGAGATTGCGCTTGTAGGCATCGTCGCCGGCGAAGTGCTTCGACCATTCCTTGATGATCGGATTGCGCGGATCGTGCGTCTTGTAGACGCGATGGCCGAAGCCCATGATCTTTTCCTTGCGCGCCATCATCTCCTTGAGGCCCTTCTCCGCCGCGTCGGCGTCCTCGAAGGTCTGGATCAGTTCCATGGCCTTTTCGTTGGCGCCGCCGTGCAGCGGGCCGCGCAGGGCGCCGATGGCGGCGGTGACCGCGCTGTAGAAGTCGCTCAGCGTTGCCGTGACCACGCGCGCGGTGAACGTCGAGGCGTTGAACTCGTGCTCGGCGTAGAGGATGAGCGAGGTCGACATCGCCTTGGTGGCGTCCGCGCTCGGCTTCTCGCCGTGCAGCAGATGCAGGAAATGGCCGCCGATCTTGTCGTCATCGGTCTCGACGTCGATGCGCTTGCCGCTGTCGGTGAAGTGATACCAGTACAGCAGCATCGACGGGAAGCTCGCCAGCAGGCGATCGGCGACATCGTGCTGCTGGGCCTCGGGATCGTTCTCCTGTTCGACGGTGCCCAGCACCGAGGCGCCGGTGCGCATGACGTCCATGGGATGCGCGTCGCCCGGCGTGAGCTCGAGCGCCTTCTTGACCGCATCGGGCAGGCCACGCATGCCGATCAGGCGCTGCTTGTAGGCGTCGAGCTGGCTCTGGGTCGGCAGCTCGCCGTAGAGCATGAGGTAGGCGACCTCCTCGAACTCGGCCTTCGCCGCCAGGTCCTCGATCAGATAGCCGCGATACGTCAGGCCCACGCCTTTCTTGCCGACCGTGCAGACAGCCGTCTTGCCGGCGGTGACGCCGGCCAGGCCGGCGCTGTTCTCGTTGTTGCTCATCCCAAACTCCTCGTGATCAAAGATGGCCGGATGCCGCCTAGGCCTGGATATCCACCACCGTGCGGCCGGTGTTGCGGCCCGCCATGATGGCCTCGCACACGTCGAAAACGTCGCGCAAGCCTACGGTTTGCGTTGCAATGCTGTCCAGATGAGACGGTTTGTCCGCGCCGGCCATGGCGGCCCAGATCTGCTCGCGCCAGGCCGGCGGACATTCCACCGAATGGATGCCCAGCAGCGACACGCCGCGCAGGATGAAGGGCAGGACCATGGTCGGCAGCTTGGGGCTGCCCGCCAGGCCGATGGCCGCGACGTTGCCGTAGGGATGCACGTGGCCGAGCAGATTGGCCAGCAGCTCGCCGCCCACGGCGTCGATGCCGCCGGCATAGACCGGCTTGCCCATGGGCTTGCCTTCGAGATCGAGCGCCTCGGGGCCGATCACGTCGGTCGCGCCGAGCTGACGGAGGAAATCGCCGTGCTGCTCGGCCTTGCGCGACACCGCGATGACCTCGTAGCCGGCACCGGCGAGCATGTCGATGGCGAACATGCCGACGCCGCCGGTCGCGCCGGTGACCACGACCGGTCCCTGCTCGGGCGCCTGGAAGTTGTCGCGCATGCGCTTGATCGCCATGCCCGCGGTGAAGCCGGCGGTGCCGATCGCCATGGTCTCCCAGAGGCTCAGGCCCTCGGGCCGGGCGGTCACGCAGTCGGCCGGCACGCGCACGTATTCGGCCAGGCCGCCGTCGCGGGTCTCGCTGAGAAACCAGCCCGTCACCAGCACCTCGTCGCCGGGTGAAAAGCGCGCATCCTCGCTCGATTCGACCGTGCCGGCGACGTCGATGCCAGCGTTGAGCGGGCGCTTGCGCGCGATCTTGCCCTGGCCGGTGATCGCCAGCGCGTCCTTGAAGTTCAGCGACGAATAGCGGGCCTTGATGACCACATCGCCTTCGGAGAGGGTATCGAGGGCCACATCGGTCAATTCGCCGCGGGTGCCGTCATCGGTGTCGACTATGCGCAGTGCTTTCATGCCGGGCTCGCGAAAAGGATGAAAAACGGGCCGCTTTTGTACCATATCGAGCGCTTGCTCGGCATCGCGGCCCGGCGTGCCCGCGTTCTTGAGCGCGAACGACGCGCGGCGTAGGCTAAGCGCCAAATCCGTTGCAACCGACTTTCATCATGACCGACAACGTCTACAAGACCGTCGAGCTCACCGGCTCCTCCGAGACCAGCCAGGAAGACGCCGTGCGCAAGGCGATCCGGGAGGCCTCGAAGACGATCAAGCACATGCGCTGGTTCCAGGTCACCGAGACCCGCGGCCACGTCGAGGGCGGCGAGATCGCGCACTGGCAGGTCTCCGTGAAGGTCGGCTTCACGCTCGAGGACTAGCCCGCATGAGCGACGCGCCGAGTGCCTGGCAGGGCGATCTCGACCGCGACGACCTCAACGAGGACGCGGTACCGGCCCATCCGTTGGCCCTGTTCGGCCACTGGTACGAGGCCGCCCGCGGCTGCGGGTTGAAGGAGCCCAGCGCCATGACGCTGGCCACCATCGATCCGGACGGACGGCCCTCGGCGCGCATCGTGCTGCTCAAGGGGTTCGACGCCGACGGCTTTCGCTTCTACACCAACTACGAAAGCCGCAAGGGCGCGGCCCTGGCCGTGCACCCGGATGCGGCCCTGGTGTTCTGGTGGGAGCCGATCGAGCGCCAGGTCCGGGTGACCGGCACGGTCCACAAGCTCGGGCCCGAGGACGCGGACGCCTATTTCGCCCGGCGCGCACGCATCAGCCGGATCGGGGCCCACGCCTCGCCGCAGAGCGAGGTCATTCCCGGCCGGGCCGAGCTGGACCAGCGCCTGAGCCGGGCCGAGGCGCAGTTCGAGGGCCGGGACGTCCCCCGCCCGCCGCACTGGGGCGGCTATGCGCTGGTCGCCGACAGCATCGAGTTCTGGCAGGCCCGGCACGGCCGCCTGCACGACCGGCTGCGCTACCGTCGCGACAACGATGCCTGGGCCCTCGAACGGCTCGCCCCCTAGACCGGGCTCGCGGGCGCGGGCACGCGGATCCGGGTTAAAGTCACGATACCTGAACCGCATCGTGCCACCTCGCCACGCCGCCTCCGACGGAACGACGCTATGACACTGCGCGCCCTCCGGCCCGCCTGCCTGCTCCTGCTCGCGCTGCTCGCCGCGCTTCCCGCGCAGGCCGCCATCTACGACATGCCCGCCGAAGGCGACGATCTCGTCGGCGCACTGCAGCACATCGAGACGCGCGAGGAGGATACCTTCGTCAAACTCGCGCGCCGCTACAACGTGGGCTATCGCGAACTGCGGCTGGCCAATCCCGAGGTCGATCCCTGGCTGCCCGGCGAGGGCACCGAGGTCGTCATTCCCACGCGCTATGTCCTGCCGGACGTGCCGCGCCGCGGCATCGTGATCAACATCCCCGAAATGCGGGTCTACTACTTCCCGCCCGAGGGCAGCGAATACGCCGGCCGGGTGGTGACGCATCCGCTGGGCATCGGCCGCGAAGGCTGGTCGACCCCGCTGGGCAAGACCACGATCGTGCGCAAGAAGGCCGACCCCACCTGGACGCCGCCGGCCTCGATCCGCAAGGAACACGCGGCCCAGGGCGAGGAACTGCCGGACGTGGTGCCCGCCGGTCCGGACAACCCGCTCGGCCAGCACGCGCTCTATCTGGGCATGCCGTCGTATCTGCTGCACGGCACGAACAAGCCGGCCGGGATCGGGCTCAAGGTCTCGCACGGCTGCATCCGGCTCTATCCCGAGGACATCGCGTCGCTGTTCTCGATGGTCGAGCCGGGCACGCCCGTCAACATCATCAGCGAGCCCTACAAGATCGGTCGGGAGGGCAACACGCTCTACATCGAAGCCCATCCGCCGGACGCCAGCGGCGATGCGCCGGTGCGCTCCTTCACGCCCTGGGTCGAGGCGGTTATCGGCGCTACCGAGTCGCGCCAGAGTTCGCCGGTGGACTGGGACCGCGCCCAGAAGATCGTCGAGACCGCCGACGGCATCCCCGAGCCGATCGGGGTGGAGATCCGCGACGACGAATAGCGCCCACGAAAAAGCCCCGCCGAAGCGGGGCTTTCGCGGCGCCCTGAGGCGCTAAGACGCGGCGCGCCTTACTTGCGCTGCGAGGACTCGAACATGCGCTCGATGCGCTGCGAGTTCGCCTGCGAAGCGGACTTGGCCTCCTGGGCGGTCTGCATCGCGCGGTTAGCCGTACGCTGCGCTTCGTTGGCCGTCGTCTGGGCGGATTCCGCCTTGCGCATGGCCTGGTCGATCTGGGACTGGGTGGCGTCGGAATTGCTCGCACAGCCGGCGGCGGCAGTGACCACGCCAATCACGAAAGCGGATTTCAGCAGCGTCTTGGTCATATCAAAACTCCTTGTTTTGCGTTGGTACGACCGGTGTATCGTTCGGTCGGGCACCGACAAATTATCATAGCGTCGCGCGTTTGTAGATTGCAGGCGGGTCGGTGATCGATTTTTCGACACTTGTCCCGTCGTGACAAACAGGCCAGCATTCGCCGCGCCGTGCAGCAGGTGATGATCCAGACATGAGCGACGCCCCCATCCTGTTCGATGAGATCGAGGCCGCCGGCGGCCGTCGGATCGGCCGGGTCCGGCTGAACAATCCGCGCACACTCAATGCGTTGACCTTCGACATGCTCGAGCCGCTGTACCGGCAGCTCACCGCCTGGGACAGCGATCGCACCATCGGCTGCATCCTGATCGAATCCACGGGCGAGCGGGCGTTCTCGGCCGGTTCGGACATCGTCGCGCTCTACCGGGGCATGACCGGACAGGGCGACCCCGACTATCCGGCGCGCTTTCTCGCGCTGGAATACCGCCTCTGCCACGCCGTCCACATGCTCGCCACCCCCTGTCTGGCCTGGGGCAACGGCCTGGTCATGGGCGCCGGCATGGGGCTGTTCTCGGGCGCCTCGCACCGGGTGGTCACCGCGGCCTCCCGACTGGCCATGCCGGAGATCAAGATCGGATTGTTTCCCGACTGCGGCGCGACCTGGTTCTTCAACCGCCTGCCGCCGCGGCTGGGGCTGTTCGTGGCCCTGACCGGCATCACGCTGTCACCCCGGGACGCGCTGGTGGCCGGACTCGCCGACCGCGCGATCGACCACGGCGCTCACGCCGAGGTCGTCGAGGCGCTCCAGCGCATCGACGACTGGCACCAGCCGCATGCCGCGGTCGACCGGGTGCTGCGTCGCTTCGCCATCGACCGGCCGGCGGGGTTGGGGCCGTCGCGGCTCGTGGAGCATGTGGAAACCATCCGCGAGGCCACCGATGCGGCCACGCTCGCGGGCATGGTCGGCGGCATCCGCCGGCTGGCCGATCACCCGGATCCGTGGCTCGCGGAAGCGGCGGCCAATCTCGACGCCGGCTGTCCGGTCACCGCCCATATCATCTACCGCCAGCTGCGCGGCGGGCGCTATCTGTCGCTCAAGCAGTGCGTGATGCGCGAATTCAAGATCGCGCTGCAGTGCTGCCGCCACCCCGACTTCGCCGAGGGCGTGCGGGCCCTGCTGGTGGACAAGGACCGGACCCCGCACTGGCATTTCGAGTCGGTCGCCGAAGTGCCCGCGGACTATGTCGACGCGCATTTCCGCGCGCCCTGGGACGGCGATCACCCGCTGCGCGATCTGCCCGACATCAAGCCCTGATCGCCGGCGCCGCGGCTACGAGGAGCAGCTGAGCACCAGCCCGCGCGCCCAGTCCGGCGGCAGACGGGCGTAGTCGGCGTTGTCGGGCTGCTCGTCGAAGGGACGCCGCAGTACCGCGTGCAGCCGATGCAGTTCGCTGTAGTCGCCGTCCGCGGCCCGGTCGATTGCCTGCTGTGCCAGATAGTTGCGCAGCACGTACTTGGGGTTGGTCAGGGCCATGCGCTCGGCGCGGGCGACGTCGTCGGCCCCGGTGCCGCCGAGACGCGCGCGCCAGCGATCCAGCCAGGCGGCGGCCGCATCGCGGTCGACGAACTCGTCCACGAACGGCGCATTCGCCGCCGCGGGCGCCGCCGACACATGGCCCAGCGCCCGGAACGTGCGGGTGAAGTCGGCGCCGTCGGCGGCCATGGTCCTGAGCAGATCGTCGACCAGCGCACGATCGTCGTCGCGGGCGTCCGGCAGGCCGAGCTTGGCGCGCATGCGCTGCATGTAGGCCGCGTCGAACCGGCCGCGATAGGCCTCGAGCAGCGCCTGGCCGATCTCCACCGCCGCGTCGGGCTCGCCCGAGAGCAGCGGCAGGATCGCCTGCACGAAGCGGCCCAGATTCCACAGCCCCACATGCGGCTGCTGATCGTAGGTGTAACGCCCCCCGGCGTCGGTGTGGTTGCAGATCCAGTGGGGGTCGAAGCTGTCCATGAAGCCGTAGGGGCCATAGTCGAGCGTGAGCCCGAGCACCGACATGTTGTCGGTGTTGAGCACGCCGTGGCAGAAGCCCACGGCCTGCCAGTCGGCGATGAGCTCGGCCGTCAGCGCGATCACGCGCTCGGCCCAGGCCCGGTAGCGCTCGCCGTCGTCCTCGATCCCGGCCAGTTCGGGAAAATGCTGGCCGATGACGTGATCGGCCAGCGGCGCCAGGGCGTCGAAGTTTCGGTTCTCGAACAGGATCTCGAAGCTGCCGAAGCGCACCAGACTGGGCGCGACGCGGGTCATCACCGCCGCGGTCTCGGCGGTTTCGCGATAGACCGGCGCATCGCTGCCCACGATCGCCAGCGCGCGGGTGGTGGGCACGCCGAGCGCGGCCAGGGCCTCGCTGCCCAGATACTCGCGGATGGTCGAGCGCAGCACCGCGCGGCCGTCGGCGAACCGCGAGAACGGCGTCTTGCCGGCGCCCTTGAGCTGGATCTCGTAGGCCTGGCCGCGGGCGTTGCGCACGTCGCCGATGGTGATCGCGCGACCGTCGCCGAGCTGGCCGGCCCAGACGCCGAACTGGTGCCCGCCGTAGCGGTGCGAGACCGGGTTCGTGCCCGCCGGCAGCGCATTGCCGGACAGCGTCTCGGCGTAGCCCTGCTCGCGCGCGGCCTCGGCGTCGATGTCCAGCAGGGCGGCGACGTCGTCGTTGAACGCGATCGGGTACGGCGCCTCCAGCGGCGTCGGCGCCTGCGCGAAGAACCAGGGTTCGCCCAGCGCGGCCTGGCGGTTGATCCAGTCCAGCGCGAAGACGTCGCGGTCGCTGACGGTTGCGGCATCGCTCATGTGTCGAACGTGGTGACGCCGGCCAGCGGTACAAGCGGACCCGCGGCGGCCTCTACCGATCGCCGTCCTCGGCCGGCTGGCAGTAGGTGGCCGCGGGATCGCCGCTGCCGTCCTCGATCGGCACCTCACGGGAGTCCGCCCGGGCGCGGCATTCGGCCTGGCGACGCCGGGCCTCGGCGCTCAGCCGTTCCTGCTCGTTCTCGTACTTGCGGCGGGCGTCCTGAAGCCGCTCGATGTCGGTCGACAGATTGCGGCGATCCCGGTCGCTCGCGCCCGGGCGAACCGGCTCGCCGATAGTCTCGAAGGCATCGATGGGCTCGTCGAGCGGGCCCGGCTGCGCAGGCTCGGGGGCCGTGGTGCAGGCCACGGCGCCGAGACACATCAGGGCGGCGCAGGGCAGGGCCCAGCGGGTGACGGATACGGACATGGTTCTCCCCGGACGGCGTTTCGAATCAGTCTAGAACAAAATCCGCGCCGTGCGCGCTCGTCATCGCCGCGTCATGCACCGCGGTTACAACGGACGCGTCCATCCCTCGGGAGCGCCTCGTGCCGGCATCCGACGCCCGACTGCTCATGCGCCTCTGGCTGCGGGCGCCCTTGACCATCGCCACCGCCGCGCCCAGCGGCCGGGCCGTCTGCGCGGCGCTGATCGCCGATGCCCGCGCCGCCGACGGCACCGTCGTCGAACTGGGCGCCGGTACCGGCCCGGTCACCACGGCGCTGCTGGCGGCCGGCGTCGCGCCGGAGCGTCTGCTCGCGGTGGAGGCCAATCCGACGCTGCACGCGCGGCTGTGCGAGCGGGTCGGGGCGCGCGTGGCCACCCTGCACGACGCCACCGATCTGCCCGCCCTGTTCGCCGACCGCGGCGTGCAGCGCGTGGCCGCGATCGTCTCTACCCTGCCCATCCTCAATTTCGCCCCGACCGCCCAGCGCGCGGTGCTGGACGGCTGCTTCGCCCAGGCCGATCCCGATGCGAGCTTCACCCAGATCACCTACCTGCCCGGCTCGCCGGTACCGCGCGCCCGGCTGGCGGCCTGGGGCTATCGCGCCGAGGTCGCGCGCTTCATCTGGCGCAATCTGCCGCCGGCCACCATCTGGCGCTACAGCCGGGCCGAGAACGCGCACACGCGCTAGCATGCGCGGGAATCCGCCCGCTCGAATCGATCATGCAGCATCTGCACGTGGCCCGTACCCTGCCCGCCGACACCGCGACCGTGTTCGCGGTACTCGCCGACCACGCCGGCTACGCCCGCCTGCCGGGCGTGCGCTCGGCCACCCTGCGCCGCCGGGGCGCCGACAGCCGCGACGGCGTCGGCGCCGAGCGCGTGCTGCGGCTGCCGGGGCTGACGCTCGTCGAGCGCATCACCGAGTACGCCCCCGGGCGGGCGCTGGGCTATCGCATCATCGAATCGCCGCTGCCCATCGAGCATCTCGGCGCTCGGCTACTGCTGGAGCCGCGCGGCGACCGGGCCACCCTGGTCGAATGGAGCGCCCGCCTGCGGGCGACCACGCCCGTCATCGGCGCCGCGGTCGAGCGCGCGATCGCCCGCCAGATGGCGCTGGCCTACGCCACGGCCCTGCGCCTCTGGGCCCGGCGTCTGCGCTAGCCCCGAAAGAGACCGCCCGGCAGACGCCCCACCCGCGGTGCGCCGAGCACGCGGGCAGCCTACGCCCGTCGATCGCCAACCCCTGCCCTGGCGGGCTCGACGGCAGCGGCCGGGCCGGGGCTCGGCTGTGGGTCATCTCGCCGCAAACAGCGTCTGGCGCGACTGGACACCTAGGCCGAACCGCGACCGGCCGGCGCGGGCAGCGGCGCCCCCGCGCGCAGCACCGCCCCCAGCAGATAGCCGGCGCTGCACAGCAACAGTCCCCAGACGTTGATGCCCAGCGTCTGGGCGTACCGGCCGCTGCCGATCGCCAGGGCGTCCGGGATGACCGCCAGGCCGGCGAAATCCTGCAGCACCAGCAGCACCCCGATGAACACGCCCGGCCAGAGCGCGAGATGGAACGACAGCGCGCCCGCCGACCGAATCCAGGCGAGCAGAAAGATTGGCGCCAGGC
Source organism: Salinisphaera orenii subsp. orenii MK-B5 (assembly GCF_003788635.1). Classification (GTDB taxonomy): domain Bacteria; phylum Pseudomonadota; class Gammaproteobacteria; order Nevskiales; family Salinisphaeraceae; genus Salinisphaera; species Salinisphaera orenii. The sequence goes on from NZ_AYKH01000017.1 coordinate 43,661, forward strand.
CCATGATGGCGGTGCCGCTGATGGTCGTGGCCGCGATCACCGCCGGCCCGACACCGTCGATATAGAGCGACAGCAGCGGGATATTGCCCAGCAGGGCGATCGCGATCAGCGCCCGTCGGCCGAAGCGCAGCTGCGGCATGTCCGGCGTCTCGCGGCTGCGTCCCGGCCAGTCGCGGCTGGCGAACTTGGCGGTGGCACAGAAGGTGGAATCCAGCGTCGAGCCGGCGCTGGTGAGCATCACCGCGTTGAACAGCAGCGACATCCACACGCCGATGGCCGCCGGGACGGCGACCGCCACCGACGTCCCGGTCTCCACGCCGACCGCCAGCGCATACAGCCCGACCACGCTGAACAGTGCGATCAACCCGCCGCCGAACACGGCCGCCAGCACGAAGCCCAGCAGCATCGAACGCGGCGGGCTGATGAAGGCGCGATCGGTCAGCACCGGGTCGTGAAACCCGTAGGACAGCACCTGAACCAGCGCCAGCGCCAGGAAAGTCAGCCCGCCGGCCTGCATGGCGGGCGTCACGCCCGCGCCCACGCGCGGCACGCCGTGGCTGAGCAGGCCCGGCCCGAGCACCGCGAGGGTGGCCACCAGCAGCACGGCGATCAGCAGCATCTGCATGGCGTCGGTGAGGATCGAGGAGCGCAGCCCGCCGCGCCAGGAGTAGAAGGCGGTGACCGCGGTGACGATGCCGGCCGCGCTCCAGTAACCCGCACTGCCCTCCGGGCCGAAGAACTGGGCCGTGACCTTGGTATTGGACCAGACTTCGTTGAACAGCCGAATGGCGATGACCGCGAGAAACATCTTCGCGGCAAAGCCGCCGTATTTGCAGGTCAGAAACTCGGCCAGCGACGTGAAACCGCCGCGCGTGCGCAGACAATAGACGGCGATGGCCACCACGATGAAGGCGAGCCAGTAGGCGGCGTAGGCCAGTCCGCCCCAGAGTCCGAACGCCGCCGACAGGTTCATGGCATTGTCGAGGCTCTTGGCCATGACCCAGGAAATCGCCGCGGACACCCCGAGCAGCAGCGGGCCCGGCGGCACGCCCCGCTCGGAGCCACCGTCGAAGAAGGCGCGCGGGCCGACCCGGCTCGGACTCATCGCCAGTACCAGCGCACAGTAGGCGAACAGAACCAGCCAGGGTGCGATCAGCAGCCACTGCATGGACACGTCTCCCCGATTGCGGTGCGTCCGGCCGGCCGCACCTTTGAACTGGCTACGCGCCGCAGAGCATTCACGATGCGAAGACCGTCATGGCCCACGGTCGCGCCGCACCGCGCCGATCACTCAACCGCGCGTGGCCGCGCCGCCGCGACGCGCCCGAACACGCTCGGCGTGGGCCAGCCGGGTCTCGCGGCGCAGACCCGCCTCGGCGTGGCGCGCCCGCTCGGCCTCGGTCTCGGGCGCCAGCGGCGGTACCGTCGCGGGATAGCCGTCCGCATCCAGCGCCACGAAGGTGGAATAGGCCGAGACCACATGCCGCGACTCGCGGCGATAACTGTCCTCGGCGATCACCCGGCAGCCGATCTCCATCGAGCTGTCCCAAGCGCGATTGCAGGCCGCGGAGAAGATCAGCGTATCGCCGGTGCGCGCCGGCGCCATGAAATGCACGTCGTCCACCGACGCGGTCACGCAGACGCGACCGCTGTGTCGCTCGGCGACCACCAGGCAGATGCGGTCGACCGTGGCCATGATCATGCCGCCGAACACCGTGGCGTTGGCGTTCATGTCGTTGGGAAAGACCTTGTAGATGTGCGCGTCCACACCCGACTCGGACGGCGTGCGCGCGCGCTCCTCGGCCGCGGTGCTCATGGCCCACCGGAATCCGCGGGCCCGCGCGGCTCGCGCAGGGCATCGCGGATCTCGGTGAGCAGCACCTCCTCGCGCGAGGGCGCCGGCGGCGCGCTGGGCGCCTCGGCCTCGCGCCGCTTGAGGCCGTTGATGGCGCGCACGACCAGAAAGATCGCGAAGGCGACGATCACGAAATCGAACACGCTCTGCAGAAACAGGCCGTAATCGAGCGTCACCGCCGGCGTCTGACCGGCCGCGTCACGCAGGGTGACCCGCAGATTGGACAGATCCACGCCGCCGACGAGCAGCCCCAGGGGCGGCGAGATCACGTTGGCCACCAGCGACGACACGATCTTGCCGAACGCCGCCCCGATGACGACACCGACCGCCAGATCGACGACGTTGCCGCGGACCGCAAAGGTCTTGAATTCCCGGATCACACGCATGGCCACCCCCGGCATGAAGACACGCCCTGGATGATAGCGCCTTGCGGCCGCGGCCGCCGCTCCAGGGCCTGTCAATACGTCCTACGAGCCTGCGCCAAGCGCTCCTGAAAGGTGACTATGGGCGGCAGGACGAGGCGTCGTACGCGGCGAGCAGTCGTTCTCGCCAGCGTGCGACAACGCTGGATTGCCGCATTCCGGTCGATTCATGAGCGCCTGGCCCTTCGGGTTGGGCCGCCCATTAAACAATCATGAGGCGCCGCGGCGTTGCCCGTCTGGATCGAGGCGCGCCGCGATCAGCGACTTGCGCGTCGCCGCACACGATGTGCGGTCTCCAACGCGGCGCTTTTATGAAGTGTTGACGGGTCCTAACGCACGAGAACGACCCGACAGTCGGCGGCGTGCAGCACGCGATAGGCGACGCTGCCGAGTATCAGGCTGGACAGGCGGCTCGCGCCGCGGCTGCCGATCACGATGGCGTCCACGCCCAGGCGCCCGGCCTCGTGCACGATGGTGTCGCTGGGCGCCCCGGCCTTGACGTCGAACTCGACGTTGTCGGGCGCGACACCGGCCTCCTCGATCGCCCGCTGCAGCAGGCTCTCGCCGTCGCTTTTCGCTGCCTCGCTGGCCTCGGCGGGCGCGCTCGCGGCACGGCCGAGCAGATCCTGCGTGTTGCCGACCGACGGCTGGACGTTGAGCAGATAGACACGGCCCTCGGGACGGCTGATCAGTTCGGCTGCCAGCTCCACGGCGACATGTGAGTGCGCCGATCCATCGACCGGCACGAGAATCGACTGGTACATCACTACCCCTGTGCAGAACGTCGAATCGACATGTCCAAACCTAACACGGCGGCCGGGGCGCGGCGGCGGCTCAGTCCCAGCCCACCGGCTCGTAGCCCCGCTCGCCCAGACAACGGTTCACGTAGGCGCGGTAGACCGGCGCCGGGTCGTTGCGATCGAACAGGCCCCGGATCAGCCCGGCCGTGGCCCCGCCGGCGGCGCCCGCGGCCGCGCCGCGGCCGACGTTGCCGTAGATCGCACCGGCCACGGCTCCGCCGGCGCCACCGACCGCACCGCTCTCGGCGGTGCGTCGCGCCACGCCGCCCTTCGAGTAATCGAGTCCGGCCGCCTCGGCCCGCCGCTGGCAGGCGTCGATGGCCGCCTGGCCGGCGTCCTCGCCCTGGCGGGACAGGGTGTCGTTGGGATAGAGCACCGGCCGCTGATGGGCGCAGCCGACCAGCGCCGCAGCCAGCAGCAGCAGACCCAGCGCCCGGGCCGTCGTGAGCATTTTCATGGCGCCTCCTCCGCCGTCGGGCGGCCGTCGATGTCGTACCGGTAGTCAGCATAGCGGCGGATCCGCTCCGCGTCGCGCCCGGGCCCGGATCCGGAGTGGCCGGCTGTCCCGACTGCGGGCGGCCCGGCTCGAGCGCGCCTGTCCGCCGCGGCGAGCCTTGGCCCTGCTCTCCGACAGCTGTCTGCGTCGCCCTGCGCCCCGGCCCCGTAGCGGATGCCAGCGTCCGGCCCGCGCCACGCGGCGACCGATTTGCGCGGGCGCGGGATCGACCGCAGCGCCAAGACCGCCGCATGCCTCGAGGCCGGCGCCAACGCGGAGCCGGAGACGCCCCGGACAGGCAGTGATATCGGGCGCGACGCACACCGGCAACACCGCCCGGAGACGGGCGCGATGCGGACGGTCGGGCGAGCCGCGCGACGCACCGTATCGGCAGGCTCGTCGATCCGTAGTGAAAGCCGACGCGGCCCGCCGATCCCGCGGGCCGCGATGGGCGGGGGGCGGGGCCG
>NZ_AYKH01000018.1 GCF_003788635.1 Salinisphaera orenii subsp. orenii MK-B5
CGCCGAACGGCTCGCGCCCACGCCGCTGGTCCGGGCCGATGATCTGGGAGCCGATCTGGCCGGTGATCTGTATCTGAAGTGCGAGCTGCTCCAGCCCACCGGCTCGTTCAAGCCGCGGGGCGCGCTCAACTGGCTGGCCAACGCGAGCGATGCGGAACGGGGCGCGGGGCTGGTCACGGTCTCGGCCGGCAATCACGCCACCGCGCTGGCCTGGGCCGCGGGCAGCCGCGGACTACCCGTCACCGTGGTCATGCCGGCCGACGCCAGCCCGCTCAAGGCCGAGTCCGCGCGCGCGCTCGGCGCGACGGTGGAGCTCATCGGCGGCATCGACGACGCCTGGGCCCGGGCCCGCGAACTGGAGGCGTCCGGTCTGACCCTGGTCCCGCCCTACGACGATCCGCGCATCATCGCCGGCGCCGGCACGATGGGCCTGGAGATTCTCGACCAGTGCCCGCGCGTGCCCGATGTGGTGGTCTGCTGCGTGGGCGGCGGCGGCATGATCTCGGGCGTGGGCCTGGCGCTGAAACAGGCGCGTCCGGATATCCGCGTCGTCGGCGTGGAACCGGCCGGCGCGCCGACGCTCGCGCGCAGCTGGGCCGCCGGCGAGCCGGTGACGCTGGCCTCGACCGACACCATCGCCGCCAGCCTCGGCGCCAATCGCGCCGGGCGCTGGACGCACGCGGTCTCGCGGCAGGTGGTCGACGAGCTGGTCGCCCTCGACGAGCCACAGATCGTGGCCGGCACCCGGGCCACACTCACCCGCGGCCGGCTGCACGCCGAGCCCGGCGGCGCGATCGCCGTGGCCGCGCTGCTGGCAGGCCGCGTTCCGCTCGCCGCGGGCCAGACCGCGGTGGCGATCGTCTCCGGTGGCAATATGGATCCCTCCCTGCTGCGAGACCTGCTGTGATCCCTTCCTCCGCCGCGACCCGGCCGCGCACGCCGCATGCGCTGCGCGTGCTGCTCGTGCTCGGCCATCCGCGCCGCGACTCGCTCTGCGGCGCGCTCGCCGATGCCTACTGCGACGGCGCGGGCGACGCCGGCGTCGAACTGCGGCGGATCGATCTGGCCGCGCTGAGCTTCGCCCGCGACGTGACTGCGGCCTCCCCGGAGAACCAGCCGCTGGAACCCGATCTGCAGGCCGCCCACGCCGATCTGACCTGGGCCGAGCACCTGGTGTTCGTCTATCCCACCTGGTGGGGGACGATGCCGGCGCTGCTCAAGAGCTTTCTCGACCGGCTGGTGATGCCGGGGTTCGCGTTCCGCTTCTACGGCCCGGGCGCGGCCGAATGGGAAGGCCTGTGGCCGGACAAGTCGGCCCAGCTGATCACCACCATGGACACGCCGCCGCCGGTCTATCGCTGGCTGTTCCACGCGCCGGGCACACCCACGCCATGCGCAACGCCACGCTCGGCTTCTGCGGCGTGCGCCCGACCCGCGCGCTGGTGTTCGGCCCGGTGCGCACCTCGGATGCCGACCGCCGCGCCGCCTGGCTGGAGAAGACGCGCCGCACCGGCTTCGCCCTGCGCAGCGGCGTGCGCTCGCCGGCGGGGCGCGCGGCCGCGCGAATCCGCCCCTGGCTGGCCGCCCTGCGACTGCAGTTCTACCCCATGAGCTGGGCGGCCTACGGCCTCGGCGCCGTGGCCGCGGCGACCGGAACGATCGACTGGGCGGCCTTCGTCTGGGGGCTGCTGTTCATCGCCCTGCTGGAAGCGGCCACGGTGTTCTGCAACGAACGGCTGGATCTCGCCACCGACCGCATCAACCCCAACCACGGCCCGTTCACCGGCGGCTCGCGCGTGCTCGTCACCGGCGCGATCAGCCCGCCGCAGCTGCGCCTAGCCACCGGGCTGCTGCTCGTGGGCGCGCTGACGGCCGCGGGCGCCGCGCTCGGCGTGGCACCGGCCCCGATCGCGACCGCGCTGTGGATGGGGCTGGCGGCTCTACTCACGCTGGGCTATACGGTCAGCCCGCTGCGGCTGAGCTACCGCGGCCTGGGCGAAGTGGACGTGGCCTTCACCCACAGCGCGCTGGTGCTGGTGCTCGGCGGCCTGCTGCAGGGTGCGGCGCTATTCGACGCCGATCTGTGGCTGCTGTCCGCACCGCTGGCGTTGGCGATCCTGCCCTCGATCGTGCTGGCCGGCGTACCCGACCACGACGCCGACGCGGCCGTGGGCAAGCGCACCATCGCGGTGCGTTTCGGCCGTCACGGCGCACTGCGGCTGGCCGGCGTGGCGCTCGTCGCCGCGGCCGCGCTCGGCCTCGTCTTCGAAGGCCTGGCGCTGGTCGATGGCGCGTTCGCCGGGCTGCAATGGTTCGTGCTGCCGCACGCCGCGCTCGGCCTCGGCCTGCTGTGGTGGCGCTCGCAGACACCGGCCGACCGGCTGCAGCGCATCGATGGCCTGCTGGTGGCCACGCTCACCTATATGCTCTGGTTCGTGCTGGTCCCCTGGTTCAATCTGTCATGAGTCGGTTCGATGCCGACATCGTGCCCATGCCCACGCGTTCCCGCGGCGCGCGGCCGTGAACGAGGGCGACCGCATCGTGCCCGCGCCCTGGCGCCTCACGGGCCAGGGCTACGTGATCGCGCTGTCCTGCTCGCAGGCCTTCGGGGCCGCGTGCGGCGCCGACACGCCGGGGCTCGCCGGGCGCGCCTGCGGCGGCCTCGGCGCGCTGATGCTCATCGACTACGCCGGCTCCGACGTCGGCCCCTATCGCGAGCTGCTGCTCTGCCCGGGGGTGTTCGATTTCGGCGACCGCCGGGCGGCGGCGATCACCCATATCTGGGTGTCGTCGGACGCGAGCGTGGTCAACGGCCGGCACAACTGGGGGCTGCCGAAAGAGCGTGCGGACTTCGAAACGCTCGCGCGTACCGACCGGGCGGAGCGCTGCCGCATCCAGCGGCCCGGCCGGGCGCCGATCACCCTGCATCTGAGCCGGCGCGGACCGAAGCTGCCGCTGCACTCGGCCATCCTGCCGCGGGCCTGGCGCACGCTCGAGCAGCCCTGGCGCGGTCGCCGCTACCGCACCTGCATCCGGGCCCGGGCGCGGGCCCGGCTGGCTCGCCTGGAAGCGCACGACATCCCGCCCGACAGCGGCTTTCCGGACATCACGGGCCAGACGCCGCGCCTCGGCCTGCATGCCGATCGCTTCGACCTGGTCTTTCCGACGGCGCAGCGCCAACCGAGGGACAGCGACGGTCCCGGCCCGCGCACCCGCTGACCGCGCCCTGTCGCCGGTGGCACAGGCCTTGCTTGCCTTGGCGTGCGTTGACCGCGCACGTCGGATACCGGACCGTATCGCCCCCGGATCGGGCCGACGCACCCTGCACGGCCATAGAACGTATCCGATCCCGTCCGACGAGCTTCGCCGCCATGACCCGCAGCCACGATCCCGCGCCCCAGGACTACGAACTGACGACCGTACCCGCCGGTGCGCGGCGCGGCTTCTGGACCATGCTTTCGGTGATGCTCGGCTTCACCTTCTTTTCCGCGAGCATGTGGGCGGGCGGCACGCTCGGCGAAGGCCTGTCCCTGACACGCTTCGCGGCCGTCGTATTGGCGGGCAACCTGATCCTCGGCAGCTATGCCGCGCTGCTGGCGCTGATCGCGAGCCGCACCGGGCTGTCGACCCATCTGCTCGCCCGCTATGCCTTCGGCAGCCGCGGCTCCTGGCTGGCCTCGGCGCTGCTCGGCGGCACCCAGGTCGGCTGGTTCGGGGTCGGCGTGGTGATGTTCGCGCTGCCGGTCCAGGTGGCCACGGGCATCGACACGCTCTGGCTGATCATCGCCGGCGGCGTGCTCATGACCGCCACCGCCTGGCTCGGTTTCAAGGCACTGACCGTGCTCAGCTTCATCGCGGTGCCGGCGATCTTCGTGCTCGGCAACCTGTCGGTCGGCCTGGCCGTGGACGAGGCCGGCGGGCTCGCCGCCCTGGCCGCGATCCAGCCCGAGAACACGCTCACGCTGGCCATCGCGCTGTCGACCTGCATCGGTTCGTTCATCAGCGGCGCTACGCTCACGCCGGATTTCGTGCGCTTCGCGAAGTCGCCCCGAATCGGGGTCGGCACGACGCTGATCGCCTTCTTTCTCGGCAACTCGCTCATGTTCACCTTCGGCGCCGTCGGCGCGCTGGTCTACAGCGAGTCCGACATCTCGAAGGTCATGTTCGCGCAGGGGCTGATCATCCCGGCCATTCTCGTGCTCGGGCTCAACATCTGGACGACGAACGACAACGCGCTCTACGCGGCGTCGCTGGGGTTTTCCAACATCACCGGCTGGCCCAAGCACTGGATCGTGCTGGCCAACGGCCTGGTCGGCACGGTGTTCGCGCTGTGGCTGTACAACAATTTCGTCGGCTGGCTGTCGTTTCTCAGCTCCGCGCTGCCGCCGATCGGCGCGATCCTGATCGCGGACTATTTCCTCGTCGCCCGCGGCCGCTATCAGGCCTTCGAGCGCGCCGTGCTCGCGGACGTGAACTGGACCGCGGTCGCGGCCTGGGCGCTCGGTTTCGCCGCCGCCAACCTGCTGCCGGGCATCCCGCCGGTCAACGCGATTCTAGCTGCACTGGTCGTCTACGTCGCGGCCAGCCACCTGCTGGGGCAGGCGGCCGCACGGCGGACGGCCGCCTGACGCTCCTGATCCCGCACGCCCGACGACGCGAGCCGCTCGAAACGAGGAACAATCACCGGCAAGCGTCCCACCGCGTGGCCGCGTGCGATCGCGACTCATGATGCGCCGCCGGATGGGCGCCGCGGCGGGCCGCCTTTAAGCCGGCTCGAAACGGGGCGAGTCGACGCTCGACAACCGGTAGCGACGTCTCCCGAGAACGCTGCCGCAGCCGCCCACACCAACGGCCATCGGCGCCGGCCCGATCCTCGCCATAGCGCGGCCGGAAGCCACCGCAGCATCGTGATTTCCGGAGCAGCAGAGCACGGCATCTCGCCCCGGTGTCACGCACGCCATCGCGTGCCGCAGCCGCCGCATCGCGCGCGTGACATCAGGAGCTCTGGCAATGCACCGGATTTGCGCTCACACCCCATCCGAGGCCGCGCCAAGGGCTGTCTTGCAGCAGGACGAGGCGCAGTGCGCGCCGTCATTCTGCGCCAGCGGGCGACGACGCGGGATCGCCACACCTCGCGAACGTCATCTGACGCCTGGCCCATAGGGTCGGGCCGTTCACGAACCATCCACGCGGGCGCACTGTGGCGCGGCACGGCCAGGCGCGATGTGCGGTCTCCGCCCCGGCGTTCGCATCCGGTCTTTTCGTCCCGAACATCCCGATCCGCGGCCCGGACGCCTATCGGGAGGATGGCGCGACCCTCGCCTCGGCGCGGTGCCGGGCGCAATCGATCGAATGCCGACACAGCTCTCGCTGAGACGGGTCGATCACGTCGGCGCAGCGGGCGGATGTCGCCGAAGCCTCGTTACGGTCACATCACAATTCCGCCGAGGGCCTGACTTTTCCACCCGTCGCCGGCTGCCCTGCCCGACACGGGCCGCGGGCCGGCGCGGGCAGGCCCGCTAGTTCGTCCGGCCCCGGTCACTTCGGTATCGGGCCGGGCCCTCGATAGGCGCGGTCCTGTCGGCCCAGCGCCCCGTAAGGCCCCGACCCGCGCCTCGCCCGCGCCGTCTGGCGCAGGTCGCCCGGCGCCCGGTCTACGTCGAGAGTCATCCGCTCGGGCCTGGTGACCGGCAGTGCAGGCGCGCCCAGCCCGGCTGTCACGACCGCTGGCCCGCCGGGCCGTCTCAAGACGCGGCAGCGCCATCACCACCGTACTGCGGCATCACGATTTTTTTGCGGCGCAGCACTTGAATCCGACCCGATCAAAACAATTGTATGTTGCATGCAGTTATAAACGGACGCCGCGACACCAACGCGACCTCATAGGCCGGCCGCTGATTGCCGCCAGGGACATCGACGCTGGGGCAAACGCCGCGCACCGGTCACTCGCGCGCGGCTCCGGCGCTCGCGCGACAGATCACACTTCGAGAGGAAATCGTCATGAAACTCAACCGCACCCCACGCCCCACCACTCTCGCGCTCATCCTCGCTCTGGCCGTCGGCGCCGGCGGCGCTGTCGCCCAGGCCGGCGTCGCCGAGGCCGACCGGCCGGCGCCGCAGTCGAGCATGCGCAGCGCGATTCCCGCTGACCAGCTCGGCGAGACGGCCCATGATCACGTCGTCTACTCGGGCCCTCGGGCGCCCGCAACCCAGCCGCTCGGCGAGGATCCGCGCTCGCGGATGAACGGCGCCACCGCGGCCGGCGACCTCGGCGAGACCACGGCCGCGCACGTCATCGACTCGACCCCCGTCGCACAGCACTATCGGCCGGGCGACGGCCACGCCAGCATGGGCAAGATCGATCCGGTCGCCCGGCTTGGCAACCGCTGATCGCGCGCAGGCACGAGCCACCGCCGGACCGTCCGACCGGGCGGTCCGGCGGACAACGAGCGGTTCGCGGTAGACTGCCGCGCCGACCGCAACCGAGGCGCCGGAACGCGCAGAGCCCGCATGTTCTCCTGGTTCGAAAGACTGATCGAGCCCTTTCCCGACGACGACCGCACGCCACCGCGCGGCAATCTGTGGCGCTTCGTCGTCTTCCATGCGAAGCCGGTCTGGCCGCTGCTCGTCGCCATGGCGGTGCTGACCGCGCTGATCTCGATCATCGAGGTCTCGCTGTTCGCCTTTCTCGGTCATATCGTGGACTGGTTCGAGACCGGTGAGCGCGAGACCTTTATGGCCGACAACGGCGCGGCACTCACGGGCATGGCGATCGTCGTGCTCGTGCTGCTGCCACTGCTGGTGTTTATTGAAGGGCTTGTGACCTTTCAGGCGCTGTCCGGCAATTTTCCGATGCGCTTTCGCTGGCAGGTGCATCGCTGGCTGCTGAACCAATCGCTGGGCTTCTTCCAGGACGAGTTCGCCGGGCGGATCGCCACCAAGCTCATGCAGACCGCGCTCGCCGTGCGCGAGACGGTGATGAAGTTCCTCGACGTGATGCTCTACGTGGCGGTGTATTTCACCGGCATCGTGGTGCTCGTCGCCGGCGCGGACTGGCGCCTGGCGATGCCGTTTCTCGTCTGGCTGGCGGGCTATGTCGCGCTGCTGCGCTATTTCGTGCCGCGGCTGGGGCGTATCGCCGAGCGCCAGGCCGATGCCCGCGCGCAGATGACCGGGCGCGTGGTCGACGCCTACACCAATATCGCCACCGTGAAGCTGTTCGCCCACACCCGGCGCGAGGCGGGCCACGCGCGCCGCAGCATGCGCGCGTTCCTGGACACGGTCTACGCCCAGATGCGGCGTATCAACGCCTTCTATGCCAGCCTCTACGTGCTCAATTCGCTGCTGCTGTCCGCAGTCGCCGCGCTCGGCATCGGCCTGTGGCAGTCGGCCCTGATCAGCGCCGGCGCGGTGGCGGCCGCGATCGGGCTGGTGCTGCGTATCAACGGCATGGCGCAGTGGATCATGTGGGAGGTCTCGCAGCTGTTCGAGAACATCGGCACGCTGCGCGACGGCATGGCGACGTTCTCGCGCCCGCAGTCGATCGACGACGCGCCCGGCGCACCGCCGCTGGCCGTGCACGCCGGCGCGATCCGCTTCGACGACGTGCATTTTCACTACGGCCGCGGCGCCGGCGTGATCGACGGCTTCTCGCTGGCGATCGCGCCGGGCGAGAAGGTCGGCCTCGTCGGGCGCTCCGGCGCGGGCAAGTCGACGCTGCTATCGCTGCTGCTGCGTTTTCACGACGTCGAGGGCGGCGCCATCTTCATCGACGACCAGAACATCGCCGCCGTCACTCAGGAATCGCTGCGCGCGAACATCGGCATGGTCACCCAGGACACCGCCCTGCTGCACCGCTCGGTGGGCGACAACATCCGCTACGGCCGCCCCGATGCGACCGACGCCGAGATCGCGGCCGCGCTGGAAGCCGCGCACGCGCGCGAATTCATCGACGATCTGGTCGACGTGCACGGTCATCGCGGCCTCGATGCGCGGGTCGGCGAGCGCGGCGTCAAGCTCTCGGGCGGCCAGCGCCAGCGCGTGGCCCTGGCCCGGGTGATGCTCAAGAACGCACCCATCCTGCTGCTCGACGAGGCCACTTCGGCGCTGGATTCCGAGATCGAGGCCGCGATCACCGAGAACCTGCACCGCCTGATGGCCGGCAAGACCGTAATCGCGGTCGCCCACCGGCTGTCCACCATCGCCGCGCTCGACCGGCTGGTGGTCATCGACGAAGGCGCGATCGTCGAGACCGGCAGCCACGCCGAACTGCTGGCCGCGAACGGGCTCTACGCGAAACTCTGGGCCCTGCAGTCCGGCGGCTTCCTCGCCGAGGACCTCGACGTGCGCGCCGCGCGCTGATGGCCGCGCGTACGCACACGGCCTGGCTGGCCTATGCCCTGCTCATCGCGACCGCGATGGCCTGGGGGGCGAACGCGGTCGCCGGCAAGCTGGCAGTCGGCCATATCAGCCCGTTGCTGCTCACGCATCTGCGCTGGGGCCTGGCTGCGCTCGTCGCCCTGCCCTTCGCCTGGCCGCATCTCAAGCGCGACGCGCCGGTCATTCGCCGCCATGCCGCGCTGCTGGCGGCGTACGGCGGTGTGGGTTTCGGCGGCTTCAACGCCGCGCTCTACACCGCGCTCAACCACACCAGCACCATCAACGTGGTCATCGAACAGGCGGCCATGCCCGGCGTGATTTTCGCGCTGAACTTCCTGGTGCTGCGCCAACGCACGCGCGGCGCCCAGCTCGTGGGCTTCGCGATGACGGTCGTCGGTGTGGCCGTGACCGTGTCCGCCGGCGACCCGGCGCGCCTGCTTGGCCTCGACCTCAATCGCGGCGATGCGCTCATGCTCGTCGCGATCCTGTGCTACGGCGGCTATACCGCAGCGCTGCGCATGAAACCGCAGATGCACTGGCTGAGCTTCATCACCGTGCTCTGCGCCGCGGCGTGGGTGGTGTCGATGCCGTTCGCCGCCTGGGAGCTGTCCGGGCCGCGTGGTTTGTGGCCGGATCTCCAGGGCTGGGCAGTCGTGGCCTTTGCCGCGACCATGCCTGGGCTCGTCGCCCAGAGTTGCTTCATCCGCGGCACTGAGATGATCGGCAGCAACCGCGCGGGTCTGTTCATCAATCTGGTACCGATCTTCGGCACGCTGTTCTCGATGCTGTTCGTCGGCGAAGTGCTGCACGGCTACCATGTGGTGGCGCTCGCGCTGGTGCTCGGCGGTATCGGCCTGGCAGAACGCTGCTGGGCGTGACATGGATCGATCATCGCGACCACGGGCCCCGTATCGTCACGATCGGATATTCCCGATCGCAAGCATGAACGGGACCGGCCGCCCGACCAGCCAGCCAGCCAACCAGCCAACCAGCGGGCAGCCTATCGGGAGCCGGCCTGATTGCCGGTACATGGCAGACCAGCAGCGGCCAGCGCGATAGCGATAGCGATAGCGATAGCGTGAATCGTCGTCGACCATTCGATGGCGACGGTCGGCTCTTCAGCCGTGCGGCGCGATCCCGCTGTCGCCGAGCGTGACCACATCGGTGATCTGCGCACCGTCCCAGACATAGCCGAAATGCCGCCCTTGGACGGCCGGCGACAGCACGCGCGGGCGAAAGACGGCCACACATTCGCCGGCGGCATCGCGCACGCTGGGGTAGACGATGCCGTCGCCGCCGGCCGCGCGTTCGGCCCCGCCGAAAGCCTGCGCGGCGCGATAGTCGTCGGCGGCCAGCACGGGCGCAGCCGCCACACAATGGCCGCGTAGATCCCGCAGGTCGCCGACAACGTTCACGTGATAGACCCGCATCTCCAGCGTCATCGGCGGCTGGGCGCTGTCGGCCATGAATCGTTCGCGATGATAGACCGTCTCGCGCACCGCCGTAGCCTGGCTGGCCGCGGCATAGAACACGCCGTACGAGCCATCCGAGAAACGCGAGCCGGCCGGATTGAGATGGGTGAAGGCGGCCATCACCGGCGTCGAGCCCGGCCCGGCCATGCGTTCGTCGGCTGCCACCAGCGACAGATCGCCCGCTTCGTCGCGCAGCCGGTCGTTGGTCAAGGATTCGACCGCCAGCGCGGCGTCCAGATCGGCCGGGTCGGCCACGCGGTCGAACAAGCCGCGCGGCGGAAAACGCGACGGCACGATCGGATAGGACGGTCGCCACCGCACCGCGGCCAACGGGAACGTCGCAGTGTGCGAACCGCTCACGCCCAGCCGCCGCGCTCGGCGTCCAGATGCCGGCGCACCACGGCCAGATCCTCGGTATGCCCGGCCAGCATGCGATCCAGCGGGCGGGCGCCGCCGAACAGCGGGTTGGCGTTGGCGCGCTTGATCCACGCATCGGCCGCGTCCGCGCGCGGCAGCAGCATCTCCAGGCTCTTGTAGATCCCCAGCAGCAGCGACAGCCGCTCGATCTGGCCGACATCGAGCGTGACGTCCGGCTTTCGCTTCCAGCGCCGGTAGGTGCTCGTCGGCGTGCCCAGCAGCCGCGCGGCCTGAATATCGGTCAGCCCCCACTGCGTCGCGATAGCGAACCAGGTCCGCAGCGCACCGGGGCTCATGCGCTGGCGCAGCTGCGCATCGTGAATATCCGGGCGCGGGTTGAGTCGTTCAGCGGTCTGGGGTGCCATAACGCCGTACTCGTTTTATGATCATTTGATCATATTAAACCTTTAATTGATCATTTGATAGCTATCGGTTCGGCTCGACCGGTCACGCCCCGACCGAGAGCCCGGTTTTGCACCGCCTGCCAGACACCCCGATAATGCGGCGCCGTTGTATAAGCCACGAGAATCCGCATGACTGCCGATACGATCACCATCGAAACCGACGAGGCCGTGCGTTTTTCGGCCTACCGCGCCCTGCCCGAGGCCGGCACCGGCCCGGCGGTGATCGTGCTGCAGGAAATCTTCGGCGTGAATCGGCATATCCGCGAGGTCTGCAACTTTTATGCCGAAGAAGGCTATGTCGTCATCGCGCCGGATCTGTTCCACCCGTTCGAGCCCTGCATCGAACTCGGCTACGAGCCGGCGGATTTCGAGCAGGCCTTCGACTATTTCAAGCGGCTCGACGTCGAACGCGCTGTCGCCGATATCGGCGCGACCGTGCGCGCGGCACGCGCCCTGCCCGAGGTCACCAGCAAGCCAGGCAAGGGCGACGTCGGCGTGGTCGGCTTCTGTCTGGGCGGCAAGCTCGCCTATCTGGCCGCCGCCCATTGCGATGTGGATGCGGCCGTGGGCTACTATGGCGTGGGCATCGACGACGCGCTCGATCTGGCCGACCAGATCCGCTGCCCCATGGCGCTGCATTTTGGCGGGCTCGACCAGTTCTCGCCGCCCGAGACTGTCGACAAGATCCGGGCCGCCTTCGCCGATCGCGACGACGTTCAGTTGTTCGTCTACGACAACGCCGATCATGCCTTCAACCGCTGGGGCAACGACCACTACAACCCGGGCGCGGCCCGTCTGGCGCATACCCGTACGCTCGCCGTGCTGCGCGCGGCACTCGGCCCGCACTACGATCTGGCCGGCCTGGCCGATCATCATTTCGAGCTGGAATTCGCCGCCCGCGACGTGGACGCCACCATGCAGACCATGGTCGCCGAGCCGTATGTGAACCACGTGCCGACCATGACCGGCGGCACCGGCCACGACAATCTCAAGCGCTTCTACAAGCACCACTTCATCCCCAAGAACCCGGCCGATCTGCAGATGAAGCCGATCTCGCGCACCGTGGGCGTGGATCGCATGGTCGACGAGTTCGTGCTCTGTTTCACCCACGACTGCGAGATCGACTGGCTGCTGCCGGGCGTCGAACCCACCGGCCGATACGTGGAAATCCCGTTCGTGGCGATCGTGACCTTTCGCGGCGACAAGCTCTATAACGAGCATATCTATTGGGACCAGGCCTCGCTGCTGGTCCAGATCGGCAAGCTCGACCCCACCGGCCTGCCGATCGCCGGCATCGAGACCGCCCGCAAGCTGCTCGACAAGGAACAGCCCAGCAACGACCTGATGCCCAACTGGGCCACCAGCGCCGACAAGGAGTGAAGGGGATGCGGCCCGATCAGCGCGTGGCGATAGTCGCCGGCCCGGCACGGCCGTGATGCTCGAACGCCTGCTGCCACTGTTCTTCGTGCTGATCTGGTCGACCGGCTTCATTGCCGCGCGGCTGGTCGCCCCGCATACCGAGCCGCTGACGTTTCTGCTTTATCGGTATCTGCTGACCATCGCCGCGTTCATCGCGATTGCGGTCGCGGTGGACGCGCCCTGGCCGCGCGGCGCACGCGCCTGGGCCAATGCCCTGCTCGCCGGCGTGCTGCTACAGGGGATTTATCTGGGCGGGGTGTTCTGGGCCGTGCGCCATGGCCTACCCGCGGGCGTGGCCGCGCTCGTGGTCGGCCTGCAGCCGCTGTTGACCGCCGTGCTCGCCTTCCCGCTGCTCGGCGAAACCGTCGGCGCACGCAAATGGGTCGGCATCGCGCTCGGCTTCGGCGGTGCGCTGCTGGTGCTGGAACCGCGCCTGGCCGTGGACGTACAGGACATCACCGTCGGCCCGCTCGTGGCCGTGGTCGCGTCCATGCTCGCCATCACCCTGGGCACGATCTGGCAGAAGCGCACCGGCGCGACCGCCGATATCCGCACCAATGCCGCCGTCCAGTTCATCGGCGCCGCGATCGTCACCCTACCTGTGGCGTTGGTCACCGAAACCGGGCGCTTCGACATGGTCTGGCAGAACTGGGTGGGCCTGCTGTGGTCGTCGCTGGGGCTCTCGGTCGGCGCCATCTCGCTGTTGATGTTTCTCATCCGCCGCGGCTCGGTCGCCAGCGTGGCCTCGCTGTTCTATCTCGTACCGCCCGTGGTGGCCGTATTCGCCTATCTGCTGTTCGGCGAAACCCTCGGCGCGCTGCAGATCGCCGGCATGCTGATCGCCGTGGCCGGCGTGGCGATTGCCAGCCGCAACCCGGCCGCTTAGCACGGCTCCCGCCCGACCGAAGATGAAGCCGGTTTGTCCAGATGGAGGCGCCTGATTATCCTCAAACCGCACGCGTGACGCAGTGAATCTGGAGACCGCAGTCGCCGAAACCCAAGCACTTTTTCAGCGCCTTGCAGGCGCTGCTGGTCAGCTCGATCCGTCAGGCCAAGACCACACTCCGTTTCTTCGATAGCGTGGGTTGACTCGGTGCCGGCGTTGACACGGGCTATGATCTGCTCTGCAAGATAGATATCTTCCAAATCCTCGATATGGCGCTCCACAGCCTCAAGCACGTAAAGCGTCTTCGTTCGACCGATCCGTTACGCGAGCCGAGTCAGCCGCGTATCCAGTGCATCATCGGCACGAAAATTGACCATTCACCCCTTTGTTAACACATCGGCTTGATTTGCATGTAAATCATGCGGTTATTGCACGCCGTTGCAACCGGCTAGACTGGCGCGAGCCAATCACACGCCTTTGTGCTCAATCTCGCCTGCCAACGCCATCTCTGGACCCGGCGCCAACAGAGAAGAGATGTACCGACAGCGTTCTGGCGTTGCACGCGCCCGGTTCACCCTCGCGCCCGCGAGAGACGGTCTCAATGTAGACATTTATTCCAGCGATGGAAGCAGCGATGACCAACCTCCGCCGGCAATATTAATCAGTTATCAATCACCGTCGGCTGTTAAAGATCGGGCGCGTGCGAGCACCTACGGCTGAGGTACGAATCGCCTGAGGACGACTGCCGCTGGTGGGCAGTGGACCGCCGCCATCATCGAACGTCATGACGTGACTCGCAATGAGGCTGCCCTAGCCGGGGTATAGCAGCTTATCTGGATCGAGCCGACGCAAGATGCTGCGTCGGCGCCGCGATTCAGGGGGCGTCAAAGCGCTGATCGGTGTGCACGTGGACCACCGCCGGACGGCGTTCGCGCTGCACCACGGCCAGCGCACGCTCGACGGCGGGGGCGGCCTGGTCGTCGGCAGTAACGGTCTCGCCGTGGCCGCCGTAGGCGCGGCCGAGCGCAGCGAAGTCGGGGTTGTGCAGCCGGGTGCCGCTGATCCGGCCGGGAAAGCGCGCTTCCTGATGCGCACGGATGGTGGCGAACTGGCGATTGTCCATGACGACGACGAGCATCGCCGCGCCGTGCTGGACGGCTGTGGCCAGCTCCTGGCCGTTCATGCTGAATTCGCCGTCGCCGGCGATGGCCACGATCGTGCGTTCGGGGCATTCCAGCGAGGCGGCGACGGCGGCGGGCACGCTGTAGCCCATGGACCCGTTGCGCAGGCTGAGCTGGCTGGGAAATACTCGGGTCGGCAGGTAACGCTGGGCCCAGAAGCAGTGGTTGCCGGCGCCGAAGCAGTGGATGGCGTCCGCCGGCAGCCGCGCGACCACTTCGGCGACCACGCGCGTCATGTGCACGGTGCCCACGGCGGTCTCGGGAAGGCGCGACAGCGCCGGCAGTTCGGCGAAGGCCGCCTGGGCCGCGCGCGCGTCGGCCCGCCACTCCGTCCGGTCGACGGCGGGCGACGGGTCGAGCCCGGCGAGCGCTTCGACCAACGCCGTGGGCGCGGCGAGCACGTGATGCGTCAGCGCGCCGCTGCGTCCGCGCAGCTCCGGGTCGATGTGCACGGCGATGTGGGTAGCTTGCATGGACTGGCGCAGGGTGTAGCCGTCGCTCGGCACGTCGGTGGGCAGCGCGCCGATCGAGAGCAGCACATCCGCGTCGGCCAGCAGACGGGCGGCATGGTCGCCGCGCCCGTAGCCGAGCCAGCCAACATTGACCGGCGAATCGAAGGGGATGCGGTCGCTGGCCCGCCAGTCGTGGACGACCGGGATGTCGTAGCGCTCGGCAAAGGCCGTGACTGCGGCCGCAGCGGTCGCCGTCCAGCGCGGGCCGCCGATGAACAGCAGCGGACGCTCGGCGCCGGCCAGCGCATCGCGGATGCACGCGCGATCCGCCGCCGACACGCCACCTTCGGCCACCGGCAGCACCGGGTGGTCGTCGACGGCCACCGCGGCGCTGACCACATCCTCCGGCAGGCCCACGACCACCGGCCCGGGCCGGCCAGCGCGGGCGGCATGAAAGGCCTCGGCCACGATCGCCCCGGCTCGTTCGGCACAGTCGAGCACGAACACGCGCTTGGCCTGGGTGCCGAACCAAGCGCGGATGTCGAACGCCTGAAACGCCTCGCGCTGGCGGTGGGCTGTGGGTATGAGGCCGACGAACAGCACCATCGGTGTGGCGTCCTGCCAGGCCGCATGCACCGCAACCATGGCGTTGGCCGCGCCCGGGCCGCGGGTGACCAGCGCCACGCCGGGCTCGCCGGTGAGTTTGCCGTGGGCCTCGGCCATGTAGCCGGCGCCGCCCTCCTGACGACAGACGATGGTCTCGATGGCCGACTCGTACAGTCCGTCGAGCACGGCGAGAAAACTCTCGCCGGGCACCGAGTAGACCCGGGGCACGCCGTGCCGCGCCAGTGCATCCACGATGACCTGACCTGCATGCCGCTGCGCCACTGTCACTCTCCTCATTGTTGAAGGTGCACATCGCCGAGCGACGGCCCGATGTGCTGCGGCGGCAGTATCGACCGGCGCCGATCATGCGGTCCAATACCGAATGGCTGAGTCTTCCATGCCATCACGGCATGGATCACGCCTCAGCCATCTTCATCGACGGCCAGGTGGCGCTGGAAGAACAGCCGGATGCGCGCGGCCAGATCGGCGAGGATGTCGGCGGCGAAATGATCGCTCGGCCAGGCCATGTGCAGCGGCAGCCGTAGCGGGCCGCCGCGCTCGTCGACGTCGTGTATCGGCAGCCGATACACACCGAACCGCGCCGGCTCGGTGGTGATGCCCACGCCGTGGCCGGCCGCGGCGAGCGCCAGGATGGTCTGGCCATCGTCGCAGGCGTGCACACGGCCGAAGCCGGCGCCGGCCCGGCTCATGGCGCTGTCGACGATCGCGCGGCTCACGCCGCGATGCGAATGCAGTATCACGACCTGGTCGGCCAGCATGCCGGGGGCGATGCCGGTGAGTCGGCGGCACGCCCAGGGGTGGTCCGCCGCGACATGCGCGCTGATCGCCACGCTGCCGAGCGCGAGCGAGGCCAATGCCGGCTCGGGCGGCGTCGGCGAGACGATGCCATCGACGCCGCGGTTCAGCGCTTCGTCGATATCGAAGTGCGGCGTCTCGCGCACGAGCAACCGCGGATCGGCGACTGTGGTGGTCGCGATGAAGGGCGCCACGAAGCTGCGGACGGAGGCCGACGTCGCCGCGAGCGTGAGCGTGTCGATCCGGCCGGTGCGCAGTGCCTCGGCCGCGCCCTCGAATGCACGGGTTTGGTGCATCAGCCGGCGTGCCACCGGTACCAGCGCGCGGCCGGCCGCGGTCAGTGCCAGACGGTTGCCGTGGCTTTCGAACAGCGTGAGCGTCAGCTCGCGCTCGAGGGTGCGAATCTGTCGGCTCAGGGCCGGCTGGGCCACGGGTATGGCCCGCGCGGCGGCGGTGACCGTGCCGGCGTCCACCACCGCGAGGAAATAGGCCAGCCGTCGGTAATTCATACCCCGAGCATGCCGCGATGGCATGAATGGGCGCAACAAAAAGTATTGGCCGGCATGCCTGTTGCAGGCATAGGTTCGATTGCGAAACCCAGTTGCGAAAACGACCGCGCCCATCGGCCGGTCCGGAGGTACTCGGCACCCATGGCCATGTTCTCGGCATTCGACCAGACCGTGCTCGGCATACTGATCGGCGCCTATTTTCTCCTGCTGGTGGCGATCTCGTTCGTCATCAACCGCGGCGTCACCACCTACGAGGACTACAGCGTGGCCGGGCGCTCGGTGGGCTTCTTCCCGATCACGCTCACGCTGGTCGGAACCGCCATCGGCGGCTCCATTCTTCTGGGCTTCATGAGCAAGGGCTACGAGCTCGGCATGGGGCAGGTTTGGCTGCTGATCGTGATGCTGGTGACCTCGATATTCATGGCCCTGTTCATGATCCGCCCGATCCGCGACATGGGCAGCCAGCGCCGCCTCGTCACCGTCGGCGACTTCACCAGCGCCATCTACGGGCCAAAGGCGCGCTTTCCCACGGCCCTGTCCATGCTCGTGGCCTACTGCTCGATCACCGGCATGCAGTTCGTGGCGGTGGCCACGATCCTGAACCTGACCATCGGTCTCGACATGACCCGCGGCATTCTCCTCGGGGCCGTGCTGCTCACGATCAAGACCTATCTGGGCGGCCTGAAGTCGGTGGTTTTCCAGGACGCCATTCACGGCACGGTGCAGACCATCGGCATCTTCGTGCTGTTCTTCGTGGTGCTGAGCGTCGCCGGCGGCTGGAGCCAGGTCAGCGAAAACGCCCGCGCAGCCGGCAACGCGGCGCAGTTGAACTGGCTGCATATCCCGCCGAGTCAGGTGGCCGTGGCGCTGCTGACGATCGGCGCCTACCAAATGGTGCGCCAGGATCTGTGGCAGCGGATCTGGGCGGCGCGATCGATGCGCACCATCCAGACCGGCTTCTGGACTGCGGTCATCCTGCAGACAGTGGTGGGCTTCGCGATCGTCGCCATCGGCGTCATGGCGCGCTACGGCCTCGAACTGGAAACCGACGACCCGTCACTGATCTATTACCAGACCGTGGGCGCGGTGTTCCCCTTCCCACTGGTGGTGGTGATGGTGCTGGCCCTCCTAGCCACCGTCATTTCCTGCGCGGACTCATTCTTCCTCGCCGGTAGCGCGTCCATCGTCAACGACATAATACGGCCGCGACTCGATAATCCCGATAGCCACCGCATGTTGCTTTACAGCAAGCTCTCAGTGGCGCTGACCGCAGTCATCGCCACTCTACTAGCGCTTTATATTCCGGAACTGGTCACGCTTTGGATCGTGGGC
Organism: Salinisphaera orenii subsp. orenii MK-B5; assembly: GCF_003788635.1. Taxonomy (GTDB): domain Bacteria; phylum Pseudomonadota; class Gammaproteobacteria; order Nevskiales; family Salinisphaeraceae; genus Salinisphaera; species Salinisphaera orenii. The sequence goes on from NZ_AYKH01000018.1 coordinate 17,874, forward strand.
ACCGCCATGTTGGTCTCCGGCATTCTCGCACCGGTGCTGTTCGGACTGTTCTGGCCCCGGGTGACACCCACCGCGGGCGTGGCGTCGATGTGGGTGGGGCTGCTGGTGGCCATACTCTGGCAGCTTCTCGGTCAGCCGTTCGGACTGCATCCGGTATTCATCGGTCTGCCCCTGTCGATCGTCACGATCGTGGCGATGTCGCTGCGGGCCACGCCGCGACGGGAGAGCGCCCCCGCGTCGGAGTAAGAACGCGGGCAGCCATCCTTCGATGCGGCGGCGGCAACCGTCAGCCGGCCGCCGGCCGCGACGATGCGAGTTTTTCCTCGCCGAAGAACATCGCAGCCGTTTCCCGCCGGCGCCGCGCGGTCGCCTGGCTGAACCACAGACTAGCTTGTGCCGACTCCGACCGGAGCGCGGCGGACGAAGCGCTAGGCGGAGGCATCGGTATCGCGCTGCAGCGCATCCGCGGGCACGCGGATTCGCACGGTGGTGCCGTTGTTATCGTAGGTCTCGATGCGGGCGCCGAGCTGGTCGCCGAGCGTGGACATGAGCTCGCGGCCGAGGCCCTGTGGGGCGTCGTCGGCCATGCCGCGGCCGTTATCGGCCACGACCACGAGGATGTCGCCGTCGGCGTGCTCGAGGGTGACCTGCACTTCGCCGTCCGAGCTCTCGGGAAAGCCGTGCCGGGCGCTGTTGGCGATGAGTTCGTTGACCATGAGTGCCAGCGGAATGGCGTGATCGAGATCGACGAACACGGCGTCGACCGACGAGCACACGCGCACGGGGTGGTCGTCGTTGCTGTAGAAGGCGTCGAGTTCACCGCAAAGCTCGTGCAGATAGCCGCCGAACTCGATGTCGCGCGTCTGCCCGTCTTGATAGAGACGGTTGTAGATGCGCCCGAGCGCGGCCACGCAGTTGCCGACGGCTCGAAGACGGGCCTTGGCGTTGGCATCGTCCAGGCGCGCGGTCTCGACCGCCAGCAGGTTGCTCACGACCTGCAGGTTGTTCTTGACGCGGTGGTTGAGCTCGTCGAGCAGGGTGTTCTTCTCGCGCAGCGCCTGTTCGAGTTCGGACTCGATCCGTCCCCGCTCGATGCCGGAGGCGAGCACGTGGGCCAGCGACTGCAGAAAGTCCACGTCGTCTTCGTCAAAGGCACCTTCGGCGGAGGCGTCGGCTTCGAGCACACCGAACGGCTCGCCCGTGCCCTGGATGATGACGTTGATCGCACGGGTCACCCCGTGTTCGATCAGCAGTTCGGGGGTGCGGAACCGTTCCTCGCTGGACAGATGGTTGCTGACGACCGGCTCGCCGGTGTGCAGCGCGTAGCCGGCCGGCGAGTCCATGCCGGCGCCCACGGTGGCGCGGCCGACCACGCCTGGCTGCCAGCCGATGCCGGTATAGACACGCAGACGCTCATCATCCGACTCGTACTTGAGCACTTTCGCCAGATTCGACTGCACGCCCTCGGCGGCGATGCGGGTCGCCTCCTGGGCGAGCACTGCGAAATCGTGGCTGTTCAACGCATACAGCCCCAGATCGGATACCAGGGACTGCTGGCGCAGACGGTACTCGAGGCCTTGCTGTCCCATCGTCTTCACCCTCTGACCGGCGCCACGGCAGATGCGGCGTCGTTTTCGGAAAATACTGTACGTGGACGGCGATCACGCACCGATGCCCGGATCCGGGCGAGGACACGAAGCTTAACCGCTTGCCGACAAACGCTCCAGCGCGTGATCCGCGGCGGTCTGCAATTGTTCGCGTGTGCGTGCGAGCGCCTCGCGTTCGCCGGCATCATCGAGGTTGCGCACGTTGGCGTCGACGTTCAGCAACACCATGGCGAGCCCGGAATGCAGCAGGCGTGCGCCGGCGTCGGTATCGCTGTGCAGGCTCTCGCGGGTGAGCCCGCGCGCGGCCACCGCCAGTTCGAGCGCCTCCAGACAGCAGCGAGCGGTATCCACCGGTACGCGGTTGATGCGTTCGACGGCCGCCTGCAGCGCGCCCTCATCCGCCGTGTCCCGGCGCGCCGCGAGGTAGGCGTTGAACGCCTGCACATCCTCGTCGGCGTAATCGCCGAGCGCGGCGAGCTGGGCGTCGGCGCGCTCGATCAGCCGTGCGCGCTCGGCGCAGGCCGCCTTGGATTCGCTGATACGCAGCCCCTTGAGCACGAGCGCCAGGCCGATCGCCGCGGAACTGGCCGCCGCCGCGCCGCAGCCGGGCATGGAGCGCGACTCGATCGCGTCGCGGAATTCGCCGAGCGTCATCTGCCAGATACTGTGTTCGGCCATGGTATGCGTTTGTGCCGATCGACCAGACCGGCATTGTCCCATGTCCGGGCCACGAGCCAAGCGCTCGTTCACCGGCGCCGGGCGGGCACGCGGCCGGCTAGAGATCGGCGATCGGATTGGCGAGCGTGCCGGCGAACTGCAGATGGCCCGCCGGATCGTCGAGATCGATCATCTGCGCGTTGTTGCGCAGCTGCAGCCGATTGAGACAGGAGCGCTTGAACGCGGGCGCGAACAGGTCGTAACGCGCGAACTTGTCGGCGAACTCGGGATGCGCGGCCTGGTAGGCGCGCACGCAGTCGGCCACCCGCTGCCAGAAGGCCTGCGGCGGATAGTCGCACTCTTCGGCGAGGATGTCCGCGATATAGCGAAAGATCAGATCGAACAGATCGGTGAACAGGCTGAGCACCTTGAGCTCTTCCGGCACGGCGACCGCCAGTCGGGCGGCCTCGCCGGGCAGCTCGACGTCGGTGTTCATGATGCCCACCTCCTCGGCGATGTCCTTCATGATCGCGCGCACCGGCACGTTGTCCTCCAGTACGAGAATGATGTTCTCGCCGTGCGGCATGAACACGAGGTCATGCGCATAGAAGCAGTGCAGCAACGGGCTCATGTAAGCGTCGAGATAGCGCGACAGCCAGGCATCGATATCCAGCGGCGAGGCGTCGACGAGCGCGCCGATCACCGAGGCGCCCTCGGCATCGCGATGCAGCAGCGCGGCCATGGTCATGAGCCGCTGCGAGGCCTCGACCTGGTTGTACGGGCTTTCGCGCCAGAGCGCGGCGAGCATCTTGTTGGCGCCGTCGGTACTGGGCGCGGCGGCTTCGAAATGCGGGTGGCGATAGCCGATGGCGGCGACTTCGCGCAGGATCGTGAATCCCTTGTCACACAGGTAGGCGTCGCCGCGCAGCAGGCGATCGATCCAGTCGTTGATCTCGGGCGTGCCGCGCATGTAGTACGGCGACAGCCCGCGCGAGAATCCCATGTTGAGGATCGATAGCGCCATCTTCACGTAGCAGCGCGTGGGCGCGTCGCGGTTGAACAGCGTGCGGATGGACTGCTGCGCCTGGTAGGCGTTCTGGCTAAAACCAAGATAAACCAGCCGCTCGGCCGCGATCTCGCCGGCAAAGGCGTAGACGATGCGGTTGTGCCACTGCCACGGATGCACGGGCATGAAGCGATAGTCGGCGGCGTCCAGCCCGCGCGCTTCGAGGCGCTCGGCGAAGGCTGTGCGATCGGCGGCGTCCAGTTCGCCGGCGAGATGCTCGGCGTAGCTGCGATCGGCACTGCAAGTGAACTGGGCGCGGCTGACGTGGGCCGCGACCCAGACGAGGCGTATCGGCGCGGCGGCTTCGGGCGTATAGGCGCGGTAATCGATGCTGTCGAAACCCACGCGCCCGCTGTTGGCGATGAAGGCGGGATGGCCCTCGGTCATCGCCGCCTCGATCTGCTGGAAGTCGGCGTCGACGAAATCGCGCGCCCTTAGCCCGCCGGCGGCGAGCTTCCAGGCCAGGCTGTAGAGGGTGGCGGTGATCTCCTCGAGATACGTCGGCAGGGCCGCATCGCCGATGCCCAGCTGCGCGCGCAGTTCCAGCACGAGTTCGACGGCGTCGAGCGGCGCGGGGGCGCCGTCGACGGTCTTTTCCAGTGTCGCGGGCTCGATATGCCAGTGTTCGAGTGCGCGCACCGTGGCACGAAAACGATAGCGCACCCGCGCATCGTGGGTGGTCAGCGTGTAGACGGCCGAATCCGCGGCGTGCGGCTCGGTCTCGGGTACGGGGGCGATCAGTAGCTCGTGGCTGAACTCGGCGAGCATCTTCACGACCAACCGGGCGTTCGCGCGGGCCCAGGTGCCGGTATCGAGATGGGCGATGGCCTGTTCGGTTGCGACGATAGGCATGCGGCTCATGAGCGGGTCCTTGCTGCGGCGGCGGGGGCGTTGTGCGGGTGGGCCCGCGCGGCGGCATAGTCCGCACGGGTGCAGGTGGCGAACCACGCGGTCTTGCCGGGCAGTTCGACGCGGCGGTGATAGACGAAACCGGCACGGCGGTTGATCGGATGAATGCCTTCGTTGGCGACGTCCGGCTCGACCACGACGCGCTCGACCTGCGTATCGGCGAACAGGCAATCCATGATCTGGACGAACACCGCCCAGGTGAAACCGGGGATGCGCCTGTCCGCCGGGGCGACGAGCACGTGCATGCCGATATCGCCGGGCTGGACGTCGTAGTGCGCGCCGATGGCCTCGGCAGCCGGGGCGTAACGCTCCATGAGAAATGCCGGCACGCCGTCGTGCAGGCCGATGAAGGCATCGAAGTCGGCCGATGCGGCGAGCCGCAGGAAGTAGTCGCGAACCTGCGGCGCGGTTAGCGACTGCATACCCCAGAAGCGGGCGTGGTCGCTGCGCAGCCAGGCATGGGCCGTCGGTACGTGGCGCTCGATATCGAACGGCGTGATTGCCAGTTCGCCGATACCGGGAATCCGGCACGCCTGTATAACGCGGGTGTCGGTCAAGCTCGTCTCCTGTCAGGGCATGCAGTCAGTGCCGCGCGGCGAGGCGATTCAGGCCGGCGTACGGCGACGATTCACGGCCGGCGTATCCGGCGTTTGCACCGCAAACTGCTGAAAGGCGATACGCCGCTCGATCGGGTAATGCTCGACGCCGGTGAGCGCACGCAGAATGCAGGCGTTGCGATAGCAGGCCATGCCCAGATCCGGCGTGACGAAGCCGTGGGTATGGATCTCGGCGTTCTGAACGAAAATCTCGGCGTTCGCGTGGTCGACGGCGTAATCGCGCGACACGTCGAAGCGCCCCTGCTCGTCCCAGCGGATCCGATCGGCGATGCCGTCGATATAGTCCGGCACGCGATACGCAAACCCGGTGGCCAGCACCAGCGACGCGCTGCGATGGGTGAAACCCGCGCCCTGCTCGTGCTGAACGAAATCCAGTTCGATCGTGTCTCGAACGGCGTCGTGGCGGGCGTCGCGCAGTTCGACGTTGGCCTGCAGGCCGACGTCCAGGGTGCCGGCCACATCGCGCTCGTACATGAGGTCGTAGATGGCGTTGATCAGCGACTCGTCGATGCCCTTGTAGAGCGATTTGTGGTCCTCGCCGAGCCGGTGGCGGCGGTGTTCCGACAGGCCGTGGAAATAATCGACGTACTCCGGCGAGGTCATCTCCAGGGTGAGCTTGTCGTAGTTGAGCGCGAAAAAGCGCGGCGAACGGGTGAACCAGTCGAGCCGGTAGCCGTGCCGCGGCTGTTCGGCCAGCAGCGCATGGAAGACCTCGGCCGCGCTCTGGCCGCTGCCGACCACGGTGATCGACTCGCCGGCCTGCAGGCGTGCGCGCTCGTGGGCGAAGGCGCTGGCGTGCACCACGCGCCCGCCCAGTTCGCGGCAGCAGGCCGGCACATGCACGTCGGGCCCGGTGCCCAGTACCAGTGCGCGAGCATGCAGTTCGCGGCGCGCGCCGGTGGCGGTATCCGCGAGCGTGAGCGTGTAGCAGCCGGCAGCGGCGTCGTGGGCGACCGCCACCACGCGGGTGCCGAAGATCAGGTTGTCCAGCCGCTCGCAGACCCAGCGGCAGTACTGGTTGTACTCCGCGCGCAGCATATGGAACTGCTCGCGGATATAGAACGCGTAGATGCGCCCGGTCTGCTTGAGATAGTTGAGAAAGCTGTAGTCGCTGGTCGGGTCGGCGAGTGTGACCAGATCGGCCATGAACGGCGTCTGCAGGGTCGCGCCCTCCAGCAGCAGCCCGGGATGCCAATCGAAGTGATCGTTCTCGTCGATGAATACGGCGTCGAGATCGTCGATGGGCGCGGACAACGCAGCCAGGCCCAGATTGAACGGCCCGATGCCGATGCCGGCGACGTCGTGAATGTGCATGGCGGGCTCAACCATGACGGCGCCACTGCGCGTTGACGGCGGCCGAGCCCGGCACCGCGCCGACCGCGTTCGCCCGGCCATATTCGAGCACGAGATCGACGATCTCGCGCATCTGTTCGACCGTGGTCGCGGCGTTGAGCAGCGTGAACTTGAGATAGCGCCGGCCGCCGACCCGGGTCGCCGCGATCATGGCCTCGCCGTCGCGCGCGAGCTGCGCCCGGATCGCGGCGTTGAGGCGGTCGAGTTCGGCCTCGGACGTGGTCAGACACGGCCGGTAGCGGAACACGATCGTGCTCAGCTCGGGCCGGTGCAGCAGTTCCAGGCGCGGCTCGGCGAGCATGAGCTCGCAGGTGGCCCGTGCAAGCGCGATCGCGCCGTCGAAGGCCGCGCCCACCGCGTCCGCGCCGACCGTGCGCAGGGTCAGCCACAGTTTGAGAGCGTCGAAGCGCTTGGTCGTCTGCAGCGACTTGTTGACCTGATCGGGCGTGCCAGCCGCGGCCGCCTCGCGCGGGTTCAGATAGTCCGCATGATGGGTGACCAGACCGAGCTGCGCGCCGTCGGCGACGATGAACGCACTGCAGCTGACCGGCTGGAAGAACGACTTGTGATAGTCGACGGTCAGCGAATCCGCGCGTTCAAGCCCGGCGATGCGCGCCCGATGCGCGATCGACACCAGCAGCCCGCAGCCGTAGGCCGCATCCACGTGCAGCCAGAGATGCTGCGCGTCGCAGACCGCGCCGATCGGGCCGAGATCGTCCAGGCTGCCGAAGTCGGTGGTGCCAAGCGTGGCCACCACGGCGATCGGGATATCACCCTGCTCGCGGCTGTGCGCGATCGCACGCTCGAGCGCGGCCACGTCCATGCGCCGGGCGCTGTCGCAGGCCACGCCCACGACCGCCTCGTGGCCCAGGCCCAGCAGCGCGGCGGCCTTGGCCAGGCTGAAATGGCTCGCCTCGGAGACGAAGATTCGCAGGCGCGAGGCCGCCGCCGGCAGCCCGTGCGTCTGCACGCGGCCGTGGCCATATTCGCGCGCGCACCAAGCATCGCGCATGAGCAGCACGGCCATGAGATTCGATTGCGTGCCGCCGCTGGTGAACACGCCGTCGGCGGCCTCCGGCAGGCCGGCCCGGGCCGCCGTCCAGGCGATGAGCTTCTGCTCGATGAAGGTCGCACCTGCGCTCTGGTCCCAGGTATCCAGCGACGAGTTGATCGCGCTGAGCACCACCTCGGCCGCGACCGACGGCACCAGCACCGGGCAGTTCAGGTGCGCCGCATAGCGCGGATGATGAAAATACACCGCGTGGTCGAGATATAGCCGGCGCAGCTCGTCGAGCGCGGCCGGCATATCGCCCGGCGGCGTATCCAGATCGAGCGCCTCGAAATCGGGCGCCAGCTCGTCGGGCCGCACGCCGCTGTGCACATGCCGCGCCCGACGCAGGGCCGCCGCGACGGCGTCCGCCGCCTGGTGGACCTGATCGCGGTAAAGATCGAGATTGTGTTCGTTGAACAGCTGGGCGGAACGGGCGATCTCCGGATCGCCCGTGGCATCGGCACGGTCATGTATCGACGGTACCGGGGTCGAGGTGCGCATGGCGCCACCCTCCGTGTCGAGATAAAAACGCTTCGCCCCGCGCGCCGCGGCGCGCAGGCCCTGCCCCTCGTTCTTATTTCGATATCCGAACCGCGCCCGCCGCCGTGACGACAGCGGGCCGCGGCCCTGCGGCCGACTACCGCCTAGAACTGATAATCCAGCGTCGCGATCACCTCGCGGGCGTAGCCGTAGTAGCAGTTCGTCTGGCTGAAGCAGGCTTCGACATATTCCTTGTCGAAGACGTTGTTGGCGTTGAGCCGCAGCGTGGCGCCGTCCATCGACGGCGCGAATTCGCCGAGCTTCACGCTGACCATGGCGTCGGCGAGCGTGTAATCGGGCACGGTCAGCGTGTTCGCGCTATCGGCATAGCTTTCGCCGACATAGCGCACGCCCGCGCCCACGTCGATCGCAGGCGTAAGATCGTATTTCGCCCAGGCCGAGGCCAGGTCGTCCGGCGTGCGGGTGAAGGTGTTGCCTTCGATCACGCCCAGGTCGGGGAAGTTGTCGGCATACTCGACGTTGCTGTGCGAATAGGAGGCAATCACGTTGATGCGGTCGGTGATATCCGCCCGCGCCGACAATTCGATGCCCTGGGATTCCACATCACCCACGCTGTCGAAGCGCGCCGGTTCCACCTGGAATCGCTGCTGCACGTTTTCCTGGGTCAGGTCGTAGACCGCCAGCGTAAACATGGCGTCGACGCCCGGCGGCTGGTACTTCAAACCCGCCTCGTACTGGTGGCTTTCGACCGGCGACGCGATCTCGCCGTTGAACGGCGTATAGGCGCTGGGGTTGAAACCTTCGCTATACGAAACATACGGCGACAAGCCAACCCGCGATTGATACAGCAACGCCGCGCGACCGGTGAAGGCATCGTCGCTTCGCTCCAGGCGTTCGCCGGTCGAGCCGGTAGTGTATTCGCGTTTGAGATAGTCCTGACGGCCGCCGAGCACCAGATGGAAACGATTCCATTCCATCTGATCCTGCAGATAGAAGCCGACCTGGCGTGTCTTCCGGTCGTTGGCCGGCGCGAGACTATCGTCATCGAGAATCGGATCGCCGCCGTAATCGGGATCGAACGACTCGAGCGGGCTCGCGAGGTAGCCGCTGGCGTAGCGAACCGAGTTTTCGCGTTCTTCGTAGCCGAAACCGGCCACCATCCGGTGCTCGATCTCACCGGTATCGAAACCGAACTCGGCGTAGTTGTCGAAGCTGATCGAAGTCAGATCCTCTTCCGCGCGGGAGTAGAAGCGATCGAGAGCGTTGGGTGAAAACTGGTCGTAATAGCCGGCCGGGATTCCGGGCGTATTGTCCTCGCGGAAATCGAGTGTTGCCTGCGGCACATCGGCAAGAAAGCCGTTCTGATAGACCTGTTCGAGCGACGTTTCGACCTCGGCATAACGCCCCTTCGAGGTCAGCGTCACGTTGTCGTTGACTTCGTGGTCGAGCTGGAAGGAGAACATATTGATATCGCGATCGAAGGTTTCGTAATTGCGTGCGGCATCGACCCATTCATCATCGACCGTGCGCCCGAACCGATCGCCGTTCACACTGATGTCGTAAGGCACCGAGCCGTGAAAACCGCCCTCGGGATCACGCTGGACATAGGCCTGGAGCAGCAGCGAGGTGTCGTCGGCGAGATTGAAGTCCACCTGCGGCATGATCGTGAAGCGCTCGCGCTCGACCACGTCGTACTGGGTGTCACTGGTCTCACCGCTGACCGTCACGCGGTAGTTGCCGATCTCGGGATTCGGCAGCGGCCCGGTCAGGTCCAGACCGGCGCCGTAGGTGCCGAAGCTGCCGCCGTAGACGCGCGCCAGGCCCTGCTGCTCGGCCAGCGGCTTCTTGGTCACGTAGTTGACCAGACCGCCGGGCTGCGCGCGGCCGTAGAGCGCCGACAGCGCGCCCTTGATGACGTCGATGCGCTCGAGAAAGAACGGATCGATCTGGATATTGGAATATGCGCCCGGGTCGTTGGCCAAGCGTAGCCCGTCCAGGAAGGTGTTGTTCACATCGCCGCCGGGAAAGCCGCGCAGCGCGATGGTGGTCTGGCGCGACGACGAACCGGCCAGGCCGGTGAACACGCCGGGGGTGTAGCGCAGCGCGTTGTTGATGGTGCGCGCGCCCTGGTCCTCGACCTGTTCGCGCGGGACCACGTCGATGGCCTGCGGGGTCTGGATGAGCGGCGTGTCGGTCTTGGTGGCCGCGCGGGTGGCGTCGGCCGAATAGCCGGTGGTCGGCGCATCGGCGCTGTTGATCGCCTCGCCCTGGACCATGAGCGGATCCAGGGACTGCGAGCCCAGACGGTCGTTCGTCGCAGCGCCCGAGCCGCCGCTACCGATTTCGCCCAGCGACTCGGTGCGCTGGGCGTCGCCGTCCGTGTCGCCCACCTGGGCGAGCGCGAGCACGGGCAGCGCCGACATGCCAAGCCCGAGTGCGCCGCATGCCAGGACGCGAACCCACGGCCGCGCCCCCGCGTGATCGCGACCAAACTCTACCGTATCCATCCCCATTCTCCCTGGTGAGCGAGCCCGGCCCCATCAGGACGATCGGCCGGGCCGCGTGATAATGAGAATGATTATTATTTAAATCGCACGCATGGGTCAAATAAGACGTATTCGCAACCGTGGGGCACGCTGTACCCGGGCTCGGCGCCTGCCGATAGGCGGGCACCGGGCCCGCGGGGCTGGGTCGCCGCGCCGGCCGCGCGCTCAGGTGTTGAGGATCACGCCGCCGTTCAGATGCAGCGTCTGACCGGTCATGTAGGACGACTCCCGGCTGGCGAGATAGACGTAGGCCGGGCCGATCTCACTCGGCTGGGCGGCCCGGTCCATCGGCACCTGGCCGCCGAAGTGCGCGGTCTTCTCGGGCCCGAAGCTGGCGGGGATGAGCGGCGTCCAGACCGGCCCGGGCGCGACCGCGTTCACACGGATGCCCTCATCGACCAGGGACTGCGCCAGCGACCGCACCAGGCCCTGGATCGCGCCCTTGGTGGCCGAATAGTCGATCAGGGTGTCGTTGCCCTTGAAGGCGTTCACCGAGGAGGTGGCGATGATGGTGTCGCCTTCGCCCAGATGCGGCACCGCGGCCTTGGCCATGTGGAAATGGCTGAAGATATTGGTCTGGAAGGTGCGCAGCAGCTGGTCCTCGGGGATCCGGGTGACGTCGTTCCAGTCGTACTGTTCGGCCGCGTTGTTGACGAGGATGTTGATCCGGCCGAAGCGCTCGAGCGTGCGCTCGACCACCTCGCGGCAGAAGTCCGCATCGCCCACATCGCCGCGCAGCAGTTCGCAGCGGCGCCCGCGCGCCTCGACCAGCCGCCCGGTCTCGCGCGCGTCGTCGTCCTCGTCGAGATACACCAGCACCACATCCGCGCCCTCGGCGGCATAGTGCACCGCCACCGCGCGGCCGATGCCGCTGTCGCCGCCGGTGATCACGGCCACGCGGTCCTGCAGCCGGCCGGTGCCCTGATAGTCGGCGCGGATGTATTCCGGCTCGGGCGTCATCTCGCCCTCGTCGCCGGGCTGGGTCTGCTGCGACTGGGCGGGGAACTGCTTGTCACTCATGGGGCGAACCTCGATTGCGAAAAGGTCCGTCCAAGGCTAGGTCGTGGCCGCGGAGACGCCTATACGCGTTATTCCCGATGCGCCGCGGCGGCCGGCGTGCCGCTCAAGCCACGGGCGCGGCGTTCAATAGAAGATCGCCACGTTCTGGCGGCCGGCCACCACCGGCTCGCCCGCCCGATTCCATATCGTCATCGCCTGCGAGGAATAACCGTCGCGCGTGGCATCGGCGGTGCTCCGGCACAGCCACCAGCCGTCGTCGGTGCGCGGATCGCCGGTGAGCAGATCGAACATCCAGGTCATGGTGCTGATCGGCGCCGGCTCGACGAAGCTGGCCATGGCGGCCGGCGGCAGCGCGTCGGCCAGCGCCACCAGGCCGACGAGCGAATCCGCCATGGTCGTGTCCTTGTGCTGCAGCCAGACGGTGAAGTCGGCGGCGTCCGCACCGGACATGGGCAGGCCGCCGGCCGCATGTCGGCTGTTGAAATGCTGCGCGAAGTTGGGGCCGAGATGGCGGCCGTCGACGCCGCGACGAAAGAAGGGATCGCTGGTTTCCGGCCCGCTGACGGCCGGCGCGAGCGGGCCGCCTGCGGCCAGGCGCGAATCACGCGCCGCACCGAAGCATAACGCCGCACGCACGGCGAGCCGGCCGCCGCTGACGATATCCACGCTCACGAATGCGGTGGATTTGCCGCGCCGGTCCAGCACCGGCCGCAGCTCCACGTCGCTGCCCGCCGGCCCGATGAAAGTGAGCTGGACCGAGCGCAGCGGCGGCAGCGCGTCGAGCGCACCGTGGGCCGAGTGCAGCGCCAGCGCCGCGGACAGGCCGCCATAGACCGCGCGCCCCTGCAGCCAGTCCGCGGGGATCTGCACGCGATGACCGCTCTCGGTGGCCGTAAACCCGGCCAGCAGTTCGGACAGTGGCGTGCGCTCGGCGGATTCACTCATGCAGTCGACTCCCGGTCGAAGTGGGCAAAGCACGCTAGCCTAGCGCAGCCGCGCGCGCGGGCCCAGATGCACCACGGCGCCCGGCCCGTCGGGGCGGGCCGCCGATGAACAATCGACCCGGGGCGCACCGCGGCGTTGCCCGTCCGGATCGTGGCGTGCCACGACCCGGGCTCGCAACGCCGCCAACCGCCCATGGTCATTGCATGAGCGGTCCAGCTCGCCGGAAAAAGCCCGCACGAATCAACAAGATGCGGCAATCCAGCGTTGTAGCACGCTGGTGCAGAGTGACTGCTCGGCGCGCATGACGCGTCGTCTTGCCGCCCATGCTCTATTTTTCAGGACGCGACGCGCTTGGCGCCGACGCGTACGAAACCTCAGCAGCCCCTATACCACGAGCGTGCGCCGCATCTCGGCGAGCGACTCGAAGAAATAGGCCGGATGCTCGGCCAGCAACTCCTCGCGGCTGCCGTAGCCGTAGCCGACCGCAGCACTGGCGATGCCGTTGTGGTGCGCACCGATCAGATCGAACCGGCGGTCGCCGATCATGAGCACGTCGGCGGCCCGCAGTTTTTCCTCGCGCAGGATATGGGCGATCAGCGCGTGTTTCTCGGCCCGCTGGCCGTCGAGCTCGCTGCCGTAAACGTTGCTGAAGAAACCGTCGAGATCGAAGTGGGCCACGATCTTGCGCGCGAAGAACCAGGGCTTGGAGGTGGCCACGAACAGCTGGCGCCCGCCCCGCTTGAGGGCGGCCAGCAGATCGCGGATGCCGTCGTAGGGGCGGTTCTCGAACATGCCGTCGCGGGCGAAGCGCTCGCGGTAGTCCGTCACGGCCTGCCAGGCGCAAGCATCGTCCATGCCGTAGAACTGCATGAACGCATCCTTGAGCGGGGGCCCGATGAAGCACTCCAGCCGGGCCAGATCGTCGATCCGGATGTTCTGGCGCGCCAGCGCGAACTGCACGCAGCGCGTGATGCCCTCGCGCGGGTCGGTCAGCGTGCCGTCCAGATCGAACAATAGTACCTTGTGTTGCATACGCACCTGTCGGACGCCCTCGAACTGGGGAGGACGCTTTGTGTTGTCTACGCGCGCGCTCCGGCCCCCCGGCCTGTTCGCTCATAAGCAAGAACCCGGCCGATTCTGCCGGGCGCGGGCGGGCGGCCGCCAGCACCGACCCGCCGGCGGGCCCGTCCGCGGCTTCGGTGCGGCACGCCGCATCCGGGTCTGGATGCTGGTCGTCACCGTCCTCGCCGGCTGTGCGGGGCCGCGCCCAGCGCCAACGCCGTCCGGCGTTGCCGAGCCGCCAGCCGAGGCCGCCGCGCCCGTCTATCAATCCGGCGAGGCCGCCTACTATGGCGCCCGTTTCGCCGGGCGCACGACCGCCAGTGGCGAAGCCTTCGACCCGCAGGCGCTGACCGCCGCCCACCGCCGCCTCGCCCTGGGCACACGGGTGCGTGTGACCAACGTCGACAACGGACGCACCGTCACCGTGCGCATCAACGACCGCGGCCCCTATGCCGACGGCCGCATCATCGACCTGTCGCGCGCGGCCGCCGAACGTCTGGGCATGATCGAAAGCGGCGTGGCGACCGTGGAGCTGCGGCGTATCGACTGAACCCGCGGGACAACCGCGCCCGCGCTAGGCGCGATCGATACGCGCCGGCCCGCAGGGTGGGCGGGCCCGCCGGCCATCTTCTGACACGGCGGCTCGCCGCCGCGAACGGGGGGCGATGCTGCGACGTCGGGCGATCCGCTCTGCCGGGCCGGAATGCGGCGTCCGTCGCGACCCGGCATCACGACGCCGGGCCGTGTCGTGCCATCCCTGTCACCTATTATCACGGCGTTTCGCAGCGGCGACACCGCCTGGCCCGGCGTCGGAAATCCCCTCGGCTGGCGACCCCGGACTTGCCAGTCCGCCGGCCTCGGTCAAGGCGGCATGCCGGACCGGCGCGGGGTACGGTAGCGCTCGACCGGCTCAGCCGCGGTCTTCCGCCGCATGGGCAGCGCTTGTCCGTGATTCGATCGTGAGGCGCGAGCCAGGTTGTGGGGCAAGGCGGGGCGTCGTGCGCGCCGCGCCGGCGTCTACGCCACCGGGCTAGAACGCTGGGTTGCGGCACAAAAGCGGTTGCCCCGAAGGATTGGGCCGCCCAATAACAATCAACCATGGGCGCGCTGCGGCGTGGCCCGTCTCGATCGGGGCGCCCCACGACCGGCGACTCCCGCCTTGCCGCACGCGATGTGCCGGCTCCACGCGACGCTCGTATGACGTGTCAACAGGCGCTAGACCTGTCCCGCGGCGTGGCGCCCCGCACAGCGCCCCGAGAAGATGCAGCCGCCGAGAAAGCTACCCTCGAGCGCGTTGTAGCCGTGATGGCCGCCCCCGCCGAAGCCGGCCACCTCGCCGGCGGCGTAGAGCCCCGGTATCGGCGTCATGTGGGCATCCAGCACCTGGCCGTCCACGTTGGTGTGCAGCCCACCGAGCGTCTTGCGCGTGAGGATATGCAAACGCACCGCGATCAGCGGCCCGTTGGCGGGATCGAGCAGTTTGTGCGGCGTGGCGGTGCGGAACAGTCTGTCGCCGATATAGCGGCGCGCGCCGTGGATGGCCGTGATCTGCGCGTCCTTCGAATAGGGATGGTCGATCTCGCGGTCCCGGGCGGCGATCTGGCGCGCCAGCGCGTCGCGGTCGATGCGATCGTTGCCCGCAAGCCGGTTCATGCCGGCCACCAGCGCGTCCAGGTTGTCGGCGACGACGAAATCCTCGCCGTGCCACTTGAAGGCCTCGACCGGCGCCGGCGCGCCTTTCGACAGACGGCTCTTGAGCACTTCGGACCACCGCTGCGACGTCATGTCCGGATTCTGCTCGGAGCCGGAGAGCGCGAACTCCTTCTCGATAATCTTCTGGGTGAGCACGAACCAGGAATAATCGTGGCCGGTGGCCAGGATGTGCTTGAGCGTGGCGAGCGTATCGAAGCCCGGCAGGCAGGGCGCGGGCAGGCGCGCGCCGTCGGCGTCGAACCACAGCGACGACGGCCCTGGAATGATGCGGATGCCGTGGGCCGGCCAGATCGGGTCCCAGTTGGCGATGCCCTCGGTGTAGTGCCACATGCGATCGCCGTTGATCACCTCGGCGCCGGCCGCCCGCGCGACCTCCAGCATGCGCCCGTCGACGTGGTGCGGCACGCCCGAGAGCATGTGCCGCGGCGGCGCGCCGAGCCGCTCGACCGGCCAGTGACGGCGCACCAGCTCGTGGTTGCCGCCGATGCCGCCCGAGGTCACGATCACCGCGCCGGCGGCGTACTCGAAGGTGTCGACGACATCGCGGCTGGAGCGCTCGCCGCGGGCCACGCCGTCGTCGGCCAGCACCTCGCCGGCCACGCCCGTGACGCGGCCGGCGGTCGTGAGCAATCGGCTGACACGATGGCGAAACGCCAGCCGCAGTCGCCCGCCGGCCTCGTGGGCGCGCACGCGACGCTCGAACGGGGCGACCACGCCGGGCCCGGTGCCCCAGGTGATGTGAAAACGCGGCACGGAATTGCCGTGCCCGTGTGCGAGACCGCCGCCGCGCTCCGCCCAGCCCACGACCGGAAACCAGCGCATGCCCTGGGCAGCGAGCCAGGGGCGCATCTCGCCCGCCGCGAAATCGACGAAGGCCTCGGCGGCGCGCCGTGGCCAGTAGTCCACCGGCCGATCGAAGGCCGCGGATCCCAGCCAGTCCTGCAGGGCGAGCTCGGCGCTGTCGCGGATGCGCATCCGGCGCTGCTCCGGACTGTCGACAAGAAACAACCCGCCGAGCGACCAGTGCGCCTGGCCGCCCACTGAATTCGCGCCCTCCTGCTCCACGATCAGCACCTGCCGGCCGGCATCGGCCAGTTCCGCGGCCGCGACCAGACCGGCCAGGCCCGCCCCGACGACGATCGCATCCACTGTGGTTGCCATGACGGTTGTCTCCCTGTCGCCGCGCCCGCTCGCCGCGAGTGTATCGCGCCGATCGGCGCCGTTAGTCACGCGCGATCAGCCAGTCGGCGATCCGGCCCCAGGTCTCGGTCCGTGCCGTGGCGCTCGATACGATGCCGACATGGCCGCCGCGAACGGTCTCGCAGGTGATGTCCGGGCTGGCCACGAAACGCGTCATCGCGCGGCTGCACGCCGGAGTGACAATCGCGTCGCCGCGGCCCGTGATGTTGTAGATGGGCACGTCGACCGCAGCCAGCGTCGGGGCCTCGCCCGCCACCGGTAGCCGCCCGGAACCCAGTACGTTGTCCACCCAGAGCCGATCGATGAAGTCCGCCACCACGCCGCCGGGGTAGGCGACCATGTCGTCCAGAAAGGCGGCCTGCGTGGCATGCGCTCGCACCGCCGCTGCGTCATGCAGATTGCGCAGCAGCCGAAAATAGCTCTTCGCGCTGGCCGCCGGGCTGGTGGCCTTGAACACCACTGCGTTGAGCCAGCCGGGGGATCGCAGCAGCCCCGGCGGCAACCGATGGGCATCGAGGCCGGTCCAGCACCGCAGCCATCGCGCCCGCCGCGACAGCGCCCGGTAACGTTCGCCGAGGACGCCGTTGTCGTGATAGTCCACGGGCGTGCCGACCAGCACCAGATTCGCGATATCACCGGGTGCCGCCTGCGCCGCGTGGCACAGGCTGAACAGGCCGCCGAAGCTCCAGCCGTGGAGGGACACGGCGCGCACGCCGCTGTGCGCGCGGACGCGCTCGAGCATGGCCGGCAGCAGCGCCCCGAAATAGTCGGCAAGGCCGAACCGGTCCTCGGCCCGGCCGGGCTCGCCCCAGTCCACCAGATACAGCTCGAAGCCGCGAGCGCGCAGATAGCGCACCAGGCTGCGCTGTGGAAACAGATCGTAGACCCGCATGTTGACCGCCAGCGGCGGCACCAGCACCAGTGGCGTGCGAGGCCCCTGCCGGACCGCCGACTGCCGGCTGCCGAGGCCTTCGATACCGGAGGCCGCCAGCGGCGGGTAGTAGCGCAGGCGCACCGCCCCCCGCGAATGGATCACGGTGAACGGCGTCTGCCCGGCCTCGATGAGTGAGCCGCGATCGAACAGATACCGGCATGCGTGTTCGAGGCGCATCCCGCTGCGCCTGAGCCGTGTGGCGACGCGGTCCCGGACCGCGGTGATCGACGAAGCCATGCCGTTGCATCCCCCAGGGCTTATCCGAAAAGGCGTCATTTTAGCTTACCGCGATCGGATCGCCTGATTGAATCCCGACGTGGTCGCACTAACGTTGGGCCATACAGCTATCCACGGAGCATTCCATGCAGTACCGCACACTCGGCAACTCGGGCCTGCGCGTCTCACAGCTCACCCTCGGCACCATGACCTTCGGCGGCGAAGGCTTCATGGCCAAGGTGGGCGACACCGACGTCGACGGCGCCCGCCGGCTGATCGACCAGAGCATCGACCACGGCGTAAACTTCTTCGATACCGCCAACATGTATTCGGCGGGGCTGTCCGAAGAGATTCTCGGCAAGGCCCTCGGCGACAAGCGCAACGACGTGCTGCTCACCACCAAGGTGCGCTTCCCCATGGGCGACGGCCCCAACGACGGCGGCCTGTCTCGCCTGCATATCCGCGATCAGGTCGAGGCCAGCCTCAAGCGACTGAACACCGACCATATCGATCTCTACCAGATGCACATGTGGGACGGCGTGACGCCGCTCGAGGAAACGCTGCAGACGCTCGACACACTCGTCGGCCACGGCAAGATCCGCTACTACGGCATCTCCAACTTCTCGGCCTGGCAGGCGATGAAGGTGATGGCCGTCTGCGAGCGCGAAGGCTTCACCAAGCCGATCAGCCAGCAGATCCACTACACGCCGCAGGCACGCGAGGCCGAGTACGAACTCATGCCGATGGCCCACGACGCCGGGCTGGGGACCATGATCTGGAGCCCGCTGGCCGGCGGTCTGCTCTCCGGCAAGTACCGCCGCGATCAGGCCACGCCCGAAGGCACGCGTATTTCCGAAGGCTGGGACGAGCCGCCGATTCACGACGAAACGCGCCTGTTCGACCTGATCGAGACACTCGTGGAAGTCGGCGACGCCCACGGCGTATCCGCAGCCCAGGTCGCGCTGGCCTGGATCACCGCCCGTCCGGGCGTGACCACCGCCGTGATCGGCGCACGCAAGGCACATCAGCTGGAAGACAATCTCGCCAGCGCCGAGCTCGAGCTCAGCGACGACGAGCAGGCCGCGATCGAGAAGGTCAGCCGGCCGCATCTGCTCTATCCCTACTGGCACCAGGCGCTGCACGCCTCCGATCGCTTCAGCGCCGCGGATTGGGTGCTGCACGCGGCCCATGCCGAGGACTACACGAGCTGAACGCCGCACCCGCCCGGCCAGCCCCGGCCAGCCATGGAGAAGGCGCCGCCCACGCGGCGCCTTTTTTTGTGGGCATGAGCCATCCGCGTGCGACCATGCGCCGGTGATCGACCTGCATGCCCATTCCACTCGTTCCGACGGCCGCCTGACGCCGGGCACGCTCGTCGCCCGTGCGGCCGAGGCCGGCGTGACCACTTTCGCGCTCACCGACCACGACACCACGGACGGCCTCGCCGACGCCCGCGCCGCGGCCGATGCGCATGGCATGTGCTTCGTCAACGGCGTCGAGATCTCGGTGACCTGGCAGCGGCGCACGCTGCATATCGTGGGGCTGGCCTTCGACGTCGACGACGCCGGATTGGGCGCGGGCCTCGCCCGCCTTCAGCACACGCGCCGCGAACGCGCCGAACGCATCGCCCACAAGCTGGAGAAATGCGGCGTCGCCGACGCCCTTCCCCGCGCGCAGGCGCTGGCGGGGGACGGCCAGATCACGCGCCCGCATTTCGCCCGCCTGCTGATCGAGGACGGCGTCTGTCGCGATAACGCCCAGGCCTTCAAGCGCCACCTGCGCCCGGGGCGCGACGCCCACGTCGCGGTCGAGTGGGCCCCGCTGGAAGACGCGGTGGCCTGGATTCAGGGCGCGGGCGGCATCGCGGTGCTGGCCCACCCTTTCGGCTACGGCTTTTCCGCGGTCTGGCGCCAACGTGCGATCGCGGCCTTCGCACAAGCCGGCGGCGACGCTCTGGAGATCAGTACCGGCACCACCGACCGCCAGCAGGAAATCACCGCCGCCCGCAACGCCGCGCAGCATGGCCTCGCGGGCTCGTTGGGCTCCGACTTTCATGCGCCCGAGCAGTTCTGGCTCGGCCTCGGCCGGCTGCGCGCGCTGCCGGGTGACCTGCCCGCGGTCTGGCAGGATCGGCGCTTTCCTGGGGCCGGCGCCGCAGAGTGAGGGAAGGCGCCAACGATACGCTCCGCGTTGCCACGGCCGCGCCCCGCGCGCACTATGCAAGCGGGGATAACTACAAGAAACAATCGTGAACCACATCGAGATTCACCGCCCGTGCCTGCGCGCGTGTCGGGGCGGCGCGGCCGTATGGCTGGCCGTGGCCGGCATCGTCAGCCAAGCCAGCGCGGACGTCGGCCCGGACGACGAGATCTATTCGTCGCGGGTCGAAGCCGGCGAGTTCGAGGTGGGCGTGCGTTATTACGACCTCAGTGGCAACGGCACGGACGACGGCGCGAACGCGACCCACGAAACCCGCCCCGAGATCGGCTACAGCCCCACCGGTTTCTGGCGTGCGAGCGTATCGCCGGTCCTCGTCAACGGCCCGCGCTCGGCGACTCACCTGCACCAGATCCAGATCGAAAACGTGTTCGCCCTGCCCGGCAACGGCGACGGCCTCTGGCCGGACACGGGACTGTTCCTGTCCTATGAGATCGGCACCATCGACGATTCCGAGGATGAACTCGTGCTCGGCCCGGTGTTCGAGAAACGGCTCGCTCACTGGCTGCTGAGCGCCAACATATTTCTCGACCGGGCCATGGTCAGCGCACCCGACGTGGGTCTGAGCTATGGCTGGCAGGCCCGCTGGCACCCACCCGCCGGGCCGCTCGATCTCGGCGTGCAGGGCTTCGGCGAACACGAGTTCCTGACCGAGGACGACGAGGACGAGAGCGAGAACCCCCATGCGCCGCGCTACGCGCCGGACCATCGTGCCGGCCCGGCGCTGTTCGGCGAACTGGCGATCGGCGGCGACGCACAGCTTAGCTACCAGCTCGGCCTGCTGTTCGACCTCGACGACGACGCCGCCGACCGCACCCTGCGGCTGGCGGTGGAGTACGCGTTCGCGCGCTAGCGCCGGGTCGTCACGCCGCGCGGCGCCACCCGGCGCTTTGCGGCTCCTCGATCCGGGGCGTGCTATACCCACCGTGCAGGCGCAGAAGCGGCGGCGCGGGTACATACGGCTGCGCTTGGTATCGGCCGGTTATGGCCCCCGAGATCCAAACAACCGCCGCGCGCCTTGTTTTTACATCTGGCCCGACGACCCGGCACTTGGTCGGACTGGTTCGGACGCCGTCGCGGGCCTTCGCCTGACGAATACGCGCATCGCTTTCGTACCCCAACCCGACGCCAGCGTCTGCCGGTTGGATCGTGCGTTCGGCCGCCCGGCAACCTCCAATCGCCACCGGCGGTATCGACTCGCCACGCGGCCGAACCGGCGTCACGGGCCTCGTCGTCACGGCCCGTGAGGCGGGCGTCGGCCGTTGCCGGCCCGAGCTGCGCCTGCCTCCGCGATATTGCTCGGCCGATAGCGGGTGCGGTGCTACGCGTGTTCGATTCCCCTCAGGTGAACAGCAGTCCTAGGGCGTGTCGTCACGAAATTTTGAGCCATAAGCAGAGACACGCGATCTGAGCTTGGGCCAGGAACGACGAGAGTCGTTTGGCGTAGCGCGTCGCGA
>NZ_AYKH01000019.1 GCF_003788635.1 Salinisphaera orenii subsp. orenii MK-B5
ATGCGAGAACGCCATGGCGATGAACGGGCGGGCGCTTTCCAGCACCTCGTGCTCGTGCAGCTGCCGATGGGCGGTCTCCAGCGCGGCCAGGCACTGGCCGATGGCGTCGCCCGGCATCTCGGCCTGCTGGAAGACCATGACGCAGGCGCCGGTGGCCGCGTTGTCCAGCACCTCGGCGTCCTTGACGCGCTCCGGATGGTCCGCGCCGTAGCGCTCGGCCAGATGCGAAATCATCTCCACGAGCGCGAGCATGGCCGGCATGTCGTCGTGCAGGGTGGGGTGGCCGCGCTTGGCGGCGATGTCGGCGGCCACCTGCAGCGCCGGGCCCACGACGCGGTGGTAGGCCTCGGCGTCCAGCGCCTCCGGATCGAGTTTCTCGGGATCCAGCCGTCGGGAATCGGATACGCTCATGGCTTGCGTTTCGCTCGCTCGGGGAATGGCGCGCCGGGGCAGTCGCAACGGCGCATGGCGTCGAGTATAGAACACGGGTCCAGCGGTCTGCGCCGGGCCGACGAGAATGCTCTGCGGTGCGGCCCCACCCGGGTGGCGTTGACACCCGCGTCCGGGGCCGCCGAGGCGCCGCGGCCGAGTCGGGCCCGGACGCGGGCGGGACGCGCCTCGCTGCCGGCCGATCCGCGTCCCGCCGCTAGGCGGCCGGGATGAGCGCGCGCACGCGGGCCCCGCCGTCCTCGTTGCGTTCGAGCTCGATCTCGCCGGTGTAGGAACGCACGATCTCGGCGGCCACGGCCAGACCGAGGCCCTGGCCCTCGCGCGAGGCATCGGCGCGCACGCCGCGCTCCAGCAGCCGCTCGGTCTCGCCATCGCCGAAACCGTCACCGTCGTCGTCCACGCACAGCGCCAGATCGCCGTCGCGCTCGCGTGCGGACACGCGGACCGTGCCGCCGCCGTACTTGGCCGCGTTGTCCATCAGGTTGCCGAGCAGCTCGGTGAGGTCACCCTCGTCGATGGGTGCCCGCAGCCCCGCCGGCACGTCCACGTCGAAGCGGGTGCCCTGCTCGGCGTAGACCTTGGTCAGCGCGCGGGCGAGTTTCTCGGCGGCCGGCGCGATCGCGATCGGGGCCGCCAGGCTGCGTTTGCCCGCGGCGGCGGCTTTCTGCAGCTGATAGTCGAGGATGTCGTTCATCCGCGCGAGCTGGTTGCGCAGCGGCGCGCGGTGGGCCGCGGGCAGCTGCTCGTCCTCGGCCAGGCCGCGCAGGATCGCCATCGGCGTCTTCAGGCTGTGGGCGAGATCGCCCAGGGCATTGCGGTAGCGCGTCAGCCGGGCCTGATCGTTGGAGAGCATGGTGTTGAGGTTGCTCACCAGCGGCTGGATCTCGTCCGGATAGCGGCCCTCGATGCGGCGCTTCTCGTCCGACTGCAGGCTGACCAGATTGCGGGCGAGCCGGCGCAGCGGCGCCAGCCCCCAGCGCAGGATCAGCAGCTCCACCAGCAGCAGCATCAGGGCGGCGACGCTGAGCACGGTCCACAGCATGCCGCGAAAGCGCTGCATCTGCTTGGCGAAGGAATCGGCGTTCTCGGCCACGATCAGGGTGTAGCGATAGTCTTTGCCGGCGTCGGTCACCCAGCGAAAACCGAAGGCCAGGGTGATCAGGCGAGCGTCGTCGCGCTCGACCCGGGTGAAGCGCCATTCGCCGACCTCCGGCCAGCGCTCGAGATCGATCGTGCCCAGCAGCGACGGCGAACGCCAGACCGGCTCGTTGTCCTCGTCGAGGACCAGGGCGTACAGGCCCGAGTCCGGGCGCGACAGGTCCGACTCGGGCAGCACCCGCGGCGCCAGCCGGAAGCCGCCATCCGCGGTGATTTCGGCGCTGCCCAGCAGGGCGTAGCTCAGCCCCTGCAGGCGGTCGCGTTCGGCCTGATCGGCGCGTTCGCTCACCGCCGCCTCCAGCGCCACGCCGGTGAGCACGATGAAGGCCAGCAGGAGTACCGCGGTGGCGGCCAGCAGCCGCGCCCGCAGCGAATTCATCACTGGGGAGCGTCGTTGGCCGGTGCGGGACTGCGTTCGTTGCGGGCGAGGCGATAGCCGCGGCCACGCAGCGTCTCGATGGGTCTGCGCTGGCCGTCGGGGTCGAGCTTGGCCCGCAGCCGACGCACGAACACCTCGATGACGTTGGAGTCGCGCTCGGCGTTCTCCTCGTAGATGTGTTCGGTGAGCGCGGTCTTGGACACGACTTCGCCGGCGTGGAGCATCAGATGCTCGAGCACCCGGTACTCATAGGCCGTGAGTTCGACCGTCTCGCCGCCCACGAAGACCTCCTGACGCGCGGTGTCGAGCACGATGTCGCCGGACTCGAGCCGCGGCTGGGCCCAGCCGCGCGAACGCCGGACCAGTGCCTGGATCCGGGCGATCAGTTCCTCGGGCTGAAACGGCTTGACCACATAGTCGTCGGCGCCGGTCTCCAGCCCCTCGACCTTGTCCTGCCATCGGCTGCGGGCTGTGAGGATGAGGATCGGATAGTCCAGGCCCGCCTCGCGCACCTCGCGAATGATGTCGAGCCCGGTCGGCCCGGGCAGGCCGAGATCGATGATGGCGATGTCGACGGGATATTCGCGGGCGTAGAACAGTCCTTCGTCGCCCTCGCCGGTGGCGTCCACCGCGAACCCCTCCGCGCGGAGCTGGTTGCAGACCTGCTCCCGCAGGTCGACGTCGTCCTCGATCACCAGTGCGCGCATTCGCCGTACTCTCGTCTCAAGCCTTGTGCGGCTGCCTAGTGGCGGGCCTCGACGTGCACCACCCGCACGCGGCCGCCGTCCAGCAGTTTGACCCGATAATACGGGCCGCCGGGACCGTCTTCCAGCACCACGTTGAGCACCCGGCCGCCGTATTCACGCGAGGCGCGCCGCCCGGCCTCGGCCGGCGCCACGTTGGGTTCGGGCCGTTCCGATTCGCCATTCTCGCCGCCCGGCTGGCCGCTCGGACCGGCCGCTTCCGCCAGCGAGGAGCGCAGTCCGCTTTCGCCCAGACCGGCAAACGTGCTCGGCGCGATGCAGGCACACGCGATGACCGCGAGAGCCGGCCCGAAGCGGGGCCTCCTGCGTCGGATGGGGGCGGCTGTGGTCACGGCACCGCCTAGTAGCCCCGCGATGCGGGGTCGCCCTGGCGCTGCACACAGTCCTGCAGACGGTTGTTTTCCATGCGCTGGGCGTTCCAGGCGCCCGCCGCCGCGCCCGCGGCGACGCCCGCGCCCGTGGCGAGATCCCGCCCGGAGCCGCTGCCGAACTGGTTACCGAGCAGGCCGCCGGCGAGGCCGCCGATCACGCCCTGGCCGACTTGGCTGGTGGCGCCCTTGACCGCCACGTTGCGCTCGTCGTCGGCGTGGTAGCAGTCGTAGCGCCCTCCGGGTACGGCCTGAAAGATCGGGTCGACCTGGGGCTCCGGGTTCGACGCGCACGCGGTGAGTACGCCGGCGCCTGAAAGCAAAGCGATGATGGCGAGACGTGGTGCCTGCATCGTGACCCCCGCTGGTGAAGATTGCCAAAAATAGGCGCGAGGCGCTGAACGTTGCCTTAATTGTGCGACGACCGCGCCGAATCTCGCGTTCACAGGGCGTTCAGACCCGATACGGGTACAGTCGTGTCCTCGACGCTTGCGAGATCAGCCGGAGGTCGCGAATGGGTCATCGGATACGCCGCGCCGCAGCGGGATGGGCCATCGCGGTGCTGGCCGCAGGCACGGCGCCGGCGGCCGACAACGCCGCGGTGGTCATCCACGAGTATGACCATCGGAGCACGCCGTGGGGCGATTATCGCAGCGAGCGGCACACCCGGGTCTTCGGCCCGGAAAGCGGCTTCCGCTACGAGGAGTACCGCACCCGGTCGCGCCATCCTCGCTCGCTCGCGCCGGCCGCCGCGCATCGGCACGGTCGTGTGATCGAGCGTTTCGGCCCTGGCCATCGGCGCGCCGCACCCGCGTCTCGGCGGGCACGCGCGGTCGCCGGGCGCTCGCGCCCCGGCTTCGACGTCCGGCGCGCGCGATTGGGCCGGCCGAACGGGCGATCGAGCCGGGCGAACGCCTGATTCAGCTCGAGGGTCCGCGCGACGCGCGCTGACCCGCCGGGGCGGCGCCGGGCATCAGGCCGCACTGGCCGAGCGCGGCCTGCCAGACGGCGGTATGGGCGTCGATGGCGGCGTCGAGCCGCGTCCAGGCCGTGTCTTTGCCTGTCAGCGTGGCCCGGACATAGCGGGCGAATGGCGGCGGTATCGTCACGTGCTGGGCCGCGATCAGCGAGCCGACGGCGCGCCGCCAGTCGCGCCCGGCGCGCACCAGTGTCGACAGATAAGGCTGGACGCGCTGGCCGTAGATCTCCAGCAGAACGGTCTGCAGTACGCGGGCGCGTCGATTTGGACGCTGCTCGAAGCACAGTGGTCGCCGCGCCAGGCGGGCCTCGAGCATGCGGGTGGCGCGTTCGAGCGCCCCGGTGGCGGCGTGCGCCGCCTGCAGCAGAGCGCCGCCGTGCTCGCTGGATTCGAGCGTTCGGTAGTAGTCGCCGAGGCGATCCGCGTCCAGCGGCCGGGCTGCGCTCAGCGCTTCGCCGGCGCCGGCTAGCCCTGCCAGGGCGCGCCGCGTCGGGCCGCCGGCGGTGTGCGGGTCGAGCCCGTTCGCCTCGCCGGCGAGGCTGAACAGGCCGATGAGCGCGTCATCGGCGAAGGTGGCGTTCCAGAACACGGCCGGGAGGCTCGCGCGTTTGCGGGCGATCAGGGCGTTCAGGCGCGCGTGCAGTGCCGTGTCGGCGTCGATCTCGGTGCGGCAGCGCTGGAGGCCGCCCAGCAGGCGCGACTCGTAGGCCAGCCGCCGCTGCGGCGGCGCCACCCGGCCGAGAATGCTGTTGCGCTTGGAGATCAGGTTGACGAGGCCGCAGCGGCGCAGTTCGAACAGACCGATCCAGCCCGTACGCGGCGTGTCCACGATTCGCGTCAAGGCGCGCTTGGCGGGATAGGCTGCCGGCGGCGGCGCCTGGGCCGGCGGCACTGCGGTATCCAGGACCCGGGCCAGTCGGGCCAGATAATCGTCGAATCGGGCACGCGGGGTGTCGGCCGCGCTGCAGCCGCCGATAAGGAGGATGAGGATCAGCGCACACAGCCGCGACCAGCACACGGCGGCGCGCGAGGGGCCGGCGGAGGGCTTACCGGTCGCCCGAGGTGTGCGCCCACAGGGAAGAGGCACAGGCATGTTCGGCAAACGCAGCCCGCAACGGGCCGAGGCGACGGATCGCAACAGCATCCGGGCGCGCGTGAGCGTGCACCTGGCCGCACCGCTGGCCGAGAGCCAGGCCCTGCGCGATCGCATCGCCGATGCGGTCGTGCCGCTGACCAGCGAGGTGATCTCGGACGCGGGCAGGCGGCTGCCGGCCTCGGATGCGGTCTTCGCGCTGTTTCCCGAGCCGGAGGCGCTCACGCGGCTGGCCGAGGCGGTGCGCGAGCAGCGCGCCGCGCGCGGCGACGGCTGGCCGGTACTGATCGTGGGCCTGTCGCCGGACCGGCTGACCGAATTCGGCGGCTGGCTCGCGGACGCCGCGCCGGCGGATCTCGTGCAGGGGCTGCGGCTGATCGTCGAGCGTGATCCGGAACGGATCGTCGCGCAGCTGCCGGGCCGTCTCGAAGCGGTGGTCGAACCCAATGTCATCGCCATGCCGGTCTCGACCGAGGTCGACAACCGCGAATACAAGTACTTCTATTGTCTCAGTCCCGAGCTGCGCGGTCTGCTGGCGCATCTGCAGGAACTCGCCGAGAACAACATCTCGCGCATCTACCTGCTCGGCGGGCCGGGGGCGGGCAAGACCTCTCTGGCCTACTACTATTTTCTGGCGCGGACCCGCGGCAACTTCGTCACCGTCAACCTCACCGCCGAGGCCACCGACGACAAGGCGGCGATGAAGTCGCTGCTCTGCGGCCATGTCTCCGGCGCCTTTCCGGGCGCGGGCTCGCGCACCGGCGCGTTTTCACACGCCCGCGACGGCGTGTGCTTTCTGGACGAGTCGCACGGCGTGTCCGGCTCGGTGATGGAGGTGCTCATGGAAGCGCTGGACTCGAACCAGTATCTGCCCTACGGCGCCTCGGCCAAGCGGCCGCTGGACTGCGCCGTGGTGTTCGCCTCGAACCGCAGCTGGGATACGCTCATCGCGTCGGTGAACATGGACGAGCACGCCCGGCTGGGCGCGATGATCCTGCATCTGCCCGATCTCGCGGTGCGGCGCGAGGACCTGATCGCGGTGCTGGCGACCACGCTCGACGGCATGCGCCGGCGTGCGACCACCTGGGTGGCCCCCGCAGGCCTGTCGCAGGCGGCCTGGCAGGCGATCGGCGACTGCCCGTGGCGGGGCAATACGCGCGCGCTCATCCGCGTGATCGAGACCGCGTTCGTGACCGCCGCGAGCCGGCGCGCGCCGCTGATCGAGCGCGATGCCGTCGACGAGGCGATGGCCATCTGGGAGCCCGAAACCCATGCCAGCCACGCGCTTTACACCAGCGGTGGCCGCTAGGCGCCCTTATCCTAGGAACTACGGGGCCGCGCCTCTCGTTGGTGTCGCTTGCGCGTCGTGTCATCGCACGGCCGCTGCCGGGCGTTGCGAGCGGCCGCAGCATCTGCCTCGAAGTGAAAAACGCCGCGCCCGGCTCATGCCCGCGCCCTAGCGCCTCGGCGTGGCACGCGGCGGTCCTTGCGCACGGCCGTGGCGACGCGCTCGCCGCCCGCGCTGGCCTGATGGGCCTGCCGGCCCGGCAATCGCCTCGGCGCGTGCGCGTCGCCGGTCGGCACACCAGCCCGGCCACGCGCGGCCGACAGTCGCGGTATGCTGATCGCATGACCGCGCCGGACGAATCCGTCACCGCCGCTTCCGCCGCGACCGCGACGCTGGCCCGGCCGCTGACGCTGCCCTGCGGCCAGGTCCTGCCCAATCGCATCGCCAAGGCGGCGATGACGGAAGGCCTGGCGGATGCCCGCATGAACGCCACGCCGGCGCACGAACGCCTCTACCGGCGCTGGTCGCACGGCGGCGCCGGTCTGCTGATCACCGGCAACGTCCAGATCGATCGCTGGGATCTCGAACGGCCGGGCAACGTCGTCATCGACGGCGCCGCGGATCGTGCGGCGCTGGCGCGCTGGGCCAGCGCCGGCACGGCCGGTGGCAGTCAGATCTGGATGCAGCTCTCGCACGCGGGGCGGCAGGCGCCGTTCTACTGCTCGCCGACGCCGGTGGCGCCCTCGGCGCGGCGGCTGCGGCTCTTGGGCGCCTACCGCACGCCGAGCGAGCTGACCGTAGCGGGTATCGAACAGATCGTCGAACGCTTCGCGGCGGCGGCGCGTCTGGCATGGGAGACCGGTTTCACCGGCGTGCAGATCCACGCCGCGCACGGCTATCTGTTGAGCGAGTTCCTGTCGCCCGCGGTCAATCGCCGCCGCGACGACTACGGCGGTTCGCTGGCCAATCGCGCGCGCCTGCTGCTCGCGGTGGTGCGCGCAGTGCGTCGGGCGGTGGGCCCCGGTTTCGCCGTGGCCGTCAAGCTCAATTCCGCGGACTTCCAGAAGGGCGGTTTCGACGACGCCGACTGCGTGCAGGTAGTGCACTGGCTCAACGAGCTGGCCGTCGATCTGATCGAGATCTCCGGCGGCAGCTACGAACAGCCGCGCCTGCTCGGGCACGAGGGCGACGCCGATCGGGCCGAGGCGCCGCGTGCGAGCACCCGGGCACGCGAGGCCTATTTTCTCGAGTATGCGGCGCGGGTCCGCCGGGCCGCGCGCATGCCGGTGATGGTGACCGGCGGTTTTCGCAGCCGGGACGCGATGGCCGCGGCGATCGACGAGGACGGGGTGGATGTGATCGGTCTCGGCCGGCCGCTGTGCGTGGACCCGTTCTTCGTCGCACGGCTTTTCGAGGGCACCACCGAGGCCGCCGCCGATCCGGGGGCGGAACTCGCCTACGGCCGCGGCGTGCTCGGCCCGCGTTCGGGAATCACGGCACTACGCTTCATCAACATCTTCTCGCAGATGGGCTGGTACTACGTCCAGTTGTTCCGGCTCGGCCGCGGCGCCGAACCGCACTGGCGTCTGCCGCTCTGGCGCGGGCTGCTCGGCCACGTGGCCGCGGAACTGCGCAGCGCCCGGGTGATCCGCGCCTTCCAGAAACAGGCGGCGCAGCTGCGTTAGGGCCTTTCGACACGTCATGCAAGTCCGCGCTGGGCGCTACCTGAAAAGCGCCTATGGGCGGCAACATAAGGCGCCGTGCGCGTCGCACAGTCGTTCTTCGCCAGCGTGCGACAGCGCTGGATTGCCGCAAAAAAGCGCGCGTCCCTCCAGGTGGGGCCGCCCACGAACAATCGACCGGGGGCGCGCCGCGGCGTTGCCCGTCTGGATCGTGGCACGCGACGACGGGTGACTCGCGCCTTGCCGCACACGAAGTGCGGTCTCCAAGGCGGCGCTCGTGTGACGAGGCCTTAGTACAGTCGTCGCCTCAGGCGAAGATCGCCACGCCGAGCAGCACGATGCCCGCGGCATTGATCAGGCCGTGGCCGGCGACCACCAGCCGGGGCGGGGCACGCTCGCGCCAGACGAGCCCGAACAGCACGGCGCCGGCGGCGAAGCCGATGGCCAGCAGGCCGAAGGCGGTCCATACCAGCGTCTGGCCGTGCATGAGCGCGCCGATCAACAGCACCAGAAGGCCGAGTCCGGCGATGCCGCCGTGGGCGGTGCGCACCGCCGGCGCGGCGACGTCGAGCACGGCCATGGCGAGGCCGCCGGTGGCGGCCACGAGCAGCAGCACGAATGCCAGCGCGAGCATGCCTAGCTCTTGCCGCCGTCGGAGCCGCCGCCGTTGCTGCCGCCGTTGCTGCCGCCGTTGCTGCCGCCGTTGCTGCCGCCGGAGCCGTCAGCATTCGAGCCGCCGTCGTTCGAATCGCCGCCGTCCGCCTTGCCCTCGGAGGATTTCTCAGAAGGCGCGGACTCGCTGTCGCGAACCTCCATCGAATCGACGACGTCCTTCACGCCGGGCTGTGATCGGGCGCTCTCCAGAGCCGCCTTGCGGGTCTCTTCGTCCGGCACGTTGCCGCCTAGCGTCACCACGCGATCGGTCACGCCGACGGAGATCGCGGCCTCCTCGAACTGATCCTCGTCGAGCAGTTCACGCTGGATCTTGCGGAACAGCACTTCGTCGGTGACCGTCTTGTCGACCTTCTGCGACGCTTCGTCGACCTTCTGGCGCGCGGCCTGCAGCTCGGCCTCCGCCTCGTTCAGGTTCGAGCGCAGCTCGGCGAGCTCCTCCTTCTTGGCCTCCAGCGCCTCCTGTGCCTCGTTTCGGGCCTCGCGGGCCTCCTCCAGGTTCGTGGTGGCGTCCTCGTACTGTTCCTGCGGATCGGGCGAGCAGGCCGTGATCGCCGTGGCGGCGGCGATGAGCGCGGCGGCGAACGTCAGAGGGCGCGCGATGGACTGAATCGTGGGCATGGGGTTCCTTAACCGGGTCGTTGCTCGAAAAATAACACGTTTCCACGCGCGTTCATCGGCGTGCGGCACGGGTCGGGCCCAGGCGGTGATACCCGCCGGCCGTCGCCGGTGTCGCGTCATGACATCGGCATGACGGACAGGCGGACAGGGGCCGCGCCGATCGCTTCGACTGCGACGGCAGGCAGGCGCCGATGTCGCCACGCCGATCGGGCGCGCATCGCGAACAGCGCCGCTACGCATCGGGCACGGCGCCGTCATGCCAATGCCGCGCCGGTGACCGCACATCGGGTCGGGATGCAGGGTGGCCGGCGTTGGCGCCACGATCGAGACCTGCACAACGACAGGGCACCCGTGGTGAATCGCGCATGGGCGGGCCAAGCGCTGGGGTCGTGCGCGTGACATGAACGAGGGGCGGCAGTCCCGTCTCGCCGCGGGCGGGCGCGATAGCGGCTGCGCGACGCGCTCGAGGTCTCGTCCTGCCGGACGACGGCGCCCGGCGCGGGCTCGCATGTCGCCTCGGCAGGCCCTAGAATCGCGCGCCATGGAAATCGCCGGCCACGCATTCGACAACGGACTCGCCTGCGCGCCGATGGCGGGCGTCACCGACCGCGTCTTCCGGAGTCTGTGCCGGAGTCTGGGCGCGACCGCGACCACGGCGGAAATGGTATCGGCCCGACCGGAACTGCGCGCCACCCGCAAGTCGCGCCTGCGGCTCGATTTCGGCGGCCAGCCGGCACCGCGCATCGTGCAGATCGCCGGCGGCGATGCCGCCGATCTGGCGCAGGCCGCGCGGGTCAATGCGGATGCCGGGGCCGACATCATCGACATCAACATGGGCTGTCCGGCGAAGAAGGTCTGCCGCAAGGCCGCGGGGTCGGCGCTGATGGCCGACGTCGATCATGTCGCGCGGATTCTCGACGCCGTGGTGGCCGCCAGCCCGGTTCCGGTCACGCTGAAGATGCGCACGGGCGTGAGCGCCGACCGGATCAACGCGGTAACCATCGCCCGCCGGGCACAGCGCGCCGGCATCGCCGCACTCGCGGTGCACGGCCGTACGCGCGACCAGCACTATCGCGGTCGGGCGGAATACGCCACGATCGCCGCGGTCAAGGCCGCGGTCACGATTCCGGTCTGGGCCAACGGCGACATCGATTCGCCGGCCGCGGCCGAAGCCGTGCTCGCGGCGACCGGCGCCGACGGGCTGATGATCGGCCGCGCGGCCTGCCGGCGACCCTGGCTGTTCCGCGAAATCGCGGTGGCGCGCGCGACCGGTCGGCCCGCGCCGCCGCTGTCGCTGGCCGACGAGCGCGAGATCGTGCTCGGGCTCGTCGAGCAGCTGCACGATTTCTACGGCGAGGACCAGGGCCTGCGGGTGGCGCGCAAGCACATCGGCTGGCTGTGCGAGCGCCGGCCGCCCCGGCCGGCGCTGTACATGGACCTGATGGCCGCGGCGAGCGGCGCGCGCCAGCTGCGGCTGCTGGCGCGCTACTTCGAGGCCGCGGCCGACATGCCGGCGGCCGCGGCCTGACGCCCGCTCAGGCCGCCGGTGCCGGCGTGGGGCCGCCCATGCCGAAGCCGGCGGCGCTGCCGATCAGGGCGATGATGAGCAGCTGCACGACCCAGCCGATCACACAGACCCCCACGGCCCGCCAGGTGCTCTTGTAGTCCAGCGCCTGGCGCACGGCGACCACGGTGGTCGCGAGCATCCAGACCGCGACGACCAGCATCACCAGCGGCCCGATCAGCGGGATGAAGGCGAACACGCGCAGCACGCCCGGTGCGGCGGCGAAGCCCAGCGTGCGCAGGAGCTGGCCGATGTCGGCCTCGGTCTGGGCCTCCGGCAGCAGCTTGGTGCCCACGGCCCAGATGATGGCGGCCCAGATCACCCAGCCGAGCAGGGCGGCGAGGCCGGTGAGCAGCAGTGCGGCGATCCCGCCCTGGGCCATGGCGCCCACGCCCGCGGCCAGCGCGCTGAGGGCGACGACGCCGGCGGCCTGGCCGGTCGCGGACTTGTCGTGCTCGACCTCCTCGTAGGTCGGTACATCCAGGCGCGCGGCGCCCAGCATCCGTTGGAAAAAGCTCTGCATGGCCGGTGGCTCCTGTGGTGGTTCGGCAACGGCGCCGAGCGTGACGCAACTCGGCCCCGCTGGCCAATCCGGCCGCCTGCGGATTGCGCCGCATCGGGGTCGCACTTACGCTAGCCTCACCTTATACCGTCGCCGGTGATCGTTCTGCGCGCGCTACTGCTGATCAATCGTGAATCCCGACAGGGTGAGGCCAACGCCCAGGCCGCGCTCGACGTGCTCGGGGATCTGGACGTGGACGTCGTGCTGGGGCGTTTCGAGCAACCCGACGACGCGCCCGCGGAGATCGACGCCCATGCGGCCGAGGTGGATGTGATCGTGCTTGGCGGCGGCGACGGCACCATCAACCTCGCCTCGGCGGCGGTCATGCGCGCCGGGCGGCCGATGGCGGTGCTGCCCCTGGGCACGGCCAACGACTTCGCGCGCACGCTGCTGATTCCCACGGTGCTCGAGGCGGCCTGTCGTAACGTCGTCGAGGGCGTGAGCCATCGGGTGGATCTGGGCCAGTGCAACGACGTGTACTTCGTCAACGTGGCCAGCATCGGCCTGGCGGTGCGCGCCTGCGAGTATCGCTCCGACGCGGCGAAGAAATGGTTCGGCTCCTTCGGCTACGCCTCCAACGTGTTCTCGGCCTACCGCGACACCGAACCGTTCGACGCCGAGATCCGGCGCGGCGACGAGGTGCATCGCCTGCGCTCCATCCAGATCGCTATCGGCAACGGCCGCTATTTCGGCGGCGGACTGGCGGTCTCCAGCGACGCCGCCTTGGATGACGGTCGGCTCGATCTCTACAGCCTGGAGCCGGCCTCGTTCGGCCAGCTCGTCGGCATGCTGCCGTCGCTGGTGCGCGGCCCGGACAAGTACGTCCAGGGCGTGCAGATGTTCGAGGGCACGACCTTCCACGTCGACACCGGCCGGCCGATGCCGATCAACACCGACGGCGAGCTGCTCACCGAGACGCCGGCGACCTTCCGGGTGCTCCCGCGCGCGCTGGAGGTGAAGGTGCCGCGCGAATACATCGAGCGCTACGGCCGCGACGACGCCGCCTGATGCACGGCGGCGGTCCGGACAGCGTCATGGCCGAGCGACCGCAGCGATTCAGCGACCCGGAGGCCGTCATCGACTGGCTGCTGGCCACCGTCGGCCGTGACCTGCGGGTGGGCGCGCCGCTCGGGCTGGGCAAGGCGGCGACGCTGATGAACGCGCTCTACGCCCGGGCGAAGGCCGATCCGGGCATCCGCCTGACCTTCATCACCGCGCTCTCGCTGGACGTGCCGCAGGCCGACGGCGAGCTCGAGCGGCGGCTGATGGCGCCGATCGTGGAGCGCGTGTTCGAGGACTATCCGGGGCTGGCCTATCTGCGCGATCTCCGGGCCGGCCGCCTGCCGGCCAACGTCACCGTCTCGGAGTTCTTCTTCCAGCCCGGGGCGTTGCTCGGCAACGGCCACGCCCAGCGCCACTATCGTTCGGTCAACTACACCCACGTGGCGCGCGACCTGATGGACGCCGGCGTCAATGTGCTCATGCAGATGGTGGCGCCGGGGCGCCATGCCGGCGAGTTCTCGCTGTCCTCCAACACCGACGTCACGCTCGATCTGCTGCCGGCGATCGAGTCGGCGCGGGCCCGGGGCGAGCCGCCGGTCGTGGTCGCCCAGCTCAACGCGCGCATGCCGACGATGACCCGCAGCGCGCTCGTGGACGCGACCCTGGCCGACGCCCTGTTCGCGGGCGATGCCGCCGATTTCAAGCCGTTCGGCGCCCCGGCCGCGCCGGTGGCCGAGGCCGACTACGCGATCGCCCTGCGGGTGAGCACGCTGCTGGCCGATGGCGGCACCCTGCAGATCGGCATCGGCTCGCTGTCGGACGCCATCGCCCATGTCTGCGATTTGCGCCAGAATCACAACGCCCGCTATCACGACGTCATCGCCGCGATGCATCGCGGCCCCGCCGAGCGCGGCCTGAGCGCGGCGATCGGCGGCCTCGCGCCGTTCGTGCGCGGGCTGTATGGCTGCACCGAGATGCTGGTCGAGGCCTATCTCCAGCTCCACCGCGCGGGCGTGATCCGGCGCCCGGTCTACGACGACATCGCGCTGCAGACCGCGATCGACGCCGGCGAGATCGGCGAGCGGGTGACGCCGGCGACGCTGACCGCCCTGCGCGAACGCGGCGCGATACCCGCCGTCCTGGCGGTTTCGGACGTGGCCTATCTCCAGCGCTTCGGCGTGTTTCACGAGCGCGTCACGCTCCATGGCCGCGCGCTCGACGCCGGCGACGACGGACCGCCGATCGCCGCGGATCTGGACGACGCCGGCGCCCGGGCGGCGATCGAATCGCGCTGTCTGGGCGAGCGGCTCGCGGGGGCGACGCTGGTCCACGGCGGTTTCTTCCTCGGCCCGAGTCGTTTCTATCAGGCCCTGCACGCGCTGGATGACGAGACCCGCGACCTGTTCCACATGACCAGCGTGGGCCGGATCAATCAGCTCTACGGCGACGAGGCCCTGCGGCGGGTCCAGCGGCGCGGCGCGCGCTTCGTGAACACCGGGATCAAGGTCACCCTCGGCGGGGCGGTGGCCTCCGACGGCCTCGCCGACGGCCAGGTGCTCTCCGGGGTGGGCGGGCAGTACAACTTCGTTGCCCAGGCCCACGAACTCGAGGGCGGGCGCTCGATCATCTGCGTGCGCGCGGTACGGGCCGGGTCCGACGGGCCGGAATCGAACATCGTCGCCCACTACGCCCACACCACGATACCGCGCCATCTGCGCGACATCGTGGTCACGGAATACGGGGTCGCCGATCTGCGCGGCCGCACCGACGAGCAGGTCGCCATTGCCCTGATCGAGATCGCGGACGCCCGTTTCCAGGAGCCGCTGCGCCGCGCCGCCGTGAAGGCCGGCAAGCTGACGCCCGACTACCGTGTGCCCGCCCGGGCGCGGGACAACACGCCCGCGGCCATCGGCCGAACGCTGGCGGGCCACAAGGCCGAAGGCCGGTTCCCGGCCTATCCCTACGGCAGCGATTTCACCGAGATCGAGCGCACGCTCACCGGGGCGTTGAAAGGGCTGCGCGGCGGTTTTTCGACGCGCCGGCTGCTGCGGCTGGCGCGCCATGCCCGGCGGCTGACCCGGCTGCCCGCCGCGGCGCGCCCGTATCTGGCGCGTATGGAGCTGGCGGCGCCGCGCGGCTGGCGCGAGGCGCTCTACGCGCGGCTGGTCGTGCTGGCGCTGCTCGACGCCGGGGCGATCACGGCCGAGGCGGACGAAGGGCGCTCGCGGAACGAGGCCTGAGACCCGGCCGTCATTCCACGGTGAAGCGCCGTGCGCCGATGAGCTGGCCGTCGTCGGTGACCACGTTCACCCGCCAGCGACCGCTGGCGTCGTCGCCGAAGACCGTCTTGTGGCTCCAGGCGCGATAGCCGGCCTCGCGGCCGCCGACGATCTCCAGCGGAATGCGATCGACCACCTCGCCGTCGTGCGACCAGACGTGGAATATCTGTTGATGCAGGCCGCGCGGCGCCTTGATCGCCGAGAAGGCGTACAGGCCGTCGCCCTGCAGATCGTCGGTCGCGAAGCTGTCGCGGCTGCGGCCCGGCTCGCGTTCCGCGGTGTCCATCTGCAGGGTGATGGCGAAATCGGTGGCGCGCAGCGTGGCCGGCGGGATCCAGTAGCGGCCGAACCACGTGAGCGCGCCGAGTGCGAGCGACAGCGCCGCCAGCAGAAACCAGCGCCACCAGTGCCCGGCCTGCAGGGCATCGTTGAAGCTCGGCAGCGCGCAGACCGCCATCGCCGCGGAGGCGATGGCCACGCTCTCGCCGGTGGTCAGCGACAGCATGATCGGCCCCGCGGTCAGCAGCGCGGCAAACAGGGTGAAGCCGTGAAAACCCAGAAACAGCCAGCGCCGGCCGGCGATGGCGTTGAGATACAGCGGATCGAGCGTGGACGCCGCGGCGGCGGCGATCAGCAGCCCCGTGAACACGGCCTGCCCGCTCAGCCAGGTCGTGGTGGCCAGAAAGAACGGGAGCACGAAGAACAGCGTTTCCTGGTGCAGGCACTGGGCGGCGAAGCGTACCGCGGCCTGCGGGATGCGCTCGCCGAAAAAACGCGCCAGCAGCCGACAGAGCAGGCCCTCGAACAGCAGCGCCAGCCAGCCCAGCAGCATGAGTGCGGTCACCCACTGCGCGAGCTGGGCCTGACGTTCGACGAGAAAGAAGCTGCCCGCCCCCATGGCGAACGAGGCCAGCGGCACCAGCCGCCGATAGCGATAGGCCAGGCGCCCGAGCCGGCTGTCGGTCAGTCGTGCGACAAGCCGCTCGGCGGCCTGGGGCGGGGCATGCTCGCCGCTTGAGGTGGTGGCCACGTGCGTCATCGGCTCCGGTGAATGCGGGGCGCCGTCACGGCGCGCGGCGAATCATAGCAGCGCGGCGCCTGTACGCCGGCTGACCGTCGCCCGGGGCTTGCAAGCGCCGTTGCCGGCCGCATGTCGATGCCACGGGCGCGGGCCGGCAGAGCCGGTACCCGGTGTTATGATTGGGCCCATCGATCAGGCGGTGGCGCCACCGACGGACGACGTAATCATGAGCGACTTCAAGGGCATACCCGTGGTCACGGGCAGCAAGGTGAGCAAGCCCAACGGCACGCGTGCGATCAAGAACGGAATGAAGGCCAGCAAGCAGGCGGCCGCAGTGCCGATCGGACGCAAGCCCGACTGGCTGCGGGCGCGGCTGCCCACCGGCGAGGGCTACAACGAGGTCAAGCGCAACGTGCGCAAGCACCGTCTGGCCACGGTCTGCGAAGAGTCGATGTGCCCGAACATCGGCGAGTGCTGGAGCCATGGCACCGCGACCATCATGATCATGGGCGACACCTGCACCCGCGCCTGCAAGTTCTGCGCGGTGGACACCGGCAATCCGCACGGTTGGCTCGATGCCGACGAACCCGAGCACTGCGCGGATTCCGCCGAGATCATGGGCCTGAAGTACATCGTGATCACCTCGGTGGACCGCGACGACCTGCCCGACGGCGGCGCGCAGCACTACGCCGACTGCGTGGCCGCGATCAAGCGCCGCTGCCCGGAGACGAAGGTCGAGGCGCTCACGCCCGACTTCTCCGGTCGCATGGCGGACGTGGACACCGTGGTCGATTCCGGGCTCGAGGTCTTCGCCCAGAACGTGGAGACGGTGGAACGGCTCACCCATGTGGTGCGCGATGCCCGTGCCGGCTATCGCCAGACCCTGGACGTGCTCGCCCACGCCAAGCAGCACAATCCGTCCGTCCTGACCAAGACCAGCGTCATGCTGGGCCTCGGCGAGACCGAAGACGAGATCGCGCAGGTGCTCGACGACCTCGCCGCCGTGGGCGTGGATATCGTCACCTTCGGCCAGTATCTGCGCCCGACTGTGAACCACCTGCCGGTCGAGCGCTACGTGCCGCCGGACGACTTCAAGAAGTATCGCCAGTGGGGCCTGGCGCGCGGCTTTCTGGAGGTCGTCTCTGGCCCGCTGGTGCGCAGTTCCTACCGCGCGGATCGGGTGTTCGACCAGAACAACGCCGGGCTCGACCAGACCGCCTGAAGCGAGCGCACCCCGGCGAGGACCGAAGGCCCCGGGTCATCCCGGGGCCTTTTCAGTGCAGACGTGCCGTCCGCGGCGTCTCTCCTCTGCATCGCGTGGCCCCGCACTGGCGGCCTCCAGGTACCACGACACGGCACGCCTCGGGTCATGATGTGACAGCAAGCCGGCGCCGGCACGGTCGCCGCCGGCGCCACCTGCCGGGGAGCTCGATGACGGACGGCGACACGGCTCGCGCCGTCAGAGGCCCAAAGCCCCTGATCACCCCATGTTCGGCTGGCCGTTGGAGGCCATCAGGCCACCGTCCACCGGCAGGTTCACGCCACTCACGAAGCGCGCATCGTCGCTGGCCAGAAAGGCGATCGCGCTGGCGACATCGGCCGGTTCGGCGCCCACACCCAGCGGCATGCGCTTGGCGAACCGGTCCAGCAGGTGATTCTTCTCGAACACGCCGCTGGCCATGTCGGTGCGGGTTAGACTCGGGCATACCGCATTCACGCGCACGCCGTCGCGACCGTGGTCCAGTGCCAGGGCTCGGGTGAAGTTGGTCACCGCGCCCTTGCTCGCGTTGTAGACACTCATCCCCCAGTCGCCGCCGATGCCGGAGACGGACGAGGTATTGACGATATTGCCTTTCGAAGCGATGAGATGCGGTAGCGCCGCGCGGCAGCAATGGAAGACGCCGTCCACGTTGATGCCCATGATCTGACGCCACGTGTCGTCGTCCGTATCGGTGATCGCGCCGACAGTGGCCTTGCCCGCGTTGTTGACGAGGATATCGAGTCGGCCGTGATCGGCGATCACGCGCTCGAACAGCGCGTTCACCGCATTCGCATCGGCGACGTCGGCCGGGATCACCGTCGTGCGTTCGGCCGGCAGCTCGGCGGCGACGGCGTCGAGCTTGTCCTGTGTGCGGCCCACCAGCACGAGTGTGGCGCCCTCGTCCGAGAGCCGGCGCGCGGTCGCCGCACCGATGCCGGAACCGGCGCCCGTGATCAGCGCGACCTTGTCCTTGAAGCGTTCCATAAAATCTTCCGCTGGTGAAACAATCCACAAAAAAAGCCGCGGCGAATGCCGCGGCTTTCGATGCTGCAACGAACAGCTGGCCGATGGGTCGGGCGGACCCGAGCCCGACCGCCACGGCCGCGTGGTTACTGCTTGTCGAAGATCATGATGCCCCAGGACAGGTGACCGGCGTTGCCGGCGTCGACCCAGTGCTGGAGGCCGTTCTTCATGTTGGTGATGTAATCGTTGGAGATCGCCGAGTCCCGGAGTTCTTCCTCGCGGGATTCGAGCGTCTCGCGGATACCACCGTAGTGCCGCGGCACCTGATGCGTATGGTCCTCGAACTCGCGCAGCCGAAACCCGCGCTTCTCCAGCTCGCGCTGATAGAAGCCGGGCGAGCCCATGGTCTCGAGCTGGATCCGATCCAGCACCGGCTGCAGCACGTCGGGCGGGCAGTCGTCGTGCTGCATCGGGTCGGTGAAGATGAAGATGCCGCCAGGCTTGAGGACCCGGGCCACTTCCTCGAGCACGCGGATCCGATCGCCCGAATGCAGCATCGCGTCTTGCGACCAGACGATATCGAAGGTGCCGGCGTCGTAGGGCACGTTCTCGAAGTCGCCGTCGACGATGGTCACCAGCTTGTCGAGACCGCGGTCGGCGTTCTGCCGCCGGCCGCGCTCGTTCTGCACTTCGGACAGGTTAAGCGAGACCACCTCGGCGCCGTAGTGCTCGGCCATGAACCGGGCCGAGCCGCCGTAGCCGCCGCCGATGTCCAGCACGCGGGCGCCCTTGAGATCGTCGCCGAGCTTTTCGCACATGCGGGCCACGGTGCGGTTGCTGGCCTCGATCACCGGCTCGCTCTCGGACTGGTAGAGTCCGATGTGGATGTCCTCGCCGCCCCACAGGCGCGAGTAGAAGTTCTCGGCGTCGTCGCTGTTGTAGTAGGCCTGCGCCGTCTTGACTGCGTCGGAATACTGAGTCATTTCGCTGTCCTCCTATTCCTTGTCAGCGTCCCGGTCTTCATCGGCCTCGCGGTAGGACTTCTCCGCCACGTGGATGAAGAAATCGGGCTCGTCTTCCTTGAAGCTGCTCTGGAAGTCGCCGTAGGTGGTCACCGCCTGGAAGCCGACCTGGTGCATCAGATCATGCACGTAGTTCTTGCGCAGCGGGAACATGTTGAGGTGATAGACCTCGTCGCCCGGGAACTCGTAGCGGAACCGCGCGAGACCCTCGTCGACGTGCTCGGGCGAGGCCGAGACGTTCTCGCCGCAGTAGTAGTACTTGTGCCCCGGCTTGGACTTGCCGTCGAGCAGCGCGTCGTAGTTGCGCTGGTCGAGGATCAGAATGCCGTCGTGATTGAGCATCGAGTAGAACTCGGCGAGCGTGCGCCGGCGGTCGTGCTCGTTGAAGATGTGCGTGAAGGAGTTGCCGAGACACACGATGGCGTCGTAGCGGCCCACCAGGTCCCGCGACAGCCAGCGCCAGTCCGCGTGGACGGTCGACAGGATCATGCCGTGCTGGCGCGCGTTCTCGAACGCCTTGGCTAGCATCTGCGGGCTGCCGTCGACGCTGGCGACTTCAAAGCCGGCCTTGAGCAGCTGCACCGAATGGAAACCCGTACCGGCTGCTGCATCGATGACCGATTCGCAGCCGTACTTCTTCAGAATGTCGACGAAGAAGCTGCCTTCGCTTTTGGCGCGGCCTTCCCAGTCGATGAGTTCGTCCCAGCGCTCGACAAAGTCGTAGACGTACTCGTGCTGGTAGTGGTCGGTCTCGCGAACCTCGGTGGGGTCGCCGCCGAAATCCTGTTGCTTCTGAAAGACCGGATCCTTTTCAGCGGAGCTATCCATAGGCATTACTCTCCCTCGATACGCCGGCACGGAGATTCCGCGGGGCGCACTGATTCATGCAAGTGAGTCATTACCGTATGAAGGCTGGTACGGGACTGCAATCGCCATAGCGCTAACATCGCGCCGTGCGGACGCCATATGGGGGCGATTTCGGATGCGGGCCATTCAGCGTGTAACGCCGATGAGTACTGCGCTAGCGGCCGATCGGGCCGGCGCTATCACGGCGTCAGAAAAAATTCATCCATTCGGATCGACGATTCGCGCGATTCGCGCGAAACCTGCGCCCTGATGCGCGCTTTCACCCGTCTCTACACCCGGCTGGACGCCACCACGGCGACCAACGACAAGGTCGCGGCCATGCGCGACTACTTCGCGAGCGCGCCGCCGGCCGACGCGGCGTGGGCGGTGTCGTTCCTGTGCGGACGGCGCATCAAGCGCCTCATCCCGACCGCGCGCCTGCGCGAATGGGTCGCCGAGGCGGCCGACATGCCGCTCTGGCTGGTCGAGGAGAGCTATGCCGCGGTCGGCGATCTGGCCGAGACCGTGACCCTGCTGCTCGACGCCCAGGCGGTCACGCCCGGCGAGTCCGGGTTGGACGTCGCCCTCCACGACTGGGTCGAGCAGCGGATCCTGCCGCTGCGCTCGATGAGCGAGGCCCGGCGCCGCGAGGCGGTCACGGGCTACTGGCGCGAACTGCCACTGGAGGCGCGCTTCGTGCTCAACAAGCTGCTCACCGGCGCGTTCCGCGTGGGCGTGTCGCGCCGACTCGTCACGCGGGCGCTGGCCGAGACCGCCGACATCGAGCCCGCGCGCATCGCCCATCGGCTGATGGGCCGCTGGGAACCCACGCCGGCTTTCTTCGAGCGGCTGCTCGATCCGGCCGACCGCGGCGAGGACGCGGCCCAGCCGTATCCGTTCTTCCTCGCCTCGCCCATCGAGAACGCGCCGGTCGCGCGCGTGGCCGATCTCGGCGCGCGCGACGACTGGCTCGTGGAATGGAAATGGGACGGCATCCGCGCCCAGCTCATCCGGCGCGGCGGCGAATGCCATATCTGGTCGCGCGGCGAGGATCTCATGGCCGGCCGCTTTCCGGAGCTGGAGGCCGCCGCCCAGCCGCTGGCCGACGGTTCGGTGCTCGACGGCGAGATCCTGGCCTGGGCCGCGGGCGAGCCGCGGCCGCTGCCCTTCGCGCGCCTGCAGCGGCGCATCGGTCGGCTCAAGCCGTCGGCGAAGATGCAGGCGGCGCATCCGGTGCGTTTTCTCGCCTACGATTTGCTCGAGCACGCCGGCCACGACATTCGCGAGTGCGCCATCGAGACCCGGCGCGCGCGGCTGGCCGAGGTGCTGGCGGAAAGCGACGCGCGGATCGCGCTGTCGGCTCCCGTGACCGCCGAAAGCTGGGACGATCTCGCGGCGTTGCGTGCGCGTTCGCGGGAGTTCGCCACCGAAGGATTCATTCTCAAGCGAGCCGGCTCGCCCTACCGGGTCGGCCGGGTGCGCGGCGACTGGTGGAAATGGAAGGTCGATCCGTTCAGCGTCGACGCCGTGCTCCTCTACGCCCAGCCCGGCCACGGACGGCGCTCGAATCTGCTGACCGACTATACTTTCGGCGTCTGGGACGGCGACGCGCTCGTGCCCTTCGCCAAGGCCTATTCGGGGCTCACCGACAGCGAGATCGGCCAGCTGGATCACTGGATCCGCCGGCACACCATCGACCGTTTCGGGCCGGTACGGGCGGTCGAGAGCGCCCACGTCTTCGAATTGCACTTCGAGGGCATTCAGGCGTCCAAGCGACACAAGTCGGGCATCGCCGTGCGCTTCCCGCGGATCGCGCGGTGGCGCCACGACAAACCCGTAGCCGAGGCGGACCGGCTGGCCGACGTGAAGGCGCTGCTGCCCGCCGAAGACAGGACAGAGGTCGACGCATGACATCCGACAGCCCATCTCAGACCACGGACCGACGCCATATCCGCTGGCAGGACATGACCTGGCGGGACTACCTGCGGGTGGGCCTCGGCGTGGTCATGTTCATTCTGGGCATCCTCGGGCTCGTCCTGCCGGTGCTCCAGGGCGTGCTGTTCCTGATCATCTCGGCGATCCTGCTGGCGCCGTATTCGCGCTGGGTGCAGAAACAGCTCGACCGCGGCGAGGCGCGTTTCCCGTGGGTTGCGGCCAGGGCCCGCAGCATCACCCAGCGCTGGAGCCGCAAAGCCCGCTCGGATGAGTGACGGCGGCGGGCGGCCGGCGCCGGAGACGGCGCATGCCGTCGATGCGCGCATCGAGGGCTGGTTCGCCGACCGCGGCTGGCAGATCTTCGATTTCCAGCGCGAAACCTGGGCCGCCTGCGCGGCCGGCGAGTCGGGGCTGATTCACGCGCCGACCGGCACCGGCAAGACGTTGGCGGCGTGGTTCGCGGCCGTGGGCGACTGGCTGAATCGGGCCGAGGACGACGGCATCACGCCCGGTCTGACCGTGCTCTGGATCACGCCGTTGCGGGCGCTGGCCGCCGACACCACCGCCCATCTGGCGGCCAGCGCCGCCGAACTCGGCCTCAACTGGACGGTGGAGCGGCGCACCGGTGACACCGCATCGAGCGTGAAGGCGCGTCAGCGCCGGCGCCTGCCGAGCGCGCTGGTGACCACGCCGGAGAGTCTGGCGTTGCTGCTGTCCTACGCCGAGCACGAGCGCCTGTTCGCGAGCCTCGATGTGGTCGTGGTCGACGAGTGGCACGAACTGCTGTCGACCAAGCGCGGCGTGGCGCTGGAGCTGTGCCTGGCGCGTCTGCGGGCGCTGCGGCCGGGCCTGCGCACCTGGGGGCTGTCGGCCACGCTGGCCAACCTCGAGCAGGCCAGAGACGCCCTGACCGGGGGCGCGCCGGGGCGGCTGGTGCGCGGCATGACGCCGGCGGCCACCCATATCGACGCGCTGGTGCCGGAGACCATCGAGCGTTTTCCCTGGGCCGGCCATCTCGGTACACGGCTGGTCCAGCCGGTCATCGAGGCGCTCGAGGCCGCCGAAAGCACGCTGCTGTTCACCAACACCCGCGCCCAGGCCGAGCTCTGGCACCAGGCGATCCTGCGCGCCCGGCCGGACTGGCTGGCCCGGGTGGCGCTGCACCACGGCTCGCTGGACCGGGCGTTGCGCGAGCGCGTGGAGGCGATGATCGCCGACGGGCAGCTGGCCTGCGTGGTCGCCACCAGCAGCCTCGATCTGGGTGTGGATTTCTCGCCGGTGGATCAGGTCATCCAGATCGGCAGCCCCAAGGGTGTCGCCCGGCTGCTCCAGCGAGCGGGGCGTTCCGGCCACCGGCCGGGCGTGGCCAGCCGCATCCTGTGCGTGCCCACCCACGCCTTCGAGCTGGTCGAGATCGCCGCGGCCCGGCGCAAGGCGCTCGCCGGCGAGATCGAGGCGCGGGAGCCGCTGACCGGCGCGCTGGACGTGCTCGCGCAGCACATCGTCACGCGCGCGCTCGGCAGCAGCGCCCGCGGCGGGGTGTCGGAGCAGGCGCTTCACGCCGAGGTCACCG
This sequence comes from Salinisphaera orenii subsp. orenii MK-B5, assembly GCF_003788635.1. Classification (GTDB taxonomy): domain Bacteria; phylum Pseudomonadota; class Gammaproteobacteria; order Nevskiales; family Salinisphaeraceae; genus Salinisphaera; species Salinisphaera orenii. The sequence continues at coordinate 23,483 of NZ_AYKH01000019.1, forward strand.
CCACGCTGGCCTATCGCGACCTCGGTGACGCGGCGTGGCAGTGGACGCTGGATTTCGTCACCCGCGGCGGCACGGCGCTGTCGGCCTATCCCGAGTTCCGCCGGGTCGACCGGGTCGACGGACGGCTGACGGTGGGTGATCGCCGTATCGCCCGGCGTCATCGCATGACCATGGGCACGATCACCTCGGACGCGGCCATGAGCGTGAAGTGGCTCAAGGGCGGGCGCATCGGTACGGTCGAGGAGCGTTTCATCGCCCAGCTCACGCCGGGAGACGTGTTTCTGTTCTCCGGCCGGCTGCTGGAGCTCGTCCGGGTGCGCGAGCTGACCGCCTACGTGCGCGCCGCCAGGCGGCGAAAGCGCCATGTGCCGCGCTGGGCCGGCGGCCGGCTGGCGATTTCGGGCACCCTGGCCGACGCCATCCGCGGGCTGATCGAGCAGGCCCGTGACGGCGACTATCGCGAGCCGGAGCTCGCCGCGATTCGCGGCCTGCTCGAGGTCCAGCGGCAGTGGTCGGCCCTGCCGGGGGCCGATGAACTGCTGGTCGAGCACGTGACCAGCCGCGAGGGCCGGCACTGGTTCTTCTATCCCTTCGCCGGGCGGCTGGCCCACGAGGGGCTGTCCGCGCTGGTGGCGTGGCGGCTGGCGCGCATGCACGCCGCCACGTTCCGTTTCTCGGTCAACGACTACGGTTTCGAGCTGGTCACCCGCAGCCGGGTCGAGTTCTCGGCCGCCGAGCTGCGCGCCGCGCTGTCGAGCGAGAATCTGATCGACGATCTGCTGGCCTGTCTCAACGCCGCCGAGCTGTCCAAGCGCGCCTTCCGGGACATCGCCCGCATCGCCGGCCTGGTGTTTCCCGGCTACCCCGGCAGCCACAAGAGCGCGCGCCAGGTGCAGGCCTCCAGCGGGCTCGTCTACGACGTGCTCGCCCGCTACGATGCCGACAATCTGCTGCTCGATCAGGCGCGCCGCGAAGTGCTCGAACGCGAGCTGGAGCTGGGACGCCTGCGCGGCGCGCTCGATCGCATCGACGGTCAGTCGTTGCGGCTGGTCTCGCCGCGGCGGCTCACGCCGATGGGTTTTCCGCTCTGGGTCGAACGGGTCGCCAGCCAGGTCAGCAACGAATCCTGGCGCGATCGCGTCGAACGCATGACCGTGCAATTGGAAAAGGCCGCCGATCGTTGACCCTCGCCCGCGCCGAAGCCGCCGAGCCCGAGCATGCCGCGCTGGACATTGCCGGCGAGCGGCTGATCCTGCGCGCGGATCGCAGCGTGTACTGGCCGCGGACGGCGACGCTGTTCGTCGCCGACACCCACTTCGGCAAGGCCGGGGTGTTCCGGCGCCACGGCATGGGCCTGCCGCAGGGCACGACCGATGCCGATCTGGCCCGTCTGGGGGCGGCGATCGCGGCCACGGAGGCGTCGCGGGTGGTCGTGCTGGGCGATTTCGTGCACGCGCCGCCGGCCGCGGACGAACCCTGGCTGGCCCGCTTCGCCGCGTGGCGGGCCGGTCATGCCGGCGTCGACTTCCGCGTGCTGCGGGGCAACCACGATCGCATGGACGCCGTGCCGGCGGCCTTCGATGTGGACTGGCAGGCCGGCGCTCGGCTGGAGGCGCCGTTCGTGTGTCGGCACGAGCCGGCGCACGACCCGCGCGGCCCGGTGCTGGCGGGGCACCTGCATCCGGTCGTGGTCCTGCGTGACGGCGGCGAGCGCCTGCGCCTGCCGGCGTTCTGGGCGCATGCCGAGGGCCTGGTGCTGCCCGCGTTCTCGAGCTTCGCCGGCGGTGCGGCGGTGACGCCGGCCGCCGGCGACCGGCTGTTCGTGATCGGCGGCGACCGGGTGATCGAGGTCGCCACCGGCGCCGACCGCTGAGCTGCGCCCTCGCTGTCCCCAGCGCCTGTTAACACCTCATACGAGCGCCGTGCTGGAGACCGCACATCGTGTGCGGCAAGGCGCGAGTCGCCGATCGTGGCGAGCCACGCTCAAGACCTTGAACGCCGCAGCGCGCCCGCGGTCGTCTCATGGGCGGCCCAACCCGAAGGGCCAGGCGCCCCCATGAAACGGCCAGGATGCGGCAATCCAATGTTGTTGCACGCTGGCGCAGAACGACTGCGCGGCGCGCACGACGCTTGGTGTTGCCGCCCATGGCCGCTTTTCCGGAAGCGCGGGGGCGCGGCCTTGCATGAAGCGTTGGCCGATCCTAGTCGGCGGTCTCGCGCCAGGCCTCGAAGCGCGCGCGCTCGGCGCTGCCGGCGTTGTTCCACCAGTATTTGAGCATCTCGTAGGCCTGCGGGCTGCCCGCGGCCGGCGCAGCCGCGGGCTCGTTCGCGTTCGCCGCGCTGGCACCGGCATCCGCGACCGGCGCGTAGACGGTGTTGCCGCGGCGAATGGTCTCGGCTTCCGGCTCGGCCACCGAGATCGAATCGCTGACGGCCTCGCCGCTTTCGCGCGACTGGATCTCGAGCGTAGGGTCGGCCGCGAACGCCTGCCCGGTCGCCGGCGTGTCCGGCTGGGCGCCGACCACCGCGTAGTCGCCCCCGGGTCGGGCGTCGAAGGTCACCGTGATCGGCTCTGAGAGCACCCGGGCGTAATCGTCGCTGCGGTCGGCGTCGTCGTCGATCAGGTCGAAGTAGCGCAGCACCAGCGTGTGCCGGCCGGGGGCCACGGACAGCCGCTGGTCGCGGGCGTCGAAGGTGTAGAAGCTGTCGCGGATGGTCTCGCCGTCGAGCGCGGCGACCTGGAACTGATAGGGCACGAACAGGCGGGCGGCGTCGGCGCCCTCGGCTGTGCCGGTGTCCAGATCACGGACGCTGGCGCAGCCGGCCGTCGCGAGCATGGCGGCGGCGATCAGCAGAAACTCGAAGCGACGGAAAGTGCGTGGCATCTCGGCCCCCTGGTGGCGGATCACGATCGTGCGGCGCCGCGGGCGCCGGAACGCGGCCACGATGCGACGTCAATGTGACCGCGGTATGACAACGGGATGACGCTCGCGCCGGCGATTCGGCATGCGGGGGCCGGGCCGGGTAGAATCATGCGCATGCTTATTGCCATCATCATCGGCGCGCTCGCCGGCGGCGCGGTGTTCGGTCTGCCGGGCGCTCTGCTCGGCGGTGTGCTCGGTTTCTGGGCCGCGCAGCTGATCGCCATGACGCTCATGAAGGGCGCGCTCGGCACCATCCGCGCGCAGTTTCTCGACTCGACCTTCGCGGTCATGGGGGCGCTGTGCAAGGCCGACGGCCAGGTCACGCGCGACGAGATCCGCGTCGCCGAGGATCTGTTCGGCAAGCTGCGCCTGTCCGAGGATCAGAAGGCCCGGGCGCGCGCTTCGTTCAACCGCGGCAAGACCCCCGGCTTCGATCTGGATGCGGAGGTCGCGCGGTTCGTGAAGGTCGCCCGCGGCCAGCGCGCGCTGCATCAGATGTTTCTGCAGGTGCAGATCGCGGCGATCGCGGCCGATGGCAAGGTCAGCGATGCCGAGCACGACACGCTCATGCGGGTCGCCCGCGATCTCGGTCTGTCGGAGGCCGAGATCCGTCAGCTTGAGGCGATGCTGTCGGGGCGCAGCGGTCAGACCTCCGGCGACGGCATGGGCTCCAAGCAGGGTGTGGACCCGGCCGAACAGCTGCAGCAGGCCTACGATGTCCTCGGCGTGGACAGCGATGCCAGCGACGCCGACATCAAGAAGGCCTATCGGCGGCAGATGAGCCAGAATCATCCGGACAAGCTTGCCGCCAAGGGCATGCCCGAGAGCATGCGCGAGATGGCCGAGGAGAAGACGCGCGAGATCGGGGCCGCCTACGAGCGCATCTGCGAGGCCCGCGGCATCGGCTGATCCCGGTCGCCGCCCAGGCGTCGGATGAACCACTCCAGCGCCCGACCGGGCGCGCCCGAGCGCCACAGCAGCCAGGTCTGTGCGGCCTCGCGCGGCCGCTCCAGGGGCAGCTCGACCAGCCGTCCGGCGGCCAGCGCCTCGGCGACCCAGGCCCGCGGCACGTGGCCGACACCGAGTCCGTGTTCGAGCGCAGCCACCTTGCTCGCCATCGAGGCCACGGTCAGCCGGGGCTGGCCGTCGAGCAGGCCGGCATCGCGCGGCGACAGTCGGCGCGCGCTGTCGGCGACGACCACCGCGCGATGGCTGCGCAGCTCGTCCTCGGTGACCGCGTGCGTGCGCTCGGCCAGCGGGTGATGCGGCGCGCAGCAGAACGCGAACGCCACGTCCGCATAGGCGGTGCGCCGGACGCCGGCGCCGGCCGGCGGGTCCGCGACGCCGACGGCCAGATCCACCCGATCGTCGATCAGCGCCTCCCAGGTGCCGCCGAGCACTTCTTCGGTCAGGCGCACGTTGATCGCCGGATGCTCGGCACCAAAGGCCGCGATCGCCGGCCAGAGATCGGTCGGCGGTATCAGGCCGTCGACGGCGATGCGCAGTTCCGGCTCCCAGTTGTCGGCCACGCGCCGGGCCGCGGCTCCGAGTTCGCGGGTCGCCGTCAGGATGCGCCGGCCCTCGTCCAGCAGCAGTCGGCCGGCCGGGGTGAGCACGGCGCGGTGGCCGCTGCGGTCGAATACGGCCACCCCGAGGTCGTTTTCAAGCTGGCTGATGGTGTAGGAGATGGCCGACGGCACGCGGTAGAGGGCCGCCGCCGCCGCGGCGAAGCTGCCGTGGCGGTCGATGGCGTCGAGTGCCTCGAGCGACTCCAGTCGCAGTGGGTTGGTCATGAGGGGCGTGGCGCGTCCAGGCGTTCGAAAAGTTTGAACGAGTATGCCAAAAGGCTTCGCTTTTCTTGCCATCGCCACGGCCGTAGCGTTGCGGATAGGGCGCGGCCGGAAACGCGCCGGCATGTGCATCGATCGATGGCGCGTCGCGGCGCGCCGATCCAAAAATCAAGGAGCCGACAATGAAGAAGATTCTGGTGCTGTACTACTCGATGTATGGTCATATCGAGACGCTGGCCAATGCGGTCGTCGAGGGCGCCCGGGGCGTCGACGGCGTGAGCGTGACCCTCAAGCGGGTCCCCGAGACGATGCCTGCGGATGCCTTCGAGGCGGCGGGCGGCAAGACGGATCAGCCGGCGCCGGTGGCCGAGCCCGGGGAGCTGGCCGACTACGACGCGGTGATCTTCGGCTCGCCCACGCGTTTCGGCAACATGTCCGGCCAGATGCGCACCTATCTCGACCAGACCGGCGGCCTCTGGGCCAACGGCGCGCTGGTGAACAAGCTCGGCAGCGTGTTCACCTCGAGTGCGACGGGTGCCGGCAACGAGACCACGATCACCTCGTTCTGGAATACGCTGGCCCATCACGGCATGCTCATCGTGCCGGTCGACTACGCGGGCGCCCAGGAGCTGTTCGATATCTCCGAACTGCGCGGCGGCTCGCCCTACGGTGCCTCCACCTATGCGGGGGGCGACGGTTCGCGCCAGCCGTCGGACAAGGAACTGTCGATCGCGCGCTATCAGGGCGAGAAAGTCGCCCGGCTGGCGGTGCGCATGAACGATTAGGCAATCCAGGAGCCGCGATGAACAAGAACGCCGAGACCGACCACCCGATCCACAACACGCTCGCGGTGCGGTGGAGCCCGTACGTCTTCAGTGCCAAGCCGGTGGCGATCACCGATCTGCGATCGCTGTTCGAGGCCGCGCGCTGGGCGCCGTCGTCCTACAACGAGCAGCCCTGGCGTTACATCGTCGGCCTCAAGGGCGAGGGCGAGACCCATCGGCGCATTCTCGACTGTCTGGCGGAGGGCAACCAGCCCTGGGCGCGGAACGCGCCGGTCCTCGCGCTCGGCGTCGTCATGCGCAACTTCAGCGCCAACGGCAAGCCGAACAAGGCCGCGCCGCACGATCTGGGTCTGGCGACCGGCAATCTGGTGACCGAGGCCACCACCCGCCGCCTGTATGTCCACCAGATGATCGGTCTGGACCCCGAGGCCGCGCGCGAGGCCTTCTCGATCCCCGAGGATGCGGAGGCGTTCACCGCGATCGCCATCGGCTATCGGGAAGCCGCACAGGCCGGCGATTCGGCCCTGCACGCGCGCGAGGACAAGCAGCGCACGCGCCGGCCGCTGGGCGAATTCGTGTTCACCGGCAACTTCGGCGACCCGGCCGGGTTCTAGCGTTCGCGCCGGCCGCGCCGATCCCGCTGGCGTCCTGCGACTGTCGTTAGACGACGACAGGCATGTTATAGATAGAAAGGGGATTACCGCAGACAAGGCGACAAGTGACACATGAGTGACGACCAGCCGACGAAGGCGGGTATCAACCCGCCGGTGTTCTATCCGTCCGTGATCGTGATCGGCATATTGGTCGTGTTCGGCGCGTTGATGCCGGACGTGGCCAATTCGTTTTTCAGCGGCATGCAGAGCTGGCTGATCGAGACCTTCGGCTGGCTGTATCTGTCCGCCGTCGGCGTCTACCTGATCTTCTGCATCGTGCTGGCGGCCTCGCGCTACGGGCAGTTCCGACTGGGGCCGGATCACAGCGAGCCGGATTTCAGCTATCTGTCGTGGTTCGCGATGCTGTTCTCGGCCGGCATGGGCATCGGGCTGATGTTCTACGGCGTGGCCGAGCCGGTGCTGCATTACGACAACCCGCCCACCGGTGAGGCGTCGACGGCTCTGGCCGCGCGCGAATCCATGCGGTTGACCTTCTTTCACTGGGGCCTGCACGCCTGGTCGGTCTATGCGGTCGTCGGCCTGTGTCTGGCGTACTTCAGTTTCCGCCGCAACCTGCCGCTGCGTCTGAGCTCCGCCTTCTATCCGCTGATCGGTAATCGCATCTACGGCCCCATCGGCCACGCGGTGGACGTGCTGGCGGTGTTCGGCACGCTGTTCGGCGTGGCCACGTCGCTGGGCCTCGGCGCGCAGCAGGTCAATTCCGGCCTGAACTTCGTGTTCAACGTGCCGGAGGGCATCACCACGCAGATCGTGCTGATCGCGATCATCACCGCCATGGCGACGCTTTCGGTGGTACTGGGCCTGGACGGCGGTATCCGTCGGATTTCGGAGCTCAACCTCTGGCTTGCGGCGGCGCTGCTGCTGTTCGTGCTGGTGCTGGGGCCGACGCTGTTCATCTTCCAGTCGCTGTCGCAGAACATCGGCAACTATTTCTCGAGCATCGTCGACATGACGTTCAACTCGTACGCCTATACGGGCGACGAGGATACCGACGGCTTCATGAGCGGCTGGACCCTGTTCTACTGGGCGTGGTGGATCTCGTGGTCGCCGTTCGTCGGTATGTTCGTCGCGCGGGTCTCGCGCGGCCGGACCATCCGCGAGTTCGTGCTCGGCGTGCTGATCGTGCCGGTGGGCGCCACGTTCCTCTGGTTGACCGCCTTCGGCGACACGGCGCTGCACATGATCATGGCCGACGGCGCTACCGACCTGGTCGGTGCCGTCAACGAGAGCACTTCCACAGCGCTGTTCTACTTCCTCGAACAGTTCCCGCTGACCTGGCTGACGTCGGTTCTCGGCACGATCCTGGTGGTGACGTTCTTCGTGACGTCCTCGGACTCCGGTTCCCTGGTCATCGATATCCTCACCGCCAAGGACGGCAGCGAGCCGCCGGTCTGGCAGCGGATCTTCTGGGCTGTGCTCGAGGGCGTCGTGGCGGTCGTGCTGCTGGTCGCCGGTGGCATCGGCGCGCTCCAGGCCGCATCGCTGGCCTCGGCGCTGCCGATTACCATCATCATTCTCATCATGGCCTACTGCCTGTACAAGTCGCTGAGCGTCGAGGCGATCAAGCAGGACAGCATGCGCAGCGTGATGAACACGCCCTATAACGTGGCCGGCTTCGGCGCCGGCGGCTGGGAGCAGCGTCTGAAGACGCTGGTGTCCTCGCCGCGTCGGACGCAGATCGACAGCTTCCTCAAGGAGACCGTCGAGCCGGCGATGCAGGAGGTCGCCCAGCAGTTCGAGGAAAGCGAGATGGCGACCCAGATCAACTGCGAGGAGGACCGCTGCTATCTGCGCGTGGAGCACGGTGCGGAGATCGACTTCGTCTACGGCGTGCGCGCACGCCGGTTCACCGCGCCGTCGTTCTACATGGGCGCCCTCAAGGGCGAGCCGCCGGGCAGCGGCAAGGGCCGCGAGCACTACCGTGCCGAGGTTTTCCTGCGCGAGGGCGGCCAGCAGTACAACGTGGTCGGCTACTCTCGGGAGCAGCTGATCGGCGATATTCTCGACCAGTACGAGAAGCACCTGCACTTCCTCTACCTGGTTCGATAGTCCGTCCCGAAAACGGGCCCGGCACTGCTTCTGCGGTGCTGGGCCTTTTTCATGGGCGCGGGCACGACGTGTCGCTGCTTCGACCGTCGCATCGTCCGGTGTCGGTCTATTCCGGCGGATCTCGGGGGCGGTGATCCCTTCATGTGGAATAGTCGAGCGACGCCCCGGTGTGGCCCTGTCGTGCCGCCCGAGGCTGTCCGAGCCCGCATGCCTGCGTGCCCGGTGGCGTGCAATCGCCCGATCTGGGTAGGTAGTCTCGTCACGCGGGGCCATCGTTTCGTGCGCTCGACGGCGCCGGTTCGATGTCAGCGGCACCGTGCCCTGACCCGGGCGTTGCCGCGTGATGGAATGCGCGGTTGCTCGGGGCGAGGCCGGATCGGCGCGCTGTTGGGTTCGCGTCGGGCATTCACCGACCAATGACGGAGGTCGGGTCGCTCCCGCCGTCGCCGCCGGCCGGGTGGATGAGTCATTCGTTGGACCCGCGTTACCCGGGTCGTCTTCCCCAGTCCCCGACGAGGGCGCAGCCGTTCATTCGTGCGCGTCATCCGATCAGCGGGGCGGCGCGGGTCATGATCGATGGGCGTGCCGAGGGGCGGGGCCTGGGATGGTGATGCGGCCGGGCACTCCAAGGGCTCAGCGCACGCCTGGTCGGAGCGGATCGGCGCGGCTAGCGCTTTCGTGTCGACGCCGAGGCGTCCCTGTCGGATCGACGTCGACGGTGCCGTGGCCGCATGGCGGTCGACTGCTCGGTGCGAGCCGGTACCGGATGGGCTCGGCGATCCTCGCTGCTTGATTCGAGTCCGGACGTGGATGGGTTATCCTTGACGCGTTTTACTCGCCTTCGGCCGACTCGCCCATGCGCCAGGATCCCTTTGCCGTGACCCGCGTGCCACCGATGATCAAGTGGCTGCTCATCGCCAACGGTGTGGGCTTCCTGTTTCTGCTGTATGCCGCGGAACCCGCGATGCAGTACTTCGCGCTGTGGCCCTTCGGCGAATACCGGGTGGGTACGTCGAGCGGGCCCGGCACCGTGGGTTTCGAGTTCTGGCAGCTCCTGTCCTACGGTTTCCTGCACGGTGGCTTCGGGCACCTGTTCTTCAACATGTTCGGCCTGTGGATGTTCGGTCGCGTCGTGGAGCAGGTCTGGGGGGGGCAGCGTTTTCTCATCTACTACCTGGTCTGCGTGGTCGGCGCCGGAGTGACGCAGGTTGTGGTGCTGTATCTGTTCTCGCCGGGCGAGGTGGTGCCGACGGTCGGTGCGTCGGGCGGGCTGTTCGGGGTGCTGCTCGCCTTCGGCATGATGTTTCCCAACGCCCGCGTGATGCTGCTCATACCGCCGATCCCGATGACCGCGAAATGGCTGGTGATCGGCTACGGTGCGCTCGAGCTGTTCTTCGGCGTCACTGGCACGCAGGCGGGCGTGGCCCATTTCGCGCATCTGGGCGGCATGGCCTTCGGTTTCGCCATGATCATGTACTGGCGCCATAATCCGCCGGGGCGCGGGGCCGGCTAGTCGCGCCTGCGGCCAAGGTCGACTTCCTCCGGGCGCCCGGCTGCGGCAGGCTGGGGCCGCTTTTGTATTCGACAACAATCCGTCGCACGTCGGGCCGCGTGGCCCGCGGCGTCGCGGCGCGGGCTGACAAGAGGAGCCATATCGACATGAAACGACGCCATTTCCTGACCGGTGCCGCCGGGGCCGCGGCCGCGGCCAGCAGCGTGTTCTCGCCGTTGGCCATCGCCAAGAACAAGACCTTCAACCTGGCCATGGTCACCTCCTGGCCGACTTCGCTGGACACGTTGTTTGGCACCGCGCAGTACATCGGCCGCGCGATCGAGGCCGCCACCGACGGCGATGTGACGGTCGAGGTGTTTCCCGCCGGCGAGCAGGTCGGCGGGCTGGAAGTCTTCGACAGCGTGGCCAGCGGCGCCTTCGCGCTCGGGCACACGGCGTCCTACTACTACATCGGCCAGAATCCCGCGCATGCCTTTTTCACCGCCATGCCGTTCGGCCTGACCGGCATGCAGCAGAACGCCTGGCTGCAGTCCGGCGGCGGCGTGGACCTGTGGAACGAACTCAACGCCCGCAGCAATCTGATCGCCTTCACCGCCGGCAACACCGGCGGCCAGACCGGCGGCTGGTTCAACAAGGAGATCAACAGCCCGGCGGATCTCAAGGGACTGAAGATGCGTTTCCCCGGCCTGGGTGGCCAGGTGATGGCGCGCGCCGGCGTCAATATCCAGAACCTGCCCGGCGGCCAGGTCTATTTCGCCCTCGATCGCGGCACCATCGACGCCGCCGACTGGGTCAGCCCCTACGACGACGAGATCCTCAAGCTGCACGAGGCGGCCAAGTACTACTACATGCCGAGCTGGGCCGAGCCGGGCGCAACGCTGGGACTCTACGCCAATCTCGACATCTACAAGGACCTACCCGCCGATATCCGCGAGATCATCCAGACGGTCGCGCGTGCCGCCAACGAGCGCATGTTCTCGGAGTACATGGCCAAGAACGGCCCCGCGCTGCAGCGGCTGATCGACGGCGGCGCCGAGGTGCGCACATTTCCGGCGGAGGTGCTGCAGGTGCTGGAGAAGTACACCGACGAGATCCAGGCCGAGCACGCCGAACAGGACAAGTTCTATGCCCGGGTCTACGAGCAGTGGACGGGCTTTCGGGACAGCGTGCGGACCTGGACGAATGCCAGCGAGTATCGCTATCTGCGCTACGTGAACGGCGATCTCGCCTGAACGCGGCCGCGGCGATCGCCGTGCGGTAGCGGCGCCGGGGCGGTGCTACCGCACGGCGTCGCTCAGGTGCGGCAGCCAGAGCACGATCTGCGGGAACAGCCAGAGCAGAACCAGCGCCAGCAGCTGGATGGCGATGAACGGCATTACCCCGCGATAGATGTCGATGGTGCGGATCGCCGGCGGCGCCACGCCCTTGAGATAGAACAGCGCGAAGCCGAACGGCGGGGTCAGGAACGAAGCCTGCAGGTTCAGCGCGATCATCACGGCGAACCAGAGCGGATCGACGCCAAGCTTGATCGCGATCGGCGTGATCACCGGGACCACGATGAAGCTGATCTCGATGAAGTCGATGAAGAACCCCAGCACGAAGATCACGAGCATCGTGAAGAACAAAAAGCTCAGCGTGCCGCCGGGCAGGTTCACCAGCATGTCGTCCACGAGCCCGGGTCCGCCGAGGGCGGCGAAGACCATGGTGAAGGCGGTCGCGCCCAGCAGGATCACGAAGACCATCGCCGTGAGCTTGACGGTCTGATCCATCACCGCGCGCAGGTTCGGCCAGTTCAGGCGGCCGTTGGCCAGTGCCAGCAGCGAGGCGCCGAGCGCGCCCATGGCGCCGGCCTCGGCGGGGGCGGCGATGCCCGCGAAGATGGTGCCGAGCACGACCAGGATGAGCGCCAGCGGCGGCGCCATCATGACCGCCATGCGCATGAGCAGCCGACGTGCGCCGAGATTTCGTTCGGCCGCGGGCAGGGCCGGCGCGCGTTCCGGATAGCGCAGGGCCACGAAGGCGATCCAGGCGATGAACAGCCCGGCCAGCAGCACGCCGGGCAGCAGGGCGCCCAGGAACAGATCGCCCACCGAAACCTGCATCTGATCGCCCAGGATGATCAGCACGATGCTCGGCGGGATGATCTGGCCGAGCGTGCCCGAGGCGGCCACCGTACCGCTGGCCAGACCCTTGTCGTAGTTGTACTTCAGCATCACCGGCAGCGCCAGAACGCCCATGGTCACCACCGAGGCGCCGACCACCCCGGTGGAGGCGGCCAGCAGGGTGCCGACCACGACCACGGAGATCGCCAGGCCGCCGCGCATGCGGCCGAACAGCAGCCCCATGGTCTCGAGCAGGTCCGAGGCCAGCCGGGATTTTTCCAGCATCACGCCCATGAACACGAAGAACGGTACGGCGACCAGTTCGTAGTTGTTCATGATATTGCCGAAGATGCGCCCCGGCAGGATATTGAGCCGGGCCACGCGGAACGCCGGTTCCCAGGGCAGCGTGACCCCCATGTCGGGCAGCAGGTCGCTGCCGATCAGGGTGAATAGCACGGCCGTGCCGCCGAGGCTGAAGGCCACCGGATAGCCGATGAGCAGCAGGCCGATCGCGGCCGCGAACATCCACAGGGACAGGTAATCCATCAGAGTGCGTCCGCGCGCTCGGCGGCTTGGGCCGTGCCGCTCTCGTCGACGCGGCGATGGCCGGTCAGCAGCGCGGCGTTCTTGATGATCTCGCTGATGCCCTGCAGTAGCAGCATGCCGAAGGCCACCAGAATCACGGTTTTGATCGGGTAGCGCGCCAGGCCGCCGGGGTTGGGGCTCTGTTCCATCACCGCCCAGGAGCGTTCGACGTAGCCGTAGCAGAAGTACAGCCCGAAGACACAGAACGGAATCAGGAAAACGAGCGTGCCGAAGATGTCGATGGCGGCACGCGCCCGCGCGCCGAGACGGCTGTAGATGATGTCCACCCGCACATGGGCGTCGGCGCGCAGTACATAAGCCGCGCCCAGCAGGAAGATCAGATCGAAGGCATAGGTCTGCAGCTCGAGATAGACGTTGGCACTGAGCTGCATCCCCAGATACTGGCCGAGATAGCGGGTGATGACGTTGTAGGCGCCGATCAGCACCATGGCGGCGGTCAGCCACCACATCAGCTTGCCGACCCCGTTGGACAGCGCGTCGATGACGCGCGCCAAGGCGAGCAGTATGGACATGCGTATCTCCCCGGCGGCGGCGACAGGCCGCGTCGAACGCGCCATTCTAGCGAACACGGGGCCGGGGCGCCGAGCCCGTGGCGGTCGTCCGGGCGACGGTCGCACGCTCGGGGCGCGGGCGTGCGCAGTCCCGTGTCGCGGTCTGCCGGCGCATGACGCGGGCCCGAAACTGCGCGATATCTGCACGCGTGTTCGTATCAAAGCTACTTCGATCGTGCGGCGACCGGCGACCGGCGACCGGCGACCGGCGACCGGCGACCGGCGACCTTGCGTACGAGCGGTGCCGTTGTCGGCCGGCGACCTGTTCGTAGGCCGTTGCCATCAGGCTGTGGCTCGTCGCCCGACCGGGGCCATCGGAAGGCCGGTCGCTTGGCGAAGCAGTCGGGTAACGGACTTCGCTGCGCATCGGCGTTGTGGCCGCCTCGGCCTGCGCGCCAAGGCGAAGCGGGCAGGCTCGCCGCCGTTGCGCATCCGGGTGCGCCCGGCGCGTGGCTTGAGCTGCCGAGAGAGCGTCCACGGCCGGCCTCGCCGGCAACTCCGGCCGCGCATCGGCGGCGACTGCGACGCCGTTCCGAGGGTGCATCCAAACGGCCGGGTTCGAGTTATAGTGGAGACATGAAGTCACGCATCGCCATCGTCGCGCTGATCTGTGCCGTGCTCACCGCGTGTGCGAGCGGTCCGGCCTATCGTCCGGCCGCCGAACCGGGCGATTTCGGCTATCGCGACAACGCACTGACCAGCGATCGCTACCGCGTGAGCTTCGCCGGCGACTACGGCATGGCACGCGAAACGGTCGAGAATTACGCCCTGTTCCGGGCCGCCGACGTGGCCCTCGGCCACGGTGCCGATCGTTTTCGGATCACCTCGCGCGAGACGTCCCCGGTGACCAGCTATTCCGGCGGCGGGCCGAGCACCAGCATCGGCTACGGCTGGGGCTATCCCTTCTGGGGTACGAGCATCGGCTATTCCACCGGCGGGCAGAGCCGGACCCGCTACGAGACCGTGCTGGAGATTCAGCTCGGCGACGAGCTGCCCGACAACGGCGCGGACGTCTACGACGCGGAAGAGCTCAAGCGCAACCTGGCGCCCTCGGTCGCGGCCGGCGACGAGGCCTGATCGCCACGCGATCCATGCGCCTCGGTTATCGCCTCGCTGGGCTGAGATAGCGCAGCGCCCGGTCGGGTCCGGGCATCGGCCGCATTCCGAGTCCAACGCCTTCTGGCGGCCGGCCGGCAGCCGCGTTCCGGCGATCTTCGCCATCATGGAGCCTCGTTGGGCCTTGATCGCTTGATCCGCGCGGGTCTGGCCCGGTGGCGGGAGGCGCGGGTGACGCGTCGCTCAGCGCAGCTTGAAACTCACCGGCACCGTCAGCGCCAGCCGCTGCATCGACACGCTGTCCGGTAGCGCCGGCAGCGGATCCGCGCGCTTGATCATGTTCTCCACCGCTTCGTCGAGCAACGGGTGCCCGGAGCTCTTGCGGATCTCCCATTCGAGCACGTTGCCGTTGCGGTCCATCACGAAGTAGAGCGTGGCCGTACCCTCCTGGCGCAGGCGCCGCGCCCGCCGCGGGTACTCCTTGCTCCTCGCCAACCAGGCGCGTAGCTCGCCGCGGTAGTCGGCGGGGGTGTCGGAGACGCTGCCCGTCGATCCGGATTGGGCCTGCTCGCCGGTCGTCGATGCCTGAGCGCGGGCATTGGTTGCGTTCGAGCCCCCGGCCGGCTCGGCTGCCGTCGCGGTCTGTGTGGCGGCGTCCGGACGCGCGTCCTGTCGTTCGGGCTGCGGCGTGGGCTCCGGCGTGGGCTCCGGCGTGGGCTCCGGTTCGGGCTCTGGTTCAGGTTCCGGTTCGGGCTCTGGTTCAGGTTCCGGTTCGGGTTCCGGTTCGGGTTCCGGTTCGGGTTCCGGTTCGGGTTCCGGTTCCGGTTCCGGTTCCGGTTCCGGTTCCGGTTCCGGTTCAGGCTCCGGTTCAGGCTCCGGTTCAGGCTCCGGTTCAGGCTCAGGCTCCGGTTCAGGCTCAGGCTCAGGCTCAGGCTCAGGCTCAGGCTCAGGCTCAGGCTC
>NZ_AYKH01000020.1 GCF_003788635.1 Salinisphaera orenii subsp. orenii MK-B5
CATCCGACATGCTGTGTCGTCGATCAGAAGTATTAGTGCCCTATGTCAACATATCTCGTGACGACATGCCCTAAGTGTTTGATCCCGGACTTTGATGGTGCATTATTTTCCCAGGAATGGAGAGATGCACTATGGGCCAGGTTTTACACGGCAGCGCCACAACGACAGCGGCAGTCCGTCGAGCAATACAAAATAGTCAAGAGAGCCTGAGAGCGCTTTCAAAGCGCTACGGCATCAATCAAAAGACCGTCGCGAAGTGGAAAAACCGGACGGCCACGGTCGACTTAAAAACGGGGCCGAGGCACCCGAAGTCGACAGTTCTGTCAGTCGAGGACGAGGCGGTGATTGTGGCCTTTCGTCGGCATACACTGTTGCCGTTGGACGACTGCTTGTATGCGCTACAGCCGACGCTGCCGCATTTGAGTCGCTCGTCATTACATCGCTGTCTGCAGCGCCACGGCATCAGCCGCCTGCCCGATGTTGAAGGTGACAAGCCTGCAAAACGCAAGTTCAAGGCCTATCCGATTGGCTATTTTCACATCGACATCGCCGAACTGCGTACGGCCGAGGGCAGGCTCTATCTCTTTGTCGCCATTGATCGGACCTCAAAGTTCGCTTATGCCGAACTCCACGAGAAAGCCGGCAAAATGGGCGCCGCCCAGTTCCTACGCAACCTTGTGGCCTCCGTACCCTATGCCATTCACACGATCCTCACGGACAACGGGATTCAGTTCACGAATCGCCCACAGGATCGCTATGCGTCAGAGCATATCTTCGATCGAGTGTGTCGGGAAAACGCCGTCGAACATCGGCTAACCAAGGTCAAGCACCCTTGGACCAACGGCCAGGTCGAACGCATGAATCGGACTATCAAAGAAGCGACCGTCAAGCGCTTCTACTACGAAGCTCACAGTCAGCTTCGCCAGCACCTTGCCGACTTTATCGACGCTTATAACTTCGCCCGGCGTCTGAAGACGCTACGCGGCCTCACCCCCTACGAACACATCTGCCAATGCTGGACAAACGAGCCGCAGAGATTCAGGCTCAATCCACTCCATCAAATGCCGGGACTAAACACCTAAGGCTGCACGGCGGCATTCGGCCGGCCAAGCGCGTGCGTGCGGCTCGGGCCTTGTCGTCGACAGATCGAGAGGAGATTTCTCGCGGCTTGGCTTGCGAGCGATCTATTCGGGATATCGCGCGTCGGATTGGCCGGGCACCCTCGACGGTGAGTCGAGAAGTATCACGCAATGGCGGGCGGCGTCGTTACCGTGCGGCCCAAGCGGATAGTTGTGCCTGGGATCGGGCACGACGCCCCAAGCCATGTCAGCTCGCCCAGAACGCGTCGTTACGCCGTATCGTGGCGGATAAGCTGGCTGAAGATTGGTCACCCGAGCAGATCGCCGGCTGGCTCCGACGGCGCTATCCAGACGTGGCTATGCAGGTATCCCACGAAACCATCTATCGAAGCCTCGACATCCAGACGCGCGGTGTGCTGAAAAAGGAACTGCAGAAACACCTGCGTACGCAGCGTGTGTTCCGACAGTCACGCCACGGCAATCTCGGTCGGATGCCGCAGTTCGATCAAGGATGCGATCTCGATATCCCAACGGCCGCCCGAAGTGGACGATCGTGCCGTGCCCGGCCACTGGGAAGGCGATCTACTCTCGGGCTCGACCAACACGCATATTGCGACGCTTGTCGAGCGCACTTCCCGCTTCACGATGCTTGTAAGCGCGCAAATTAGGGTCAGGTCTTGCATTTTGCGCAAAATGCAAGACCTGACCCTGATGACCGCGTTTTTTATGGTCCGTGATGGCATTGGCTGGGCCGGGTCGGCATCCGGCAATGTCTATCTCGTATCCATGAGTGAGCCGTTTCGGGATGGCGCACTGGAGCCATTGGCTTGGTTAGCGCTAGGCGTTTGTTGGTTTGCGTCCGTCGTTTCGCTATTCAAAGGAGCAATGGGGTCAGGTCTTGCATTGCCACATCGGCAAAATCGGCGTAAGTTCAGTAGGGCGGTAAAGCGACTCGGGCGGCCGGATGGCTCGCGGACGTAGAAGAAAACGCCGAAGCGGCTTCGATGAAATGACGTCGTTGCCTTGGCCGGTGGGTCTCGTGGCGGGCGTTATCGCGTTTGTCGCGATTCGGTACGGCATCGGCTGGGCTGCATTGGCATCCGGCCATGCGTATCTCGTACCGATGAGCGAAGGGTTGCGTGGGTCGCGCTTGGTATTTTTCCGCTGGCGTCGGGTTTCGCTATTCGAACGCAAGGGCTCGCGGGATCCAGGCAACGCGCCGCCGGGTCGTCGCGTGCTGACGGTGCGGCCGCGTTCCGGGCACAACATGATCGGGTTGCCCGGGCTCGAAATGGCGTTCCCGCTACGAGTCCAAAACCTGATAGGTTCGATCCAAAGGGCATGAATAAGCCCTTGTGCGTTCTCCCGATGCTTCAGTCGTCGGCCGAGAACCTATCCATGCGACAACCCGGGTGGATCGATTCACCCGTCCAAAGGAGGAGATATGGGCTCAACCCAGCCTGAGGCGCGTGCGCTTACCGAGTGGCTCGCCGCATTCGAGACTGCGCTCAGCAACAACGACGTCGACGCCGTCAGTGCGCTGTTCGCAGATGATTGCTACTGGCGCGATCTGGTCGTGTTCACCTGGAATATCAAGACGCTGGAGGGCCGCGATTCGATTCGCGACATGCTGAGCGCAATGCTGGGCAACGTGCGCCCCCATGACTTCACGATCGACGGCGAGGCCACCGAACTCGAGGGCGTCGTGGAAGGCTGGTTTACCTTCAACACCGGCGTGTCCCATGCACAGGGCCATGTCCGCCTGATCAATGGCAAGGCGTGGACCGTACTCACCGCCATCACGGACCTCATCGATCACCCCGAAGCCACGGGCCATCACCGGCCACTCGGCACCGTGCACCGGATCGAACCCGAACGCCCGAACTGGCTCGAGCGTCAGAAAGAACATCAGGCGCGTCTCGGCTATTCCGAGCAACCCTATTGCGTGATCGTCGGCGGTGGCCAGGCCGGCATCGCGCTGGCGGCGCGTCTGAAACAGCTGGACGTGCCCACCCTGATCGTCGAGCGCAACGAACGGGCCGGCGATTCCTGGCGTAACCGTTACCGATCGCTGTGCCTGCACGATCCGGTCTGGTATGACCATCTCCCTTATATTCGATTTCCGGAGAACTGGCCGGTATTCACGCCCAAGGACAAGATGGGCGATTGGCTGGAGATGTACACGAAGGTGATGGAGCTCGACTACTGGAGCGCCACTGAATGTACCAGTGCGCAGTACGACGAAACGCGAGAGGAATGGCGCGTCGACGTCGAGTTCACCGGTGACGGCGAAAGACAGTCGCACACACTGCGGCCCAAGCATCTGATCATGGCCACCGGCGCACTGGGCATGCCCAATGTGCCGGAGATCCCGGGGGCGAGCGATTTCAACGGCACGCTGCACCACTCCAGTGAACACCCCGGCGGCAAGGGGTACGCCGGCAAGCGCTGCATCGTGTTGGGAGCCAACAACTCGGCCCACGATATCGCGGCCGATCTGTGGGCGAACGGGGCCGACGTGACCATGATCCAGCGGTCATCGACACACGTGGTGAAGTCGGATTCGTTCTGCGAACTGTCCCTGGGCGCGCTCTATTCACAGGAAGCCACCGAGAACGGGCTGGATGTCGACCAGGCCGACATGCTGTTCGCATCGACGCCCTATGCGGTTCTGCCCCAGATGGCCGGCGGGATGGGCGCACTGCTTCGCGAGCGGGACGCCGATTTTTATGAGCGTCTGGAACAGACCGGGTTCATGCTCGATTTCGGCGGCGACGATACGGGCCTGCTGATGAAAGCGCTTCGGCGCGGCGGCGGCTACTACATCGATGTCGGCGCTTCGGAGCTCCTGATCGAGGGCAAGATCGGCTTGCGCAGCCGCGTGAGTATTGACCACATCAAGTCGGATTCCGTGGTCCTCACGGATGGTGAGGAGCTGCCGGCGGATGTGATCATCCTCGCGACCGGGTACGGCTCGATGAATAACTTCGCGGCCGAACTGATCTCGCAGGAGGTGGCCGACCGCGTCGGCAAATGCTGGGGCCTCGGGTCGGATACACCCAAGGATCCCGGCCCCTGGGAAGGCGAACTGCGCAACATGTGGAAACCCACGCAGCAACCCGGGCTGTGGTTTCATAGCGGCAATCTGCACCTGTCGCGCCACTACTCACGTTACCTCGCGCTCCAGCTCAAGGCGCGAATGGAAGGTATCGATACCCCGGTGTATGGCATTCCCGAGGTTCACCACCTGGAATGAATCCTCGCCCGTATCAACTTGCAACTGTCATCTGTGGCACGGCAGGCACAGAAGCGCCCGACAGGCGTAATGGCCTCGGATGGCGTTGCTCGAAAGGTTCGGCGGTGATGGCGAGAGTGCGCCATCACCGTCGCCACCGGTGCAATGGGGTCAGGTCGTGCATTGGCACACGGCGGATTAAACTCAACTTCGAACCGCAACGGCAAGGGGCTTACGCACAACAGGGGTCAGGCTTGCGTTGTGCATAGCCACGGTTCGATTCACCTCAAAGCGCAACACAAGGCAGCCAGGCCCGCCCGTAACGCCGAGAATTCGGGCGGCCAAAATATGCCGGTCCTTAGCCCAATAAACAGTCTGATTCGTCCGTAGTATCGTGAACCCGGGGCCGAGGGTTTGACTTGAATTATTGGGGGCACCATGGACGACCAGCCTGATCGCTTGCTTGCGGAGTATTTCGGTTACGACCGTTTCCAGCCCGGCCAGCGTGAAGTGATAGAGCACTTGTTGGCTGGCCGTTCCGCGGCGGCGGTATTTCCCACCGGCGGCGGTAAATCGCTGTGCTATCAACTGCCGGCGTTGGCGTTGCCGGGTATCACCCTGGTGGTGTCGCCGTTGATCGCGTTGATGAAGGATCAGATCGATGCGTTGAGCGCCCGTGGCATTGCCGCGCAGCGGCTGGATTCGAGCCTCGACGCCGAGGGTTACCGCGCTGTGATGGATCGCCTGCGTTCAGGCGAACTGCGTCTTTTGTATGTGGCGCCGGAGCGTTTCAACAACGAACGTTTTAGGCAAACGCTGAGCCAATTGCGGGTATCGCTGTTTGCGGTGGACGAGGCGCATTGCATCTCGGAATGGGGGCACAATTTCCGCCCCGATTATCTGAAGTTGATTGGTTTCGCCAAGGCGGCCAAGGCCGAGCGTCTGTTGGCACTGACCGCGACTGCCACGCCCACCGTGCTGGACGACATTTGCCGGGTACTCGATATCGGGGCCGACTGTGCCGTGCGTACGGATTTCTACCGTCCCAACCTGAAGCTGCTGTTCTCGCCGACCACGGTGGAACAGCGTGACCGTGATTTGCTGGCGCGTCTAAGCGAGCGGCCCGCCGGTCCGACAATCGTTTATGTGACCCTTCAGCGTACCGCGGAGCAGGTGGCGCAACGGCTGGCCGATGCGGGCCATCCGGCGCGGGCCTACCACGCCGGTATGGATAGCGATAAGCGCAGCGTGGTGCAGGAATGGTTCGTGCGTTCGAACGACGGCATTGTGGTGGCGACGATCGCGTTCGGCATGGGCATCGACAAGGCCAACATCCGCTACGTCTATCACTACAACTTGCCCAAGAGCCTGGAAAACTACGCACAGGAGATCGGCCGAGCCGGGCGCGACGGCGAGGATGCCGTGTGCGAGATGCTGGCTTGCGCCGACGACCAGAACACGCTGGAAAATTTCGTTTATGGCGATACGCCCACGGCGGCAGCGATCGATTCGTTCTTGCACGACATATTCGCGCAGGAAGACGAATTCGATATCAACTTATCGGCGCTGGCCCGCGCGCATGATCTACGCGAGTTGGTCGCGCGCACGCTGCTGACCTATCTGGAATTGCAGGGATACCTGAAGGGCGGCACGCCGTTTTACGCCAGTTATCGATTTCGGCCGAAGATGGCGTCGCAGGACATACTGGCCCGGTTCCAGGGACAACGCCGGCAGTTCCTGGCCGAGTTGCTAGGCCGGGCGCACAAGGCCCGCACCTGGTTTGACCTGGATGTGGATAGCGCGGTCGCCGAGATGCGGCAGCCGCGCGAGCGTATCGTCGCGGCGCTGGATTATCTCGGCGAGCAGGACATGCTGGAAGTCACCGCGGCCGGCGTGCGTCATCGCTACCGGATTCTGCAGCGCCCCGACAGCGTGAAGGCATTGGCCGCCACGCTGTACGAGCACGCGCTGCGCCGCGAGGAGAGCGAGTTGGCGCGATTGCAGCAGGTGCTTGCGCTGATCGAAGCGGACGAGTGCCAGGTGGCGGCCTTGAGCGCGCACTTTGGCGAACAGCGCGAGCCCTGCGGCCACTGCTCCTGGTGCTTGAATGACGGCAAACCGGCGCGGATCCCGGCCCGTCGCAAGACCGAGATCGATCCGGCCGTATGGAACGAGACGGCAACGCTGCGACGACAACACCCCGAGGTATTGGGCCCGGCGCGTGTTGTCGCGCGCTTCTTGTGTGGCGTTCCATCGCCGTCGCTGTCCAAGGCGAAACTTACGCGCCACGCCCTGTTTGGCAGCCTGGCTCATGTGCCGTTCGCGGCAGTGGAAGAACGCGCCCAGGATTCCGCCCCGCCGGCAGCGTGAGAATCACTGGCGCTGTGGTCGGTTACGCGCGGACGGCAAAGTCAGATGGGTGGGTCGGACAAGCGCCGGGGTCGACGCGCTGCTCCAATCCGCCGATGCATCAAGCCAATCGTCCAGCCATTCGATAAACCGGCGCATCTTGGCGTCGACCCGGCGCGGTAATCCCCCCCGAAAATGAGTGCTCTTGGATTCAGGCGGTCAGTGCAACACCACTCATGTAGCAACGAGATGAGGTGTTGTTCTCATGGCCGCGACATCGAAACCGGAGGAACTTTGGGGTCAGGTCTTGCGTTTTGCATCCTCGTGCGTTGCGCGCTAGCGTTGAGACGTGGCCGTAGCGCGAGTGACAAATGACTCAATATCTTTACCTCGTCGGATTTGCGCCGTTGCTTCCGATGTTGCCGTTGGTCGTGGCGTTGTGGCTCCGAGAGCGCTGGAACTATCGTGAGATTAAACGGCTCCAGCGGCGTCATCCACTTACCCAAGGTCTTTTACGCCCGCCCGGTTATACGCTTGGGCAAGAGGTGGCGCGGCTTCAGATCGATGGCGCTTACCTTCTCTTCGAAGTGGTTATCTTTGGCGTCGGCATTTTAGTTATTGGTCTTGTGGCGCTCGCCACTCTCGGTTTGTCGTTCGGCGTTTCGTTGGTCGTTAGCCTGATTGCGCTAGGCGCTTATTCCCTATACCAGACAGTTCGTTGGCTTCGCCTGCTAGGCGAGTTGCGACGTAAGCGACTTGGCTGGGAGGGGGAGCTCGCGACCGGCGAAGAACTCAACCACCTTATGCGCCGCGGCTACGCCGTTTTCCACGATCTGGAAGGCGAGAAGTTTAATATTGACCATGTTGCTGTTGGTCCAGGTGGAGTTTATGCGATAGAAACGAAGGCGCGGATGAAGCAGCGTCGTGAGGGCGTTGAAGATATGTGGCGGGCGACGTACAACGGCGAGCGAATTGATTTTGCGGGATATTCAACGGATGCGCCTATTGAGCAGGCGCGGCGAAACGCCGCTTGGTTGTCTAAATGGCTTACGTCTGCGGTCGGCGAGCGCGTTACCACAAAGGCAGTCGTAGCGTTACCCGGCTGGTACGTTACGCGCACCGGCAGGTCTGACGTCAATGTGGTCAGTGCTCGCGAGGTCGACGGCATGGTTCCCAAAACGCTAAGCGCGCCTCTAACCGAAAAGTTGATTCAGCAAATCGCGCATCAATTGGATGCGCGGTGTAGGGACGTTGCCAAAAATCGAACCCCGCTTCGCTAGCTGTGGAGCTCCGATATGGCTAGACCACTACGCCTCGAATTCGCCGGCGCGCTCTACCACGTCACCGCCCGCGGCGATCGACGCGAGCCGATCTACGAGGACGACGAGGACCGCCAGGCGTTTCTCGATGTGCTCGCCGACGTGGCCGATCGCTTCAACTGGTTGGTGCACGCCTATTGCGAGATAACCAACCACTACCACCTGCTCATCGAGACGCCGGACGGCAATCTGTCGAAGGGCATGCGGCAGTTGAACGGTGTCTATACCCAATACAGCAACCGCCGGCACGGGCGGGTCGGGCATCTGTTCCAGGGCCGCTACAAGGCGATCCTCGTGCAGAAGGAGGCGTATCTGCTGGAGGTGGCGCGCTATATCGTGCTCAACCCGGTACGCGCGGACATGACGCGTAGCGCCGGCGACTGGCCCTGGAGTAGCTACCGCGCGACGGCAGGGCGCGCGGGCGTGCCGTCTTTTCTGACGACCGAGTGGATTCTGTCGACCTTCGGTGAGCGGCTGAAGGAGTCGCAGCTCGCGTATCGACGCTTCGTGAGCGAAGGCCGCGGCCAGCCGGCGCCGTGGGCCGCGTTGGCCAATCAGGTGCTGCTGGGCGACGACGCGTTCGTGGATCGCATGCGGTCGAAGCTCGAGCAGTCCAATCGTTCGCTTGCCGAAGTGCCGCGCGTACAGCGCGCCGGTCGCGCCCGGCCGCTGGCCGAGTACGCCGCCCAGAGCAATACGCGCAACGAAGCCATCGCGGCGGCCTATGCGTCCGGCGGTTACAGCATGGTCGAGATCGGCGCGCATTTCGGCGTGCATTATTCGACCGTCAGCCGAATTGTGTGGGCCGCCGAACGCGTTTCGTAGACGCCCGTCGCACCGCCCAACCCCGTGCAACGGGGTCAAAGGCGTACAAAGTCGAAAGTGTTCTGGAGATTAATGAGAGTCGGGATCGTAATCTTGAACTCGGACGACTCGAGCTTCGAACGGCGGTGTATCGAGTAGGCGCAGATCGCCTGTGACAAGCGTGGCGGCGGGCTCTGCGTACAACATATCCCAGAGGTGATTGTCGCCTTTATCGGGCGCACTGGAGCCGCTGGCCGCCGGTTCGCGCCACCTCGCATGGTGGACGATGCAGGCCAGTAGCTCGTCGAGCTGGGCTTCGCCGAGACCGTGGAGTTTGCGTATCTTCGGCCGCAACAGCACGGCGCGATATTCGTCAAGTAGCGCGGCAGACAATAAAGGTCGCACCTGACCCCTTACCATGGCATCCAGCAATCGGGCAGTCGGCGCTGCCGGGTTGTGGGTGATAAGGCCCGCCACGATGACGTTCGTGTCGACGATGATCATTTCCTACGGCGGGCGTCGTCGGTTTCCTCTATAGCCAGTGCCAGTGCCCGGTCTTCGTCCAAACCGGCGCGTTGACGCGCCTGGGCGAGTAAATCCTCTGCGCGCGCACGGGTTTTAATGCCGTACGCGTCGAGGCTTTCATCGATCAACTGCGTGATGGTCTTGCCGCTGCTCGCGGCGGCTTCCTTCAGCGCGGTCCGACGCTCGTCCGAGAGTGTGATGGTGAGTCGAGGCATGATTCGCATCACTGGTGATTTGACACCCATGCATCATAACACCACCTGGCATCAGCAATTTGAAATACCTGGCGGCCATCACCGTCACTCTCCCAGTTCGAGCATCCGGGTAAAAAAGCGCTGCGCACACGATATGCCGGCTGCCTAAGCCATTGGCCACCTTCGGCACGCATTTCGGCGTGCATTATTCGACCGTCAGCCGAATTTTTCGCACAGGAAAACCGGCAGCGATCGATCGAGGGGCTGGCAAAAGGCCATCACGATGACTGCCTGGAATCGTCCTCAAGGACGATTAGCGCTTGGCCATGCTCTTGCGGGCTAAAGCTGGATGAACCGGGTGTTGAGCTGCTCGTCTTATATCGCCCGCGATGCGTGATACAGGCGCGCAATCGTGACGAGATTGGTCACGAGAATGAGTAATTTGGCCAGCGTGCCGCCGAGCGAGCCCACCAGTAGATTGCTCACCACCCAGCAGAAGGCGGCGACGGCGAGCAGCCAGCGCATGGGAATGCCGGCGAGCATGAACATGCCATAGGTGCCGATCAGTCCGGCGGCAAGCGCCCAGGCATCGCGCGGCGCGCTCCAGGTCAGGGCCGCTGCGACGAGCGTGGCCGCACACATGGCGAGCATCACCGCGGTGCGGCCCTTATAGCGGCGAACCAGGTGAATACGCAGCACGATCAGCGCGGCAATCGCCGCGGCGGTCCAGCTGCGGAACATGACGAACTGCAGCGCGAACGCCACGTTGGCGAACAGGAGCAGGAAGAAGAGCCGGTCGTCGCGCTTGCTGGCGAACCCGGCCACGCACAAGGCCAGCGCGATCAGGCCGAAGAGCTGTCCGGCCAGCCCGCGCGCCGAAATGTCGTCGAGCACTACCTTGTCCAAACGCCGGGAAACGGATTGCTACGCTGCGGCAAGGTCATTCGTCGATCAAGCGTTTTCGGAGACGATGATAGGCGGAGATGCGGTTTCGACGCCGCGCTATCGGCGGAATACCTCGGCGCGATGGTGGGAGAGAAACGCCGGGTCCGGTTGGAAGCGGTCGGGCAACGAGATTTCGCGGCCTTCGTAGTCGGCCACTGCTTGATGCCAGAAGTCGCCGGCCGTGTCGTCGACGGCGGACGATACGGCGATGGTCCAGTCCGCGCGGACCGTGATAAGGCCGATATCGAATGCCCGATCATGCAGCGCGGAGAGACACAGGCCGTTGGCGGGGTTGAGCCGCTGGCTCGGGTCTTCGCGCCACGGCACGATGTGGCTGGCCACCAGGAGGGAGGGTGCCGCCAGGCCGGTAACGCAGCAGCGGGCGTCATACGCATTCAACACCGCGTCTCGAAACAGGCGCTGGCCGACGCGCTGGGCGCGCGTCACCTGATGCTCGTGCCCGGTGTAGTCGGCGTCCTCGCTGTCGTTCGCGTCGTAACCCAGTGCCTCGGTCGCTCGTTTCGAGGCCAGCGCGAACGCGGGCCAATCGGATTGCATCTCTTGCCATATGGAACGATCCGCTGCGGACGCGCCTTGCAATCCGGATCGTCCGGACTCGGTGATGACCGGATCGAGACTGGCGAGATTGCACAGCTTCATGGCGACCGCCGACGGCGTTCGGCCGATCGTCTCGGCGAACCGGATCACATCCGGGTTGCGGTGATGAAATCGGCCGAAGGGCAGGCGGCAAGTAGAGCCTGCCCGCGGCAAGCAGTTCGGTTCGGGTCCAGGCGCGGCGCGTGGGCATCGGGTGGAACGCGTTGGCATGGCGACGTAAACCCAGGGTGCCACGGGCTGGCCACGTTCAGCGGAACAGCGGTCGTCGTGTCGCAGGCGCCGTGGTTGGGTGTGCGTTACGAACCGCGGTGCCGCTTACCAACGATGTACGTCGATACTTTCAATGTGATCGAAATGGGCGTCGTGCGTCCACAGGCCGGCGTCGTTCTCTCGTGCCAAGGCAGCGATCCAGGCGTCGTTGGCCGGAATCTTCGTGCCCGCCGCCCGTAATGCACTCATGATTTGCCCGTAGTGGCGCGTCGTGTCGCGGGTTACCGTTAGAAAGCTCACGAAAGGCTGTGACAGAAAGCTGTCCAGCTGTCGGCGGTTGTGGGTTGGCGGTGTATCGGTTGCCGTCGCGGAAATCCTATTTCAGTTCGCTTATGACGATCGATGCCATCAGGATCGCCTGGATATCTTCCAGCGGGTAACAGCGCATGATCGCGGTATAGGCGTTGGTGTCGCGCAGCGCGATCATGATCGTAGCGTGACGTCGTCCTCGCGCGATTCATGAACGGCCTCATCGATAGCTTTGGCCTCGGCGTCCGATAACTGGCCGGCGAACTGCCGGAGCTGGCTGCCGATGCCCGGTCCGGGCGATGCCACGGCCTCCAGGCCGGCCCCGCGGCGCATGAGCTTGAGCGCGGTCTTGTTCAGCGACGAATTGTCTCGCGCGGCGAGCTCGCGAAGCCTTTTCCCCGCTCCGGATCGAAGCCGCGCAGCGTGAGTTGAGTCACGGCCTTTCTCGGCATGAATCAGAGTCAGTCATCGTGACTCGATTTGTGGCCTCCAGCAATACGGGGCCGATCTGTCGAGCGGCGGCGGGGTCATCGCAGGTGCGCGTTACGCCCCGGTTCTAGAGTTGTTGGGTGTCAGCGGTGCGAAGGCTTGAATCGGCCGGTGCGCCAAATCGTTTAAAATCCCGGCCTCAATAAATAACCGCCGCCGGCGGGTCGCCCGTTCAAGCAGAGGAATGTGTTGTATGACCGCTACGATCCACACCGTTGCCGCCGAGAAAGCCAGCGGCGAGCTTGCCCGCGATCAGCAACTGGCCTGGAAGCTGGCCGAGCTGGCGACCCGCGCCAAGGATGCGCCGCAGGATGACGACGCGGTGGCGATGGCCAAGAACCGGATCATCGACAATGCCGCGATCGCGCTTGGCGCGGCGAACGAATCGGCGGTGAAAGTGGCGCGCTCCGATGCGATGGGCTCGAAGGGCACGGGCAAGGCGACCATCTGGGGGCTCGAGGACACGTTCGCGCCCGTGCAGGCCGCGTTCGCCAACGCGGTGGCCGTGCGTTTTCTGGACAACGACGACTGCTATCTGGCCGCCGAGTATTCCCACCCGGACGACAACATCTCGCCGATCATTGCCGTCGGCCAGCACTTGGGCGTGTCCGGCGCGGATATTCTGCGCGGTATTGTCGTCGCCTACGAGGTGCATGTGGCGCTTGTCGGCACGGGCGACGGTACCGGCATCTGCCTGCACAAGCACAAGGTCGACCACATGACCCATATCGCCGCGGGCACGGCGGCGGGCATTTCTTCCATGCTGGGGCTGACCACCGAGCAGACCTACCACGCGATCAACTTCGCGGTGCACAACGCGATCTCCTCGCGCCAGTCGCGCAAGGGCGATATCGGCGCGCAGAAGGAATTCGTGCCGGGCTTTTCGGCCGAAATTTCCATCAAGGCCGTCAACCACGCCCTGCACGGGCTCAAGGGGCCGAACCCGGTGTATGAAGGCGTGGACTCCATCATCCGCCGTTTCCTGAACGGTCGCGACGACGAAAACGCGGTCTACAAGGTGGAGCTGGCCGAGCCGGGCGTCGACGCGCTGCGCAACATCATGAAGACCTATCCGAAGCAGTACGCTTTCGAATACCAGGGCCAGGCGATTATCGACCTGGCGCTGCAGCTGCGCGCGCAGCTGCCGAAGAAGGGCGACAGCGTCGATCTCGACCAGATCGACAAGATCGTGCTGGAAACCAGCCATCACACGCACCACGTGATCGGCACCGACGCCCAGGACCCGCAGAAGATCGACCCGGATTCGCCGCGCGGCACGCTGGATCACAGCATCATGTTCGCCATCGCCCGCTGCATCCAGACCGGCGAGTTCCACAAGGACCGCGCCTACCAGATGACGCCGGCCGAGAAGGACGAGTTGCGCGCGCTGATGGCCCGGATCGAAACCCAGTTCGACCAGCGCTGGGAAGACCTCTACCACGACCAGGATCCGAACGTGCAGGCCTACGGCGGCCGCATGATCGTGACGCTGGCCGGCGGCGCAGAGGTGGCCGACGAGAAGACCCGCGCCAACGCCCACCCGGGCGGTGACACGCCGTGGCAGCGCCCGGACTACGAGGCCAAGCTGGCCGACTACACCAAGGAATTGGTCTCGGACGCCGAACGCGCCCGCTTCATCCAGGCGGTGGACGGCATGGACACGATCGCCGGCGACGAGCTCGCCAAGATCAACCTGATCGTGGATGCCGGCAATCTGGAGGCGCCGGAGACACGGGGCATCTACTAGCCGCGCGATGGGGCCCGGCGCCCGGCTGCGTCGGTGCCATTTGTATGTCCGAGTGCCGGGGCCGCTTTCGAGCGGCCCTGCACGTATCCGATCAAGCCGTGAGGGGCGCGCTCGCCCGGGGCGGCGACTCGACGTTCTGGAGTAGACGATGTTCATCAATGGCGAATGGCTGACCGGCCGGCCGACGTTCGCGGTCGCCAACCCGGCGACCGGCGAGACGATCGATACGGTGCCCGACTGCAACGCCGCCGATATCGATACCGCGATCGGCGCGGCGCACACGGCGTTCGCCGAGTGGCGTGCGACCACGGCCTATCACCGCGCCCAGCTGCTCTATCGCGCCTGGGAGCTGATGAGCCAGCGCAAGCGCGAGCTGGCCGAGTTGATGACCCGCGAACAGGGCAAGCCGCTCAAGGCCTCGCTCGCCGAGGTGGGCTACGGCGCGGATTTTCTGCTCTGGTTCGCAGAGGAAGCCAAGCGGGTCTATGGCCAGATGGTGCCGTCGGCGCGTGAGAATCAGCGCTTCATGGTGCGTCGTGACCCGGTCGGCGTGGTGGGCGCGATCACGCCCTGGAACTATCCGATCTCCATGATCACGCGCAAGCTGGGGCCGGCGCTGGCGGCCGGCTGCACGGTGGTGCTCAAGCCGGCGGAGAGCACGCCGCTGTGTGCCCGTGCGATGTGCGAAATCTTCGAGGCGGCCGGCTTTCCCAAGGGCGTGGTCAACCTGCTGACCGTATCCGACCCGACCGCCACCGGCCGGGCGTTCTGTAGCGATGCGCGCGTGCGCAAGCTCACCTTCACCGGCTCCACCGCGGTCGGGCGCAAGCTCAACGCCGAGGCCGCGCTTCACCTCAAGCGCGTCTCCATGGAACTGGGCGGCCATGCGCCGGCGCTGGTATTTCCCGACGCCGACCCGGTCTACGCGGCCAAGGGGCTGTCGCTGGTCAAGTTTCTCAACATGGGCCAGGCGTGTATCAGCCCCAACCGGATCTATGTGCACGAAGACCATATTGATGCGTTTCTGGGCGAGCTCACCCGACGCGTCGCTCGTCTGCAGGTGGGCGACGGTATGGACGACGGCATCGGCATCGGCCCGCTCATTAACGCAGCGGCCATCGACAAGATCGATGCCCAGGTTCAGGACGCCGTCGCCCAGGGCGCGCAACTGCACCACGGCGGCGAGCGCCTGCGCGAAGGCGCGCTGGCGGCCGGGCATTTCTATGCGCCGACGATTCTGTCGGGCGTCACGCCCGAGATGAAGATCTATCGCGAGGAAACCTTCGGCCCGGTCGCGCCGGTGATTAGCTATCGCGACGAGGACGACCTGATCGCGCTGGCCAACGATACCGAGTACGGCCTGGCGGCCTATGTCTACAGCGACAAGCTCTCGACCACGATGCGCGCATTCGAGGGACTGGATTTCGGCATCATCGGGATCAACGATATCAACCCGACGAGCGCGGCCGCGCCCTTCGGCGGCATGAAGGACAGCGGCATGGGCCGTGAGGGCGCTCAGGAAGGAATCGCCGAATATCTCGAAACCAAGACCGCCGGCATGATCGTCTGACGCAGGCAGAACGGCTGCCCGATCGCGCGTTGTGGGCGCGTTTCATCGTGCTGATCTTCGCCCCGTGCGGGCACCTCAGCCGGCCTGACTGCCCCTATGCGATCGCTCGGCCGATACACACCATCGACAAACGCGTGCGTCGTTGCCGAGACCGCGGCCGACGATGAAGCGCGCGCGGCGGTCTACGGCCGAATCCAGTAATAGGGATAGTATTCGCTGCGATCGGTATAGCCGAAGCGCAGAAGGCCGGCGCCGGTCGGGTCGAACACGTCGCGATCGCGGACCCGGATCGTGTCCATGGCCTGCCAGGTCTGGCCGCCGTCGCGGCTGAGCGCGCGGTGTTCGCCGTCGTTCCGGCCGATATCGAGCATCAGCCAGCGGCTGTTGGCCACCAGCGAACCCATTCGCTCGCTGCCGGTGGCCCGTAGCGGCTGTCGCTCCTCGCCGCGTATTCGATACAGCGTGTAGCGCTCCGGCAGGTTGGAGCGGTAGACGCCGAACAGCTGCCCGCCGGGCCCGTTCTCGATATCCGTGAAGGCGCCGTCGTATTTGGTCGCCGAGACGATCTCGCCGCTGGCGGCATCGACCTGGATCATCACCGAGTCCGGTGCGCGCTGATAGCGTCCGCCGGCCACGGCATGGAGCATGCCGGCGTCGTCCATGTACCAGTCGAAGTGGTCGGAATTCTTGTCGTCGTATAACGACTCGCTCGTCAGTTCGGGCCGATAGGCCATCAGGCGTTGTTCGTCGGCGAGCACACGCCAGTGGCGCCCGCCGTCGGACGATAGAAAGACACGCTTGAAGCCGTCGACCCAGATGCGGTCGCCGTCGACGCCGACGATCCTGGGTACATAGGCTTTTTCCAGTACGCCCTGGGCGGCCAGACGCCAGTGATGGCCGAAATCGTCGGATACGAAGACGGTCCGGTCGTCCACGTCGGGCAGTTGGGCAAGCAGGTAGCAGCGCCCATTAGCGCCGCAGCGCATGGCCTGAACTTCGCCCTGCAGGCGCGCGATCGTCGTGACTTTCCGGCCGTCGCTACGCAGCAGATAGCTCAGGCCCAGCGGATGGCGCTGGCGCATCAGCCGGTCGATACGCTGCTCGGCTTCGTTCTTGTCGGTCTGCGGTGGGCTCGCCAGGCAGTTGAGCACGGGCCGGTCCGGTCCGGTGGCCACCCGGCCATCGGCTTGGCAACGTTCTCGGCAGGGGCCGTCGCTTGCGCAGGCTTCTGCCTCGGGATCGCGCCCGCGCGATTCGACGCTCAGCAAAGCGTCATCGCCGGCGGCGGTGGCCTCGAGCGAATCCCAGCCGATGGGTTCGGCGAGTGTCGTCGCCAGCGTGAGTCTTTCGTCTTCCTGCCAGCCGTGGGCATAGCCGACCATCAGATACCAGTACACGCCGAAAATGCAGTAGCACAGCAACGCCGCCAGCAGCCACGGGCGTATCCAGACGGGCAGCATGATCAGGAAAACTCGTTGATGGTGGGGCGTTGGCCGGCGCGCCGGCGCCATGCGAAGGCGATGCCCAGAATCTTTTCGATCGGCCGGTCGTCGCGGTTTCGCATATACAGGGTATGCGCGATGGCACCGATCAGTCCCAGGCCGCTGAGGATCAGTGTGACGATCAGCAGCATGCCGGCATTCAAGCTCAGCAGGCCGACCCAGTCCCAGTAGTCGGGCCCGACGCCGCGGGCGACCCAGTCGTAGAGCTCGACGCTGATGCCGATCGCCGGCATCAAGACCATGAACAACGCGGCGAGCCCGAGGACGAAACGTCGTGCCATGGGCGTGTTGCCGGTGCCCTTGTAGGTGACATGGGCGAGACCGTCGTTGCCGTTGAGCAGGCCGCGGATCTCGCCGTCGGCGACCAGCGACAACAGCGACACGTGATCGCCGGCGGCCACGAACAACGGTGCGCGACGGATCAGGATCGGGTCGATGAAGCGCCGCAGCTCCCACGCGCCGGTGCGAAGCGAGAACAGTTCGCCGGCACAGGCGAGGCGGTACTCGTGGACGCTGTAGCTGGTGCGGCCGGCGCCGTAGGTCCGAAAGGTCACCGACACGCCGCTGAGCCGGTCCTGCAGGACGCTAAGACCGCCGTGCATGCCGTCGGCGAGCTGCAGCTTGTCCGGCGTACGGAACGTGTCCGGCTGGTGTGTGAGGTCGAGTTCGCCGGCCCGAAACGCCCGCAGCCCGCGCCTGACCTTGCGCCGGCCCGGATGCAGCATGACGAGCAGCCGATAGAGCGCCCATATCAGCGTGAAACCGGCGACTGAGCAGAGGGCGATCTGCAACAGCACGACGAAGATATTGGCGGCCGCCGGCAACGCCAGCGCCGCGGCCACCGGCAGGGGCGAGAGCACCAGCGCCAGGGGTGCCAGCCAGGGCCGGCGATCGGCCTCGGGCGCCCAGATGTCGCCGTTACGACGCGCCAGCCAGTGCAGCCACGCCGTGCCGTCGGCCAGACGGTGGGCACCGATGATCACCTGTTCGTCGCCCCTCAGGCTGCGGCCCAGCAGGGTGCTGTCGAAGCGGTCGCGGTCGAAGAAGAACACGCCGCCGTCGGTACACAGGCGGCCGATCGACATACCGTTTTCGATCGACATCTGCTTGAGTTCGCGACAGGCTACGCGCACGAAGAATACGGCGCCGGTGCGTTCGGGAATCGGCTGGGCGGGCTTACTGGACGGCATCCGAGCCGGGCCTCCTGTCTGATGCGCCGGTCGCGGCGGTGTTGTCGCGGGCAGGCGATTCGGGGCGCCGGTCCGGCCCGGCGTTCTCCACCGTGCCGTCCTCGAAGCGCTGTATTTCGAAATCGTTGGTGTCGATGCCGCGGCGCGCAAGATCCTGCTTCACGGCCTCGATGGCCGCCTGGAATTCGTCGTCGGTCATGCCCTGATAACGCGATGCGGTGACCACCAGGCTCGGTCGCGGGGTCATCTTCAGCCAGCGGGTGATGATCGGCATGGGCAGTCGGCCGTTGAACTCGTCCAGCTTGTCGGGAATATCGGCCACCTGGCGATAACGAATACGCCAGTGCACGTCCGGCAACTGGCCCGCACGGTCGCTGTTCGACGCGTCCGGTGCGGGCAACAGGAAGAACGAGAGCGTGCGTTCGTCGTCCACCGGGCGCAGCGAGATCTGCGAATACGAGGTGAGGGTGGCCGTATCGTCGTGCTGCAGACCCATGCGATAGCCTTCGGCCTCGCCGCCGACGATGAAGTCGGTGATGCTGCCGGCCGCGTTCATCGTATCCAGCATGTCGATGCCGCTCTGGCGCGTCTTGATGTTCGGCGCAAGCAGAGGCTTGAGCTGGCGATCGTTGTCGGCCGGGCCCCACATATAGACCGGTCCCTGTTCGGCCACGGCCGTCTGCAAGACACTGCTGCTGCGTTCGAGCGCCTTGGGCGCCTCCTCCTTCATGTTCTCGAACGGGTTCGGCGCGACCATCGATTGGATCGGGCCGGAATCGCAGGCACGAATGCTGTAAGTCAGCGGTAGCAGGACGACCGCCAGTGCAGCCCATTTACTGTGTCGCGCCATCTGTCGGCTGAAGCGACGATTGGCGCTCTGGTTGGCGCGGCTCATGGTCGATGCCGCTGCCCGGGGCTCGCGCTCGCCGTGGTTGTCGTCGGCGGCGGCACGCCGGCTCGGCCGGGCACGGCGGGTTTGGGTGGGCGCCGGGTCGGCCCGCTTCGGCGCGGCGGTGCCGGCCGCATGCGATACGCGCGCCGGCCGGTCGGGCCGGGGCGGGTCCGCCGTCTCGCCGAACAGGGCGGCATGCCCGGGTAGCAGTTGGGTCGAATCGGTCAGACGTTCGCCTTGCAGGCCGGCGCGCGCGGTATCGATGAAGGCGACGTAGTCCTGCAGATCGTGCCGGTAGTGACGGCTGTCCAGATGAAAATGAATCCGACGTCCGCCGGCAAGACGCAGCGTCAGCGACGGGGCGGTGACTTCCCAACGCAACAGTCGTGAATCGCGGCCGGCGATGTGTGTGCGGACATCGGCGAAAGCGACGCGCCCGAAAAGCCGGGATTCGAAGCCGGCGGCGTCGAAACGCACGACTTCCTCGCGGCCACGAGCCGCCCGCGCGCGATAGCCGAGTATCCCCCAGGCCAGCACCCAGGCCACGACGGTCGTGGCACCCACGCCGAGGGCCAAGGGGCCGGGGGCGAGGTGATGCACGATCGGCAGCGCGATCGCCAGCAGCACGAGGCCACCGAAGAACGCCAGCACGGTGGCACCGCGAAGGTCGGCGCGATCATG
The DNA here is from genome assembly GCF_003788635.1 of Salinisphaera orenii subsp. orenii MK-B5. Lineage (GTDB taxonomy): Bacteria > Pseudomonadota > Gammaproteobacteria > Nevskiales > Salinisphaeraceae > Salinisphaera > Salinisphaera orenii. Next base: position 19,659 of record NZ_AYKH01000020.1, read on the forward strand.
GTGATAGGTCAGAAGCCCCGGCGGTGTCATTTCCTGTTGATCTCTTTGTCATCGCGACCGGGCGGGTGCCGGGTCGCGGCCAAACGGTTCCAGGCAGGGCCGCACGTTGTGGCAGACAACGGTCACGGCCTGAACCGCCAGGCTAGAACGTCCGTTTGCCGCGCTCGTATCGGCCCGGGCAGGCGCGGCAAAGCTTACGAATACGTGGCGTATGAAACAACCCGGTGCGCAAGGCGCTCGTGCGCGATTCTTTTTCCGGCTCAACCACCTGGCCGCAGCAATCGCCTGCGGGTACCCGGCGCGTGACGGGGTGATCCGCCTTCGCCGTCTGTTTCGCAAGTCGAATGCACGCACCGCCGCGCCGAGGAACGCACGGCGGCGTGCGCCCGCGTCGGCATGAAGTGGGTCGCCTTTGACGAGGCCTGTTTTTACGATGCGCGGTTCTGGGAGATGCTCATGTAGAACGTATTGCTCGGGCCGAGCACGCTCGCGCAATGGCTGGCCGAAGAATGTGATTCGGTGGTGTTCGATGCACGCGCGCGGCTGGCAGCCGCCGACGCCGGGCGTGTGCGCTGGCGCGAGTTCCGTGCCCGAAGCGCGTCATGCCGCTATGGATTGCGAACTGCCCGTCATCTCTGGCCGGCCGACGCGACCTTCGCCGAGCCATTGCGGCGTTGGGGCGGGATGCCGGAACGTTCAGTGGTTGTCTACGAGGATCAGGGCGGGACTGGCGCCGCGGGCGGGCCCGGACGATGCTCGTCTGGGCCGGCCATCCCGAGGTTCAGGTGCTCGATGGCAGCTGGCCGGCGTGGCGTGCCGGGGATCAGCCGATGCCGGCCGGCATCACCGACCCCGAGCCCAGTGACTGGGAGCCGGCGTTCGACGACCTGATCGCCACCGTCGACGACGTGGCCATGGCGATGCCGTGCCGCTCGATGCGCGGGCCGGTGAGCGTTTGCGCGGCGAGCGCGAACCGCTGGACCCGCCTACGGGCCATATTCCAGGCGCGCACAACGTGCCGGCGTCGTCGTTGCTGGACGCCGAGTCGCGTTTTGTGTCGCCGCAGGAATGAGCGTAAGCGCTGCCGGATGGGATTCCACCATCAGTTATTGCGGCTCCGGCCGGAGCGACCGTCAGCTGATTCTGGCCCGCGCGGTGCGCGGCCGATCGTTGCCGCGTTTGTATCCGGGCTCGTGGAGCGCCCGGAGAAGCACGTCGTCGCGGCCTGTCGCCACCGGCCCGGTCCAGGATCGCCACACGACGGGCCCGATGATTCGATCCGGGCCGGTCATTCAAGGCATTACCCGGCGACCGACAGCGCCTGCTCCAGATCGGCGATCAGGTCGTCGACGTGCTCGATGCCGACGGACAGCCGCACCATGTCCGCCGTGACGCCGGCGCTTTCCAGTTCGGCTTCGTTGAGCTGGCTGTGGGTGGTGGCTGCCGGCATGGCCGCACAGCTTTTTGCATCGCCGATGTTGACCAGCCGGATGAACAGCCCGAGCGCGTTGTAGAAGCGTACCCCGGCATCCAATCCGCCCTCGATGCCGAAGGACAGGATCCCCGAGGCCCGGCCGTCCATGTAGCGCTGTGCCAGGTGATTGTCGCGGTGGCTGGCCAGCCCGGCGTAGTTGACCCAAGTGATGCGCGAGTGGGCTTCCAGATATTCGGCGATGCGCTGGGTGTTGTCGCAGACGCGCTCCATGCGCAGGGCCAGCGTTTCCAGCCCCTGCAGGAACATCCAGGCGTTGAACGGGCTCATCGCGCCGCCCATGTTGCGCAGCGGCACCACCCGGGCGCGCGTGATGAAGGCAGCTTCGCCGGCGTCCTTCGCGTAGTTGATGCCGTGGTAGGACGGGTCCGGCTCGGTGAGCAGCGGAAAGCGCTCGGCGTGTTCGAGCCAGGGGAAACGGCCGGAATCGACGAGGATCCCGCCAATGGTCGTGCCGTGGCCGCCGATGTACTTGGTGGCCGAATGCACGACGATGTCCGCGCCGTGCTCGATGGGGCGCAGGAGCGTGGGCGAGGGCACGGTGTTGTCCACGATCAAGGGCACGCCGTGGGCGTGGGCGATCTCAGCCAGCCGGGCGACGTCGGCGATGTTGCCGGACGGGTTGCCGATCGACTCGCAGTAGAGCGCCTTGGTGCGATCGTCGATGAGCGCGGCCATGGCGTCCAGGTCGTCCTTGTCGGCAAAGCGCACGCTCATGCCCTGGCGTGGCAGCGTGTGCGCGAACAGGTTGTAGGTGCCGCCGTAGAGCTCGCTGATCGAGACGATGTTGTCGCCGGCCTCGGCGATCGTCTGGATCGCCGCGGTAATCGCGGCCATGCCCGAGGCCATGGCCAGCGCGCCGACGCCGCCTTCGAGCGCGTTGACGCGCTGTTCGAGCACGCCGCAGGTCGGGTTCATGATGCGGCTGTAGATGTTGCCGGGCACTTTCAGGTCGAACAGGTCGGCGGCGTGCTGGGCGTCGTCGAACGCATACGAGGTGGTCTGATGCAGCGGCACGGCCACGGCGTGTTGTTCGTCCGGCGTGTAGCCGCCGTGCAGGGCGATGGTTTCGGATTTCATGCGTTGGTCCTGGCCTTTGTGAATCGCGGTGATCGGCGTGTTGCGGTTTCTTTTGAACGTTATCGCCGATCCGATCGAGTCTAAACAACGGCGCGCGAGTGCGGGGCTGGAGCGTCCATTTTTCGGAACGCCCGATCGGGCACCGAGGGTCTGCGCGCCGCCGGGCCCGGGCATCAGCACGCCCGGCGCAAGAACACCGCGGCCTGGCCGGCGCCGTTTTCGGTATTGGTGCAACCGGCCGCGCCCGGGTACCGTGAATCGATGTCTGCTCTGCGCCACGGATTGCGATGCCGCTGCAACATGTCGAAGCCGGGGACCTCGTGGTCGCCTACGAAGCCTTCGGTCCGCCCGGGGCGCCCGCCGCCGTGCTGCTGCATGGTTTTCCCTACGATGTCGCGGCGGTGCGCGCGGCGGCCGAGCGACTGGCCGCGCGCGGTCTGCACGTGGTGGCGCCGTATCTGCGCGGTTTCGGGCCGACGCGTTTCATCGACGTGGCCACGCGGCGTTCCGGACAGCAGGCCGCGCTGGGGCACGATCTGCGCGCGTTCATCGATGCGTTGGCCCTGGTGCGGCCGGTGGTCGCCGGGTTCGACTGGGGCGGTCGGGCGGCCTGCATCGTGGCCGCGCTCTGGCCGGAGCGCGTCGCGGGGCTGGTGAGCTGCGGCGGCTATAACATCCAGGACATTCCCTCGGCGCAGACGCCGCTCTCGCCGGCGATGGAAGCCCGCCTGTGGTACCAGTTCTATTTCCACGGCGAGCGCGGGCGCGCCGGACTCACCGCGAACCGGCGCGAGCTGGCCTGGTTGCTCTGGCGGCAGTGGTCGCCGACGTGGCCGGTCTCGCGCGAGACGTTCGCGGCCTCGGCGCCCGCCTTCGACAACCCGGATTTCGTGGATGTGGTGATCCACTCCTATCGCCACCGCTACGCTCGCGTGGCCGGTGACCCGCGCTTCGAGGCGACCGAGGCGCGGCTGGCCGCGCAACCGGCGATCGCGGTGCCGAGCATCGTGCTCGAGGGCGCCGACAGCGGCCTGTTCGCGGCCGCCGGCACGTCGGCTCTGCGGCGTCGGTTTCCGCGCCTGGTTGCGCATCGCGTGCTCGCCGAGGTGGGGCACAATCCGCCCCAGGAAGCGCCGGAGACGTTCGCCGACGCGGTCGTCGAGGTCGCCTGCCGGCGGGGCTAGCCTGACCGTCGACCGGGCGATGCCAGGCGCGATCGGATCGCGCCGATCGGCGCCGTGCGCGACCGTCGGGGCGTGAGGCGCGCCCGGCCTGCTGCCCTGGCCGAGCGGGCCGGTGCGTTCGGCCGCAGCCGGGAAGACGGGAACCGGTGCCGGCGTGGCAGAGTGGCGCGCTGGCGCAATCGCAAGGAAGACCGATGCCCGAGGAATCAAGCCCGCCCGTGCTCTACGGGGTGCCCCATTCGCTCTACACCGGCAAGGCCCGCAGCTATCTGCGCAACCAGGGCATTGCGTATATCGAGCGTCCGCCGTCGCACCCGGAGTTCGCCACCCATATCGCGCCCCGTCTGGGGCGCAGCATCATCCCCGTGCTGCAGACGCCCGACGGCGCGATCGTGCAGGACACGATCGACATCATCGATCATTTCGAGCACCGCGGCGCGCCTTATCCGGTGTATCCGGCCACGCCGCTGCAGCGCGTGCTCGCCGTCATCATCGAATACTTCGGCTGTCAGGCCATGCGCAAGCATGCGATGCATTATCGCTGGTCCTATCTGGAGCGCCAGCGGGCCTTCATGTGGCATGCGTTCGCCAGCGGCGCGGGGCCGGCGGTCGCCGAGAAGGTGATGGGCCGCATGAACGCCTATCTGCCGATGCTCGGCGTGAACGACGAGACCGTGCCGCATATCGAGCGCTCCTTCGAGACCCTGCTCGATACGCTCGACGCGCATTTCGCGGTCATGCCATATCTGCTGGGCGGCCGGCCGTCGATCGCGGATTACGGCCTCATCGCGCCGCTGTTCGCGCATCTGGGCCGGGACCCGGTGCCGGCCCAGATCATGAAGACGCGGGCGCCGCGGGTTCATCGCTGGGTCGAACGCATGAACGCACCGGGGCTGGACGTGGTGGAATATCCGGACAGCACGCCGGCTTTCGTGGCCGACGATGCGATCCCGGCGTCACTCGAGCCGTTTCTGACCTACATGGCCGAGGACATGTTTCCCGAGCTTGCCGACAAGCTCGCCTTCTTCGACGAGTGGGTCGCAGCGCAGGAACCTGCCGACAGCACGCCGGTGGCCGACAAACCCCATCGCCGCCAGCTCGGCGCCGTGCACACGGCCTACCGCGGCGTGCCGATCGAGGTGGGGGCGGAGCCGTATCTGCTCTATGTCCTGCAGCGGGCGGTGGATACGCTCGATGGGCTCAGCGACGCCGAGGCGCGGCGGGTACGCGGCGAGCTCCGCCGGCGGGGGCTCGAGCGCGCGGTGCCCACGGGTCGTGACTATCGTGTCGGTCGCTCGGACAACATCGAGGTCTGGCGCCGCGACCGGGCGTCGTAAAGCGGGCCGACGGGCTCGGCGCGGGCGGGACCGGGTCAGCGGCGTACCCTGGCTTGGCCGCTAAGGGCCTGGGAAAACTCGTCGATCCGGCGGTGATCTCGGCCTGTGGTGCGACAAAAAAAGGCGGCCCCGAATATCGGGGCCGCCTCTCGACGGGCGAGCCGGACCGCGAAGGCCCGGCGGGTCATGCCGTCGTGCTTAGACGTCCGAGCCGTTCTGACGGCGACGGAAGCCCATGGCGCCGACCACCAGCGCGAGGCCGGCCGCGAAGATGCCGAGCTCGGAGGGTTCCGGGACGTCGGTGGGCCGGGCCGTGACGTCGGCGTTCTGCAGGTTATCGCTGCTGAAACCGCCTTCGCCGTCGAAGCTGGCGCTGCCCAGCGCGATCACGGTGTTCGTGAAGTCGAAGCTGGTGTCTTCGGAGATGCCGAAGTAGCTGGCCAGGCTATCGTTGAAGTCGTCGGTGCCGGACAGCTGGGCCGACAGGCTGTCCTGACCGTCGCCGGTCACCAGCTGCGCGGCTTCGTCCGGACGGCCGTCGAACGTACCGCTGAACAGCGTGCCGTCGGCGACCGTCTCGCCGCTGCTGTCCTGCGCTTCGCCACTCAGCGTCAGCTCGCCGCCGCCGCCGAAGCTCCAGACGTTCGGGCCTTCCTCGACGTTGCCGCCGGTCTCGAAGTCGATCGAGCAGGAGACGCAGGCCAGCTGGCTGTCATTGCCCGCCGGCGCGTCGCCGCCGTTGAGGCTGATCTGGTCGAAGGAAATGCCGGAACCGGTGAGCGCACCGCCGTTGCCGTCATAGCTCACGCTGCCGTCCGGCGCCTGCGCGTTGGCCTGATCGAAATTGACCACGGCGGCGGAAGCGGAAAAGCTCACGCCGAAGGCGATGGCGGCAGCCGAAGTCACGGCGATATGTTTGAACTGCATCAATACTCCTGGAACGTTATTAATAGAGCCGGCCGCACCGTTGCGATACCGACCTGTCCAACGAGGAAGCAACTACCGTTCCAAGCGGAGAGCGTTTCGAGTATTGTTATTTAAATAATTGTTTTAAAAATAAAAAGTTGAAACAACGTTTTCGCCAAGGAATGCTCGAGCCGTGGCATGTAAGCTTTCCCGACGCGGCTGGTCGGCTTGACGGACGCTGTCGCCCAAGAGGCGTTAAACCACCCGACATGAGGCTGACGATGGCCCGCGTGGCTTGCAGCGCCCGAGTACGGAGGCCCGTACTGCGTCGAGTATTTCCTGACTCTCATCGAGATCCGATCGCGTCGATCGCTCCGGACGATCGGCGCTAGGGTGTCGCGCCGCAGCGACATCGGCGGTGACTCGACGTCAGCCGCTCGTCTCGGCGCGGCCAGGGCCGGCGTTGCCGGATCCGGCGATGCACTTGGATCGTGAGCCCGGCGTGTGAAGGAGGCGCGACGCGGCCGTCGGCGATTCGGGTCCTCGTCGGCCTCGTGTCGACGGCGATAACAGTCGTGGGTACGAGCGCGCACCGCGCGGGCTGTTCACGGCCCGCAAGCGGCCTCCGGTATTCGATCACCCGGCATGCGACCCGGAGATCGCTTTTGGGCGCCGGTTGAGCTCTGCTCATTGAGGGCACGGTTGTCATCCAAAAGGGCAACGGTGGGACATGAGCACGGAATCGGGAAAATAAAAATTATAATTTTCACGAGTGCTCGAAAAGTGCCGGCTCAGCGATTAAAGCCTTCCCGAGTGGTTGTGGCGCAAGTCCGATGCGGTTCGGTGGCTTGTCTTGATTGCCGGGCGGTACGGGGTTTCCGTTCGACCTTACTCGTAAAAAAAGTCACTGAAGGTTTACGTTAGAACGTGGAAGCATCAAAGTATCCGCTAATTCGGCCCGAAGGGCCGTAATAATCGAAAAGTTTTTAAAATTTCTAGTCACTTTTACGGATGCGATATGAATGATACGACGCGGGAAGCTGCCGATGCGGCGGGCAAGGGCGTGGAATGGCTGGCCCGGTTCGGCTACGCCGCAAAGGGCGTCGTCTACGCCATTGTCGGCGTGCTGGCAGCCATGGTGGCCTTCGGCATGGGCGGTCAGACCACGGGTACCAAGGGTGCGGTCAGCCAGATCGGAAGTGAGACCCACGGTCAGGCGATGTTGCTCGCCGTGGCATTCGGCCTGTTCGGCTACGTCGTGTGGCGCTTCACGCAGGCGATCAAGGACCCGGAGCGCGAGGGCACCGATTTCAAGGGCCTGATCAAGCGCGCTTCGTTCTTCATCAGCGGTCTCATCTACGGGTCGCTGGCGATCTATACGATCAGCCTGCTCCTGGGCTCCGGCGGTGGTGGTGGCGGGAGCTCCAAGGACAGCATGACCGCCCGCCTGATGTCCTATGAAGGCGGCGTCTGGGCGGTGGGCGTCATTGGCGCGATCATCGTGCTGATGGGCGTGATGCAGTTCGTGCGCGCCTACAAGGAGAAGTACAAGAAGAAATGGTCGCTCGCGCAGATGGGTGCCACCCAGACCCGTTGGGCCTCACGCATCGCGAAGTGGGGGCTGTCGGCGCGCGGGTTGGTGTTCTTCATCATCGGCGGCTTTCTGATCGTGGCCGCACTGCAGACCGATCCGAGCAAGGCCACCGGCCTGAACGGTGCGCTGGACACGCTCGCGCAGCAGAGTTATGGGCTGGTGCTGCTGGGCGTCGTCGGCCTCGGCCTGCTGTGCTACGGCATCTATTGCTGGGTCAACGCGCTCTACCGACGTATCAACCCTTAGGCCTCGCCGCCGAGCACTCGCCGTCACCCCGATGCCCGGTTGTCGTCGCAGCATCGCGCATCGACCGAGATCGGGTGTTGCGACGGCGGCGCGCGGTTTCCCGGCGCTAACGCCACAGGTTTCGCGGGCTGAATCCGGCTCCCAGCGAGGCTCGTCGGGCGACGGTGTCGAGACACCACGCAACGACCGGCCCGTTGCGTCCCGATGGGCGCCCGGGCGGGCCCGGCATCGATCAGAGTGTGCACCGACAGCCGTCGGCCGGTGACGGCATGATGTCGTGTTGACCCGGCCGGGGAGCCTCGATCGCCCGTGTCGTCGGTGGTTGGGTCGTCGGCGCATCGCGCCGGGCCTGCGCCCATCTCCGAGAATCGGTTGGGCGTCATCGAATGTTTCGCAAGTCGGACGGTGCGGGTACCGTGGCCGCCATTCCAGCAGAGGACGGATTTTTCATGTGGGCAGATTGGTTTCTCGCGTCGCCGCAGGCGTTGCTCGCGGTCGTGGCGAGCACGGCGGCCATGTATGCCGCGGTGTTGATTTTCGCGCGGTCGGCGGGCGTACGCAGTTTCGCCGAGATGTCGGCGTTTGACGTCGCGGTCACCATCGGCATCGGCTCGACCATGGCGACGACGATCGCCGCCAAGACGCCGGCGCTGCTGCAGGGCGTGTTGGCGGTTCTGATGCTGTATGCCCTGCAGCTCGGCGTGTCGCGCTGGCGTTCTCGGTCGAGGGCAGCGGAAACGGCGGTCGACAACACGCCGATCCTGCTGATGACCCACGGCGGGCGCATGTTGCCCGAGAACATGCGAGTCGCACGGGTCACCGAGGATGATCTGCGCTGTCAGCTGCGGAACGCGAACGTGATCGATCACCGCAATGTCCAGGCCGTGGTCATGGAGGGAACAGGGCGTATCAATGTTCTGCACAGCCATGCGGAGCCGACGGCCGACGACGTCTGGGTCCTGCAGAACGTGCGCGATTATTCGGCGGGCTGAATCGGTCGCGGGTCGGTGGGCCGGGCGGCGCCCGCTTCGACCGCTGTCAGGCGAAGGCCTGCTCCAGTTCCAGATAGCCGCCGCTTTCGTCGTGGATGATCCGCCCCTGATCACGGATGTCGGCAGAGATATCCCGGAAATGCGGGCGCGCGGCCAGCGTGTTCAGCCAGCTCGCCACCCGCGGATAGCGGTGAAAGCGATAGCCGACGGCGACGATCTGGTACAGCTCGCAGGCGATCGTGAGATCGGCCAGGGTGGGCTGTTCGTGGCCGCAGAGCATGGCTGGCGTCTCTTGACGCGTCGGCCGCTCGAGATGCGCCTCGAGCCGTGCCAGGCCGGCGTTCAGGCCGGCCTGAAGCGGGCGCAGCAGGGTGTCCTGGATTTCGTACTTGAGCATCGGCAGCGTCCGATGCAGGTTCATGATGTGGTGAAACATGTCGTGACGCCGCACGTTGTTGTGATGCCAGGCCATCCACTGGTCGATGCGCGCAGCCCGCGCCGCCGCGTCTCGCTCCGGATACCAGTGCGGCGCCACCTCCGAGTCCGCGGTTCGGCACAGATAGCGCATGATCGCGTGGCTTTCGCCGAGCACGAATGTCCCTGACGCGCCCGCCGGGTCCGAAACCGCGAGTGCCGGCACCGTCTGCATCGGGTTGATCTCGCGAGCGAACCACGGCTGGCGGGTTTCGCCGCCGGCGAAATCGATCTCCTGCCAGTCATAGTCGACGCCGAGTTCGCGTAACAGGATCTCGACCGCGCGACAGGGCTGCGACAGGCGGTGGGCGTAGAGAGTAAGCGTCATGGTGTGGATCCGTGGTCGTCAGGTATGCAGATCGTGTGGCCGGCTCGTGCTTCGATTTATCAGTGCGTCATGCGGCGCCGTTGCATGGGGCGCGATCTCCGCGGCCGGCCGCCGCGGATGGCGCGCGGCCGTCCGGCGGCGCCGGGTCAATGGTGGCATCACTGACCGGTAAAACAATCGCGATCGCGGCGGCGTGCCGCGTTCGTTTTGAAGGCGTACCCTTTCGCATCCCGCACCCAAGCCCGTGTCGCCGATGCCGCTGAACACCCGACAGCACCAGGCCTTTCGCGAGCTCGCCGCAGATACGGCGGGCATCGATGTCGAGACCTACGCCCGTTACGACAAGGATCCGCTGGAGCCGATCATCGGTCTCGGCCGCGCGAATGCGCGCGTCGGCTTTTTCGGCCGCGACCCGGGGCGCGAGGAGGTGCGATACGGCGAGCCGTTCATCGGTGCCGGCGGTCAGCTGGTGCGCAAGGCGCTGTACCGGCATCTGCACCGCGAGGAGATGCCGGATTTCGAGGCCTCGCGCGTCGTCGGGCAGCCGTTTTTCTGGATCAACACGGTGCCGTACAAGCCGGCCGGCAACAAGGCGTGGTCGATGCGGGTCAAGCGGCGTTTCCAGCCGTTGATGACCGCGCTGCTGGTGACCCAGTGGCAGGGCCGGGCGTTGATCACTCTGGGCCGCGAGGCCTTTCTATGGTTCGGCATCGGCCAGTCGAAGGCCGAGCGTGCGCGCATCGAGGCGTTCTGGCAGCGACCGGATCGGTTCGAATCGGCCATCGCGGTCACCCTGGCCGCACCCGAGGGGCCGGCCCGGACCTTCGATATTCATCCGCTGCCGCATCCGTCGCCGCTGAACGCGACCTGGTACAAGCGCTTTCCGGGCCTGCTGGCCCAGCGCCTGGAACAGCTCGACGTGCGGGTCGATAACCTCGAGTGCTGAAGGCCGGGTAGCGTATACGCCTTCACGGCGTGTCCGTTCACGCACGCCCCGGGGTCGATCCGTAGCATCTGGGCGCGGCGTTGCCGGGGTCGGTGTCCTCCGTGTGAATCGCGCTGGATTAGTCTCAAGTCTCGGATATTTAGTGCTTTTTATGATGGGATAAAAATCCCGTCAGAAATTCTTACATCGTAAAGGTCTGTTTTTCGGAAATACGCGTTAAGCCGGGTGTTCTTCGTCGAGAAAAATGACAGCCCGGGCCGAAGCGAACCCGAATCGGTTCGATGGCGAAGCACTGATGCAGCCGGCGACACGATTTCCACGATTTGTCGGCGCTAAAAGGACGACGATAACTGACGGATTGAAATCGCTTAATTTTCGTATTCTGCTGAGCGATCCATGATTCTGCACGATTGGCCCAGCTTCGGCCGTTTTCTGGCACATCGATTGCTCTAGCCACCCCGGACAGCGAGGGGCCGTCATCCATCTTTCGGCGCGCTGTTTCTTCAACCAATGAAACAGGGGTTCTGTAATGAAAATGCTAGGTGCGATCGGTGGCTTTGCCGCCCTCATGTTCGTTTCGGCCGGTGCGCATGCCGTGACGATCCAGTCGACGTACAGCGTCGACGCCAACGCGGTGGATCCCGGGTTGCAGATCCAGACGGCCGAAAACGCCGCTAATCCGTTCACTTACAACCTGTTGGCCGGTCAGTCCGTCACCTTTGATCTGTTCGATATCTGGACCAATGAGAACAGTCTCGATTTCGGCCTGTTCTCGGGCTGTGGTGCCGACTGCGATCCCAAGCCGATCAGTGTGAGCTTCGGCTTTCTGATGCCGGAAAACGGTCAGAGCACCGTCACGGGCACGACCCAGGGCGACTTCGACGCCCTGATCTCTCAGGAGGGTGAGCTGCGCTGGGACGGCCCGCAGACCTTTTCGTACGGGGCCAACGGTGACGGCCTGATCGAAGTCGCGCTCTCGGACGAGGACTTCAACACCGGGCTTTTCGGCCTGGATGAAGGTCGAGGTGCGGGTGCGACCGTGCAGGCGAGTTTGAGTCTGCTCAACGACGCCTCGCCGATGGACGTGCCCGAGCCGAAGCTGATCGGCCTGCTGGGGCTGATGCTGATCGCGACCGGTCTGGTCGCTCGTCAGCGCCGCGACGGCCGTATCGGCTGATCGCCGTTACGCTCGGCGCATGAAAGAGCCGGCGGCCGAGAGGCTGCCGGCTTTTTTCGTTCTCGTGCCCTGTTCGGCCACCGGGCCGGGCCGCGGGACGCTCGGCCCGCCCGAACCCCGGGCGTGGCCGCACCTCAGGCCGGGGGCTGGCGGCCGATCGCCTTGCGCCAGGCGCCGCTGACCGCGCCCTGGCCGACGACCCGCGCGAAGGCCACGCAGAAACCGCTGACCGCGGCCCAGGCCAGAAGGCCCTGCCAGCTGTTGCGGCGATCGGCCACGTCCTGCGGCGGCTCCTCGTCACGCGTGCGGCGCCAAACGGCGGCGGCGCCCTGCCGTGCCGCCATGCCGGCGCCGATCGTGGCCCCGGCGGCCAGCGCCGCCCAGAGTATGCGTTCTCGATCCATGACTGTTGTCGCCCGGACCGCCGGGCGCTCCCATATTGAATAATGGCGTCATCGTACCCGAGGATGACGGCGACGATCGCCTGCCGGGGCGGCGCCGCTCGCGGGCGTATGTCCGATGCGCGCCGGCGACGCGACGCATACCCGATAGAATGAGGCGCGCATATCGGATCGCGGTCGGATGCACGCGCCGTGATCCCTACGATAGGGAGACTTCATGGCCGGTATGACCGCCCATCCGGAACCGGCCGCGGCGCCCGCCGCCGTCGCGGCCGTCCTCGAGGCGCTCGGCCCGCTGCTGGGCGAGCGGCTGACGACCCATAAAGCGGTGCGGGAACAGCACGGCCACGACGAATCCTGGCATAGCCCGGCACTGCCGGATGCCGTGTGTTTCGCGCAGACCGCCGACGAGGTCGCCGCCATCCTGCGCTGCTGCAACGCGCACGGCGTGCCGGTGCTCGCCTACGGCGTGGGGACCTCGATCGAGGGCCAGGTGATCGCCGAGCGTGGCGGTCTGTGCGTCGACCTGTCGCGAATGGACGCGATCCGTGCGGTGCGCCCGGACGACATGGACGCCACCGTCGAGGCGGGCGTCACGCGCACCGCCCTCAACGCGCATCTGCGCGACACGGGGCTGTTCTTTTCGGTCGACCCCGGGGCGGACGCCAGCCTCGGCGGCATGGCCTCGACCCGCGCCAGCGGCACCAATACGGTCCGCTACGGCACCGTCCGCGACAACGTTTTGTCCCTGACCGCGGTCATGCCCGACGGCACGGTCGTGCGTACCGGCGGGCGGGCACGCAAGTCCGCCGCAGGCTACGATCTGACCCATCTGCTGATCGGTGCCGAGGGCACGCTCGGCATCATCACGGAGCTGACCGTGCGCCTGCACGGCCTGCCGGAGGCGGTCTGCGCGGCCACCGTGGTCTTCGCCGACGTCGCTGGTGCCGTGGACGCGGTGATCGCCTCCATCCAGCACGGTCTTCCGATGGCTCGCATCGAGCTGCTCGACGAACTCTCGATGCAGGCGGTCAATCGCCACAACGGCCTGGCCCACGCCGAGAAACCGACGTTGTTTCTCGAATTCCACGGCAGCGCCGCCGCGGTCGAGGCGCAGGTCGCGACCATGGGCGAGCTCTGTCGCGAGTTCGGCGGCAGCGACTTCGCCTGGGCGACGCGGGCGGAGGAGCGCAGTGCGCTCTGGGCCGCGCGGCACGCCGCGGCCTATGCGTCGAAGCAGCTACGCCCCGGCCGGGACTTCCATGCCACCGATATCTGCGTGCCGATCTCGCGGCTGGCCGAGGCCATCGAAGCCGCGCAGGCGGACGTGGCCGAACTCGGCCTCACCGCGCCGCTGTTCGGCCACGTCGGCGACGGCAATTTCCATCTGGTGGTGGTGCTCGATCGCCACGACCCGGCCGAGGTCGCGGCACTGGACACGCTCAACGCGCGCCTGATCTCGCGGGCGCTCGCCGTCGGGGGCACCTGCACCGGCGAACACGGCATCGGCGTCGGCAAGCGCGACTATCTGCGCGATGAGCACGGGGCCGGCGTGGACGTGATGCGCGCGATCAAGCAGGCGCTCGACCCGAACGGGATCATGAATCCCGGCAAGCTTTTGCCTGACTAACCGCCGGCCGGGGGTTGTCCCGGTCCCGTGCCGCAGTCCGCCGGACAGACAACGCCCGACAGCCGTCATTCGACGGGGCGGCTACGTCGAAGACGGCTCGTTGCAGCAGCCCGCGTGACGGCTGTGACTCGACGCCGACGGCGGCACGTTCATCGTCGGGTTGCTGTCGAAAAAGCCCGACGCGCGCAGGGTGAAGCCGGCATGGGCGACGGGCATGACCGGCCAGTCCTCCGGCCGCGGGATGTGGTGGTGGCCGACGGTGTGCCAGAGCACGATGTCGGTGTCGTCGAGATTGCGCTGCCGGCGCGCACAGGCGGTCAGGCCGGTGTCGGCCGGGTTCTGGTTGATGTAGTCGCCGGCGGCGAACAGTTCGTCGCGGTCGTAGGCGGTGATCCAGACCGGATGATGGATGAACGCCGCGCGCCGGCTCACCGGGGCGTCGGGATAGGCGAACGGGCGGACCGTCTCGCCGGGTACGAGCGCGTAGCCGACGGCCTGGCCGAGCGCGTTGGTCACCGACGGGTTGACGATCTTCCACTGGCGGCCGGCGAGCGGGTCGGCCTGGCGGGCGCCGTCACGCTCGTTGGCGATCAGCGTCGACACCGGATGATAGGCGTTCAGATGGGGATTGACGGCCGCGTCGTGCGGTGCGGCGACGGTGTCGATCTCGTGGACCGAGTTGTCGACGCCGTCCACGGTCATGTCCAGGCGGAAATTGAAGAAATGCTGGTGGATGGGCGCATACAGCTGCGGCGCCACCAATGTGCCGTACTGCGGCGTCTCGTCGGGTGGAAAGGCGCCTACCGACAGACAGCCCGTGAGCTTGATATCCATCTCGACGGTGCCGTCCTGATACAGGCTCCAGTAGAAGCCGTAGTCGTAGTTGCCCACGGTGGCGAAGAACGAGATCACCAGCCGGCGCGAGCGGCGCACTTCGCTGTGTTCGGTGCGCCAGTCGGTATGTTTCCAGAGCGTGCCGTGGTCCTCTTCGTGCAGGCAGATCACGCGGTTCATGTGCACGACCTCGCCGGTCGCGGTGACCTGGTCGACGTCGAAATAATGGATCGTGCCGAGACAGTCGCAGCCCAGGGTGAGCGTGTTCGCCAGCCGGCCGACGCCGTATTCGCCCACGTCGAAGGCGTTCTTGCGGTTGTGCACCGGCGTCGGGTCGCCGTAGGGCACGACCATTTCCGACAGGGCGGCGCGATACATCACCGGCCGCTCGCGGCCCTGATCGTTGTAGGCGAGCTGATGCAGCACCAGCCCTTCGCGCGGGGTGAAGCCGACGCGAAACGACCAGCCGAGCCATTCGACGTGCTGGCCGTCGACATGAAAGCTCGGCCCGTCCGGCTGCACGATCTCGAGCGCCTTGATGTCGTCGCGCAGCGGGCCGACCGAGTCGGCGGTGTAGTTGCCGGTCAGCGGCGGCAGTTCGACCTCGCCGTGATCCTCCACCTCGAGGACCGCCATGCGCTCGAGATCGACGACGGCATGCACGCCGTCGACCGGGCGGCCGTAGCCGACGTCGTCGTCGCTGCCGCGCAGCCAGGTGTAGGCGCGCGCCAGCCGCCTGTCCGGCCAGCGCTCGTCACCGTAGAAGCCGGCCGACCAGGGGTCGACGATGGCGCGATCGAAATCGGTAATACCGCGTTTTTTCAGTGCAGCCTGCCAGGCGGGATCGGCCTTGACCGCCTTCTCGCAGTCGACGAATTCCTCGAGCAGAATACCCGGCTGCACGCCGGCCTTGTGCTCGCGCCGGGTCACGCTGGCGGTGTCCAGGCTCACCACGGCCTCCCAGGTCTGGCCGTCGACCATGAGGATGCAGAAGGCCTCGCGCGCCAGCGCTGCGCCCGGGGACCAGCCCAGCACGTCGCGTTTGTGCGGCTCGTAGAGGGTGACGGTATGAAAGATCGGCGCATCGCCGAAGCCGCCGTCCTCGCGGATCACGGCCACCACCGCGGCCAGCTCCTCGGCGCTCAGCGGCGTCAGCGGGTGGTCGCTGCCCTCGGTCCGTGCAATGTCGTCCATGCCTGTCTCCTGTAGTCGCGGATGGGCCGCACCGTTGCGGTCCGTCGACGATTCGTTGCAATAGACGGGCCAGAAGCGGCACCCGCGGTGACGGCTGTTGCAAGCCTCGGCGTTCTGGCGTTCGATGGGTGCGGGCCCGGCGCTGCGGGCCGATCGGCAGGAGGCGAGACCATGGACTACGACACCTATCGCGAGCAGCTGCTGGCCCGGCTGCCCGAGCCGGAGCTGGCCTTTCCGGTGGCCGAGTACGAGAGTCGCCTGGCGGCCGTGCGGCGGGCGATGGCCGAGCGCGGCCTCGATCTGCTGATGGTCACCGACCCGGCCGAGCTGTGCTACCTGACCGGCTACACCACCTTCGAGGTCTCGGTGCAGTGTGCGCTGCTGGTCTCGGCGCAGGAATGCGTGCTGTTCGTGCCGGCGATCGAGATCGGGCCGGCGGTGTATCTGTCGCGGGTGGACGCGGTGATCGGCTATGCCTGGGAGTCGCCGCGGTCGGTCGCGGCGCAGCTGGCCGCAGAGATCGTGCGGCTGACCGCCGGTCCGGCGCCGCGTATCGCCGTCGCCCGCTGGAGCGGCTCGCTGCGGCCGGGGCTGCTGGAAGCGCTCGAAGTGCAGCTGGACGGGGCCCGTTTCATGGATACGGGCGATCTGCTGGATCGCATCCGGGTGGTCAAGTCGCCGGCGGAGATGGCCTTTCTGGCCGAGAGCGCGGCCATCACCGGCGCCGGGCTGGACGCGGCCGGGCGAGCGGTCGGCGAGGGCGTGATCGACCACGAGATCGCCCGGGCCGGGGCCGACGCCATGCTCGGTGGCGGCAGCGAATTCATGAGCATGCAGCCGATCGTCGCGGCCGGCTTTCGCAGCGGCATCATTCACACCAGCCACGCGGGGTATCGGATCGCGCGCGGCGACGTCGTGTTCACCGAGTTCGGCGCCGTGCGCCGACGCTACACCGCGCCGATGATGCGCACCGCGGTGGTGGCGCCGGTGGCCGACGAGGTCCGCGTGTTCCACGAGGTCTGTCTGGCGGTGCTCGAAGCGGTCATGGAGGCTGCGCGCAGCGGCGCCCCGGTGGCGGGCGCGGCTCGCGCCGGGGCCGAGGCACTCGCGCCGATCGCTGACCGCGCGTTCTTCTCGGGGGTCTACGGCTACCCGGTGGGCCTGCAGTTTCCGCCCTCCTGGGTGGCCGGCTCGACGTTCATCGCCGAGGACAGCGACGCGGTATTCGCCGACGACATGGTCTTCCATCTGCCCATCTGTCTGCGCCGGCCCGGGGCGTTCGGCGTCGGCGTCAGCGAGACGGTGCGGATCACCGCCGACGGCGCCCGGGCCATCACCGCCAACGATCGCCGCCTGCAGATCCACGACTGAGCCGTCCGCGGCCGCCGCGTGCCCGGCCCGCGATGGCGCTGCTGTGCAACGCGGATCACGTGGTCGCGGCGACCCCGTCGGTGCGATGGGCGAAGGCGGCCGAAGGTTTCTATAATGGCGGGTCGTCGCGCCCGGCTCGGGCGGCGCGACGCCGCAACGGTCGGCCGCCGCCGGCC
>NZ_AYKH01000021.1 GCF_003788635.1 Salinisphaera orenii subsp. orenii MK-B5
CTCGTCGTTCCTGGCCCAAGCTCAGATCGCGTGTCTCTGCTTATGGCTTAAAATTTCGTGACGACACGCCTTAACACCCCGAATATCGAAGCTGGAAACTTGCCCAGCGCCCGGCCGATATCGCTCTAGAACTCGCCACGCCCCCAACGCGTCCACAATTCATCTTTCTGGGCCTCAGTCAGACCCGGCCTGCCGACTCTTGCCATACCACGCTCCGGTAAGTGCTAATAGAAATACGTGGTGTTGCATTGATCCGTTGAATCTACCGCGGCGTACTTCGCCAGGGCGCTGCCGTGAATTACGCCTTTATTGCTTCGCAGCAACGCCAGCATTCGATCAGCCTGATGTGTCGGGTGCTACAGGCGAGTCGTTCCGGCTACTACGCGTGGACAGCTCAGCCGCCGACCGCCCATGAGCGACACGACCGCGCGTTGTTGACACATATACGCCAGGCGCACGAGCAGAACCGCCAAGCCTATGGCTATCTTAAGACTTAGCGAGCGTTGAACAAGGCAGGCGTATCCTGCGGCAAGCATCGCGTAGCTCGGCTACGCCGAGATCACGGCATTCTGGCGCGTCGTCGACGCCGGTTCATTGCGATCACGCATTCACGGCTCGACCTGGGCCATGCACCGAACGTCTTGCGTCGGCGGTTTCGTACGGCCTCGCCGGATCAAGCCTGAGTGGGCGATGTCACGTTCATCGCGACGCGTGAAGGCTGGCTTTATTTAGCGGTATTGATCGATCTCTATGCGCGATCGGTTGTTGGCTGGTCGATGTCGACACGCAACAACACGGCACTCGTGCAAGAAGCGCTGGAAATGGCGGTCGATCAACGTCAGCCCAAGCCGGCACTGATCCATCACAGTGACCAAGGCCAAACGTAAGCGGTGTCAACGTACCGGCGTCGACTGACTGAGCTCGGCATGGTCTCGAGCATGTCCAGAAAAGGCGACTGTTGGGACAATGCGGTGGCGGAGAGCTTCTTCGCAACGCTGAAGGTCGATCGCCGCGTGTTCGCCAGCCGTCAAGCGGCTCGAACGGCGATCTTTGAGTACATCGAAAACTGCCAGCGTATCCATCAGACGCTGGGCTATCGAACGCCGCTAGAAGTGGAAGCATTCCATCAAGCTGTAGCTTGATTTACCTGTCCGTGGGAGCCGGGCCAGCTGAGTCTATCCCTTATTATTCCTCTAGAATTTTCGAGAATATTTCGCCATCGAGACGAGCGAAAGTATCAGTATCAGTAGTGACAAGGGGAGCCAAAGTATCAGCCATAAAAGCATCGACATCATTGCCATAACGACGCAGGTCAAGAAGCTTTCTAAGCCCATTATATATTTGCCCTGACGCAGATTTTAGATCGTCCGAAGGGCAGCCACGCTCTCGAGCAGAATTAAGGCCGTCGATCTTGCACTGCAGAGCATCTTTAACTAGCCCCTCTTCCTTTATCTCAACGCAAAATTTCTGAATAATTTCGTCGGAAAGGAGATAGGACTCTAATTGCCGCTCACCGGTCACTAATACGCCTCTTTTACTTAGATCGCTAACTTCATTGTCTGATTTATCGTCGCGATCGACTAGCCTCACCACCTTAGTTCGGGGCAAGACATGATCTAATAATTCGTGGCCGGGGTGATTTTCTTTACTCAGATCGTTGCTCGCACCACCTGCTACGAAGACAAACTCCGAATATTTTTGCGATGCTATTTTTTGGTAGATATGTCCGTCGAAATTTTTACGGCGATTACCAGATAACGATCCCTCACATAAAACGATTGCACGCGGAGAAAGGTCAGTCGCCAAATCGTCCAGTGTGATAGATAAAAATTTCTGCCAGACAACAGCGTCTATAGATGCGGGCTCAAGGACCGCTGCTTCGTCGAAGTCCACTTCACCGAAGTCCAAGAAAACGACCGAACCTGGATCTCTTCCTGAAATTTCTTTCGCTTTTTTAATGACGCCCAGCGAGTGACTAGTCAACCACAATTGGCAATTATCAGGAACTTGGTTGTATAACTCTTCGACCAACCTACCTTGCAATGCCGTATGCATGTGCGTCTCAGGCTCATCTACAACAAAAATAGTGTCATCAAAATATTTTTTCTTTATTATTAAATCCAACAAAAGATCGAATGCTGATTTCTCGCCCCCGGACAAGTTCTTATAATGATATGACTTGACTGTGCCTTTTTCGAAGTAGAACGCCCCATCACCTAACGGGTCGCCAATATTATTGAGAAGCAAATCAGAAAAGACTCGACGCATTGAGTCTCGTATGGATCCAATAAGCTCTTCTCTTAGATTTCGTACACTTTTATCGTCATTTTTCTCTGCATAGACACCCTGCATTGTTTCATGCACCAGCCTTTGATAATTTTTCGATACCGTTTGATCGTTGTCGATGAATTTCTCGACTGGTTGATCGTCAGCAGGATTTCCCATTCGTGAGAAGCTGTTAATCGTGAAGTCCGGATCGTTTCTATAAGCCGTACGGAAATACATCAAATTGCGTGGCAATCTGCCCGACTGCCAGTCGAAATTATGAAATGATATCGATATATTTGTATTTATATCGTATTTCTCTGCCTCAGATCTAGCATAATAAGTTTTATCGTTTGACCAGCCAAAGTCAGCTCTATTGCGCCGATAAAACTGATTAAAAGCGTCAAACAAAGAAGACTTCCCACTGCCGTTCGGCCCCACAATAATAATCAACTTGGCAGTTTCAGGAATCGATTTTATTTCGAAGTCTGAAAATCTTTTAAACCTTTTTATTTTTATATTTGATATTTTCATTCGAAACCCTTGTGCACAAACTCTGGCGTCACTTCCCGGGAGGCGTAAAGTCGAAAAAAAAGCGGGCTAGAAGCCCGCTTTTAAGTTAACAGCTTAATCCCAACTCAACGCCCCACCCGACTGATACTCAATCACCCGAGTCTCAAAGAAGTTCTTCTCCTTGTTCAGATCCATCATCTCGCTCATCCACGGGAACGGGTTCTCCGCGCCGGGATACAGCTCGGCCAGGCCGATCTGTGAGCAGCGGCGGTTGGCGATGAACTTCATGTACTCGTCGAACATTGAGGCGTTCAGGCCGAGCACGCCACGGGGCATGGTGTCGTGGGCGGATTCGATCTCGAGGTGCATGGCCTCGTCGATCTTGGCCCGCATTTCCTCCTGGAAGCTCTCGGTCCAGAGGTGCGGGTTCTCGATCTTGATCTGGTTGATGACGTCGATGCCGAAGTTCAGGTGCATGGACTCGTCGCGCATGATGTACTGGATCTGCTCGGCGGTGCCGGTCATCTTGTTGCGGCGGCCGAACGACAGGAACTGGACGAAGCCGGCGTAGAACCAGATGCCTTCGAAGATGACGTAGAAGGCGATGAGGTCGCGCAGAAACTTCTGGTCGTTCTCGGGTGTGCCGGTGGTGAAGTCCGGGTCGTTCAGGCTCTGGGTGAACTGCATGGCCCAGGCGGCCTTGTTGTGCACGCTGGGCAGCTCGCGGTACATGTTGAAGATCTCGCCCTCGTCGAGGTTGAGGCTCTCCACGATGTACTGGAAGCAGTGGCCGTGCACGGCTTCCTCGAACGCCTGGCGCAGCAGGTACTGGCGGCATTCGGGGTTGGTGAGGTGCTTGTAGATGCCCAGCACCAGGTTGTTGGCCACCAGCGATTCGGAGGACGAGAAGAAGCCGAAGCCGCGCTTTAGGATCATGCGCTCGTCGTCGGTCAGGCCGTTCGGGTCCTGCCAGGTGGCGATGTCCGCGGCCATGTTCACTTCCTGCGGCATCCAGTGGTTGGCGCAGGCGTTGAGGTACTTCTCCCAGGCCCAGGTGTACTTGAAGGGCACAAGCTGGTTGACGTCGGCGCGGCAGTTGATGATCTGCTTTTCGTCGACGGAGACGCGGTCGCCGCCGAGCTCGACCTGCTCCAGCCCGGTGACGGACTCGCCGGTCTCGTCTTCCGGCGCCGCCTCGGCGGCCTTGTCGAGCGCGAACGGGTCGGGCGATTCGCCGGCCGGATTGGGGTGGGTGGACGTACCGGGGCGCGGGGTCGGCGTGCCCTGGCGCGGGGTGTCTTCGAAGTCGAGCATGGCGTTATCCCTTGCGTGTAACTGGCGGTTCGCTGTGCGTGAGGCGCGCCCGGGCGCGCCGTGATCTGTCCGGAGCCGGGGCCATCGGCCGCGTGTCGGCGCAGCCGATGCCCCTCGTGGATGGAGGGCGCGGCCCGGCCGTCGTCATGTCGTATCCGCGTGTCATGGCGATCGGCCGGTCCGCTGCCCGCGCCCGCCTACTGGCAGGCCTCGCAGTCCGGGTCGTCGATGGCGCAGGCCATGGGCGCGGTCGGCTGGGCCGCCGGGGCGGCGGTGGCCCCGGCCGGCGCGTGCTGCACGCCGTTGCTGGCCGAGCCGTTGCTCCCGCCCTGACCGGTCGCCGAGGCCGTGGGCCACTCGCCGCCGCCGGCACCGGAGGCCGAGCCGCCGCCCGCGGCGGGCGCCCCGCCGCTGCCGTGGCCGCCGTGGTTGACGGCGTTCAGGCGATGGTCGGTGACCGTGGATTTCTCCACGTGGGTCGCCCCCATGGTGCGCAGGTAGTAGGTGGTCTTCAGGCCCTTCTTCCAGGCCAGCTTGTAGAGCTCGTCGAGCTTGCGGCCCGACGGTTCGGCCATGTAGAGGTTCAGGCTCTGGGCCTGGTCGATCCACTTCTGCCGACGCGAGCCGGACTCGACCAGCCAGCGCGGGTCGATCTCGAAGGCGCATTTGTAGAGCACCTTGAGCTCGTCCGGGATGCGGTCGATGGCCTGCACGGAGCCGTCGTAGTACTTGAGGTCGTTGGCCATGACCTCGTCCCACAGCTCGAGGGCCTTGAGGTCCTCGACCAGGTACGGGTTGGCCACCGTGAACTCGCCCGACAGGTTCGATTTGACGTACAAGTTCTGGTATGTCGGCTCGATGGACTGCGACACGCCGGTGATGTTGGCGATGGTCGCGGTCGGGGCGATGGCCATGGTGTTGGAGTTGCGCATACCGACCTGGCCGATGCGGCTGCGCAGGGCCTCCCAGTCCAGCGTGGCGCTGTCGTCCTGCTCCAGATAGGGCTCTCCGCCCGGGGCTTCGCCGCGGTTCTCGCGCAGCAGGCGGATGGAGTCGATCGGCAGGATGCCCTGGTCCCAGAGGCTGCCCTTGAAGGAACTGTAGGCGCCGCGTTCCTCGGCCAGGTTGGTCGAGGCCTTGATCGCAAGGTAGCTGATCTGCTCCATGGAACGATCGGCGAACGCGACCGCCTCGTCCGACTCATAGGGCAGCTTGAGCTTGTACAGCGCGTCCTGGAAGCCCATCAGACCCATGCCCACCGGGCGATGCCGCAGATTGGAGTCGCGCGCGGTCTTGACGCTGTAATAGTTGTATTCGATGACGTTGTCGAGCATGCGCATCGCGGTGTTGATCGTGGCTTCCAGCTTGGCCACGTTCAGCTCGCCGCCTTCGATGTGCTGCGGCAGGTTCACCGATCCCAGATTGCAGACCGCGATCTCCTTGCCCGGCGAGGTGTTGAGCGTGATCTCCGTACACAGGTTGGAGCTGTGCACCACGCCGCGGTGCTGCTGCGGGCTGCGCAGGTTGCACGGGTCCTTGAAGGTGAACCACGGGTGGCCCGTTTCGAACAGCAGGCTCAGCATCTTGCGCCACAGATTGACCGCGGAGATCTTCTTGAAGTTGGTGATCTCGCCGCGGGCGGCCTTGGCCTCGTAGCCCGCATAGGCCTCCTCGAAGGCCGCGCCGGTCAGATCGTGCAGGTCCGGCACGTCGTTGGGCGAGAACAGCGTCCATTCCTCGTCGTTGAGCACGCGCTTGACGAACAGATCCGGGATCCAGTTCGCGGTGTTCATGTCGTGGGTCCGGCGCCGGTCGTCACCGGTGTTCTTGCGCAGGTCGAGGAACTCCTCGATGTCCTTGTGCCAGGTCTCGAGATAGGCACAGACCGCGCCCTTGCGCTTGCCGCCCTGGTTGACCGCCACGGCCGTGTCGTTGACGACCTTGAGGAACGGCACCACGCCCTGCGACTTGCCGTTGGTGCCCTTGATGTGGGCGCCCATGGCGCGGACGTTGGTCCAGTCGTTGCCCAGACCGCCGGCGAATTTCGACAGCAGGGCGTTGTCCTGCACCGCCTCGTAGATGCCGTGCAGGTCGTCGGCGACGCTGGTCAGATAGCAGGACGAGAGCTGCGGGCGCAGCGTGCCGGAGTTGAACAGCGTCGGCGTCGAGGACATGAAGTCGAAGCTCGACAGCAGCTTGTAGAACTCGATCGCCTTTTCCTCACGCTCGATCTCGTTGATCGCCAGGCCCATGGCCACGCGCATGAAGAACGCCTGCGGCAGCTCGAAGCGGCGCGATTCGTAGTGGATGAAGTAGCGGTCGTAGAGCGTCTGCAGGCCGAGATAGGTGAAGCCCAGATCGCGGTCGGCGATCAGCGCGTGGCCGAGCCTGTCCAGATCGTACTCGCCCAGGCGCGGGTCGAGCAGTTCGTGCTTCACGCCGCGGGCGATGAAGTCCTTGAAGTACTCGGGATAGCGCTCGCGCATCTCGGCGTGGGTGGCGTACTCCACCGCGTCGTCGGCGAGGAAGGTCAGCGCCTCGTGGCGCAGCTTGTCCATGAGCAGGCGCGCGGCGACCGTGCCGTAGTTGGGCTCGGCCTCGAGGCGCTGGCGCGCGGACAGGATGAGCGCGGTCGACAGCTCATCCTCGGTGATGCCGTCGTAGGCGTTCTTGAGCGTGTCGGCCAGCACCTTCTCGTCGGAGACGCCGGCCACGTCCGCACAGGCCTCGTCGATGACGCGCGTCAGCCGGTCGCGGTCCAGCGGCGTGACGGTGCCGTCGTTGAAGGAGACGTTGATCTCGTTGGACACGGCCTCGCCGGCGCCGGTCTCGGCCTGCTTGGCCGCGCGCTCGCGGGCGCGCTCCTCGCGATAGAGCACGTAGGAGCGGGCGACCTTGTGCTCGCCGAAGCGCATCAGCGCCAGCTCGACGTAGTCCTGGATGTCCTCGATGTGGACCGCGCCGCCGCCGGGCAGGCTGCGGGTCACGCCCGAGACGACCTGCTCGGTGATGTCCTTGACGGTCTGGCGGATGCGGCTGGAGGCCGCGCCCTGCCGGCCCTCGACATCGATGAACGCCTTGGTGACGGCGAGCTCGATCTTGGAGGCGTCGAACGGCGTGACCTTGCCGTTGCGCCGGATGACCTTGTGGCCGCCCGGCGCGGTCGCCTCGATGCTCGCCCCGTCCGACGCCGCCGGCTGCTGCGTGTGCGCCGTCGGGCGCTCGGAAACCTCTGTCTGCTCCATGATGACTCCGCGCTGGTGGCGGCGCGCGCCTGATCGCGCGCCGCTGGAAAACTGGCTGTCCCCGGGCCGCGGCGTCTGGCGCACGGCGACCGTTGCATGAAACTCTACCCCACTAGATACTGTGGTCAAGTCGCGGTTTTGGCCCCTTCAGTCACTATATGTTGTGCCGGGCCGGTGGACAAGGCGGGCACAAGACTGTGGATAACCTGGGCACGAACGCGCGCCAGCGCAGGCCCGACAAGGCGTCGCGGCGTTGGTGAACGTTTCACCGCCGGCGGTGCGATCTCGTTTCGCGTGGGCTGCGGACACGCGGGCGAAGCGAGCGGCCGCCGGCCGCGATCCCACCCCGGCCGGCTCGAGTTCGCCCCGCGTTTTCAGACACTTGCCGGGCACCGTCGGCGCGGCGGCGGGCGTCATTGTTATTTTTGAGCGTCGGCGCGGTCGCAATAGTGTCATCCCGCGATTCCAGGCTGGCGGCGCGGCGACCATCCGGGCGACAATCACGGCATGGAAATCATCGTCATTCGCCACGGCATCGCGCTGGACGGCGACGAAGCACACGCCATGGGCCTGTCCGACGCCGAGCGGCCGCTCACCGCCAAGGGCCAGCGGCGCACGCGGGCGGCCGCGGCGGGGCTGTACGCGGTCCTCGGCAGCACGCCGATCGACGCGCTCATCACCAGCCCGCTGTTGCGCGCCCGCGAAACCGCGGAACTGCTGGCCGGCGGGCTGGGCGACCCGCCCGTGGACGAGACCGATGCCCTCGCCCCGCCCGTGGACATGGCCGCGCTCGACACCTTCCTGCACGGCCATTTCGGCGACCGTCGCCTGGTGCTCGTCGGCCACGAGCCGGATCTGGCGACCTGGGTGTCCTGGAGCCTGACCCGCCGCCGCGACCGGCTCATGGCCTTCAAGAAGGCCGGCGCCGCCCTGCTGGAGTTCCCGGGCTCGCCCGAGGGTGGCACGGGCACGCTGCGCTGGCTGCTCACCGCCAGCCAGCTGCGGGCGCTCGGTTGACGCGGCAGCGGATTCGTCGATGCTCGACTGGCTGATTGTCGGCGGCGGCCCGCAGGGGCGCCATGTCGGCGCCTGCCTGCGCCGCGCGGCCCCCGCGGCCGCGATCGCAGTGCTCGACGATCGGCCCGCACTCGCGGCCTGGCGCCGGCGGGCCGATGCCTGCGGCATGCGCTTTCTGCGGTCCTCCGGAGCGCACCATCTGGGCCGGCGCGCGGACGCGCTGCGCCGCTTCGCCGCGGACCACGGCTTCGACGACAGCCATCATCTGGGCTACTACCGGCGCCCGTCGCGCGCGCTGTTCGAAGCCCACGCCGAACAGGCCACCGCCGGCCTGGACCATATCGCCACACGTGCGCAGGCGATCGAACCCGCCGCCGACCACTGGCGCATCGCCGCCGCCGACGGGCCGCCGCTGCGCGCCCGACGCGTGGTCCTGGCCCGGGGCCCGAATGCCCCCGCCCGACCGGCCTGGGGCGGCGCGGCCGAGCACGTCTTCGATGCCGGCTTCCGGGCCGATGCCGGCCCGGCCGGGGCGCGCGTGGCCGTGGTCGGCGGCGGCATCACCGGCGCCCAGCTCGCCCTGTCGCTGGCCGCGGCCGGCCGCGACGTCTGCTGGGTCACGCGCAGCGCGCCGCGGGCCGCGGATTTCGACAGCGATCCCTGCTACGCCGGCGCCAAGTGCCTGGCCCCGTTCGCGCGATTGCCGCTCGCCGATCGCAGCGCCGCGCTCGCCGCGGCCCGGCTGCCGGGCACCCTGCCCCCGGACGTCATGGCCCGCATCACCGCGGCCCTGGCCGCCGGCGAGATCGCCTGGCGCCGCGGCGAAGTCGCCGCGCAGGACGACGCCGGCCTGCGTCTGGCCGACGGCCGCCGCATCGACGCCGACCGCGTGATCCTGGCCACCGGCTTCGAGCCGCGGCCGCGTGCCGACAGTCTCCCGGGGGCGACGATCGCGCGTCTGGGGCTGTCGGGCGACGCCACCGGCCATCTGCATCTCGACGACACGCTCGAGGCCGCGCCCGGGCTGCACGTCGTCGGCCGGCCGGCCAGTCTTCAGCTCGGGCCGATGGCGGGTAACATTCGCGGCGCCCGGCTGGCCGGGCAACGGCTCGCCGCGATCGCCGCCGCCGAAGACGGGCCGCTGGCGCGGCGCGCCTGACGGACCGTGCCTGAATCCTGAATACCGACGTGTCACCGCGGCGCGGCGGCCCGCCTATCAAAAACGCGAGACGCGGCGGCCGTCCGGGCAAGGCGCCGGCATCGCGCCCGGTCGTCGCAGCGACCCTGTGCCTGGGCCCATCGCAGTCCACTTTCCGTCGCACGGAGCGTCCGCGCAGAGGCCGCGCGCCGTTCACCCGACGATCGTCACCGCGCTGCCCCAGCTGGAAAAACCGACTGGAAACAAGCGCCGCATCGATCGGCCGGCGGCGCGGCCCCGGCCGCAGCGCGTGACCCGCGGGCCACGGCGCGCATCGGCGACACCGCCCGAGCCGGCGACTCCCCTTATGGACGTGTGACGCGCCTCGACGACGCTGGCGGGTCTTGGCCCCGCATCCGCACCCGCCCATCCGCCGCCACACGGCCGGCCCCGCGGCCGGCCCCGCGGCCCGGCGCGCCAGCACGACCTTCCGTTCCGGTCGAAAGCCGACACGCCGACGGCGATCGCGACCGACAGCGAGGCCCCGGCACCGGCCGCGTCGGGCGTCAGTCCATCAACGGCGGCGCTTCCTTGAGATAGTCGCGGCGCTTGTTCGTCGCCTCGCCGGTCAGGGCGAAGCCCTGCAGCGCGCCCTCCTCGTCGACGAAACGCGCCTCGAGATCGGTGCCGCTGCCCTCGACGGCCCATTCGCCGTGCCGGTCGACGGGCGGGTAGACGATCACCGGGCAGACGTGGGTCTTCACGATGATCGGCAGGGTCGGATACTTGACCTGGCCGGCGGTGTCGCCCTCGGCCGCGGCCAGGGTCTTGCCCAGCGTGCGGGCGCACTGCATGAGGGGGCCGACGTAGGGCCGCCAGTGGCCGTCGACCTCGGCACAGTCGCCGAGCGCGTAGATATCCGGATCGCTGGTCACCAGGGTGCGGTCGACCAGCACGCCGCGGTCGACCGCCAGGCCGGCGGCTTCGGCGAGCTCGATGTCGGCGCGCAGGCCGACGGCCGAAAGCACCACGTCGGCGTGCACGCTGTCGTCGTCGTCCAGCACGACCTGGCGCTGGCCGCTGGCATCGTGCACGCCGACCGCGGCCCGGCCCAGATACCAGCTCACCCCGGCGCGGCCCAGCGCCTGCTTGACCGCACGGCCACAGTCCTTGGGCAGCAGCTGCGACAGCGGCCAGCCGGCCGGATCGATCACCGAGACGTCGTAGCCGGCGCCGATCAGGTCGTTGGCGAACTCGCAGCCGATCAGACCGGCGCCGATGATCGCCACGTGGCCGCCTTCGACGAGGTTGCCGCGGAAGACACGATAGTCGGCCAGCGTGTTGACCTTGTGGATGGACTGCACGGCGTCGCCGCCGAGGTTGAGCACGATCGGCTCGGCGCCGTTGGCCAGCACCAGCTTGCGATAGGTCCGCGTCTCGCCGTTGAGGCTGACCGTGTGCGCGGCCGGATCGATGGCCTCCACCTGGCGGTGGGTCATGATCTCGGCGTCCAGGTCGGCGGCCATGGCCTCGGCGTCGCGCTTGACCAGATCCTCCGGGGCGGCGTCCTTGGCGTGGGCCTCGGACAGATCCGGCTTGTAGTAGCTGGCGCCGTCGTCGCGGGTGATGAGCACGAGCGGCGTCTCGCTGTCGTGCTTGCGCAGTTCACGCGCGGTGCCGTAGCCGGCCAGTCCCGTACCGAGAATGATGATCGGATCCATGCAGCTGTCCTGGTGAAATCGCCTGATTGAATGAGGGCTCGGCGGCGCCGCCAGGGGCGCCCCTGTCGCGGGCCGGCCCGTCGCGCCGCCGGGCCGTCGAGAGATCTGCCGTCAGCATACGACAGCGCGCCGCGGGGCGAGGCGGCCGGCGATCGCGGGCCGACCATTGATTCCATCGACGCCGGCCGGTCGCCACGCCGGCCCCGCCTCGCGGCGACCGACCTCGGCGGGTGTGCGAGCGGCGCGCCGCCTGTCCGGACATCCGGACGCGCACCGCCAGCCGAAGGCCCGTGGGAAAGCGCCGGCGGCGCCGTCGAGCACGCCCGCACGCGGGCGACGATCGCGAGCCGGCACGATGCGCGTCCGCGGCGCCGAAGCGTGCGCACCTTTCCGCCCCCGGCCCGGCGAGCGGTGCCGCGAGTGACGCCCGCACAGGCCCGACCCGGCGCGATGCGCCTCCGCGCGAGGCCGCCGCTCAACGCCGATTTCATCGCCCGCGACGGCTGGGCCCTGCGGCCGCTCGCCGCGGCTTGGGCGCCCATCGACGCGGCGGCCGTCGGCGTGGTCGGCCGGCGCTAGTCGACCTCCATCATCTCGAAGTCGTCCTTGGGCGCGCCGCAGTCGGGGCAGGTCCAGTCGTCGGGAATGTCCTCCCACTTGGTGCCCGGCTCGATGCCTTCGTCGGGCATGCCCTCGGCCTCGTCGTACTCGAAGCCGCAGACGATGCATTGCCACTTCTTCATCGGTGTCCCTTCGTGTTGTCCGTGCCAAAAAACGGGCGCTGCCTCGGCAGCGCCCCGTCGTGGCCGCCAAGGCTACCAAAAGCCCCGGCCGGCGGCGATATGACGCGCCAGCCGTCACGCCGGCGGCGGGTATTGGGACAGCAGGCGGGCACGGGCGCCGGGCTGCAGATTGGCGCGGCGCAGATCGCCCTGGTAGTGGGCGAGCACGCGCGGATCCATGACCCGGTACCAGAGCGGCGGGAAATAGGCGAGCACGATCATGCCGGCGTAGCCGGTGGGCAGTTCCGGGGCCTCGTCGAAGTGGCGCAGGGACTGGTAGCGCCGGGTCGGATGCGCGTGGTGATCGGAATGGCGCTGCAGGTGGAACAGGAAGATGTTGGTCACGATGTGATCGTTGTTCCAGGAATGCTCCGGCCGGCAGCGCTCGTAGCGGCCGTCCGCGCGCCGGGCGCGCAGCAGGCCGTAGTGCTCGGCATAGTTCACCGCCTCCAGCAGCGAGGCGCCCAGCATCGCCTGCACGATCAGAAACGGCAGCAGTGCGAGGCCGAACACGAGCAGGAGCGTGCCCCAGAGCAGCGCCGTCATCGCCCAGGCCTGCAACACCTCGTTGTGGAGCGACCACACGGGCCGGCCCCGGCGCGCCAGCCGGCGGGCCTCGATGTGCCAGGCCGAACGCACGCTGCCCACGACCGTGCGCGGCAGAAACGCCCAGAAGGACTCGCCCATGCGCGCGCTCGCCGGGTCCTCCGGCGTGGCCACGCGGCGGTGATGGCCGTAATTGTGCTCGACGTAGAAATGGCCGTAGGCCACCGGCGCGAGCGCGATCTTGGCCAGCCAGCTCTCCACGACGGTGTTCTTGTGGCCGAGCTCGTGGGCGGTATTGATGGAGATGCCCGAGAGCATGCCGATCGTGCTCACGAAACCGAGCCACTGCCAACCGGTGAGATCCTGGGTGCCGACAATCGTACAGACGCCGATGAACAGCGCCATCTGCACGAGCACGTAGATGTAGGTCGAGTAACGATAGAAGGGATCGTCCTCGAGGATGTCGAGCACCCGCTCCGGCGGGTTCGTGCTGTCCTTGCCGATGGCCAGATCCAGCAGCGGCACCAGCAGATAGACCGTGATCGGCCCCGCGAACATCAGCGGCGTGAGCCCGGTCAGCCAGCCGGTGAGCGCGACCGCGGCAACGATCAGGATGATGCCGAAGCCCATCGGCCACAGCCAGCGCTTGCGATCGTGGGCCCGGGCCTGGGCGAGGGTGAAGTCCGCCGTGTCCATGACGCGTCTCCCGCGCGGCCTGCCACCGGCCGCCGCGCTTTGTTACATTGCTCAATGTCAAAGACTAGAACCCCACCGACCGGTAAGTCAATTCGCTGTGCTAGCCTTCACCACAACGCTTTTCATGCCCATTGCCATGGCGCAGCCGGCCGCCGAGCGCAGCAGCACCCGCGAGCGCGTGCGCGCCACCGCATTCCGTCTGTTCGGCCGCTTCGGCTACGACGGCGTGTCCATGCTGGCGGTGGCCCGCGGCTCGGGCGTGACCAAGGCCGCGCTCTACTGGCACTACGAGAACAAGGCCGACCTCTACGCGGCCTGCATGCGCCAGCTCGTGGGCCTGTTCGAGGAACGCGTGTTCGAGGCGGCGGCGGCCGAGCCGGACCCGGTCGAGCGCATCTTCGCGCTGTTCGCGGGGCTGCAGCAGCTGGTCGACGACGAGCGCGTGGTCGACGGCGTGGCCGGCTACTGGCTCCGGCCCGCCAGCGCGGACGTGAGCGCCGCACGCGCGGTGCAGGCGGAGTTCGAGGCCGGCGCCAGCGCTGCGATCGAGGCCGTGCTCGAGGAGGCCCGCGCCGCCGACGCCCTGCAGATCGAGGGCTCGGCCGAGGACTTCGCGCGCGCCTTCATCGCGATCATGGAGGCCATCGTGCTGCCCATGGGCAACCGCGGCGCGCCCGAACATCGCCGCGTGGTGGCCGTGCTCGCCCGTACCTTCTTCCAGGCCCACGCCCGCACGCCCGGGCTGGCCGAACGCGCGGCCCGGGTGCTCGGTGCCCCGGCGACCGCCCCCGCCGAGCCCAGCGAGGACCACTCATGAACCGTGCCGCCCCCGACCTCGCCGACGAGACCGATGCGGACACCATCCGCCGGCTGTTCGAGGCCCAGCGTCCGCGCGCGCTGGCGCTGCGCACGTCCACCGCCGCCGAGCGCATCGACAAGCTCAAGCGGCTGCGCCGGCTGATGTACGCGCGCTGGGACGATATCCGCGCCGCCTGCCACGCCGACTTCGCCAAGCCGGCCGCGGAGGTCGACATCAGCGAGATCCTGCCGGTGGTGGCCGAAGCCAACCACGCCATCCGGCATCTGAAGCGCTGGATGAAGCCCGAACGCAAGCGCCCGACGCTGCTCATGTTCGGCACCCGGGCCGAGGTGCGCTTCGAGCCGCGCGGGCGCTGTCTGATCATCTCGCCCTGGAACTACCCGATCAATCTGTCCTTCGGGCCGCTGGTCTCGGCGATCGCGGCCGGCAACACCGTGATCCTCAAGCCCTCGGAAATGACACCGCACTGCGCGGCACTCATGCAGGACATGCTCGGCGAACTCTTCGACGAGGACGAGATCACGACCGTGCAGGGCGCGGTCGAGACCTCACAGCACCTGCTCGAACTGCCCTTCGACCACATCTTCTTCACCGGCTCGCCGGCGGTCGGGCGGATCGTGATGGCCGCGGCCGCCCAGCATCTGACCTCGGTCACGCTGGAACTCGGCGGCAAGTCGCCGGTGATCGTCGACAAGACCGCGGACATCGCCAGGACCGCGCAGAACGTGGCCTGGGGCAAGTTCGCCA
Source organism: Salinisphaera orenii subsp. orenii MK-B5 (assembly GCF_003788635.1). Taxonomy (GTDB): domain Bacteria; phylum Pseudomonadota; class Gammaproteobacteria; order Nevskiales; family Salinisphaeraceae; genus Salinisphaera; species Salinisphaera orenii. Next base: position 14,805 of record NZ_AYKH01000021.1, read on the forward strand.
ACAGCGGCCAGACCTGCATCGCGCCGGACCATGTCCACGTCCACGCCGACGTGGCCGATGCCTTCGTCGAAGCGATGCGCAAGGCGGTGACGAAGTTCTACGGCGACCGCCGGGACATTCCCGACAACCCCGACTACTGCCGCATCGTCAACAAGCGCCACCACGACCGCGTGCGCGGCCTGGCCGACGACGCCACCGAGCGCGGCGCGCACACGCCGCTGGGCGATACCGCGGCCGGGGGCGACAACTACATCGCGCCGACGCTGCTCACCGACATCGACCCCGAGTCGCGCGTGCTCGAAGAGGAGATCTTCGGCCCGCTGCTGCCGGTGCTGACCTTCACCGACGTCGACCAGCCGATCGCACGCATCAACGCGGCGCCTAAGCCGCTGGCGCTGTATGTCTTCGCGCGCGACGACGCCTTCATCGAGCGCGTCATCGGGGCGACCAGCGCGGGCGGCACCTGCATCAACCAGTCGGTGGTGCACTTCCTGCACACCCACCTGCCGTTCGGCGGCGTCAACAACTCGGGCCTCGGCAATTCGCACGGCCATTACGGCTTCCGGGCGTTCTCGCACGAGCGCGCGGTGCTGCGCGAGCGCTTCTCGCTGGCCTTTCTGTTCCTGCCGCCCTACACGCGCTTCACGCGCTGGGTGATCCGGCTGGCGGTCAAGTACATGAACTGATCGGGTATGGTATGACCCCGAATCGTCCGCGGGCGCCGGTCGCGCCGGAACCCGCGCCCCGTCCACCCGTTCGACACGACAGGATCCGCCGATGACCGCAGCCCAACGCTTCAAGGAGGCGCTCGCCGCCGAACAGCCACTCCAGATCGCCGGTGCGATCAACGCCTATTCCGCCATGCTCGCCGAGCACAGCGGCTTCAGGGCGATCTATCTGTCCGGCGGCGGCGTGGCCAACTGGTCCTACGGCCTGCCCGATCTGGGCATGACCACGATGAACGACGTCCTCGAGGACGTGCGCCGGATCACCTACGCCACCGACGTGCCGCTGCTGGTCGACATCGACACCGGCTGGGGCAGCGCCTTCAACATCGCGCGCACGATCAAGCTGTTCGAGGGTGCCGGCGCGGCCTGCGTGCACATCGAGGACCAGGTCGCGGCCAAGCGCTGCGGCCACCGGCCGGGCAAGGAGATCATCAGCCAGGACGAGATGGTCGAGCGCGTGACCGCGGCGGCCGACGCCCGCGACGACATGCTGATCATGGCCCGCACCGACGCGCTCGCCGTCGAGGGTCTGGACTCGGCGGTCGAACGCGCGGCGGCCTGCATCGAGGCCGGCGCGGACTTCATCTTCGCCGAGGCGATGACGGATCTGGCGATGTACAAGCGCTTCACCGACCTCGGCGTGCCGGTGCTGGCCAACATCACCGAATTCGGCACCACCGACCTCTACACCACCGAGGAACTGGCCGGCCAGGACGTGGCGATGGTGCTGTATCCGCTGTCGGCCTCGCGCGCGATGGCCAACGCGGCGCTCGACGTCTATGCCGCCATCCGCCGCGATGGCACGCAGAAGCAGGTCGTCGACCGCATGCAGACCCGCAGCGAGCTCTACGAGCATCTGGGCTATCACGCCTACGAGGACAAGCTCGACGCCCTGTTCGGCGACGGCAAGGGACGCTAGCGCCGCGACGGCGCCCCGGCGAGGACAACGCGCATGAACCGGAACACCGTGCTCGCCCTGATGATCGTCCTGGCCATGGTCGTGGTCGGCGTCTACTGGGTCACGCAGCCGCCCGCCCCCACGGGCGGGCCCGATCCGGCGGCCGGCACCGCCACACCGGACGGGGAGGCGACCTCGAAGCCCGACACGGCGTCGGCCGACGCCCCGGCCGAAGAGCCGTCCGAGGCGCCGTCCGACGCCGAGCAGCCGCCGGACGAGACCCAGGCCGACGCCGAGCCGGTCGAGGCCGGCTTCTGCGAACGCGACTTCGACGCCACCGAGGCGCGGGCGGCGGACGTCGAGGCCCTGCGGGCCGCCGGCGGCCTCGTCTACATCTTCGAACGCGAGGCCGCGCTCGACGATCCCTACGGCTGCGCGGACTACTATCTGGAGCGCGGCCTCGACGTCGATGCCGTCGACACGCGCGAGGACACCGAGCCGCTGACGCCGCTGTTCTTCGCCATCCAGCGTAACGACCCGAAGATGCTGCGCTTCATGATCGATCACGGCGCCGATCTGAACAAACGCGCGGGGGTCGCAAACGCCGACGGCGAACGGCTCAAACCGCTCGGCTACGCCTACAACCTCGCCTTCGACGACACCCGCATCGACCGCAACGAAGTGATCGGCATCCTCGACTCGGCGCTGACCGAGCAGAGTGCGACCGGCGGATTGACAAACGACGGTTCATAGCCGGCATCGGGCCGGATACATACCCATCGCCCAAGCTCAGTTGCCACGGGAGTGGCCCAGGAACACGGAGGGAATCCTTAGCGCGGCAGCGCTTTGGGCGGTCAACTGCAGCGACTTGTTGACAATCATTCCAGTGCCTCAGCAACTAAAGCTGATGGATCAGTATTCGGTGCCGTCCAATTCGCGATACTGGGATGAGTAGCGACAACAACCGTTTGCGAGGAGGTATTTTTGAACGCTCTGCTTTTCCAGCGCCGGTTATTGCGTTCTACGAACTCACCCGCCAATTCAGTAGCGTCTAATTTGCCGCAAACATATTTCCCAACGGTGGCACCAAAACACAGAATGAGCGAGGGCTCCTGATTTTCAATGACATGAGCGTGAAATGGCCAACACTGATCAGCGAGCAATTGCTTATGTTGTTTTATATCCTGCTCTCTACGGGTGCGTTTAAAAATAAGGTTGCTACACGGAACCTGGCCAGGATCTAAGCTCAATTTATCAAATAGATGCAATATCCGTGGGGCCATTCCGTACGAGCCGGGCTTTTTACCCCTCCAGGATTCGTCTCGATACGCGGACCAATTGCGAGGATATTCTTTGAGCACCCTGTTTGTATGCCACCGAATTGTTTCTTCAGACTGAGCTATTGGATCTCCTCCGGGATTTAACCCAAGAACGTAAAGTGGGCTAGAAGATGAAAAAGCCTCGGTCCCTGAGTAAAAAACGCTTCCAGATGTATGTTCTAGCTCGGCAGGAATCAGCTCTACGAGTCTTTGCATGAGCGATGAGGTGCTCTTCATGATGCCCAATGCTCGATATCAGCGTCCCGTGATTCGCTCGGCGGCTTCGCGGTACTTGGCGGCGGTGTTGGCGATGACGTCGGCCGGCAGGCGCGGCCCCGGGGCGGTCTTGTCCCAGTCCAGCGTTTCCAGATAGTCGCGCACGTACTGCTTGTCGAAGCTGGGCGGGCTCATGCCCGTCGCATACTCGGACACCGGCCAGAAGCGCGAGGAATCCGGCGTGAGCACCTCGTCGATGAGCACCAGATCGCCGTTACCGTCGACGCCGAACTCGAACTTGGTGTCGGCGATGATGATGCCGCGTTCGCGCGCATAGGCCGCGGCGCGCTTGTAGATCGACAGCGTCGCGTGGCGGATGCGCGTGGCCCGGTCCTCGCCCACGAGTTCGACGACGCGATCGAAGTCGATGGCCTCGTCGTGGTCGCCGGCCTCGGCCTTGGTCGAGGGCGTGAAGATCGGCTGCGGCAGCTGCTCGGCCTGGCGCAGACCGGCGGGCAGCTCGATGCCGGAGACGGCGCCGGTGGCCTGATAGTCCTTCCAGCCGGAACCGATGATGTAGCCGCGGGCGACGGCCTCGACCGGCAGCGCGGCCAGCCGCCGCACGAGCATGGCGCGGGTCTCGACCTGGGCGATCTCGTCGGCGGTGAGCACGTCGGCCAGCGCCAGGTCCGCGCGGTGATTGGGAATATCGTCGGCGAACCGATCGAACCAGAAGTTCGACACCGCAGTGAGGACCGCACCCTTGCCCGGAATCGGATCGGGCAGGATCACGTCGAAGGCAGACAGCCGATCGGTGGCCACGATCAGCAGATGATCGTCGCCGACCGCGTAGATGTCGCGCACCTTGCCGCGCATGAGCAACGGCACGCTGTGCAGATCGGATTCGTAGAGCGTATCGGGCATCGGGGACGGCGGCTGCGTTGTCGCGGTCTCAGTCTAGCAGCCGTCGGCGGCGCTCAGATCAGCCCGTAGCGGCCACCGCTGCCGACGACGACCACGATCAGCCCCAGCGCCAGATTGACGCCGGCCAGCACCCGCAGCTGGTTCATCGCCCGGCCGGCGTCGGCCAGCGTCCCCGCGGCCAGGGCCACGCGCATCCGCCGCCAGGGCGCGAAGAACATGTGCGCGAACAGCGCGAACATCACCCAGCCGAGGCCCTGCATCACGTGCACGTAGACCGGCGCGGCGGCCATGCCCCCGGTCATGAACACCACGGTGTTGCCGGTGACCAGGAGCACGATGATGGCGATCCACACGCACAGAAAGAAACGCCCCATCGCGTTCGACAGCAGCGGCAGCCGCTCGGCCAGCGGCATCGCCGCCGCGGCCGGGCGCAGGATGCAGACCATGAAGAACAGCCCGCCGATCCAGATCACGGCGGCGAGGGCGTGCAGCGCGACGAGATAGGCCATCATCGGAAGAACGCTCGGTGTCGAAGGCAGTGGCGCAGAGCGTAAACTACGCTCCGCCACCGATCCACGGATTTCTCGCATGCCCGCATCGCCCCGCACGCCACTCATCGCGCCCTCGATTCTCGCTGCCGACCTCGCCGCGCTCGGCGACGAGTGCGAAGCCGTGATCGCTGCCGGCGCGGACTGGATCCATTTCGATGTGATGGACAATCATTACGTGCCCAACCTCACCTTCGGCCCGCCGGTCTGCGCCGCCCTCGCCAGGCGCCTGAAGGCCAGCCACCCGGACACGCCGATCGACGTCCACCTGATGGTCAAGCCGGTGGACGCGCTGATCTCGGCGTTCGCCGACGCCGGCGCGGATTCGATCACCTTCCACCCGGAGGCCAGCGAGCATATCGACCGCAGCCTGCAGCTGGCGCGCGATGCCGGCTGCAAGACCGGGCTCGTATTCAACCCGGCCACGCCGCTGGAATACCTCAAGTACGTGCTCGACAAGATCGACATCGTGCTGATCATGTCGGTCAACCCGGGCTTCGGCGGCCAGGCGTTCATCGAGGAATCGATCGGCAAGATCGCCGAGGCGCGCGAGATCATCGACGCCAGCGGGCGCGAGATTCGCCTGGAGGTCGACGGCGGCATCAAGACCGACAACATCGCCCGGGTGGCCGCCGCCGGCGCCGACACGTTCGTGGCCGGCTCGGCGATCTTCGGCCAGCCCGACTACGCCGCCGTCATCCGCGACATGCGCGCCCGGATCGGCTGATCTGGCGGCCGGGGCGTCTGCTCCTCAGGGCACGCCCAGCACACGTAGTCCCGCGGTAACCGCCGCTGCCGCGATCACCAGCCACGGCAGTGACAGGCCACGCCAGGCCGCGGCACAGGCAAGTACCACACCGGCAATGCGGGCAGCGCTCGGGCCCGTATCGGCCCCGGCGTCCACGGTCGACGTGGCCACGAGCGCAGCCAGCATGACCGTCGCCGCCATCGCCAGCCCCGACTCAAGCCGCCGGCCGGGCCGCCAGACGCCTCCGATGAGCGGCCCCGCCAGCCGGAAGGCCAGCGTGCCGACCGTCAATCCGACCACGATCGGAATCCACATCAACGCTGCGCCGGCGGCAGACCCACCGCCAGACCAGCGAGCGACAGCAGCACCGGTGCGCCCGCAGGCAGCCACGGCAGCGTCAGCACCGCGAGCGAAGCGCCGGCCAGACAGGCCCGGGCGGTCGGACCATCGTTTAGCGCCGGCCGGATCAGGCCGAAGAGGATCGCCGGCAGCACCGCGTCCAAACCCAGCGCCTGCGTATCGGCGATTCGGCCGCCGAACGCCACGCCCGCCGCGACCGCGATATTCCACACCGCAAAGACGGCAATACCGGCTCGCCAGAACAACGCCTGCGGACGCTCGGGATCGCGGGCGCCCAGCACCAACGCGGTGTTGACGTCAGTGATGAGGTGCGCGCCGGCCAGCCGTGTGGCGCTCCCCGCCCCGAGCGCGTCGCGCACCGCGAAACTGTAGGCGATCAGGCGGGCGTTGATGACCAGCCCGACCGCCACCGCCGCCAGCGCGCCGCCACCCCCCAGCACCACGCCGAGGGCCGCGAACTGGGCGCTGCCCGCGAACACCAGTAGCGACAGTAGAATCGGTACCGCGGGCGGCAGCCCCGCCGAGATCGCGAGTGTGCCGAATGACAGACCAACGAGCGCGTAGGCGAACATGACCGGCAACAACGTTCGCGTCAGGGATACGCTTTTCGTATTATTTGTCATCCTCATGATCGATATATAAAACGATTCGACCCGAACCAGTCAACCGCCGCCCCGCAGAGGAGCCGATCGTGAACGACGACGCCGAACACGCCGCCGCCGCCCTGATCACTGGCATCGCCGACCGGTTGCGCCGCGAGCGCGAACGCGCACAGCTGTCGGCCTCCGAACTGGCACGCCGCGCCGGTCTCGCCAAGTCCACGCTCACGCAGCTGGAAGCCGGGCGGGGCAACCCGGGCGTAGAGACGCTATGGGCACTCGCGGTGGCGCTCGGCGTGCCGTTCGCACAGCTGATCGCCGAACCTGCGCCGGTCACGCAGATCGTTCGCGCCGGCGAAGGGCCGACCACACGGGCCGAACAAACCGACTTCGCCGCCACGCTACTGGCGAGCTGCCCGCCCGGACCGCGCCATAGCCTCTACCGGCTCACGCTGGGCGCCGGCGCCAGCCGCCATTCGGCTCCCCACATTCCCGGCACGGTCGAGCATCTGACGGTGACGGCGGGCCGGATGAACGCGGGCCCGGCGGATGCACCGGTCGATCTCGCTACCGGCGATTACATGCGCTTCCCCGGCGATATCGCCCATGTCTACACTGCCGTCACCGAGCCGGCCTATGCGGTGCTCGTCATGGCCTACCCGTGATTGCAGCCCGCGAGCACGCCGTAGACGCAAGCGCCCGGCAGCTACTTGGCAAGGCCGGCGCGATACGTCAGCATTACGCTAATAGTGCGCCGAGAGGCGCCGGTACAACGCGATATCCCATGGCATCGAATCGATCCAAAAACGCCGTCAGCCGCGCGTTTGACGCGGCCTGGCGATGGCAGGCGAACGACTGGCGCGGCTGAAAGACCGCCGCGCGTCGCCGCGGCGCGTGCACGCGCCGCCCGTTGACCGTTGTCCGATCGAGTTCCGTCATGACCCATTCCGTTGATCCCCATGCCCCGCGCGTGCCGCTCGTCGTCGAGGCGCTCGCCGATCTCGACACGCCGCTGTCGACCTATCTCAAGCTCGCCGATGCGCCCTATTCCTTCCTGTTGGAATCGGTGCAGGGCGGCGAGCGGTGGGGCCGGTATTCCATCATCGGCCTGCCCTGCGCCGAGCGCATCCGCGTACGCGGGCGCACGCTGGTGCACGAACGCGACGACGAGATTCTCGAGACCGTCGACACCGACGATCCGCTCGCCTGGATCCAGGCCTTCAACGACGCCCGCCCGCTGCCGCGCCTGCCGGAGCTGCCGCGCCTGACCGGCGGGCTGGTCGGCTATTTCGGCTACGACACCATCCGCTATATCGAACCCCGACTGGCCGGCGGCGCCGACGACAAGGACGACCCGCTCGATCTGCCCGACATCCTGCTGCTCGTGGCCGAGGAGCTGGTCATCTTCGACAACCTCTCGGGCAAGCTCTACTGCGTGGCCCACTACGTGGAGGGCGACACCGCCGACCGCGAGCGCGTGGCCGCGCGCCTGGACACCCTGCTCGATGCCCTCGAACGCCCGCTCAGCGAAAGCGCGGCGCGCGGCAGCACCCGCGCGCCGGGTGCCGGCGAGCCCGCGCTGGACGACGACGCCTTCGTCTCCGGGCTGACCCAGGCCGGCTACGAGGATGCGGTGCGCCGTATCCGCGACTACACCCAGGCCGGCGACGTGATGCAGGTGGTGCCCAGCCAGCGCCTGTCTGCGCCGTTCAATGCGGAACCGATGTCGCTGTACCGGGCCCTGCGCAGCCTGAACCCGTCGCCGTACATGTACTACTTCAACTTCGGCGATCATCACGTGGTGGGCGCGTCGCCGGAGATTCTGGTGCGGGCGATGGACGGCGAGGTCACGGTCCGGCCGATCGCGGGCACCCGCAAGCGCGGCGCCACCGAGGACGAGGACGAAGCACTCGCCGCCGACCTGCTGGACGACCCGAAGGAGATCGCCGAGCACCTGATGCTCATCGACCTCGGGCGCAACGACGTGGGCCGGGTCAGCCGCCCGGGCAGCGTGAAGCTGACCGAGCGCATGGCCATCGAGCGCTATTCTCACGTCATGCACATCGTGTCCAACGTCACCGGCCGGCTCAAGGACGGCCTGACACCGATGGACGCGCTGCGCGCCGCGTTTCCGGCCGGCACGCTCTCCGGCGCGCCCAAGATCCGCGCCATGGAGATCATTGACGAGATCGAGCCGGTCCGGCGCGGCGTCTACGGCGGCGCGGTGGGTTATCTGGCCGGCAATGGCAGTATGGACCTGGCGATCGCCATCCGGACCGCGGTGCTCGCGAAGGGCGAGATCCACGTGCAGGCCGGCGGCGGCATCGTCGCGGACTCGGAGCCGACCACCGAGTGGGAGGAGACCATGAACAAGGCGAAGGCGGTGATGAAGGCCGCGGCGATCGCGGAGCGCGGGCTGACCACCCGCCGCCCGACCGTACACGACGGCCGCGACACACCGGGGGGTGCGGCATGATCCTCATGCTCGACAACTACGACTCGTTCACCTACAACCTCGTGCAGTATCTCGGCGAGCTCGAGGCCGAGGTGCACGTGGTCCGCAACGACCAGATCTCGGTCGCCGAGATCGAGGCGCTGGGGCCGGCCGGCGTGGTGGTTTCGCCCGGGCCCTGCACCCCCGACGAGGCCGGGGTCTCGGTGGAGCTGATCCAGCGCATGGCGCATCGCCTGCCGATCCTGGGCGTCTGCCTCGGCCATCAGGCCCTGGGCCAGGCCTTTGGCGGCACGGTCACGCGCGCGCGTCAGGTGATGCACGGCAAGACCTCGGTCATCCACCACGGCGGGGGCGGCGTGTTCGAGCGGCTGGCCAACCCGCTGACCGCCACCCGCTATCATTCGCTGATCGTGGCCCGCGAGGCGCTGCCGCGCGATTTCGAGATCACCGCCTGGACGGAGACCGACGACGGCGAGATCGACGAGATCATGGGCCTGATCCACACGCCCACCGGCGCCGAGGGCGTGCAGTTCCATCCCGAATCCATCCTCTCAGAGCACGGCCACGCCATGCTGCGCACCTTCCTCGCCCGCTGCGGCGAGCCCGTCGGCGAAGGAGCCGTCCGATGATCGACCGCGAGCTGATGAACCACATCGTCGCCGGGCGCGACCTGTCGCCCGAGCGCATGCACGCGGCGATGCGGGCGATCATGACCGGCCAGGCGACCGAAGCCCAGATCGGCGGCTTCCTCGTGGCCATGCGCATGAAGGGCGAGACCGTGCCCGAGATCGCGGCCGCGACCGCGGTCATGCGCGAGCTGGCCACCGACGTGCCGGTCGACGCGAATCTGGCGGAGCAGCTGGTGGATACCTGCGGTACCGGCGGCGACGCGGCCGGGCTGTTCAACGTCTCGACCGCGGCGGCCTTCGCCGTGGCCGCGGCCGGCGGCCACGTCGCCAAGCACGGCAACCGCTCGGTCTCGGGCAAGTCGGGCAGCGCGGACCTGCTGGACGTCGCCGGCATCGCCATCGACACCACCCCGGAGCAGGTGGCCGAGTGCATTCGTCGGCTGGGCGTGGGCTTCATGTTCGCGCCGGCCCACCACGGCGCCATGAAGTACGCCATCGGCCCGCGCCGGGAACTGGGCATACGCACCATCTTCAACATCATCGGGCCGCTGACCAATCCGGCCGGGGCCGCCAATCAGGTCATGGGCGTGTTCAACGGCCATCTCTGCGAACCGCTGGCCGAGGTGCTGTCCAAGCTCGGCAGCCGCCATGTCATGGTCGTGCACGGCGAGGACGGCCTCGACGAACTGTCGATCAACGCGCCGACGCGCGTGGCCGAACTCCGGGACGGCCGTATCGAGAGCTACAAGCTCGCTCCCGAGGACGTCGGCCTCGAGCGCGGCTCCCTGGACGCGCTGCGCGTGGAATCCGCCGCCGAGAGCTTCGCGATCGTGCGCGACGTGCTGGCCGGCAAGCCGGGCATCGCCGCCGACATGGTCGCCTTCAACGCCGGCGCAGCCCTGTACGTCGCCGGGCATGCGCCCGACCTGCGGGCCGGGGTGACGCGCGCAAGCGAAGTCCTGGCCAGCGGCGCGGCCGGCGAGCGCATGGCCGCGCTGGCCGAACTCACCCAGCAGATGACCGGGCGCAGCGGCGTGGTCGCGCCGTGAGCGTGCAGGCCACCGGCACCATTCTCGACCGCATTCTCGACCGCAAGCGCGAGGAGATCGAGACTTTCCGGGCAGCCACCTCGGCCGAGACGCTCGCCGCCGCCGTGGCCGCGGCCCCCGCCCCGCGTGGCTTCGCCGCCGCGCTGCGGGCCCACGCGCCGCGCGCCGTCATCGCCGAAATCAAGAAGGCCTCGCCCAGCAAGGGGCTGATTCGCGAGGATTTCGACGTCGCCTGGCTGGCGGCGCGCTACGCCGCGGGCGGCGCGGCCTGTCTGTCGGTACTCACCGATCGCGACCATTTCCAGGGCGACGACGACTTCCTCGCCGTCGCCCGCGAGGCCTGCGATCTGCCGGTGCTGCGCAAGGACTTCATCATCGACCCGATCCAGGTCGACCAGTCACGGGCGCTGGGCGCCGACTGCATCCTGCTCATCGCCGCCGCCCTGTCCGGCGACCGGATGGCAGCGCTCGCCGACCGCGCCTTCGCGCTCGGCATGGACGTGCTGGCCGAAGTGCACGACGCCGCGGAACTGGAACGCGCCCTCGCCCTGCCCGAGGCCACCATCCTCGGCATCAACAACCGCGACCTCAAGACCTTCGACACCACCCTGGAGACGAGCGTCGCACTGCGCGCAAGAATCCCCGCGGATCGACTTCTCGTGAGCGAAAGCGGCATTCATGTCCGAAACGACCTGAACCGCCTTGCAAAACACGATTTCGCAGCCTTTCTTATCGGTGAATCCTTCATGCGCGCCCCCGACCCCGGCCGGGCACTGGCCGATCTCATCGGCTGAACCGGTTCGCCAGCCGACCGCGCGACGCCCGCGCTCGATCGCGTCGTCCCATGACCGCCCCCAATCCGCAAGTAAACGCCGTCGAGCGCGCCGAGCGCTTTGACTCGATCACAGTAACCGCCGTGCGGGTTGATCCCGGCACCGACCGTCCCGATGCTGACATAATCCCGGCAAAAGCTTGAGCGGACGGATTCAATGAAGGCGACCATCGACTGGCAGAACGCGCTGCAGTTTCGCGGCACGGCCGACAGCGGCCATGTCGTGACCATCGACGGCCCCCCGGACATTGGCGGCGAGAACGCCGGTTTCCGCCCCATGGAGATGATGCTGCTGTCGATCGGCGGCTGCAGCGCGATGGACGTGATGCACATCCTCAAGAAATCGCGCCAGGACGTCACCGACTGCCGAATCGAGGTGGAGGGCCAGCGCGCCGAGACCGAGCCAAAGGTGTTCACCGACATCCACCTGCGTTTCATCGTCTCCGGCCACGATCTCAGCGAAAAACACGTGGCACGTGCGGTGCAACTCTCGGCCGAGAAATACTGCTCCGCGTCGATCATGCTCGCGGCCAGCGTGAACATCACCCACGAGCACGTCGTCGAGCCCGCCTAGCGCTTGACGCACACCCATGGGCGCGGATACTGCGCCCTCCCGGAAAATGCCGATCGGCTGGCTCGCCATGGACAAACTTCGCCTGCACGGCTTCAACAACCTCACGAAGTCGTTGTCGTTCAATATCTACGACATCTGTTACGCGCGCACGCGCGAACAGAAAAAGGCCTATGTCGCCTATCTGGACGAAGTCTTCAACGCCGACCGCCTGACCCAGATCCTCACCGAGGTCTCGGAGATCATCGGCGCGCACATCCTCAACATCGCGCGCCAGGACTACGAGCCGGAGGGCGCGAGCGTGACCATCCTCATCGCCGAGGAGGCCGCCTACGACGGCCCCGTGCCGGATGCGGTGGTCGGGCATCTGGACAAGAGCCACATCACTGTCCACACCTATCCGGAGTTCCACCCGGACGACGGCATCTCCACCTTCCGGGCCGACATCGACGTCTCGACCTGCGGCCGCATCTCGCCGCTGCGGGCGCTGGATCATCTCATCCGCAGCTTCGAGTCGGACGTGGTGTCGATGGATTACCGGGTGCGCGGTTTCACGCGCGACGTCGACGGCGTCAAGCACTTCATCGACCACGAGATCAACTCCATCCAGGACTATATCCCCGACGACATCGGCAACCGCTACCAGATGATCGACGTCAACGTCCTGGCCGAGCGCATCTTCCACACCAAGATGCGCCTGACCGAACTCTCGCTCGACGACTATCTGTTCGCCGAACGCGCCGCGGACCTGAGCGAGGCCGAGGCCGAGACGCTGACCGAGCGCATCGAGGGCGAAGTCATGGAGATCTTCTACGGCCGCAACTTTCCGGACGAATAGCATCGACCATGGAAGTCCGGCCCGACCAGCTGCCACGCCAGCTCGAAGCCCAGCCGCTGGCCCGCTGCTACCTGCTGGCCGGCGACGAACCGCTGCAGGTGCTGGAGGCCGCCGACGCGGTGCGCGCACGGGCCCGGCGCGAGGGTTTCGACGAGCGTGAAGTGCTGCACGCCGAGCCCGGCTTCGACTGGGGACGGCTGGCGGCCGCGGGCGCGAGCCTGTCGCTGTTCTCGGACAAGCGCATCCTGGAACTGCACCTGCCGGACAAGGGCCCGGGCAAACCGGGCAGCGCGGCGATCGTGGACTATGCCAAGAACGCCCCCGACACGACGCTGCTCATCGTGGTCGCCACGCCGATGGCCGCGAGCGCGCGCAAGAGTGCCTGGTACAAGGCGATGGCCAAGGCCGGCGTCGCCCTCTACGCCTGGCCGCTGCCCGGCAACCGCATGGCCGAATGGCTGCGCCGGCGCGCCGAGGCGCGCGGCGTGACCCTCGACGCCGAGGCCAACACCCTGCTCGCAACCCAGACGGAGGGCAACCTGCTCGCCGCCGCCCAGGAGGTCGACCGGCTGGCCCTGCTGCATCCGGGCCAGCGCATCGGCGCGGCGGAGGTCGCCGCGGCCGCCAGCGACCACGCGCGCTACGCGATCTTCGATCTGCCCGCCAAGGCGCTGGCCGGCGATGCGGCCGGCGCGCTCAAGACCCTGGCGCGCCTGCGCACCGAGGGCGTCGACGCGGTGCCGATCGCCTGGGCGCTGACGCGCGAGACCCGTCTGCTCTATCAGGCGGCCCTGGCCGCCCGCTCGAATCGTCTGGACGCGATGCTCTCCAAGGTGTTTATGCCGCCGGCACGCAAGCGCCAGATCGGCGCGGCCGCGAAGCGGACCGACCCGGCGCGTCTCGCCCGGCTGCTGCAGCAGGCCGCCGCCCTCGACGCGGTCAACAAGGGCGCCCACGCCGGCCGCGCCTGGGACGACCTGATAACATTGACGCTCGGTCTGTGCGGCCGTCCGCCGCGCACGCCATCGATCCACCGCAGACCCGACCCGAGATGAGCGCCAACCTCAGCGACACGCAGGCCCCCGACGATTCCCGCATCCAGCGCCAGATCCGGCGCATGGGCGAGCGCGCGCGCAGTGCGGCCCGCACCATGGCCGCGGCCGAGCCGGGCGACAAGAACGCGGCGCTGTTCGCCATCGCCGAGGCGCTGATCGATCGCCGCGACACCATCCTCGCCGCCAACGCGAAGGATCTGCGCGAGGGCCGCGACAATCTGGACGCGGCGCTGCTCGAGCGCCTCGAACTCACCGGCGCCCGCATCGAGCAGATGGCCGAGGGCCTGCGTCAGGTCGCCGCGCTGGCCGACCCGATCGGCAGCATCACCGATCTGAACTACCGGCCCTCGGGGATCCAGGTCGGGCGCATGCGCGTGCCGCTGGGCGTGATCGGCATCATCTACGAGTCGCGCCCGAACGTGACCGCCGACGCCGCCGCGCTGTGCCTGAAATCGGGTAACGCCGCACTGCTGCGTGGCGGTTCCGAGGCCGCGCTGTCCAATCAGGCGATCGCGGCCTGCATCCGCCGCGGGCTGACCGACGCCGGCCTGCCCGGCGATGCCGTACAGGTCATCGAGACCACCGACCGGGCCGCGGTCGGCGCCATGCTGGCGATGCCCGAGTACGTGGACGTGATCGTGCCGCGCGGCGGCAAGGGGCTGATCGAGTTCGTCTCCGAAAACGCGCGTATGCCGGTGATCAAGCATCTCGACGGCGTCTGCCATGTCTACATCGACGCGGCCGCGGACCTGGACAAGGCGATCGCGATCGCGATGAACGCCAAGACGCACCGCTTCGGCACCTGCAACACGATGGAGACCCTGCTGGTCGCCGAACCCATCGCCGAGCGCGTGCTGCGGCCGCTGGCGCAGAATCTGCGCCAGGCCGGCATCGAACTGCGCGGCTGCGAGCGCACGCGCCGGCTCGTCGGCGAGGAGGTCAAGCCGGCCACCGAGGACGACTGGGCGGCCGAGTATCTGGCACCGATCCTGGCCATCCGGGTGGTCGACGACATGGCGGCGGCGATGGCGCACATCGAGACCTGGGGCTCGCGCCACACCGATGCCATCGTCACCGAGAACGTCACCGCCGCACGCGCCTTCCTGCGCGGCGTGGATTCGTCCTCGGTGATGGTCAACGCCTCCACCCGCTTCGCCGACGGTTTCGAATACGGTCTGGGTGCCGAGATCGGCATCTCGACGGACAAGCTGCACGCCCGCGGCCCGGTCGGCCTCGAGGGGCTGACCTCGCTGAAGTACGTCGTCTACGGCGACGGTCACGTCCGCTGAGACGGCCTCGGTGCCGCCCATCTTCTAGGGGAGTTCATGAGCCACGATCCGGTCGGTGTCCTCGGGGGCACCTTCGATCCCGTGCACAACGGCCATCTGCGGCTGGCGATGGAGATCGCCACCGCGCTGTCGTTCCGCCAGGTACGGCTGGTGCCCTGCGCGCGGCCGCCGCATCGCGGCGCGCCGGCGGCCTCCCCCGGCCAGCGCGCCAAGTGGATCCGGGTGGCCACCTCGAACGAACCGCGGCTGCGGCTGGACGACCGGGAACTGCTGCGCAACGGCCCGTCCTATACCGTCGACACCCTGGCCTCGCTGCGGCGCGAGATGCCGGAAACGCCGCTGTGCCTGATCATGGGGCGCGACGTGTTCGCCAATCTGCCGAGCTGGGACCGCTGGCTCGAGATCTTCGACAGCGCGCATATCGTGCTCATCGACCGGCCGGGGATCGAGGTCGAACTCCAGGCCGAGGCACAGGCTGCGCTGGACGCGCGCGCCACGGACGACGCCGAGGCCCTGCGAAACCACCTCGGCGGAACCATCTACGCCTATGCGCCGCCGCCGCTGGCGATCTCCGCGAGCCGCATCCGCGCCCTGCTCGCCGAGGGCGCCTCCCCGCGCTATCTCTTGCCCACCACCGTGCTTGACGACATCATTGACGCAGGTGTCTACGGACCCAACCCGGCCATGGCCGCTGAATAGATGACTCAAGAAAACACGCCCGACCCCGCCGCCGATGGCAACGACGCCCTGCTCGCACTGGCGGTCGACGCGGTCGAGGAACTCAAGGGCGAATCCGTCCAGATCCTGGATGTCCACGAGCTGACCACCATCGCCGACCACATGGTTATCTGCAGCGGCCGCTCGGCGCGACACGTCAAGCGCATGGGCGAGACCGTGATCACCAACGCCAAGCAGGCGGGCCTGTCGCCGCGGGTGGAAGGCCTGGAGCAGGGCGAATGGGTGCTCATCGACCTCAACGGCGTGATGGTTCACATCATGCAGCCGGTCGCGCGCGCCTACTACCAGCTGGAAAAACTCTGGGACATGGACGCCGCGGGCGCCGAGAACCAGTCCGCGCATTAGAGCCATCGTTGTCTCGAACGAGTGCGACCCGGCCCGGCGTGTCGGCCGTGACGCGCTCCGAGGTCGCCGGGCGCCGCGCCGCCGGTGGCCGATCGCCGGCGCCCGGTTCGCCCGCGGAATGCCCACCCGGCACGCGAACGAGCGCGCGCGGCCGCGCCGATGATCGGCGGTCGCCGGCGGGCCACACCGTGGCCTGCCGCCGCAGGCAGACGCCGATGATTCACCACAGCGCGGCATAGGAGAGCCATGCGCATTCGTCTGCTGGCAGTGGGCCGGCGCATGCCCAAGTGGGTGACCACGGCCTACGAGGATTATGCGCGTCGCCTGCCCCGCGAATGCCGGCTCGAACTCGTCGAGATCGCCCCCGGTCGGCGCGCCGGCGGCGACGTGGCCCGGGCGATCGCCGAGGAGGACAGGCGCCTGCGCGCGGCCATCGGCACCGACACCCAGGTCATCGCGCTCACGGTCGACGGCCGGCCCTGGACGACCGAAGGGCTCGCCGGCGACATGCGCGCCTGGCTGGCCGACGGGCGCGATCGCGCGCTCATGATCGGCGGCCCGGACGGTCTCGGCCCGGACAGCCTCGCGGTCGCCGAAGCCCGCCGCTCGCTTTCCGCACTGACGCTGCCACACCCGCTGGTGCGGGTGATCGCGGCCGAACAACTCTATCGTGCGCACAGCATTCTGAGCGGCCATCCCTATCACCGCGGCTGACGCACTGCACCGTCAGGGTGCATCGGCGCCGGACACCGGCTTGCAGGTACGCGCGGGGCTGCGGACAATCCAGACCATGAGATCAATCGTGCACAACCCGCGCGCGCCCGGCAGCGACCGACCGTGAGCGTGAACCAGCCCGTCGTCTCCAGCGACGAACCGCGCATCGAGATACTGGTCAACGTATCGGCCGGGGAAACCCGGGCGGCCCAGCTCGAGAACGGCGTCCTGCAGGAGATCCACATCCAGCGCGATGCGGCCGGCAGCGCCGTCGGCAACATCTATCTGGGCGAGGTCCAGCGCGTGCTCGCGGGCATGCAGGCGGCGTTCATCGAGATCGGTCTGGAGCGGGCGGCGTTCCTACAGATCTCCGACATGGTGCGCCGGCCGGCGGAGACGCAGGACAACGCCCCCCGAATCCAGAACCGGCTCAATCAGGGCGATCGCGTGCTGGTGCAGGTCTCCAAGGAGGCCATGGGCACCAAGGGCGCGCGGCTGACCACCGATCTCGCGATCCCGTCGCGGTTTCTGGTGTACATGCCCTACACGCCGCGTATCGGCGTGTCCGCACGCATCGAGAACGAGGCCGAGCGCGAGCGCCTGATCGACACGGTCACGAGCCTGCGCGACGAACTCGATCTGGCCGGCGGCTTCATCGTGCGCACCGTGGGCGACGGCGCGCCGCATCACGCCCTGGCCGCGGACATGCGCTTTCTGGAAACGGTCTGGCGCGACATCCAGACCCAGGCGAACACCGCGCCGCCACGCACCCTGCTCTACGGCGATCTACCCCTGCCGATCCGCATGCTGCGCGACCTGCTCACGCCCGAGGTGGCCGGCGTGACCATCGACGACAGCGAATCCTGGGAGGAGATGGCGGCCTTCACGCGGCGCTTCGCCCCGGAATTCACCGACCGCACCCAGCACTACACCAAGCCCACGCCGCTGTTCGACCAGTACGGGGTGGAAGAGGCCATCGAGCGCGCCCTGCGGCCCAAGGTGCCGCTGAAGTCCGGCGGTTTTCTCATCATCGAGCAGACCGAGGCGATGGTGACGGTCGACGTCAACACCGGCGGCTATGTCGGCACCCGCAGCCTGGAGCAGACCGTGCTGCGCACGAATGTCGAAGCCGCGAGCACGATCGCCCGCCAGCTGCGCCTGCGCAATCTGGGCGGCATCATCGTGATCGACTTCATCGATATGGTCGACGAGAGCCACAAGCGCCAGGTCCTCGCCGCGCTGTGCAGCGCCCTCGAGGCGGATCCGGCCAAGACCACCGTGGGCGAGATCTCGCCGCTGGGTCTGGTCGAGATCACCCGCAAGCGCACCCGCGAATCGCTGCAGCACCTGATGTGCACCGACTGCGAGGCCTGTGACGGCCGCGGCTTCGTCAAGACCGGCGAGACGGTCTGTTTCTCGCTGTTCCGCGAGATGGCCCGCGTCGCCCACACCCAACGGCCGGACGAACTGCTGATCCTGGCCGCCCCCGACATCATCGGCCTGCTGCTGGACGAACTGGCCGCCACCTTCAACGACGTCTGCGAGGACACCGGGCTGAGCGTGCGTCTCCAGGCCGAATCGCTCTACACGCCCGAGCAGTTCGATCTGGTGGTGATGTAAGCTGTGGCGCGCCCGCGCAAGCGGCCGGCGAACCGCGCCCGCCGGCCGCGGTCCACACGCTGTACCTGTTGCGACCGCTGCACATGCCCGCCACGCGCCCGCTACTGAAACGGATACTGGTGACCACCCTCGCCGGGCTCGTGATCCTGGCGGGGCTGCTGGTGGGCGGCGTGCGGCTGGTCGACCATCTCATGCCACGTTATCGCGACGCCCTGGCCGAGCGCATCGGCAGCCGCATCGACGCCGACATCGACATCGCCGCCATCGAGCTGCGCTGGCAGTGGCGCGGGCCCCTGCTGGCGCTCGACGACGTCGCGATCCGACGGCACGGCCAGTCCGATCCCGCGGTCATGCTCGATCGCCTCGACCTGCATTTCTCGTTCTCGGATCTGCTCGACGGCGGCCGCCTGCCGGACGGTCTCGTCATCGCCGGCGCCGAGCTCGCGCTGCAGCAGACCGATGACGGCCGCCTCCGACTGCGGCACTGGGGCGCGGCGGGCGAGACGCCCACCGATTGGCGCCGGATCGAGGCCGCGCGGGAGATGCTGCGCTTCGTGCGCGTCGAGGGCGCGCGCATCCACCTGATCGGCACGGCGATCCCGAGCGGCCGCGCGACCATCGACCCGTTCGACGCCCGCCTGTGGCGCGCCGCGGACGGTCTGCGCTGGAACCTCGAGGCCAGCGGACCGGACTGGCTGGGCCAGGTCGCGGCACGGGGCCGTCTCGAGGGCGCACTGACGGATCCGGTCGACGCCGATATCCACGTCGACGCCGACGGCATCGACACGCTCGCCTTCGCGCGCGCCCGCAGCGGGTCGGCGGCGCTCGAGGCCGACCGCGTTTCGGGCGGCGCGCTATCCCTGTCACTGCGCGGCCGTTGGCGCGACCGCGCCCTGGCTGACTCCAGCGCCGACATCGCCCTGTCGGCCATCGAGGCCGATGATCGCGAGCGGCCCGTTCTGCCGGGAGTCGAGGCGCGTCTGGAGGCCGAAACCGGCCCGACGCCGGGTAGCGTTCGCATGACCGCCACCAAGCTGACGGCCAACGACGGCGCGCTGACCGACGCCCGTCTGACCGGCACCTTCGCGCGCGAGAGCCGGCGGCTGGAATTGACCGCCCGCGGCCTGCCGCTGGCACTCGCGCTGCCGCCGGCCCGGCTGCGCTTCGACCGCCTGGCCGACACGCGCATCGATGGCCGGCTCGATGCGTTCACGCTGAGCATGGCGCCGGATACGCCGCCGTCGCTCGAAGCGGCCTTCAGCGGCTTGACCGTCGACGACCCGGCCGGCCATGCCGGCCCGATCAGCGGCCACTACCGCCAGTCGGGCGACGTCCACCGGCTGCGCTTCGACCAGGCCGGCGGCCGCCTCGCCATACCGCGTTTCATGCGCGGCGAGCTCGCCATCGACGGCCTCGGCGGCGCGCTCGCCTGGCAGCGCGCGGACGACGGCTGGACGATCAACGCCAAGAAGCTGCAACTGACCAGCGGCGAAGCCGACGTGGGCATCGACGGCCGCCTGCGGCTGCCCGACGAGGCCGCGCCGCGCATCGATCTGATCGCCACCGCGAGCGCGCCGGACGCCACCCGGCTGCTCGCGCGCATCCCGCAGGCCGAGGATCTGCCCAACCAGCGCCTGCGCGACTGGCTGCCCCGAGCGATCACCGCCGGGCATCTCGATGCCGCACGCCTGGAACTCGCCGGGCCGCTGGATCGCTTTCCCTTCGCCGATCCGCGCGCGGACGAGCGCTTCCATCTTGAGCTCGAGGGCCACGGCGTCGACGTGACCTACAAGCCCGAATGGCCGCCGCTCGAAGACGCTCGCGGCACCCTCACCCTGGACGGCGACGACCTGCGCGTGGACGTGGCCGAGGCGACCATGCTCGGCGTGGCGCTCGGACCGAGCGTCGGCCGGGTGGCCGACGTGCGCGAACCGATACTGCAGGTCGACGGCAGCGTGAGCGACGCCCGCGCCGAACGCATGCTCGCCTTTCTCGCCCGCTCGCCGCTGCGCGAGCGTTTCGGCAAGCTGGTCGAGGCGCTGCAGGTCAGCGGCCCGGCCGACCTCGGGCTGGATCTCACGATTCCGCTCAAGCCCGGCCTCGGCGAACCCGAGGTCGCCGGCCACGTCGACGCGCACGGCGCCGAGCTGCAGCACGCCGCCCTGCCCGGCCCGGTCACCGGTATCCGCGGCCGCATCGACTTCGACGCGCAGGGCCTGACCGCCGAAGGCCTGACGGGCGACCTGCTCGGCGTGGTCGTGCGCACCGACCTCGAACCCCGCCCGGGCGCCCGCCAGCACATCGACAGCCGCGCCCGCATCGCGCTGCCCGCCGA
>NZ_AYKH01000022.1 GCF_003788635.1 Salinisphaera orenii subsp. orenii MK-B5
TGTGTGTCATGACTCCAGTATCCACAGACGGTGGGTCATTTCGTGACCCTACTGAGCTTTGTACATAATCAAGATCCGCGTATCCGACAGCGCATGGCAGCCGAAGACCGAAAATACCCGTTAACCTGTTCTCAACCGTCCGCGGAAACGGGGTAGAACCCTAAACAAAATGAGCAATTACTGCAAGAACTGCCGGTTCGATCATCGCAAGGCTACCGGCGAGAATGCCTGCCCGATAACAACGCTTTACTGGGACTTTCTAGACCGCAACATGAACGTGTTCGAGCACAACCATCGCATGGTCTTTCAGGTGAAGAACCTGGAAAAGAAGCGGGCCGACACCGACCTCATCACGGCGATACGCGAGCAGGCGCGCACGCTGCGCCAGCGGATTGCGGACGGCGAACGTATCTGATGCCAAGACCGCGAAATCGCCGGCTGTCGATAGACAGGAGCCAACCCCTTTTTAAAGGGGCTCCGGCTATCGAACGATCGAGCCCACGTACATCGGAAGCCGAACGAGCCGCGACCGCCGGTCAATCAGTTCACTCGAGCCATCGGCACTTCGACGGCGCGCAAAAGTGGGGCGCAAACTCCAACAGCAACGCTTTATGCCGATTCGTTGTACCGCCGTGCGGCTGACGCGGGTCGTGGGCATGCGCAAGCCGCACGTTGGAACACGCCGTACGATCCGTGACAAGCCTCGCCCACCGGTTATGTGCCGAAGCAACCACTCGGACTTTATGTCGCAGAGCTACGCGCGCGGTAATCAAGCGCGGCTGGACCATACGGCCCCCGGCCTCTGTACCGGGCGTCTCGGCTCGAGATGCCTCAGCCGCTTTTGGCTTTGGAAGGCCTCGCAGACTGCCGCTCGAGAATATCGAGCATCCGGGCAGCTTGCTTCGATCTCGAGAATGTGGGCGCAGCTGCCAGACCGGCATCACGCATCGTCTTAAGCCGAGGCCGGTCGGCTTCAAGCGCGACAATGGTCTCAGCCATAACGCTCGACGACTCTGGAGGAATCGTCACACCGGAACCAACGCGTCTCACAAGACCTGTTGCCTCGCCTTCCGGAACCGACACGACCATGGGCACGCCCATCGCCATACACTCGAATATCTTTGAAGGAAGTACGCTTTCAAAAACGGGGCTGTTGCGCAGAGGAACCAAGGCGACATCACACAAACTGTTCAGCTCAGGCATTGCCGACCTGGGCTGCCGGGGAAGAGACGTCGCTTGCTGGAGATTATCTTCTGCGATTCGCCGATCAACATCAGCCTTTGCCGCACCCGAACCAACGAACAGGAAAGCGACATCATTGCGCTCGCGGAGCAGGCGGACAGAGTCCAAGACGTGGTCAAGGGCGTGCGCCATTCCATGGGTGCCGAGATAGCCCACGACGAACTTGCCCTCCAGACCAAGCTTGGAACGCATTGAACTCGGGGCAGGAGCCGCACTGAACCGCTCCATATCAACCCCGTTTCGCACCACATGAATACGCTCCGCGGAAATCCCGCGCGCAATCAAATCATCCTTGAACGCTTGCGTGACAGCGATAATTGCCGTCGCTCGAGCGTAGAGAAACAGCTCCAATTTCTCGAGCAGCTTGATTGTCATGCTTTTTCGCATCGCACCAACGGCAACGATGGATGCGGGCCACAAATCGCGGAGTTCGAACACGAAGGGACGTCGTTTGAATACCGAGAGCAGCCAACCGCCCAGAGCAGCAAAAAACTGCGGCGACGTAGCAACGACGACGTCCGGCCTCCTTTCCAACAAGCCGCCGAAGAACCCGGTGACCATATACGACAGATAATCGATCGTTCGCAGGATGAACCCCTCGTTCGCACTTATATAAGTCTTCATGCGAACCACCCGAATGCCGTCCCACGTCTCCACCGTACGCCAGCGATTCGTGTATCCGTCGTAGAGCTTGCCCTCCGGAAAATTGGGCGCGCACGTGATAACCGTTACCTCGTGACCAGCTTTTACCCAATGGACGGCGTGTTCATAAATACGTGTGGCCGGCGCATTGGTCTCCGGCGGGAAATTATCGGACAAGAAAAGAATATGCATATTTAAAGTTTTTCTAATACTCCAGCTCTGCGCGTGTGCTCAAGCGCGCAGGTAACTCTCCGTGGTACTCGTAAACAAGTGATCGACTGGGCTCGGATACACCGAAACACGGATAGAAGTTCGCGTCAAGCACCCGGACGAAATCCGCCCCGGTGATCGTCAACATCAGAAACCCGACCTCGAGACGCAAGCGCACCAGGACGCGTTTATCCGCAGACCGCGCCACCGAAACGACCTCAACGCTCGGATGCAAGTACCACCGCCCAACAACGGTATGCCTGCCACGACCTGTGACCCGGTCCTCCACGGCCAGTACAGAATCCCGCAGCCATACATCACGACTATGACGCGGCCGACCACGCAACCGCGTAAAACCGTCGTGCCAGGCTCTGGCACCCCCTCTTTCCATACTCACGTCCAGATCGTGGACGCGAGCGCGTCGTGCCACGCGAAACCCCGACCACACCTCGGACGAATCCATCCCATCCACAGTGCATGTGTTATGAGCCGCCGTACTGCGCTGCCACTCACGTTCCGCGCCGCGGCCGTATACCGACGTACCACTATTAACCAATACACGCTGCCCCCCGAATGACGCTTCCACGCTGAGCGTGTCGGCGTGAGCATGGCCCGGGAGATAGTCGGGGCCTACAGGCCCGGCGTCGAAAAAGACTGCTGCTTGCTGATCGGATAACCGAACATAGCCGCTACTACACAACGCCTCGACAGGCTGCGGGCGAGCTTTCGCCAGTGGGATTCCCAGGCGAGCGCCGTAATCCACGATGGCCGCGGGCTCCGGGGCGATGCCGAAAGTCGCGTCATTGAAAAAGGGAATGCCGCCATCCGGATGCTGCATAACCGCAGCCCATTGCATCATCGCCGTCGCTGCTGCATTTAATGATGCCGGTCGATCAATGGCAAACGCGTTAAAAATATTGATTAAATCGACGCAGTCCTCGAGGACGATCAAGTGATACATCGGACTACGCTCGAAGTGCCCGCCGTCTTCGAGCACCTGCTCCGACAGCTCGCGCTCAAGAATTGCTACCCCTTTACGCAACCAAGTCTCAGCTTCTTCCCCCTGAAAATAAAGACCGGCGAAAATCAAAGCTTTTGCGTTGGCAAACAGATGATTACCCAGCAAATGGTATTCCAGCCGCCGACGCAACCACCGCGCTTGAACAGCGAGGCTATGCTCGGCCTCGGCAGGCAAATCGCCTCCACGCAGCGACCACTGGACCCAATTCACAATGCGCAACGACGTCGGGTAAGGGTCCCAGCCGATGCCTTCACCGGGTGGATTCTCCGCCACCCATCGCTGTAGTAACGCCTCGTGCCATGCGCGGCGTGAACCTGCCTCCGATGCGTTGAGATCATCGAAATAATGTAGGTTATACAGCCAAAGAGTATCGGAAGTTACATGATTCCAATCAGTCGCTTTAGAGACCGTTCGTGCGCAATTCAATAAGACAAACGTGTCCGCGCCGGTTAAGGAGACCGCTCGAGATGGAGGTTGAACGAAATCGACGCGGACTCGACGGCGTCTCGGTGCAGTACGCAAATCGACGTTCGGCCGGTACAGCCGAAACCAAAATCGACCGTAGATCTGGACCGGACGCAGGAAGCGAACGGTATGCGCAAAGTGTCTAAGCTTCAGCCCCACGGAACCCAGCACATTAACACGAGATAAGCGTTCAACAGCCCGCGCTGAGGCAAATGCAAAGGGTATAAAGTGGGCCGAGTTTCAGACCACATTATGCGACCCGAAAGACCACCGCGCTCCTGAACTATATCGTCCTATTAACCCCATCGCCTCAGCTTGCCCCCCGGCCGCAATGGATATCTAGCAACCAAGCAGCGAAAAACGTCAGCCTTTGCTAGCAAAAGCTCGGAAATTATTCATTTCTAAGCTAAGCCTCACGGTACAACACACCACTACAGAGATTCCAGTGGCACGCAAAAAAGTTGCTCATCATGATCTGTCGCAATTGGCGTGTACCACAGATTTCGCCCGTCCCCGGGCCCCGCCGGAAACAAGATCTGACCGTACTGAAAATACTTCTGACTCAAGCCATCCTTCGTATGAGTCACGAGCCGAGTCCAATCCGCACCGAGGCGGCTGACCCACAGTTCTGCGTCTTGGCTCCGGTTGACCCGACTGGGCTCTACTACGGTAGAGAAAGCCAACACATCCCCTACTTGACAACCGTAAAAAACGGGGCCGGCGACGGGTCGGAGACGCTCAACACGGGTGTCTTTGCGATGTATTCGATAAATGTAATTTTGCTCATCAGGGGCATCCGACCCGTAATATATGGCTGTGCTGGTGAATAGAAGCTGGACCGCACGAAACGCTTGTGATCCACCGGCTACTTTCTCCAACGACCGAAAACCGTCTGTCGTTTTCCAGATAGCCGATTCGTCATCGGTATCGCCGGTCGTTACCCATACTGCATCCGCAAAGCTATCCCAGAAGACGCCGTGCACATGGCGAACATTATCGAACCGCCAAACCGGCTCCCAGCCTTTGCCACCGATCCTGCGTGCCCAGATGTGCACTGGGGAGCGCTCGTCATTGCTGCGATATTCGCCGTAATAGATGCGATCATTCGCCTGACACAAGGCCAAAGGACGCGAACCGATAAGTGGCGCTCCACGCTCTAGCTGCCGCTGCCCGGCCTTTAGCGTAAAGAAGTGCTGATGCGCGATGGCGATCGCAGAGTTTTCACCTGTAACCGCCAAATGGTGAAAACCCACCCGCCCGAGCCGTCGCCCGAGCCGGTGCCCCACCAGTCTTTCCCGAAGCCCACGAGCCGGCAGTTTCGCTTGCCTCTGCCAAGTCGTACCGCTGTCAGAACTCCGGAGTAAAACCCGACCGCGAGCTGCCCACACCTCGGAGCGGTCAACGTATAAAATTCGGCCGCGGGTTACATGCGTCGTTTGGCTTGACAATTCGTCCAACTTCGATAGGTGCAATAAAGCGGTGTAACAGAGGTAATTATGGCCTTCAAGGCGTAAACCCACATACGCCGCAACAGAGGCAGCCGCCTAATTGCAAAGCTACTTTCATAGCCCCCTAGGCGGAAATGCTCGCCGCATACCTGCTCCACTAGCGCCACTTCCCAATCACGCAACTGCCCTCTCCATTTGCCTCGATTATTGCTCAAGAGCGGTCCGAGCGTTTCCTTCTTCCACTGCATCTCTCCCGGCGAAACCAAGCGCTGAGCCTCATGACCGAAATCCAGCATCGCATGCTCATAATCCAGCCCTAGAAAGGCACACAAACGTTGCAATTCACCAGAAGGGTTATCCAGCAGCTCCTCATAAATCAATTCGCAATAGTGGCCAAGCCGCATCCGCCGGCCACTGCCTCTCCCCAGCCGAAGTTGCACCCGGGCAGCAAACACATGCCAAAGAACCCCTCGCGTCGACGACCAATCTGCCTTTTTCTTCGACAGGAGCACATCACGCGGATCGCGCACTACGTGAATGATACGCACGCCCGGCAAAGCGACCGAGGCGGCCCCCAGCCATTCAATAGCCCTCGGATCTTTATCGCCGGAATACGGCTTTCCCATCTTTACCCGGTACAGCCGCAAAAAACTACGGTAAACGTCCACAGGTCTTGCACCATCACCCGCTGCGGCGACCAGCTCCGCCCCGGTTAGACCCACACGTTGCAGGCGGTCATCGTCATCCAGTGTCGCTACCCCGTGTCCATTGCGACAAGACCGAGCGAAATCCTTGCTAACGACCAGACGCCGTAAGAACGCGGTCTCGGGCGGCAATGCCAACGCCGAATGACTCCCCAGCATGCTATGAACCAAGGATGTCCCGGACCGGCCCACCCCGACAATAATGGTAATGGCTTCTGCACCGCTCTCGTCCGGTTTACTACAGCCCCGCTCCAAATTGGCCTCAGTCATCCACTGCCTGCTCCAAATGAGACTCCAATAGGCGCAGTTTTCCTCGAGCCGTCAGCGGGATACTTTCAACGACTTGCGCCCTGAATTCCACCTCGTCCTTGGTTTTATTATTGTAGGCAATTTCAATGGATTGCCGGTCCGCCTCCGTGAAGCCAGGTACCGGCATGATGCGGATAACGCATTTACCTGGCGTGTCCTCGTAGTACTGATACCGCCGAACGTTATCGAAAAATGACCCGTGCATATTCAATGCAGTAAGTGCGATCTTGCCGCCACCTTTAGAAACAACGGCCTCCTGCCTCCAGCGGCCCTGCACTTTATCCATCCTATCCCAATTTCGCCCACAAGCACACGCAGACGCGAGGCGAGTCGCAAAATCGCCGGTTCGATATCGGATCAAAGGTAGCGCATAGTTTTCCAGACCTGTGGCAACTATTTCGCCCTGGCTACCCTCTGCGTCGCGTAGGTCGCCATTATCATCGACAAGCTCAAGGACGCCATAGTCGGGGGCTATATGATAGGTGCTGCTCTGTGTGCACTCGCCAGCGAAGACCAACCCTTCTGAATGGCCGTACCAACTCGATACCCGAGTCTCGAATGCCGCTTCGATACGCTCGCGCTGCATCTGGGTACACGCTTCCGACGTCAAGAATACTGCACGTATGTCCGGTAGCCGTCCGGTAAGATCTTCGCGGAGCACAAAATCTGCCAATATGCTAATGGCAGAGGGATAGCCGTGCAGAAACTGCGGTTGATAGTCGATCAGCTTATCAACGTAAAGCGGCAGGTTGTCGGCCGTCATATGAAACGGCGAAAACCGCATTTCGTTATGGATCGGGTTGCGATACCAAAAGACGCCCGGCGGAAAATCAGGAAAGCTCACACCTCGAAAGGTCGCTTTCCTGAAGCGGCGTTTATACCCGGCCTGGGCCATGAACCGATGAATGTAGGCCATCTCGCGCGACTGCGATTGATTGTCCCAATACACATCAAGCTGATTGCCGCTCGTTCCGCCGGTCGTCACCTTGTACACATGAGTGCGGGCGAAATTGCGCGGCAGAAAGCGCTGTAGATCGGCCTGGACTGTC
Organism: Salinisphaera orenii subsp. orenii MK-B5; assembly: GCF_003788635.1. Lineage (GTDB taxonomy): Bacteria > Pseudomonadota > Gammaproteobacteria > Nevskiales > Salinisphaeraceae > Salinisphaera > Salinisphaera orenii. Next base: position 7,091 of record NZ_AYKH01000022.1, read on the forward strand.
TCCTTGTCGATCAGCGGAAATGCTTTTAGCGCATCGAATGGTGGCAGACGCTCCACCTCGTTTTTCAAATATCGGTACGCCGGAATCTCCGCTGCCGCGAAACGCAGAAGGCGACCGAGTTGCTCCGACTGATACCGAACGATCTGCTCGCGACTCGCCGTATCAAACCAAGCCCCCGCGGAACACTCGGCGATAGGATGCCCACCCAGCCAATCAAACGGCACTGCCCCAACACAGTCCTGCATGCACAGGGGCGCATTTTCATAAACTCGGCGTTTAAGAGCGAAACTCATGTGCCCCTCTCTTCCTCCTGCCGCGCGGCCCATCCAATATCCTCTAAAAACCGTTTTGTCACACGCTCGGAATCGAATGCGCGGCCGCGGTCACGTGCACATTCACTCATACGCCGAAACGAGCTTTCCCCTATATCGCGAATCGCATCGACTAGCGCGGATACATCCCTTGGCTCGACCAAGCGCCCTTCAACACCATCGGTAATGATTTCCTGGATACCGCGCAAGCGGGTGGCAACCACCGGCAGTCCAACCTGCAGCGCCTCAATAATGGCGCCTGGATAGCCCTCTCTATAGCTAGGTAGCACCAAAACGTCGTGCTCGGCCAGCGCTGGCGAAATACCGGCAGCGGGAACATGCCCCATGTACGTAACGTTCGGATATCTCGACCAATCCATCTCGTCATATCGGTCATCGACGACCGCCCCGTAGATCGTAAGCGTGTAACGGAACCCAAGCTGTCGTGCCGCGGCCAACAGCTCGTCTATACCTTTTTCACGTCGAACATGCCCCACAAAAACAAGCCGCATTCGGTATTCACGCTTCGACGGTCGCGTGATTTGCGGTTGAGGTCGGGGATTCGGGAACCAAAAGGTGGCCACGTTATATGGCTGAAATTTCTCAACCAAGTATTGCGTTTCAAAAAAACATTGGTCGGCGTTCTTCAAAGCAAATCTAACTAATATTTGCCGAAACCAACCGAGTCTAGAAAATATATCATCAAAATTGCCGGCAAACTTACGGAGGCTCACCGGCTTTTGGAACAGGTTACAAAGCGCGACGACAACCGGCGCCATATAAACGAGATCATTCGTCTTAAGGTGCATCGACACGCACTTGGCGCTAATCAGCGAGGGAACAAACCGCGTCGCTACCGTAAGTGCGGCGACACTCATACTGGCGTAATTACGCTTATCGGTATCGATTACATTGTACGCGATATCGCAACGGGCCAATTCCTGCAGAAACAGCTCGAAAGACACCACCACCCCGCCCGCCGAGCCCACTTGAGGCCAACGAGGCCCAATGACCAACATGGATTGTCGACGTTTTTCAAACGAAAAAATGAGAGACCCCCAAGGACGCAATAAACATTACTTGTCGAATTCACCCGAGAAACGCAGCACTTGCTTACATAACGGCCCGAAATCAGCCAACATCAAGTTCTCCAGACATGATTCGAAAGGCCGATATATTTTGGCCCTGGAAAAGCCGTAATGCATAGGCTTTTACACTAAAGTTCCAAGATCCGAAACGACAGCCAGCTTCTTGTCACCTGACACTGTTCGCAGCTCACGCACCTCCTCCTCCAGGACATTGCCAAGAGGATCCATGATTTTTTCAGCGAGGTCTCGATTCTGCAAAGCAACGGTAATCAGTTGCATCCTAATATCATCAGATTTATCGAATTTCGAAATCTTCAGTTCGACGACCTTTTTAACCTGAATCGAGCTAAAAATCAGAACCTCAGGCGCAATCAATCCACGCCCGCCCCCTAGACACCTTGCTCTCTCGTGACGACCAGCGATAAATATAGAACGCTAAAAATCCAGACGAGAGTCGAGATGCTAACTATCCCGACCACAGCCGCAAGCACGGCAATGTGGCGGATTCCAACCGCGCCTTAGTCCCGCTTCCGCTGCGAGTAAAACAAACCCCAACCCGGCTATATTGGATGCTTATTCCGTGAACCCGGCCTATGAACACCTGTCAGATAGGACACTACATGCTAACGCACTCTTCGGGAAGCAACACCGCCATATACTGGTCAACGACATTATCGAGACAATAAGCGCGTGCACGTTTTTGCACATCCGGTGAGCGGGCGCTATTTAAGCTGTCAGCAATAGCACCAGCCAGCGCCCGCGAATCACCTACCGGCACCAGGCCGCCCCAGCGGCCATTATCCAATATTTCGCCTACGCCACCTGGACAGTCAGCCGCTACAACCTTCAGACCACAGGCCATTGCTTCGACGATCGCGTTCGGAAAGCCTTCCCACCTTGAGGGCAGCACAAAGACCGCGGCGCGGCGCATGTATTTATAGGGGTTGGATTCGAATCCAGGTAACGCTACGTCATCTTTTAGCCCATGCTCATTAATCCGGGCTTCTAACTCTTGCCGCAACTCCCCCTCACCGAGAATCACCAGCCGTGCTGGTTGTTGACGACGGACTAGCGCGAAGGCATCGATCAGACTTGCAAAACCCTTTTGATATGTTAAACGGCCGACACCCAGGATGACCGGTGGCTGATCGCTCGCGAACCAACTGTCTTCCATCGGCTCGTTGGCTTCTGCAAGTATCCGTTCGATAGGGACTGGATTGTTAATGATCCTAACCCGTTCGCTTTTCAAGCTAGTAACGTCAAGCAACTCGTCCGCCATCGTCTTATTTAGGGCCACGACGACATCAGCCAACGGAGCGACATGCTTTAAAACCCACGCGATGGCACGCGCCTTGAACGCTTCCTTGCGCCCAACGCCAAGATTCAGCATATTCGGCTGCCGAATAACAGTTCGTACCGGCACACGCGACATGGCTACCGCGCACAACGCAACGATATTGGCGTGTGACAGCGTTGCTAACAATGCCGAAGGTCGCTCTCGCCTAAGATAACGAACCAAACTTGGCAAGCTACTGAGAACCCGACGGCTTTTTAGGTCAACGATGCGGACAGTCGAAGGAATATTTGCCAAGTAGGGGCCGGTTGCGTTGACGAGCACGAGGTCCACAGTAAGACCGCGCGCCGCAAAGCCGCAGGCCAGGATGCTCATCACTCGCTCAGCGCCACCCCCATTAAGAGACGGCACGAACAACGCAATTCGGCAGTTCGGGGCGTTGTTTAATAGCCTAACCAACCTTTTGAGCTCTCTCAAGTTCAGTCACAGCAACCAAATAACAATTGCATTCGCGCGAATGATGAATTCGCATGTCATTACTATGGCCAGCCTTCGGGAAAATCCTATAATATCGCACTGCGAAGCCAAATAGGCGAGTGTCTCCGCGCCACGTCGGAGCGTCAGTCTGCTAGCAACCCGTGCAGAACTAAACGCGGATTGTACCGAAAGCACATCGCACTTATTGCATCTGAGATTAGAGACCGCCCGATTTCAACGAGTCGCACGTCAAATAATTGACTGATATGGAGCAACCGTAGAAAGTTGATAGAGCAAGAATACGATTGTATACGCAACCGCTGCCAAATACGGGATCATTCGCTTCGTACCATTAAAAAGAAGCATGAACGAAGGCAATATAGCGGTTATAGGAACCATGCAAAACAAACTATCAATTCTACTTCCGAGAATTCCATAATCGCTAAATAAATAGAACAAGCAAGTGCCGTAAATGAATGTCGGTACTAGCGTTTTATTATACGACCATACACGAGTCAACTCATCGTAAAAGTATATCATAGACAAGGAAACAACGATCCGAAGCAAACTCGATAAGCCATATATATTTAAATTCGTATCATAGTCACTACCGACATAAGTAAGCAGGCGACTGGATGGATCGACAATCCCAAGCAACAACGCCAAATGGGCGATATAGCCGCCTATCCCACCGGAAGCTGCAATGAAAGTAGATACCACCAACGCCGGCAGCATATAAATCTGTTTTGCGCCAAAGCGCACGAAATATATAACAGCACCTACAATCGCAGACAAATGGAAAAGCGTAGCGGCTAGAAGAGCTATCCCGAATTTAATCGGATTTCGCTCATATGCATAGATAATACTTACAAACAAAATGCTCGCGGCCATTGCACCGCGTATTTGCCCCATTTCTTTCCAGATCGCGGGAGTCGAAACATATATGAGCAAAGATAAAACAATATAAGGCGACAACTTGGCATAGCCATAGAACTTAACCAAAAGCGAAGCCAGAGCAAACAAAAAGACGAAAACAAAAAAGCCGCCGCCTACAGCTTGGATACCCAAAATAAACGCAAGAAATCCCGGCTCGTGCCCCTCAGACAAGCCTAACGATCTAGTTTGGTCAAATATCGCCCAATAATTGAAATAATCTACAGAGTCATAACGCAGACCGACAAACAACACGATTAAAGCAAACACAATAGGTGCCAACAGCTTTACCGGAGCACCTCTTAGAATCGAAAGAAATGACCCAACAATTGTAAGCAAATATAGACTAATGTAAGTCGTCATTTATAAACATCGATTGATTCAAACCTGCGCAGTGCAGTTAATTGCGCGCGCGATTCGCGGCTCTACCCTTCGCTAAAAGCGATAATTATTTAGAGGATTCTCTGCTTTGCGCGCAGTATTAAGCGACCAAATATGTAGCAAACTCCATGTTGCTCTTGTATTTTGGCCTGTTGTCACTGTTATTATTCGCCAGTGCGCAAAGTACAGGTTAACGAATCCCAGAGCAAAGTAGGCACTCCTCAATAAAGTCGCCCAACTTAGTCAGAGAAATACTTATATCTTGGACTCATGCTTAGCTTAGCGCCCCTTCTACAACGCAAAGCATCTCCAATGCTAATAAAAATATCCAAGCGGACTGCCTAGCTATTCGCTGGACTTATGACTTTTCATATTTAGGAGAATTTCGACAACCTAGCAGTAGGCGCCGTACCGACTGGAGCAGGCAGCTTCTGTCCACAGATATCAGACGAATCGACCGACCACCCGACAACTTAAACCGCATAGAGGTCGTCGCCAGGCGCTGAAATTTTCCGCTGTTCGATATACGTCCCTGTACTTATGCGGTCACAATGCCCACCTTCCAACGGAATGTCGCCCACAGCTGCGGACGCAAAGTAAAGCTCCTGCAACGCTTCATACTCCAACAACAACAACTTGTGGGAGCCCTGGTCCTGGAGGACCTGCACTACACACCCAACGCTGCGCCATCTTACTCAGCAACGCACTGGCTGGCTGACCAGCGTCGCCACCAGCAGACGATACCTGCACTCCGTAGCCCAAACGAAGCGCTACGTAGAAAAATCATACCCAGCGACTTTCGCTCTTATCAACTTCTATTGGAGGGATTCGCGGACCATCCCACCGTCGCACAAAAGCCAAGGTCTACGAGACCTCTACGAACAATCTAGACATGCTTACGTAATGCGCACTTTCTGTAACACATCATCTAGAATCGCATCCTGCGGCCACATCTGCCCTTCTTGCCATGTCAGGTCGCTTCGCCAGTGACCACTACATTGAAACACAGCGTTGGCAGAAAACGCGTAGCTCATTTCGACGATCAACGGTTGACGACTCTGCCTATCTCGCAAGAAATCAAAGGCAACGCAGTTTGCCCCAAGTCTATTAGCAGCATCGAATGCCAGCTTTATATAGGCGCTTTCAATTTTTTCCGCGGCATGATCGATAGACCCACTACCAGAGGCGCGAAAATCGTCGGGCCTGGTCATGCGCCTAAAGGCGAATGCTCTATCGCCAATAATAGTTACGCGGGTATCGTGGTCGTTATCAGGTATGAATTCCTGAAAATAGGCGTAGCCTCGCTCATTTTGCAGCTCCCGAACTTTTCGCAATTGGTTCTTGAATGTATTAGGGATGCGTTCGAATACGGCCTTCCAGTCGCGATTCCGATTATGCTTAGCAAACTTATTAACGATGTCCTGGTTAGCGCCGGCATGTGGCGAATAACCCCGCCCGAACATTCGGTTAATTTTACGCGTCGCCTCCCGCTTGTTACGCACAAGTGAGACATTTACCGATCCAGCGCCGGCCTTGAGTTTAAAGACCCAGGGGAATTCCGCCTGCTCTGCCCATTCCAGCGCCTTTTCCCGACGAAGGAATACATGCGTCCTGGGCGTCGGAATATTGAGAGCATCGAAGAGATACTTCTGCGCGATTTTGTTATCGAAATGCCAAAAATCTGCTGGTGAAGGAAATACCTCACATAGACCAGATATAGCCACCGACTGAATAATCGCATGCGCTGCTAACGTCGACCTGCGATCGCCCATCCGCGGATGGGCCAAAAGGGCAGTGACGTCTTCAGCGCGGAGCGTGTCGAAAAGTGCGTCGGAAAAAATATCAACCGCTAAGTACGGAATTCTTCGATCCTGACAAAACTCAATCCAGCGATCGGAAAAACTTCCTTTCCTCTCATGTATCGCGAGCTTCATTTATTGCCTCCGAAAAGAACTACCGCTGTAAGGATTGCGTTCGATAAGGCGTTGTAGCATGTCTAAATGCGTTTATCAGTATGTGAGCCTGATGAGAAGCGCGCCGCAACCCGAAGGCAACCGTAATCCTCACGAGCAGCCGATTCGAAAGCAGAGAATCGTCCTAGCCGTGATTTTCATGTGAACCAGTACATCCGAATAACCCGAACAACCACTCGACACTCGATTGGCCCCAGACTAACCGTGCTCCTTCGGTATATGGAACAAAACCGCGATCACCAATATCCTAGGATTATTCACCCGAAAATCTACCGCGTTACAGATCTAACGACGTACGTTGACTTTTCATTATCAACACCAGCGCGCTAGGGCCAGGCAAGGCGCAGCCAGATCTTGGATCGTCCGATAAGGTTAGTACAGACATTATCTCGGCCGGCTCCGAACGGGGGCGGCTACGATCAGCAACAATAAGCTGATCAACGCAATGCGCTATGAACCGCTGACGAAACCGCGAATTCCTTTGCGTTCGTGAGAACTTTAACTCAATATAGCGCCTGAATCCGATCGACGCTTATTAAAAGCTTACCGTCGGTTGGCCAACAAGCCGAGAGCACTACAATCCACGCCGAGGCGAGTGCGCACCATGCACGACAAAGCGCCCCCCGAAATCAACACAGTGCAGGCGGTAGCGAGAGCTGCCCCTTCCATACCAAAAAGGGGAATCAACACTAAATTCAGAATTATATTAGAACAAGCTACCAGCCCCATCACTTTTGCCGTTAAATGCTCGTGGCCGCTCATCTCTAGTAAAACGTTAGGTATACCGCAGCCGGCACGAACGAGCTGCGCGCAAACTAAAATAACCAAAGCGGGATATCCCACAACGTATTCGGACCCAAAAACGAACTGCAACATAGCTTTTCCAAGCAATACGACAACTATCGTCACCAAGATAGCAAGCGAAAAGCCAATGCGACCTGAAACGGTAGCCAACCGCTGAATTGTTTTTGTTTCATTGCCCGCGTAAAGTTTTGCGAAATAAGGCCTTGCCACCATGTCTATAATTTTAGACCCAAACATTGCAAGAATTGCGCCTTTTGCTGCTATACTGTAAACGCCTACATCTTGAGCTGTACGGAACCAACCCAGCATTACTATATCGGTCTGAGTATTAATAAATAGCAAACCGGAGATAAACGCGAACGGTAGTGCGCTCTTAAGCCAACGTCGCGATTCGTAAACAGGTCTTGAACAGTCATCAACCAAGGCTTGCGGCCGCTCGCGTTTTAGTAGCCACGCCCCAATAGCGAACGCGATGGCGGCAGCCAGCACGTTGAAGGCCATGGCATAATCAGCCCGCACAGGATGCTGAATATATGCACCATAAATTAGAACAATTATTATTAATAATGCCGGCCGAATAATTTGGCTTGGCAGTTGACCTTGTACTACTTTGCGCAGTCCTCGCAACGCAGCGCCACGCAAGCTTTCCAATGCAACCAGTGGCACAAACGCGGCCCCCCAAACAAAGGCAGCTAATTCTACGTTGCGGAAGGAGCCCGCAAACAACCATGCTAGCGAGCCGGCTGTTATAGCCAGCAGCAAAGAGAAGGCGCTAGCGGTCAAACCCGCCCACCTCCAAACTCCTCGCAGTCGCCCCCAATCACGCTCAGCTTCCGCCTTGGCCGTTTCGCGCACAACCAGGGCAGGCAAGCCCAGTTGTGCAGGAATCGCGATTAATGACACCAGAGCGAGAACGTACGAATAGACACCGTATCCTTCTACCCCTAAATGACGGGCAAGAACAATTGCCATGACAAAAACAAGAGCGATGTTAGCCACCCGCACGCAGATGCTACCGACGCCTCCCCGCACTAGCTGAGATCGGAGTCCATTTTTTTCGCCAACAAGACTTTTAAGCAAACCCCATTTCACTAGAAACCTAACGTTTCGGTTGTTTAGACGTTGACAGGTTCACTGACGCTTGACGCTTTGAGCCTGTGTATGCATGCAACTGGAAGAGTCTCCGCTTGTGAACTAAATAGTATTTCAATATATCTAGCTCGCACTTGAGTTCCAACCAATAAAGCGGCCTCTGGTTCTCCTGATGACTCCATCGTCATTCATGCGCTCGCTCAACTAGCACGTTCGGAAGCTTTCGCATCGCCCTTTCAACTGACTCAACTACGCCGGGCATGAAGAACACAATGCTAGCTGTTCCAAAAGCGGCGTCACTAGCTCTTCCTTATCGGCTCCTGTCTCTTGCTTAAATCATCTAGTGAGAGATTATCTATTTCTTCCAACACGGGTGCGTCGAAGTATTTGGTGTCGGCGCGGTTTCTGTTTACCGGAGGATTTTCACGCACATAATGCCAACACGCCCTATCGCTATTGAGCCCAGCAAAACTAAGTATTTTAAGGAGTACACGCTCTGGATCGTTAACGAAATCCTCATACTGTACTTCTAGATAGGGAGGCTTGAACTCCAAAAGCTCATGCTTCGTCACTTGTTCTATTTTCTTAATTTGCAGGGCAGTCAGCAACTCTGGCCTCGTTGCTTGCGCTGCGGCCCAACATTTTTCGCCGCGCGACCACGCGCCATGCCACCAGAGGCCGCGGCTCCCGCGTGTATGCCAAAACCCAACATTAAGAAAAGAGGATATCGTCGGAATCAATGAGCGAGTCACTAGGACAAATCGAGCCTGCGGGAACAGACTAAGAAGATAACCAATACGTGATGGGCCGGTGATTTTACACGACCACCTACTTTTGCCCTGAAGCCGCGTCATTTCAGAAAAATATTTCAATGCAAATTCGCGCGACGCGTCTCCTCCCCGTCTACCTAATAAGAAATCAGTCGAAAAATCGATATCCGACGGCGTGACGTAAGACCACATTGGGTACGCTTCAGAGGGATTCCAAAGCACCCTGTTTAGCATGCCGACCGAATTCAATTGCTTCTTCTGCCCCGCCAACCGATAGGCCCTGTTATCAAACAGCATACGAAGTCGATTGACGGCCGCAATGCTTGGAAATTTACTATTATATTGTGATGGGTAAGCTAACTGGCAGTGCCGCATAATGGTCTCCGATATAATCGAAGTTCCTGTACGGCCGGCGCCTATAAATATCAATGGACTGCTTACCGAATCGTGCTGCATTCTCAACTACCCACTAGACGTTAGGCGAATATTTTCTTGCATGCGCAAGTTTTGCCGAACATCAGCAATTTTTAATGTAACGAAAGCACGGTTTGATTTATATGTTGGTTTTTTATTGAACGTCGGCGCTTAGTGACGATGACCAGCGCCACAGGCCAAGGTTGCGGTCAGCGCATAGGGCAGACGCCAGGTGGCCACTAGTCGTCCTCAAACGTTGTAACAGGCATCCGTCGCTAGCGCGGCACAGCCAGTGACCTGTGATGCCAATACCAGTGTTGGCCGCACTGAGGCCGACGGCGCCCGCTGTTACGCCTTGAACCTCCATCCGGCAGATGCGAACACTCTCCACACTGGTACTCAGTTCAAGAATGACCATGTCTATCAGCCAGGGGATAATCTGCATGCGGGCCATTAACTAGAGTGACAGGCCGCCACACTATCGACCTTGTCCAGAAAGTTCTGACTCTGGAAATCAAGGGAGCAGAGGTGGCAGCGTGCTAGCTCCTGTCGGCTAAAAGTTCAAGGTTATTTCTTATACTCGTATTGATAATAGCTGTATCCCCCAGCGTAGCTGGCGTGCTTCTTCTGATAGGCGTTGAATACGACCCCCGCCACCTTATGATCGCGGCTCGTAAGGCGTTTTGCGGTTTCTTCCAGTTCGGCCATTGGATGCCGGCCGGCGGCAGCTACCATGAACGTAACGACGCCGGGTAATGACGCTCTGATGATGGCCGCATCCGTAACCGCGAGCACCGGCGGTGCATCCACCAGCACGATGTCGAACCGCTTTTTCAGGCGCTCGAGCAACTGCGGGAATGTCTTGCGCATGAGCATCTCGGAAGGGTTCGGGGGCAACTGCCCCGTAGTCAAAACGCTGAACTCGAGATCCTCGGACGTGCGTAGCGCATCGTCCAATTCGACCTGGCCCGTCAGAACCTGGGACAGGCCCGGGGCGCGTTGCCGGTCCTTGAAGAACTCGTGTATCCGCCCCTTGCGCAGGTCGGCGTCGACAACCACGACGCTCTGGCCGACCTCTGCTAGCAAATAGGCCAGGTTCACACTGACGAACGACTTGCCGATGCCCGGCGTTGGGCCGGTCATGAGGATGACGTTGCTGTCGGCCTCCGTCTGGGCGAAATACAGGCTGGTGCGCATACTGCGCAAGGCCTCAACGGCAATTTCCTCGGGATTATCGCGAGCAAGCAAAGGCAGGGGCTGGCGCCTTCTACGGGACCGTGCCGACTGCTGCTCCAGCCAATTGCTGAAAGGCACGACGGCGTATACCGACAGGCCGAGGCGGTTCTCGATCGCCTTCGGGTCGTCCACGCCGCGGCGAATCGCGGCCTGTACGAAAACGAAGGCCACGCCGAGCAGGCCGCCCAGTATGATCGCCAGCATCAGAACGAGCGCTGTTCGTGGGCTGACGGATCTCATGGGCTGTACGGCTTGGTCGACGATACGGACGTTGCCGACCGTGCCCGCCTTGATCACCCTGAGTTGCTGCGCGCGGTTGAGCAGGGCGGTGTAGAGCTGGGTATTGACCTCGACGTCCCGACGCAGGCCGAACATTTCTTTCTGGGCGCCGGGCAGGCTGCCGATGCGCTCGTCCAGCTGCTGCTTTTCCTGCGCCAGTTGCTCCATCTGGTCGCGTGCGGCCTGGAGCGCCGGATGCTGTCCGGTATAGGTCTGACGCAACTCGGCGATCTTGAGCTCAAGCTGCGAGCGTTTATCCTCGATCGCCACCATCTGGTCAAGCAGCGCCTGGCCTTCCTTGCCCAGATCGATGGTGTCGTTTTTCTCCTGATACTGGGTGAGCCTGGATTCGGCCGCTTCCAGCTCGGCCTTGAGCTCCGGCATCTGTTTATCGAGAAACTCAAGGCTCTTTTCCGCTTCCGCGGAGCGCGCTTCGACATTCTGGCGCAGATAGTTGTTCGCCACTGAGTTGACGATATTCGCTATTCGGGCTTTATCCTTGCCTTCCAGGCTGATGCGCACGATGCCGCTTTCATCGCCCTCCTCGACCACGCGGAGCTTGTCCTGCAGTTCTCCAACCACGGAGAGCGCGGCGCGACGGGTCACGTTGAAATCCGTCGGCGGATTGCTGACCGCGATGTCGCTGACGAACACACCGACGGCCGCGCCCGTCGATGTCTCGCCTTCGGCCACTTCGCCGACGGACCCTTTCAGGATCCTGTCGCCTTCCGGGCCGAACAACAGATACTGGCCGCCGCCCAGCGCACGCAAGGTGAATGCCTCGCCCAGGAGGTCATCCGGTACGTTCATCCGCTCCACAGTCGCGTGTACGGGTTGCCAGGCATAGCGCCCGAACCATGATTCGGCGTCCGGCGGAACGGCGCTCGAGGCGAGCGGGCCGAGCTTGCGGCGCTCGGCCACGGCCTGGCCGATTACGGGGAAATAGGCCGGTGCGCTCACCGTTTCCAGCCCGAGACCCTCGACCGTATCGCCCAGCACCGTGCGCGACTTGATGATCGGGATTTCGGATTCGGCCAGGCTCGTACCCTTGCCCGCAAGCTGCTTGAGATCGTTGGTCACCCCCTGCAGCGGTTGCGAGCCCTCGTCTTCTATCTTGAGCAGTGCGTCGGTCTGATACGTGGGTTGCACCACAAACAGATAGAACACGGCGCACAGCAAGGCGGCAACGACAAACGCGACGATCTTCCAACGCCCGCCCCACAGCAGTCCCCAAAGCCGTGCGAGATCGATCTCGTCATCCCGCCCCACGGCGTTCGATTGACTGGGGTCTGTGCCCCCCTGATGCGATTCGGTCATTGGATGTATCGGTTATGACTGATTGTTGGCGTTGCTCGACCACCCCCAGCGCGGGGCAACCGGGAACAGGATATTCGGCCAGAGCGTGGGCTGTGCCAATGCGCGGTTGGCGCTCCGAAGAGAGACAGCAGTTCAACCACGACATCCCGCAGCTGGAACTGGAACAGCATGGCCGGCAACGGCCTACTCACCGAACCGGCATCGGGTTTGCAGACGCAAGCCTGAAGGTTATCGGCGCATCCTGTTCCAACTTGAGGGTATATTGCTCGCGCCTACCCGCCGGATCGCTTGAAAACGAGCCGGCAATGGGCCTGAGGATCGGCTCGCGGCCGATTTGCGTGCTCGGCGCGCCACCGTCGTTACCGGCCAGCCCGCTGCCGCCCGCGAACAGAACCCCGGCTCGCGCGTCCGCGCAACGGGACGGATCACCCGGCGACACGCCTGCCCTGAAGACAAGCCCAACGGTCAAAGTCGCGGCGTACGTTATTGGCGCTGCGCGTGGCACGGCGGCCACGGGCTTCGCTGCTTCACTCGTCACAGTGCCTCCCCCGGAAGCGATGTCGCCACGCGGCCTCGTCCCGCGTGACGATCTTGGAGGCGAGTGCTTGCTACACCTCCAAGAAGCTGGCGCACAGTATACCCCACACTTGGCCCATCTGTCCCAAAATTTTTGTATGGCGTTAAGCGCTTCCGCGATCCTACCAGCGCTTCGACCAGCACCCATTGGTAACGCCCCTGTCCTCGACGGCCTCCGTTACCGGCCGATGCGCGGCTCGAACGGCTTCGCCGATGCTCCGGTGGATCGACGGACCGCTCCATCACGCAACTCGGGCCTGCGACGCGTTTTCCATGTCGCCGGCTCTTGTCTCATCGCTACATGAATCGTGCGACCGAGTGCCCTGCCGCCCGCCGCGGGGTGAGAACCAGGCATATGTATTGAACAGCGGCGCCGCAGCTCCGGGCATCGACGAAGAGCACCCCCTTTGACAGACCGCCCCTCGTCATCGTCACGCCGACAGGCTTTTGTGTACTTCGGCGACCGCGCGTAGGCGGCTGGCGCCTCTGCGGATACATGGCGTCCGCCTGAGCCCTATCGTTCCCGCATGCATGATCGAGCCCGGCGCTACCGTTACCTTACCCCGGGCGTTCACAGGCACTTGCCGGTGGCCTCGCCGCATTTCGTCGTCCCGTGGCCGCGAATTCGATATCGCTACGGGCTTGTTCCGAGACCACGACGCCCGTTGTCGGGCCGCTTGCTGCCGTGCCGTATTCTCGACCGACCGGGCCCGGCGACGACACGATGCGATGAGCGCCCGATCGGCTGACCGCCGCAGGGACACGCGGTGTGGTATCGGTACGGATCCATACCGATCAAGCGCGGATCGTTCCACGCGCCGATCTCGCGATCGAGCTGAACGCCGAATTGTCAGGCCCTGTCAGCCAAGCCGTTCGGCGCACCATGAACGTGTCCGGTCGGTTATAACGAGCCGACGGCCGGCCTGTCATCCGCATGCCCGGCGCACGCGTACACGGCCCACTTCGCACACGCATTGATAGGCGAACTTCGATGAAAAAACGCGCAATCGTATGGTTTCGGCGTGATCTGCGGCTGGCCGACAATCCGGCTCTGTGCGCCGCGCTCGACGGCGATTTCGATACCGTTGTCCCTGTATTCATCGAAGCCCCCGACGAGCTCGGCGACGAGGCCCCGGGCGGCGCGCAACGCGTATGGCAGCACTTCTCGCTGGCCGCACTCGCGGCCGATCTGGAGGCCCTGGGCTCGCGCCTGATCATTCGCCGGGGGCCGAGCGCCGACGCGCTCGATCGGCTCATCGAGGAAAGCGGCGCCACGGCGGTCTACTGGAACCGGCTCTACGATCCGCACACGATCGAACGGGACAAGCGCGTCAAGGCCCATCTGGACGACCAGAGCATCGAGACCGCGAGCTTTCCCGCGCATCTGCTCTACGAACCCTGGACGGTCTCGACGCGGCAGAATGCCCCCTACAAGGTCTTCACCCCCTTCTGGAAAGCCGTGCGGGACCGGCCGGTCGCCACGCCGCTGGCCGCGCCGTCCGAACTGCCGGCGGTCTGGGACCGCATCGGCTCGGAATCGCTCGACGCGCTCGGCCTGTTGCCCGACATCCGCTGGGACGAAGGCATTCGCGAAGCCTGGACGCCCGGCGAGGCCGGCGCGCACGATCGGCTCGACCACTTCGTGGACGATGTCCTCGGGCGTTACGCCACCGACCGCGATCGGCCGGCGGTCCTCGGCACCTCGTATCTGTCGCCGCATCTGCACTGGGGCGAGATCGGGCCGCGCCAGGTCGTGCATCGCGTCGAGGAATGGCTGGCCGAACACGGCCGGGACGGGGATCGCGCGGACGCGAATACGTTTCTGAGCGAGATCGGCTGGCGCGAGTTCGCCCACCACGTGCTCTATCACTTCCCGGAGACGCCCGAGCGACCGCTGGATACGCGGTTCGAGTCGTTCCCCTGGTCGGGCGACGACGAGGGCCTGGCGCGCTGGCAGCGCGGCACCACCGGCATACCGATGGTGGACGCCGGCATGCGCGAACTCTGGGCGACCGGCTATATGCACAATCGCCTGCGGATGACCGTGGCGTCCTTTCTGACCAAGAACCTGCGCGTGGCCTGGCAGCATGGCGAGCGCTGGTTCTGGGACACGCTGGTGGACGCCGATCTGGCGAACAACACGCTCGGCTGGCAGTGGGCCGCCGGCTGCGGCGCGGATGCGGCGCCCTTCTTCCGCATCTTCAACCCCGCCCGTCAGGGCGAGCGCTTCGACCCCGACGGCCACTATGTGCGCCGCTGGGTGCCGGAGCTGGCGAACCTCGACGCGAAGCATATCCACGCGCCGTGGGCCGCACCGGGCAAGGCGCTGGCGGATGCCGGCGTGGTACTCGGCGACACGTATCCGGAGCCCATCGTGGACCTGAAGGCCTCGCGGCGCGAAGCGCTGGCGGCGTTCGATCAGGTCAAGAAGTAGCCGATCATTCCGGCCACAAACCCGGAACGCCGCTCAAAAAAAAAGGCTCCGTGAGGAGCCTTCAACTGCGTTCCCGTGCTTGTTGTTTTTGGTCGCCACCTAAGGTGGACATCGCGGGAAGCTCATCTTTTAACCGGCCTGCGCCGGTTCCTCCGAAAGGCCTCGCCTGTTGATCGGTCGAGAGCCACAGCGCCCTTGTTGTTCTTTGTGCTGCAGTATCGTTTTTAGCACGCCCCGACGGGACCGTCAATTAACCGACGCCCCAGCCCGCCGCCCGGATCAGACCTGGAGCAGTGTATTCCGATAGTAGGACAGCTCCTCGATCGAGTCGCGGATGTCGTCCATGGCCAGGTGACTGGACTGCTTGGTATAGCCCGAGGCGACCTCCGGCGCCCAGCGCCGCGCGAGCTCCTTGAGCGTGCTGACGTCGATATGCCGGTAATGGAAGTAGGCCTCCAGCTTCGGCATGTAGAGCGCGAGAAAACGGCGGTCCTGGCAGATGCTGTTGCCGCACATCGGCGAGGCCTGCGCGGGCACGTGCTCGGCCAGAAAGGCCAGCGTCCGCGCCTCGGCCGCGGCCTCGTCGATGTCGCTGTCGCGCACTCGCTCGACCAGCCCGGAGCCGGTGTGCTGACGGGTGTTCCAGGCGTCCATGCCGGCCAGACGATGCTCCGGCTGATGAACGGCCATGACCGGGCCTTCGGCGAGCACCTGCAGGTTCTTGTCGGTCACCATCGTGGCGATCTCGATGATCCGGTCCTCCGTGGGGCTCAGGCCCGTCATCTCGAGATCGATCCAGATGAGATTGTCGTCGGCGTAACTCATGGCATTGCTTCGTGGATGAGGCCGCATTGTGCGACGCCGCGGCCGATCGCGCAAAAGCGCGACGACTGTTAATACCGTCGCGTACGGGTGTTATCGTCGAGTGGTCATTTACCTACAGGACACCGCCATGACCGAACTAGCCGAGCGCCATTGCGCGCCCTGCGAAGGCGGCACCCAGCCCATGAACGCATCCGATGTGTCGGAGCGGCTTGGCCAGCTCTCCGACCGCTGGACGAGCGATGGCGACGCGAAGATCGTGGGGCAGTTCAAGTTCAAGAACTACTATCACACGCAGGCCTTCGTGAACGCCGTGGCCTATATCGCGCACTGCGAGGACCACCATCCGGACATCACGTTCGGTTATAACCAGTGCACGATCGAACTCACCACGCACGCCATCAACGGCCTGTCCGACAACGACTTCATCAGTGCGGCCAAGATCGACCGGCTGGTCGACTAGGCTTCGCATGGTGGCGCGCATGCGTTGAAATGCGGCTACCGACGCCGTTCGCGGTAACCGATGGCCCGGCTCTTGTAAGCCAATTAGGGCAAGGCCCGGATCGCCCGGCGTGGCCCGCCCGTCCGGTCGTCGGATAGTGATGACGGCGTGAACCGTATTAGCCGAACAGCCGCGCACTGCGTTGGTATTCAAGCCCCGTTGACGCAGCGGTTGAAACGCGTAGTGCCGACGGCTGTCCGGCGTACCGCGCCGGTGCGGCCAGCCTGCTCGAGAGCCGCAAACGCGGCTCGATTTGTGGCTACATCCCGTCGGTGCTGCGCGTCGCAGTAAACGGGCGGTATCGGCGCTGTTCCGGGTGCGCTTCTTTCCAGCCACCTTTCTGGGCAAGCAAGGTAGCCCGCGCATCCGCACAAGACACTTGCTTGAACGAAGCCGGTCTCTGTCACGCTATCGAACGCCCTCAGCAGACGCCTTGCCTGTAGAGCCGAGCGTCATAGGTGATCTCAAAAATCTGCAGGCGCTCCCGAAGGTCAGAGTCGGCCGCACCGATAGGGCGCGGATTTCCCACCTCCTCGCGTATTATTGATGTTCACAGGTCACATACCTTCAACATCATGACCGCCGATCCTTCCCTCGAGCCCATAAAGCGGTTTCTTGCGGCCCAGCCCGATATCCGCCTGGGTATGGTGTTCGGCTCCGTGACCCATGACCGGGCGAGGACAGATAGCGATCTGGACATCGCGCTACTCGGGGATCACGCGCTGGCTAGCGAACGCCGCGCAGAGCTTATAGCGGCGCTGGCTCGCTTGTACGGACGGCCTGTTGATCTCATCGATCTCAAAACCGCCGGTATCCCGATCGCACGCAGCGCCGTGCTGGATGGCCAGGTGCTCTATAGCCGCAACAGTGGGGACTATCCGGCGCAGGTCACTCGGCTACTCATCGACAGCGCCGATTTTTTACCCTACCGCGACCGCCTGCTCAAGGAACGACGCGACGCATGGATCGGATGATACTGGCCGAAAAACTGGAGTCGTTACGCAAGTGCGTGCGTCGCCTGGAAGAAAAACGCGCTGCGAGTATCGCCGAACTCCGCGCCGATCAGGACCGTCAAGACATATTGACGCTGAACCTCACACGGGCGGTGCAACTCTGTGTCGATATGGCGACGCATATGCTGACGACCACCGAAGAGCCGGCCCCAGCCACGATGGGCGAAGCGTTCGACGGCCTGGCGCACCTCGGATTGATCGATTCGACACTGCAAACGCAACTCAAGGCCGCAGTCGGCTTTCGCAACGTCGCGATCCACAACTATCAGTAGATCGACCTGAATATCGTTCACGCGAGCACCTGGCATCACCTCGACGATTTCCAGGCATTGGCGCGTGTCGTCAAGCAACGCCTCGACGAAGCTTGAGAGCTCCGGGCAAAAATGGCCGCCGTCGTGCGGCACGAAGTTGGCTTCGAGATTCAATGGCGTCTACCGCGTTTCTACCCAAAAGCCCGGAGCCATATATCAGCTTTTCCGTCGGCTTACGGCCTTTGGCCTAAGCCGGCCTACGTAGCTAAGCGTTCCGTAGGTCCATAGCTCCGTAGGTCGGATTAGCCGACGGCGTCATACGACGGGCCGAAGCCGCGACCATCCGGGCATCTGCAGATCGCACCGAGCCTGGCGGGCGTTTCCGTCGGCTTACGGCCTGTGGCCTAAGCCGACCTACGTGGCTGAGCGTTCCGTAGGTCCATAGCTCCGTAGGTCGGATTAGCCGACGGCGTCATACGACGGGCCGAAGCCG